>CAIRGJ010000051.1 GCA_903878085.1 uncultured Hyphomicrobiales bacterium | reverse complement strand
GACTTCGACGCGCTTGGCCTTCGGGTTGGTGGTGTAGGGGATGCGGCACGAGGCCGAGCGGTTGCGCGCTGAGTAGGCGAGCAGCACCGGCGCTTCGAAGCCCGGCACCAGACGCTTGTAGGAATTGGTGGTGGGGTTGGTGAAGGCGTTGATCGACTTGGCGTGCTTGATGATGCCGGCGATGTAGGACCGGCAGGTGTCCGACAGGACGGCGTATTTGTTGCCCGCAAACACCGGCAAGCCGGCCTTCCAGATCGACTGGTGGCAATGCATGCCCGAGCCGTTGTCGCCGTAGATCGGCTTCGGCATGAAGGTCGCGGTCTTGCCGTAGATCTGCGCCACCTGCGTGATGCAGTATTTGTAGACCTGCATCATGTCGGCCATCTGCGTCAGCGGCGAAAACTTCAAGCCGAGTTCGTGCTGCGCGGACGCCACCTCATGGTGGTGCTTCTCGACCTTGGCGCCCATGCGCGCCATGGCGCCGAGCATTTCCGAACGCATATCCTGCGCGGAATCCTGCGGCGGCACCGGGAAGTAGCCCTTCTTGACGCCGATGCGGTGACCGAGATTGCCGCCTTCGTAATCGGTGTCGGAGTTCGACGGCAGTTCGATCGAGTCGACCTTGTAGCCGGTGTTGTAGGGATCGGCCTTGTACTTGACGTCGTCGAACACGAAGAACTCGGCTTCGGGGCCGAAAAAGATGGTGTCGCCAATGCCCATCGACTTCACCATGCCCTCGGCCTTCTTGGCGATGCCGCGCGGATCGCGGTTATAGGGCTCGCCGGTGGTCGGCTCGAGCACGTCGCAGACCAGCACCAGCGTGGTCTCGGCGAAGAACGGATCGATACAGGCGCTGACCGGATCCGGCATCAGGCACATGTCGGACTCATGGATCGCCTTCCAGCCGGCGATCGACGAGCCATCGAACATCTGGCCTTCGGCAAAAGTTTCTTCCTCGATCATGCTGACGTCGAACGTGACGTGCTGCCACTTGCCGCGCGGATCGGTGAAGCGGAAATCGACGTACTTAACGTCGTTATCCTTGATCATTTTCATGACGTTCTTAGCGGTGGTCATGGACTGCATTTCCCCCTTTTAGGATTGGATTTGCCCGCCAAGACTTTTACGCCTGCGGGCAACTAGATGGCATCGGTCCCGGATTCGCCGGTTCTGATCCGGATCGCTTCCTCGATGTTAGATACGAATATCTTACCATCGCCAATCCGGCCAGTTTGCGCGGCACGCCGGATCGCATCGACTGCCTTGTCTAGCATGTCGTCGCCAAGAACAATTTCGATTTTCACTTTGGGGAGAAAATCCACGACATATTCAGCGCCCCGATAAAGCTCGGTATGACCCTTCTGGCGGCCAAATCCCTTGGCCTCGGTCACCGTAATGCCCTGCAGTCCGACCTCCTGAAGGGCCTCCTTCACCTCATCGAGCTTGAATGGCTTGATAATCGCTTCAATTTTTTTCATTGGCGCTCCTGCTCCCCAAGCCCGCCGCACGCATCCGGAGAGCCGCGCTACCTTTTAGCAGGTCCCGTGCCAAGCCTGGAAAAGCATAAAAAGCTTTTTCTTACAGTTGCTTGAGTGTCGGGTAGTGCAATGGTGACCGGCCCGCCTGAGGCGGGGTGCCTCGCTATTAAGCACTCTGTATAAATTTTGGCCAGTAGCCAAAGACATGTTGCGCCGCAGTTAATTAGCGTCGATTTGTCCGGCCTTCGCGCGCCCGATAGTGTCGTTCGGTCATGAACGAACTGCTCACCACCGCCGAAATGGGCGAAGCTGATCGGCTGACGATAGCCGGCGGCATCGCCGGCATCGAGCTCATGGAAAATGCTGGGCGCGCCGTCGCCGATGCGGTGGTTGCCGGCGGCACCGGCAACCGCGTTGTGGTTGTGGCCGGTCCCGGCAACAATGGCGGCGACGGCTTTGTCGCGGCCCGTCTGTTGGCCGAATGCGGCTACGACGTCCGGGTGGTTTTGGTCGGCGATCGCAGCCGGCTCAAAGGCGACTCCCGGCTCGCCGCCGAGCGCTGGACCGGGCCGGTCGCGCCGGCTGTGCCAAATGGCATCGCTGGCTGCGACGTCGTCATCGATGCGCTATTTGGCGCTGGGCTCGATCGCGACGTCGAGGGCCTGCCGCGCGCCATGATCGAGGCGATAAACGCCTGCGGCATAACGGTCATGGCGGTTGATCTGCCGAGCGGCATCAACGGCACCACCGGCGCGGTGATGGGATTGGCAGTCCAGGCCACGCTGACGGTGACCTTCTTCCGCCGCAAGACCGGACATCTGCTGCTGCCGGGGCGGGCGTACTGCGGACCGATCACGCTCGCCGATATCGGCATCCCGGCGAGCGTGCTGGAGCGGATCAAGCCCACGGCCTTCGCCAATGACCCCGCGCTGTGGGGTGGCCTGTTTCCGGTGCCGCGCCCGGAGGGCCACAAATATTCGCGCGGTCATGCGGTGGTGGTTTCTGGCGGGATATCGACCACGGGGGCGGCCCGGCTGGCGGCGCGCGCCGCGCTGCGGGCAGGGGCCGGCCTCGTCACCATCGCCAGCCCGCGCGAGGCCCTGGCGGTGAATGCCGCGTCTAGTCTGGCGGTGATGGTGCGGCCGGTCGATGGCGCGGCCGAACTGACCGAGTTTCTCGCCGACAAGCGCCGGAATGCGGTGGCGCTCGGCCCCGGCGGCGGCGTCGGAGCCGCGACGAAGGCACAGGTCGAGGCAGCGCTCGCGAGTAATGCCGCGGTGGTGCTCGATGCGGATGCACTGACCAGCTTTGCCGACCAGCCCGAGGCGCTGATGAAGGGCATCGCAAATCACGCAGGGCGCGACGCTGTGCTCACGCCACATCAAGGCGAATTCTCTAGGTTATTTAGTGCAATAGAGAGCAATACTAATGTTCAAGCAAAACTTGAAAAAGGACGTGCGGCGGCCCGTCTCAGTAATGCTGTGGTCGTGTTCAAGGGCGCCGACACGATTGTAGCCGCGCCCTCGGGCCGTGCCTCGATCGCCGATAATGCGCCGCCTTATCTGGCGACAGCGGGCTCCGGCGACGTTTTGTCGGGCCTGATCGCCGGCTTGCTGGCGCAAGGAATGCCGGGTTTCGAGGCCGCCAGCGCCGCCGTTTGGCTGCATGGCGAGGCGGCGACCGAATTTGGGCCAGGCCTGATCGCCGAGGATCTGACCGAGGCACTGCCCGCCGTTTACCGCCGCCTCTTCGCGGTGCTTGCGCGGCAAGCATCGACGCATTTCGGCGCGGCATCGCGGGCCGCGCCGAAGCTTTGAGCCGGCCTTTATTGGCTGAGGGTGCCGTTGTTGTTGTTGATATTGCTCAGCGGCAGGCTTGTCGCGTTCGAACCGCCGGCTGACGTCCGGCACATCGCCGACAGCAACGCATTCGGGCCGGTGATGATGATCTGGATGTTGCCGCAGCTCTGCTGGAACGTGCTCGCGCCCGAGCCCTGGGTGAGAATTCCGTTCTGATTGCTGATGCCCTGCAGCACCAGCGTGGTCGGGTTCGGCGTGCCGTTGGAGTGCAGACAAACGGCTGAAATCGCGGCGTTATTGCCGGAGTAGACGAAGCTGATGTTGGAGCAGGTGTTCTGGAACGTTGTGGTCGCGAAGGCAGGCCCTGAAACCACGGTCATCAGGGCGCAAGCCAGGTAGAAGCGGTCTTCGACATGATGTTTCTCCCATTTTGACTTTTTATGCCGCTGCCCGAACGGCGGTTGTCGTGAAGCGGGCGATGCAACCATTACAGATCATCACTATAAAATACAATCAAAAGTAGCGGTACTGGCCCTTGCTCTGCCTGGGGTAATCCCCACTTGGATGCCCTATGCGGATCGGGAATTCCCGTGATCGATTTTTGAAACGGTCGGCCGGCCCGCCGGAACCTTTGCGAACAGCTTGCGCACGGGGGTGCGCCGCGTTAAGCCCTGCCGCGCTAAGCCTTTGCCGGATTGCGGCGCGGAAATCGTCCCGGAAGGCCCTCAGCGGGCGTGGCGGAATTGGTAGACGCGCTGGATTTAGGTTCCAGTGGCGAAAGTCGTGGGGGTTCGAGTCCCTCCGCCCGCACCAACAGGGGTAATCTGACGGCGGCGCGGCCGGTCATTGAAGACCGGCAAGCCTAGACTGACGCGACGCATTAAATTCAACATCAAAGAAGTGTGGTCATGCAAGTTACTGAGACATTGTCCGAAGGCCTCAAGCGCGAATTCAAGGTGGTGGTCCCCGCCGCCGAACTCGACGCTAAAGTGAACTCGCGCCTGGACGAGATGAAAGATCGCGTCCGCATCAACGGCTTCCGTCCCGGCAAGGTGCCGGTGGCCCACCTCAAGCGGATGTATGGCCGCTCGGCCATGGCCGAGGTGATCGAAGCCACGGTGCGCGACACCAACAACCAGATCGTCAGCGAGCGCGGCTTCAAGCTTGCCTCCGAGCCGAAGGTGACGTTGCCGTCCGAGCAGGCCGCGGTCGAGAAGCTGATCGCCGGCGAGAGCGACCTCGATTACACGATGGCGCTTGAGATCGTGCCCGACATCAAGCTTGCCGATTTCAAGACCTTCAAGCTGACCAAGCTCACCACCGATGTGGCGGACACCGAAATCGACGAGGCGCTTACCCGCATCGCCGAGCAGAACAAGCCGTTCACCGCGCGTCCCGAAGGCGAGGCGGTCCAGACAGGCGATCGCGCCGTCATTTCCTACGCCGGCACCATCGATGGCGTGGCCTTCGACGGCGGCACCGGCGACGACGCGACCGTGCTGATCGGGTCGAACACCTTCATCCCCGGTTTCGAAGACCAGATCATCGGCATGAAAGCCGGTGAAACCCGCACGCTGAAAGTGACGTTCCCGCAGCATTACGGCAGTGAAGCTCTGGCCGGCAAGAACGCCGAATTCGTCGTCACCGCCAAGACCATCGAAGCTCCAGGCTCCGTCACGATTGACGATGAATTCGCCAAGGCGCTCGGTCTGGAATCGATCGCCAAGCTGCGCGATGCCGTCAAGGAACGCATCGCCCAGGAGCACACCGCGATGTCGCGGCAGAAGCTCAAGCGCGGCCTGCTCGACGAACTCGATAAGACCCACAAGTTCGAACCGCCGCCGTCTTTGGTCGAGGAGGAGTTCGACCGCGTCTGGAAGTCGGTGCTGCAGGAACTCGAAACCGAGAAGAAGACTTTCGCCGACGAGAACACCACCGAGGATAAAGCCAAGGCCGAATACCGCGCCATTGCCGAACGCCGCGTGCGGCTCGGTCTGGTGCTGGCCGAGATCGGTGAGAAGAACGCCATCACCGTGACCGAAGAGGAATTGAACCGCGCCCTGATGAACAAGGTCCGCGAATTCCCCGGCCAGGAGCAGAAGGTGTTCGACTACTTCCGGCAGAATCAGCAGGCCATCGCCTCGTTGCGGGCCCCGATTTTCGAGGAAAAAGTCGTGGACTTCGTGGTCGAACTGGCCGACGTGACCGAAAACAAGGTGTCGCGCGAAGAATTGTTTAAGGAAGATGAGGCTACGCCTGTCGCGTGATCCCGAAAAGCCGGACCCGGTTTTCGGATTGGTTCGTGCGTAAGGAATAAGTCTCGCAGGTCCGCTCCTTGCGGCGGGCTACCTTAGGAAATAGATCGTGCTGACGCGGCGGGGGCGGCTAAGCTAGGCGTGACCGCTTTTGATTCGCGTCAAGGAGCCGAAATGAGAGATCCCGTTGATACTTACATGAACTATCTGGTGCCGATGGTGGTCGAACAGACCAACCGCGGCGAGCGGTCCTACGACATCTATTCGCGGCTCTTGAAGGAGCGCATCATCTTCATCACAGGTCCGATCGAGGACAATGTGGCGACGCTGATCGTGGCGCAGCTTCTGTTCCTCGAAGCCGAGAACCCGAAAAAAGAACTGTCGATGTACATCAACTCGCCGGGCGGGGTGGTGACCTCGGGCATGGCGATTTATGACACCATGCAGTTCGTGCGCCCGCCGGTCTCGACGCTGTGCGTCGGCCAGGCCGCCTCGATGGGATCTTTGCTGCTGGCGGCCGGCGCCAAGGACATGCGCTTCGCGCTGCCCAACGCCCGCATCATGGTCCACCAGCCGTCGGGCGGGTTCCAAGGCCAAGCCACGGATATCATGTTGCATGCTCAAGAGATTTTAAATCTCAAGAAGCGCCTCAACGAGATCTACGTGAAGCACACCGGCCAGTCGTTGAAGAAGATCGAAGACGCGCTGGAGCGCGATTACTTCCTGACCGCCGATATGGCCAAAGACTTCGGCCTGGTCGATAAAGTCATTGCGGCGCGCCCCGAGGAACTTGCGCCGAAGCCCGCCTGAGTTTCTCTCCGTGAAACCTGCCCGCCCGACGGTACCCCGGGAGGGCCCCGGACGGTCAAATCTCCCGGGAGCGGAACCGCCCAACCAGGTTGTGGGTGCGGCGTTATCGTTAATAGAATGTTGATTATCAGGTCGTTAGCATGCTTGGCTTAGGGTGCTAGGGGTGCAGTTGGGTTTGCAGGCCACCTAAGATAGGCCGCCGTGTCGGACGTCCGGCGCGAAACTTGCTTCGTATCTTGCGTAGCGGCGGACACGTATTGGTTTCGCCGATCACGGAGTGCGGACGAGAGTTTACGGAGAATGGAATGAGCAAAGTCGGCGGCAGTGATTCCAAGAACACCCTGTATTGCTCGTTCTGCGGCAAGAGCCAGCACGAAGTCCGCAAGCTCATCGCCGGCCCAACCGTGTTCATCTGCGATGAATGCGTCGAGCTGTGCATGGACATCATTCGCGAGGAAAACAAATCCTCGCTGGTGAAGTCGCGCGACGGCATCCCGACGCCCAAAGAAATCTGCAAGGTGCTCGACGACTACGTCATCGGCCAGATGCATGCCAAGCGCGTGCTCTCGGTCGCCGTGCACAATCATTACAAGCGCCTCAATCACCAGACCAAGCACAACGACGTCGAGCTTGCGAAGTCGAACATCCTGCTGATCGGGCCGACCGGTTCGGGCAAGACGCTGCTGGCGCAGACGCTGGCGCGCATTCTCGACGTGCCGTTCACGATGGCGGACGCCACCACGCTGACCGAAGCCGGCTATGTCGGCGAGGACGTGGAGAACATCATCCTCAAGCTGCTGCAGTCGGCCGACTACAATGTCGAGCGCGCGCAGCGCGGCATCGTCTACATCGACGAAATCGACAAGATTTCCCGCAAGTCGGACAATCCGTCGATCACGCGCGACGTGTCGGGCGAGGGCGTGCAACAGGCGCTCTTGAAGATCATGGAAGGCACCATCGCCTCGGTGCCGCCGCAGGGCGGCCGCAAGCATCCGCAGCAGGAATTCCTGCAGGTGGACACGACCAACATTCTGTTCGTCTGCGGTGGCGCGTTCTCAGGCCTTGAGAAGATCATCTCGGCGCGCGGCCGCTCCACCTCGATCGGGTTCTCGGCCAAGGTCGCGGCGCCCGAAGACCGCAAGCAGGGTGAAATCTTCCGCGAGGTCGAGCCCGAGGATCTGCTCAAGTACGGCCTGATCCCGGAATTCGTCGGCCGTCTGCCGGTGGTCGCTACGCTCGAGGACCTTGACGAGGCGTCGCTGAAGAAGATTCTGGTCGAGCCGAAGAACGCGCTGGTCAAGCAGTACCAGCGGCTGTTCGAGATGGAGTCAATCGATCTGACGCTCGCCGAAGAAGCTCTTGGCGCCATCGCCCGCAAGGCGATCGAACGCAAGACCGGCGCGCGCGGGTTGCGCTCGATCATGGAAACGATCCTGCTCGACACCATGTTCGACCTGCCGAGCCTCGAAGGCGTCGAAGAGGTCGTGATCTCCAAGGAAGTGGTCGAGGGCACAGCCCGGCCGCTCTACATCTACGCCGACCGTAGCGACCGCACGGCCGAGTCGAACAGCGCCAGCGCCTGACGCAATTTGGCCAGCAAGTACCTGTGGGCGGGCCACCGGCCACAGGGAAAAGCCAGCCGAATCGCGCGGTTAGCGGTATGATTTGCCTGCCGCACCGGATTTTAACTTGAAATCCGGGCGTTACTTGCAGAGCCTCTAGCGTCATCCTACGTATAGTGTCGGAAGCGAACTGGCTTACGAAAGTTCGTAGTTTCTCGTCTGGGTGAGGGGTTTGACTTTCCGGCAGCCGTGGGCGTTCCAACGCTCACGCCTTCTTGCTCATCCTGTCTGCACTGTTCCGTCGATGCCGCAACCGCGGGTCTTTGGAACGGGGGCACAACAAAAAAGGACCGCGCCATGACCACCAAGCCACGACCCCAGCTGCAACCTGGCGAAACCCGGGCCTACCCGGTGCTGCCGCTGCGCGACATCGTGGTGTTTCCGCACATGATCGTTCCGCTCTTCGTCGGCCGTGAAAAGTCGATCAAGGCGCTCGAAGAAGTCATGCGCTCCGACACCTTCATTCTCTTGGCGACGCAGAAAAATGCGTCCGACGACGATCCGGCGACCGACTCGATCTTCGAGGTCGGCACGCTCGCGAGCGTCCTGCAACTGCTCAAGCTGCCCGATGGCACCGTCAAGGTGCTGGTCGAAGGCGCCACGCGCGCCAAGGTGCTCAAGTACACCGACCGCCAGGATTATTACGAAGCCGATGCCACCGCGCTGGTCGACGATATGGGCGACAGCGTCGAGGCCGAGGCTATGGCGCGTTCGGTCGTCACCGAATTCGAAAATTATGTGAAGCTGAACAAGAAAGTGTCGCCGGAAGTGGTCGGCGTCATTCAGCAGATCGAGGACTACGCCAAGCTCGCCGACACGGTGGCTTCGCACTTGGCCGTGAAAATCCCTGATAAGCAGGAAATCCTGGAGACGCCCGTCGTCACCCAGCGCCTGGAGCGGGTGCTTGGCTTGATGGAGAGCGAAATCTCCGTGCTGCAGGTGGAAAAGCGCATCCGCACCCGCGTCAAGCGGCAGATGGAGAAGACCCAGCGCGAGTACTACCTCAACGAGCAGATGAAGGCGATCCAGAAGGAGCTCGGCGACGAAGAAGGCCGCGACGAGTTGGCCGAACTGGAAGAGAAGATCAAGAAGACCAAGCTCTCCAAGGAAGCCCGCGAGAAGGCCACGCACGAACTCAAGAAGCTGCGTCAGATGTCGCCGATGTCTGCCGAGGCGACGGTCGTGCGCAACTATCTCGACTGGCTGTTGTCGATTCCATGGGGCAAGAAGTCGAAGATCAAGAAGGATCTCAACCACGCCCAGGAAATCCTCGATGCCGATCATTACGGCCTCGACAAGGTCAAGGAGCGCATCGTCGAGTATCTCGCCGTGCAGAGCCGCGCCAACAAGCTGACCGGCCCGATCCTGTGCCTGGTCGGCCCTCCCGGCGTCGGCAAGACCTCGCTCGGCAAGTCGATCGCGCGGGCCACCGGCCGCGAGTTCGTGCGCGTGTCGCTCGGCGGCGTGCGTGACGAGGCCGAGATCCGCGGTCACCGGCGCACCTATATCGGTTCGATGCCCGGCAAGGTCATCCAGTCGATGCGCAAGGCGAAGACCTCGAACCCGCTGTTCCTCCTCGACGAGGTGGACAAGATGGGTTCGGACTTCCGCGGCGACCCGTCGTCCGCGCTGCTCGAGGTGCTGGACCCCGAGCAGAACCATACCTTCAACGACCACTATCTGGAGGTCGACTACGACCTGTCCAACGTGATGTTCATCACGACGGCGAACACGCTCAATATTCCGCCGCCCCTGATGGACCGCATGGAGATCATCCGGATCGCCGGTTACACCGAGAACGAGAAGGTCGAGATCGCGCGCAAGCATCTGATCCCGAACACGATCAGCAAGCACGGCCTCGATTCGAAGGAATGGTCGATCGACGACGAAGCCTTGATGCTGATGATCCGCCGTTACACGCGGGAAGCGGGCGTGCGCAACCTCGAGCGTGAACTGTCCACGCTCACCCGCAAGGCCGTCAAGGAGCTGATGACCTCGAAGCGCAAAGCCGTGAAGGTCACGGCCGAGAACCTGTCCGATTATCTCGGCGTGCCGAAGCATCGCTACGGCGAGATCGAGGCGGAGGATCAGGTCGGCGTGGTCACCGGACTTGCATGGACGGATGCGGGTGGCGAGCTGCTCACCATCGAAGGCGTCATGATGCCGGGCAAGGGCCGCATGACCGTCACCGGCAACCTGCGCGACGTCATGAAGGAGTCGATCTCGGCGGCGGCGTCCTATGTCCGCTCGCGCGCGGTCGCCTTCGGCATCGAACCGCCTCTGTTCGACAAGCGCGACATCCACGTGCACGTGCCGGAAGGCGCGACGCCGAAGGATGGACCTTCGGCCGGCGTCGCCATGGTCACCGCGATCGTCTCGGTG
>CAIRGJ010000050.1 GCA_903878085.1 uncultured Hyphomicrobiales bacterium | reverse complement strand
TGCCGTCTGGCGCGGAGCAGGACGAAATCGGCGACATGGCGCGCTCGCTGCAGGTGTTCCGCGCCAGCGAGATCGAACGCCGCGGACTGTCGGATCGCGAGCGTCTTGAGCAGAAAATGCAACGCGAGCGCGGCAGTCATATCGAACAGATTATCGCCGACTTCCGCACCACCGTGACCAACGTGATCGGCTCAGTGACCGATAACGTGTCGCTGATGGAAGAAACCGCGCGCGGGCTGACCAACATGGCGCGCGATGCCGACCAGCAGGCCCGAGCCGTATTGTTGTCGTCGGAGGCGACTTCGACCAATGTGCGCACGATGGCCGGCGCCACCGACGAGCTCGGCGCCTCGATTTACGGCATCAATGAGAAGACCAAGCGGGCGCACGCCATCGCGCAGCGCGCCACCGAGACGGCGCGCTCGACCGACCAGCTCGTCAACAGGCTGGCGAGCGGCGCGACACGCATCGGCGACGTCGTCAAGCTCATTCAGGCGATCGCGGCGCAGACCAATCTACTGGCGCTCAACGCCACCATCGAAGCGGCGCGCGCCGGCGACGCGGGGCGCGGTTTCGCCGTGGTGGCGATGGAGGTCAAGGCGCTTGCGGCGCAGACCGCCAAGGCCACCGAGGAAATTGCCGAGCAGATCGGCTCGATCCAGGATCTGACCAAACAGACCGTTGCCGCCATTCAATCGATCGACGGCGTGATGGGCGATATCAGCGGCCTGACGGCGGCGATTGCCGGCGCGGTCGAGGAGCAGACGTCATCGACGCAGATGATCGCGCGTAATGTTCAGGAAGCGGCCGCCGGAGCCAGAGACCTCGCCGGCAAGATGAATATTGTGACGCAGGCGATCGACGGTACCAACCGTTCCGCCGCCGCGGTCCATGAAACCTCGCAAGCCTTCTCGGCGCAGGCCAGCACGCTGGAAAACGCCGTCGAAACATTCTTGAGCCGCGTGACCGCGGCCTGACCGCTCGCGGCATTCCAAAAGGGGCGATGAACCATGTTCGATACCAAGTCCGGAAAATGGACCGCCGCAATCGCTACGGCACTCTGTATCGGCCTTTCCGCCGCGACCGCGGTCTTCGTGGGTGCTCATGCGGCCACCAGCCTGGAAGCAGGAGACGATGCGCTGATCGCGAAAAGCCTCGCCACCATGTTGCGCGCCGGCCGCACCGTGATTTCGCGCAACCAGGACAAGATCAACGATTCCAAGCTTGGTGACAAAGGCCTCGATGGCAAGACCGTGGTGGCGGAAGCGGTAAAAATCTACCGCGAGACCTCTGGCATCGATCCGGCCTCGATCGAGCCCAATTCGCTGCACGGCAAACTGTTGCGCCTGGAGATGGACGCCATCGTCGAAGTGCTCGACGGTCATCAGCAGACCATCAACCGGCAGGGCGTCGGCTTCAAAGGTTTCATCCCGGCGGTGTTCGGGCGGCAGGTCAGCGAAGCATTCGGCCGCCGCGCCGTAGGCCTGGCGGAAATGAAGGTGACCGCGCCGCCCAAACTGGTGCGCAATCCCAAGGCACGCGCCGACGACTGGGAAGGTGCGGTGATCAACGACAAACTGATGTTGGCGACCTGGCCAAAGGATCAGAGCTTTTCCGAACTTGCCAAGAGCAAGGGCAAGGACGCCTACCGCACCGCGATGCCGGAATATTACGGTGCGACGTGCCTGAGCTGTCACGGCTCGCCGGCGGGCGAGATCGACATCACCGGCTATCCGAAGGAAGGCGCCAAAGTCGGCGACCTCGGCGGCGTCATCAGCATCACGCTGTATCGCTAGGCTTCGCCAGCAGGGGCAGCGACGCGCGACTGGCCGCGCTGGGCGATCGGGCCTATTATTCCGCCGGCCGGTACGACGCGGCGCAATCTTCAAGGGCCCCTGATGCGTTTTGCTTTCTATTGCTGCGTTCTGCTGGTGGCCGTGGCCAGCGTGGTGTTCGGGCTGGACTGGATGTCGGCGCCGATGCCGCCGATGCCGGACGCCAAGAACGTCGTGTTCGTGCCGCCGCCGCCGCCACCCCCGCCGCGCGTGGCGCAGCCGGTCAGCCCGCCGCCGGCCAGTCCGGTTCCCGCACCCGCGACAGTCGCTGCGGCCCCGCGTGTCGAAACCGCGCCCGCGCCGCCGCCGATCGTCGCCGCGCCCAAGCCGAAATGCGACATCGAGGCCTGCGCCGCCGCCTATCGTTCATTCCGGGAATCGGATTGCACCTTTAACCCCAGTGTCGGTCCGCGCCAGTTGTGCACCAAGGGCGATCCCGCCAAATACGCCAAGGAGGCGCCTGCTGCGGCGGCACCACTCGCTGCGCCGCCGCCCGCCGTGCCGCCCGCGCCTGCCGCCGAGCAGCCGGCATCGATCGTCGCGCCCGAGCCTGGCTCGATCGCCGCACCGGAGCCCGCTGCGGCTTCGCCCGTGCGCTGCAACGTCAGCGCCTGCGCCGCGGCCTATCGCTCGTTCCGCGAATCCGATTGCACATTTAATCCAAGCTCCGGCCCGCGCCGGCTGTGTGAGAAGTAGCCTTTCGTTTGCTGACGGCGCGCGTCTATACTTTCAAAAAACGATAAAGGGGAAACACCATGAAGCGCGTGACAATTGCACTGTGCGCGGCGTCGCTGCTGCTCGTGACCCCGGTTTTCGCCGAGACCGTCAAGATCGTGGTGCCGTTCGCGGCCGGCGGGCCGGTCGATCAACTGGCGCGCGTGCTGGCGCATGAACTGGGTCCGCAGCTCAACGCCGATGTCATCGTCGAAAACAAAGGCGGCGCCGGTGGCGCGCTCGGCTCCGAAACCGTCGCACGCGCGGCGCCTGACGGCCGCACCCTGTTGCTGGCCAGTCTCGGCTCGCAGGTCATCAGCCCGGTCTTGAAGCCGCCGGGCGGCTACGATCCGGTCAAAGGTTTTGAGCCGGTGATGCTGGTCGGCTCGGTGTCGACGCTGCTGGTGGTCAGTCCCAAGCTTGGCGTATCGTCGCTGAAAGAATTGATCGACAAGGCCAAGTCCGGCCAGAAGATGACCTACGGTTCCGCCGGCCCCGGCACGACGATGAACATCGCCGGCGAATTGCTCAACGCCGCCACCGGTTTGAAGATCTCGCATGTGCCCTATCGCGGCGCGGCGCCCGCTCTCAACGACCTGCTCGGCGGCCACGTCGATATGCTGAACGCGGATATGCCGGTGCTGCTGCCGATGATCAAAGCCAACTCGATCAAGGCGGTGGCGTTGTTCGGGCCTGCGCGTTCGCCGCTGTTGCCGGAGATTCCGACGACCGCCGAGTTGGGCCTGCCCGATGTCGTGATGGAAAACTGGTACGGAATCTTCCTGCCGGCCGGAACGCCGAAGGACGTTCAGGAAAAATTGGAAAAGGCGTTGTTCAAGGTGGTCGACCTGCCGGCGGTCAAGGAGCGCTTCGTCGCCAATGGCATGCACGACACGCTCGGCAGCGCGGCCTTCAAGACGCGGCTGGCGAAGGAATTCCCGTACTGGCAAGACACCATCAAGAAGCTCGGCATTACGGCGGAGTAATTTACCCTCCCCCGGCGAAGCCGTGGGGAGGGTCGGTTCGCATCGCGTCAGCGATGTGAACCGGGGTGGGGGCGCTGTTCAGCAAAAAATATTCCCCCACCCCTAACCCCTCCCCACACTCGCAAGTGCTCGCGGGGGAGGGGAAATTACTTTTTCTTCGGCATCAACTCGCTGACCGGCGCACCGGCGGCGATCTTGGCCACGCGGATTGCCTCGGCGGCGGCGTTGCGCTGCGTGCGCTCGAGGACTTCGGCGGCGCGTTCGCGCGGAATGAAGCAGACGCCGACCTCGTCCGCCAGCACCAGATCGCCGGGATTGACGGCGATACCGCAGATCGTGACCGGCTTGTTGACCGCCACCGTCTGCACGCGCCACTTGCCGGTGATCGGGCTGACGCTGCGCGACCAGATGCCATAGCCGATGTCGCGCGACTGATCGACGTCGCGCGCGCCGCCGTCGATGATGGCGCCGATCTGACCCTGGCGGTGGCCGATGGTGGCGGACACGCCGCCGAGATTGGACACCTGATCGACGCCCTGGATCACCAGCACGTCGCCCGGCTCGGCGAGATTATGCGCTTCGATTTCACCCAGGCCCGAGACGCCGGTGGCGACCGCTTCGGGAACGCTGTGCGAGGGCGCGATGTTTTTCACCGTGAGTGCGCGCCCGACCAGCCGCGCCGTGGGATCGACCGGTCTGAGCACCGACGCCAGAATGACGCCGACGATGCCGAGTTCGTCCATCGCATCCGACGCCATGCCGGTGAGATCGGGCAGCGTCCGATAGCCTTCGATGATATCGGCGGGAATGACCGGCAGGTCGAGCATGCCGATGGCGTCGGGGCTGAGTTTCCCCAGCGTCTGTTTTGAACTCATGAAGTCTCCGGAATGCCGCCGTTACATCGCGCGCTGCGGCGCGGTCTGCAGCAGCTCTTGCAGTTGCTTGCTGTAGAACTTGGCGTTGCCGGTGGTGAGATGGCCGCTGGTTTGCTCGCTGGCCGGGATCAGCAGCAACTTGCCCTTCTTGACCTGTTTGATCGCCGCTTCGGTGAGGCCGGTTTCCGGCGGATTGCGCTCGTCGTCGGCGGCATTGATCGCCAGCAGCGAGGCTTCGATCTTCGCCAGATTCGGCGCGGCGTCGTAATCGGCCGATGAGCCCCAGGCCCACAGGAAATCATTGGCGTCCGCGGTCATCGGCGCGG
Organism: uncultured Hyphomicrobiales bacterium; assembly: GCA_903878085.1. Classification (GTDB taxonomy): domain Bacteria; phylum Pseudomonadota; class Alphaproteobacteria; order Rhizobiales; family Xanthobacteraceae; genus Pseudolabrys. The sequence goes on along the minus strand of CAIRGJ010000050.1, from coordinate 40,989 downwards.
CAAGCCGCGCATCGACGACCTTGTCGGCCTGGGCGCGGGTCGGCGCCTGCTTCTGATAGTTCAGCGTGCCCCCGGCGGTGGCGATGGCGAAGAACACGCTGGCGAGTTTCAGCGAGCCGGGCTGCTTGGTGTAATTGCCGTTGGCGTATTCCGGATCCTCGCGGATCTGCTCCAGCATCATCCGCCGCAGCATCCAGTTGCGCGCCGCCATTGCCGTCGGCTGCGCCGCCATCGGCACGGCCACGTCCATGAACTGCGGATAATTTTCGGCCCACAGCCAGGTTTCCATGCCGCCCATCGAATTGCCGATGACCAGACGCAGATGCTTGATGCCGAGATGCTCGGTCAGCAGCCGGTGCTGGGCTGCGACCATGTCGGCGTAATTGTATTGCGGGAATTTTGTCTTCATCCCGTCGGATGGCTTGCCGCTTTTGCCGTGGCCGACCGCGTCGGGGAGGATGATGAAATATTTCGCCGCGTCGAGCGGCTGGCCGGGGCCGAACAATTCGCCGGCGAAAGCGGGCGTCAGCATGTTGCCGCCTGCGCCGCCGGTGCCGTGCAACACCAGCACCGGCTGGCCTTTGGGGTCGCCGATGGTGGTGTAGGCTAGCTTCAGCGCCGGCATGACCTCGCCGGTATGGAATTTGAAATCGTGCGCGACCCATTCGCCTTGTTTGGGCGCCGGATAATCGGCGGCAAGGGCCGTGACGGAAGTGAGCATCAATGCGGCCGTGGCTAATGCGTGGCAAAGCTTCATGGCGTTCGTCCCCAGAACAGCTTGCGCTTTTTGATGCGCTTGCCGGGAGGCTACACCAGGGGAACAGTCGGCGCGAGGGGAGGGAAAAGAAGAGCTACCGCACAGCGATTTTCTCAAGCTTGGGCTTGCCGTTCTTGGGTTGCTGGCGCGCCGCCAGTTGCTGGATCGTGGGGACGGAAGCGTGCTGCGTCAGCGGCGACGGCGCGGGCAATGGGATCGTCTCCGGTCCGGTCCAGGCATAAAGCCCGGCGGATTCCTGACACGGCGCATGGCGCGGCAGGCGTTGCCCGGGAAGCGCCGAGGCCGCAGTCCAGTTCTGCGCCGCGCTGCCGGTGATGATCTTGACGTAGCCCTGGGTTTCTTCCGGCAGCTTGCCCTTCTTGCCGAGCCAATCCTGCACGCGTCTGGGGCCGGCATTATAGGCGGCGGCGGCAAGTCCGAGATTCCCGAAATGCGCGACCAGATTGCGCAGCAGGCGGGCGGAGGCGGGAATCGCCTGCAGCGGATCGAACGGATTCTGCAGGCCCATGCTGGCCGCGGTCTCCGGCATGAACTGCGCGACGCCTTGCGCGCCGGCAGAACTCACCATGCCGGGCTCGAAGCGGCTTTCCTGAAACAGCAGGCCGATGAAAAACGGCACCGGCAGATTGTTCGATTCCGCCGCCTTGGTCAGCGTGTCGCAGACTTCTTCGCGCGAGCGGTGCACCACCGGCTTGGCGATCGGCGGCAGCGGCACGGACTGCGGGTCGATGGCGTGGCTGTCGGGAATTTGTGCGTCCGCGGATTGCGTTTCGGCGCTGGGCGTTTGAAGCGCAATATCGGCGGCGCTGCTGTCGATCGGGATATCGGCGTACACGGCGTCGGCGCTGCCGGGCTCGGCCGGCGCGGCGGCGACGCGCTTTTCGCTTGTCGCGGCACCGTAGAATTCGTCGAGGGAGAGTCGCGAGTCGGAACCGGTCGCGCCGGACCATGTCATCATACACACACAGGCAGGCACGAAGAGATGCCGCATTTCTTGCGATCCTCGCATCGTATGGCGTGCCGCACGTCGCGGCTGCGAAAAAATGGCTGTGAGGAGACGCCCCCCCTCGTGATGCACTTCTGTGCAGTCAGAATGGGACAGATTTACGACTGGAATGAAAGCGCGTGCCGCGTTCTTGCCGCAGTTCCACGCGGAAAGTTCCATGCGTGCTTACGGAGGCGTTACCGGCGAGCGTGGAATTTCTAATAAACCACCACAGACCGGATCGACTTACCTTCGTGCATCAGGTCGAAAGCGTCGTTGATTTTGTCGAGCGGCATGGTGTGCGTGATCAGATCGTCGATGTTGATCTTGCCGTCCATGTACCAGTCGACGATTTTCGGCACGTCGGTGCGGCCGCGCGCGCCGCCGAACGCAGTGCCCTTCCACACGCGCCCGGTGACGAGCTGGAACGGCCGTGTCGCGATTTCCTGACCGGAACCGGCGACGCCGATGATAATGCTTTCGCCCCAGCCGCGGTGGCAGCATTCCAAAGCCTGGCGCATGACGTTGACGTTGCCGATGCACTCGAACGAGAAGTCGGCGCCGCCGCCGGTGAGATCGACGATGGCCTGCACCACCTTGTCGCGGCCGACCTCGTCGGGATTGATGAAGTGCGTCATGCCGAATTTCTTCGCCATGGCAACGCGCGCCGGATTGAGATCGATGCCGATGATCTTGTCGGCGCCGACCATGCGGGCGCCCTGCACGACGTTGAGCCCGATGCCGCCGAGGCCGAACACGGCGACGTTTGATCCCGGCCAGACTTTCGCGGTGTTGATGACGGCGCCGATGCCGGTGGTGACGCCGCAGCCGATGTAGCAAATCTTGTCGAACGGCGCGTCCTCGCGGACCTTTGCCAAAGCGATTTCCGGCAGCACGGTGAAATTGGCGAAAGTCGAGCAGCCCATGTAGTGGAACACCGGGTCGCCGTCACAACGGAAGCGCGACGTGCCGTCCGGCATCACGCCCTTGCCCTGCGTTCCGCGGATCGCGGTGCACAGGTTCGAGCGCTGCGACAGACAGGCTTTGCACTGCCGGCATTCCGGCGTGTACAGCGGAATGACGTGGTCGCCGGCTTTGAGCGTGGTGACGCCCGGCCCGACGTCGCGCACGATGCCGGCGCCTTCGTGACCCAGGATCGCGGGGAAGATGCCTTCGGGATCGGCGCCCGACAGCGTGTAGGCGTCGGTGTGGCAGACGCCAGTCGCCATGATCTCAACCAGCACCTCGCCGGCCTTGGGGCCTTCGATCTCGATGGTCTCGATGGAAAGCGGGCTACCTGCTTTCCAGGCAACCGCGGCGCGGGTTTTCATGGGGGCTCCTGTTACGCGAAATTCGTCTCACACCGTTCGTCCCCGCGAAAGCGGGGACCCAGTACTAAGCAATTACTGATTGCTCTTGGCCCTGGATTCCCGCTTGCGCGGGAATGAGCGGAATATGTATCGAATGACGAGCGTGGTCGCTACGGCTGCCACGCCTCTTCTTTGGCGTGCGGCGCGATGGCGTCGATGCGGTCGGCGGCGATGAATTTCCACAAGGCGCGCAGCACCTCGGGCACGCCCTGGCGCGACGCCGACGACATCAGCATCGGCGCTTTCTTGCAGGCTTTCTTCAGCTTGGCGGTCTGCGCCTTGATGGCTTCCGGCGTCAGCGAGTCGATTTTGGTCAGCACCACGATTTCGGGTTTGTCCGTGAGGCCCTGGCCATAGGCCTTCAACTCGGTGCGCACGGTCTTGTAATCCGCGCCGGCGTCCTCGCTCGTGCCGTCGATCAGATGCAGCAGCACGCGGCAGCGCTCGGTGTGGCCGAGGAAGCGGTCGCCGAGCCCGACGCCTTCATGCGCGCCTTCGATCAGACCGGGCAGATCGGCCAGCACGAATTCGCGCTCGTCGACGCGCACGACGCCGAGTTGCGGATGCAGCGTGGTGAAGGGATAGTCGGCGATCTTCGGTTTGGCCGCGGTGACGGTGGCGAGGAAGGTCGACTTGCCGGCATTCGGCAGGCCGATGATGCCGGCGTCGGCGATCAGCTTCAGGCGCAGGCGGATGGTGCGCTCTTCGCCGGGCTGGCCGGGATTGGCGCGGCGCGGCGACTGATTGGTGGCCGATTTGAAATAGGCGTTGCCGAAGCCGCCATTGCCGCCTTTGGCGATGGTGACGGACTGGCCGACTTCCGTGAAATCCGCGAGCAGCGTCTCGCCGTCTTCTTCGTAAACCTGGGTGCCGACCGGCACGCGCAGCGTTGCGTCCTTGCCGTTGGCGCCGTGACGGTCCTTGCCCATGCCGGGACCGCCGCTCTGCGCCTTGAAGTGCTGCTGGTAGCGGTAGTCGATCAGCGTGTTGAGGCCGTTGACGGCTTCGATCACGACGTCGCCGCCGCGGCCGCCGTCGCCGCCGGAGGGGCCGCCGAATTCGATGAACTTCTCGCGCCGGAACGCGATGCAGCCGTTACCGCCCGCACCGGACGCTATGTAGACCTTGGCTTCGTCGAGGAACTTCATGGTGTGAGGCTATATCGTGGTTTGGGGCGGAATTGCAGGAATAAATCACAGCTAAGCCCGATCTAGCCCTCTGCAAGCACGGATTTGCAGGGAGATTTGGCCATGTCACATAATCGCGACCACGGAGAAGGCCCCAACCGCCGCAAGGTGCTGGAATGCATGACCTGGGCGGGCACCGGGGTGCTGTGGACCATCGCCGGCGGGGTGCCGCATTCCCTCGGCCTGGTCGGCGAGGCGGCGGCGCAGGAGGCGAAAGGCCTCACTTTCTTGCAGATCAGCGACAGCCATATGGGTTTCGACAAGCCGGCCAACCCCAACGTTAAGGGCACGCTGGAAGAGGCGATTGGGCGGATCAAGGCGATCCCGGCGAAGCCGGCCTTCATGATTCACACCGGCGACATCACGCATCTGTCGAAGGAGCAGGAATTCGACGACGCGGAAAAGATCATCTCGCAGGCGAAGCTCGACGTGCATTACGTGCCGGGCGAGCACGACATCATCGATCCCGAGAACAAGCTCTATAAGGAGCGTTACGGCCGCGGCACCAAGGGCTCGGGCTATTACTCGTTCGACGCCAACGGCGTGCACTTCATGGGTCTGGTCAATGTCGCCAACCTCAAGGGCGGCGGCATGGGCAGCCTCGGTGACGAGCAGCTCAAATGGATCGAAGACGATCTGAAGGGCCGCTCGGCGTCGCAGCCAATCGTGGTGTTCGCGCATATCCCGCTGTGGGCGCTGTATCCGACTTGGGGTTGGGGCACCGAGGACAGCGAGCAGGCGCTCGGCCATTTGAAGCGGTTCGGCTCGGTGACCGTGCTCAACGGCCACATCCATCAGGTGATGCAGAAGGTCGAAGGCAACGTCACCTTCCACACCGCGCGCTCGACCGCGTTCCCGCAGCCGGCGCCGGGGGCCGCGCCGTCCGCGGGTCCGTTGAAAGTGCCTGACGACAAATTGCGCACCATGCTCGGCACCGCCAGCGTCACGTTCAAACAAGGTGAGCAGCGGCTCGCCATCATCGACACACCGTTGGCGGGCTAACGCATCATGAAGTTTGTAATTGCACGCGCGTTTGGCGCGATGGTGCTGCTCGTTGCCTCAATGGCGGCGGCGAATGCCGCGAACATCGAGGTGAAGATCGACAACTTCTCCTATAGCCCGCAGACCGTCACGGTGAAGGCCGGCGACACCGTCACCTGGACCAATGGCGACGACATTCCGCACACCGTGACCTCGAAGACGGGGGCGTTCAGATCGAAGGCGCTCGACACTGACGACAAGTTCTCGTTCACATTCACGACACCGGGCGCGTTCCCGTATTTTTGCGCCTTGCATCCGCACATGACCGGCTCGATTGTGGTCGAGGCGAGCGGCGGGACATAGCGTGGGCGGCGTCGGACGGACCGTCTTTCCCGCGACCACTCCTGCAAGAACGGCCGGGAATTCAATGATGGCGGGCGGTGCGGCGGATTGGGACGATGGTGGCAAGACGGCGCGCTTCAAGGCGCTGGCTTTGCCGCATCTCGACGAGCTTTACACGCTGGCGCGTTATCTGCTGCGCAGCCGTAGTGACGCCGATGACGCGGTGCAGGAATGTTACCTACGCGCGTTCCGCCATTTTGACACGTTCCGCGGCGGGCCGATCAAACCCTGGCTGCTGGCGATTTTGCGCAACGCTTGTCACGCCACGTACGCCGGCAGCGCCCGGCTGGTTTACACGGCGGATAGCGCGGCCGACGACGGCGTGCGGCCGCCGCTGTGGAGCGAGGCCGGCGACTCGCCGGAACAAACAATTCTGCGCCGGCACTCGACCGACACCATGCGCCGGCTGATCGGCGAACTGCCGGCGGAGTTCAGAGAGGTGATCGTGCTGCGCGAGATCAACGATCTGTCTTATCGGGACATAGCGACTGTCATCGAGGCGCCGATCGGCACCGTGATGTCGCGGCTGTCGCGGGCGCGCACCATGCTGCGCGAGGCCTGGATCGCGGCCGAAGGCGAGGGTGAGGCACCATGAATTGCGACGAGGCCAATGTCCTGATGCATGCGCTGATCGACGGCGAGCTCGACGCCGGTCACGCGCGCGAAGTCGAGGACCACATCGCGGTGTGTCCGGTGTGTGCGGCACGGCTGCGCGAGTTCACCGAATTCCGCCAGGCGATGAATCCGGCGGCGCTGCGCCATGCCGCGCCGGCCAGCTTGCGCGCGCGTATCGAAGGCAAATTGCCTGCGCCGCAGGCGGCGGCGAGCCGGCGTTCGGTCATCAAGGGCTTCGCGTTTGGCGCCACCGCCAGTGCACTGGCGGCATCCGGCCTGCTGGCGATGGTGATGCGCGGCGACGACGATCGCCGCGTGCTCGGCGAAGTGGTGTCGGCGCACTTACGTTCGCTGCAGGCGCAGCATCTCACCGACGTTGTGTCGAGCGACCAGCACACGGTGAAGCCGTGGTTCAACGGTAGGCTCGACGTCGCGCCGCCGGTGGTCGACCTCACCGCGCTCGGCTTCACGCTGCTCGGCGGCCGGCTGGATTATGTCGACGCCAAGCCGGTGGCGGCCATCGTCTATCGCCGCCGCGTCCACGTCATCAATCTGTTCTGCGCGCCGGCGGCGGGCGCGACGCGGCGCAAGGCGGCGATGGAAAGCCTGCACGGCTTCAACGTGCGGCGTTGGACCGAGAACGGACTCAATCTGTGGGCGGTCAGCGATATCAATGCCGAGGAACTGACGGAGTTCGGCGAGAAGTTCGAGGCGGGGTTGAGGGGGTAGTTACGCTCGCACGAAATTCGTCGTGCCGTCCTGCTTGATGCGCTCCAGCAGATCAACCTCCCAGGACAGGTACTCGTTCATGGCGTTCTTGGGATCGCCGGCGCGCTCGTAGGGTTTGAGCCAGACGTCGAGTGGCTCGTCGGCCATCTTGACGTCGGTCGAGAGCGGAATGCCGGCGGCGGCCCAGGCGGCGTTGCCGCCCTTGAGATAACGCACCGGGGCTTTGGTGAGCGCGCGGGCTTCCTCGACTGCGAACCCGGCCAGCACGCCGTCTTCCGAAGTCAGCACTAGCGTGCCGCGCACGGCAATCTTCGGCAGCGCAAGGGCCAGCCGGCCGCGGATCGCAAACCATGCGCCGGGGAGATGGCCGCGGCGATACTGAGGGCTGGTGGAAAGATCGACGATGGTGATGTCGTCGATGTCCATCAGCGCCGAGATATCGATGGCCGCGTCCGCCGGAGCGGCACCGAGCACATTGGCCGCCGGCTGCCCGGTCTCAACGCCGGCTTCGGGCAGCACGGACACGTCTTTCCAGCCCATCTGCTTGAGCCAGGACGCGGTCATCACCGCGCGGGCTTCCTTGTCGTCGCAGAGCACGATGCGGGCGCCAAGCGTGCCGGCATAAAGATCGGTGGCTTGCACCAACTGGCCGCCGGGCGCCGACAGCGCGCCGGGCTTATGGCCTGCCTCGTATTCGGTTGGGTCGCGCACATCGAAAATATAAAGCGTGCGCGTGGTGTCGGCGCGCCAGCGATCGAGTGTCGCGCGATCGATGCGCTGTACGTTGAATTTGCGGGCGACATTTTCCGTTGCGGCTTTGGCCCAGGCGAGGCCAGCGCCGGTGACGTTCGGCGCGCGCGTCGATTTGCCGTGGTCGGTGGTCAGTCCCGCGAGGTGCCAGCCCATGGTGCCGTTGCGCAACGCCACGACTTTGTTTGGCACGCCGGCATTGATCAGCGATTGCGCGCCGATGATGCTGCGGGTGCGGCCGGCGCAATTGACGACGATGGTGGTGGCGGGCGAGGGCACGATATCGTGCACGCGCAACACCAACTCGGCGCCGGGCACGTTGATGCCGGTCGGGATCGAGACGCGCGAATATTCGTCGAACGGCCGCGAGTCGAGCACCACCATGTCGGTATTGGCGCGCATCATGGCGTTGAGTTCGTCGGCGCTGATGCTCGGCGTGCCGCTGTGGTGCTCGATGAATTCGCCGAACGCCTTGCTCGGCACGTGCATGCCGGAGAACGTGATCAGCCCGGCTTTGATCCAGGCGGCGATGCCGCCATCGAGATAAGACAGGTTGGTGTAACCGGCGCGGGTGAGAATTTCCGCCGCACGCGCGACCAGGCCGTCATTGTCGTCGCACAGCACGATGCGCGTGGTCAGCCGCGGCACCAGCCGCGCGAAACGCAACTCCAGCCGGCTCAGCGGCACATTGCGCGCCCACAGCAGATGATTTTGCGAGAAGGTGAGCTCCTCGCGCAGATCGATCAGCGCCAGCTCCTCGCCGTCGGAGAGCATGGCCTTGACGGCAACGGGTGTGAGGGGGCGCAATGCTACGACGCCTGGCCGGTATACATTTGCTCGACCGCGCCTGTTTTCAGGTCGACGCGAATGCGCGGAATCTTGTCCAGGTTGGTGCCGGTGACGCGGATGAAGCGCGCGTAGTCCGGGTAGTCGATCGAGTGAATGGCGCCGTTCTGATAGATGCCGGCCTTACCGGGCGTCAGCCGGTATTTCTTGACCGGCTTGAGCTTGGCGTGTTTGGGGTCGCCGCCGTCGTCCTGGCGCTCCCATTCGATCATGTCGGTGTAATGCGTGGCTTGGCCGTAGATCGCCCAGGACTCGCCGTGGTCGTGCGGCGGCGACACGCGCGCCTTGTCGTTGATATGCGCGAGCACCTGGAAACCGAGCTTGTCGTCCTCGTACAGCACCTTCAGGCCGCGCGGCTGATCGTCGCCGGCGTATTGGCGGATGAAGTCGGGATTGCCGAGCAGCTTTTCCAGATTGAGGCGCACCTGCTCGCGGCTGGCCGGGCCGGTATCGCGGGATAAAGTGGATTTGGTGTCGGCGATGAACTGCTCGAGATTGTAGGCCATGGCGTCCTCCTGGCAGACGACTGCTGCGTCTTTGCGCTATTTTCGCCGAACTCGCTGCCGGACGCCAGCGGCTTGGTATATACCCTGCGCCGGCATGATTTCATCGGGCACCACGCAGGATCGCGTCATTGCCGGCATCGGCTTGATGCTGTTCGGCATCTTTTTCTTCGCGCTCAACGACGCCTTGGGGAAATGGCTGATCGCGACCTATTCGGTCGGGCAATTGCTGCTGGTGCGCAGCGCCGCCGGGCTGCTGTTCCTGGCGCCGTTCATCAGGCGCGAGGGCTGGGGCGCTTTCGCGACGGCGCCGCGGCCTTTGCTACAGGTCTTGCGGCCGGTGTTCGCGACCTTCGAGGTGGCGTGCTTCTACTGGGCCTTGGCGTCGATGCCGCTCGCCGACGTCATGACGTTCTATCTCGCCGGCCCGATTTATGTGACGGCGGTGTCGCCGCTGCTGCTTGGCGAGCGTGTCGGCTGGCGGCAGTGGATCGCGGTGGTCGCGGGATTCGCCGGTGTCATGATCGCGCTCAATCCGTCGGCGCAATCGCTGACGCCCGCGGCCTGGGTGGCGATCGCCGGCAGTTTCTCGTTTTCGATTTTGATGGTGTGCACGCGGCTGGTGCGCGGCACCTCGGACATTGTGTTGGTGACGACGCAAACCGTGGGGGCTTTGCTGTTCGGCGCGATCGCCGCGCCTTTCACCTGGGTGGCGCTGGACTGGCGCGACGGCGCGCTGCTGGTGTTGCTCGGCGTCACCGCGATGATCGCGCATACCTGCATCAATCGCGCGCTTAAGTTGGCGCCGGCGTCGAAGGTGGTGCCGTATCAATACTCGACGATCTTCTGGGCGATCATCTTGGGCTATATTTTCTTCAACGATATTCCGAGCGCGGGGATGCTGACCGGCGCCGGCATCATCATTGCCGCGGGCATTTACATTTTCGTCCACGAGCAGGCCGTGGCGAAGACGGTGGCGGCGGAAGATTTGCCGTGATGCGCCCCCACCCCCGATCCCTCCCCGCACTCGCAAGTGCTCGCGGGGGAGGGGAGAAGTGTCACGACACCTTCTTCATCGGCCCCAGGTCTTGATCGCCGACCAGATGCCGCGCTCGAGCCGGAAGCGGTCGATCGGCGCCGACGAGTTGATGGCGCGGATGCGGCACAGGCCGACACCGGTCCACTGGAAACCGCATTTCTCCAGCACGCGGCGCGACAACGGGTTGGTGACGCGCGCCGCTGCGGTCAGTGCCGGGTAACCGAGATCGGTGAAGGCGTAGTCGATCACGGCGTGCAGCGCCTCGGTGGCGTAGCCTTTGCCCCAATACTTGACGCCCAGCCAGTAGCCGAGCTCCGGCACCTGCTCTTGCAGTTTGTCCTGCATCGTCAGCCCGCAGGCGCCGATGATGGTTTCGTCGTGCAAAGTGATCAGGAACACCGCTTCGCTGCCGGGCTTGTTGGCGCCGGCAATAAAACTCTCGGCATCCGCCTTTTTGTACGGATGCGGAATGCGCGCGACGTTCTCGGCGATGCGGCGGTCGTTGACGAGCGCTGCCACCGTTTTAGCGTCCTCAAGACGCGGCGCGCGCAGTGCCAGCCGCTTGGTCTCGAGGACGGGGATACTCGCCTCTCGAAAGATTTCGCCTGGTATTTCTTCCAGCAGGGTCATGGCACGGGCTCCAATTGAGAACTCGGAATGAGTTCTGAAATGCGAAGAGGGGGAGCCGGTCACCCGTCTCCCCCTCTCGAAGCCCATGAGCCCCGCCGGTTTGACTGAATGACCGGCAGACCTCGATTTTTGGTCTACCTTTTACTCGGCCGCTGCCACCATCGGTACGATGGAGACGTAGGTGCGGCCTTTAGCTTTAGTAGCGAACTGAACTTTGCCGTCGGTCAGTGCGAACAAGGTGTGGTCCGTGCCCATGCCGACGTTACGGCCAGCATGCCAGGTGGTACCGCGCTGACGGACGAGGATGTTGCCGGCAATAGCGGCCTGGCCGCCCGACTTCTTCAAGCCAAGACGACGGCCCGCGGAGTCGCGGCCGTTGCGTGAAGATCCGCCTGCTTTTTTATGTGCCATCGAACTGCTCTCTCAAATTACTTCATGCTTGCGCATGATCTTATCCGAAAACCGGTTCCCACTTTTCGGGATCATACGCGGTTACATACACCGATTCCGTGAAGGAATCATCTCACTTTTTCTTGCTACTTTTTGCCCTTGGCGGCGGCCTTTTTACGGGGCGGCGCCTTTTGTGCGGGCTTTTTGACCTTCGCCGCGACCGGCTTGGCTTCCGTGGCCTCGGCTTCGACCTTCGGCTTGGGCTCGCGCTTGGGCCGGGCCGGGGGTGTCTGCGACGGCTTGGCGCCACCAGTCAGAATCTCGGTGATGCGGATCACCGAAAATTCGTGCCGGAATCCGCGCTTGCGGCGCGAATTCTTGCGCCGGCGCTTCTTGAAGGCGATGACCTTGTCGCCACGGGTGTGCTGGAGCACCTCTCCGGCCACCATGGCGCCCAACACGGTCGGGACGCCGATCTGCGGGGTGTCGCCACCCAGCAGCAGAACTTCGCCGAACTCAATAACATTGCCCGGTTCGGCCTCGACGCGGTCGATCCGGATGACATCTTCAGCCGCGACGCGGTACTGCTTACCGCCGGCTTTAATGACTGCGAACATCGTTTTTTCCTCAGTGTTCGTTTCCGGCCTCGGACTATTCCGGGCCAGCTTCTTTCAGTCGGGTTTTTGCTTGTGTTTTGAAGGGCTTAATAGCCATCAAAAAAGCATGCGGACCCGAGGGCCCGCAATGCCAGGGTTATGGAGGGCAATTGGCCGATCTGTCAAGAAAAGCCGCGATTTTTCGCCCCCCACCCCCGACCCCTCCCCGCGCTCGCAAGGGCTCGTGGGGGAGGGGAGAAACGCGTGCTAGCATTAACCATTGTCTGCCCGGGGACCCTGCCATGACCGACGCCACGCGCGAGCCGCGCCCGCTGCTGCCGTTTCTTGAACCGCTTTACGGCGTCCTGGTGCCGCTGGCCTGGCCGCTGGTTCGCTGCGCCATCGCCTGGAACCTGATCGTGCACGGCTGGGGCAAGGTGCTGCGGGGACCTGCGGCGCAGGCCGTTCAACTGGGGCGCGACGGCATCGACGGCGGCATTCCGCTGGCGCTGCTGCTGATCTTTGTCGAACTGGTCGGCGGCGTCTGCATCGCGCTCGGCCTGGCCACCCGGTTTTTCGCCGCCGCCGTCGCCATCGAAATGGGCGTGCTGGCGTTCCACACCTATTGGGGCCACGGCTTTTCGTGGAACGGGCGCGGCTACGAATACGTCTTGATGTGGGGCCTGGTGTCGCTGGCGATCGCGCTGCGCGGCGGCGGGCCCTATTCGCTGGATCGCAAGATCGGGCGGGAGTTCTAGCGCGTGATCCCGAAAAGTGGGTACCGGTTTTCGGACAAGATCACGCGCAAGAATTAAGACTCCGCCTTCGCGGTTGCTTGCGTCGCGGAGCCGTTCTCCTCCGCCGAATGCGCCAGGCGGTAGCCGACGCCCAACTCGGTCACCAGAATTTTCGGCGAGTCGGCATTCGGTTCGATCTTCTGCCGCAGTTTGCGCACGAAGATGCGCAGGTAATGGGTATCGTGGACGTGGATCGTGCCCCACACTTCTTTCAAGAGATGCTGGTGCGTGACCACGTTGCCGGCGTGCTGCGCCAGCACCTGCAACAGCCGGTATTCCTTCGGCGTCAGCGTCAGACGCTTGTCGTTGAGCGTGACGGCGCGGACCGCGAGATCGATGGTCAGCGGCCCGACCTTGACGGTGGGCTCGCCGCTCGCCGCGCGCATCTGCCGGCGCAGCGCCACGCGTACGCGCGCCAACAACTCGGCCATGCCGAACGGCTTGACCACATAATCGTCGGCGCCGAGTTCGAGCAGGCGCACTTTCTCAGGCTCGCTTGAGCGCACCGACAGCACGATGATCGGTACCGTCGACCAGGAGCGGATACGCTCGACAACCTCGGAGCCGTCCATGTCGGGCAGACCGAGATCGACGATCGCCAAATCGATCGGCCGCAGCGTCGCCGAGCGGATCGCCTCGGCGCCGGAGCCGGCCTCATGCACGACGAAACCGTTGAGCTCGAAGCCGGTGCGCAGGAAACGGCGGATTTGAATCTCGTCGTCGACGACGAGCACGATCGGGGAGGGCTCACTCATCTGCGTCGCTTTCCATTTGCGGGACGGCGGCTTGCGTCACCGGAAGCTCAATCGTCAGCGTGGTGCCGAGACCCGGCCCGTCGCTGACAGCGTTCATCTTACCACCATTGGCCGCAATAAAGGCATTGGCAATCCAAAGCCCCAGCCCCGAACCGCTGGTGGTGGCGGCATGGCGCGGATTGCGCACGAAACGGTCCCAGATTTGTGCGGCTTCCTCAGGCGTCAGGCCGCTGCCCTGGTCGCTGACGCTCAGGATCATGCGGCCATCGCGGGCGCGCGCCGCCACCGCGATCTGCGAACCGGGCGGCGAGTATTTCGCCGCGTTGTCGAAGATCTGCACCAGCGCCTGCTGCACCAGCACCGGGTCGACATGCACCAGCGGCAAATCGGGCGGCAGATTGAGGGTGACATGGCGGCCGGTCAGGCGGTGGCGGCAACGCTCGATCGCCGAATTGACGATGTCCTCGGGGTCGGCCCATTCGTTCTGCGGCTTGAGGCCGTCGCTGCTGATGCGGGTGGCGTCGAGCAGGTTCTGAATATCGTTGTTGAGACGTTCGGCTTCGTTGCGGACGTCCAGCACCAGAGCCTGGAGTTTCTTTTCCTTGGCGAGCGCGGGCGCCGCCATCAGCACGGTGGCGGCGCCGAGGATCGAGGCCAACGGTGTGCGCAGCTCATGCGACACCGAGCCGATCAGCGCCTCGCGCAACTGGTCGGTCTGCGCGCGCATGCGCGCCTCGCTGATGGCGTGGGCAACGCCCAATCGTTCGAGCGTCGCGGTGGCATCCGCCAGCACGGCATCGACACGAACACGGACGTCGTCGAAGGCGTCCTGCGTCTCGCCGCCGAGATCGATGGCGATGACGCCAAATTCGGGATTCTTTGGCGACACCGCGCGCACCAGCCAGGCCTCGCCGCTGGGCGCCGCCGTGACCGCGCCGGTGGCGTCGCGTCGGCCGGCCGCGACTTCGGCGGCTTCGGTCAGCACTTCCTGCGGCACCGCGATGCCGGCGCGCCGTCCGCCGGTCGCGGCGTCGCGGATGCCGGAAAACAGCACGACCTTGCGCTGCATGACGGTTGCGAGATGGTCTTCGATCGCGGCATGAATATCCGACACGTCGAAGGCGACAGCGAGCCGGCGCGAGAAGGCGTAGAGATCGCGCAGATCGATCTCGCGCCGGCGCGCCATTTCCAATTGCCGTTTCAGCCGGGTCGCGAGCTGGCTCACGATCACCGCGACGACGACGAAGAGAATGAGATTGAGCACCTCCAGCGGGTCGGTGATCCGGAAGGTGTAGAGTGGCGGGTAAAAGAAAAAGGCCGAGGCCAGCACGCCGCCGATCGCGGCGACGATGGCCGAGACGAGGCCCCAGCGCGTGGCCGCCACCAACACCGGGAGCAGATAGACCACGGAGCCGTGGCCGAGCCCGGTTTCCACGATCAGCGCATAAACGATCACCGTGAGCCCGGCGACCATGGCGATGGTCATGCCGATCCCGGGCAGTTCCTTGCGGAGGTGGTCGAATATCAGGTTTACGGGCATCGGAGGGTTATGCTTTGCGGCCGTTTTTTGCCAATAGGTGCAATATACTGTGTGCAAGCCTTGTCTGTCTTGTCCCGCTTGGTTACATAGCGCCGTCCGGGCGGGCCGTTTTTGGCCCGTTTCGGGCTCCGGAGAGGTGGCAGAGCGGTTGAATGCACCGCACTCGAAATGCGGCATACGGGCAACCGTATCGGGGGTTCGAATCCCTCCCTCTCCGCCAGTTCTATATCTAAGATATTGAGGTCGGGTTTGGTCAACGCGCCAGTCAGGCACTCGCACAAAAGTCGCCGAATTCGCGAGGCTTTATTTTTCCCTGAATGTCCGCATGATCTGGTCTGACAGTGGCTTAATCAGATAGGACATCACATTGCGCTCGCCCGTTTGGATAAAGGCTTCGACCGGCATGCCGGCAATGAGCTTGAGGCCTTCGAGACGCGCCATTTCATCCTCCGGCACAGAAACGCGAACCGTATAGAAAGACGCACCACTCTTCTGATCTTGCGTCACGTCAGCAGAGATTCTGGTGACGGTTCCGATCAGTTCGGGAGTGGTTCGCTGATTGAAGGCAGAAAATCGCAGGAGTGCCTTCTGGCCGAAGCTAACCTGATCGATATCCTGCGGTTGTATCTTCGCTTCGACAGTCAGCGCTTCGGACTCTGGCACGATCAGCATGATCGGCTCGCCCTGGGTGATAACGCCTCCGACAGTGTGCACATTAAGCTGATGCACAACGCCATCGAGCGGCGCTCTTATGTCGACACGCTTGAGTTGATCTTCCGCTGATACTTTCTTTTCGACAAGCTCTGACATCTTGCCTCGGATCTCGGCAAGATCCTTTCCAACTTCAGCGCGCATGTCTTGATCAATTTGGATGATCTGCAATTCGAGTTCACTAATCTTGCCCTTCGACTGCGCGATCGCAGCGATCAGTTGCCCTCGCTCACCTTCAAGTCTCGCCGCATCCCGTTCGAGCGCGGTCACGCGTTGATAGGCAACCAATTTTTTTTCCCAGAGTTCGTAGACGCCAGCGAGTTCCTTCTTGATCCATTCGATCTGCTGGATCCTGGCTTCTTGCTGCATCGCGGTGCCCTGGATCTCTTCTTTGAGTTGCGCAATTCTCTCCCGGAGCTGCGCCTTCTGGCCTGCGCGCGCCGCGCGTTTGATATCGAAAAGTCTGCGCTCCCCGTTCACCACGTGGGCGACGTCCGGATCGTCTAAACGCGCCAGAATAGCCTCCGGAAACACGATCGTATCCGCACCATCGCGCTCCGCCTCGTTCCTGGCTTGACGGGCCATCAGTTCGTCCAGGCCCTTGGTCACAATGGCGAGATTTGCGCGGGTCTGTGTATCGTCAAGGCGAACGATAATGTCGTTTGCCTTGACGCGGGATGCCTCGTGCACGCGCAGCTCACCGACAATGCCGCCCGTTGGGTGCTGAACCTTCTTATCGTTGGTATCGACCACCATCTGGCCCTGTGCAATCACGGCGCCTGCCAGATGCGTTGTGGCCGCCCATCCACCAACGCCGCCGGCCAGGAGAACGACAGCCACAATGCCCGCTAAAAGATGACGGCGGATTGACCGATGCGCAGGCGACGTCGCACGATCGATCACGACTTTCCCCTTGCAGAATCAGGAACCGCCTTGAGGCCTCCCGGGCCGGGCGGCTCGCGACGCAGCACCTTGGCGAGCACCTCATCCTTCGGACCGAAGGCCTGGGCGCGCCCCTGCTGCATGACCAAAATATAGTCGACCCCCGCCAGCGCACTGGGGCGGTGAGCGATGACGACCGCAATGCCGCTGCGCGCGCGGATACCAAGGATAGCCCGCGTCAGCGCGTCTTCACCCTCGTTATCGAGGTTTGAGTTGGGTTCATCGAGAACCACCAGGAAGGGATCGCCGTAAAGCGCACGCGCCAGCGCTATTCTCTGCTGCTGGCCCGCTGACAGCGAGGAGCCCTGCTCGCCGATTTCGGTCTCGTAACCGGCACTCAGATTGACAATAAGCTCGTGCACCCCGGCGGCCTGCGCCGCAGCGATGATGGCCTTCGGATCCGCATCGAGGTCAAATCGTGCGATGTTTTGCGCCACCGTACCGGCAATCAGCTCAACGTCCTGCGGCAGATAGCCGATGTGGCGGCCGATAGCCTCCGGCTCCCATTGATCGAAGGTTGCGCCATCAAGACAGATCTTGCCGCGTGCCGGTTGCCATACGCCCACCAGCATCCTTGCCAGTGACGACTTGCCGGAGGCGCTGGGGCCAATAACGCCGAGCCCGTTGCCGGCTTTGAGAACAAAGCTGACATCTTGTACGACGATCTTCTGCTGGCCTGGTGGCGCAACGCTCGCATTCTCGACCACCACGGTATTGGCGGGCTGCGGCAATGCCATTGGCGCGTCTCGCGGCGGTAGCATTGCCAGAAGAGTATTCAACCGGCCCCAGCTCTGACGTGCGCTAACAAAACCTTTCCAGTTGGCAATCGCCAGATCGACCGGCGCTAGTGCGCGAGCAGATAGAATAGAGCCGGCAATGATGATGCCGCCGGTCGCCTCTTGATGGATTACCAGATAGGCGCCGACGCCGAGCACTGCCGACTGCAGCATCATGCGCAGGACCTTTACGATTGCGCCGAGACCGCCCGCTACATCGCTCGCCTGCTGCTGGCTGGCCATGTATTTCTGGTTGGCTTCGCTCCAACGGCTGCGCAAACGACCGGCCATGCCCATGGCGGTCAGAACCTCGGCGTTGCGCCGGCTGGTTTCCGCAAGTCCATTACGCGACATGGCAAAGCCGGTCGCAGCTTTGATTGGCCCCTGCGTGCGCATGTCTGTCAACAGCGTCAAGCCGCCCAGAATGATTGCGCCGGACAGAGCGGTCATCCCGAGCCAAAAATGGAATGCAAAACAGATGCCGAGGTAGAGCGGCATCCATGGCAGGTCGAACAAGGCGGTCGGCCCGAGGCCGGAGAGAAAAGAACGGACGCTATCGAGATCACGCAATGACTGCAGACCATCATTACGGTTGCCGACTTTCAACGGCAGCCGAACGATCGTGTCATAGACGCGACCGCTCAAGGCCTCGTCGAGTGAGGCACCGATACGCACCAAAAGCCGGCTGCGGATGAGATCGATGATCCCTTGGAAGGAAAACAGAACAGCCGCCAGAACTGCCAAGCCAACCAGCGTGGGCACGCTGCGGCTCGGTACGACGCGGTCATAGATCTCCAGCATGAAAAACGAGCCTGTCAGCATCAGGACGTTAATCATGCCGCTGAACAGTGCGATGCTGATGAGGGCACCCCGGCAAGACGTCAGCGCCGCGGCAAGCTCGGAGCCTGGCTTCGAGAGAGGCGATTGAGATCTAGCTGCCAGCATGGACCCGCGCTACCTCGAAATAAGTGCAGAGGACAGACTTGCCTACGCTTCGATGGCCTTGGCCCTTGTCGTCACGGCCAAGAGCCATTGCGGCAATCAATCCTAACGTAATGGTAGTCTAGATTTCCTGTTCGGAGCAAAAAAATCACTGTGACAGTGAATTTGGCGCGGCGACGGTGCAATCAAGGCCGTGTCACCAGCCGACCAGTCCTGTCTCCCACTTTAGGCGTCCGAGAGACCGGCTGTCCTATGCTTGGGATTGCCTCGCCTCACCCGGTCTTGCCCGGCGCCAGCGGCCGCAGCGTCTGTTTGACCACGTCCGTCTGCGTCAACGCGGTGGCGACCTGCTGCATCTTGTTGATCAGAACGATGGCGGCGTTTGGCGGCAGCGCCACACGACAGGCCGGATAGCGGCGACCAACTGCCTATCGAACAACGCCGCCGAGCGGGGCGTGCGCCAGATCGCGTTGGGCCGCAAGTCCTGGCTATTCTGCGGCTCAGATCGAGGTGGTCATCGCGCCGCGGTCATGTACAGCCTGATCGTCTCGGCTAAGATGAACGACATTGATCCGCAAGCTTGGCTCACTGACGTTCTTGCGCGGATTGCCGAGCAACCAGTTCACCGTCTCGACGATCTGCTGCCTTGGAATTGCCGGCTGCTCAATGCGCAGGACCGTCAGGCGGCCTGACCCTGGCCGGAGCAAACCACGTCTTCACACTCAGCCGTGTCGTCGAAATGCTCGGCGAGGACGAGTGCCTGGTGCATGAAATCAGCATCGAGATGGATCCGGAAGATGGGCGTCTCACCGTCTTCGGTCCAGGCGAAGAGACGATAACCGCCTTCACGTAATACGGCGTCGATAATCTCGCTGAGATCGTCAAGATGGTAAAAGCCGATCCCAAACTGCTCAGGCACTTTATGCCAAGTGAGTGACATCGATGCGGTCCTCGCGGGAGGCTAACCCTCAGAGAACAGAGACGATTTAATTCGCGAGCGCGCGGAAGTTCCGGTCAAAGCCGCATTTAAAACCAATGCATTCAGCGGCTTTAATTGCAGTTGAGCTCGACGGATTTTCCGGATGCTTCGGCGGCAATAAATGCGTTTCTCGCGGGGCCACCGCCTCTGCATTCATAGATGACCGAAAAATCTTTTCCGCACCCTTGCGCTGGGTCTCCCCAGCCCGGGGCACCGATGAGAACGGTGCAGCGATTGTTTTTCACATTGTGGACGCTGCAGGCACCCTGAACCAACTCGGTGAGGTTTCCATCGTTCGTCCATGTCGCCGCCGGCGGTGGCAGAACAAACTCGCGGCAGCTTCGACCAAATGTTGCGCTGATAATCTTTATCGGAGAAATAAGCGACAATTTATACTGTTCGAACGCGGAGGCAGTCCGCGTTTTAGCTATGACGTCGGACGCCCACCACCCAAACAGGGCCACATTCAAGTTGACCAGCAGAAAGATTAATTGAATGGGTCGCGGACCGAAGTATCCATTGAGAAGGTCATTATTTTGGATTGCGGAGAGCGCGCCTGCTCGCTCCGTCTGTATGGCGCTCACTTCGGCTGTGGCAAACGCCTTTTTCCAAACGAGCGACAGCACTCTCATCAAGAGGATGACGCCAAAACCGGCGATCACGAGTCTTAATGGCTCCGTTAAATGAAAATAGCGGTAGACCGGCTGAGAGAACATTGACGTAGCCAAGTCTTCATAAATCACCAAGACGGACGCAGCGATAATCGGCGCCATCAGTTTATTGAGACCAGATTGCATCAGCGCCGTGCAATAAGGCCGCGGAAATGCCCAGCATAACACCCCGAAGGCAGCGCCCATCCACGCGATGACGATCGGCACCGATGTAATCCAAATGTACGTTTGATAATTTATTACCCAGTAATTCTCCACGACGGCAACAAAGCTCTGAAGATCCGGATGGTCCTTCAGTGGAAAATATTGCATCTCGCGATCTGCATGAGAACTGTATTGTGCGACTGGATCCTCCGAACGAACCCCCCAGCCTTGCGTCGTCGGCCAGAAATCATTACCGGTCTTCAAGTACCCCATGACGTTGTATCGAGTGGTCGCGTAACCCGGATCGAACAGTGCATGCCACAGGTTACGTGCCGAATATTGAACGACATACCATGGATATGATCGTGCGATCTCTTTTGCCACATCAAGGTAAAATTGATCGTTCGAATCAATCGCCATCAATATCGCCCAATACTCCTCGTTTGGTTCTGTAGTGATTTTTTCATATAATTTCTCTGGCGTGTAAGCAAAAACATGCTTTTCCATAAAGTCTTCAGGGTCGTCAGGTAATGCTTGCTTTATTAACGCCGATTCTCGTGTGCTGGGTTGTAGCTCTTGCCGTAGTTTCTCCAGCATAAGTTTTGTATTGGGGCCGAGATCCGGTGAAAGGCGGTAGCCGAAATCGCCAAGATAGAGATACGTGCTGTAGAAAATTTGCATCCCCTTGCCGCTTGGGGTGCTCGTCTGGTGACGCATATCGAATATTTCATAGCGATGCCACTGATAGGCTCCTGTGGCTGCGGCGAAGATCATCGCGCAAGCCAGGTAATGACGGAACCGCCCGCGCACCGCAATGAACGCAATCGTCAGAAGCACCGGGTACATCAGGTTCCCAGCCGTGCGCGTGAAAGACGCCGCTACAGCCGCCAACGTGAAGAAATACAGAAATCGAAATCGGCCATACCATAAGAATCCAATCAGCAGCGCGACCGCAAGAAGGTTGAAAAACATATATGCCTGGTCGGGATAAAGAAACTTTATGAACGTGAATGGCGAAAGGGTAATTATGCACACCAAGCCCATATAGAAAGCGACTGTCGGAGATGCACTCGCGAGGGACCAGTACACCGCCAGGACAATCAGAATAGCGAACAAGCCCAGGATTAAGGTGACGCCAATAAATGAGTGTGAAAATGGGAACCCTCCCAGAATATAAAGGAGCGGTAACCCGACCTCACGCTGGGCATGGCTAGGTGGAAGGATACCCCCGTTTACGATCGAGTTCGCCCAATCGGGATAATGGCTCGCTCCACCTGGAAAATGATATCCCGCTATATAGAGGAAGAAGGTCGTGAAGAGCATACTAATCAACGCCAACTTTCCTGCGTCGACATGCTTCGAACGAGAGGGAAGGAAGAATGCGACGGGGGTTGCTGCTAGCGAGATCAACTTCATCTAACGCTCCGAAGGCACATCGTAATCTTCAATGGTTGGCTCGACGAGTTCTTAGCCTAGAGGTTTCGGTGCACTACAAAATCTGCGAGCGCACCCGCGGCGGCGCTCCCGGTGATGGGCATCCATAACCTTGAGCCAACGGCTCCTGAATTCCAAAGTCACGCGGCTTCCGGATCATTTTGAAGTACTGCTCTCGTACGAGAAGTTGGAATCCAGTTGCACGCTACGGGGCTGCGATAACCCGATGTTTCAGGATGGGCGACGGCGAAATGTAGCCCCAATACATAGATTTGCTTGGGTGAGCGGGACCATATTGAAGGGGAAATACTCACGGTCAATTTCGTCGAACGAACTCCCCAGCATAGACAAAATCTCGCTGGGACTATTCAAATGTTCGCGCCGCATCAGCCACATATATGGCATGCCGTAGCGCCGTCTGAAAATGCGTTCCGAGGAAATCTTACGGGCCACCTCATAAGCAAGACCCGGATCGCAAGGGATGACGATGGAAAACACACCGCCTGGTTTCAACAGACGTTTTGCCTCCCTAACTGCCGACGGCAGATCGGGAAGATGCTCCATCACATGGACCGCAATCATTCGGTCGAAAAAACCATCATCATACGGCAGCCGCTGCTGACAATCTGACGTTACAACATGGACCGAAGGAAAGCGGCGACGAAGCTCGGCCGCCATATTCTCGCGGAGCTCGTTGGCGTAATAGTCCTGCGTGCTCAGATCTTCGAGCCCAGCGTGCGCGCCAATACCTGCGCCAATTTCCAACGTCTTGATGTGGCCCGCGGGCCGGTGCCTGAGCGGATATTCATGGTTGAACCGCTCAATTAGCCCATATTTATTTGGCAGCACCTGGTGCCAATGGTGCATCCAGTCGTCGGCAAGTTCAGCCTGCTCACGCGAGAGCGGCGGAGTAAGTTTAGGCCACTTGTGCCGAGGAAACTTATAGACAGTGGTGTCGAACATCCGGACCCCATAACATTTGGTTGCAACGGATTCAATGAGATATAGCCCACCCTCAACCAACCTTGGAGCGGCCGCTTAGCGCCAGCAGGTCCCGAAAATGACTACTTTTTTCGCCATGGGCTGCAGATTTGGCGTCCATTTACTTGGTGGGATCGTCGTAAACAGGCTTATCCACCTTCAAGGGAGTGAAATCGGTGCTGCGCCGATTTCGCCTCGACGGCTGTGCCGGTCGCGAACGATAGATTGAGGCGACTTCCAAAGCCGGCCTCCCCAGACAGCGCCGTCGTGGACAATCGTTTGCCTGGCACACACTGTGTATTCATCGGTAAGGTTCTTTTCAAAACCGTGTGCGGGGTAATCCCCGCGGACATCATTATCGATGAGGCAGGCAGAACCTACGATTGCCCTTAATATCGTGGCGCTGCGCTGGCAAACCTTCGGCGCTTTTGACCATTGAATTTCAGAAGGATTTGCTCCCTGGCGGCAAACCTATTTCTTGGCCAATGCCAGAGCGTCCGGCTA
The DNA here is from genome assembly GCA_903878085.1 of uncultured Hyphomicrobiales bacterium. Classification (GTDB taxonomy): domain Bacteria; phylum Pseudomonadota; class Alphaproteobacteria; order Rhizobiales; family Xanthobacteraceae; genus Pseudolabrys. The sequence continues at coordinate 18,012 of CAIRGJ010000050.1, read as the reverse complement.
CGCTTCGAGCTTGTTCTTCCCGAACCTGCCATCCGTTCTTAGCAGCCCGCTTCCGCTAATTCCTCGCAGCCTGCGGGTTGAACATCCGCTACGCCGCGAAATACCCGGTTCACCGCGTGCGAAGGCTGTCCATCTTCAGTCTGAGCTCGCTGGCACCCGCGCGCGCCTGACTTGAACTATCAAAGGAACCACTAGGAAATCGAGCGGGACGGCTGCCGATTGCTTCGTGCGCCAGTTGCCGGATAGTTCTTCGGGACTAGCGATAGTTCGCGACGGAAATTCGGTAATTGTCTCAGTGCGCAAAAATCAATCGTTACAGTCCGACCGGCGACCCGCGAATTTCATATTTGCGGCCCTGTCGCCTTTGTCGTCGTAGATATGGCTAAGCCGAAAAAGGTATTGATGAACGAGAAAACGGGGCTAGCCTCTGCAATTGCAATTCTCGCTGGTTTTTGTGCCGCACCTCGAATCTCTAACTAGCTCAGAAAACGGTTGCCTGGGAGCATGTATAAATGCGGATAATTTCATTAATTGCGACGCCTGCCGCATTCTTTCTTCCGTCCCGGTCAATGCACGTTTCCGCTGGAAAGTTGGCGTTAATTGCCACGCTCGTCACGGTCTTTTTTCTATTTACGGCGGGGTATAACTTCCCGGGCGGGGCCGGCAGATATACCGATTGGGCCGAGGCGATAGTACACGGCTCAACACTGGACCCTGCTTTCGCAGCGGGCGAGGGCGGGTTCCCGCTTCTTTACATTTTAGGCGGCTTTCCTTGGTTGCACTCATTTATTGGGATCACTTTGGTCCTTGCCGCGTTTGCTGTCCTGATGGTCGTCCTAGTCTATTGGTCTCTCGTGCGGGCTTCTCCGGCCGTCGCTTACTACATGGGTTTGGCCTGTATTATTTCGTTGTCACCTTTCACGTACATGAAGTTTTTGTTCTCCGATCAGGCCGATATGTTCTTCAGCCTTTTGTCAGTGGCGCTGCTCATTGAGTTCATATGGACTGGCCGCTTTCGGATGCTGTACCTCTTTACGTTTGCAGCCGTGGCAGCCTCGTTCATGCGCGCTGCGGGGAATCTCATGTTTCCTATGCTGCTGACGATTGCATTTATCGCTACGCGCGGCCGAATCCGTCACTTTCTAGCTTGTGCGTTGATTTTTGCTCTCGCTGCGGGCGCCTATCAATGGCACCGCTATGAAATATTCGACATGCGTCATCAAGCGAGCACCCCGAGCGGCAAGGGGATGCAGATATTCTACAGTTCCTATCTCTATCTCGGCGATATCGGATGTCGCCCGAGCTAGGGCCAAATTCGAAAATCATGCTTGAGAAACTACGCCATGAGCTACAGCCCAATGTCAGAGAATCTGCGCTGGTAAAGCGCGGATTGCCCGATGATCCTCCGGAGTTCATGGAGAAGCATGTCTTCGCTTACACGCCGGAGGAATTATTTGAGAAAATCTGTACTCAGCCAAACGAAGAGTATTGGATGATATTGATGGCTATCGATACCAACGACGAGTTTTACCTCGATGTCGCTAAAGAGATAGCCCGATCGCATCCGTGGTATGTCGTGCAATATTCCATCCGCAACCTATGGCATGCCGTTTTCGATCCTGGCTACGCGATCACACGATATAATGCACAGGGATACATTAAGACCGGGATGGACTTCGTGCCCGGGACGCAAAGTTGGGGCGTTCGCTCAGCGGACCCAGTCGAAAAATATGGCTCGCGGGCTGTTGGTGAGATGAAATATTTCCCGCTGAAGAGTAAATCGCAATCGGTTCAGGAGGTCTTCGAATTCGTGCAGAACCGTTCGATTATTTTTTCCCGACATACTTATTGGTCACTTCAGCGCTGATGATCGCGGCATGGATCGGTACTATCCTTGGTATATGGATCGGTACTATCCTTGGTATGCTGTGTTGGGCCGTTCCGCGTAACAGATTGTGTGAAGCGATGAAGAATGCCGGTACTGATAAACTGTTGCCGCCGCTGGTCGTCGCTTCCGTATTGTTGCTGTATCAAGACTTGGGGACGGCAATGTTCTCACAGCCAGTCTATCGCTATTTTCACATGACAGAACCATTAAGACTGGTGATCGCGGGTTTCGGCGCTGTGTTCGTTCTGGCCGCGTTGTCATCCGTTTGCAAATGGGAATCGCGGCATTCGGAGTGATGCCCGACCGGCTGAAGAGATGGCACCCGGTATCTGCGATTCAACAATACGATCTTCTGGACGGCTATTTCGGGCGGCGCCGCACGCAAATGATTTTTGTGCTGATCGCCGTGAGCGCGGTTCTGTTCGTATGGTGGGCGTCCAGCATGATTGCTCATACATGGGGCACTTGAAACATCCCTTCTATGGAAGCGCTGCTTGGAGCGGTTCAGCCGTATGACCGCTGGCGCAATCCGTCCGTACACTCGTCTCGAGCGTGAGGCGGTCTGACTTTTTGCTGCAGCGCCATTGCCACTTGGCCTTCCCGTAAGGGCATCGAATTGCATGCATCACAGGCCCGAGGGCAGCGTTTACCTTGATGGCAAGTTAATTGGCGCCGTCGTTGCGGATCGCAACTGTCCCAGTGCGCAAGAACGGTTCATTCCGAATTGCGATTGAAACAATTATGACACGACAGAACACATTCCGACCCGGCAGCGATTGGCGCCGCTAGCTCTTAAGAGTGGAAGTGACAAACCGCGTGGGCGGAAAGAGTACAATTTGTTGGCAACCAATTGATATTACGACAGTTTACGCGCCCATAACATCTGTTTACCGCCGCATAAACGTCGCCGCGGCATCATAGCCGCGGCGGAGGTCGCCTCAATCCCCGTCGGCGTCGGGCTTAGAGCCGGCCTTCCCTGACATCTCATAGACAACGACAACCGTCGTATAAAAGGGAATATAATCCAATACGCTTAACCTCTGCGGGCTTTGAAAGCGATTGCGGCACACGTACGACATCGGCCGCGATCAAGGCACCCCTTCGGAACGCACTGTGGCTAGACTTTTTGCATAATACCGGCCAAATGAAGCGCCGCAGCGGGGCACGGTATCGCGCGGCGGACATAGGGGATTGGCGATGAGGCGGCAGCGTCGATTGGTGCCACAAACGGCCCAATCCATCCATTTTTCATGTCCGTTATGCAGCGGCACGCATGCGGCCTATGCCTTTGGGGCGAACCAGCTCAAGATTTATCGTTGCGCCGACTGCACATTGACATTCAACGCGAGCCAGTTTGACGGCTCTGATCGGCCAAAGCCCGGCAGTGTAATCACCTTGCCGAAGCCCACGCCCGGGGAAAAAGCACACGTAAGTTTGGTTGCGACTCTTCAAGAGGCTCAAATTGCCGGACCCGTGCTGGTTATCGCCGATCCGGATGATGGGATTGTTAGCTTGCTTGAGCGTAGCGGAATTTCGGTCGGCCGCGTTGTCGGCCATAACGATTTTGGACCCGCTAGCTGGGGAGGAAGCTACGATGCCGCGATAGTTTCGGGCACACTGATGCGCATCGCTGATCCGCGCGCAGCTTTGGCAAAGGTTCGTCGCCACTTGTCGGCGGACGCTCAGCTCGTTCTAAGCCTGCCGCTGCTCGACGGTTATCAGGCGCGCCTGATGGGTCGTAATTGGCATGAGTGGCACGCACCCAATCTCTGGTTTTTTACCCGAGAGACGTTAAGCCTCCTGCTGCTTGCTGCTGGTTTTAAAAATATTTGGTTTCATACGGTCCGCCGCCATTACTCGCTCGACTATTTAATCGGACGATTGCGTCATGCTCACGAGGGCAGCTTCTGGTTTCGCGCCCTCCAAGCGTTGCACCGGATCTTTCCAGAACGCTTCCGCACTTCTGAATTTCCGCTTCCAGCCGGTACCGGGGTCGTAACGGCAACTTCCGCTCTGGTGTCGACGGGGACCATCGTGTCGATCGTCGTGCCGGTATTCAACGAAGGCGCGACGTTCAAAGAGCTATTTGATGCCTTATTGGCAAAGCAGTTGCCGGGTATCCGCAAGGAAATTATTGTCGTCGAAAGCAATTCGACTGACGGCAGCCGTGAACTGGTCCGCGCTTACGAAAATCATCCTGACGTCCGTGTCATCTACCAGCCCGCGCCTCGCGGCAAGGGAAATGCCGTGCGTGAAGGCTTGCTTGCCGCCACCGGCGACATCTTGATGATCCAGGACGCCGATTTGGAATATGATCTCGATGACTACGATAATTTGCTCGCGCCCCTGCTCGCCCATCAATCGATGTTTGTTCTCGGCTCCCGCCACCAAGGCGAATGGAAGATTCGAGAATTCGCCGACGCACCGATGACTGCGGCCATGTTCAATCTCGGGCACTCGATCTTCCGCACAATGATCAACATCGCAGTTAACGCGAAGATGGCGGACCCTTTTACGATGTTTAAGGTATTCCGCCGCGACGCAATTTTCGGTATCGACTTTGTTTGCAACCGTTTCGATTTCGATATCGAGCTGGTCATCAAGCTCATTCGCAAAGGCTATACGCCGATCGAGCTGCCGGTAAATTACACGTCCCGCTCCTTTGCCGAGGGCAAAAAGGTCAGTGTCGTGCGCGATGGCATGACTTGGGTGCTCACGATAATTCGGGCGCGTTTTTCTCAACTTGGAAGCGGGAAGGCGTGATGCAAGGAGCCGATGCCGATCCGGGCGTGGCCCCGCACCGGCCGCCTTATCTTCGATTTCTATCGCTTGGCGTCAGCGGCATCCTGATCGTCGTCGGCGCTATAGTCATGTATCGCTGGGTCAGCGGTCCTGAAATCTTGACTATGCTCAAGCGCGCAAACTGGCGCTGGTTTATCCCAGCTGTCTTTGCCTATTGGCTGCAGATGCCCATCAGCGCAATACGCATCCAGCGCATCATATACTGGCTATTGCCGCCTGGTTTGCGGGCTCCGCCGTTCAAATTGATCCTAAAGGTCACGTTGAGCGGCTACTTCATCGCGGTGACGGCGCCGGTCGGATTGATGGCAGACGCAGCAAAGATTGGTGCATTCAAATATTTCGGCCACATGGCGACATCGCAGGCCATTCGCTGCACGTTGTTCGATCGCGTCGTCGCAGCGCAATGGATGTCATTGTTCGCCCTCGCCACGTTGCCGTTACAGTGGGATCTGGGTGTGCCGTCGAGTTCGATCGGAGTTCAGTTCCTGGTCTCCGCAGGCTTCCTGGGCGCCATCGTCGTAATGCTATGCCTGCCGAGGGTTCTAAGGATATTCGATCACAAACTCGTTCTGAGGTTTGCGAACCTCTTTTCCGGCTACGAGAAGACATATCCGCTGCGCCGTTCGGCCGTGCAGATTGCGATTACAGCGGTAAACTTGATTCTGATTTTCGCAACTCTTTACTGCCTGTTGCGCGCCATCGGTCTCGACGCGAACCTCTTGGTGATTGCCTGCTTCATTCCATTTCTCCAACTCGTGAATGGCGTGCCGTTCCTCTATATGGGCTGGGGCGGACGCGAGATCGCAATGGCCGCCACCGTTGGTGTCGCAAGCGGATTGTCGATCAATCAAGCGCTGGTGCTCTCTGCAGTTTGGGGGCTGACATTGATTATCGCGGGCGCCGTCAACGGCATATTCATGCTGGGCGATTGGCATTCTCACCGAACCGCGGCAAATCCATCGAGACCACCCGTTGTTTGACGCAGCGGCACGGGATTAGTACACAACTTTTCGACGCATAACCAAACATCTCGGGCATTTTTATTCATGAGCAAGACCTATTTCATTACGGGCGCCGCCGGATTCATCGGCAGCAACCTCGCCGACCGACTGCTGGCGCGGGGCGATAAGGTCATCGGCTTCGACAATTTTTCGACCGGCATGACAAAATTTCTGGACAAAGCGTCGGAGCATCCGAATTTCAGGCTGGTCGAAGGCGACCTGTTTTCGGATGCCGCCGAGCTCACCGACTCCATGCGTGGCGCGGACTTCGTGTTCCATCTAGCGGCCAACGCCGACGTCCGTTTCGGCACGCAACATCCTCGCAAGGACCTCGAGCAGAACACGATCGTTACGTTCAACGTCCTGGAGGCGATGCGCGCGAACGGCATGAAACGCATCGCTTTTTCGTCGACAGGTTCCATCTATGGCGAACCGACGACCTTCCCAACGCCAGAAACCGCGCCCTTTCCGATTCAGACCTCGCTCTATGGCGCATCCAAGCTTGCTGGCGAGGGTTTGATTCAGGCTTACTGCGAGGGCTATGGCTATCAGAGTTATATTTTCCGCTTCGTCTCGGTACTCGGGGAGCGCTACACGCACGGCCATGTGTTCGATTTCTACCGCAGCCTGCGTAACGATCCGAGCCGTCTGCAGGTGCTCGGCAACGGCCGCCAGCGCAAATCTTATATCTACGTTCAGGATTGCGTCGAAGCGATGCTGGTCGCGATCGATAAGGCGCAAGACAAAGTCAACGTGTTCAATCTCGGCAACGACGAATATACCGAAGTCAACGGTTCGATCGGGTGGATTACAAAGCATCTCGGCAAGGAGCCTGCGCTGGAATATACGGGCGGAGAGCGCGGCTGGATTGGCGATAGTCCATTCATCTTCCTCGACACGGCCCGCATCCGTTCGCTCGGCTGGAAGCCGCGCCTGACAATTCGCGAAGGCGTGCTAAAAACCGTAGACTGGCTCGCCGCCAACGAATGGATTTTTGAGCAACGCGCATGAAAGTCGCGGTCCTCGGCCTCTGGCATCTCGGCACGGTGACGGCTGCCTGCACGGCCGCCGCCGGTGTTTTGACCGTCGGCATCGACGACGATGCCAAATTGGTCGCGGGACTCGCAAATGGCGAGCCGCCACTGTTCGAGCCTGGCCTGGCCGAACTCTTGCACGCGGGCCTTGATGCAACGACACTGAGCTTCACGACGGACCATTCCGCCATAGGTGAAGCCGACATCGTTTGGGTCTGCCATGACACGCCGGTTGACGATGATGACCGAGCCGATGTCGGTTTCGTCACTGGCCGCGTTGAAGGCATATTCCGCTATCTCAAGGACGGCGCTGTGGTCCTGGTGTCGGCCCAGCTTCCCGTCGGTTCCATCCGCTCGCTTGAAACCGCTTTCGAGGCCGGCAAGTTTGGACGCCGCGTCTCCTTCGCGTCTTCGCCAGAGAACCTCCGTCTGGGACAGGCGATTCAAGTCTTCCAGAACCCCGGCCGCATCATCGTCGGCGTCCGCGACGAGCGCGCTAAGGCAGCGCTCGAGCCGCTGCTCAGCCGTTTCTGCGACAAGCTGATCTGGATGTCTGTCGAATCCGCCGAGATGGTCAAGCATGGGCTTAACTCTTTTCTCGCCGTATCGATAACCTTCACCAACGAAATCGCGACGATTTGCGAGAACGTCGGCGCCGATGCGTCCGAAGTCGAAGCCGGTTTGCGGTCAGATCCGCGCATTGGCCCGCGCGCCTATGTCAAAGCCGGGCCTTCATTCGCCGGGGGCACGCTGGCGCGTGACCTGAATTTTCTCGGCACGCTGGCGCGCGGGCATAAGCTCAAAGTGCCGGTCATCGACGCCGTGCTGTCCAGTAATCGTGCTCATGCACAGTGGGCACTGAACCAGTTGCGGCGCTTTGTGCAGCCGCTGCGAGGCAAGACCGTCGCCGTGCTCGGCCTCGCTTACAAGGTCGGCACCAGCACCCTGCGGCGGTCTTCGGCCGTCGAGCTCATTCGGTCGCTGGTCAAAGAGGGCGCAATTGTGCGGACCTTCGATCCTAAAGTGACGGCCTTGCCGGACGACTTGAGCTCATCCGTTGCGCTGGCCCCCGACGCCCTTTCGGCCGCGCGTGGCGCGCACGCCATCGTATTGGCGACGGAATGGCCGGAGTTTCGCGATCTGGCGGCCACTGACATTGCGCAAGCGATGGCGGGTGATATCGTCCTAGATCCGGGGCGCTATCTCGCCGCCAATTTGGGCGCCGACAGCCGGCTTAAGCTTTTTTCAGTTGGAAAAGTTTCATGAAACTCAAAGGCAGATCCGCAATCGTGACGGGCGCGAGTGTCGGCCTCGGCGCGGCAATCGCCGACAGGTTCGCCGCCGAAGGCGCATCGTTGATGATTTGCGCCCGCAATCGTGCGGAGCTCGACAAGCAACAAGCTCAACTTTCGAAGGCCTACCCGGCGATCGCCGTGCATGCCGAAGTCGCGGATATCGCGAAGCGGGATGACGTCGACCGATTGTTCGCCGCAGCCGGCAAGGCTCTCGGTAAGGTCGATATTCTCGTCAACAATGCCGGCGTCTACGGTCCCATGGGATCGATCGACGAGATCGACTGGGATTCATGGGAACAGGCCATCGCGATCAATCTGCTCGGCGTCGTCTATTGCACGCGCAAGGCAGTGCAGGTGTTCAAGCCCCAAGGCTACGGCAAGATCATCAATCTGTCGGGCGGCGGCGCCACCAATCCTTTGCCCGGCATCAGTGCCTATGCCGCTTCGAAAGCGGCGGTCGTACGCTTCACCGAGACGATCGCGCTGGAAGTGGCTGAGCATCGGATCGACGTGAACGCTGTGGCCCCTGGCGCCTTGGCGACGCGGCTGACCGACGAATTGCTGGCGGCCGGGCCAGACAAAGTCGGCGCCAACCTGCATGGGCGCATGTCCAAGCTAAAGGCTGAGGGCGGCGGTACGCCGCTTACGGTCGGCGCCGATCTGTGCGTTTATCTCGCCTCGGCCGACAGCGACGGCGTGACCGGCCGTTTGATTTCCGCACCCTGGGATCCGTGGCCGTTTACCGACGAGGTCAAACGCGACATTGCCGGGTCGGATATCTATACGTTGCGCCGGATCGTGGCCGCCGACCGCGGCAAGCCATGGGACAAGAAGTGATGCGGATCGCAATCGTCGGCTGCGGCTTGATCGGGGCCAAACGCGCGGCGGCCGCCCATCCCCACGAGATTGCCGTTGTTTGCGACCGTGACCGCGGACGCGCGGAAGCGCTGGCCAGCAAGACGGGCGCGCGGATCGTGGACGATTGGCGCGAGGCGGTGAAAGCCGATGTCGATGCCGTCGTGGTAGCAACGACTCACGACCAGCTTGCCGCCGTATCGCTTGACGCTGTCGAAGCCGGCAAACACGTGCTGGTCGAAAAGCCGGCGGGGCGGCATGTCGACGAGATTCGCCCGATCGCCGCGGCGGCGAAAAAGCACCGCCGCGTGGTGAAGGTCGGCTTTAATCATCGTTTCCATCCGGCGTTTCAAAAGGCCAGGGAAATCGTCGATCAGGGCGCGCTCGGTCCGCTGATGTTCATCCGGGCGCGATATGGCCACGGCGGCCGTCCCGGCATGGAAAATGAGTGGCGCTGCAAGCCGGAGCTGTCCGGCGGTGGCGAGGCCATAGACCAGGGCTCGCACCTGATCGATCTATCCCGATGGCTCCTTGGCGACTTGTCGCTGGCCTATGCAGCGGCGCCGACTTTGTTCTGGAAAATCCCCGTCGACGACAACTGTTTCATGGCGTTGCGTGGCAAGGCCGGACAGATGGCGTGGCTGCACGCTGGCTGGACCGAGTGGAAAAACATTTTCTCGTTTGAACTGTCGGGCCGGGACGGCAAGCTTGCGATCGACGGCATCGGCGGGAGTTATGGCGTGGAACGCCTCACCTTTTACCGCATGCTGCCGGAAATGGGCCCACCGGAAACGACCTCATGGGAATATCCATTTCCCGACCTGTCCTGGAAGGACGAGTTCGCCGACTTTGCAGCCGCTATCGCGGCCGGCCGACGTCCCTGCGGCGACATCGACGACGCCATTGCCAATCTCGAAATCGTAAAACAGATTTATGAGACCCGCCCATGATTATCGCCCGCTCGCCCCTTCGGATCACACTCGGCGGCGGGGGCACCGACTTGCCATCTTATTACCGGGATCACACCGGCTTCCTGATTGCGGCGGCGATTGACAAGTATGTTTACATTACGGTGCACCAGACCTTTATCGACGATCTTATCGTAAAATATTCGGTGCTCGAGCGCGTCAACAACATCGATGACTTGAAACACCCGATTATCCGCGAAGCATTCAAGCTGGTTGGGCTTGAGGCGCGCGCGCTGGAAATCACCGCCATGGCCGATATTCCGGCGGGCACCGGGCTTGGCTCATCCGGCAGCTTCACAACGTCGCTGCTCAAGGCGCTCCATGCCTACCGCAAGCAGCTGATTCACCCGCGTGAACTGGCCGAACAAGCTTGCGATATCGAAATCAACCGCTTGCACGAACCGATCGGCAAACAGGATCAATATATCGCGGCTTTCGGTGGCGTGACCTGCTTCCGTTTCAACCGCGACGACAGCGTCGAAGCATGGCCTCTGAAAGTGGACACGGAGACACTTTATAATCTCGAAGACAATCTTCTGCTGTTCTTTACCGGATATTCGCGCAGCGCGTCGTCGATCCTCAAAGAGCAGGACGACAAGACCAAGAAAAGCGATTCCGACATGATCCAGAATCTGGATTATGTGAAGGACCTTGGGCTACGCAGCCTCAAAGCGCTGGAAAGCGGTCAGCTCGTCGAATTCGGCAAGCTGATGCACGAGCATTGGGAGCACAAAAAGCGGCGTTCCGGCGGCATGTCGAACCCCAAGATCGACGAGTGGTATGAACTCGCGATCAAGAACGGCGCGGTCGGCGGCAAGCTGATTGGCGCGGGCGGCGGCGGCTTTCTGATGTTTTACGCCGACGACAAAACCAAACTGCGCCATGCGATGATCAGCGCCGGACTGACCGAAGTACGTTTCCGGTTCGACTTCGAAGGTACGAAAACAATCGTCCAATGACCGCGATGCCTCCCTTAGCGTTGCTGGCCGGCGGTCTCGCCAAACGCATGCGACCGCTGACGGAGAATGTGCCCAAGGCGCTTCTGGAAGTCGCGGGCGAGCCATTCATCGCACATCAACTACGCCTTTTCCGGCGCGAAGGCATCGCGCGGGTGGTGCTCTGCGTCGGCTATAAATGGGAAATGATTGAAGCTTTCGTCGGCGATGGTTCTGCGTTCGGCGTTGAGGTGGCCTATAGCGTCGATGGCCCGAAACTGCTCGGCACCGGCGGCGCGTTACGGAATGCCTTGCCGTACCTCGGACCGGAATTTCTCGTCATGTACGGCGATAGCTGGCTCGACATTCCTTTTGCTCCGGTCGTCGATGCGTATCGCGCCAGCAACAAGCCGGCGCTGATGACGGTATTCCGCAATGAAGGGCAATGGGACACCAGCAATGTCTGGTACGAAGACGGCGCCATTCGCTGCTATGATAAAGTCGAGCGGCTGCCGCAAATGCGGCACATCGATTGGGGCTTGAGCGTCGTAAAGGCCTCGGTGCTTGCGGACAGACCGGCAGATACCGCCTTCGACCTCGCCGAAACCTTTACGGACCTGTCGCGCCGCGGACAGCTTGCGGGCTACGAGGTCACCACCCGCTTCTACGAAGTCGGATCGATGGCGGGTCTGCAGGAAACCGACGCGCTGCTACGCGCGGCGCATTAGATCCAATTAGCCGGCAAGTCACCTCGATTCGTCAGCTTGCAACGAACCGGATAATTTAGAGCGTGTAGCCGGCGGCCTTGCCGTCCTCATAAAACATCTTCACGGTCTCAAGAGAATATTCGTCCATGTCCTTGCCGACCAGCGACAGCTTTTTGATGATGTCGTTGGTCACGGTAATGACGTGGCAACCGATATCGTCGGCCTGAAAGACATTCAATAATTCGCGTGGGCTCGCCCAAATCAGCGCGGTATTGGGCGAGGCCTTGAGCATCTTCACCGCCTCCGCCATCAACGGCACCGGATCGAAACCGGTATCGGCGACGCGCCCCGCGAACACTGAAACGAAACACGGTGCGCCGCCCTTTACAGCATCAACGACATCTTGCACCTGCTTGAGCGTGAACATGGCGGTTACGTTGAGTGCAATGCCGTCCTGAGACAGTTTGCGGACCAGCGGAATTGAGCTTTCGCCCTTGGTGTTGGTGATCGGAATCTTGACCGAAACGTGCTTGCCCCACGGCGCTATGCGTCGTGCTTGACGCTCCATTTCGGTGAAATCATCGGCGAAAACCTCAAACGAAATCGACCGGTCCGGGATCACCGAGATGATGTCTTTGGCGAAAGCCTCATAGTCCGAAACGCCCGCTTTGCGCATGAGTGTCGGATTGGTGGTAAAGCCCTTGACGAACGGCTTGCGATACATTTCGAGCATGCCGGCCTTATCGGCGCCGTCGGCAAAAATCTGTACGGTAAGCTGGTCCACAGTCTTCATCACTTTGTTCCCATTTTTTGTCGACGCCACAATCCAATTGGCCGCTTCGCCTAGACTAGTAAAAGTCGCGTCCGGTGGTGATCTCGATTTCTCGCCGTAGCCATTGCCGATAAGGATAGTCCGGCAGCCAGCGCGGCGCCCCGCCTCGATATCGGCCCAACGATCTCCTACCATAAAGCTTTCGGCTAACGCTATATCGTCCCGTATGGCCGCCCGTAAAAGCATTCCCGGCTTGGGTTTCCGACAGTCGCAATTGTCGGCATTGTCGTGTTCGCAAACCTCCATCGCGTCCAGGTTCAGCCTGTCCTGCAAATGCCGATTAATAGCGTAAACGGATTCTCGCGATTGCACCCCGCGTGCAATATTGGGTTGGTTCGTCACCATGATCAGGCGGAAGCCGTTCCGGCGCAGCACGGCGAGTGCATCTGGAACGTCGCGCGGAATGACAACCTCGGCGATCGACATCGGCGAAAACGGTTTGCCGTTCCGAACCAACGCCTCGTTGAGAATACCGTCCCGATCCAGAAAAACTGCCTTGGTCATTGGTTGGACGTTCAGCGAACTCCTTCCCATTTGGTCTGCCGGGCCTTCAGCACCGGATGGGTGACCAGGAGATGCCAAACGACCGCCTGGAACGCTTCGGAATGAGGCGTTACAGCCTCGGGATTGACCGTCGGAATAATGCAAACGGCGTCGCCGACCTTGGCCGTGTAACCGCCGTCGCGGCCGACAATGCCGAGAATGGTGGCGCCCACCTCTTTGGCATATTGCAGCGCTCGCACGAGATTGGGGCTGACGTTCTTTTCGAGATTGCCGCCCCCAACCGAAAATATGAAGATGGCGTCGCCCTTCCGAAGATGGCTAATTTTCAGCCATTCGACAAAAACCGTTTCCCAGCCTTCGTCGTTCGTTCGCGCAGTGAGCTCCGATACGTTATCGGTCGGCGCGTAGGCCTCAATGCCGACGATTTTTCGGAAATCGTTGACCGCATGCGAGCAATTGCCGGCGCTGCCGCCGACACCGAGAAAAAACAGACGGCCCTGCTCCGCGCGCGCTTTCGCAATAAGATCGGCCATTCGATCGATCACAACAGTGTCGAGGCGATCGATGATGTCTTTCGTTTCTTGTAAATGATTGCTCGCAAAGGACATGTATAAAGACCTGGTTTGATTGGGGATTTATGGTCAGTTGAATTTCGCGGCGAAAGCTAGACTAACCGAACTAGGTTGTCTACCGACCGCCATATGACCAATGACGTGTTTAACGCGCTGATCGGCTCGACGGTCGCGCTCAATAGATCGTAAGCATGTCGCAGGTCATTGAGCCGGAGCAGCACTGGACCCTCGTTTACCTCCCTCGCCACATGGCCGGACCAATTGCAGGCGCACGCCGCTGGCTGAGTCCTGGGCTCGAACAAAGGCCAGTTATTAGTCCTATATACCCGCTCTGGGCGCTTGCTATATAGTTGCAAAATTCGCCGTTTTGAAAATCAAGAACATGCGCGTGTCGCGCCAACATCGGTTCCGAGCGCATGATTACCCACCGCAAGAAATTTCGCGCTTTGTATCGAACAGCGCTCGTTGCCCAATTGGGTCTGGTGTCCCTGCTGCTTTGTGGCTGCGCCGCTACAAGTGCGTTCATGGCCGACACATTGCCGGTTTGGGCTGGCGGTCTTCCGGCCGACGCACCTCCGCGTCCTTCCGACCCTCGCTATCCGGAATACGAGCGCGCCATGCGCGCCAAGGCCGTCACCGAAGCGCCGCCTAGTCCCGACGCGAAAAAAGCTGATCCCGAGAAGTAAGAAGCGTTCGCCAGCCTGGCGCCTCGGCCTTACGAAACTCAGCTACAGCCAGTATGAGCCGCACGGGAGATAGCTACAATCTCCATCACAGCGTACAGATCCACTCGCTGGGCCGCAGTCCACCCCCGCATAAAGCCCGCTCAATTGTTCGTCTTCGGCGACGGGATCAACTGACATTTCGGCGTAAAAGGAACGCCAGCATAGTTCATGAGGTAATTGAAAAATTGCAATCCCGAGGACGAGTCGAGATGGAAGCCGTCGTGGCGGTAGATCGAGACTGTGTCGTCGGGGGCATCTACCATCGGCACGTCGGGGAGCTCCGTTTTGAGAATCGCGCGTAAATCTTTGTTCGGCGACTGGTTTCTGATGCGCGGATCGATAGGATCGAAAAAAATGACCCGCGTCCCTTGCCGTTGCAAGGCCCGCACGCGGGATATGATATCCGGAGTCACGATACGGATCGCTTCGTCGTTTCTCGCCTCACGCAGTCCAGCAACGAATTGCGCCGCGTGCTCCAGATTCCATTGATCGAGTGTCTTCGAGGGAAATTCTATGACATGATTGAACGGCGCGCTCTCCGCGATCTTCGTTTGATAAAGCAGAACAACCCAATTTCGGTTGTACTGTAGCGGCCGGATCAACGAACGCAGCTGCCAGTAGAACGGTGTGAAAACCTCCTTTATCAAGACTTCATCAACGGCGGTCAGGAGCGTCGATACTTCAACAAACACGACTTCGGGGTGGGTGCCGGTTCGCAGGATCGCTTCGAGACCGGTCAAGCCGCTGCGGCCTTGGAGCGGAAGCGTTATCACGTTGTCGGGCACGCAATCCGGATGAGGAATCATGGTCGTAATCGACGAGCCGACGATGACGACCGGCTTTTCCCGATAGGCATTGGCATATTGCTCGACGACGAACTCATTGGTGGCCTCCACCGACAGCGGCAGTACCGTGTCGGACGGCATATGATTCGGCACAACGACCCAAACCATCGCAACTGTGGCCGCCGCGGCGGCCACCGCCTTGAGGCAGGCCGGTAAGCTAAAACTGGAAATAGATGAATGCATGGCGTGATCCGGAGGCCATCAGAATGACCGCGCAAAGGAAGCCCAGCACGTAGGGCCGCGTCGTCGATACCAAGGTTTTGACTGGACCGTAATCACGCAAGCCTCGGAGTGGCAGATGAAACAACACGACAACAGCGGCGAGCATGTAGATGATCGGTACGGAGGCCCTGCCACTAGACGTTGCCGAAAGAGGCCGCCACGGATGCTCAAACTCCTGCGCGAGCAGCATCAAATCTCCAAGATGTTCGAGCCGAAACAACAGCCACCCAAAGGTGACAAGCAAAAATGTTATGGGCACTCGAACTAAACTGAGGACGGCCCAGCCCCCGCGGCCCGGCTCGCCGATACCAAGCAGCCGCTCAATCGCAAGCAGTCCGCCGTGCCAGAGGCCCCATACGGCGAACTTCCAATCGGCGCCGTGCCAGAGGCCGCCGAGACCCATGACGATCAACAGATTGAGATATGTCCGCGCCGGTCCGAAGCGGTTGCCGCCAAGTGGAATGTAAAGATAGTCCCTCAGCCAGGCCGACAATGACATATGCCATCGTCGCCAGAAGTCGGTTATCGATTGCGCCAGATAAGGCTGATTGAAATTGTCCGGAAGACGGTAGCCGAAAAGCTTGGCGACCCCGATCGCGATCAGAGAGTAACCGGCGAAATCGGCGAATATCTGGGCTGAGTAGCCAAAGATCATCGCGATCAGCTCGCCCTGCGGTTTCCCTGAATAGAAGCGCGGGTCGGTCAGCTGAACGGTCAGCAGATTGAGATTGTCCGCGATCACGCGCTTCAGGAACATGCCCACGATAATGTTCGTCAAAGCGTCCGCCCACGGGATTTCGGACAATCGCTTCGCTACCATCTGAGGGAAGAACATCTTGCCCTTGGTGATCGGCCCGGCGACAAGTTGGGGAAAAAAGGAGAGATAAAGAGCAGTATCTAAACAGTGGCGCAGAAAATTGTCGCGATGCCGCAGAACGTCAGGGGTGCGCCAAGTATCTACCAGCAGGCTGATGGCATGGAATGTATAGAACGAAATACCGATGGGCAGCGCTAACTCAAGAAACTCGCGCAGCATTCCGGAGTACAGCGGTGGCGAGGCTGGAAACAGCAAGTGTTTGTATTTGAACGCACCCAGAATCAGCAGGTTCAACGCGATACCCGCGACCAAGATTATCTTGGCAGTACGCCGGCTTGTGGTGGCGATTAAAAAGCTGCTGGCTGACGTCAGACCTGAAGACACCAAGAGTAGAAACAGGAACGGCAGCCCCTCCGTTGCGTACATCGCAAGGCTGCCAGCGCTCAAAACAAATGTCTGAAAGAGGACCGATCGCGAAGAATAAAACAGAATGAAGATTGCGCCGCCGCAAAGATAGAAGACCGGGTCTGTTGAGAGCATCGCTGATTTAGTACTCGTTGCAATTAATCGTTGACCGCGCCAAGACAAATGGGTCTGCACAATCTTATATTATATCACGTGAAGAGCAACTAACCGAACCGCGTTTTGTACAAAGTATGCGAGAAAATAGCCTCGAATGGAGCTATGTGCATACTGAAGTGGTCCCGGTTGTGTGAACTGATTTTCCGCGTTGATAAGTGGGGCGTCTGCCGGATTTAGGCTGCCATGCGGAGGGACAGCGCGGTGAAGTAGGCTTGATCGGGTGTTGTGCCGTCAAGGTTCGAATGTGGGCGTCGGCCATTATAGAAGTCCAAGTATCGGCCGATCGAAGCGCGGGCTCCTGGTGCGACCATCTCCGCGATTTCCGTGAGATGCAGGTTCATTGCCTCGGTGCTGCAAGCCGGTAGGATTAGAGTCGCGCCCTTGCCCTGCTTTGGGCAGACCACGCCGAAGGTGTAGTTGGAAGCCGTGCGCTGGTCACGGGTTACGCTTGGGCGGGTGCCGTCCGGACTGATCGCGACCTTTATAGGTCCAGGATTAGCATTAATATCAGGCCCCCCGGGAGCGATGTTGGTGACCACCATGTTGGTCGCGGTGTTGATGACGGAAACGGCGCCGGCATTTTGGTTGGTCACATAGACTAGCGCCCCGTCGCCGCGCACGGCAGCACTTTCCGGAAAGGAGCCGACGGGGATATTTGGCGGCGTGGTCGTGTTGATGATCGTGTCGATGACTGAGACAGTGTTGCTAACATGGTTGGGCACGTACAGGCAGGGCCCCGCTTGCGCGCGCTTCACCGCCCACGTGCAGCGGCACCAAGAAAGTCAAGGCGATGAGCGCGGCCCGCACACGCAGACCAGCAGGCCTTGCGCGACCGCCAGTCTTAATCAGAACGGCGCCAAACGGCATGCCATGGTTTGCCCCGTACCAACCCACAAATGCAAACTAGCGAGTCTGAATATCTATGGACAGCCCAGCTTGGGCAAGGTCTCAAAGATTTGTTCTTTCGAGGCCTCCAAGGAGATGCGGTGCGTGTTTCCAATCCCTAAAAGCGGGCCTCGAAAGGTGGGCTATCGAGGCCAAATAGTCAGAGATTGCCCGGTGCAAATTTCGGCGACCGACGACTGGAGCCAAAAGGAAAGTAGCATCTTCTCGATTTGAGGAAAAAGTAGCGATATGTCTCTGACGACTGCCCATTGTCCGCTTTCTGAACTAATGAGCCGCGTTGCAGAGATAGGCTGCGAATGGCGTCACCCGCCGTCTGCTGATTCCGAAGTGCGGGCAAAGGACCTCTAAATGAGCATCGCGCGTATACTCACGCTCAGATGTGCCAATCGCTCGAGGCCGTGCCGATCACGGCCCCGATCGACTGATGGTCGTTCATGTCCCAGGTGACCACTTGCCCGTTGTCGTTGCGCCAGAGGATGTCGGCCTTGCCGTCGCCGTTGAAGTCCCCAACGCCCTCCACAT
>CAIRGJ010000049.1 GCA_903878085.1 uncultured Hyphomicrobiales bacterium | reverse complement strand
GGGGGGCTCTGATTTTTCTAGGGCATAGAGCCGTGGAGCAATACGGGCGCCGTATTCTTCAACCGAGATCGGTTTGGCGCGTTCGCGTGCTTTCTCTTGATCGGTGGGGGATGGGTTCTTCGGAACTGGAAATTGGCGGAGGCCGGTAAAAACTAAATCCAGCTTGTTCATGCGTCTTTCGTAACTGAATCCCCCGGCCACGATACCGAACAACCCGTCTTCAATATCTCCTTCCATGCCCTCAAGCCAGTCGAGCTCAAATTCAAGTGTGGCGGCATAGAGAAGTCCTGTTGAGCAGTGAACAGCAACTTTGATTTCGTCTTTCTCGAGCAATTCTTTGATTGGCCACAAAAGCTTGCAAACTCGGCGATCGCCAAGGTGAAGAAGTCCGCCGAAAGCAGCGCCATTATTTTTCAGAGCACCGCTTTCAATCATCCCAATGATATCTTTGGGTCGGCTCATTTCGTCGTTTTCGGTCAATGGGCCGAGGCTGACGTAATCAATTACCGCAGAAGAGACGACCCTCGTGGAGGTTTCCTCAGCTATGAATGGTAGAAGGGCGTTAACGCTCACGAAATTCACGTTTACCAACAAGTCGGCAATGTGCCGATAGAGTTCCCAGCGGCGTTCCTCGGTATATTGGCGTAGGACGACGTTGCGATATATCTCGGCGAGCGGCGTTATCATTTTTGAGTCGTTGAAGTACCCGTAACGAATAATCTCGCAAAGGATGACATCATCGAGGTTTTCTCGGAGAGCCTCGGCGCGCTTATCCGACTCATCAATCATCAGAATTTCCATGAACCGTTTGGGATCGGTTTGGAAAAGGAGGGGGTTCTGATCTGACAAAACAGGCTTCCTTGTCTGTTGCGCTACCGCAGGGGTCGTTTTTCCCCTGAGTTACGATGCAGCCATTCGCCCAGCTTCGACCACCGGCGCCGGCCTGAGACATTGTGGACCGCGATCGCGATGGCCTTTTTCTGTCCGACCAACACGACCAGCTGCTTGCCGCGCGTAACGCCAGTATAGAGAAGATTCCGCTGCAGCATGGTGTAATGTTGGGTGAGCACCGGGATGATCACGGCGGGATATTCCGACCCCTGACTTTTGTGGATGGTCGCCGCATAGGCCGGCACCAGCATGTCGAGTTCGCCAAATCCGTACGTGACGGACCGACCGTCAAAGTTCGCAGTAATCTCGCCGGCGTTTGGATCAACATCATCGATGTATCCGATATCGCCGTTGTAGACTTCCTTGTCATAGTCGTTCTCGATCTGCATGACCTTGTCGCCGGGAGCGAAGGTCCAGCCAAACCGCTCGACCTTGCGATCACCGGCGGGATTGAGCGCGGCCTGCAACTCGATGTTCAGCGACCGTGCCCCCACTCCGCCGCGGTTCATCGGGCACAGCACCTGGATATCTCGGATGGGGTCGAGGCCGAACCGTTTGGGGATTCGTGTTTTCACCAGTTCGATTATGCGCGACACGGCGGTCTCCGGATTATCCGCTTGCACAAAATAGAAGTCGCTTTCGGTTTCTGGCGGGCTGAGATCGGGAATCGAACCTTGGTTGATGCGATGGGCGCTGGTGATGATGCGGCTTTGGGCTGCCTGCCGGAACACTTCGGTGAGGCGCACCACCGGCACGGCGCCGGATGAGATGATGTCGGCCAGCACTTGGCCAGGACCGACCGAGGGAAGCTGATCGATGTCGCCAACGATCAGAAGGGCGGCCCGGTCCGGTATCGCCTTCATAAGCGACTGCATCAGCATGACGTCGACCATGGAGGTCTCATCGACAACCAGGAGGTCACAGTCGAGCGGGTTGTCGTCGCCACGCTTGAAACCGCCGCCCTTGGGATCGACTTCCAGCAGCCGGTGAATGGTTTTGGCCTCGAAACCGGTCGCCTCGGTCATACGTTTGGCGGCGCGGCCAGTTGGCGCGCACAGCAGGATCTCGGTGCCCTTGGCGGCGAGGACGCGCAGGATGGCTTTGACGATGGTGGTCTTGCCGACGCCGGGACCGCCAGTCATGACCAGCACCTTGGACTTCAGTGCGAGCCGGATCGCGGCAACCTGACTTTCGGCAAGGTCCAGACCGATATGTTTCTCGACCCACGGCAAGGCTTTGTCCGGGTCGATCCAGGGCCAAGGCAGTGTGCCGTTTGCGAGCCGCGTCAGCCGCTCGGCGATGGTGCGCTCCGCCCGATGTAGCCCTGCAAGAAACACACAGGCCGTTTCACCAACCCGGTCGGCGACTACCGCACCCTCCTGCAGCTCAAGATCGAGCGCCGTGCGAATGAGCCCCTGCGGTACCTCGAGCAGCTTCTCGGCCAGCGGTATCAGCTCTTCCGTGGGTAGGCCGCAATGCCCCTCGTCCATGGCCTCCGTCAGCGCATAGGAAATCCCCGCGCGAACCCGGATCGTCGCGGTTTTCTCGATGCCGAGCTTCATCGCAATGGCGTCGGCGGTCTTGAAGCCAATGCCGCGAATATCGCGCGCCAGCCGATACGGGTTCTCGGTCATGACCTGAATGGCGTCGGAACCATAGGTCTTGAAGATCCGGACTGCCCGCGCCGTGCCGACACCGTGGCTGTGCAGGAACACCATGATTTCCCGTACCGCCTTCTGCTCGGCCCAGGCGGCGAGAATACTGGCTGCGCGAACCGGCCCGATGCCATCGATCTCGCGCAGCCGGTCCGGTGTTGCTTCGATGACGTCGAAGACCTTCTCGCCGAAGGTGCGCACGAGTTTCTTGGCGTAAACCGGACCAACCCCCCGAATCATGCCGGACGAGAGGTATTTTTCGATGCCGTCGGCGGAATCAGGGAGCGAGGTGCGCAGAAACCGCGCTTTGAACTGCTGGCCGTGGGTGCGGTCGTTGATCCATTCGCCCGAGGCGGTGATCCACTCACCGGCCGCGATGGTTGCGGCATGGCCGACCACGGTCACCATGTCGCGATGACCGCGCGCTTTGGCGCGCAGAACACAGAAGCCATTCTCAGCGTTGTGATACGTGACGCGCTCGACGAGGCCGGCCAGCACTTCCTGAGTTGATGGTCCCGGCTGCGGTTTCATCTCTATGATCGCATCAATAGTTTCGGTGCTGCGCGCGCCAATCCCATGGAATATCGAAGTCACCGGACCAGATATTAATCCGACCCTGCCGGGCAGAGTTCTCGTCGGTGACATAATCTACCGAATATCTTCGATATGCGACGGGCCTTTTGATCGGACACGAGAACCCTAGAGATTGTTGAAGTGTGCAGCTACCTCAGTGCTCTGCGCCATCCCGCCGCTTCAGCTTCCTCAGGTGTGCAGAACCATCGCCGGCCACCACCCTTATCCATTTTAATTCTGGGATAAAATCGTTGGCCTTCAATATGATAAATCCGTTCGCCGTTTTGGCTGATATTTCCTTTGATCGTACATTCAGGTGATGGTGCTCCTTCGGTCGCAGAAGGACCTAACAGAAATTTCTGTGCATCAATTGGAACGCTGAGAGCGCCAAGGATAATCGTCTTATTGTTTTTATGACGCCAATCCCACGGCGCAATGAAAGCGCCTTGCCATAGCCCGCGCTGGTTCGTTCGCGCATCTTCTTCGGCCTGTCGGTATGAGGATGAATATTTAACATAAGCGAGCGCCCAACCTTGTTGGACCATCCAACCGTTCAAGTCTTCCGTTGAAAGTGTACATATCGCCAAAGTGCGTCTGTAAACATCAATGCCTTTCGAGGAACAGCTAATAACTCGACCAGCGATATGCGCCGCGAGTTGGTTGCGGGCATCGATACCGCAAGTCCATCGAGCAACCTTTGCATTGAGGCAAATCTGATCGGTCTCGGGAGCGTCGATTCCTTCGAGGCGAACTTTTGTTCCTTTGATGACGAGTGTGTCGCCATCAACGATTCTTGGTACCCCTTCTAAATCAGCGGCATATGCAGACACACAGGTAAAGCAAACCAAGAACGCAATAGTGCCTATTTTCGGCATTGATTGGCTAGCCGTGCCTATGGATTTGGTCATACGTGTCCGGCGTATCTTCTTCATCGATATCCGGCATTCTACGCAGGTAGGTCGCACCGTCGTTTGGATAAAGCAGAAGAGTGATTGTCATGTCGCTCTTGGCAGCAAAGACAGTCATCTCATGCACTCTTTCGTTGCCAACCCATACGCTCTTCGGATGGACGAAACCGATTTCAGCGTCGATCGACGGATCTCGCCGAGCGGCAAGAGAAAGCTCTGGCAACGGCACGGTTTCCTGACGAGCGCGATAATAGATCCCTGATTTGAAGAGCCGTTTGCTCCCCCAAGCCCAGTCGATGAAACCATCTTTGCTGACGACGATCATCGCCCGCTTGTCGGTTATGTCGAGCCATTTGAGGATAGCGGCCGTGATCGATACCTCATAGCGGTCCGATAGATGGCGCATCAGCGCCATGGTGATCTCTTGGTTGCGGATTTGCGCCCGGAAGTCGTCGAGCGGCATCAAGAGAAAAGAAGCGAACGTGTTCGCCTGAGCCTCGATTTGGCCGTGCTCTGATTTCCAATCCAGCATGTCGCGGCTTGAGCATCGAAATCCTTCAGGCGAAAGATGGCGGTGCAACAGGTAATGGCCGAGCTCGTGCCCAAGCGTAAAGTTGATGCGGCCCTTGGAGGTGATCGAGCTGTTGAAGATGATGCCCCACTCGCCATTTCCGTTCGGACGAGGCAGCAGCATTCCCTCGAACTTTGCTGACAGATTGAGACCCTCCACCTTGGTGATAGGGGCATTGGGGAAGACGTTTCGCGAATACTCTGTTGCGATCGACGCTACCTTAATGGGAAACCTGTCGAGTCCGTGCGCCTCGTGAAATATTTTCACGAGCTTCGACAGGTGGATCGCCCATCCTTCTGGTGTTGTCGGCAGCTTCAACTCTTTTTTCTCCAGGCATCGACCATCTGTTCGATCTTCTTCTGGTCTTCGGGATCAAGCTTGTTGAACTTCCGGAAGAAGGCCTCCCTGATTACTTTTTCATTGGGTTCAGCAGACTCGTCGAGCAGGTAATCCGTCGTTACGGAGAGGGCTTCGGCGATTCGCGTCAGCTTCTCGCCGGATGGCTTACGGGTATCCCGGTTTTCGAGCTCCCAAAGGTAGCTTTTGCTGGAATCGGTTAGCTCCGCCAGTTTGTCCAGGGAATAGCCCTTTTCCAGGCGATGCTTCCTCATCTTGTCTCCCAGTGACGATGGCATCCAGGGTCCTCATGCGGGGAAAAGCAGGTGTTCGATCTATGGCGAACAAAATCGTGCTTGACAAGGAAATAGGGGCGTGTTCGGTATATATCGAACAAGATCGTACCGGATAGGAGACTGGCGTAATGTCCAAACGTGGCCCTGATACCCATCACGTGGTGCCGAATCCCCAGGGTGGCTGGGATATCCGCCGTGGCGGCGCCGAACGTGCCGCCGGTCATTTCGACCACAAGGCGGATGCCGTTGATCGAGGCCGCCAGATCAGCCGCAATGCCGGCACCGAGTTCAAGATCCACGATCGTGAAGGTCGCATCCGCCAGAGCGACAGCCACGGTCACGATCCCCGCAAAATCAAGGGCTAAGGGAGGAGTGGATCATGGCATCGGTGATGAGCTTTATCCGCAACACGCCGGCAGCCTCGCTGCAGGCCTACTTTAACAAGACCGGCATCGACCTGGTGCCGCCGGTCAACTGGGATGCCTCTGGCCCAGACGTCGTCCGCCCCTTGCTGCAGGCCGTCGACGACATGGACGACACCGCCCACGCGCGCATCGTGAATGACGCCGAGAGGGTCACCGCGATGGCGGACGAAGCGGGGCAGGCTGCGATCTACAGCATCGCCCAGGCGCCCGATCGCCTCGATGCGCTGCAGAATGCCCATGATCGGGCGCTCTGGATGTTTCTCAACGACGTCGCCAGGTTCCGGCATGCCGAGGAGGTGCGCTTCACCGACGAGCGGCGTCGAGGGCGCATGTGGGACGGCTTCATCGGCGAGCCGAACCTTGTGCTGCAGCGGGATGCGTCCTCGGTTGATGCGTTCAAGGCGGCGATTCGTGACCGCTTTCAGTCCAACAACGTGCACGTCGACCTCTTCGACCGGCACCGCCCGACGTTCGAGGGCGCGGACTGTGCGCTCGTCCAGGCGACGGTTTATCGCGAGGGGCGCCCGGACGATTTTCTTGAGTTCGTCAACGGCGCCCTGGACCGGCGCCCACGCCGTCCGGTGTTCGAGGCCGCGATCACCTACGAGCCGGCGACCGGCGTCATTGAAGTCGTGGCGAATGATCGCGAAAGCCGTGAGGATCTCGTTCGTCTATTCGCGCGCGATCTTCTCGCGACCGAGTTTGGCGAAGAGCGCCTGCCGTTCCGGGAATATGATCTTGATGTTCTGGAGCAGCCGTTCACCTTCCCGACCGACGCCGGCGACGGCATCGAATCGGTCCGGGTCAATCATCTGCGCTTGATGCCGATCGATGGAGTCGGCGAGCGCGTGACTATCGAATGCATGCGCCAAGCGACCCAGTCCATCTGGCAGATGGCGCAGGAGCGTTTCGGCGCCAACAACCCGCTTCTGGGCGGCTGGGTTATCACGCAGGCGAAGCTCACCATTCGGTTCCAGCCGGAGAAAGGATCGGGACGTGGCAAGACATTGCCGTTGACGATCACGATGCCGCACGGCTGCGATCTCAAGGACCGTACCGAGCGGGAGCGCATGATCGGCGATAAGTACCTGCGCCGCTGGGGTATCGTGCAGGATGTCTAAAGCTACTGCAGACATGGATCGTCAGACGGTCGATCTCCTATTCAACATCGTCGAGACGCCCAACGGTACGATCTCTGGTGCCGTGCTTGCCGACCATTTCGGCAGTCAGGCAGGCCAACTGATTTCCGCGAACCTGCTTGAGCATTGCGGGGATCAGTTGGCCACGACATCCATGGCCGACCATGACGACGCGCCGGTCTCCCTCACATGGTCGGCCGAACATCAGGGTTACGGGTATTTCAGCTCATCGGCTGGGTGGGTCACGGTCCCCGGCGAGCGACTCGCAGTATTCGGCGTGAAGTTCCCCATCCTGCTGGCGCAGATGGCGGTTCAGCTCGACGTCGCTTCGCGCGCAGGAGCGACGGCCCTGGTCCCTGAACTGCTCTGGGAAATTGGCGACGCCCGCATCGGCCGGCGGTCTCACCGCGTACCCATCTGGTTTGCGCGCTGCCTGTATGACCAAAAGATATGGAGGCAAGTCAAAGATGCGGCCAGCCGCCGACCCTCCACCCACATCAGAGTGCTGCTGACCAGTACACCATCCTCACGCCTGCCCGATGAGCCGTTGCCGGGACATCTGATTGTCTCGGTGCGAGACGTCGTTGATTTCGGCAGTGGCCTAGCCGTTCGGCCCGACATCCTTGTTGCCCGACTCGACGGTGTGCATCGGCCGGACGTTCGTGAGGCTGTGCATCTGTCGGCTAGCGGCCAGCAGTTGATCATCAACGGGACAGTCACCATTGCCTTCAAGGCGGACATTCACATTACGATCATCCGTAAGCTCGTTCAGGGTTTCAATGACGGCAAGCGGTTTGGCGCGCGCGAATTGCTGGATGAAGCCCAATCGAATGCCACGGCCTTGCGCCAGGCCTTTGGAAAGCAGCGCTGGCTCCAGCTTGAGCCCTACCTGAAATCCCAGAACGGCCTCTGGGGCTTCGAGCTGTAGACGAATTTCTCTCTGTTTTTCTCCCTGTAACCCACTCGGTTTTCTCTATCCTCGTTCGCCATCCTCTCCGCAGTTCTTCGACAAGAACCGAAGGAGACGCAGATGGCTATTCGGCATTTGAACCAGACCGAGCTTGCCGCTCGCTGGAACATTTCTCACCGCACGCTCGAGCGTTGGCGGTGGACGGGCGAAGGCCCGCAATACATCAAAATCGGCGGCAGGGTGGTTTACCGCCAGGAAGACGTCGAGGCGTTCGAGGCGGAACAGATTCGCAAGAGCACCGCGGCAGCAGCCCCTCAGGCGACGGCGTGAGGGCGGCGGCGATGAATATCCCCAACCGCATCACCCCGGACGCCTTCGTCCGCATGCCGATCGGCGAGATCGCCGCTCTGCCGGCCGAAGAACTCGCCCGCCTGCAGCAGGAAACCAACGAAGCGCTACGCGCGGCAAAGGCTGCGAGCGCCTGGCTCGATGGTGCGCTCGCGATCAAGTACGCCGACCGCGCCGAGGCCGCCCGCCGGGATGCCGGCAAGGACTTCGGCACGGCACGGTTCATTGACGGCGACGTCACCGTGGTGGCCGACCTGCCGAAGAAGGTCGACTGGGACCAGGTTGGGCTCGGCCGGTTAGTCGAGCGCATCAAGGCCGACGGCAACGATCCCCGCGAGTATGTCGACATCAGCTTCAAGGTTCCCGAGCGCAAGTATGCGGCGTGGCCATCGCATATCCGCTCTAGCTTCGAGACCGCGCGCACGGTCAAGACCGGTGCGCCGAGCTTCAAGCTGATGATCAATCGGGAGGGCGTGTGATGGCCCTTCCTATCATCCTGGCCGATCAGCGGCTGGCCGAGCGCCGCGGCATCAAGGCAGCGATCTTCGGTAAAAGTGGCATCGGCAAGACCAGTCTACTCTGGACGCTCGATCCGCAAACCACGCTGTTCATCGATCTCGAAGCCGGCGACCTCGCCATCGAGGGCTGGACCGGCGACACGATCCGCCCGCGCACGTGGGAGGAGTGCCGTGACTTCGCCGTGTTTATCGGTGGGTCAAACCCGGCCATTCGTGACGGCCAGCCTTACAGCCCGGCGCATTACGCGGCGGTGACACAGCACTTCGGCGATCCATCTTCGCTCGAGAAATATAGCACGGTCTTCGTCGACTCGATCACAGTTGCGGGGCGCCTGTGCTTTCAGTGGTCGAAGGGGCAGCCGGAAGCCTTCTCGGAAAAGACCGGCAAGCCCGATGTGCGCGGCGCCTACGGCCTGCATGGCCGCGAGATGATCGCATGGATCACGCATCTCCAGCACACCCGGGCCAAAAACGTCTTCTTCGTTGGGGTCCTCGACGAGAAGCTCGATGACTTCAATCGCAAAATCTTCGTGCCGCAGATCGACGGCGCCAAGACCGGCCTCGAACTGCCCGGCATCGTCGATGAAGTCCTGACGATGGCCGAGCTGATGGACGCCAACAAGAGCGCCCATCGGGTCTTCGTCTGCCAGACGATCAATCCGTGGGGATATCCCGCCAAGGATCGCAGCGGCCGTCTCGATCTCGTTGAGGAAGCCCATCTCGGCCGCCTCATGACGAAGATCTCAGGCCCTGCCGTGCCTGTCTTCGAACGCTTTGTCTTCAGCCGTCCGGCTCTTACCGCGCCGGCTGTCGACACCCCTGCAACCCCTTCCACCAACAACTGATCAGGAGAACCAGACCATGACCGGCAGCTGGAACGATTTCAACGACGCCAAGAAGAACTCCAACATCATTCCGAAGGGCACGCTCGCCAAGGTGCGGATGACGATCCGGCCCGGCGGCTTCGACGATCCGACACAGGGTTGGACCGGCGGGTACGCCACGCGCGGAACGACGGGCGCGGTCTATCTCAACGCCGAATTGACGGTACTGGAAGGCCAATACGCCCGCCGCAAGATCTTCAGCATGATCGGGCTTTACAGCCCGAAGGGGCCGGACTGGGCCAATATGGGCCGCAGCCTCGTCCGCGGCATGCTCAATTCTGCGCGTGGCATTACCGACAAGGACAATTCCCCGCAGGCGCAGGCCGCGCGTCGCATCAGCGGCTTCGCCGACCTCGACGGGCTCGAATTCGTCGCTCGTGTCGATGTCGGCACCGACACCAACGGCGATGAGAAGAACGAGATCCGCGCCGCGGTGACGCCGGACCACAAGGACTATGCCGCCCTGATGGGCGTCATTGCCTTCCCATCCCCGCCGCAGAAGCAGGCTGTGCCGAGCTATCCGGCGGCAGTGCCGTCCGTGTCACCGGCGCCGGCGGCAGCTCCGGCGGCCGGCATCCGTCCCACTTGGGCGCAGTGAGGTCACAACCATGCTGCTGCGTCCGCGCCAGAAACTCTTTGTCGAGCGCAGTCTTGCTGCGCTCGACACTCACGGTAATGCCCTTGGCGTCGCGCCGACGGGTGCCGGCAAGACCATCATGCTCTCGGCCGTCGCCGGCCAGATGATAGGCGATGGCGATGCCAAAGCCTGTGTGCTCGCCCATCGCGACGAGCTCACGGAGCAGAACAGCACTAAGTTCTCGCGGGTGAATCCGACGCTGACGACCTCAGTGGTCGATGCCGGCGAGAAGTCGTGGAAGGGCCAGGTTACCTTCGCGATGGTGCCGACCCTGGCGCGCCCCGCAAATCTCGATCGCCTGCCGGCACTCGATCTGCTGGTGATTGACGAGGCGCATCACGCCGTCGCCGAGAGCTATCGGCGAGTAATCGACCGGGCGCTGCAGCGCAATCCGATGGTTCGCATCTTCGGTGTCACTGCAACGCCCAATCGCGGTGACCGCAGAGGTCTGCGCGAAGTGTTTTCGAACGTCTCCGACCAGATTCGGATCGGCGAACTCATTGCCTCGGGGCATCTGGTGAAGCCCCGGACCTTCGTCATCGACGTTGGCGTCCAGGACAAGCTCAAGACGGTCCGCCGCACCGCCGCCGACTTCGACATGGGCGAGGTCGACGCGATCATGAACAAGGCGCCGGTGACCGATCAGGTGGTCCGGCACTGGCGCGAGAAGGCCGGCAACCGGCAGACCGTCGTGTTCTGCTCCACCGTCAACCATGCCGAGAATGTCGCCGGCGCCTTCAGCGCCGACGGCGTCCGTGCGGTCGTGGTGTACGGCGAGATGGCCGAGGCCGATCGGCGCGCTGCGATCGATCGCTATGGCCGCGGGGAAATCCAGGTCGTCGTCAATGTCGCGGTGCTGACCGAGGGCTGGGACCACCAGCCGACCTCCTGCGTCGTGCTGCTCCGACCCAGCTCCTACAAGTCGACGATGATCCAGATGATCGGCCGTGGCCTGCGCACGGTGAATCCGGAGGAGCATCCCGGCATCATCAAGTCGGACTGCATCGTCCTCGATTTTGGTACCTCGACGCTGCTGCATGGCTCGCTCGAGCAAGATGTCGACCTTGTCGGGCATCAAGCGAACGGAGATGCGCCGACCAAGGAGTGCCCGGAGTGCGGGGCAATCGTGCCACTCGCGGTCCAAGAATGCCCGCTCTGCGGTCACGTCTGGGAAGGCGGCGGCGGGATGGCCGTTCCGCTCAGCGATTTCATCATGTCGGAGATCGATCTGCTCAAGCGCTCCAGCTTTGAGTGGTGCGACATCTTCGGCGATGGGGCGGCGCTGGTCGCCAACGGCTTCAATGCCTGGGCCGGAATCTTCTTCCTCAATGGCCGCTGGTACGGCGTTGCTGGGCGCCTGAAGCAAGCCTCTCACTTGATCGCCGCCGGCGAGCGTATCGTCTGTCTTGCGGCAGCCGATGATTGGCTTAATGCCAATGAGACCGACGAGAGTGCGCACAAGAGCAAAGGCTGGCTCAAACAGCCGCCGACCGATCGGCAGCTGGCGTTCCTGCCCGTCGAGTACCGCGCCGACTTCGGCCTGACCCGGTATCGGGCTTCGGCGTTGCTCACGTTCAAGTTCAACCGGTCCGCCATCCGCTCCCTCGTGTTCGGAGCCGATGAGGCCGCGGTCGCGGTGGCGGCGTGATGGCGGTGCTCCTTGGAACATTCTCCATCGCCGTCAGCCGCATTGCGCTTGCGGCTCTGGCATCCGCGCGGCGAGCTCTGTGCGGTCTGCCGGCGACCGGCGGGTGGTTTTGGCTGGGTCGATCCCTGGCGAACGAGCAAGCCACGACCGTCAGTGTGGTTTTGTTCCATCACCTGTCAGCGCTTCTTCTGGTCCTTGGCCAGGAGGTCGTCCGCCATGGTTGATCTCACCGAGCAGGAACAGGCCGCCATCCGCGCCAGCGTGAAGCTGATCGCCGAGATCATGGAGGAGATCGGCTGGGAGACCAGGCTGATCGAGCTCACGAAGCAACAGGTGCTCACGCTGATCGAGGTCGCTGTCGGCGGCTTCCAGGACGCCATGCGCGAGACCGCAAAGAACGCCGACCCGGAGGTGCCGTTCTGATGCTCGATTACAACCATAAGCCCAAGTTTGCTGACCGCGTGAATGCGGTCGTGGACGAGCGTCTCGCCAGCGAGAACGCCGCTCGTCAGCCGCGCGCCTATCTCGGTGGATCGCGCCTCGGGCACGCCTGCGAGCGCGCGCTGCAATTCGAATTTGCCGGCGCTCCCAAGGACGAAGGTTCGGAATTCTCCGGCCGGACGCTGCGCATATTCGGCATTGGCCACGCGCTCGAGGATCTCGCAGTCTGCTGGCTGCGCGGCTCCGGCTTCGATCTCTACACCCGCAAGGGCAATCGCCCCGACGGCGACCAATTTGGCTTCTCGGTCGCCGGCGGTCGCATCCGCGGTCACGTCGACGGCATCATCGCCGCCGCGCCCGAAGCGCTCGACTTGAGTGTCCCGGCACTGTGGGAATGCAAGACCATGAACGCTCGCAACTGGCGGGAGGCCGTCAACAAGGGCGTGGTGGTGGCAAAGCCCGTCTATGCGGCGCAGATCGCACTTTATCAGGCCTACATGGACGCGGGCGTTCCCGGGGTCGCGACCAACCCGGCTGTGTTCACAGCGATCAACAAGGACACTGCTGAGCTTCACCATGAGCTTGTGCCGTTCGACGCCGCTCTGGCGCAACGTATGAGCGACCGCGCTGTGCGAATCCTGCAGGCGACCGACTCCGGCGAGCTTCTGCCACGCATCGCTCGCGAGCGCGATTTCCACGAATGCCGCCTGTGCGCGTGGGCGAACCGCTGCTGGGAGTTGCCGGCATGAGCGACGCCAACATCGTCCATTTCAACCCCTGGCGCGACTTCAACGATGCGCTACCGCACCAGGACGCCTTCGGCATGGAGCCGGATCGCAATCAGATCGCGACCTTTCTCGACGTGGTCTTCGGTTATTGCGAAGGCTTTATGCCGGTGCGTGGCTTCGTCGACAAAGGCCAGGGTTTTGACGGCAAGCCCCACAACATCTGGATTGAGGCTGACGCTACCGCTGCCGACAAGATGGTGACCTTCGCGGCCTGGGCCGCGCGTGAAGGGGCCGCGGTCTATGTCATCCCCGGCACCGTCGCCGAGAACGGTCAGGCCAAAGCCGCCGACGTTCGTCAGATGCAGACCATCGTGGTTGATCTCGACGCCGGCGATATCGGCGCCAAACTCGATCACCTGGTCCGGCATCTTGGCGACCCAACGCTGGTGGTGGAAAGCGGCGGCCGGACGGTCGAAGGCGCGACCAAGCTGCATGTCTGGTGGAAGCTCAACGAGCCCGCCGCGGGCGAGGACCTCGTCAATCTCTGCCGGGCGCGCGGCGATATCGCCATCAAGGTCGGGGGCGACACGCATTTCCGCTCGGCCCACCAGCCGATTCGTGTTGCCGGCAGCATCTATCACAAGGGCGGCTTCCAGCGGCTGGTGGCGATCCGCCACTACCGTGCGCAGGTCGAGGTCGATCTCAGCGAGTTCACCGAGGCGGTCGAAGCCATGCCCGCCATGCCGGGCGTCGGCATGGAGCCGGGTCCCACGAGCGAAAAGCCGTCCATCGCCGATGTGCTGACGACGCCAGCGCGTGAAGCAGGCGAAGATGCATGGACGCGCTTCGAGGGCGCGAGCGCTGCGATCGGCCACTACATCCGCCTGGTGCATGACGGCCGCCTGAGCCCGAACGAGGGGTGGGAGGCCATCTGCCAGTACAACGCCGCGATGCTGCGCCCGGCTTGGCCGATCGAGCGGCTAAAGCTGGAGGCCGATCGGTTGTGGCGCCGTCATGTGGAGCGCAATGGTCCGGCCCTGCTGCGCAACGAAACGCCCGCCGTCTCGATCATACCGGCCTTCACGCTCGGCACGCTGCTCGATGATAACAGCCCGATGCCCGAGGACATCATCGCGCCGCGCGTGTTGACGCCGGGCGGAATGCTGGTTCTGGGCGGCGCGCCGAAGGTCGGCAAGAGCGACTTCCTCATCTGCCTGCTTGTCCACATGGCAGCGGGCATGGCCTTCCTCGGCTTCACGCCGCCACGCGCATTGCGGATTTTCTATCTGCAGGCCGAGATCCAGTACCACTATCTGCGCGAGCGCCTGCAAGCCATCCGGCTCGACCCGGCCGTTATTGCCGCAGCGCGTGTCAATCTGGTCGCCACGCCGAAGCTGCGCATGCTGCTTAACGAGCGTGGGGTCGCGCTGGTCACGACCGCGATCGCAACGAGATTCCGCGAAGCACCGCCGGACATCATATGTCTCGACCCGATCCGCAATCTGTTCGATGGCGGCCCCGATGGTGGTGGCGAGAACGACAACGCCGCCATGATGTTTTTCCTGCAGGAGCGGATCGAGTCGCTGCGCGAGGCCGTCACGGCGGAGACCGGGCTCATTCTGGTCCATCACACCAAGAAGATGAATAAGAGGCAGGTGGCGGAGGATCCGTTCCAGGCGCTCTCGGGCGCGAGCGCGCTCCGCGGCTTCTATACATCCGGCATCATCATGCACCGCCCGAACGAGGGCCGGCCGGAACGCCAGCTTGAGATCGAGTTGCGCAACGGACCGGCTCTCGAGCCGATGCTGATCACCAAGCAGAATGGCCAGTGGGTTGAGCTCGACCGCAACTCCGAACGTCTCGTGCGCAAGGATATCGGCGACAAGCTCGATGCCGAGCGCGTGCGCAAGCACGACGTGATCCTCGGCATCCTGCTCGATGAGGCCGCTGAGGGGCGGCTCTATACGAATCTGCAGTTCGCCGAAAAATTTGAGAACCGAGCCGGACTCGGAGGCAAAGACACGATCCGTGAACGGATCAGCGTGCTCGCGACCAAGGGCTACATCAAGTTCGTTCGGGATGGCAAACCTTTCGGCCTCGCCAAGACCACATCCAAGTTTGGATATCTCTGCACGGAAAGCATGGCCTTTGGACCGGCTGAGGAGACCGTTGACCCAAACACGGGCGAGGTCGAGAGCACCGTCCGCTCAGTTATGCCGAGCCACTACAAGTGCCCGCTTAGCGGAGCCGCGCTGCCGGTCGAGAACCCTTCGGTCTGGGTCTATCCGGAGAGCGATCAATGACCAGGATCGCGCCGAGAGCAGCCTTCGCAAAACTGCGCACAAACCAGTTGGGGAAGTTGGGAAAACTATTCCCAACTACCTACGCGACGCCCCGCTGGGTCGCAAAGAGCCGCGCACAAACCAGTTGTGAACGGTTTTCACAACTACCCCCGTTGCGCCCCGCTGGGCTGCGATCAGCTACGCAGCATCCAGTTGTGAACGAGAAGTCATTTCACAACTTTCCCAACTTGATTTTCGTGAGTCAGTTCAGGGTCTTACTCCGCCTTTCAAGTTGTGGGGGTGAAACCCACCCCCTTCGGGGGTGGGGGAGAGCGCCGCAGGCGGGCTCTCCCAATCCCACCCCCAGGGGTTCGCGCGCGCGAGGTGCGTCAGGCTGGTCCCGCGCTCCACATGAGCCCCGATCGATTGCCGGACGACGACGGCCAGCTCCGCCAAGCATCAGGCCGCCGTCCTCCACCACGACAGACCCCAATAACGGAGACCATCATGGCTTCCACGACTCAGACTCTGCCCGCCACCATGACAACCATCGCGGCGAAACAATCGCTCGGCTCTGGCCTCGGAACCATCCTCGCGCTCGACCTCGGCACCTTGACCGGGTTCGCCCTGCAGACCGCCGACGGCGCTATCGTCAGCGGCACGGTGTCATTCCGCCCGAGTCGTTACGACGGCGGCGGTATCCGTTATCTGCGCTTCAGGGGCTGGCTCGACAGCATGGCGCAGGACGCCGCCGGCATCGGTGTCGTGCATTTCGAGGAGGTGCGCAGACACCTAAGCACCGACGCCGCGCACGTCCATGGTGGCCTGCTCGCCACACTGACCGCCTGGTGTGAACAGCGATCAATCGCCTACCAAGGTGTCCCCGTCGGAACGATCAAGCGTTACGTCACCGGCAAGGGCAATGCTGACAAAGCCGCGGTCATCGCTGCCGTCCGTGCGCGCGGTTTCAACCCCGCCGACGACAACGAAGCCGACGCACTCGCCATCCTGCTGTGGGCGGTCGAAACACAGGGAGGCGTGCGATGACGCGGGTGCGTCTTCCCGATCGCCGTGCCGCCGAGACCGTTGCGATTGAGCACGACGGCACCCGCTTCATGGTCACCATCGGGTTCTATCCGGATGGTCGCCCCGGCGAGGTGTTCACCTACGGCGCGCGCAGCGGCTCTGCTCTCGACGCGCTCCTGGCAGATGCGTGCGTGGTTGTCTCTTGTCTGATCCAGTACGGCGTCGAACCGCGTGATCTTGCGACCAGCATGGGCCGACTTGGCAATGCGGAGCCCGCCTCGATCATCGGCGCGGTCATCGATCTAGTGGCGGCAGCAAGCGCATCCCATCAACAGATTATTACGGAGGTCAGCATATGACCTCCGAAGAGATGCTTCAGGACGCAGCCGCGATCATTGCCGAGCGAGGTGCAGCCTACGGTGACGCAGAAGCGTCCATGTCCAAGGTTGCCGCGCGCTGGTCAATCACGCTCGGCTGCACTGTGACGCCGGCGCAGGTCGTTCTCTGCATGATCGATTTGAAACTTGTCCGCCTCGCGCACGATCCGAAGCACCAAGACAGCACGGCCGACGTGATCGGCTACGCCGCCTTGTTGCCAGAGGTGACGCGATGATGTGGACACCACGCGGCTATGGCGGCGAGCGGCGTCCGCCCGAGAAGGTCAAGGAGGATGGCTGGCGTGAGCAGGGGTTGCTCGCGGTCTCCGTCGACGATCAACGGCTCACATGGCCAGAGCGCGAATTGATCCGCCAGCTCGGCGAGAAGCTCTATGGAAAGAACCAAAAGACGGAGACGAGCAATGGCTGAGATGCGCTGGACACCCACATTGGTCGAGGAGCGATTCGTCGAAGCCGCCGATGTGATGAATAGACTGCCCGAGGTCCGTGTTCCGGGTCACTTCAACACATGGCCAACGATGGTCGTCGAGTTTGCTGATCGTATTGGGCAAGAGCCGCGGCGGATGCGGCTGCCTCCACCGGCGCCGGATGCTATCGGCCGGATGGAGGAGACGCTGAGTTGGCTTGCATGGCTTGACCCGGTGGATGCAAAGATCGTCTGGCTACGGGCAACCGGCGAGCGTTGGAAGGCGGTCTGTTGGAAGGTCGGTCTCGTGCGCTCTGCGGCTCACCAGCACTGGCTCTACGCACTGTGCGTGATTGTGCTGCGACTCAATGGACGGAAAGTCCCGAGCAAGCGGTCACGCCAGTTCGTTGTTGAGCGAGCACAAGCAGAAAGAATCTGAGAACAGGATCGAAAATTGTCCGAGGACACTTTTCGCTGTGACAGATTCGGTCAAAAAAGTTAGTCTCGTTGGCATGATCGCGAGAGTCGCGCGAGCGAAGTCGCGGGTCCTCCCTGGCGGAAAATCCTATGCGGGGGGCAACGGCCCGGAACATCGCTACCGTCAGCCGCAAAATCTGAGTTACCAGGTACCACCCGAAGAGCTCGACTAGCCCTATAAACGCGGACAATCTGTAGTGCAGGTGGGCCGTAACGGAACTGGTATCCGGCAGCCTGTTACCAACAGGCGATAGGCATCGACTTTAATCAGTCGCATCGATCTTACCCCCTGCAAAATCCCTCGCACATGCGTAGTGCCAATTAGTGCGCATGGTCGTCTCGTAACGCTTGAGAACACAGCCAGGCACCGAAGGTGTAATACGGGAATTGTAGAAGACGATACGACGCGCGCGAACCGAATCGGTCAATTGACAAAAGAACGGCAGATAATCCTTGCCGCCGAAAAACATGACCTCCTCGTTTGAATCCGTCAGATAGTGGAAATCAGAATATATATCGCCCCGCCTTCGGCGCTTATACGCGTCGGCGTCTAGCTTGAATGTAATGTCGTACCAAGGGGTCAGAAAATCGGACCGGATGAGGCCCCAACCAGCGGACAGCACAAACACGCTCTCCGAACCATACCGGCTCACGAGGGCCCGATAGGCATCGTTTGAGTAAAGAAGGTAGGCCGGCACCAAACCAAAAGGATTGCTTCCTAGGCGTTTATTGTAATCAACAACAAGATCGCGCCAGGACCGTCCGTTTTGATCTGACTCGTCATCCGGGCGGGCGAAGAGAAATTCTGCACTTCGAGGTGCAATATCCGGCCGTGCTATGAACTTAATCCTCCGGCCCGCGGCTGTCATGAAATGACCGGCTGAAGGGTTTTTGGATCCCGCGCACTGAATGACGATCTTCATCGTACGCCTTGCGCCACTGCACGCTCGAAATCGTCGAGAAATAATGGGTCATATGCTTCATCGACGTGATTTGAATTCCAGAGCCCAGAACTTCGTACTCTCTCGGAAGGACAGGCGCGGCCAAGCCATTGTTCTGACGTTAAATCGAGGGGCGGCTTACGGTAGTTGCTCAACAATGCAATAGCATTGCGTTCCAAGTAGCCCCGCTTGCTTTCTGGCCCTGCGGGATCGTCGATGCCGACCCAAACAAATGGCATTTGTCGAATAACTTGGCTAACGAGCTTTTCGAGATACGTTTCTCGTGGCCGGGTGTCCGGTTGAGCTGTATGGCCGACGCCCCAAGATGTGCATTCGATCTTAGAATCGCGGGTCAAGAGAGCGCCACCAACATGTAATCGAAAAATCGATCCGCGGTGATTCCCAGCGCCGTTGTTCATCGTACCGCGATGTTGTGAGAGGCGATGCCAGAGTGTTGTTCGAGAGCCACTTTTGAGTGCGTGCGTTCCGACCCTCACTATGCGCAGACCAGTGCCCGAGTGCTTTCGGATCTCATTGTTTTCAAGAAAGAAATAGACGCCCCGCTGCGGCCAATCCATTCGGCCATTGCAATTCTCCAGCAGCTGAGGGCCGCCGAGCTTCTCGGTAAGGCTATCCAGCGCTGAATAGAAACGTTTGAGATGATCGAGGCGATCCTCAGGCATTGGCATCAGTTCGCTATGGCTTCACGAATGGCTCATCAGCCAATAAAGATCACGTCCTCTCTAGAACGTCGACAATTTCGCTTAGCTCATCTGCCAGCTGCATCTTGGCCGACTGATCCTTCAGGCGCTTCTGAAACGACTTCGCAAGCTCTCGATAATACCAAAGCGTGTCTTTCCTCGAGTTTTTAAATCGATCCCAGACCGATTTACCAATTTCTGGTTTACGCAGATCACGAAGAATCGAGCGAGCGTTGTGGATTTTGTCGGACAGCGACACTAAAAGCGTTTCTTGGTCGATCAAATTGAGGTGTTCAACGTAGCGTGTCTTGCGGGTGTGCCAATCTTCCTTTTGCTGACCAGCTGACGAGTTGACGACCGTGTCTGAGCAGGAGCGAACTATATCCGCAACTCGATCGCCGAACCGGTTACGAATGTCTGAGAGGCGGGGTTCGCCACCCTGATCCTCGACAGCGTCGTGTAGCAGGGCGGCAATCGCCATGTCCTCGGAGCCGTCATATTCGAGCACTGTCGCAGCGACCGCGAGCAGATGTGCAATGTAGGGAATAGGCGTCCCTTTGCGCACTTGGCCACCGTGGACGTGCGTAGCGTACAGTAGGGCTCGATCAAAACGATCAGTCAATACGGTTGCATCTGTCATGTTGTAATCTCCAATAACCTGGTCACGCGACATCGACGTTCAAACCAGGTCCGCGCAGCTTGTTGAAGCGATCACCCCTTGAAGCAGTTGTCATTATGCCAGGAGAGCGCCGCCACATCGGGCCGCAAAGCGACATTTTTGGGAGGCTCTATCTGCCTTCCATGCAGTGCGTAATAGTGGCGGCCGTTGTCAAACTCTTCGCGAATTCGCCGGCTGACCTCAAAGCGCAATTCGGGTGTGACGGTCACGTATCCCAAATCAAAAAGACTGTGAATGTCACGCCGGAGTAGTAGGCCATTTCTGGCTTCGTGTGCTCCACCATCGCTGTAGGGTCGAATATGTGCGGCTTCGAGAGCCGGCAGCGTCCTCTCCTGGGTGATAGCACACTTGCGCTCGTAGATATCGGTCACAAGAATTCGGAATGCACCTTGGCCAAGACGAGGCTTCACGAGTCGAGGCTCACCGAACCGCTCGGCGTTGCTGCTGCTACCAGAGTCGATTCTGCTGATCCGATCGCTGACTGCATCCCAGAGCTTAAGGCCGTCTGATTCTTCGGTTGTATACGTTTTGAACGACACGATATTGGGTGACCAGCTCTCCGGCATCGGAATCCATTCGTCTTCTGGGAGAAAAAATGGCTGGGTCAGGATCCGGCACCCAATTTGAAAGTCGCTTCGATCGCCTGGATCCGTCTTCCGATACTTGGCAATACGAGCTCGCATCTCATGCAGTGTTCGCGCGCCGTTTCCTTCTCCGAAAGCCTCCCATGCAAGCGAACAGGGAAGAGCGTTTGCGTAAGCAAATATGCCGCCTCCCACGATGAAATTACGAGGTGCGTGGAGCTTGAATAGGAACAGCTCGCCTTCCTCCAGCGCCTTGAAATTAGCGCCGGACGGGGCCCAGAAATTGACCTCTGTGAGGTCGGGTTTTTGTCGCAGTAATTCGAACCATTCGTGGTCCGTGACCGCGACAAGCAGCTTGATTGCCACCTAATCCCACTTTCGTCGAGCAACCCCTCAGGGAAGGGGCTGCGATCGACAGTGTAGCCCGACTGACAGAGCATGACACCGCTATTTCCAGCAACCGTCGAGCGCTGGCCGCTCGAGCGATTGATCCCGCATGCGCGCAATGCCCGCACCCATTCCGAGGAGCAAGTGGCGCAGATCGCGGGGTCGATCGCCGAGTTCGGGTTCGTCAATCCGGTCCTGGTGGGTGACGACGGCGTGATCGTCGCCGGCCATGGCCGCGTGCTTGCTGCACGCAAACTGGGGCTGCACGAGGTGCCGGTGATTGTGCTGTCGCACCTCACGCCGACCCAGCGCCGCGCGCTGATGATCGCGGACAACCAGATCGCGACCAACGCAGGTTGGAATGATGAGATGCTGGCGGCCGAGCTGGCTACGCTGAAAGAGGAAGCATTCGATCTCGAACTGCTCGGCTTCGACGAATCCGAAATCGATCGCCTTCTGGCCGGTACTAATGACGAGGCGGCGGATCTCGATGAAGCACCCGAGCCGCCGGCCGAGCCGGTCAGCCGTCCTGGCGATCTATGGATATGCGGCGAGCACCGTGTGCTGTGCGGCGACGCCGCGGTTCTGGCCGATGTCGAGAAGGTGCTGGGCGGTGAACTCGCCGACATGGCGTTCACGGACCCGCCCTACAATGTGAACTACGCCAACTCGGCTAAAGACAAATTACGAGGTAAGAACCGTCCAATCCTCAATGATGCACTCGGCGAAGACTTCGGCGCGCTGCTCTACGACGCCTGCGTCAATATCCTCACACTCACCAAGGGCGCCATATACATCTGCATGTCATCCTCGGAGCTCGACCGGCTGCAGAATGCGTTCCGCGAGGCCGGCGGTAAGTGGTCGACCTTTGTGATCTGGGCCAAGAATACCTTCACGCTCGGACGCTCGGACTACCAGCGCCAATACGAGCCGATCTTGTATGGCTGGAAGAACGGTACCGATCATTATTGGTGCGGCGCCCGCGACCAGGGCGATGTCTGGTTCTTCGATAAGCCGCACAAGAATGATTTACACCCGACGATGAAGCCGGTGGCATTGGTCGAGCGGGCGATCCGCAATTCATCCAAGAGCCGCGACATCGTATTCGATCCATTCGGCGGCTCGGGTACGACGCTGATTGCGGCGGAACACTCTGGGCGTCGCGCGCGGCTTATCGAGCTCGATCCGAAATACGTCGATGTCATCGTTCAGCGATGGCAGGAGGTGAACGGGGGCGAAGCGCGGCACGCGGAAACAGCTCAACCGTTCAACGGGTCAGGCCAAATATCTCAACCCGCCGATGGCAAGGTCCGCCGAAAACGCGCGGCCGATCGCAACCACGCCAATGCGTCGTAGGCGGAGGGTATCGAGCGCCGTCTCGGTCCGATATGGCACGAAGTCTTGAAAGCGAAACGTGATCGTCCGCCACTGCGGATCTGCACGAAAGCTCTGCCGGTAGGACTGCCAAGGTAGAGTGAGATCCTCGGTGCGCAGGTGAATGCTGTATTCCTCGCTGTTGCCGAACACATCGAGCTCGATCCCTCGCCAAGGGCTGGCATCCACGGCCTTGCCATCGGGGGAAAGATCAATCGCAATCTGCACAAAGCCTCCGTTGTTTTCGAGATTGACGTTGCCCCGCATACGAATGGCCGGTCGGCCCGCTACCGTCTCGCGCACCATCGTCCCATTGGAGACGCCACCCATCACCTGGTCGGTGAACAACTGCCAGCGGCTGCCGATCGCAGAGAGGGGCGGCTCACGGCTCAGATCGTCGATGGTGGCCGATTTTTGACTCATGGTCTCGCCTCGCGCTGAGCCGCCGGCGACCGAGAGGGAGGCGGCGAGTAACAAAATCGTTCGGCGGTCACACAACATGGCAAACAGATAGGTCCCAGTTGTTTCATACAAAAATGGCCCCCGGCAAATACGCACCGGGGACCATTTCTCACTACTGTTGCCGGACAATTTCAGGGGGGACTGAGGGGCTGTCCAGCTTATGCGTTAAGATAATCAACCTTGGCTCTCGGGCAAGGTAGCCAAATGCGCGCACCTGCTTCACACTTGCGTGAACCTACTGGCGTTATTCTGCAATTCGATAGATACGCCCGCGTTTCTCATCTTTTTCAGATGTGACGTCGAGCCCAAGCTTCTTCTTCAGGGCGCCTGCGATGGCACCTCGAACCGTGTGCGGCTGCCATTCCAGGGCTTTGACGACCTCGTCGATGGAGGCGCCCTTGGCTCGACGCAGCATCGCGATGAGTTGTGCCTGCTTGCTGTCCTTGCGGGGCGCTTTCGGTTCCGTGGATTTGGGTGTCTTCGGGCGCGTATTCGGTTCGGCCTCGACGTTGGCTGGCGCCTCATCTGCCGCCTTGGTCTCAGCATCTTCCGCCTCGTCGCGCGGGTCGATGCCGAGCGCGGCGAATGCGGCCTTGGTGGCAACGAGCGTCATGCGGCCGTGCTGTTCGTCGTGACGCCAGACGGTGTCGTCGCGCTTGGCGCGGACCTCCTTGATCAAGTTCTTCTTCAGCAGGCTCTTGAGCACATTGCCGGCGGCATTGCCCTTGAGCTTGGCGGTGACTGGAAACACGCAAGCCTCGGATCGCTGGCAGGCGGCGGTAAGAACGACGAGTTGGGAATCGGACAAGCGTGACATGATCTTGCTCCATCAGCAGTGGGGCCCACGACCATCGCGACCCTGCTACCAGCCCAAGCCCCGCCTGCCATGATCGTGCGGGGCGAGGCTGGAGCGCGGCAGGCTATGCAGCGTGCTCGCCTTCCTTGAAGGCCGCGTCGGTAATGCGCTTGAGCAGCTCGGCGTAGTGGGCAAGCGTGCCGACGTGACCCCAGTTGATGTCGTCGGGGCCGTAGCCGAAGTGCTCGTTACTCAGTGCCTTGAGGCGATCGAGCATCGTGTCAATCTCGGACTTACGAGCCATAAAGGCGTCGAGGGCGGTTTGTTTGTCGTTGCGGCGCATGGCGGTCTCCTGCGTGGGTGACCGCATGAATGCTTCGATTACAGCGATAGCCAAGTTGATTACGAGCAATTTGATTGCTCAGTTCGCGCGAGAATGATCGTGGGATTATCAATTCGGGCCTATGCGCGGCAGCGTGGCGTAAGCCACGTCGCGGTTCTGCGCGCCGTCAAGCATGGCCGCGTAGTTTTGGAACCAGACGGCAGCGTTGATGCGGCCAAGGCCGATGCGTCCTGGGAGCGCTCGAGCGATCCGGCCCGTCGCAAGCTGGTTGCTGAGAAACTTCGACCAGTTGCGGACTCGGCTGTCGGTTCCGTGCGCGAGACGTTGAAGGAACAAGGTCTCCCGGCCAGTGGCAACGTCACGTTCGTCCAGGCCCGCACCGCGCATGAGATTGCAAAGGCGCACCTCGCCCGCCTACGACTGCAGGAGCGCAAAGGCGAGTTGATAGATCGTGCACGCGCGACTGCACTTGTGTTCCGGCTGGCGCGTGAGGAGCGCGATGCCTGGATCAATTGGCCGGCGCGGGTCGCGGCACTGATGGCGGCCGAACTCGGCGTCGAGGCGCATCCGATGCAAAAGATCCTGGAGACCCATGTTCGGGCG
The DNA here is from genome assembly GCA_903878085.1 of uncultured Hyphomicrobiales bacterium. Taxonomy (GTDB): domain Bacteria; phylum Pseudomonadota; class Alphaproteobacteria; order Rhizobiales; family Xanthobacteraceae; genus Pseudolabrys. The sequence continues at coordinate 41,220 of CAIRGJ010000049.1, read as the reverse complement.
CAGCTTTCTGAGCTCGCTGAGGTCCGCCCAGAATTTCGATGACACAAGTTGGACGATCAACTCAGCTTCGAGGGCGCGGACGAACTCGGCCAGGTCTGGCGGGATGGGTTGCGGCCCGATCCGCGGCTCACTGTTTCGGAATGGGCCGATACGCATCGTTATCTCAGCCCGCGCGCGTCGGCAGAGCCGGGGCGCTACCGCACCGACCGCACGCCCTACATGCGGGCGATTATGGATGCGCTGTCGCCCAGCCATCCGGCGCGCCGCATCGTAGTGATGAAGTCCGCGCAGGTCGGCTTCACTGAGAGTGGCAACTGTTGGATTGGCTACGTCATCCATCATGCGCCAGGGCCGATGCTAGCGGTGCAGCCAACGGTGGAGTTGGCGAAACGGTTTTCACGGCAACGTATCGAGCCGCTGATTGCCGAGAGCCCTGCGTTGCGGGAGCGGGTCAAACCGTCCCGCGCCCGCGACGCCGGCAATACTGTGCTCTCAAAGGAGTTCCCGGCAGGGCTGCTCATCATCACCGGCGCAAACAGCGCAGTGGGATTGCGCTCGATGCCGGCGCGCTATCTGTTTCTGGACGAGGTCGATGCCTATCCGCCCTCGGCTGACGAGGAGGGCGATCCGGTCGCACTCGCCGAGGCTAGAACTCGCACATTCTCGTGGCGGTCGAAGGTGCTGCTTGGGTCGACCCCGACGATCCATGGCATCTCCCGGATCGAGCGGGAATACGAGACCTCGGACCAGCGCCGCTACTTCGTACCGTGCCCGCATTGCGCACACATGCAGTGGCTCGAATTCGAGCGGCTGCGCTGGGATAAGGGCAAACCCGAGACCGCCCATTACGAGTGCGTCGATTGCGGTGGCATTATCGAAGAGCATCACAAGACCGCGCTGCTCAAAGCCGGCGAGTGGCGCGCCACCACCGATGGTGCCGATCCCGGCACCATCGGCTTCCATCTCTCGGCGCTCTATTCACCGGTTGGCTGGCTGTCCTGGTCGGACATCGCCCGGATGTGGGAGGCGGCGCAGGCCACCGACGAGGCCAAACGCAGCTTCAAGAACGGCGTGCTGGGCCTGACGTGGGTTGAGAGCGGCGAGGCGCCGGACTGGCAGCGGCTCTATGAGCGCCGTGAGCAGTGGCAAATCGGCACAGTGCCGTCGGGTGGTCTGTTCCTGACCGCCGGCGCCGACGTGCAGAAGGATCGCATCGAGGTCGATGTCTGGGCCTGGGGGCGGGGGCTCGAAAGCTGGCTGGTCGACCACATCATTATAGACGGCGGACCCGAGCATGCCGAGACGTGGACTAAGCTCGGCCAACTTCTGAGCCAAACATGGCCGCACGCCAATGGCGCCCAGCTCGGTCTCGCCAAGCTCGCGATCGATACCGGCTACGAGTCGCCCGCCGTGTACGCATGGGCCCGCCGTGCGGGTCACGCGCAGGTCGCGCCGATCAAGGGCGTCGACGGTTTCAACCGAGCGGCACCCGTCGCGGGCCCGACGCATGTCGACGTTACCGAGGGTGGCAAGAAGCTCCGCCGTGGCGCACGGCTGTGGACGATCGCGGTTGCGACCTTCAAGAGCGAGACCTATCGCTATCTCCGTCTGTCGGCGCCGACCGACGAGGAAATCGCCGCGGGGGCAAAATTCCCCGCGGGCTACGTGCACTTACCGCGCGGCAGTGATGCCGAATGGTTCAAGCAGCTGGTCGGCGAGCAGCTGGTCACGGTCAAGACCAAACGCGGCTTCAATCGGCTCGAATGGCAGAAACTGCGCGAACGCAACGAGGCGCTCGACTGCCGTGTCTATGCTCGTGCCGCGGCCTGGATCGCAGGGGCCGATCGGTGGACCGAGGCAATGTGGCGCAATCTCGAGCAACAGGTCGGGGCACCAGAACTTCTTGAACATGAAAAAGTGGAAAAGCCAGATGCGCCGTCCGCTAGCATCGCTGGCGTTCTCCGACGACGACCGGAGCAACGGAGCCGGCGCGTGTTCCGGTCGAGCTACATGAGTTGATGACGCTCGTCACTTCCGCTGTTGCTCCAAGAGCGGACAGAAATTTCGAGCGTTCGTGTGCGCCGCTATATGTCGCCATGTGCCATTGCACAAAATCAGAGACATCTATGCTAGAGTTCTTGCTGGCGGAGGTGCGCGATGATGGGCGAAGACCAAAGCCAGGGCCGGGCCGTGAGCAGCATTCGCCAATGCCGCAATGATGATTGCGGCGTCATGCTGGCGATTGTCAACGCTGCAGCTGAAGCTTATCGGGGGATAATCCCGGCCGATCGTTGGCACGTGCCATACATGCCGTTGGATGAGCTAAATAGCGAGATAGCCGCTGGAGTGAAGTTCTGGGGCCACACGGCGAATGGCGAGCTCGTCGGTGTAATGGGCATCCAGTCGGTTCAGGACGTCGATCTCATCCGACATGCTTACGTTCTGCCAGTCCATCAAGGGCATGGCATTGGCGGCGCGCTGCTGCGGCATCTGCGGTCCTTGAGCATGCGGCCTATGCTGGTCGGCACGTGGGGCGCTGCAGAGTGGGCAATTCGGTTCTATGAGCGCCACGGTTTCGAGTTGGTTTCACCTGGGCGAAAATCCATGCTTCTCAAGACCTATTGGAATATCCCGGATCGACAGATCGAAACGTCGGTCGTGCTGGCCAACCCTCCGGATAACACGGCGCAAGTTTGATCAGCCTGGTGGCGCATCGTTTCCGGTATGGGTCATTCAGTACCGATCCGTCCAACTCCATATTGCTCTATGCCGCCGCTGTACCCCAGTAACCGGCCATGAATTCAAGAACCTGCTGGGTGAAGGACTGCGCCCTGACCTGAGCTGAAAGAGCCATCCCGACAATGACCCTCGATGAGATGACCGCGCAGCGCGATGTGCTGCTGGCTGCGCGCTTGCGCGGTGTGCGCACGGTCGAGATCGATGGCCGGCGCGTGGTCTATGCCACAGATACCGAGATGGCCGCCGCGATCACGGATGTAGAGCGCCGCATGGCACTCGCCGGCAGTGACGGCCGTCGTCGCCGGATCCTGACCTCTGCTTCAAAGGGACTTTAAATGCTCGCGTCGCTGACGCAGTTCCGACGCCGGGTCGGAGCGTTCATCGGCGGATTCGAGGCCGGACTTGCAAACAGGCGACTGAGAGGCTTCCAGCCAAGCCGCGCGCACCTCAATACGTTGATCGCGGCGGCCGGTCCCGATATCACGGCTCGCGCTCGCTGGCTCGTGCGCAACAACGGCTATGCCGCCAACGCCATCGAGAGCTGGGCCGGCAACGTGGTTGGCGCCGGTATCAAGCCGTCATCCTTGATCGCGGAGACCGAGCTGAAAGGGCGGGTGCAAAAGCTCTGGCTGGACTGGACCGACGAGGCCGACGCAGAGGGGTTTACGGACTTCTACGGCCTGCAACGCCGCGCCGCGCGCGAGGTGTTTATCGCTGGCGAGGTGTTCTTCCGGTTTCGCCCGCGCCGGCCGCAGGATGGGCTCACGGTTCCGCTGCAGCTGCAGATGTTGCCCTCGGAGATGCTGCCGTTAAACCGTAACGAAATCTCGCCTAGCGGTAACGTCATCCGGCAGGGCATCGAATTCGATGCGATCGGGCGGCGTGTCGCCTATCACTTCCTGCGCCGGCACCCGGGCGACATGACCGACCCTGGTCTTGCCGGTGAGATCGTGCGCATCCCGGCGTCCGAGATCGTGCACATCATCGATCCGATCGATGCCGGCCAGCTGCGCGGGATCTCGCGCTTTGCCGCTGGCATCGTGAAGCTGTTCTTGCTTGACCAGTATGACGATGCCGAGCTCGACCGGAAGAAGGTCGCGGCGATGCACGCGCTCTTTATCACGACGCCGGCGCCAGCCGAGCCGCTCGATGCGGCGGAGGGTCGCGACGAGAACGACGAGCGCACACTCGACCTGCAGCCGGGCCAGATCACCATGCTGGAGCCCGGTGAAGAGGTGCAGACCTCGGCGCCTGCGGATTCAGGGCAGACTTACGAACCGTTCCAATACAGGACGTTGCTACAAGTGTCGGCCGCACTCGGTGTGCCGTACGCGTATCTATCGAACGACATGCTCAAGGCCAATTATTCGAACTCCCGGCTGGCGCTGCTGGAGTTCCGCCGCCGCATCGAGGCCTACCAGCATGCCGTGATGGTCTGGCAACTGTGCCGCCAGGTCTGGGCGCGCTGGATGGACACTGCAGTTATGGCAGGCGCGCTCGATCTTCCGGACTATGACCGGCGCCGGCGTGAGTATCTTTCCTGCGGTTGGTTGCCGCCGAAGTGGGACTGGGTGGACCCCATGAAGGATGCTCGCGCCGAGATTGAGCAAATCGACGCCGGCCTCAAGAGCCGCTCTCAGGCGCTGGCCGAGCGCGGTTATGACGCGGAACAGGTCGACGCTGAGATTGCGGCCGACAATGCGCGCGAGAAATCGCTCGGCCTGACCTTCGGGTCGGCCGTGCCCGGAAATGCTGCGCAAATGCCAAGCGATCCTGGCGCAACGGCTGACGCCACTGCTGCCTGAACCTGATCGATAGCGGTACGCCATAAATGACTGACCTGCCCCACGTGGCCTCCCGTGTATTCGGGACGCCGCTGATGATCGCACGCGGGAAACTTGAAGTGATCCTTGGCGTGATGGCGCCGCGGTTTGCCGGGATGCCATTGCAAACGGCCGATACGGGAACCGATTCCGTACCGCAGACCTCGATCACCGGCGAAGGAATCGCGGTGGTGTCGGTGGTCGGCACGCTGGTGAGCCGTTCGGGTTATCTCGATGCCGCGAGTGGCCTTCTGTCGTACGGCGAGATTGGCGACGCCATTGCGTCCGCCATGGCCGATCCTTCAGTGCGCGGCGTCATTCTCGACATCGATTCGCCCGGCGGCGAAGTCGGCGGTCTGTTTGACCTGGTCGAGCGGGTAAGCGCGATCAAGGCCGTGACCAACAAGCCGTTGTGGGCAGTTGCGAACGAAGGCGCGCTATCGGCGGCCTATGCGCTCGCGAGCACTGGTGACCGGCTTTACGTAACGCGGACCGGCGAGGTCGGATCCGTCGGCGTGGTCGCGGTTCATGTCGATGAGAGTGCTGCCGATGCAAAAGCAGGTCTGGCTTGGACATTCGTGTTCGCAGGAGAAAGCAAGGTCGATGGCAATGGCCACGAGCCGCTGTCCGCGCGGGCCCGCGCCACGATCCAGGCCGACGTTGATCATCTCTACGCGCAACTGTGCGGGCTCGTGGCTGGCAACCGCGGTCTGACCAACGAGGCCGTGCGCGGAACCAACGCCGCCGTCTATCGCGGCGAGCTTGCGGTCCGCGCTGGTCTTGCCGATCGCGTGGGGACGCTCGATCTCGCGATTGCCGACATGGCCGCCGAGCTCGACCAGGCAGCGTTGCCTGCGCGCATCATTATCAACCCGATACCGAAGAGGAGCACGTCCATGGCGACGAACAAGACCGAACGGATTGAGCAGGACGCAAGCGAGCCGCAACGATCGCTCGCGTTGGAGTTGACACCACAGGCGTCGCATTCCGAACCGGCTCCTCCACCCATCCAGGCCCCTCCACCCATCCAGCGACCCGCACCCATCCAGGCGCCGGAGCTCGCGGCTGAACCTGTGACTGACCCTGGCGTGGCGAACAAGCTGCGCGCGGAATATGCCGACATCGCTGCACTCGCAGCTCAGGCTGCCCGGCTTGGCGTGACGGTCGATGCGGTCGATGCCATGGGCAAGGGCATCTCGACCGATCAGCTCCGCCGTACCGTGCTCGATGCGCTTGCCGCGCGCGCCGAGGCGACCAGCGTTATCGCGGCGGCCCCATCCACACCTGTCGCAGGCGACAGCCCGATCGTGCGGCGTGCCAAGGAACGCGCCGCGGCGGCGCGCGCCTAATCACTCGAAGGAGCACAAGATATGACTACGCTGACGATGTCGCCGACGCTCGGCGATCTGCTTAAGTTTGAACTCAACGCGAACTACTGCCGCGAGACCGTGACGCTCAAATCAGGCGCGAACTACGCGCTAGGCTCTGTGCTGGGCCAAATCACCGCCTCCGGCAAATACCGGCTTTCGCCGGCCGCCGAAGTCACCGGCGATGAAGGCGCAGAGACTGCGGTCGCAGTGCTGATCGAGGCGGTGGACGCCACAGCTGCCGACAAGACCGGCCTTGTGATCGCGCGCGGCCCTACGATCGTGTCCAGGGCGGCCCTCGTCTTTGATGACTCGATCGACGACGCGGATAAGTCAGCCGCAAAACAAGCTCAGCTTGCCAATGTCGGGCTCGTTCCGCGCGTCACTGCCTGATCGAGCCGTTTATCAACCTACACGCCACACCGGGCTTCGACGGACTTAACCGTCGGGGCCCGAACCATTTAAGGAACCCCCATGGCACCTATGATCAATCCCTTCGACGCGGGCGGATACACGCTCGCCGAGATGACTTCGGCCATCAACATCCTGCCCAACATTTATACGCGGTTGGGCGAGATGGGCTTGTTCCGCTTCGAGGGAGTCACCCAGCGCAGCGTCATCATCGAGCAGGCCGAAGGCGTGCTGAACCTCTTGCCGACTGTGCCGCTCGGCGGGCCGGCAACCGTCGCCAACCGAGACACGCGCTCGACGCGCTCGTTCACCGTGCCTTGGATTCCGCACGATGACGTGATCACGCCGCAGGATATCCAGGGTGTGCGCGGCTTCGGCGTCGCCGACGCTGCCGACCCGCTCGCCACCGTCATGGAGCGAAAGATCACGCGCATGCGGGCCAAACACGCGCAGACCCGAGAATATATGGAGATCAATGCGCTGCGCGGGGTCGTCAAGGATGGCTCAGGCGTCGAGCTTTACGACTATTTCGACGAGTTCGGCTTAGCCCAACAGTCGGTCGACTTCGTGCTCGGGACTGCCGGTACCAATATCCAGACCAAGTGCCGGCAAGTGTTGCGTGACATCGAGACCGAGCTCAAGGGTGAGACCATGAACGGCGTGCTCGCGCTGGTGAGCCCTGGCTTCTTCGACAAGCTGATCGGCCATTCCAAGGTGGAGGAGGCCTACAAGTACTTCTCCTCAACCGGTGCCCAGCCGTTGCGCGAGGACACCCGTCGGCGGTTCCCGTTCGCTGGCATCGTGTTCGAGGAATACAACGCCACCGTCACGCTCTCGACTGGCGCGACTGAGACGCTGGTTCCGACGAATGAGGGCATCGCGTTTCCGCTCGGCACCATGGACACCTTCGTGACCTATGGCGCCCCGGCAAACCTGATCGAGACCGTCAACACCATGGGCCTGCCGATTTATGCCCGGCAACTAGCGCGGCTGGATGGCAGCGCCATCGATGTCAAGACCGAGGCGTCGCCGCTGCCCGTGAACAAGCGGCCGCGGCTCGCGGTCAAGATTCTGACCAGCAACTAAGCGGCGGAATGATCGACTTCGACGCCCTGGTGTTCGGGCCGGTCTACGGCACGTTCGGGCTACCGGCCGTGCTTACGATCGGCTCGGTCCGGTACGACCTTGTGGTGATCGACAACACCAAGGGCGTCACCGTCGATGAAGGCGGCATGATCGGGGTGCAGACCATCCGCCCGGCGGCTGACGTGCGTCGCAGCGCGCTCGTCAGGCTGGGAGTAGCCTTCGATGATCTCGTCGATGGCGAGCTCTCATTCAGCGGTGCGGCCTGGCGGATCAAAAGCTTCGTCGAGAACGGCAATGAGCTGCGCCTGATCCTGATGATCGCCCCCATGGATGAGGACGAGGACCCGCCCATCTATCTGCTGACCGAGCTCGGGGGTCGGCGGATCACCGAAGCCGGCGAGTTTAGGATTCTGGAATAGCGCCGATGGTCGACAAGCGAATTTCCGAGCTCGACCCGGCCGGCCCGCTGACCGGTGACGAGCTTGTCGAGCTGGTACAGTCGACCGGAAGCGAACTCGGCAATGTTCAGGCACCGCTGCACGCCATCGTCGAGCAGCTTGCGCTGCAGGGACCACAGGGCGAGCAAGGACCACAGGGTCTGCAAGGTCTGCAAGGCCCGCAAGGGACCCAAGGCGCGCAAGGTGGGCCGGGCCCTGCAGGACCAATCGGACTGCAAGGTGCGCAAGGGACTGCCGGTGCCGCCGGCGCCAATGGAGCGGATGGCTCCAATGGCGATGACGGCTGGTCACCAGCATTTGCGGTGGTCGGCGACGGCGCGCGGCGCGTGTTGCAAGTTGCGTCATGGACAGGAGGCACCGGTACGCCGCCAGCAAGCGGCCAATATGTCGGCGCCGTCGGGCTGGTCGCCGATATCGGTGACGCGGTCGACATCCGCGGTCCGCAGGGTGAACAAGGCCCGGAAGGCTTGCAGGGTCTCCAAGGCGCTTCCGGTCTGCAAGGAGACCAAGGTCCGCAGGGCAACCCGGGATCAGTAGGCGCGCAAGGTTCGGTTGGTCCGGCCGGTCCAACTGGAGCCGTAGGCGCGACAGGTCCCCAAGGCCCTGCTGGCATCGACGGCGCAACCTGGCGCAACGGATCAGGTACACCTTCAAATTCGCTGGGAGCAAACGGCGACTATTACCTCGATGATACGACTGGCGATGTCTACAAAAAGTCGTCCGGCACTTATTCTGTCGTTGCCAATATCAAAGGCTCGACGGGCGCAACTGGACCAACGGGTGCTGCTGGAGCAACGGGCGCGACCGGCGCCACGGGGCCCGCAGGAGCAACAGGACCAACTGGCCCAACCGGAGCTACAGGGACAGCCGGCGCTGACGGCGCAACCTGGCGAAGTGGCAGTGGAGTGCCATCCAATACAGTCGGAGCCAACGGCGACTTCTATTTTCGGACCGACACCGACGACGTTTATCAAAAGTCGAGCGGCACTTATTCCGTCATTGCCAATATCAAAGGCTCGACGGGCGCTACCGGAGCGACAGGCGCGACCGGCGCCACGGGTCCGACTGGCGCAACCGGCCCCACCGGTCCGGCAGGCGCCAACGAACCAAGTCCGGCGACGTGCTTGCCGACCTCGCTTTTGACGATGGCGTCGATCGTCTGGTGCACCTCGTGGGTCAGGACGACGGATCCGCCGGCTGCCGCCTGCAGCCGGTCGACGAGGGCGGGCGCGACCGATACCGGCAGCCAACCGTGTGCTGCCGCGGTCGAAGCCTCCACCCGGCCGCGCTCATATTCTTGTTGGCGGCTTAGACGAGCGAGGTTGTCCTCGCTGGCCTTGTTCTGGTCGACGAAGTCGACCCATCGGGTGGCGAAGAACTCGAAGCGCCGCGCGAACTCGAAGCCCCGCTCGTTGGCGCGCGCCATGTAGTGTCGGGCGTGGTGCTCGAACGCAACACGCTCCGTGAGGGCGCGTTCACTGTCGGGGGCGCCTGCCGCCGTGTAGCTTTGCAGCCGCCGGTCGATGACGGTCCCGACTGCCTCCAGGTCGGGAGCATCCATGAGATCGCGCGCCCATCCAAGACTGTCCAAAAGCCGCTCCGTGCCTCGCCAAAATCTGCCGTCCTTAAGGACGCCCGCAGAATTGGACGCCCGTAAAGGGCGGCGCCGGCTTTTCCCACCCTTATCTGCAGGTAATAACGCCCGCCTTCGCGGCGGCAGAGGTAACTGGGACGTGCCATGGTTCGCCTTTCAGGGCGCGCCATTTCCGTGAATCATCCAGGTAGGATGATTCACCGCGAAATTCGCCCCCTCGTTTGAGCGAACTCCTTGCGATTCAAAGGAATTCAGGCTGGTCTTCGGATGTGGTTGCGCGTCCTACCCCCGCAACCAAATTAAAGCCTGCTAAGCGATCAGCTTGGCGGGCTTTTTTTATTGAGCCGCCAAGGGAAATATCTCCTGCGAACAACCTGCCTGCGATCCCAAAACAATCGCCCCGGTCGGGCGTGCGTTGCGCGCGCCGGCCAGACCCGATGCTGTCGATCGGCACGCTCAGCCTTCAGCTACGCACGCGATGCATATCTAAGACGCTTTAACGCAGGCTGTCGGCTTTGTTTTTTGTCTCTTCGCGCAGCAACAAAAAAGCCCCCAATATGATCTGCGTTGCGCCCTAACAATATGCTTCACCGACTGAATCGGATTGCGTTGCATTGCAACAGCAGCGTGCGCCGGGTTGGGCTGCCTGCGACAATAACCGTCAGGGGGCGATCGTTATTATGTATACACGCATTTGCATTTTGAATTAGGCTCCTGCCCACGGGGACGACTGCCGAGCCAGCGATGAGACTGGCCGCGCGCAGGAAACACTGAGGGAGGGATTCAAAATGGCACTCGCAATGGAAACCGGCACTTCCGCCCGCGCATCCGAATTGATGCGCTGGGGGCAGCTTGTCATCGGCGTCATCTGCATGGCGATGATCGCCAACCTGCAATATGGCTGGACGTTTTTCGTACCCGATATTCAGAAGACATTCGGCTGGGATCGGGCGTCCATTCAGGTCGCCTTCACGCTCTTTGTCTTGTTCGAAACCTGGCTGGTGCCGATCGAAGGCTGGTTCGTCGATAAATACGGCCCGAAGATCGTGATCTTCTTCGGCGGCGTATTGTGCGGCATCGGCTGGGTGATGAATTCCTACGCCGGTACGCTCAGTGCCTACTATGCCGCGCAAATCATCGCCGGCATCGGCGCCGGCGCGGTCTACGGCACCTGCATCGGCACCGCGCTGAAGTGGTTTCCGGACAAACGCGGTCTTGCCGCCGGCATCACCGCCGCGGGCTTTGGCGCCGGTTCGGCGCTGACTGTCGCACCGATCCAAGCCATGATCGCCTCGAGCGGCTTCCAGGCTACCTTCTTCAACTTCGGCATCGGCCAGGGCGTCATCGTGTGCGCACTTGCCTTCTTCATGAATGTGCCGAAGCCCGGACAGGTGCCTGATACTACGCGCAATACCAAAGTCATCCAGAACGCACGCCAGTTTGCCCCGAACGAAATCATCGGGCCGACCAACTTGTACATCATCGGCGCTTGCATCGCCTTGGCGGGCGGCTTGGGGCTTTGGGCGATCGGCCAGCAATTCTACATTCCGCTGGCGCTCGCCATCCTCATCTTCGGCTATGGCGGCTATACCGTCAGCACGCGCGGCCAGCCGATCTTCATGCTGATGTACTTCATGTTCGTGATCGTCGGCGCCGGCGGATTGATGGTGACCGCCAATCTTGCGCCGATCTCACAGGATCTGAAGATCGCCGGCGTGCCGGTGAGCATGTTCGGCTTGACCATGACGGCGCTGACATTCGCCGCCACGCTCGACCGCATCCTCAACGGGTTGACCCGTCCGTTCTTTGGCTGGGTGTCCGATCATATTGGCCGCGAAAACACGATGTTCATCGCTTTCTTCATCGAAGGCATCGGCATCTTCGCGCTCTATCTGTTCGGCAACAACCCGTTCATGTTCGTGTTGCTCAGCGGTCTCGTGTTCTTCGCCTGGGGTGAGATTTACAGTCTCTTCCCGTCGACCTGCACGGACACGTTCGGCTCCAAGTTCGCCACCACCAACGCCGGTCTGCTCTACACCGCGAAGGGAACGGCCGCGCTCCTGGTGCCCTACACCAACCAGATCCAGAAGATGACGGGCAGCTGGGATACGGTGTTCATCATCGCGGCCGGCGCCAATATTCTCGCCGCGGTGCTGGCCATCGCGGTCCTCAAGCCATGGCGCCGTAAAATGATCGCCCGAGGCTGATCGTACCTGCGTGAAACGCCGCCCGTTGCGACAGCCACGGGCGGCGCTTTCATTCTAGTGCACTGCAGCAAATAACGGGCGCGTCCATGCGCCCTCTTCATCAAGGCGGTTGCACCTTCGTTTCCATCTGGCATATTGTATACCAGCATGAGCAGTCGCGTTCGTACCCCCCGTAGCGTCAGTGCAGTTGCCAGCGGCCTTGCGCCTGCCGGCGCGGCGCCTCGTTCGCAGCCGGCGATGGCGCCGATCGACGCCACGCCAAGCTTCAAGCACAAGGCCTATACCGCCCTGAAGAACGCCATCGTCGCGATGGATATCTATCGCAATCGCGAGGACATCCGGCTCGACGAGCGCAAGCTGGCGCAGGACTTCGGCATCAGCCGAACGCCGGTGCGCGAAGCCATGGCGCAGCTCGAGAGCGAAGGCTTCGTGCGGCTGGTGCCGCGGCGCGGCATCTATGTCGTGCGCAAGACCAAGCGCGAAGTGATCGAGATGATCACCGCCTGGGCGGCGCTGGAAAGCATGGCCGCGCGCCTGATCACCCAGACCGCAACGGTCGACCAGATCGCCGGCCTGCGCAAGATGCTCACCACCTTTGAAGGCGGCAAGGTGCGCGCCCACCTCGACGAATATTCCGAGGTCAATATCGAGTTCCACCAGAGCATCATCAAGCTCAGCGGTAACCGTGTGCTGATCGATCTGGCGGAGAATCTGTTTACTCACATGCGCATGATCCGCCGCAAGACTATCGTCGAGAAAGATCGCGCCGACCGTTCGATGCGCGACCACATGAACATCATCGAAGCTCTGGAGGCGCGCTCGACCGATCGCGCCGAGGAACTGGTGCGCGACCATGCGCTCGGCCTGGCCGATCACGTGGCGCGCTTCGCCGACTATCTGGATTGAAAGACGGAGGAATTCCCATGGCTGAAGCAGCAGTAAAAACCAACCCAGCGGTAGCGGCCGGGGAAGAGCGCGAGCAAACCGACGGCTTCAATCTCATCATCGATGCGCTGAAGCTCAACGGCCTGAACACGATCTACGGCGTGCCCGGCATTCCGATCACAGACTTCGGCCGTATGGCGCAAGCCGCGGGCATCCGAGTCCTGTCCTTCCGTCATGAACAGAACGCCGGCTATGCCGCCTCGATCGCCGGCTTCCTGACCAAGAAACCCGGTGTCTGCCTCACGGTGTCGGCGCCAGGGTTCCTCAACGGTCTCACGGCCTTGGCCCACGCCACCACCAATTGCTTCCCGATGATCCTGATTTCGGGCTCGTCCGAGCGCGAGGTCGTCGACCTGCAGCAGGGCGATTACGAAGAGATGGACCAGCTCGCCATCGCCAAGCCGCTGTGCAAGGCGGCGTTCCGCGTGCTGCACGCTGCCGACATTGGCATCGGCGTGGCGCGCGCGATCCGCGCCGCGGTGTCGGGACGCCCGGGCGGCGTCTATCTCGATCTGCCGGCCAAGCTGTTCGGCCAGGTGATGGATGCCGAGGCCGGCAAGAAATCGCTGGTGAAAGTGATCGACGCCGCGCCGGCGCAAATTCCGGCGCCCGATGCGATCAAGCGCGCGCTCGAGGTGCTCAAGAGCGCCAAGCGCCCGCTGATCATTCTCGGCAAGGGCGCGGCCTACGCGCAGGCCGACGACGCCATCCGTACGCTGGTCGAGCGGAGCGGCATTCCGTTCCTGCCGATGAGCATGGCCAAGGGCCTGTTGCCCGACACGCATCCGCAATGCGCCGGCGCGGCGCGCTCGACCGTGCTGAAGGACTCGGACGTCGTCATGCTGATCGGCGCGCGCCTGAACTGGCTCTTGTCGCACGGCAAGGGCAAGAGCTGGGGCGAGGCGCCGAAGAAGTTCATCCAGATCGACATCGAGCCGAAGGAAATGGATAGCAACGTCGAGATCGTCGCCCCGGTGGTCGGCGATATCGGCTCCTGCGTCGCCGCGCTGCTCGATGGCATGGGCAGCAAATGGCCGGCCCCGCCGGCCGATTGGACCGGCGCCGTCGCTCAAAAGCGCGAAGAGAACGTCGCCAAGATGGCGCCGCGCCTGATGAACAACAACTCGCCGATGGACTACCACGGCGCGCTCGGCGTGCTGCGCACCATCGTCAAAGAGCGGCCGGACGCGATGCTGGTCAACGAGGGCGCCAATACGCTCGATCTTGCCCGCGGCATCATCGACATGTACCAGCCGCGCAAGCGCATCGACGTCGGCACCTGGGGCGTCATGGGCGTCGGCATGGGTTACGCGATCGCCGCGGCGATCGAGACCGGCAAGCCGGTGCTGTGCGTGGAAGGCGACTCAGCCTTCGGCTTCTCCGGCATGGAGGTCGAGACCATCTGCCGCTACAAGCTGCCGGTCTGCATCGTCATCTTCAACAATGACGGCATCTATCGCGGCACCGATGTCAATAATGTCAGTTCGGACCCGGCGCCGACCGTCTTCGTCAAGGGTTCGCGCTACGACAAGATGATGGAGGCGTTCGGCGGCGTCGGCGTTAATGCGACAAGCCCGGATGAACTCAAACGCGCCGTCAACGAGGCGATGGATTCCGGCAAGCCGACGCTGATCAACGCGGTGCTCGACCCCGCGGCCGGCAGCGAGAGCGGCCGCATCGGCAATCTTAATCCGCAGAGCAAGCTGAAAAAGAAGTAATCACCACGCAATTCGCTTAGCGCCGGATGCCCGTGTGCATAGCCGGCGAAGATGGAGGAAATTCGAGATGGCTAAGAAGAAATCCAAGAAGGCGAAAGCCAAATCCAAACCGGCGGCGAAGAAGCCCGCCCGCAAGGTGGTGAAGCTCGCCGCTAAAAAGCCCGCCGTGAAAAAGGCGAACGGCAATAGCAAATCGGCCGCGCCGAAAATGTCTAACAAGCCGTACGGCCTCGATGGCAAGGCGCTCGATGGCGTTCGCATTCTCGACTTCACGCATGTGCAGTCGGGACCGACCTGCACGCAGTTGCTGGCCTGGTTCGGCGCCGACGTCATCAAGGTCGAGCGTCCGGGTGTCGGCGACATCACGCGCGGCCAGCTGGTCGATGTGAAGGGCGCCGATTCGCTGTACTTCACCATGCTCAACCACAACAAGCGGTCGATCACCATCGATAGCAAGCATCCGCAGGGCATGCGCGTGCTCAACGAGCTGATCAAGAAGTGCGACGTGCTGGTCGAGAACTTCGCGCCCGGCGCGCTCGACCGCATGGGTCTGACCTGGGACTACATCAACAAGCTTAATCCGCGGATGATCGTTGCCTCGGTGAAAGGCTTCGGCCCCGGTCCCTATGAGGACTGCAAGGTTTACGAGAACGTCGCGCAGTGCGCCGGCGGCTCGGCCTCGACCACCGGCTTCCGCGAAGGCCCGCCGCTGGTCACCGGCGCGCAAATTGGCGATTCCGGAACAGGTCTGCATCTCGCGCTCGGCATCGTCTCGGCGCTGTTCCAGCGCAACCGCACCGGCCGCGGCCAGAAGGTGCTGTGCGCGATGCAGGACGGCGTGCTGAATCTTTGCCGCGTCAAACTGCGCGACCAGCAGCGGCTCAAGGTCGGCCCGCTCGCCGAATACAGCCAGTTCGGCGAGGGCGTTGCGTTCGGCGCCGCAGTGCCGCGCGCCGGCAACGATTCCGGCGGCGGTCAGCCCGGCTGGATCTTGAAGTGCAAAGGCTGGGAGACCGATCCCGACGCCTACATTTACTTCATCACCCAGGCGCCGGTCTGGCAGGCGATCTGCGACATTATCGGCGAGCCGACCTGGAAAACCGATCCGGAATACGCCACGCCGCGGGCGCGGCTGCCGAAGCTGAAGGCGATCTTCCGCCGCATCGAAGACTGGACCATGACCCTGACCAAATTCGAGGTCATGACGCAGTGCAACGAGCATGACATCCCGGTCGGCCCGATTTTGTCGATGAAGGAGATCGCCGAGGAGCCGTCGCTGCGCGCGACCGGCACCGTCGTCGAGGTCGATCATCCGACGCGCGGCAAATATCTGTCGGTCGGCAATCCGATCAAGATGTCGGACTCGGTCTCCGAGGTGACGCGCTCGCCGCTCTTGGGCGAACACACCGACGAGATTTTGACCGACGTGCTCGGCTTCAAGGCTAACGAGATCGCGGAGATCAAGAACTCCGGTGCGCTCAGCGCGCCGAAGAAGGAAGAGAAGGCGGCGTAGTTTTTCTTGTCCCGGACGCGGTGCGCCACGAAGTGGTGCACCGCTGATCCGAGACCGTCGCGCAAATGGTGCTTGTTACGGTCCCGGTTCTGCTGCGCACCGCTTCGCGTTGCGCAGCGCCCGGGACAAGTAAGAAATAAATTCGAGGAGAGTCATTGATGCGTATCGTGGTCCACGGCCAGCAGGCTTTCGGTAAAGCGGTGCTGGAAGCGCTGCTCAAGCGTGGCGAAGACGTCGTCGCCGTCTATGTCGCGCCGGAAAAAGAAGGCGCCAAGGCCGATCCTCTCAAGGAAGCGGCGCTCGCTGCCGGCCTCAAGGTGATGCAGCCGGCCTCGTACAAGACGCCGGAAGTGCTGGCCGAGTTCAAGGCGCTCAAGCCCGACCTCCAGGTCATGGCCTTCGTCACGCTGTTCGTGCCGGAGGAATTTCTCAACGCGCCGACCCACGGCTCGATCCAGTATCACCCGTCGCTGCTGCCGGCCTATCGCGGCGCCTCCGCCATCAACTGGCAGATCATCAAGGGCGAGAAGGAAGCCGGTCTGTCGATTTTCTGGCCCGACAACGGGCTCGACACCGGCGACGTCCTCACAACGCGCAAGACCCCGATCGGCCCGAACGACACGCTCGGCACCGTCTATTTCGACCGGCTGTTCCCGCAAGGCGTCGAGGCAATGATGGAATCGGTCGACCTGGTGAAAGCCGGCAAGGCGCCGCGCATCAAGCAGGATGAATCGCTCGCCACTTACGAGGGCCGCTGCGGCCCCGGCAATGCCAAGATCGATTGGGGCAAGCCGTGGGAGCAGATCGACCGCCTGATCCGCGGCTGCAACCCGGCGCCCGGCGCCTGGACCACGCTCAATGGTGCAACCGTCAAGATTTTCGACGCCAAGCCGCTGCCGGCCAAGGACCCCAAGGGCATCGCCGGCAAGCTCGGCGAGATCGTCGCGGTCGAAGCCGACGGCATCACCGTGGTCTGCGCCGATGGCCGCTTCAAGGTCACACGCGTGCAGCCCGATGGGGCCAAGAAGATCGAAGCCGGCGAGTGGGCGAAGTCCGCCAACGTCACCGTTGGAGCGAAATTTAGTTGAGGTGTCATGGCCGGGCGTAGCCGTTCGAAGAACGGCGTTCTTCGAACGCCTATGTCCCGGCCATCTCGCTTAGGGACGCACTGTGCCTTCCTAAGCGGGATCACCGGGACAAGCCCGGTGATGACAAGTGAGAAATCGCCGGTTCACCGTCTACCATTTGAATGGATCAACCCATGCCCGCCTCGCAGCACCAGTCACCGAAATCCGACATCGAAATTTCGCAGACCGCCACCAAGCGGCGCATCCTCGACATCGCCAAGGAAAGGCTCGGCATCGCGCCGGAGAATCTCGATCCCTATGGCCACTACAAGGCCAAGGTGTCGATGGATTTCGTCAAGTCGCTCAAGGACAAGCCGAACGGCAAGCTCATCCTGGTGACGGCGATCTCGCCGACGCCGGCGGGCGAAGGCAAGACCACCACCACGGTCGGCCTCACCGACGCGCTCAATTTCATCGGCAAGAAGGCCATGCTGTGCCTGCGCGAACCGTCGCTCGGTCCGTCGTTCGGCATGAAGGGTGGCGCCGCCGGCGGCGGCTACGCCCAGGTCATTCCGATGGAGGACATCAACCTCCATTTCACCGGCGACTTCCACGCCATCACCTCGGCGCACAATCTTCTGTCGGCGCTGATCGACAACCACATCTACTGGGGCAATGCGCTGGGCATCGACAGCCGTCGCGTCGTCTGGCGCCGCGTCATGGACATGAACGACCGCGCGCTGCGCGAGATCGTCTGCTCGCTCGGCGGCGTCGCCAACGGCTATCCTCGCGAAGCCGGCTTCGACATCACCGTGGCGTCGGAAGTCATGGCGATCTTCTGTTTGGCCAAGGACCTCGACGACCTCAAGGAGCGCCTCGGCAACATCATCGTCGCCTATACGCGTGAGCGTAAGCCGATCCGCGCCAAGGACATCAAGGCGCACGGCGCCATGACCGCGCTGTTGAAGGAAGCCATCGCGCCAAACCTGGTGCAGACGCTGGAAGGCACCCCGGCCTTCATCCACGGCGGCCCCTTCGCCAATATCGCGCATGGCTGCAACTCGGTGGTCGCGACCTCGACCGCGCTCAAACTCGCCGACTACGTCGTCACCGAAGCCGGCTTCGGCGCGGATCTCGGCGCCGAGAAGTTCCTCGACATCAAATGCCGCAAGGCCGGCCTCGAGCCGTCCTGCGTCGTCATCGTCGCTACCATCCGCGCTTTGAAGATGCACGGCGGCGTCAAGAAGGACGACCTCAAGAAGGAAGACCTCAAGGCGCTGGAAGCCGGCATGGCCAACCTGCAGCGCCACGTCGAGAACGTGAAGAAGTTCGGCCTGCCGGCGGTGATCTCGATCAACCGCTTCTCGGCCGATACCGACGCGGAAATCGCGCTGGTCAAGGACAAGTGCAAGGCGCTCGGCGTCGAAGCCGTGATGGCCGACCACTGGGCCATGGGTGGCGAGGGCGCCGCCGACGTCGCCAAGACGGTGGTCAAGGTCATCGACGAGAGCAAAGGCAAGCTCAAGTTGCTCTATCCCGACGAGATGCCTTTGTTCGAGAAGATCCGCACCATCGCCAAGGAAATCTACCGCGCCGATGACGCCACCGCCGACAAGGCGGTCAAGGATCAGCTCAAGACCTGGGAAGAGATGGGCTTCGGCAAGCTGCCGGTCTGCATCGCCAAGACGCAGTATTCGTTCTCGACCAATCCCGACGCCAAGGGCGCGCCGACCGGCTTCAATATTCCGGTGCGCGAGGTCCGTCTCTCCGCCGGCGCCGAATTCGTGGTGGCGATCTGCGGTGAGATCATGACCATGCCGGGCCTGCCCAAGGTGCCGTCGGCCGATAGCATCGACGTCGGCGCCGACGGCAAGATCGTCGGGCTGTTTTAGCGCCTGTCGTCCCGGCCGACCCCCGGCTTGATCGGGGGGAGGGCCGGGACCCATACTCCGTGATCTATCGATAGCGCTGCGGCGTATGGGTCCCCGCCTTCGCGGGGACGACAATTTCGAAATCAGGGATGAAGCTCATGCTCAAGTTCTATTACTCCGGCGCGCCGAACCCGATGAAGGTTGCGCTGTTTCTCGAAGAAGCCGGGCTGGAATTCGAGGCCATGCCGGTCGACACCCGCAAGGGCGATCAGCACAAGCCGGACTATCTGGCGATCAATCCGAACGCCAAGGTGCCGGCGATCGTCGACGGCGACGTCACCGTGTTCGATTCGGGCGCGATCCTGCTGTATCTCGGCGAGAAGACCGGCAAGTTCATGCCCGCCAACACGCCGAAGGCGAAGGGTGAATTGTACTCATGGCTGATGTTCGTCGCCTCCGGCATTGGTCCTTATGCGGGCCAGTCGGTGCACTTCCGCAACTACGCGCCGGAGAAGAACGAATACGCCATCAACCGCTATATGTTCGAGGCGCAGCGACATTTCGGCATCGTCGACGCGCGGCTGGCGACGCGGAAATACATGCTCGGCGATACCTACACCATCGTCGACATGGCGCTGTGGGGCTGGGCGCGTCTGATCCCGACCGTGCTCGGCGAAGGCGGCTGGGCCAAGTTCCCGAACCTCAAGCGCCTGGTCGATGAGATCAACGCACGTCCGGCGGCGGCGCGCGCCAACGCGCTCAAGGACAAGCACAAGTTCAAGACCGAGTTCGACGACGAAGCCAAGAAGGCCATGTTCCGGCATCTGTCGGAGAAGGTGGCGTAAGCCGCAGCCGTCGATCAACCGCCTGCGATTTCGATTTGGCCCGTCTCCGGATATAGTCCGGGGGCGGGCCAATGCTCTGAGCGCCGCGCCATCAACCGGGACGGCCGCTATGGACCTCAAACTCGTTCCGTCCGGCCGCAATCCGCCGAAGGATGTCCACGCCGTCATCGAAATTCCGCTCGGCGGCGTCCCGGTCAAATACGAATTCGACAAGGTGTCGGGCGCGATCTTCGTCGACCGCTTTCTGCACACCGCGATGTTCTATCCCGGCAATTACGGCTTCATCCCGCATACGCTGTCGGAAGATGGCGACCCTTGCGACGTGCTGGTGATCAGCCAGGTGCCGGTGGTGCCGGGCGCGGTGATCCGCTGCCGTCCGGTCGGCGCACTGTTGATGGAGGATGAAGCCGGCAAGGACGAGAAGATCCTCGCCGTGCCGGTCGACGCGCTGCATCCGTTCTACACCGGCGTGAACAGCTACAAGGATCTGCCGGTGGTGATGACCGAGCAGATCGCGCACTTCTTCCAGCACTACAAGGATCTGGAAAAGGGCAAGTGGGTGACGATCGTGAAATGGCTCGATGCGGCGGACGCCGAGCGGCTGATCATGGAAGGCATCGAACGCTTGAAGAAAGCCGGCAGCGCCAAGGCGTAGCGTTGCCGCCCATCTTCGATCCCGGGATATTGCTGCGCTTTCGGCAGCCGCGCCAGGTGTGCGTGCCGATCACCCCGATGTCGGCGGCCAGCATGCGCTTGCGCAAGTCCGGCCAATCGTCGCCGTCGCCCTCGTCGGATTTGCTGCAATTAAATCCGAAGACCTCGTGCGCGTCGGCCATGCGGGTTACTCGGCAGGGCGCGGATAGGCGCGATGAACCTTGTCGGCGGCTCTGGCCGCTTCACCCGGGTCGGGCTTGCGCCGGCCCATGGTCCAGTTGAACGACATCCGGATTTCCGGGTTCGGCACCGACCAGCAGGCGCCGTCTTTGTCCATGAAAACAACCCAGACCAGGTCGGCTTCCGGGCCGTAGTCGATGACGAAATGCGCCAGCCCCACGCCTTTCGGAGTCTCCAGCGGCAGTGGCGGATTGAGCTGCGTGATCATGACAAACCCTAACGGCTTAGGGCCATCCGGCGTTCCGCAGCCAAAGCGTCTTTTTCAGTCGAGTTCGATCGGCCGCCAGCTAATGGCGGCATTGAACATGGCAGCGCGCACGCGCTGCACCGCATAGGCCGTGCCGTGCAGCCGCAACGTCTCCTTGGCGGCACCCTGCACCACGACGATTTCGCTGGCGAACTCGCCGCGTGCGGCCAGCTTTTCGCGCATTCGTTCGGCGATCTCGGTGATTTCGAGCTCATCGGCCGTGCCGTCCATCAGGCGCACCACATAGATCGCGGTCCGCCGCGATTCCTGCACTGTCCCGAAACTAAACCGCTGCGACATCATTCGTTGTCCGAAAAGCAACGCGCCGTTTCCCGCAATGGGAAACGGCGCGCCGCGTCTTGTTTTAAGCCTTAGAGAATCTTGATGGCGCTTTCCAAGGTCTTCCACACGCCCCAGGCCAACGGAATTCCGACCACTGCCCAGAACAAAGCGGCTTTGGTGTCGAAACCGCCTTTGCCGATGCCGAATGAGCCATGCACGATCGCCGCGTCGCTTTTGGCGTGTGCCGCTTGCAGCCTGGCGACTTCTGCCGGGTCCATGTACCACTTCGGATTGACCGGCTTGATCAGGTGATTGCAGATCAGGCCAATGACCAGCATGCCGGCAAGAATGTACATGGTGGTGTTGTACAGCTGGTCGCGCGGCACGCCGGCGGCCAGTTGGAACTCGCGGATGTAGTTCACCACCACCGGCCCGATGATGCCGGCCGTCGACCATGCCGTCAGCAATCGTCCGTGAATGGCGCCGACGAACTGCGTGCCGAACATATCGGCGAGATAAGCCGGCACGGTGGCGAAGCCGCCGCCATACATCGACAGGATGACGCAGAACGCCGCGACGAACAGCGCCTTCGAGTGGATGCCGGCAGCCCACGGTCCGAGTGCGTACAGCGCGATGCCGAGCAGGAAGAACGTGTAGTAGGTGTTCTTGCGGCCGATAAAGTCGGAGAGCGAGGCCCAGAACACCCGGCCGCCGATGTTGAACAGCGACAGCAGTCCGGCAAAACCGGCGGCGATTCCGGCGATGAGCACGCGTTGATCGGCTGCGAGCTGAGTGAAGCTCAGTTCGGGTTTGCCGATCAGCGTGCCGGCGAAGATTTCCTGCAACATCGGCGACGCCATGCCGATGACGCCGATGCCGGCCGACACGTTCAGGCACAGCACCCACCAGATCAGCCAGAACTGCGGCGTCTTGTGCGCGTCTTTCAGATGCACGTGATGTTGCGAGATCATGGCGTTGGCTTTTGCCGGCGCCTTCCAGCCATCCAGTTGCCAGCCGGCCGGCGAGACGCGATAGGCGAAAGCGCCGATCATCATGAACACGAAATAGATCGCGCCCATGGCGACAAATGTTTCCCAGACGCCGACCGAAGTCGGAGTCTTGAAGGTATTGACCAGGATATTCGCCAGCGGCGCGCCGATCATGGCGCCGCCGCCGAAGCCGCCGATGGCAAAGCCGGTGGCCATGCCGCGGTGGTCGGGAAACCATTTGATCAGCGTCGACACCGGCGAAATGTAGCCGAGGCCAAGGCCGATGCCGCCGATTACGCCGGCGCCCAGCCACATCAGCCAGAGCTGATGGACATAGACACCGAGGGCGCCGATCATGAGGCCGCCGGACCAGCACAGCGCTGAGACGAAGCCGGCCTTGCGCGGCCCGACCCGCTCCAGCCAGCCACCCCAGATCGCAGCCGACACGCCGAGCAACACGAAGAACAGCGTGAACATCCAGCCCATGCTGGCGATGCGCCAGTCGCAGGTGGTGGTGAAAAGCTCCTGCATCAGCGTCATATCGGGGCACGCCTTGGCGGCGGTCATCCCGATGGCGCGCGACAGCGGCAGCCAGAACACGCTGAAGCCGTAAGCCATGCCGATGCAGAGATGAATGCAAAGCGCCGCCGGCGGCACCAGCCAGCGATTGAAACCCGCTTTGGCGATGGTGTGGTCGCGATCGAGTATGCCAGCGAGTCCGCCACCGCCGCTCAGCGGTTGATCGATTGTCGTCATGCGCTTCCCCTGAATCCTGCGCCTTTTTGCGCGCGTTATTGGTGCGCGACAGTGTCGGCAGCAATCGGGAGAATCAATCGCGTGATCGCTATCGTGCGATAGGAGATTTGAATTTCGCCATAGCGAAGAGCTATGGCGAAAGCTTAGTCGATGAGCATCGGCGCGACGCGACGCGCTTCCGCCACCAGCGCCGCCGTCAACGGCGTCATCGGCTCGCGCGCCGGCGCCACCAATCCGATGGTGTGGCTGGCTTCCGGCTCGACGATCGGAATGGTGCGCAGAATATTGGTGTCGGTGAGGCCCAGCGTCGCCGCCAGCCGCGCCGGCATCACGCTGGCCCATCTCCCGGTGCGGACATGTGAATAGAGCAGGATCATCGAATCGGATTCCAGTGTGATGTCTGGATCGGCGCCGGTGTCGCGCAGCAGCCGTTCGATAATGCGGCGGTTCTGCATGTCGGGCGTCAGCAGGCAGAGCGGCACTTTCGCCACTTCAGCCCAGGTCACCGACTCCCGGTCGCCGAGCGGCGCATCGGTGGCGACCAGCAGGCGGTAGCGTTCGCTGTACAACGGCACCGCGGTGACGCGGCCGAGCGGCTCATTGTCGAGATAAGTGAGACCGGCGTCGATCTCGAGATTGTCCAGTTGCGTCAAAATCTCGATCGAGGTGCGCGACAGGATCGTGAACTGCACTTCCGGATGCCGCGCCCGAAATGGCGTGGTCAGCGTTTCCACCATCGCCAACGCAGTGGGGATCGCGGCGAGCCGCAGCCGGCCGGCGAGGCCGTGCTTGAGGGCATGCACTTCCTGCCGCATCGAGCGGGTATCGCCAACGATGCGGCGCGCCCAATCGAGCACGCGCTCGCCTTCCGCCGTGAAGCTTTGAAAGCGGGAACCGCGGTTGACCAGCAGCACGCCGAAGGATTCCTCGAGCTGCTTCACCCCGGCCGACAAAGTCGGCTGGGTGACGCCGCAGGCCTCGGCCGCGCGGCCGAAATGCCGTTCCCGGGACAAAGCCAGGAGGAATTCGAGCTTATCGATCACCGAATCCGCTCCCTGCCGGCGTAGGAATTGGTTACAGACATTGAGGAATTTCGGAAATGAACCATGCACATGCCGGTTTATACCGCTGCATGATGGAAAATGGCAACAACAGGCGGCATTTTGATAGATAAACCCTATCGATCAATGGAATTCCGGGATTGCATAGGCTTTGGAATGGCTCCAAATAAAAATCTGGGAGCAAACGATGAACATTCAAACGCCGCCGCCGGCGACCGGCAAAGGTGCCGGCCGGCGCAAATCGGGCCGCACGCCGAAGGGCCGTCAGGTCGATCCGGCCGCCTTGGCCGATGTGCAGTCGCTATTGACCGATCGGCCGCGCCGCCGCGATCTGCTGATCGAACACCTGCATCTGCTGCAGGATCGTTACGGCCATCTGTCCGCCGCGCATCTCACCGCGCTGGCCTTCGAGATGAAGATGGCGCTCGCGGAAGTCTATGAGGTCGCGACTTTCTATTCGCACTTTGACGTCGTGAAGGAAAACGACGTGGCGCCGCCCGCCATCACCGTGCGCGTGTGCGATTCATTGTCCTGCGCGATGGCTGGCGCGGAGAAACTGCTGGCCAAGCTTCCGGGAATTCTCGGCACGGATGTGCGCGTGGTGCGCGCGCCGTGCATGGGCGCTTGCGACCGCGCGCCGGTCGTCGCCGTCGGCCACATGCAGACGTTCCACGGCACGCTCGATACCGTGGCCGCGGCGGCGAAAGCGGTGCCGCATCCGCATGCCTGGCATCCGGCGATCGATTTCGCTGCCTATCAAAAAGCTGGCGGCTATACGCTGCTGAAAGATTGCCTGTCCGACAAGCGCACGCGCGACGACGTGATCAAGGTCGTCAGCGACGCCGGCCTGCGCGGCATGGGTGGCGCCGGATTTCCCACGGGGCGCAAATGGTCGCTGGTGCGCGCCGAGCCGGGACCGCGCCTGTTCGCCGTCAATGCCGACGAGGGCGAGCCCGGCACCTTCAAGGACCGGCATTATCTCGAGCGCGACCCGCACCGCTTTCTCGAAGGCATGCTGCTCGCCGCCTGGGTGGTCGAGGCGACCGACACCTACATCTATATCCGCGACGAATATCCCGAATTGCGGCTGATGCTGCTTGAAGAGATCGAGAAGTTAGAGGCCGCGGGGCTTAGCGCCCACACCAAACTGCATCTGCGCCGCGGCGCCGGCGCTTATATCTGCGGCGAAGAATCGGCGATGATCGAGTCGATCGAAGGCAAGCGCGGCCTGCCGCGCCACCGCCCGCCATATCTGGCGCAGGTCGGCCTGTTCGGCCGCCCGACGCTGGAGCAGAACGTCGAGACTTTGTTCTGGCTGCGCGACATCCTCGACAAGGGCGCGGAGTGGGCGACCTCGCAAGGCCGCAACGAGCGCAAAGGCTTCCGCAGCTTTTCGGTGTCCGGGCGGGTGAAAAGCCCCGGCGTCAAGCTGGCGCCTGCCGGCATCACCGCGCGCCAACTGATCGACGAATTCTGCGGCGGCATGACTGAGGGCGAAACCTTCAAGGCTTACCTGCCGGGCGGCGCCTCCGGCGGCATCCTGCCGGCCTCGATGGCCGACATTCCGCTCGATTTCGGCATGCTGGAAAAGCACGGCTGTTTCGTCGGTTCCCATGCCGTCGTGATCCTGTCCGACAAGGACGACATGAAGGCGGTGGCGTTGAATTTGCTCCGCTTCTTCGAGGACGAGAGCTGCGGCCAGTGCACGCCGTGCCGCGTCGGCACCGAGAAGGCCGTCAAGCTGATGGCGCAAGGCCCCTGGGACGTCGCTTTGCTGACGGAACTCTCGACCCTGATGCGCGATGCCTCGATCTGCGGCCTCGGCCAGGCGGCGCCGAACCCGCTGCTCTGCGTGCTGAAATATTTTCCCGAGGAGCTCAGCAAACCGCTGGGAAAATGGTGATCCATGGCTGACAGCAACGAACAAAAGCCCAACACCTTCTTCATCGACGACCGCGAGATCGACATCCGCGACGGCGAGTCGATCTTCCGCGCCGCGCGCCGCCTCGACATTAAGCTGCCGCACCTGTGCTATACGCCCAAGCCCGGCTACCGCGCCGACGGCAATTGCCGCGTCTGCATGGTCGAGATCGAGGGCGAGCGCGTGCTTGCCGCCAGCTGCATCCGCCAGCCAGCGCCCGGCATGAAGGTCAAGACCGCAACCGACCGCGCCAAGACCGCGCGCAAGATGGTCGCCGAACTGTTGCTCACCGACCAGCCCGCCATCGAAGTGGCGCACGATCCGGAATCCGAATTCTGGAAAACCGCCAAGCGTCAGAAAGTCGCAGCCGGCCGCTTCCCGAAACGCGAGCGCGCGGCGGTGCCGGCGCCGGATCGCAGCCATCCGGCGATGGCGGTCAATCTCGACGCCTGCATCCAGTGCAACCTTTGTGTGCGCGCCTGCCGCGAAGTGCAGGTCAACGACGTCATCGGCATGGCCGGCCGCGGCCATCTCGAGAAGATCGTGTTCGATTTCGACGACCCGATGGGCAATTCGACCTGCGTCGCCTGCGGCGAATGCGTGCAGGCGTGCCCGACCGGCGCGCTGATGCCGTCGTCGCTGGTCAACATGGCGAACGTCCGCACCGAATTCCCCGACCGCGAAGTCAACAGCGTCTGCCCCTATTGCGGCGTCGGCTGCCAGCTCACTTATCAGATAAAGAACGACAAACTGATCGCGGTCACCGGCCGCAATGGCCCGGCCAACCAGAACCGGCTCTGCGTCAAAGGCCGCTTCGGCTTCGACTATGTCTCAAATCCGCAGCGCATCACCAAACCGATGGTCCGCAAGGACGGCGTCGCCAAGGCCGCCGACGATCTGGTCGATCCGGCGAACCCGTGGACGCATTTCCGCGAAGCCACCTGGGACGAGGCGATGGAGCGCGCCGCCTCCGGCTTGAAGAAGATCCGCGACCGCGACGGCCCGCGCGCCCTGGCCGGCTTCGGCTCGGCCAAAGGTTCGAACGAAGAGGCCTATCTGTTCCAGAAGCTGGTGCGCACCGGCTTCGGCTCCAACAATGTCGATCACTGCACGCGGCTGTGCCACGCCTCGTCGGTGGCGGCGCTGCTGGAGGGCGTCGGCTCCGCGGCCGTGACCGCGATCTTCAACGAGGTCAAGAACTCCGACATGATCATCGTGATCGGGGCCAATCCGACCGAGAACCATCCGGTCGCCGCCACCTTCTTCAAGCAGGCCGCCAAGCGCGGCGCCAAGCTCGTCATCATGGACCCGCGCGGCACGGCGATGAAGCGCCATGCCTGGAAGATGATGCAGTTCAAGAACGGCACCGACGTGGCCATGCTCAACGCCATGCTCAACGTCATCATCGGCGAGAACCTCTACGACAAGCAGTACGTGCAGACCTACGTCGAGGGCTTCCAGCAGATCGCCGACAACGTGAAGGACTTCACGCCCGAGGAGATGGAGCCGATCTGCGGCATTGCGGCCGACACCATCCGCGAGGTCGCTCGTGCTTATGCCCGCGCCGAAAGCGCCATCATCTTCTGGGGCATGGGCGTGTCGCAACACACCCACGGCACCGATAATGCACGCTGCCTGATCGCGCTATCGCTGATCTGCGGCCAGGTCGGCCGTCCCGGCACCGGCCTGCATCCGCTGCGCGGCCAAAATAACGTCCAAGGCGCTTCCGACGCCGGCCTGATCCCGATGTTCTTCCCCGACTACAAGTCGGTCGAGAACGACGAGATCCGCGCCAAGTACGAAGCCGCCTGGGGCAAGAAACTCGATCCCAAGCGCGGCAAGACGGTGGTCGAGATCATGGACGCCGTGCACGCCGACGAGATCAAGGGCATGTACATCATGGGCGAGAACCCGGCGATGTCGGACCCCGATCTCAACCACGCCCGCGGCGCGCTGGCGCATCTCGAGCATCTCGTGGTGCAGGACATCTTCGTCACCGAGACCGCGTCCTATGCCGACGTCATCCTGCCGGCCTCAGCCTGGCCGGAGAAGGACGGCACCGTCACCAACACCAATCGCCAGGTGCAGATGGGCCGCAAGGCGCTGCCGCTGCCGGGCGATACCCGCCAGGATTTGTGGATCATCCAGGATCTCGCCCAGCGCATGGGCGAGAAGTGGAACTACAAGCACGTCAGCGAAGTGTTCACCGAGATGGCGGGCCTGATGCCGGCGTTCAACAACATCACCTGGGAGCGCGTCGAGCGCGAGGATCACGTCACCTATCCGACCGACGCGCCTGACCAGCCGGGCCGCGATGTGGTGTTCGACAAGGGCTTCCCGCGCCCCAACGGCATGGCGAAACTGGTCGCGGCCAAGCTGACGCCGCCCAATGAGACGCCGGACCACGACTACCCCTTCATCCTCACCACCGGCCGCCAGCTCGAGCATTGGCACACCGGCTCGATGACGCGGCGCGCCACCGTGCTCGACGCCCTCGAGCCGTCGGCGATCGCGCAACTGTCGCGCGGCACAATCGAGAAGCTCGGCATCCAGCCCGGCGACTTGGTGCGCGTCACCACCCGCCGCGGCGTGGTCGAACTGGCGGCGCGCCAGGACGACGCGGTGCCCGACGGCGTGGTGTTCATCCCCTTCGCCTATGTCGAGGCGGCGGCGAACCTCTTGACCAACCCGGCGCTCGATCCGTTCGGCAAGATTCCGGAATTCAAATTCTGCGCGGCGAAGGTCGAAGCCGTCGGCCCGCAGCGGGAAGCGGCGGAGTAGGCTTTAGGGAAAGCCAGATTGATCAAAGCAGGTCGACGCTTTTTGAGCGCCCAAAACTGTCCGTAGCTACCCGCCAATTGCGGGTATTCCGGCTTCAACGGCCGAGCGGCACGACGACTAAACCGACGTGAGTTTTGGTACTTATGCGGCCTGCACTTATTGGGAGCAGGATGGAGTCCCGTTAGCGATTGGATTTCAATTGCTCACGCACGCACAAGGCGCTCAAGATTGTTGAGCAAGCCGCGTTGGCGTAAGCGCATTGCGTTACTCGATCATCTGAGCCGCTTTGACGAGACTGTGCGTGCACATCCGAGCTACAAATGCGCGCCAACATTGCTCAATCGGAGATTCGGGCGCGCGCCATCGACCAGCGCATCGCGATCCTCAAAGCCGCGTCGTGGCTGATTGCCTTGATCTAAATCAATTCGGAAAGGGTTAGCGTAGAGCGCACCCCACCCAAAGTCTTATAATAGACTTTCGGTTGCAATGTTAGGCTTTGGCTCATCGACCACTATGCGGGACCGATACCGGGCGCGGTGAGTGGCAGAGGGGCGCGCCCCAAATTTACGGCCGGCTTACTCCGTCGCGTTCGATACGTTCCGCATTGCGGCTCGGTGCTTTGCAAGGGGTGCGCCTTTGGCTCACCCAAAATCGACCAACGCTACAAAAAAATAGCGAGCAGGACGGCCGGCTTCGGCTCAACAAAAGCTTGCGAAGCTAATTGGCGAGGAAGCGTTTCGCTTCGCGGCGGTCCAGTGCGACCTCGCGCCGCGAAGTCATAAAGCCCTAGAACAGGAGGCTAATAACATGACTCAAGTCGCTCAAGTTCCGAAGAATTTCCGGACCGTGATCATGGCTGCGGCCGGGGGAAACGTCATCGAGTGGTACGACTTCTATATTTTCGGGAGCTTGGCCACAATTTTGTCGGTCAAATTCTTCGATAAAAGCCACGCCATTGCGGCTCTGCTCAGCACGATCGCGCTGTTCACCGCCGGGTTCCTGGTTCGTCCGTTGGGAGCGTTTGTGTTCGGCTGGCTCGGCGACATGGTCGGCCGCAAATATACGTTCCTCTTGACGCTCGTCGGCATGGCTCTGGGTACGGGGGCGATCGGGGTGATCCCGACCTTCGACCAGATCGGCTTGAGCGCCGCGATCATTCTGTTCTGTTTGCGAATGATCCAGGGCCTTTGCCTGGGCGGCTCCTATGGCGGCGCCATCACCTATGTCGCCGAGCACGTACCGGAGGCACAACGCGGTTACTATACCGGCTGGCTGCAGACCTCGCCGACACTCGGCATCGTGCTGTCGCTTATCGTGATCATCGCGACCCGCACTTACTTCGGTGAGGCCGCGTTTGCCGACTGGGCGTGGCGCATTCCGTTCTTGTGCTCGTTCCTGCTGGTGTTCGTCACCCTCTACATGAGGGCGAACTTCGAGGAATCGCCGGTCTACGCGGAGATCAAGGCCAAGGGGAAGCAGAGCAAGAACCCCTGGCGCGAGGCGTTCCTCAACCCTGCCAACCTTAAGTACGTGGTGATCGCAACCGTCGTGGTCTTGGGCGAGGGCGTGGTCTGGTACTCAAGCCAGTTCTGGGCACTGTTCTACCTGCAGACGGTCTCCAAGGTGGACACGCTGTCCAGCGCCTTCATCGTGGGCATCGGCCTGGTCATCGGCACTCCGTCGCTCGTCTTGTTCGGCTGGCTGTCCGACAAGATCGGCCGCAAGCCGGTGATCTTGGGCGGCTTCTTCTTGGCGGCGGTTACGTACTATCCGCTGTACAGTTGGCTCGGGACGGTCACGCAGCCGGGCCATATCAACTATCCGGTCGCGATCTTCATCGTCGCCATTCTCGTTTGCTATGTTGGAATGGTCTACGGGCCGATCGGCGCATTCCTCGCCGAATTCTTCCCCGGCCGAATCCGCTACACGGCGGTATCCATGCCGTACATGATCGGCAACGGCTGGGGCGGCGGGTTGGTGCCGTTCATCACCACGGCGGCCTACACGGCGACGGGCAGTCTTGCCTATGCTCTGATCTACCCGATCGCCGTTCCGGTCGTATGCTTGGTGCTCAGCCTGATCTGGATGCCGGAGACGCGCCAGATGAAGATCTGGGGCGACGACGCGGCATAAGCGTAATCGGTAATTTGACAATAAGCTGCGTGCGGGGCCGGTTTGGCCCCGCATTTTTTCATGGCATCGTTGCCGCGCAATTCATGAGCGTAAAAGGCCTTCAAAGGTCTCGACCTGCTTGACCAAGTCGCCCGGAATCCCGGGACGATCGCGGTTTTGCGCTCGCTTCCCCGGCGCTTGGCGCTAGACTTAAGCGCTCCGCGGCGACTCAAGGGCCAATCGTGACACCTGTTCAGACCAACGTGGCCGCTGTGGCCGAATTCTTGGCCGCGGAGCGGCTTACCGCGGTCGTCGATATCGGCGCCAATCCGACCGACGGCTTTCCGCCTTATTACAGCATGATGAAGCAGCGGCTCTGCACCGTGGTCGGTTTTGAGCCGCAGCCGGCCGAGTTCGCCATGCTGATGAAAAGCAAAGGCGATCTCGAAACTTATCTGCCCTACGCCGTCGGCGACGGCTCGCCCGGCATGCTGAACATCTGCCAGGCGCCCGGCATGAGCAGTCTGCTGACGCCGGACCCCAAGGCGCTCGACTGCTTTCCGTTCTACTCGCATTTCGGCACCGTGCACCGGCAGGTCCCGATCGAGACGCGCACGCTCGACAGCATTTCCGAAATCAAGGCGCTCGATTACCTGAAGATCGACGTGCAGGGTTCGGAGCTGTCGATCTTTCGCAACGGCCGGTCGCTGTTGTCCAACGCCGTGGCGGTGCAAACCGAAGTGTCGTTCGTCCAGCTCTACGAGAAACAGCCCGGCTTCGGCGAGATCGACTCGGCGTTGCGCGCCCTCGGCTTCATTCCGCACATGTTCGCCAATATCGAAAAGCGGATGATTCTGCCGATCCAGAACGTCAATGACCGGCTCGCCCACATCAACCAGATCCTCGAAGGCGATATGGTCTATGTCCGAAATTTCACCCAAGCCGAAAAGATGTCGATTGAACAGCTGAAGCATTTGGCGCTGGTGGCGCATTATTGCTACGGCTCGTTCGACCTCGCCGGCAATTGCATCTTCCACCTCATGCAGCGAGGCGTGCTGCCGCCGGACGCGGTGTCGCGCTATCTAACGCTGATCCCGGTCCGCGCCGCCGAGCCACAGCCAGCGGCCTAGCGCCACCGCCGCCAGCATTCCGGCGAACTGAGACAGGATGAAAGCGGGCGCCGCAGACGGCGCGATGCCGGCAAAGGTGTCGGATATCGATCGCGCCATGGTGACCGCCGGATTGGCAAACGACGTCGAAGCGGCAAACCAGTAGGCCGACGTAATATAAAGCCCGACCGCATAGGGCACCGCCGCCGGGTTGCGCGCCACGCAGCCGAAGATCGTCAACAGCAGGCCGAACGTCGCGACAACCTCCGCCAGCCACTGTCCGGTACCGCTCCGCATGGTCAGCGACACTTGCAACACCGGCAACTCGAACATCAGCTGCGCCAGCCAGACGCCGATCGCGCCGCCGGCAATTTGTACCGCGACGTAAACCGCCGCATCGCGCCACGATAACGTCCGCCGCAAGGCAAAAGCGATGCTGACCGCCGGATTGAAATGCGCGCCGGACAGCGGACCGAACACCAAAATCAGGACGGTCAGAATGGCGCCGATCGGCAGCGTGTTGCACAGCAGCGCCAGCGCCGCGTTGCCGCCGGAAAGGCGTTGCGCCATGATTCCGGAGCCGACCACGGCGGCCAGCAGAAATGCGCTGCCCAATAATTCGCAAGCCGCGCGGCGCGCAAGCTGTGGCATCAGTCCGCCTTGACGGTCGTGGCGCCTGCCATGCGGCCGATGTCCTTGACCTTGACTTGCAAGGTCAATCGGTCGAGCGCGCGGATCGGCAGCGCCGTGAAGATGCCGATGCGCTGATTCAGCAGCCGGTAGGCTTCCTTGAACGCGAGCGCGATCTCGGCCGGCGTGCCGGTTGCCTCGGCCGGATCGGGAATGCCCCAATGTGCCGTCATCGGCTGGCCCGGCCACAGCGGGCAGGATTCGCCGGCGGCGTTGTCGCAAACGGTAAACACAAAATCGAATTGCGGCGCGCCGGGCTTGGTGAACTCGTGCCAGGACTTCGAGCGCAAGCCCGCGGTGTCATAGCCGAGGTCGGCCAGCAGTTGGATGGTGTGCGGATTGACCTGGCCCTTGGGCTGGCTGCCGGCGCTATAGGCGCGAAAGCCGGGCGCGCCCACTTTGTTCATGATGGCCTCGGCGATGATCGAGCGCGCCGAATTGCCGGTGCACAGAAACAGGACTTCGAAAGGACAATCGGCCACAGCACGTCTCCGGACAGTCTCGAAAGAGCGGTGAAAGAATTACGCGGCGCGGCCTTTGTTCTGTGACGGCGTGCACACGGCTTGGGTGCAACTGCACTCGGCCACCAGGAAGTCGACCAGGCCTTGCATGACGTCGTAGTTGGCGCGGCAAATCAGCGTCGTCGATTGCCGTTCCTGGACGATCAGGCCGACCGTCAGCAGGCTTTTGACATGGTGCGACAGCGTCGAGGCCGCGATGTCGAGCTTGGCCTGCAGCTTGCCGACCGGCATTCCCGCCTCGCCGGCCCGCATCAGCGCGCGATAGATCTGCAGGCGGGTCGGGTTGCCGAGGGCTTCGAGCCGGGCGGCTGCGTCGTCGATTTTCATGGCTGCAAGATATTCCCGGCGCGGCGGCACTGTCAACCATATTTCTGGTAATATCGAAATATGACAGTGAAAAATGGCCGGGGCTGGTCCCGGCCATTCTCTATTCAGTTATCCCTGAACTGGATATCGACCTCTTTCGAATAGCCGCATGCGGCACATTCGAAGATCCGCACTTCGTGTGACGGCGCCGCGGGCTCGATCCTGGCGAGATGGATATCCTCGCCACACTGCGGGCAGGCCGGCGCAAGGAGGAGGGATGGTACCCTCAAACCAGGCAATGGTGCCGTCATGCCGATTTCTCCCGTCACCGCGTCCGAAGGAAGAGTTCCATCGCCGTCCGCGATTCACGACAGAATCGGTATGTGCTGTTCGCCGCGACTTGTCGAGAATTTGGAATGGAAATCGGGCATCGCGCCGCGAACGTCCAGTTTATCAAGCTGGATGGTCGCGGCGCCGCCGAAGCCTTCGGAATCACGCCTTCGCCGTAAACACGTTCTCCGCCAGCCAGTCGGCCATATAGTTGACGCCGGCCTGGCGGTCGTCGACCTGACAATGCTCGGCGCCGCCTTCGATGTTGTCGAAGATTTTCAGCGTCTTCTTCTTCGAGCCGAGCTTGTTGTAGAGAAGCTCGGCCTCTTCCGGTGGGATGATGCCGTCGTCCTTGCCGTGCATCACCAGGAACGGCGTCTTCACCTGCTCGGCGATGCCTTCGAGTGTGAACTTCTCCATCAGGCCGACCGCCTTGTTGAAATCGAGATCGGGCACGCCGAACACCCACGGCACCTGAAAGTGTGAGGTGGCAATGGCGCCCTTCTTCATCTGCTCCTGCGAGCGCACCAGCCAGGCATGCATGTCCCACCACATAGCGCCGAAGGCGATGCCGCCGGCATAGCGGGGATCGAGCGCGGCGATGCGCGGCGCGCAATAGCCGCCGAAGCTGTAGCCCATGATGGCGACTTGATCTTTATCGACCTCCTTGCGGCCGGCGACGTAGTCGAAAGCGGCCTTGCCCGGAACTTCGTAATCCCAGCGGCTCGGGATTTTCTGCGTGCGCAACGCCTCGCCTTGGCCGGGACCGTCGATGGCGAGCGTGTTGTAGCCGCGCCGGGAGAATTCGAGGCCGCAGAACAGCGAGCTCATTTCCTTGCAGTTATCGAGGCCGTCGAACACGACCACGGTCGGCGCCGGACCGCTGACGCCCTGCGCCTTGACGAAATAGGCGGGTAGCGTGGTGTTTTCATAGGGTACGTTGACCCGCTCGAAATGCGGATAGCGGATCGGGAAGCCCTTGTTGAAATATTTCAGCGCCTTGGCGTAGATCGAGGACTTCAACTCGCCCGGATAAACCATGCGCTCGCCGGTGTAGTAGTAATAGCCGGCGCGCATGAAATAATCGCCCGCGGTGAGCTTGCGGCCTTTGGCTTCGGCCTCGTTGCCGAGCTTGGCGACGTGGTCGGCCATGGCGCACCACTCCTGGTACCAGGCTTCCTTATCGGTCGGGTCGTTGCCGCGTGCGATCAATTTCATACCGATGCGCTCGATCTCGCCGAGCGCGACGATGCCGTAGGGCGCCATGCCCTTGGTGACCATGGTCGCGTTCGACCAGGAAAAATTCTTCTCACCGAAGTGATGGGTCCAGTTGTTGTTGCTCATGGAATGCTTTCTTTCATGCGGTAGTCGTGAAACAGGGCCGGTCAATGGCTCGACCGGCCCCGAAGAATTGTTTCGGCGTTTGCTTATTGCGGCTCGATGCCGGCTTCCTTGATGACCTTGGTCCAGCGCTCGAGGTCCTCGGCCAGCATCTTGGCGAAATCCTCCGGCGTGCCGCCGACCGGGTTCATGCCCTGCTTCTCGAACTCGGCGACGACATCGGGCGAGGCGACCGCCTTGACCACGGCGTCATGCAGCTTGTTGACGATTGGCTTTGGCGTGCCAGGCGTCGCCAGCAGGCCGAAGTAGTTGTAGGCTTCGAAATCCTTGAAGCCGGACTCCATCATGGTCGGCACTTGCGGCAGCGCCGGCGAACGCTGGGCGCTGGTAACGGCAAGACCGGTGACCGAACCGGCCTTTACCTGAGCGACCTGGACCGGAAGCGCGTCGAACATCGCGTCGATGTGACCGCCGAGCAGGTCGGTCAGCGCGTTGGCGGCGCCCTTGTACGGCACGTTGATGATGGTGAGGCCCGTGCGCAGCCGGAACAGTTCGGCGGCGAGCGACAGCGAACTGCCGGCGCCGCCGCCGGAGCCGAAGCTCAGCTTGCCGGGGTTGGCTTTGCCGTAGGCGACCAGATCGGAAACGGTCTTGACGTCGAGGGTCTTGCGCGAGGTGAGAATGAAGGGGCCGTGCGACACTTCGGCGATCGGCGCCAGCTTGCGGATATCATAGGCGAAGTCCTTGCGGCCGGGCTGCGTCACGGTGGTGCTGGCAGAGATCATGAAGATCGTGTGGCCGTCGGGCTGCGCGTTGGTGACCTCGCGATAGGCCGCTTCGAAAAACGCGCCGGTCCGGTTTTCGACGATGACCGGTGTGCCCAGCGTCTGCTGCAGCTTCTGTGCGATGATGCGCGCGGTGACGTCGGTGGCGCCGCCGGCGGCGACGCCGACGATCATGCGGATCGGCTGGCTGCCGAAATCCTGCGCCTTGAGCGGCGCTGCGCTCAGCAGCGTGGCTGCGACGGCGTAGGTTATCGCCTTGAGGCTGTATTTCATCGCTTCCCCCAACTCTCGGTTTTGGCTTTTTATTTTAGCGGTAAATATCGGTACGCGACCGGCCTGTTTCCGGTCAATGCCGCGCGCCGCATTGCTTCACGCCGCCGTTTGCACAGCTTAGGCGAATCCGTACAGCCGCGCCGGATTATCAACCAGGATGCGTTGCCGTTGGGCTGCGTCCGGCGCCCACTCCGCAAGCGCGTCGAGCAGATCGCCGTCGTTCGGCATTGGCTTATATTGCATGACGTGCGGCCAGTCCGAGCCCCAGACGACGCGGTCCGGCGCAGCCTGGATGGCGGCCTGCGCCATCGCCGTGACGTCCGGATAGGGGAACCGTTCGTGCGCGGTCAGTCGCGATGGGCCGGTCAGCTTGACCCAGAAATAGCCGTCGCGCAGCAGCGCCAGGAACTCTTGATAGCCCGGATGGTTCAAGCCGCCCGACGCGACTTTGGTGTAGCCGATATGGCCGACCGACAGCGGCACGCAGATTTTCTTCGCCATGCTGCGCAAGTCGGGGAAGCTTTCGACATGCACCAGCAGTTCGATGTGGAAACCGAGATCGCGGATGCGCTCGGCGATGCCGCTCAAGCCGTCGAGCGAGCCGAACGGATTGCCGCCTTTGTCGACCAGATTGACGCGAATGCCGCGGATGCCGCCGTCCTTCAGCCGCGCCAGTTCCTTGTCGGTGATGTCGCCGCCGACGGTGGCGATACCGCGCAGATTTTTCGGATCGGTGGCAATGGCGTCGAGCACCGGATTGTTGTTGGTGCCGTGCACGCTCGCCGCCACCACGACGAGGCGCTCGACGCCGAGCGTCTTATGCATGGCGCGCAGCTGCGTGATGGTCGAATCCGGCGGCGTGTAGGAACGCTCGGCCTGATAGCCGTAGCGCGCGGCCTCGAACACGTGGGCATGACAATCCGTCGCGCCCGGCGGCAGGACGAAGCCCGGCGTATGCGGGTTGGCGTCGGGGGCGGGACAAAGTGGCGCGTCGCTCATGGTCGGTTCGATTCGTGTTCCAGGAAAGATGCCGCTGCTGGTCTACCGCTTGGCGATGCCGGCCTTCTCGATCACCTGCGCCCATTTGGCGACGTCGCTTTGGATGCGCTTGCGCAAATCCTCCGACGACATGCCGCGCGCCTCCATGCCGGCGGCGGTGGAGAATTTCTGCACCTCGGGCGATTTCAGCGCATCTTCCACCGCGCGGTTGAGCGTGGCGATGATATCGGCCGGCGTGCCCGCCGGTACGGCGAGTCCGTTCCAGCTTGTCACTTCGTAGCCCGGCACGCCGCTTTCGATCACGGTTGGCGCGTTCGGCAAATTGCTGGCGCGCTCGCGCCCGGTGGTGGCGAGCACGGTCATCTGGTCGTTGGTGATCGGCGACTGGAAGCCGACGAAATACTCGAACGCGACATCGACATCGCCGCGCAGCACGGCATTGGCGAGATCCGGCGTGGTCTTGTACGGCACGATGGTGACGTCGATGCCGGCCAAGGTGCGGAACAATTCGGCGGACAGGTTCTGCGCGCTGCCGGCATTGATGGTGCCGAAGTTCAGCATGCCGGGCTTCGCCTTGGCGGCGGCGATTACGTCCTGGATGTTCTTGTAGGCCGAGCCGACCTTGGTCGTGAGCACCAGCCCGTAGGACGCGGTGGTCGACACCGGCGTGAAATCCGTCTCGATGTTATAGGGCAGGGTCTTGAACAGCGCCTTGGCAATGGTCAGGCCGCCGCCGACCATGACCAGCGTATAGCCGTCGGGCGCGGCTTCCTTGGCGCCCTGCATGCCGACCACGCCGGCGGCGCCAGGCCGGTTCTCGATGATGAATTGCTTGCCGAAATGCTCGCTCATGTTCTGCGCCACCATGCGCATGGTGACGTCGGCGATGCCGCCGGGACCGTAGGGCACGATGATGCGCACCGGCTTGGACGGGTAGGTCTCGGCGCGCGCGGGCGCAGCTATCGCCAGCGTCAGCGACAGGCCGCAGACGGCGGCAATAGCGCAACGCACAAGGCGGGCGGAGGGAGCGATGGACATCGTTTTGTTCCTCATGGGCCTTCTGCGGCGCGTTCGGCGCGGACACTAGGAAGCCACGGCGGCGCTGACAATATGTTTGGGACGCGCGCGGTGCGGCGCCGGCTGCATGGCCAAGCCGCTTTACGGTCTTCCCCGGTTGCTCTAGGCAAGGCGGCCCGGATGCGCCAAACGCCGCGTTTCACCAGTGTCGGACCCCCCCCAATGACCACGATCGACATCCACCCCCACATCATAGCCAGCGACACCGTGAGGTATCCCTTGGCGCCGCTCGGCGGCCACCAGTCCGACTGGTCGCGCACGCGCCCGGTCTCGACCGAGCAACTGGTCGCCGCGATGGACGAGGCCGGGGTGCAGAAGGCCGCCATCGTGCAGGCCTCGACCTGCTACGGCCATGACAATTCTTATGTCGCCGACGCGGTCGCCGCCTATCCCAAGCGTTTCACCGGCGTGTTTTCCGTCGACGTGCTGGCGCCTGACGCGCCGGAAAAGATGCGGCACTGGCTCGGCAAGGGGCTCACAGGCCTCAGGCTGTTCACCTTCGGCAGCACCATGTCGGAGCAGGCCAACTGGCTCGACGATCCGAAGTCCTATCCGGCCTGGGCTACCGCCGGCGAACTGGGCCTGTCGATCTGTCTGCAAATGTCGGCCAAGGGTATCCCGCAGGCCGCCAGCATGGCCGAGCGTTTTCCCAAGGTGCGCATCATTCTCGATCACGGCGCGCGGCCGGTGCTGGAAGACGGCCCGCCGTACACTGCCGCCGAAAGCCTGTTCGCGCTGGCGCGCCTTCCCAACATCTACATCAAGCTGACGCCGCGCATTTTCAACGAATGCCGCAAGGGCAAGGCGACTCCGGAAAGCTTCTTCTCGCGTCTGGTCGCCGAGTTCGGTGCGCAACGGCTGGCCTGGGGTTCGAATTATCCGTCCAGCGAAGGCAAGCTGCCGGAGCTTTTGAAGGTGGCGCGCGAATCCGTCGCCAGCCTGCCGCAAGCCGATCAAGAATGGATTTTCGCCAAGACCGCGCAGGCGCTCTATCCGGCGCTGGCGGATTGAGGAGTCAGCCGATGGCCGAGAAACTCAAACTCCACACGCTGCTGGGCAACTATCCGAACGCGGCGGCGATCAGGAACGGCGACATCAAATCCGGCCTGATTGAATTCGACATCGCCGACGTCAAAGTGTCGAACACCGCGTTCAAACCGCTGGTGCGCGAGGCCAAGTTCGACATCGCTGAAATCGCCATCGTCACTTTTCTGCAGGCCAAGGCCTACAACAAGCCTTACGTGCTGATCCCGGCCACCGTGGTCGGCCGCGGCCAGCACCACACCATCGCCTATAATCCCGAGCGCGGTGAACTGAAAGCCGCCGAGCTCACCGGCAAGCGCGTCGGCGTGCGCGCCTATACGCAAACCACCGGCGCCTGGGTGCGCGGCTTCCTCGCCGACGATTACGGCGTCGACCCCTTGAAGGTGCAATGGGTGACGTTCGAGGACCCGCATCTCGCCGAATACAAGGACCCCGATTTCGTCACCCGCGCGCCCGCGGACAAGAACCTGACGCAGATGCTGCTCGACGGTGAGATCGACGCCGCTATCGTCGGCGACAAAATTCCAGATCCGCGGCTCAAGCCGCTCATTCCCGACGCCGACGCGGTGGCGCGCAATTGGGCGCAGACGCATGGCGGCGTGCCGATCAACCACATGATGGTGGTGCGCGCCTCGATCGCGCAATCGCGGCCCGACGTCGTCAAGGAAATCTACCGCATGCTGTACGACAGCCGCCGCGCCGTACCGCCGAAGGCCGACAACGGCCTGCTCGATCCGTGGCGCTTCGGCGTCGAGGTCAACCGCCGCTCGCTCGAACTCGTCATCGACTACAGTTTCCGCCAGAAGCTGATCCCGCGGAAATTTACGGTTGACGAACTGTTCGACGACGTCACCCGCGCGCTGGCGTAAGGTCACACCGCGGCTTCGGCCGCGTGCTCTAGTGCGACATCAAGGCCGGCACGGTCATGCTTTGCATGATGCCGCGGGTGGCGCCGCCGAGAATGAATTCGCGCAGGCGCGAGTGGCCATAGCCGCCCATGACGACCAGATCCGGGCCGGTGTCGGCGACGTAATTGAGCATCGCCGAAGCGACGTCGCTTCCCGTCTGTACCCGTTTGACGACGGCGGCGACGCCGTGGCGCGCCAGGTGCTCCGCCATCTTGGCGCCGGCCAGTTCCTGGCGCAGCTCGCGTTCGCCGGCAAACGACACCAGATCGACATGCCGGGCGCGGTTGAGAAACGGCAGCGCATCGTTGATGGCGCGGGTTGCCGGCGCGCCGCCGTCCCAGAAAATCGCGATGCGGTCGGCCTTGAAGGCCGCGGTGTGGACATAGGGAACCATGACGACCGGCCGGCCGGCCTGGAACAGAGCGGCTTCCGCGATGAGATCGTCGAGCGAACTGATGGTGGACTCGTTTTGCGCAACGACGCTGATATCGAAGCCGCGCGCGATTTCGGCAAACTGGTCGGGCGCGTCGGCGATGGATGCTCTGATGTGATGGCTGGTGCAGGGCACGCCCTCGCGCCGGACTTCGAACGCTAGGCGGTCGATGGCGGCCTGAGCGTTCTTCTTGGCTTCGGCGCCCTGCTCCTCGATGAAACGCGCCTCGCCGGCGCCGAACTCGACGCAAGCGACGACGGGGTCGTAGACAAAGGCGATGCCGGTCAAATGCGCATTGAAGAAGCCGGCCATCGAGGCCGCGAAGGCGGTGGTTCGGTCGCGTTCGGCCCGCAGCGGCAGGTTCACGACAATATCCCGGATCATGGGCGGCCCTCGCTTGAATTGACGGCAGGCTATGGTCCACGTCGTGCGGCCGCGTTGATGGAAATCAAACGGTTTTTTCATCCGAAACGCCCCCTTGACAAGAATCCTACATATGGACTATATTCCATTTCGTCCTGCTCATCGAGGGCGCTCTCATGAGGCGTCGTGATGGTGGAGCAGGATGTGGCGCCCGCGGGTTTGGAGATACGCACTCCGAGCTCCCGGGCGGCGCCGGACTCTGCCCGGGCACACTAGGGTGCCCCGCGAGGAGCTCGCTGACGGCGTGTCCTTCGGGAGACTGGCCGAAAGCGCGGACCGGACGCCGTAAGACGC
>CAIRGJ010000048.1 GCA_903878085.1 uncultured Hyphomicrobiales bacterium | reverse complement strand
GTCTTCGACGCGCTATGGGCCGGAGCCCGGAATCCAGAGCAACAAGCACATTCTGTGTAGTTCTGGATTCCGGGTTCGCTCGTTTCACTCGCGCCCCGGAATGACGAGATTATTCCGCCTTGCTGACCTGTTTCGCCGGCGCCGCGATCACGTCCTTACAGGCCGGCGGCAGATCGGAGAGCATCAGCGGACGCGGCGGCTTGGCCGGCGTCGTCGGCTTCGGCGGGTGCAGCACTTTGTCGGAGAACCAATATTTCAGCGCATCGCCACTGCAGCCGTCGTCGCCCGGCACCGGTGGCTGCTTGCGGCAGTTCGGCGAATCCGCCGGGCACTTCAGCCGGACGTGGATGTGATCGTGGTGGCCGTACCAGGGGCGCACCTTCGCTAACCAGCCGTCGTCTTTGCTCTTGTTTTCGACCCGGCACAGCTCCTGCTTGATCGCGGCATTGACCAAGACGCGCTCGACGTTGGGCTGCTCGGCGGCGGTCTTGATGAAGGCGATGTGCTGCGGCGTCCAGGTTTTCGGATTGAGATGTTTCCAGTCGTCGGAAACCAGATTGATCGCGGAGGTCTTCTCGCGCTCTTCCTTGCTCAGCACGTGGTTGGGCATCGGCATGAACCAGACATCGACGTCGAGGCCGATCTGATGGCTGAGATGACCGAACGGCAGCGGGCCGCCGCGCGGCTGCGCCATGTCGCCGATCATGATGCCTTTCCAGCCGGTCACCTTCGCCGCCAGCGGCGCGAATTTTTCCAGGAAGTGCACCAGGCTGGGGTGGCCCCAATTGCGATTGCGCGACAGCCGCATCACTTGCCAGGTCGGGCCGGTGACGGGCAACTCGACGCCGCCTTGCAGACAGCCGCGCGGGTAGTAGCCGATCGCCATCGCCTTGCCGAGTGTCGGCAGTTGCGCGGCTGCGAACAATTTCTTGGCCGTCATCTTGTCTTCGGCAGTCGCCGGGCTCGATGGCGGTGGCGGCGCGGCCACGACGGGCGCCGGCGCTTCAACCGGCGGTGCGGTGACGACAGGGGCGGGCGGTTCGGCGGGCGGCGCGGTGACGACAGGCGCCGGTGCCTCAGCGGGCGGTTCGGCGACCGGCGCAGTCGGCGCGGTGACGTCGAGATTCTCGGGCGGGGCTGTGGGTTCGGCTGGCTGCGGCGCGGCGGATGTGTCCGCGGCGGCCGCCGGCGCCTGCGCGACTTTCATGCGCAGATCGGCGACGGCGATGCCGCCGACGACAACAACAGCGGCCAAACCGAAATAGATAGCGACCCGGGAGATCATGATGCTTTCGATCTAGCGATTCCCGCCCCGGCTGTCAGGTTAAAACCACGGCCATGGTTTAGGCCAGCCCCAGCCGGTTCCAGCCGCCGTCGATCACGAAAATTCGAACGGGGCCAATGGCTTTTATGGTTAACAAACCCTTTACAAGCCCGCCGCCGGCAAGCCAAGCTTATGAAACCGAAGCAAAATTGCGACAATTTTGGGGTCTGAGCATGCGTATCGGGACCGCCGCGGCAATTGGCGCCATTCTTTGTCTCGCAGCGCCGGCGCAGGCCGACGTCCTCGTCAGCATCAGCAAATCGCAGCAGCGCGCGGCCGTCGTTATCGACGGCGTCGAGGCCTATCGCTGGCCGGTGTCCACCGGCACGCGCGGTCACGACACGCCGGCCGGCAACTTCCGTCCGGCGCGTCTGGAGCGGCATTGGTATTCGCGGCAGTACGAAATGACGCCGATGCCGTGGGCGGTGTTTTTCCATCGCGGCTATGCCGTGCACGGCACCATGGAAGCCACCAATCTCGGCCACGCCGCCTCGCATGGCTGCGTGCGGCTGCGGCCCGACAATGCCGCGATCCTGTATTCGCTGGTGCGCCGCCAGGGCATGGCCAACACCAAGATCGTGGTGATGAACGGCGCGCTGCCGATCGCGCCCGGCACCAAGCCGGATGCCCGGATGTCGGACGCGGAGCAGCCCGCGACCGAACATTTTGCCAGCGCCGGGC
Source organism: uncultured Hyphomicrobiales bacterium (assembly GCA_903878085.1). Taxonomy (GTDB): domain Bacteria; phylum Pseudomonadota; class Alphaproteobacteria; order Rhizobiales; family Xanthobacteraceae; genus Pseudolabrys. Next base: position 3,924 of record CAIRGJ010000048.1, on the reverse strand, counting down.
CGCAGGAATATGCTGCCAAGACTCAAAGTGCGGTGGATACGGCCAACGACGACGAGGACGCCAGCACGCGCCGCGCCGCGCGCTTTGCCCGCGCCGTCGCCTATCGCGTGTCGGTGAGCAGCGACGAGGCGCAGGTGCTGCGCGAGCGCGAGGCCTGGCTGCGCAGCCTCGACCGCAAATACGGCATCACGCACTAACCTTACGACGCAAGCCTAGTTGTTCGCTCGCGTAAATCCTGCGAGCGTCGTGGCTCTCGATTCTTGAAATTCCGGAGCCATCGATGCCGCGTTTGATCTTTGCCATCGCCGTCGCGTGGCTTTGCGCGTTGACGCAGGCGGAGGCGGACATCGTCATCACCGTCGACAAGACGTCGCAGCGCCTGACGGTCGCGGTCGACGGCTTCAATCGCTACGACTTTCCGGTGTCGACCGCGCGCATCGGCTATCGTACGCCGAACGGCACCTACCGGCCGGAGCGGCTGGCGCTGAAATGGTTCTCGCGCAAATACGACTGGTCGCCGATGCCGCATTCGATCTTTTTTCACGGCGGCTACGCCATCCACGGCAGCTACGAGATTTCGCATCTCGGCCGCCCGGCCTCGCATGGCTGCATCCGCCTGCATCCCGACAACGCGACGACGCTTTATAATCTCGTACAGGGTCGCGTCGGCGAAACGCAGATCGTCATCACCGGCGAAGGCCCGCCGCTCGGTGCGCGCGAACGCGGCGACGCCGGACGCGCACCGGCGAGCTTCTCGGATATTTTCGGCAACACGCCCAACACGGGCAACGGCCGCCCGCCCGGCTGGCGGCACTGACGAATAGACATGCGTCATCGCCCGTGATGTCGAGGCGCCGGGTCCGCCTGCTTTCCCTTTTTCCGTTTCCCCAAGAGGGGAATGGAGCGCCGGGAGGCGCCAGGGGTTTGCGAGACCCCTTAACGGGGCTTGCGAGGCCCCGCGTCGCGCGCCGATACCGGAAACGGGATTGCGAGTCCCGTCCCGGGGCGCGCGTGCCTCATGCGGCAGGTTTGCGAGGCCTGCCGCCCGGGCGCTGCGCCTCCCGGCGCTCCATCACGGTCGCGCGTTTTCGGCGCGCCGTACCTTGCTCCGTCATCAAACGTCACTCGAGATGACGCCCTCAAGCGAACAAGGCGGGATGAATATAAGGACGGTTTGGCGTGCGGGGATAAGTTTTTTTAAAGACCCATCGACTGTCGTCCCCGCGAAGGCGGGGACCCATAAGCCCGGTGCCTATCGATAGGCTGCGGAGTATGGGTCCCGGCTCGCGCTCCCCCGGATCACGTCCGGGGTCGCTTGGCCGGGACGACGGTTAGGCTACACATCCCCCTTCAGCGCCGCGATGAACGCTTCCTGCGGAATGTCGGCCTTGCCGAACGACCGCTCGCTCTTCAGCCGCTAGCGCGGCGCGAGTGGCTTCAGTCCCGCCTTGGCGATGACCGGCGCTGCCTGCTCCGACGACACGAACTTCAACAGCGCGACCGCCGCTTCCGGCTGCTTGGACTTGGTGGGGAGCATGCCGACGAAGTAGGCCGGCGGCTGAATCCCGGCCGGCACGGTGCCGACGAAGTCGGCGCCCGGTACGTTGATCAGTTCAGAAACCTGCTGAAAGCCGATCTCCGCTCCGCCTTTCGCGACGAACGCGGCCACCGACTCGCCCGACGGCGGTCCGCGCACCTTGTGCGATTTCCCCGCCACTTGCTCGGCGACGCCGAGCTTCTTGAAGCCGACGGTCGACAGATATGTGCCGCTGCCGCTATCGGAATAGGCGATGGACTTCGCCTCCAGCAGCGTCTTGCGCAGCGCGTCGACCGTGCTGATGTCGGGCTTGGGCTGGCCTGCGCGCACGACCATTCCGAAAGACGATTCCGCGAGCACGATCTTGCTGTCGGCGCGGGCCAGATTATGCGCGACGAGAAAATCAACGCCCGAGCCGTCCATGATGGCGACGTCGGCTTCCTCGCCGCGCGTCAGCCGCGCCGGGATCGCTTCCGGCGAGTCGCCGACGGAAGGGCCGCGCGTCGTGATGAGATGATGCCCGGTCGCCTTTTCGAAGGCGGGGCCAAGCTCCGAATAAACGTGGAAGAAGCCGGCCGAGATCATCACTTTGACGTCGGCGGCTTTGGCGCTGGTAGCGGCAGCAAAGACGAAGAGCAGAACCGCGACGAAGCGGGAAATGGATTGCAGCATATGAAAAACTCCCGGCGGAAATGACACCGGGAGTGTGGGATGAAAGCCGGCGGGCGTCTAGCCCATCAGGGGTGTTTGACCGCTGCGATCACAAGTTCGAGCGGAAGCCCCGGAGCTCACGTATCCACCTTCAGGGCCGCGATGAACGCTTCCTGCGGGATGTCGACCTTGCCGAACTGCCGCATTTTCTTTTTGCCCTTCTTCTGCTTGTCGAGCAATTTGCGTTTGCGGGTGGCGTCGCCGCCGTAGCACTTGGCCGTCACGTCCTTGCGCAGCGCGCGCACGGTTTCGCGCGCGATGATCTTGCCGCCGATGGCGGCCTGGATCGGCACCTGGAACATATGCGGCGGGATCAGCTCTTTGAGCTTCTCGACCATGCCGCGGCCGCGGGTTTCGGCGCGGGTGCGATGCACCAGCATCGACAGCGCGTCGACCGGCTCGTCATTGACCAGAATCGACATCTTCACCAGGTCGGCCGGGCGGTAATCGGTGAGGTGATAGTCGAACGAGGCGTAGCCTTTCGACACCGACTTCAGCCGGTCGTAGAAATCGAACACCACTTCGTTGAGCGGCAGGTCGTATTTGACCATGGCGCGCGAGCCGACATAGGTCAGCTCCTTCTGCGTGCCGCGGCGGTCCTGGCACAGCTTGAGCACGGAACCGAGATATTCATCGGGCGTCAGAATCGTCGCCTCGATCCACGGCTCCTGGATTTCCAGAATCTTCATCACGTCCGGCATGTCGACCGGATTGTGAATCTCGATCTGCGTGCCGTCGCGCAGGCTCATCTTGTAGATCACAGACGGCGCGGTCGCGATCAGATCGAGGTTGAACTCGCGCTCCAGCCGCTCCTGGATGATTTCCAGATGCAGGAGGCCGAGGAAGCCGCAGCGGAAGCCGAAGCCGAGCGCGGCCGAGGTTTCCATTTCATAGGAGAAGCTGGCGTCGTTGAGCCGCAGCTTGCCCATGGCGGCGCGCAGGTCTTCGAACTGCGCGGCGTCGACCGGGAACAGGCCGCAGAACACGACCGGAATGGCGGGCTTGAAGCCGGGCAAAGGCTCGTCGACCGGATTGCGCTCGTCGGTGATGGTGTCGCCGACGCGCGTGTCGGCGACTTCCTTGATCGAGGCGGTGAGCATGCCGATTTCGCCAGGGCCGAGCTCGTCGACGATGGTCAGCTTCGGTTTGAACACGCCGGTGCGGTCGACTTCGTAGGACGCATCGATGCCGATCATGCGGATGCGCTGGCCCTTCTTCAGCACGCCATCGACGATGCGCACCAGAACGACGACGCCCAGGTAAGCGTCGTACCAGGAGTCGACCAGCAACGCCTTGAGCGGCGCGTCGCGGTCGCCCTTGGGCGGCGGCAACCGCGTGACGATGGCTTCCAACACGTCGGGCACGCCCAAGCCGGTCTTGGCCGAGATCATGATGGCGTTGGAGGCATCGAGGCCGATGACGTCCTCGATCTGCTGCTTGATCTTCTCGGGCTCGGCCGCCGGCAGGTCGACTTTGTTCAGCACCGGCACGATTTCGTGGCCGGCATCGAGCGCGTGATAGACGTTGGCGAGCGTCTGCGCCTCGACGCCCTGCGAGGCGTCGACCACCAGCAGCGAGCCCTCGCAGGCGGCGAGCGAGCGGTTGACCTCATAGGCGAAGTCGACGTGGCCGGGCGTGTCGATCAGGTTGAGGATGTAGTCCTTGCCGTCCTTGGC
>CAIRGJ010000047.1 GCA_903878085.1 uncultured Hyphomicrobiales bacterium | reverse complement strand
GGCGTCCGGTCCGCGCTTTCGGCCAGTCTCCCGAAGGACACGCCGTCAGCGAACTCCTCGCGGGGCACCCTAGTGTGCCCGGGCAGGGTCCGGCGCCGCCCGGGAGCTGGGGATGCGTAATCCCCCGCCCGCGGGCGCCACATCCTGCTCCACCATCACGACGCCTCATGAGAGCGCCCTCGATGAGCAGGACGTGTAGTATATAGTCCTAGCTATGGATTATTGTCAAGGGGCGCGCAAACGCGACCGGGTCCGGTCAAGCGGCCAAATTTGCCACCGTTGCGACCGCGGGCGCCGCGGCAAAGCTGCAATCGCGGCCGCGATCCTTGGCCTGGTAGAGCGCCAGATCCGCGCGCTTGATCAAATCTTCAGGGGTCAGGCCGGCCTGCGGCATAACCGACGCCACGCCAATGCTGATCGTCGGCGTAACGTCGGGCTGAGAAGACTGCTGGCCGCGCAGCGAGTTGATGTTGGCGCGGATCCTTTCCGCTATTGCAAGTGCGCCGGCGATGGACTCGCCCGGCAGAACGACGGCAAATTCCTCGCCGCCAAACCTCGCGCTGAACTCGCTGGCGCGACAGATAGCGCTGGCGATGCGGTCGGCAATCGCCGCGAGCGCTTTGTCGCCGGCCTGATGGCCATGCCGGTCGTTATAGGCCTTGAAATAATCCGCGTCGATCATGAGAAGCGCGAGCGGTTGCCCGGCGCGGCGCATGCGGTTCCATTCGGATTGAATGACCTTGTCGAAGCGGCGGCGGTTGGCGAGGCCCGTCAGCGCGTCCGTCGTCGCCATCCGGGCGAGTTCAAACTCGGCGTCGGCGCGTTGGCGCAGCGAACGGGCGAGAAAGACGATCAAAGCCAGATTGAAAGCGCACAGCGCCGCGACCATGCTGCCGATGACCCAGGCTTGGAGGCGCCAATTAGCGTAAATGCTGTCGATGGAGCGGCCGACAGAGACTATTAGCGGCAGATCGCCGGCCTGCTGATAGGCAAAGAGACGGTAAACCCCGTCGCTGGTGGAAACCCCGTCGAAAATGCCGGAAGGCGTTTTTTTAAATGCCTCGTTTATACGAGAGTTCGAAAGAACGCGTCCGATAGACGAGATGTCGAACGGAAACCGCATCAGTACGGTGGCATCCGAGCGCGTAATTGTCAGACTGTCGCCTGGCGCCATTTGAATTTTTTTGAACAGATCGTAGAAATAGCTGACCTTGATAACGCCAACGACCACGCCGTCGAAATTCCCGGCCGAATCCACCAGCCGGCGGCTCACGCCGATGATATAGGCCCCGAGGTGGTTGACATAGGGCCGGGTGACGTAAAGGCGGTCGTCCGCATTGTGCAGATGGTACTGAAAATATTCTTTCTGTGAATAATTATCCGGACGCGGCGTCAGCGAGCGCGATTCAACTTTGATGTTGCCATGACGGTCGATGGCGAGGATCGAGCCCATGTCGCTCGAGGTCGTCGACCGGTCGAACAAGACCATGTTGCGCATGGCCGGGTCGAGCCGATTGACTTCCGGCAGCTTCAAGCCGTCTTGCACGGCCTGCAGCGACAAGTCGATTTTCTCGATGTTGCGCGCGACATCGGCCGCCAGCGTCGCCACCAGATTGGACGACGCGACACGCGCCTCTTCGTAATCGCGCAAGCCGGCGTCATACATCACGTAGGCGCAGATCGCCGATAGACATAGCGTCAGGGTGCAGCCCGCCGCGATCAACCGTTTCATCGGCGCCCGTTTGCGCGCCAACAGCTTTCCGTCCGGCATTCCCAACCCCAAATGACCCCTAGCCCACCTGCTTAATTACCATCCCGGAATTGCGAATTAGCCTTTGGCCTTTCGACAATTTCTCGGCGCCGATTCACTTTCGGTTCACCAAAAAACGGCCCTGAACGAACCGCCGTTCATTTTTTGTTCTTTGCCAGACCGGCCTTCTCCGTTATGAGAGGCCCATGCCCGACTTCACGCCGACCCAAGACGACGCCCTCAAAGCCGTATCCGACTGGATGAAGGCCAAGCCCGGCACCGGCAACACGCCGCAGGTGTTCCGGCTGTTCGGCTTTGCCGGCACCGGCAAGACCACGCTGGCCAACCACATCGCCGACGACATCGACGGCGAGGTGAAGTTCGCCGCCTTCACCGGCAAGGCGGCCTCGGTGATGCGCGGCAAAGGCTGCCGCGGCGCCTCCACCATTCACAGCCTGATCTACCGCGCCCGCGAGAGCGGCGAGGAAGTGCCGAGCTTCGATTTGTGGGACGAGGCACCCGCCTCCAAGGCCGAGATGATCATCATCGACGAATGCTCGATGGTCGACGCCGAGTTGGGCCGCGACCTGCTGTCGTTCGGCGTGCCGCTTCTGGTGCTCGGCGATCCGGCGCAATTGCCGCCGATCCAGGGCGGCGGATTTTTCACCGAGGCCGACCCGGACGTGATGCTCACCGAAGTACACCGCCAGGCCAAGGACAATCCGATCGTGCGGCTGTCGATGGACATTCGTGCCGGCGAGTATCTCGAGCCCGGCCGCTACGGCGAAAGCGAAGTGGTGCGTAAAAGCGATCTCGATCCGGAGCGCGTGCTCAAGGCCGACCAGGTGCTGGTCGGGCGCAACGCGACGCGGCGCGCCTACAACATGCGCATGCGCGAGCGCCGCGGCTTCACCGAGACCATGCCCGAAGCCGGCGACAAGCTGGTGTGTCTGCGCAACAACCGAAAAAAAGGCCTGTTCAATGGCGGGCTGTGGTCGGTGAAGGAGCGCGGCGGCCGCAAGACCGGCATCATGACGATGCGGCTATTGCCCGACGACGAAACCGCGACGCGCGGCGTCAAAGTGTCGGTGCGGCCGGAATGCTTCACCGGCGGCATCGAGCAGATCGATTGGCAGCGCCGCAAGCCTTACGACGAGTTTGACTACGGCTATGTGCTAACCGTGCATAAGGCGCAAGGCTCGCAGTGGGACGACGTCGTGCTGTTCGACGAGAGCTTCGCGTTTCAGGAAACCCGCGAGCGCTGGCTCTACACCGGCATCACGCGGGCGGCGAAGCGGCTGACGATTGTGATGTGATTGCCGTCGCCCGCCACCGGGCGACGGGCAGCGCCGCCAGCGCAATCGCCGTGAACGCCGCACCGGCGAGAAACGCCGCACTCGGTCCGGCGGCATCCCACAGGGCTCCCGCCACGACACTGGCGGCCAGCATGGCGACGCCGCTCACGAGGCTATACAGACCGAAGCTGGTGCCGCGTAATTCCGGCGGCGCCGTATCGGCGACCAGCGCCGCGAGTAGCCCTTGCGTCAGGCCCATATGCAGACCCCACAGCGCCACGCCGATCATCACGGTCAAGGCGCTGTTGCCGAAGGCCAGCACGAGATCGGCGGCGATCAGCAACACAAAGCCCACAGCGAGCACGCCATAGCGGCCGATTCGGTCCGACAGCGCGCCGGCCGGCCAGGCCGAGACCGTGTAGACGATGTTCATCACCACCATGACCGCAGGAACGATGGCGAGCGGCATGCCGACCGATTGCGCGCGCAACAACAAGAACGCTTCGCTGAAGCGGGCGAGCATGAAAATCGCCGCGACGCCAACCACCAGCCAAAAGGCAGGCCCGAGACCGCCCAGTTTGGACCAAGACAGCGGCAGACGGGCGCTGCGCGCGCCCGGCGGCCGCGCCGGCTCGCGCACGCCGAAGACAATCACCGCGACTGAGATGAAAGCCGGGACCACCGCGATCCAGAACACGATGGTGAAATTGTCGGCGAAGGCCGCCATGAAAACGACGGCCAGCAGCGGCCCGAGGACCGCGCCGATGGTGTCGAGCGATTGCCGAAGCCCAAAGGCGCCGCCGCGCAGATCGTTCGGCGTGAGATCGGCGATCAGCGCATCGCGCGGCGCCTCACGGATGCCTTTACCGATGCGATCGACAAAGCGCGCCGCGACCAGCCAGCCGACGCTCGACGCCATCGGGAACACCGGCTTGGTGACGGCCGCGAGGCCGTAGCCGAAGGCGGCGAGCCACTTGCGCTTGCCGAGATAGTCGCTGAGCGCACCGGAGAAGATTTTGGTGATCGAAGCCGTCGCCTCGGCGATGCCTTCGATGATGCCGACGGTCAGCGTCGAGGCGCCGAGCACCGTCACCAGATAAAGCGGCAGCAGCGCATGGATCATCTCGGAGGAGAGATCCATGAACAGCGATACCAGCCCCAGCGCCCAGATGCTGCCAGGAATCTCACGCCACCGGAACAATGAACGAGGCTGGCCGGCCATGACCCAACTTTACACGGCTTATGTGACGCCTACGCCGCCTCTTTCTTCTTCGGCGGCGCGAAACGCTGGTAGAAGCCCTCGTTGTGGTCGGCAAGATCGAGCAGCAGTTTGTTCGGCGCGAAGCGCGCACCGTATTTGCCTTCCAGTCTGCGGCACAGTTCGACGAACTTCTTGGCGCCCATCATGTCGATATACGACAGCGTGCCGCCCGAGAACGGCGCAAATCCGAAGCCGAGAATCGAGCCGACGTCCGCCTCGCGCACGTCAGTCAGCACCTTCTCCTCGAAGCAGCGCGCGGTTTCCAGCGCCTGCATGGCCAAAAGGCGGTCCTTCAACTCCTGCACGTCGATTGTGTCGGGATCGAGCTTGGTGGGCTGCAGTTCGGCGAGGCCGGGCCACAGCTTCTTCGGCCCGCTCGCCGGATAATCGTAGAAGCCCTTGCCGTTCTTGCGGCCGAAGCGCTGGCGCTTCTCGACCATTTCCTCAAGCAGCGTCTTCTGCCGCGGGTCGATGGCCGAAGCACCGAGATCGGCTTCCGTCGCCTTGAGGATTTTCCAGGCGAGATCGACCGCGACCTCGTCGTTGAGCGACAGCGGGCCGACCGGCATGCCGGCCATGCGGCCGACGTTCTCGATCATCGCCGCCGGCACGCCTTCCGCCAGCATCAGATGGCCTTCGCGGATGTAGGTGCCGACCACGCGCGAGGTGTAGAAACCGCGCGAGTCGTTCACAACAATAGGCGTCTTGCGGATGGCACGCACATAATCGAGCGCGACGGCCAGCGCGCGGTCGCCGGTGTTCTTGCCGAGGATGAGCTCGACCAGCATCATGCGGTCGACCGGCGAGAAGAAGTGGATGCCGATGAAGCGCGGCTGGTCCTTGAATTCGGTGGCCAGCGACGTGATCGGCAGCGTCGAGGTGTTGGAGGCGAATATCGCCTTATCGCCGATCACCGCCTGCACCTTGGCGATGACGTCGGCCTTGATCTTGCGGTCTTCGAACACCGCTTCGATGATGAGGTCGCAATCTTTGAGCGTGGCGTAGTCGGCGCTCGGCGTGATGAAGGTCAGCAGTTCGTCGCGCGCCGCGCTTTTCATGCGGCCTTTGTTGACGCGGTCCGAGAGCGCCTTGTGCAGCGCCGCCTTGCCCTTGTCGGCGGTTTCCTGATCGCGGTCGATCAGCACCACCTGCAATCCGGCGGCGGCGCTGACCTGCGCGATGCCGGCGCCCATGAAGCCGGCGCCGATGACGCCGATTTTCTTGATGCTCGAGGCCGCCTCCTTGGCGGGCCGCCGCGCGCCTTTGTTCAGATCCTGCATCGACACGAACAGCGAGCGGATCATCGACGCGGCTTCGGGCGAGCGCACGATCTTGGCGAACCAGCGCGACTCGACGCGCAGCGCCGTGTCCATGTCGAGTTGCAGGCCTTCGTAGACCACCTGGAGAATGGCGCGCGCCGCCGGGTAGTTGTCGTAAGTTTCGCGGCGGTAGATGGCGTTGGCCGCCGGGAAGGTCATCATGCCGGCCTTGGAATAGACCATGCCGCCGGGCAGCTTGAAGCCCTTCTCGTCCCACGGCTTGACGGCCTTGCCCCCCGCCTTGATCCAGTCTTTCGCGGCTTTCACCAGATCGGCGGCGGGCACCACCGCATCGATCAGCTTGGCGTTCTTGGCGCGGTCGACCGAGAGCTGATCGCCCTTGAGCAGAAATTGCAGCGCGTCGGCGGGCTGCATCATGCGCGCGATGCGCTGGGTGCCGCCGGCGCCGGGGAATAGGCCGATCTTGATCTCGGGCAGGCCAACTCTTGTTTTAGGATTTTCCGCGGCGATGCGCTGATGGCAAGCCAGCGCCAGCTCGAAGCCACCGCCCATCGCGGTGCCGTTGAGCGCGCAGACCCACGGCTTGCCGGAGGTCTCGATGCGCCGGTACAGCTGCGACAACTTGCGGCTCTCGTCGAACACGAAGCCGGCGGCGGCCTCGGCGCCTTCGTTCTTCATCATGCCGGCATACATCGCCGCCATGCGCTCGAGCATCGTCAGGTCGGCGCCGCCGCAGAAGGCGTCCTTGCCGGAAGTGATGACCGCGCCCTTGATCGCAGCGTCGGTCGCGACCTTTTCGACGAGCGCTACGAGCTCGCCGATAACCTCCATCGAGATGACGTTCATCGAGCGGCCGGGTGTATCCCAGGTGACGAGCGCGATGCCGTCGGCGTCGACGTCGAGTGTGAAATTCGGCATGAGCGTAGGCTCCCTATGAAGAATATGAATCGCCGTTTTTCTTGGTGTACCGCATGCCCTTGTCGTCGCGCACGGCCATCATGTCGATTTCGGAGTAGTGTGCGCGCTCGGCCGCGGCACGCGTACCGACTTCTATGAAAACCGCGTCGCGCTTCGAACGGTTGATCAAACAGTGACCGTCCGCCACACCGGCTTTCCAGGCCGCCGTGTCGCCAGGCTTGAGCACGGTCTCGCCGCCGTCCTCGCACAGCACCACTTCGCCCTCGAGCACATAAACCAGTTCGTCTTCGTTCTCGTGCCAGTGCCGGTGCGATGACGCCGCCCCCGGCTTCAGCGTGCAGATGTTAACGCCGAACTGCGTGAGCTCGGCGGCCCTGGCAAGTCGCTTGCGGCTGCGCCCCTCCACCGCCTTGTTGAACGGCGACGGATAGCCGGTCGAGGTGTCCAGCGCGATCATGTCGATGTCGATCTTCGGCATCCCTAGTCTCTCGTCTTTTCCCGGGCGCAGCGCAGCGCGAAGCGGTGCGCTGCAGAACCGGGATCGTTTCGAATTCGTAACGGTCCCGGATCAGCGGTGCATCACCATAGCGCGTCTAAGACGCGCGTAAACGCGCTAATGGTGCTGCACCGCGTCCGGGACAAGAAGAAGCTACACCCTCTCGATAATCGTCGCGGTGCCCATGCCGGCACCGATGCAGAGCGTGATCAGCGCGGTGGATTTTCCGGTGCGCTCCAATTCGTCGAGCACGGTGCCGAGGATCATGGCGCCGGTGGCGCCGAGCGGATGACCCATGGCGATGGCGCCGCCGCAGACATTCATCTTGTCGTGCGGAATGTCGAAGGCCTGCATGTAGCGCAGCACCACCGAGGCAAAGGCCTCGTTGAGTTCGTAGAGGTCGATATCGCCGATCGACATGCCGGCCTTTCGCAGAACTTTTTCGGTCACGTCGACCGGCCCGGTCAGCATGATCGAGGGCTCGGAGCCAATATTGGCGAAGGCGCGGATGCGCGCGCGCGGCTTCAAGCCGTTGCGCTTTCCAGCTTCCGCGCTGCCAAGCAGCACAGCGGCGGCGCCATCGACGATGCCCGACGAATTGCCGGCGTGGTGGACATGATTGACCGCTTCGATTTCCGGATAGCGCTGCATGGCGACGGCGTCGAAGCCGGCCATTTCGCCCATCTGCACGAAGGACGGCTGCAACGAGGCCAACGTCTGCATCGTGGTCGCGGGACGCATGTGCTCGTCCTTGGCCAATATCGTGAGGCCGTTGACGTCCTTCACCGGCATCACCGAATTCTTGAAGCGGCCCTCCTCCCAGGATTTGGCGGAGCGCTTCTGGCTCTCGACCGCGTAGGCGTCGACGTCGTCGCGCGAGAAGCCGTATTTGGTGGCGATCAGATCGGCGGAAATGCCTTGCGGCAGGAAGTAGGTTTCGACCGCGATCGTGGGATCGACCGGCCAGGCGCCGCCGGCGGCGCCAATGCCGACGCGGCTCATGGATTCGACGCCGCCGCCGACCGCCATGTCGTGCTGCCCGGCCATGATCTGGGCCGACGCGAAATTCACCGCGTCGAGCCCGGAGGCGCAGAAGCGGTTGATCTGGATGCCCGGCACGCTGTCGCCGAGCCCTGCGACCAATGCCGCAGCGCGGGCGATGTCGCCGCCGGCCTCGCCGACCGGGTCGACGCAGCCCAACACGACGTCGTCGATCTCTTTGGTGTCCAGCTTGTTACGGTCGCGGATCGCGGCCAGCGTCTGCGCTGCGAGATTGAGCGCGGTCACCTCATGCAGCGAGCCGTCGGCCTTGCCGCGGCCGCGCGGGGTCCGGACATGGTCGTAGATAAATGCGTCGGGCATCAGGTCGTCTCCATCCTAGTCGCCGTCGTCCCCGCGAAGGCGGGGACCCATACGCCGCGGCCTCTCGATAGTTTTGTGGTTATGGGTCCCGGCCCTCGCATCGCTCGGCCGGGACGACAGCAACCACCTTACAAACTCCGCGCGATCAGCAGCTTCATGATCTCGTTGGTACCGGCATAGATACGCAGCACGCGGGCGTCGCGGTAGAGGCGCGAAATCGGGTATTCGTCCATATAGCCATAGCCGCCGAACAGTTGCAGGCAGCGATCGATCACGGTGGCCAATGTGTCGGTGAGGCGGTATTTGGCCATCGAGGCGGTCACGGTGTCGAGCTTGCCCTCGACATGCAGGCCGATGCAATGGTCGAGAAACACCTTGGCGATGGTGGTGTCGGTCTTGCACGCGGCGAGCTCGAACTGGCTGTTCTGGAACTCGATGATGGCCTTGCCGAAGGCTTTGCGCTGCTTGACGTAATCGACGGTCAGCGCCAGCGCCCGCTCCATCATCGCCACCGCGTGCACCGCGACGATGAGCCGCTCCTGTGGCAGTTCTTTCATCAGTTGATAGAAGCCCTGGCCCTCTTCGGTGCCAAGCAAGCTTGTCGAGGGCAGCTTCACGTCGTCGAAAAACAGTTCCGAGGTGTCGGCGGAATCCATGCCGAGCTTCTTGAGCTTGCGGCCGCGGCGGAAGCCTGGCGCGTCGTCGGTTTCGACCACCAGCAGCGACACGCCCTTGGAGCCGGCCGCTGGATCGGTCTTGGCGACGACGATGACGAGATTGGCGTGCTGGCCGTTGGTGATGAAGGTCTTGGCGCCGTTGAGCACATAACCGTTGCCGGACTTCTCGGCCTTGGTGCGCACACCTTGCAGGTCGGAGCCGGTGCCGGGTTCGGTCATGGCGATGGCGCCGACCAGTTCGCCGGTGGCGAGCTTGGGCAGCCAGCGCTGCTTCTGCTCGGCGGTGCCGTAATGCAGAATGTAGGGCGCGACGATGCCGGAATGCAGTGGCGCGCCGAAATCGTCGAAGCCGGCGAGGCTGAATTCGCGGTTGATCACCGCCTCATGGGCGAAGCTGCCGCCGGAGCCGCCATATTCTTCCGGCATCGACGCGCACAGCAGACCGGCGGCGCCGGCTTTGCTCCAGACGTCGCGCTCGTACATGCCGGCCTCGTGCCAGCGATCGACATGGGGAGCGAATTCGTCGCCGATGCAGCGCCGCGCCTGCTCTTCCAGCAGCACGAGGTCCTCGGTCATCCACGACGGCCGCGGAACGTTGAGGGCATCCATTGTGAGTGTTTTCCCGGACGACTCAGCTTGGGCCGCACAATAGAGGGCATGACGGCGGTGTGCGAGGCCCGCTTTTTCCCTCCCCCGCGAAGCGTGGGGAGGGCCGGAAAGCAGAGCGTGAGCGATGCTTTCCGGGGTGGGGGTCTTTGCGCCCCCACCCCCGACCCCTCCCCGCCATGCGCAAGCGCGCATGTGGGGAGGGGAGCCTTTGCCGCACCCGGCCCACAATGTTACGACCCTCGGCCTGGATTTCCATGATGACAGATCAAGCGGACGCCGATCCCAGCGGCCAGATCGACTCGAGCGCGGCCTGGCTGCGGCTGGTCGTCGCGGTGGGCTTAAGCACGCTCGGCGGCGTCGGCATGTGGTCGTTCATGGTCGCGCTGCCGGCCATCCAGGCGGATTTCGGCATCGGCCGCGGCGAGGCCTCGCTGCCCTTTACGCTGGCCATGATCGGCTTTGCCTGCGGCGGCGTGCTGATGGGCAAGCTCGCCGACCGCTTCGGCATCGCGGTGCCGCTGACGCTCGGCACGCTGCTGCTGGTGCTCGGCTATCTCGCCGTCGGCCTGTCGTCGAACCTGTGGCAGGTGGCGCTGGCGCACGGCCTGCTGATCGGCCTCGGCTGCTCGGCGACCTTCGGCCCGCTGATGGCCGACATCTCGCACTGGTTCGCGCGCCGCCGCGGCATCGCGGTGGCGATCGCCGCCGCCGGCAATTATCTCGCCGGCACGCTGTGGCCGCCGGTGGTGCAGCACTTCATCGCCACCGACGGCTGGCGCGCGACGCATACGGGGATCGGACTGTTCCTGCTGGCGGCCATGCTGCCGCTGGTGTTCGTGTTGCGCAGGCGCATCGTGCATCACCACAGCGCCGCGGCTTCGGCGGCGCTGGCCAAGCGGCAGGCCGAGAGTCCGTTCTCGCCGCTGACGCTGCAAGTATTGCTGTGCATCGCCGGTGTCGCCTGCTGCGTGGCGATGTCGATGCCGCAGGTCCACATCGTCGCCTATTGCGGCGATCTCGGTTACGGCGTAGCGCGCGGCGCCGAGATGCTGTCGCTGATGCTCGGCTTCGGCATCGTCAGCCGCGTCGCGTCCGGCTTCATCGCCGATCGCATCGGCGGCGTGCGCACGCTGCTGCTCGGCTCGGTGCTGCAAGGCTGTGCGCTGACAATGTATCTGATGTTCGACGGCCTGTTCTCGCTCTACGCGATCTCGGCGCTGTTCGGCCTGTTCCAGGGCGGCATCGTGCCGAGCTACGCCATCATCGTGCGCGAATATTTTTCTCCGAAAGAGGCCGGCACTCGCGTCGGCCTGGTGCTGATGGCGACGCTGCTCGGCATGGCGCTGGGCGGCTGGATGTCGGGCGCGATCTTCGACCTGACCGGCTCCTATCAGGCGGCGTTCCTCAACGGCATCGGCTGGAACCTGGTCAATGTGACGATCATGGCCTGGCTGCTGATGCGGTCGCGGCGCCGGCAGACTCTGGCAGCGGCAGTGTAGATCCGCCGCGCCCGCCCGGCTTGCGCACCAATACTGTACCACGATGCGGCGTGCGGGAATAAAACGTTGGCACTCTCGTTCTTGTCATTTGACAAATGCGGCGCGAGACAGAAAAACCTTGCCCGTCGGCACAGGAGCGGAGGCGCTGCAATGGATTTCGCAATCGCGCAGCCGGGCATTGTCCGGGCCATCAATCAGCGGTGGTTGCTCAAATTCTGGAAGCGGCACCAGAGCAATGGCAGCATACCGCTGTGGCAAGCGGTCGAACCTGAAAGCCTGACGCGGGTCGCGGAAAATTTGAGCTTTCTGGATGTGAGCGGCCGCGGCGACGCGGTGCGCTTTCTCATACGTCTGCACGGATCGGGCATCGCCAAAGTCTACGGCGAGCCGGATTGCCGGGGCCGTTTTTTGGACGACGTCATCCCGCGCGAACGCCACCAGACCGGTTTGATGCCGTACTACCGGGCCTACAGCACCGGCCAACCGGTTTATACGATCTGCGACGTGAACGACAAAAACGGACGAGTCATCCATTTCGAGCGGCTGATCTTGCCGTTCAGCGGCGACGGCCAAACCGTAGAACGGATTTTATCCTCGTTTGAGTTCATCTGCGAAGACGGCGCCTACGACAACGCCGCCTTGATCAAGCTGCAACATGGCGCGGCGACGTTGAGAGTCTGCGCCATGATCGAAGCGCGGCCCGCGGCGTAAAGGCCGCGCTAAAACGCCTCCGCCGGCAATTCCATGATCGAGCCCGCGCCGGACTGGATGCGCACCAGGTGCGTGGCGGTTTCCGGCAGCATGCGCTCCATGAAGAATTTGGCCGTGACCAGCTTGGCGGCAAAGCGAGGGTCGGCGCCGTTGCCGAGCTTGGCGTTGGCCGCGTCCGCGATCCGGCACCACATGTAGCCGAGCGCGACCAGACCGAACATGTGCATGTAGTCGGTGGCGCCGGCGCCGGCATTGTCGGGCTTGGCCATGGCGTTCTGCATGAACCACATGGAGGCCTGCTGCAGATGACCGAGGGCCGCGCCGAGCGGCGTCACCAGGCCTTTGAGCTTTTCGTCGGCGGATTTTTCCTTGATGTAGCCGGTGACCTCGCCGATGAAGGCCATCAGCGCGCGGCCGCCGTCCTTGCCGAGCTTGCGGCCGACCAGATCGAGCGCCTGGATGCCGTTGGCCCCTTCATAAATTTGAGCAATACGGGCATCGCGCACGAACTGCTCCATGCCGTGCTCGGCGATGTAGCCGTGGCCGCCGAACATCTGCTGCGCCATCACGGTGTTGGCAAAACCTGTGTCGGTGCACACGCCTTTCACCACCGGCGTCAACAGGCCCATGAAATCGTCGGCGCTCTGGCGTTCTTTTTCGTCCTGCGAGCGATGCGCGATGTCGCCCTTGAGCGCGGTCCACAATATCAGCGCAC
The DNA here is from genome assembly GCA_903878085.1 of uncultured Hyphomicrobiales bacterium. Classification (GTDB taxonomy): domain Bacteria; phylum Pseudomonadota; class Alphaproteobacteria; order Rhizobiales; family Xanthobacteraceae; genus Pseudolabrys. The sequence continues at coordinate 147,468 of CAIRGJ010000047.1, read as the reverse complement.
GCGCCGCCTCGTTGAAGGCGCGGATCGTCAGCAAGGTGCGGCGCACGTCCGGATGCACGATGATCGGGTCGGCGGCCTTGTCGGGAAACTTGGTGCCGGAAATGGCGCGGCCCTGCAGGCGCTCCTTGGCGTAGATCGCGGCGTTCTGATAGGCGACCTCGGATTGCGCCAGGCCCTGCACGCCGACACCCAGCCGCGCCTCGTTCATCATCGTGAACATCGCGGGCAGGCCGCGGTTTTCCTCGCCGACCAGCCAGCCGGTGGCGCCGTCGTAATTCATCACGCAAGTGGAATTGCCGTGGATGCCCATCTTCTCTTCGATCGAGCCGCACGACACGCCGTTGCGCGCGCCTAGGGAGCCGTCGTCCTTGACCATGAATTTGGGAACGACGAAGAGCGAGATCCCCTTGGTGCCGGCCGGGGCGCCCTCGATGCGCGCCAGCACCAGATGGATGATGTTGTCCGACATGTCGTGTTCGCCGGCCGAGATGAAAATCTTGGTGCCGCTGATCTTGTAGCTGCCGTCGCTCTGCTTGACCGCCTTGGTGCGCAATTGGCCCAAATCGGTGCCGCAATGCGGCTCGGTCAGGTTCATGGTGCCGGTCCAGACACCTTCGACCATCTTCGGCAAATATTTGGTTTTCAATTCCTGCGACGCGTGGATCAGCAGCGCGGCGATGGCGCCCTGGGTCAGCCCCGGATACATGGCGAAAGCCATGTTGGCCGAACACAGCAATTCATTGACCGCGACGGTGATCGTCGCCGGCAGGTCCTGGCCGCCATATTCGGCCGGCACCGAAATGCCGATCCAGCCGCCGTCGATGATCTGTTTGTAGGCGGCCTTGAAGCCGGTCGGCGTCGTGACCGAACCGTCGGGATGGCGGGTGCAGCCTTCCTTGTCGCCGACGCGGTTGAGCGGGGTGAGCACCTCTTCGCTGAACTTGGCGGCTTCGCTCAGGATCGCTTCGATCACGTCGGGCGAGGCGTCGGCAAAGCCCGGCAGGTTGCCGTAGCGGTCGAGATGCAGGACGTCGTTGAGCAGAAACAACGTCTCGTCCACTGGCGCTTTATATGTCGGCATAGCTTCCCCCTTTTCCGGCCTGGCGGCTCGCAGGAGGCGAGCGCCGTTAACGATTGGTTAACTAATGGCCGGTTGCGACCGATTTAAGATCGGGCGCCGTTTCCCCCGTAACAAGGGTTGAGAATGACGCAGCCCGCTTACAGCCGCGTTAAAGCCCGGCCGCGAGGAAATTCCCGGTAAAATCCGGCACTTCGGCCAAACGTTAACGGCCTGTTTACCGCAAACGTTAAAAAGTCGGTGCGTGGACTGAGAACCGCGCCCGTATCCACCTGCCCTTAACGAAGCGCCGGTTCCACGAGAGTCGATGACGGCTCTTTGCCCCTCCACCTCGAATGTGGGTGAGCATGAAATTCGGCGTCCCGTGGAGTGTCAAAGGCATACGGCCGGAAGCGCGCGAGACCGCAAGGGAAGCGGCGCGCCGGTCCGGCATGTCTTTGGGCGAATGGCTCAACAATGTCATTCTCCATCAGGCCGCCGAAGACACATCCGATTACGACGATGACGAAGTCGTCGACAGCCACGAACTCTCCACGGTCAATCAACGCCTCGACGATCTGACGCGGCGCATCGAGCAGTTCACCCGCGCCGGCCCCGCCGCCTATGCGCCCAAGGACGCGCGTAACGAGCAAAGCCGCGACGACAGCGGCCAGATCGCCGAACTGATCAACCGTCTCGACCGCCGGCTCGACCAGTTCGTCAATTCAACGCGCCCGGTCAACGCGCCGCCGTTGCAGCCGGCCATGCAGTCTTATGTGCCGCAGCATCTGCCACCTGTGCCGAGCGTCCGAATGCCGCCGGCGCTCGATATGGCGGTCGCCGAAATCGCCGCGCGCCAGCGTGCATTGAATGGTCAGCTGCAGGGTCAGCCGGCGCCGCAATGCCAGCAGACTGCGCCAGTCCCAGCGCCGCAGCCCTCGCCGGCGTTGATGCCGATGCCGACGCAGGATCTGTCGGGCCTCGAGGATCAACTCCGCCGAATCACCAACCAGATCGAGACCCTGCACAAGCCGGGCGTCGAGGAAGCAATCAACGCGCTGCGCGGCGAGCTCGGCGATATCAGCCGGGCGCTTACCGACGCCATGCCGCGCCAGGCGATCGATACCATCGAGCGGCAGATTCAGGGCCTGAACCAGCGCATCGCCGAAGGCCGCCAAACTGGTAACCTTGCCGGCGTCGATGGCGGCGCGCTGGCGGGCGTGGAGCATGGCCTCGCCGAAGTGCGCGACGCATTGCGCGGCCTGACGCCGGCGGAAAATCTGGTCGGCTTCAACGAAGCGGTCGCCGGTCTGGCGCACAAGATCGATCTGATCGTGGCGCAGAAAGATCCCGAGCAACTGCATCAGCTCGAGCACGCCATCACCACGCTGCGCGACATGGCGAGCCATGTGGCCTCGACCGAAGCGGTGAGCGGACTTGCGCAGCAGGTGGAATCGCTTGCCGGGCGGGTCGAGCATCTGGCCGCGGCCGCGACCGGCAGCGACGCGCTCAACAATCTCGAACACCGCATTTCCGCGCTGGCCGACGCGCTGGCCGAGCGCTCGCAGAGCGGCGGCAACGTGCCGCCGATGCTGGAATCGCTGGTGCATTCGCTGTCCGACAAGATCGAGCTGATCCAGCAGTCGCGCGGCGACAATATCGCCTCGCAGCACCTCGAAGACCAGATCGTCTCGCTGGTGAAACGGCTCGACGCATCGGATTCGCGCCTCGGCCATCTCGAAGCGATCGAGCGCGGCCTCGCCGATCTCCTGGTCCACATCGAAGAGATGCGGGCCAACAAAGACAGCGGCGCGATCCGCGCCGACAATTCGCCAGCCGTCGTTGACCTCAAGCACGACATCGCGCGCACCCAGGACGCCCTCGAAGCCGTCAACGGCACGCTCGGCCATGTCGTCGACCGCCTGGCGATGATCGAAAACGGCATGCGCAGCGGCGAAGCCCGCAAGCGGCCGGTCAGCGACGAAGAATTCGCCGAGGCGCGCAAGCCGATCGGCAAGGTCGCGGCCCGCGTGGTCGTCGAGCCGCAGCCGGCATCGCGTCCGCCGGTGGCCGTCGCACCGCAACCGCAGCCCACCGTCGCGCCTCAGGTCCAGCAGCACGTTCCGCAACCAGTTCAGCAGCTTGCGCCGCAGCCGGTGCGGCAGCCCCAGCCGGCCCAAGCGCCTGCGCCCAAGCGCCTGCCGCCGGCCGGCAACCTGCCGATCAATCCCGATTTGCCGCCCGATCAACCGCTCGAACCGGGCTCGGGCCCACCGAAATTCCGCGCCAATCCAGGCGCGCGCATCGCCGCCTCCGAGGCAGCGCTGGGCGGCGCAGGCCCCGGCAGCGCGTCGTCCGCCGGCGGCAAGTCAGGTTTCATCGCCGCCGCGCGCCGCGCCGCCAACGCCGCTTTGCAGACCAATGCCGAGCGCGCGCCGCCGGCCGACGTCCTCGAGCTGGAAGCCCCAGAGGCGCCGTCGCTGCGCGGCAAGATGATGAAGCGGGTCAAGTCGCTGTTCATCGCCGCCAGTATCGTCGCCATTGTGGTCGGCGGCATCCAGATCGGCGGCAACTATTTCGAATTCGGCAAGGACGAAGCCGTCAAGACCGCCGCCGCCCCGGCCGACGACACCACCGGCAGCACCGAGGCGGCAGCGCCCGACGCGCGGGCGCCGGTCACTATGGCGCTCAATCCGTTGGCGCCGGCAAAGCTGCCGGACATGACGCCCCTGGCGCCGCTGGCTCCGGCGGGCGGCAAAAGCGCCGCCGCACCGCGCGATTTCGGAACGACGGTGCAGAGCACGCCGTCTCTGCTCAGCCCGCCGGCCATGAACGTGCAACCTGCGGCCTCGAAAAGCGACGTCACCGGCGCGATCCCGCTTCCGGGCATTGCGCGCCCGCCGGTGAATTTGCCGACGACCGCGCCGAGCGGCGATCGCCTGCCGGCCGCCATCGGCGGCACCAAGTTGCGCAGCGCCGCCACCGCCGGCGACGGCGCGGCGGCCTACGAAATCGCACTGCGCTTCGCCGAAGGCCGCGGCGTTCCGGTCAGCCTGGAAGACGCCGCGCGCTGGTACGAGAAAGCCGCCGCCAAGGGCATCGCCCCGGCACAATTCCGATACGCCAGCCTGCTGGAAAAGGGCCAGGGCGTGAAGAAGGACGTGGTGATGGCACGCCGGCTCTATCTCGCCGCCGCCGCCAAGGGCAACGGCAAGGCGATGCATAACCTCGCCGTGCTCTATGCCGAAGGCGCCGAGGGCAAGCCGGACTATGCCAGCGCCGCGCAATGGTTCCGCAAGGCGGCACAACGCGGCATCGCCGATAGCCAGTACAATCTCGGCGTCTTGTGCGCCCGCGGCCTCGGCACCGAAAAGAATACAGTCGAATCCTATCAATGGTTCGCGCTGGCCGCCGCGCAAGGCGACAAGGAATCCGCCAAGAAACGCGACGAAATCGCCAGCCACATGGACGCCGAGACGCGCGCCGGCGCCGAACGCGCGGTGGCGAATTTCGCGATCGAACCGCAACCTGCGGAAGCGACCTCGGTGCCGGAACCCGCCGGCGGCTGGGACGGGGTCAGCGCCGCAGCGCCGCCACATACCAAGCCGCGCCCGCTGGGGCCGATGTCGCTCGGCTCACTGGAGACCGGAAAGCGCTGACAGCGCGGCCGGGATTTACCGCTCGGACGCTGTGGCCGCCCGCCGTTAAGCCCGATCCGAAAATTAAGTTTGCAAAAGTCGCAACGGCTGAGATTTTGCGCGAATATCCACAAAGTATCGCTGACGATTTCCCGCGCGACGGTGTTAACATAGTAACATAATTTGCCGGCAGCGCGGGCCGACCTCCCGAACCATTGGCCTCGAACGCCGGACGACGCCACTTGCAAATCTACCTGCCGATCGCCGATCTGCCCGTCAACATCTTCCTCGTCTTGGGGATGGGGCTCGCGGTCGGCTTCATCTCCGGCATGTTCGGCATCGGCGGCGGCTTCCTGATGACGCCGCTCTTGATCTTCATCGGCATCTCGCCCGCGGTCGCGGTGGCGAGCGTCGCCAGCCACATCGCCGCCTCCTCGTTCACCGGTGCGATCAGTTATTGGCGTAAGCGTGCACTCGACGTCGCGCTGGCGCTGATGCTGCTCAGCGCCGGCATCGTCGGCACCGCCGTCGGCGTCTGGCTGTTCACCAAATTGCGCGAGCTCGATCAACTCGATTTGATGATCGGGCTGTCCTACGTGACGCTGCTGACCGCGGTCGGCGGCATGATGATCTGGGAAAGCGTGCGGGCGGAATTGCGCACGCGCAAGGGCATGCCGGCGACTTTGCGGCGGCCCGGCAGCCACACCTGGCTGCACGGCCTGCCGTTCAAGCTGCGCTTCAAGCGCTCGAAGATCTACGTGTCGGCGATCCCGGTCTGGGCGATCGGCTTCATCATCGGCTTCATCGGCGCCATCATGGGCATCGGCGGCGGCTTCCTGCTGGTGCCGATGCTGATCTATTTCCTGCGGGTGCCGACGGCCACCGTGATCGGCACCTCGATGGTGCTGACGCTGGTCACCATGGCTTCGGCGACGGTGATGCATGCCGCGACCAACCACCTGGTCGACGCGATGTTGGCGCTGATCCTGATGGTCGGCGGCGTCATCGGCGCGCAATTCGGCGTGCGCACCGGGCAGAAGATGCGCGGCGAGCGGCTGCGGCTGCTGCTCGGCTTGCTGGTGTTCGCGGTCGGCTTGCGCTTCGCCTACGAGCTGGTGGTGAGCCCCGACGACCTGTTCTCGCTGCGGCATGTGAGGGCCGGGTGATGCGGCGCATCGCGCTCACAGCTTTGATCGCGTTGGCGGTTTTGGCTCCGTCTTGCGGTCCTGCAGCGGCCGAACGGCTGGTGGTGTCGCTGTCGAACCACCGCGTCGCCGTGACCTCGAGTTTTATCGGCGAGAACCTGGTGCTGTTCGGCACCGTCGAGCCCGACAACGCCCGCACGCCGCTGCGGCCGCCCTACGATCTGGTGGTCACCGTGACCGGCCCGCGCGAAACCATGCGCACGCGGCGCAAGGAGCGGGTGCTCGGTGTCTGGATCAATACCGATTCGCGCGAATTCGTGCGCGCGCCGTCTTATCTGTCGATCTTGAGCAACCGCCCAGTGGCCGAAATCACGGGCCAGGATGCGTTGCGCAGGCTGCAACTCGGGCTCGACAACTTCCTGCTGCCGCAAAGGTTCGGCTCCGATCTCGGCGACACGGCGCGCGACGATCCGTTCCGGGCCGCCTTCGTGCGGCTGGAAACGCAACAAGGGCTTTACCGCGAAGCCAGCACGGCGGTGACCTTCCTGACGCCGACCGTGTTCCGCGCCGCGATCCCGCTGCCGGCCAATGTGCCGACCGGAAGCTATGCGATCGACGTCAAGCTGTTCGCTCGTGGCGTGCAGGTTTCGAGCGCCAATTCGGCGCTGGAAGTAATCAAGACCGGCATTGAGCAATACGTCGCCGACGCCGCGCACGACCACGGCCTGCTCTACGGCCTCATCACCGCGCTGATGGCGCTGCTCATCGGCTGGTTCGGCAGCGTGGTGTTTCGGCGGGATTAATGCGGCTCACGGCGCGGCCACCACGATCAGCCCGGGCACCGGCATCCCCTTCTCCGTCCGCGTCGCGGCGGCATCGAGGCTGACCAGCGTGAGGCCCGCCGCCGCCAATGCGGCGCGCACATGCGCCGCGCCGTGGGCGTATCGCAACGTGTCGCGCAGAATGACGCCGTCGCCGTCATGGGTTTCGACGCTGAAAGCCACCAGCCCGCCCGGCGCCAGCACCGCGGCCGCCGCTTTCAGCACCGGCTCGAGCGTGTCGAGATACATGAAGACGTCGGCGGCGAGCACAAGATCGTAGCGCGCCTGCGCAGCGACCTCGGCGGCGAGAAAGCCCACCACCTCGGCTTCGATCAAGCGGTCATACAGGCTTTTGGTGCGCGCCTGCGCCAGCATCGCCAGCGACAGATCGACGCCAACCAGCACGTCGCAGAACGGCCGGAACGCCGCGCCGCCGAGGCCGGTACCGCAGCCGAGATCGAGCGCCATGCTGAACCTCTCGGCTAAGCCGCTGGCTTGCACGGCGCACAGCAACAGTTCCGGCGCGCGGTAGCCGAGCCCTAGCGTGAGCGCGGCATCGAAGCCGGAGGCATAGCCATCGAACAGGGTGCGGACATAGCCTTCCGGCATGGCGACCGCGATTGCGCCGAGCCGCACCCGCCGCAGCGCGGCGCCATGCGCGTCCGCCGGGTCGGCGGCTTTGGCTTGCTCGAACGCTGCGATGGCGCCGTCGCGCTGCCCGAGCTTTTCCCGTGCATCGCCGAGCGCGAACCAGGCCGCGGCATAATGGGGCGTCAGTTCCAGCGTCTGCGTCAGCAGATCGGCGGCGGCGGCGAGATCGCCCTTGTCGGCGAGATCGCGCGCCCACTCGAAGCGCCGGTCGGCGATGACGTCGCCGGAAGAGAGAAAGATGGCGTCCATTAGATACCCGGGTGCACGCCGGAATGACGGGCTGCTTGCTTGACCGACCCTATCAAATTGCGTCAGGTACCGCTCATGCCCAATGAACTAGAGCCGACGGAGCGACCGATGGCCACCGACCCTGTCAGCCGGTTTTTCGGCGGCTCGCCGCTGGCGGTGCTGGGGCGCCTGGTGCTGGTGTCGATTCTGGTCGGCGTCATCCTGTCGGCGCTGGGCCTCGACCCGTTCGACATCGTACACAGCCTGGAGCGGCTGGCGCAGTCGATCTGGAACATGGGCTTCGACGCGATCCGCTGGATCTGGCGCTATCTGCTGCTCGGCGCCGTGATCGTGGTGCCGATCTGGCTGATCCTGCGTCTGATCAACGCGCCGCGCGGAAAATAGCCGCCCTTGTCCCGGGCGCAGCGCAGCGTGAAACGGTGCGCTGCAGAACCGGGACCGCCGCATACTCCGAATTTGGAACGGCCCCGGCTCAGCGGCGCATCACTTCGCTTCGCTCGCGTTGCGCCGCGTCCGGGGCAAGGGATTCAACTCGGCCAGCTTTCCGCCGTCATGTCGGCCGCGTCGGTGCCGACCATGGACGCCAGCGAGGCGTGTTGCCCGCGCTTTAGCGCCGTCAGCAGATCGGCCTTAATCTGCGACACCACGCCGATGCCGCGATAGACCAGCCCGCTGTAGAGCTGAATTAAGGTCGCGCCGGCCTTGATCTTGGCGATGGCGGTGGCGCCGGAGTCGATGCCACCGACGCCGATCAGCGGGAATGCGCTCTCAGTGCGTACGAAGGTCTCCGCCAGCATGCGGGTCGAGAGCTTGAACAACGGCTTGCCCGACAGCCCGCCGGCTTCGCGCGCCTTGTCGCGCTCGCGCAACGAACCCGGCCGCGAGATCGTGGTGTTGCCGACAATCATGCCGTCGACGCGATGCTTGCGGGCGACGCCGACCACGTCGTCGAGATCGGACAAAGTGAGATCGGGCGCTATCTTCAACAGAACGGGCGTCGGACCGGCCAGCGGCCGCACCCGTTCGCGGGCCTCGATCACACGCGCCAGCAGTTCGTCGAGCGCCGAGGCCTGTTGCAGGTCGCGCAAGCCCGGCGTGTTCGGCGACGACACGTTGACGGTGAAATAACTCGCGACCGGCGCGAAGGTCTTGATCAGCCGAACATAGTCGCCGGCGCGGTCGGCGCTGTCGCGGTTGGCGCCGACGTTGACGCCGACGATGCCGCCGGCGCCGGCCCGGGCGGCCAGGCGCGCCAGCACCGCGGCGGCGCCTTCATTATTGAAGCCGAGGCGGTTGATGACGCCCTCGTCCGGCTCCAGCCGGAACAGACGCGGGCGCGGATTGCCGGCCTGCGCCCGCGGGGTGACGGTGCCCACCTCGACAAAGCCGAACCCCAGCCGCAGCAGGGCGTCCGGCGCCAGCGCGTTCTTGTCGAAGCCGGCGGCCAGGCCGACCGGATTGGGGAAATTGAGCCCGAAGGCGCGGACGGCCAGTTCCGGCGGCTCCGGCGCGGGCCGCGGCAGCGGGATGAGGCGCAAGGCCTTGATCGCCAAAGTATGGGCGTCTTCCGGGTCGAGGGCCCGCATAAAGGGGCGGGACAGGCGGTCGATCAGACCGATTACCACTGGCGGCTCCCGGAAATACACATGACTTTCGACCCTATCGACGAGGCTTGGGATTGTTCAAGGCGACGGCGACGAAACGTTGTGACAAAGTCGCGACTCACGGCTATAATTCCTAAAAATGGACCACGAATCACGGTTCGCCACTCCTGAAGGGGATAATCCGGATTTGCCATGCTGACACATAACCAGATCTGGACTGCCATCGACCGTCTCGCCGCCCGCTCCAAGATGACGGCATCCGGCCTCGCCAAGAAGGCGGGTCTCGACCCGACCACCTTCAACAAGTCGAAACGGATCACGCCGGAAGGCAGGCCGCGCTGGCCCTCGACCGAATCGGTGGCCAAGGCGCTGACCGCGACCAACACCAAGGTCGACACCTTCGTCACGCTGATCACCGACGGCGGCAAGCCGGTGATTTCCAACGTGCCGTTGATCGGCTTTGCCGAAGCCGGCGCCGGCGGCTATTTCGACGATGGCGGTTTCCCGGTCGGCAAAGGCTGGGAGGAGATCTCCTTTCCCTCGGTCACCGACGAGCACGCTTACGCCCTGGAGATTTCCGGCGATTCGATGAAACCGGCCTATCGCGACGGCGATATCATCGTGGTGTCGCCGGCGGCGCCGGTGCGCAAGGGCGACCGCGTGGTGGTCAAGACCAAGAACGGCGAAGTCATGGTCAAGGAACTCAAGCGCAAGAACAGCAAGGTCTTGGAACTCAAGTCGCTCAACGCCGAGCACCGCGACCGTACGCTGCAGATGTCGGACGTGGTCTGGATCGCGCGCATCGTCTGGGCAAGTCAATAAGACTGCCAATAAGACTGCCCATAAGATCGCAAGAGCATCGGCGCGTCGGCTGGCAGAGCCGATGCGAGTCGGCTAGTGTTCGCGCCTCAATCCAGCCTGGGAGGCAACCATGACTGACGGCACGATCGTTCATCCGACCGCCTGCACCTGCTGCGGCGATATGCTGCGCTCGCGTTTCGACCGCCGGCGTTTCCTGCAATTGTCGGCCGGCGCCGGCATGATCGCGGCGTTTCCCTCGCTCGCCTTCGGCGCGGAAGGAAACTACGAAGCGATGCTGCTGACCTGCATCGATCCGCGCTTTCCGCAGCCGACGATCAATTACATGAAAGGCCGCAAGATGATTGGCAAATACAGCCAGTTCACCTTTGCCGGCGCATCGATCGGCGTCGTCGCGCCTGCTTTCAAGAACTGGGCTCCGGCATTCTGGGAAAACCTCGCGGCGTCGATGCAATTGCATCACATTCCGAAGGTGATCGCGATGAACCACCGCGACTGCGGCGCGGCCAAGATCGCCTACGGCGCCGACAAGGTCGCCAATCCGCAGATCGAAACCGAAACCCACAAAGCCGCGCTGATGGAATTCAAGAAGCAGGTCGCGGAAAAACAGCCGTCGCTAAAGGTCGAACTCGGCCTGATGGCGGTCAACGGCAAGGTGGAGATGTTCAGCTAACTGGCTGAGCAAACAATAGAGCCCTCATCCTGCACGCAGGGTGAGGGCTTTTTTATTGCCTGCGCACTCCGCGCCAATATGCGTTTAGGCGCTCCGCGCCAATGCGCCATCGATCATGTCGACGGTGTTCTGCAGGCCGTAAACCGCGACGAACGAGCCGAAGCGCGGGCCTTTCTCCTGGCCGAGCAGCACCTGGTACAGCATGTTGAACCAGTCGAGCGACACGCCAGGCTTGCCGTCCTTGGCCTTCTTCTTTTCGTCGAGGAACGGCTCGCGGCGGCCGATCTCGTAGACCACATCCTGAATCTGCTCCGCGGTCGCCTCCGGCGGCAATTGCGCCAGCGCGTCGCGCAGGTCGGTCAAAGCCGCGCGCTCGGCCTCGCCTGCCGGTCGGAATTTCTTGGTCGGCAGCACGAAGTCGCGGAAATAATGGATGGCGTATTGCACCATCGCATCGAGTTTGGGATGCGTCTGCGCCGTCACGCCCGGCCGGTAGCGGCCGATGAAGCCCCATAGCGTTTCGGCGTTTTCGGCATTGGACGACGACACCAGCGTCAGCAGCATGGTGAAGGTCACCGGCATGTCGGGCTTGGGCGGCGTGCCGGCATGGATGTGCCAGACCGGATTGCCGAGGCGGTGCTTGAGCTCCTGCTTCTCGTAGCCGTCGAGGAACTGCTGGTAGTCATCGACCTGGCGCGGGATCACGTCGAAATACAGGCGCTTCGCCGATTTCGGCTCGCGGTACATGAACAGCGACAGGCTCTCGGGCGCGGCATAGCGCAACCATTCGTCGATGGTCAGGCCATTGCCCTTCGACTTGGAAATCTTCTGGCCGTTCTCGTCGAGGAACAGCTCGTAATTGAAACCTTCCGGCGGCAGACCGTCGAGCGCGCGGCAGATTTCGCCGGACAGCTTCACCGAATCGATCAGATCCTTGCCAGCCATTTCATAATCGATGCCGAGCGCGACCCAGCGCATCGCCCAGTCCGGCTTCCATTGCAGTTTGCAGCGGCCGCCGGTGACCGGAACGGTAAAGCGCTCCTGCGTTTCCGGCTCTTCATAGGTGATGGTGCCGCGCTTGGCGTCGTGCGCCAGGATCGGCACCTGCAGCACCACGCCGGTGCGCAAATCGATCGGCAGGAACGGCGAATAGGTCGCAGCGCGCTCCTCGCGCAGTGACGGCAGCATGATCGCCATCACCTTGTCGAAGCGCTCCAGCATCTTGAGCAGCGTGGCGTCGAAGCGGCCCGACTTGTAACAGTCGGTCGACGACATGAACTCGTAGTCGAAGCCAAAATGATCGAGGAACGTGCGCAGCCGCGCATTGTTGTGCTCGCCGAAGCTCGCATGGGTGCCGAACGGATCGGGCACCTTGGTCAGCGGTTTGCCGAGATGAGCCGTCAGCATTTCCTTGTTCGGCACGTTGTCCGGCACCTTGCGGAAGCCGTCCATGTCGTCGGAAAAGGCGATCAGCCGCGTCTTGATCTTGTCGTCGGTGAGCGTCCGGAAGGCGTGGCGCACCATGGTGGTGCGCGCCACTTCACCGAAGGTGCCGATATGGGGCAGACCCGAGGGACCGTAGCCGGTTTCGAAGATGACCTCGTCTTTGGGCTGCTTCTTCAACCGTGCGACGATCTTGCGCGCTTCCTCGAACGGCCAGGCATTCGATTGCTCGGCGAGAGAACGTAAATCTTGCGCAATTTCGGCGGTCATCGACATCGTGAAGCTCCGGGCGCAGACATAAGGAAACCGCCCTACCCCGTCAAATCGAGCGGCCAGCAGCCTTATTTGCGCAAAATCGTTTATGTAGCCGCTCGTCCCCGCGAAGGCGGGGACCCAGTGCTACAGAGCGGCAAAGGAAAAGTGATTCGTGTCCGTGACCAACGAGCAACGCCTGTCTCCCAACCGCACCGTCGCCGTGATCGGCGGCGGGCCCGCCGGGCTGATGGCGGCCGAAGTGCTGGCGCGGGCCGGCGCCAAGGTGACGGTCTACGACCAGATGGCGACGCTCGGCCGCAAATTCCTGATGGCCGGGCGCGGCGGGCTCAATCTCACCCACAGCGAAGACCTCGCGACTTTCCTCACCCGTTACGGCGATAGCGATCCGTTGCTGCGCGCGGCAATCGAGGCGTTTCCGCCGGCGGCGCTGCGGGCCTGGGCCGACAGCCTCGGTCAGCCGACCTTCGTCGGCACCAGCGGCCGGGTGTTTCCGACGGCGCTGAAGACCTCGCCGCTGCTGCGGACCTGGCTGCTGCGGCTCAACAACCTCGGCGTCAGCTTCAAGCTGCGCCATCGCTGGGACGGCTGGGACGAGGAAGGCAGCCTTCGTTTCCACGTGGCCGGTGAGGACGTGCTGGCCGAACCCGACGCGACCGTGCTGGCGCTCGGTGGCGCGAGTTGGCCGAAGCTCGGCTCCGACGCGCGCTGGGTCGAGACCCTGCACGAGCAGGAGATTGCGGTGACGCCGCTGCGGCCGGCCAATTGCGGTTTCAGCGCGGCGTGGACCGAGGTATTCCGCAGCTTCGAGGGCCAGCCGCTCAAGGGCATCGCCATCTCGTTTACCGGGCGCAGCGTGCGCGGCGAGGCCATGATCACGCGCGACGGCCTGGAAGGCGGCGCGATCTACGCGCTGTCGTCGCCGATCCGCGAGGCGATCGAGCGCCACGGCGACACGACCATCGCCATCGATCTGATGCCGGATGTTAACGCAGCGAAGCTGACCGAACGGCTGTCCGCCGCGCGCGGCAAACAATCGCTGTCGAACTTCCTGCGCAAGGCGACGCATCTGTCACCGGCAGCGCTGGCGCTGGTGCGCGAAGCCGCGTTGTCGAAAGGCCTGACGCTATCGGCGCTGAAGGCGGACCAACTCGCCGCGCTAATCAAGGCCGCGCCGGTGCGGCTGACCGGCGTGCAACCGATCGCCACCGCGATCTCGACCGCGGGCGGCGTCAGCTTCGCCGAACTCGACGACGGCCTCATGCTGAAGCGCTATCCAGGGATCTTCGCCGCCGGCGAGATGCTCGATTGGGACGCGCCGACCGGCGGCTATCTGCTGCAGGCGTCGTTTGCCACTGGCGCTGCCGCCGCGCGCGGCGCGATCAAATGGCTGCAGTTCAATAAGGGCTGATCGGGAAGTAGCGCAGCCACAGGTCGGTGAAGCGGCCTTTTTCCCACAGCCGAAACAGCGCCCAGTTGAAGGCCTGGCGCAACAGGTCGTTGCCGCGGCGGACCGCGATGCCGACGCCTTCGCCGAAGTAACGGCTTTCGATATAGGCGCCGCCGCGGAATTCGCAGCAGGCGGCGGAATCGGTGCCGTTGAGCCAAAACGCCAGCGAGATGCCGTCGCCAAACAACAGCTCGACCTCGCCTTTTCTCAGCGCGGCGCGCGCGGCCTCATCGTTCGGATAAGGATGCAGTTCGACCTCAGTGAACAGCATCTTGAGATAGGCCTCATGCGCGGTGCCGGCGACCACCGCGATGCGCTTGCCCTCAAGCGCCTCGGGCCGCACCTCGTCGATCTCGACGCCGCGCCGCGACACGAAGCGCGCCGGGGTGCGGTAGTACGGATCGCTGAAATCGACCCGCCGGCGCATATCCGGTGTCTCGGCCAGCGAGGCGATCACCGCGTCGCCGGCGTTGCCGTTCAAGCCATCGACCAGCGTATCGAAGCGCCGCATCTGGATGGTGCACTGAACCTTGATCTCTTCGCAGATCAGCCGCGCCAGATCGATGTTGAAACCGGCAGGCATGCCGTCCGGCCCGGCATAATTGAACGGCGGATAATCGGTCTCGGTGAGAAAGCGGATGACGCCGATGCGCGACAGATCCGGCCGCTCCGGTCGTCGCCGCGGGTCCCAGAAGCCGGGCACCGCCAGCGTATTGGCCGGCGGCGTCACCGTCGGCGGTGCCGGCGACACGCCCTGCGGCGCGTTCTGCGCGTGTGCAGTGACGACTGCCGCCAACAAGGCAACAGCAATCAACCCACCGCGCCTGCCCAGCATTTCCATTCGCCGCATCGAGAGTTCGCCTCAGATTCGCGGCGAACATAGCACCGCCGCCATGGCGGGCCAGCCATAATCGCAACGGCGGCGGATTGCAGGGTTAAGGCTTCGGGGCGCCGGTGAGGTGTTTTTCGATCTCGTAGATCGGCAGCTTGACGTAGTCCTTGTCAATCTCGGAGCGCACGGCGGCCTTCATCGCATGCGAATAGGCCGGACGCATCACGCCGAGCGCGCGCGGCGGGGCGACCATGATCAGCGATTTGGTCTTGCCGGCGGCGAGCACGACATCCAGATGCTTCAGCAATTCCAGAAGGAAGGTGCGTTCTTCCTGGTCGTGCCAGTCGGTCTGCTCGACCGAGCTGCTACTATGCCCCATTGAGCTGTGCGAGCGGCCGGGCTTGTCGGTGCCCAGTTCATGCGTCGCCAGACTCTTATGCTCGAACACCTCGACCTTGCGGAGGTTGGGGAATTTGGTGTCCCCGGTATTTTCCAGCAGCAGCGCTTTGGCGCCGTCGCAGACTACAACCCATTCTCCGGCGTGAATCATCAATTCAGACATGAATAACCTCCCTCAAGCGATGCGCAATCCTACGCCGACCGAATTGCCGCGTTTTGCGCTGGGTCAACGCCCAACCAACTGATTTCGTTGCGGAGGTATTTCAGTTTGTTCCGTCGAGCAGCCGGCGGGCGATGACTTGGGCCTGGATTTCGGCGGCGCCTTCGAAAATATTGAGAATGCGGGCGTCGCACAAAATGCGCGAAATCGGGAATTCCAGCGCGAAGCCGTTGCCGCCGTGGATTTGCAGGGCGTTGTCGGCATTGGCCCAGGCGACGCGGGCGCCGAGCAGCTTGGCCATGCCGGCCTCGAGATCGCAGCGGCGTCCGGAATCCTTCTCGCGTGCGGCGTGATAAGTAAGCTGGCGCGCGATCATGATCTCGACCGCCATCATCGCGATTTTGTCGGAAACGCGCGGGAAATTGATGATCGGCCCGCCGAACTGGACGCGGTTCTGGCCGTATTCGATGGCGCGCTCCATTGCCGACTGCGCCACGCCAATCGCTCTGGCAGCTGTCTGGATGCGGGCCGACTCGAAGGTCTGCATCAACTGCTTGAAGCCGAGCCCCTCGACGCCGCCGAGCAGGTTTTCCGCCTTGACCTCGAAACCGTCGAAGGCGATTTCGTATTCCTTCATGCCGCGATAGCCGAGCACCTCGATCTCGGTACCGGTCATGCCCTTGGCCGGAAACGGATTCTGGTCGGTGCCGCGGGGCTTTTCCGCCAATAGCATCGACAGGCCGCGATGGCCGGGCTCTTTCGGATTGGTCCGCACCAGGAGCGTCATCAAATCGGCGCGCACCGGATGGGTGATCCAGGTCTTGTTGCCGTAGACCTTGTAGACATCGCCCTCGCGCACCGCGCGGGTCTTCAGCGACGCCAGATCGGAGCCGGTATTGGGCTCGGTGAACACCGCAGTCGGCAGCACTTCGCCGGACGCCAGCTTCGGCAGCCATTTTTGCTTTTGCTCCGGCGTGCCACCGCCGAGAATGAGTTCAGCCGCGATTTCGGAGCGCGTGCCCAAGGAGCCGACGCCGATATAGCCGCGCGACAACTCTTCGGAGACGACGCACATCGACTCCTTGCCGAGCCCCATGCCGCCGAATTCTTCGGGAATGGTCAGGCCGAACACGCCGAGCTCGGCCATCTGGCCGATGATTTCGAGCGGGATGTAACTGTTGGTGCGGTGCCAGCCCTGGGCGTGGTCGATCACCTCGCTGTCGGCGAACTTGCGCATTTCCTCGCGGATCGATTCCAGCGTCTCGTCGAGCCCGCAGACGCCGACGGTGGCGCTGTGACCGGCGCTGATCAGTTCGACCAGGCGGGCGCGGCGCTCCGCGGTATTGCCGCTGGCGACGAGGCTTTCGCACGCCCGGTTGATGCGCGCGGCGACCTGCGCCATCGACAGCCCGAGATCGCTCGGCCGGACCACCTCGCCCTGGCTCATCGGAATGCCGCCGACGATCTGGGCGATATATTCGCCGATGCCGATGCGGACGATGTGCTCTTCCAGCTCGCCGAAGGTGCCGTTGGCGATCATGCGTTGGGTATAGGCGGCGAGTTGGCGCACCGATTCGACGTAGGTCGCAAGCCAGGCCAGGCCGTGGGTGGCGCGCTGCTCGCGGTCGAACAGGCGGCTGACCGGGTGGCCTTCCACCACCACCCGCTCGCGCACTTTGGCGACGGCGTCGGCGAGCAGAGCATCGAGCGCGGTCGAGGCTTCGCGGCTGAGTTCGACCAATTCGGGTTCGGCGGCGGCGCGGGAGGCGGCGATCGGCATGGGGTCCTCGGACTTGCGGAAAGCGATTGAGTGCCGGCTGCAGCATGACATTACGCGTGCAGTGCACAAAAGCAAAGTGGGACGAAATCCCCCGATTCCGTAATGGCTTCGCCCCCGCCCGCGGCTAAAATTGCTATAAAATTAACCATTTCACGGTTTGCTACGGTTGACGCCTTTGCGCCTGCGTTCCCGTGGCCTCGCCCGAAAAACCGGCCTCACTCATGAAATTCGCCTCCCCGCTGAACCGGCTGTCCCGCCTGCTGGCCGCCATGTCGGTGCGGACGCGCATCGTCTTGCTGGCGGCGATCCCTGTGGTCAGTTTTCTCGCCACCGGGCTGACCTATTTCAGCGGCGAGCGCGAGGTCGCCACCGCCTTCGCCACCGTCAACCGGTTCAGCGCGCTGGCCGACGCCAGCCGCGATTTCAAGAGTTCGCTTTCCACGATGCGCATCATCGTGAAGGATTTTGCCACCGCGCCGAGCAGCGATCTGGTGGCGGACTTCGAACAAGCCCATGGGCTGGCTGTGATCGCCCTTAACACCATCGCCCAAGACAGCAATGGCGGGCAAACCGAGAATATCGCGATCTTGCGCAAGGACCTGACGGGGCTTCGCGAAAATTTCAAAGAATTGGTGCGTGAACAGACCGCGCTCGGCTTCAGCGACGGGGCGGGATTGCGGCAAAATCTTCGCGAAGCCAGCAACGCAGTCGAACTCATCATCAACGAGAATATGACGTGGCTCGCCGAGGCGGAAGCCACCAAGCTGATGATGTCGTTGCTGGTCATGCGGCACCACGAAGCCGAATACCGGCTCACCCAAGCCGAACTGACCCGGCAGCAGTTTCTCGGCGCCTATAAGCGCTTCACCGATACCTTCGCGCTGATCGACGGCACACCGGAGATGAAAGCCTCGCTCGAGCGCCAGGTGAAAAACTACGCCGACACTTTTTCAAAATGGATCGAGAGCTACGACCACGTCCATCCGTTGCGCGCCATTATCGATATCGACAGCAAACGCATGCGTCCGCGGGCCGATGAAATCATCGATCGCGCCCGCCAATCCGCAGACGTGGCATCGGCAGGATTGATCGCATCGCAAGCGCGGACACGCGCCGGAATCGTCGCGGTCGGACTCGCCATGGTCGCGCTCGGCCTCGGCCTCAGTTGGCTGATCGGACGCAGCATCACGCGCCCACTCAATGGCCTGGTCGACGTCATGAAACGCCTTGCCAGTGGCGACACCAGCGCCCGCATTCCCGCGACCCGTGCCCGCGACGAGATCGGCGAAATGGCGCGCACGGTGATCGTGTTCCGCGACAGCATGATCGAGCGTGAAAGCCTGGCGATGACGCAGGCGGAAGAGAGCCGCGCCAAGGAGCGGCATAGCGACACGATTTCGCAGACCATCGGGCAGTTCAAGCACTCGGTCGAGAGCGTGCTCGACAAGCTGCGGGCAGCCTCGATCAAGCTGGAGACGAGTTCGACCGATCTCAACAAGGCGGCCGATACCGTGTCGGCGGAAGCGCGCACCGCCGAGCAGCGCGTCAGCGCCGCGTCCGACAACGTGACGGCGGCGGCGAGTTCAGTCGAGGAACTGGCGGCCTCGATCGACGAGATCTCCTCACAGGCGGCGAAATCGACCGATGTCGCGGGACGTGCGGTGTCGGAGGCGGAGCGCACCGTCACCACCATGGCGCAGCTCGGCAAAGCCGCCAGCCGCATCGGCGAAGTGGTCGGGCTGATTCAGGCCATCGCCGGTCAAACGAATCTACTGGCTCTCAACGCCACCATCGAGGCCGCTCGCGCCGGCGAATCCGGCCGGGGCTTTGCGGTGGTCGCGGCCGAAGTGAAGTCGCTCGCGGGGCAAACCGCGAAGGCGACCGAGGAAATCGCCCTGCAGATCGGCTCGATCCAATCGGCCGCGGCCGATGCGGCGCAGGCAATCGAGCAGGTCAACGACATCATCCGCGACATGTCGGCGATCGCCACGATGGTCGCCGCCACCGTCGATCAACAGAATTCCGCCGTGGCCTCGATCGCCGAGGGCGTCAGCCGCGCCTCCGACGAAGCGCGCACCGGCTCCGACGCCATGAGCCGGGTGGCCGGCGCCACCACCGGCGCCCGCGCCACGGCTTCCGACGTCAAGGACCTCGCCTACGCGGTCGCGGCCGAGGCCGAAGGCCTGGAGGTGGAAGTACGCCGGTTCCTCGCCAACGTGCAGGCGGCATAGTTCCGCGCCACGCTCATTCCCGCGCAAAAGCGCGAAGCGCGTCTTATGCAGAAAGCGGGAATCCAGTAAGCATTTATTCGGGCTGGGTCCCCGCTTTCGCAGGGACGCGCGGAAAAGAAGGCCGGCGCTTTGCGCATTTTTAAATTGTCATTGCAGATCGCGGTCGATGCGTTCCGGCATTTTCTGGCCGATGACGGCTGGGCCATCGCCAGCCATATCGCGCTGTCGACGCTGATGGCGATGTTCCCGTTCTTGATCGTGGTGACCGCGTTGGCCGGGTTTTTCTTCGGCTCCAAGCAGCTCGCCGACGAAGCCGCGCGCATCCTGCTGGAAGCCTGGCCGCAGGAAGTGGCGGGGCCGATCGCGCTCGACGTCGCCGGCGTGCTGACCGACACCCGCACCGGCGTGCTGACCTTCGGCGCGCTATTCGCGCTGTATTTCGCCTCCAGCGGTGTTGAAAGCCTGCGCGTCGGGCTCAATCGCGCTTACGACATCGCGGAGCCGCGGCCCTGGTGGCTGCTACGGCTGGAATCCATCGGCTACGTGCTGGTGGCCGCGGTGGCGATCCTGGCGTTCTCATTCCTGGTGGTGCTGGCGCCGTTGATCTGGGGCAAGCTGGTGCAATATCTGCCGACCCTGGAGCCGTTGGGCAATCTCATCACCTTTGCACGTTATGCCGTCGCGATCGTGGTGCTGGTGATCGCGCTGTTGATCGTGCACGCTTGGCTGCCGGCCGGAAGGCGTTCGTTCGCGGAGATCGCGCCCGGCATCGCCGCAACGCTGGTGCTGTGGCTGATCGCCGGCACGGCGTTCGGCCGCTATCTCGCCAATTACGCCTTCGCCTATGTCTCGATGTATGCGGGCTTAGCGTCGGCGATGGTCGCGCTGATCTTTCTCTACGTCTGTGCGTCGATCTTCATCTATGGCGGCGAACTGAATTCAGTAATCGCCAAGAGTCGGGAGAAGCGACTGGCTCCGGTACCGGTTCCGTTTGAATCGGAAGCCGCTAGCCGTTGATCGCCGCTTCCTGCACGTCTTCCAGCGTCTTCAGTCCAGTGCGCGGCGCGCCGACCAGCACCGACATGTTGCCTGGCGGATGCTGGTTCTTCCACATCTTCATGTGCGCCAGCGGGATCTTGTCCCACTCGAACACCTCGCTCATGCAGGGATCTATACGCCGCTCCAGCACGAAGCGGTTGGCTTGGCTAGCCTGCTTGAGATGGGCGAAGTGCGAGCCCTGAATGCGCTTCTGGCGCATCCAGACGTAGCGCGCGTCGAAGGTGATATTGAAACCGGTGGTGCCGGCGCAGAACACGACCATGCCGCCGCGCTTCACCACCATCGACGACACCGGAAAAGTCTGCTCGCCCGGATGTTCAAAGACGATATCGACGTCGCGCTTGCCGGTGATGTCCCAGATCGCCTTGCCGAAACGGCGGGCTTCCTTGCTCCAGTCGTTGTACTCGGCGGAGTTCACCTGAGGCAGCTGGCCCCAGCACTTGAACTCCTTGCGGTTGATGGCGCCCTTGGCGCCGAGATTGAAGACGTATTCCATCTTGGATTCGTCGGAGACGACCGCGATGGCATTGGCGCCCGACGCCGCGACAAGCTGCAGGCCGAACACGCCGAGGCCGCCGGAGGCGCCCCAGATCAGCACGTTGTCGCCGGGCTTGAGCGTGTGCGGCGGATGGCCGAACAGCATGCGATAGGCGGTGGCGAGCGTCAGCGTATAGCAGGCCGACTCTTCCCAGGTGAGATGCGCCGGCTTCTGCATCAATTGCCGCGATTGCACGCGGCAGAACTGCGCGAACGAACCGTCCGGCGTCTCGTAGCCCCAAATGCGTTGCGACGGCGACAGCAGCGGATCGCCGCCATTACAGTCTTCGTCGTCGCCGTCGTCCTGATTGCAATGGACGATGACTTCGTCGCCGACCTTCCAGCGTTTCACTTTGGCGCCGACCGCCCAGACGATGCCGGAGGCATCGGAGCCGGCGATATGATAGGGTTGCTTGTGCACGTTGAACGGCGTGATCGGCTGGCCAAGGCCCGCCCAGATGCCGTTGTAATTGACGCCGCCGGCCATCACGAGCAGGAGGACTTCGTCCTCGCCGATGGTCCAAGTCGGCACCACTTCAAGCTGAAAAGATTTGTCGGGCGGGCCGTGCCGGTCCTGGCGAATGACCCAGGCGTGCATTTTTTCGGGCACATGACCGAGCGGCGGAATTTCGCCGACAGCATAGAGGTCCTTGTGAGGAGCAACGCTCCTCACCTTCGCAACAGCCGGCATCGGCAGCCTCCCTACGAACTGTCATCAGTGTGACGCAATTTATGTTGCAGCGCAATATCGATAACGGCGGCCACGGCTTAGCCAAAAAACCCCGCTTTTTAAGGGTTTAACAAGGCCGCGGCCCTAGCTTGGACTTTTCCAGGCAGACCCGATGTCCGAACAGATTGTCCAGCGCAGCGCCCGCATTGCCGATTCTCAGGCGGCGATGCCGTGGCTCGTGGCCGCGGGCGTCTACGTGCTCCTCCTGACCCTGGCGCCGCGGCTGCTTGCCGATCCCGATACATACTCGCACATCGCGCTAGGACGCTGGATCCTCGACCATCATACCGTGCCGAGCGGCGATCCGTTCTCGCTGACCATGCGCGGCGAACACTGGGTCGCCTTCGAGTGGCTGTCGCAGGTCGCTTACGCGACGGCGCTATCGCTCGGCGGCTGGCTCGGCGTCGTCGCGCTCGCCGCAACGGCGGCGGCGGCGTCATTCGGTTTGCTGACGCGATTCTTGCTGCGGCACTGGCAGCCGCTGCCGGCTCTGATCGCGGTGCTCGCCGCCGTCGTGCTGGTGTCACCGCATATTCTGGCGCGGCCGCATATCCTGGCACTGCCCTTGATCGTGCTGTGGGTCGGCACACTGATCCGCGCCGCCGACGAACGGCGCGCGCCGCCGTGGCACTTGCTGCCGCTGATGATCCTGTGGGCGAACCTGCACGGCAGTTTCACCTTCGGTCTGGCGATCGCCGCGGCAATCGCCTGCGACGCACTGTGGAACGCGCCAGCTAATGAGCGGCTGCGCGTGGCGCGGCAGTGGGCGGTATTCGGCGTCTTGGCGCTCGGCGCCGCCTGCATCAACCCTTACGGCCCGGAAGCGATTTTGGTGACGACCCGCACCATCGCGCTCGGCGAAGTGCTGACCATCGTCACCGAATGGCGCGCGCAGGATTTCACCCATCTCGGCCCGTTCGAAATGATCATGTTGGGCGCGTTCGGCTTTGCGCTCTATCGCGGCGTCAAGCTGCCGCCGCTGCGCATTTTCATCGTGTTCGGCCTTCTGCATCTTAGCCTGTCGCAATCGCGACACGCCGAGCTGCTCGCTTTGCTGGCGCCGCTGTTTCTGGCGCGGCCGCTGGCGCAGCAATTCGCGACAATCGCCGCCGCTCGCAATATCGCCATCCCGCGTTATGGCGCCTGGATGCCGCCGATGGCCGTTGTGCTGCTGATTGGCGTTACTGCGGCGGTCGGCGCATCGCGCTCGGTCGCGCCGGCGGAAAACATCACGCCAGCGAGGGCCCTGCGCTCGTTCGATGCCACCAAAGCCGGGCCGATTCTCAATGCCTACGACTTCGGCGGTTATCTCGATTTCGCCGGCATTCCCGCCTTTGTCGACGGCCGCGCCGAACTCTACGGCACCGCCTTCATCATGCGGCACAGCCGCGCGCTGGACCTGCAGAACCTGCCGGATTTCCTGGCGCTGCTCGAGCAATACAAGATCGGCGCGACCTTGCTGACGCCGTCGACGCCGGCGGTTGCACTGCTCGACCGCCTGCCGGAATGGAAGCGGGTTTATGCCGACGATGTCGCGGTGGTGCACACGCGGCGGACTGCGCCGTAGAGGTCAGGCCGCGTCGATGGTCCGTGACGATTGCGCCGGTGATTGTACGGCGCGATCGAAGCCCGCCTTTTCCGACACGACATAAAGCGGGCGGCGCTTCACTTCGGCATAGATGCGGCCGACATAGAGGCCCATGATTCCGGTCATGATCATGTTCATGCCGGACAGGAACGACACGATGATGATGGTCGAGGCCCAGCCGGCCACCAGACTCGTGTCGCCCGCCAGCCAGTGTCCGACGACATAGAGCGCATAGAGCGCAGCGAAGGCCGACACCGCAAAACCGCACCAGATCGCCAGCCGCAGCGGCGCGTCGGAAAAGCCGATGACGCCGTTGGCGGCCAGGCGCAGCATCTTCAGCAGCGGATATTTGGTTTCGCCGGCGAGCCGCGGCAGGCGATGGAACGCGACTTCGGTCTGGCGGAAACCAAGCCAGGCGAACATGCCGCGCACAAAGCGATCCTGCTCCGGCATGGCGAGAAAAGCGTCGAGCACCTTGCGGTCGATCAGCCGGAAGTCGCCGGCGTCGCGCGGAATGTCGACCGACGACAGCCGGCCGAGGAATTTGTAGAATAGGCTGGCGGTCCATTTCTTGAAGGTGCTGTCGCCTTCGCGCGACAGACGGCGGCCATAGACCACCTCGTAGCCTTCCTTCCACTTCTCGATCATCTGCCCGACGACTTCGGGCGGGTCCTGCAAATCGGCATCCATGACGATGACGGCGTCGCCGCTCGCCGCTTCCATGCCGGCGGTGATCGCGGCCTGATGGCCGAAATTTCGCGACAGCCCGATGAAGCGGTAGCGCGGATCTTCCTTGGCCTTGGCGCGGAGCACGATGGCACTGCAATCGCTGCTGCCGTCGTCGACAAAGATGGTCTCGATGACGCCGTCGACGTCCTGCATCATCAAATCGAGGCGATGCAGCAAAACCGGCAGCACCGCCTGCTCGTTAAAAACGGGAACGACGATGCTGTAGCGCGGACCGCCGGCGGAATTCGTCATCATGCGCAAGACTCGGGGTGTGACCGAAACCGACGTTAAGGCCCGGGTATTAAGGAAACTTTGTTGTTTGGCTCAGTGGCTGGCTTGCCAGCCCGCTCCCGCCTGGCCCGGCGGCAGGCTTTGCGGGGCCTAATCGCCCCAGCGCACCCGGTTCTATGTTGCATTGCAGCAACGGTTGCGTCACACTGCCATAATAGGCAGCCCGATGGCCGACACACCGAAGCGCGACAAACCCTGGATCTTCCGCACCTATGCCGGTCACTCGACCGCGGCGGACTCCAACGCGCTCTATCGCAAGAACCTGGCGAAGGGGCAGACCGGCTTATCCGTTGCCTTCGATCTGCCGACCCAGACCGGCTACGACTCGGACCACATCCTGGCCAAAGGCGAGGTGGGCAAGGTCGGCGTGCCGGTCAACCATCTCGGCGACATGCGGGCGCTGTTCGACCAGATCCCGCTCGGCACCATGAACACGTCGATGACCATCAACGCCACCGCGGCGTGGCTGATGGCGCTCTACATCGCGGTCGCCGACGAACAGGGCGCGCCGCGCACGGCGCTGACCGGCACCATCCAGAACGACATCATCAAGGAATATCTGTCGCGCGGCACTTACGTATTTCCGCCGGCGCCGTCGATGCGACTGATCAAGGACGTGGCGATCTTCACTACGACCGAGCTGCCGAAGTGGAATCCGATGAACATCTGCTCCTACCATTTGCAGGAAGCAGGCGCGACGCCGGTGCAGGAACTCGCCTTCGCACTCGCCACCGCGGTGGCGGTGCTCGATACCGTGAAGGCGTCGGGCGAGGTCACCCAGGAAAAATTCGGCGAAGTGGTCGGGCGCATTTCGTTCTTCGTCAACGCCGGCATGCGCTTCGTCACCGAGATCTGCAAGATGCGCGCCTTCGTCGAATTGTGGGACGAGATCACGCGCGAACGTTACGGCATCACCGATCCCAAGCAGCGGCTGTTCCGTTACGGCGTGCAGGTGAATTCGCTGGGCCTGACCGAGCAGCAAGCCGAAAACAACGTCGCGCGCATTCTCATTGAAATGCTGGCGGTGACGCTGTCGAAGAACGCGCGCGCCCGCGCCGTGCAGTTGCCGGCCTGGAACGAGGCGCTCGGCCTGCCGCGGCCATGGGATCAGCAATGGTCGCTGCGCATGCAGCAGATTCTCGCCTACGAGACCGACCTTTTGGAATACGGCGATCTGTTCGCCGGCTCCGAAGTGATGACGCGCAAAGTCGACGCGCTCAAGGCCGAGGCGATGGAAGAGCTCAAGCGCATCGACGAGATGGGCGGCGCCGTGGTGGCGGTCGAGAGCGGCTACATGAAGCAGCGGCTGGTGGAATCCAACACCGCGCGGCTGGAGGCCATCGAGCGCGGCGACCAGATCGTGGTCGGCGTCAATCGCTATCTCGAAACAGAAGCTTCGCCGCTGACCGGTGGCATCGATTCGATCATGACAGTGTCGGAAGACGCCGAGCGCGACCAGCTTGAGCGCCTCGCCGCCTGGCGTGCGTCGCGCGACAGCAAGGCGGTTGCAGCGACCTTGGCCGACCTCAAACGCGCCGCCGTCACCGGCGCCAACATCATGCCGCCCTCGATTGCCTGCGCCAAAGCCGGCGTCACCACCGGCGAATGGGGCTGGACACTGCGCCAAGCCTTCGGCGAATACCGCGCGCCGACCGGCGTCGGCAATGCCATGCGCAACGATGTCGATGGCCTCGACGATATCCGCGGCGAGGTCGACCGCGTGTCGCGCAAGCTTGGCCGCCGCCTGACCTTCCTAGTCGGCAAGCCCGGCCTCGATGGCCATTCCAACGGCGCCGAGCAGATCGCGGCGCGGGCGCGCGATGCCGGCATGCAAGTGGTCTACGAAGGCATCCGCCTGACGCCGGAAGAAATCGTCGATGCCGCGCGCGAGCAAAAGGCCCATGTCATCGGCCTGTCGGTGCTATCGGGCAGCCATATGCCGCTGGTCGCCGACGTGGTCGCGCGCATGAAGGCCGCCGGCATGACCATGCCGCTGGTGGTCGGCGGCATCATTCCGCCGGAAGACGCCGCGGCGATGGAGAAGTCCGGCGTCGCCGCGGTCTATACGCCGAAGGATTTCGAATTGAACCGCATCATGTCGGACGTGGTGCGGATCGTGGAACGGGCGAATGGCGTGAGTAACGCTTAGGCATTAATCTCCGACACTATCGAGCGCCTCCGCCAGCTTCCCCGGGCTCACCGGCTTGGCGAAATAGAAGTTCATGCCGGCGTCGCGCGCCGCCTGTTCGGTGGCGGCATCGCCGCGCCCGGAAAGTCCGATCACTGTGACTTGACCTGCTTTTCCCGCCAGCGCGCGGATACGCCGGGTCGCTTCTATGCCGTCGAGACCGGA
Source organism: uncultured Hyphomicrobiales bacterium (assembly GCA_903878085.1). Lineage (GTDB taxonomy): Bacteria > Pseudomonadota > Alphaproteobacteria > Rhizobiales > Xanthobacteraceae > Pseudolabrys. The sequence goes on along the minus strand of CAIRGJ010000047.1, from coordinate 120,956 downwards.
CAGTGTGATGTCGATCAGCAGCGCGTCGTAGCCGCCGCGCGCGGCCGCCTCGACCGCAGCCTCGCCGCTCTCGACGAAATCGATGGTGTGGCCAAGTTCGGTGATGACCGTGTTCATCACGGCGCGGCCGTAAGGGTTGTCCTCGGCGCACAGGATCGACAGCGGCCGCAATGGCGCACCAAGTTTCGTCCGCGCCGAAGCCTGCGCCGTGAAACGCTCAACCAGCACGGTCAGCCGGAACGTGCTGCCGCTGCCTTTCTTGCTGACGACCTTGAGGTCGCCGCCCATCGCCTTGGCGATACGTTTGACAAATACCAGCCCGAGACCGGCGCCGCCGTAGCGCCGCGCGATCTGCTCGCTCGCCTGCGCGAACGGCCGGAACAATAATTTCAACTCGGCCGGACTCATGCCGATGCCGCTGTCGGTGACCGTATAGATCAATCGCACGCGGCGGCGTGCGGCAGGCTCGGCAGCGGCGCTGAAGGTGACGCCGCCCCGATGGGTGAATTTCACCGCGTTGTCGGCGAGATTTTCCAGCGCCGCGCGCAGCCGCACGGCATCGCCCGACACCAGCGCCGGCAGGCCGCCGGTAATCTCGACCTTGGCGGTGACGTTGCGATTGCCGGCGCGCGCGACCAGCGCCTGCCCCACGGTTTCGGCGAGCGCACGCGGCGAGAACGGCTCGGGGCGCAGCACGAGCTTGGCGCTATCGGCGCGGGCGGCATCGACGATAAGGCTCGACAATACGGCGAGATGGTCGGCGCCGCTCTTGATGGCGTTGGCCCATTGGCGCTCGCGCGGGCCGATATTGGAGGCTGCCAGCAGTTCGGCCAGCGCGACGATGCCGGTCAGCGGCGTGCGGATGTCGTGCGCGATGCCGGCGAGCGCGGCCTCGACCGCACGCCGGCCCGGCGCCTCGGCTTTGATTTTGCGCACGACTTTGCGCTTCACCTTGCGCTTGTTGCGCGTCAGCTTCGCCATTGACCCCCTCAGCCTGACGCAAACCATGGCACGGAAGCCGGGCTCAATCGAGGCCGGCCATGGTCCGTATCTCGGCAGGGGTGACGCCCTTGGCCCGCAGCTCGCGCAAGGCCGTGGCCGCGGTCGATTTCGACAGTTTGCGGCCGTCGGCGTCGAGGATCAGCCGGTGATGATGGTAGCGCGGCTGCGGCAGTCCGAGCAGCGCTTGCAGCAGGCGGTGCACGCCGGTGGCATGAAACAGGTCGCGGCCGCGCACCACGTCGGTCACGCCCTGTGACGCGTCGTCCACCACCACCGCGAGGTGATAGCTGGTCGGCGTTTCCTTGCGCGCCAGGATGACGTCGCCCCAAATTGCCGGATTTGCGGCGGGTTCGGCGGCGATGGTGCCGGTTTCGCCCGAAGGGCCGGCGCCGCTTTCCATCCAGGAGAGAGGGCCGGTGCGCGCGATCGCGGCGACCATATCGAGGCGCAGCGCATGGGGCTCGCCGGCCGCGATGCGTTGGGCGCGCTCGGCCGGCTTCATCGATTTGGCGTCGCCCGGATAGAGCGGCGCGCCATCCGGATCGCGCGGCCAATCGCTGCCGCGTTCGGCCACGAGTCGTGCGATCTCGGCGCGGCTCTCGAAGCTCGGATAGATCAGCCCGAGCGCGTCGAGCTTGGCCAGCGCGGCGCGATAATCGTCGAAATGTTCCGACTGCCGGCGCACCGGCCGTTCCCACTGCAGCCCGATCCAGGCGAGATCCTCATAAATCGCGGCCTCGTATTCCGGCCGACAACGGGTGGCGTCGATGTCCTCGATCCGCAACAGCAGGCGCCCGCCCGCCGCCCGGGCCATATCGGCATTCAGCAGCGCCGACAGTTCATGACCGAGGTGCATGAAACCGTTCGGCGACGGCGCAAAGCGGAAAACGGGTGGCCTGTTCATGGGCGATTGCTGCACTACATTCCCCGCTCATTCCCGCGCAAGCGGGAATTTAGCCAAGGCAATATAGCTGGGTCCCCGCTTTCGCGGGGACGAGTGGTGTAATAGCAAAGGGTGAATGACCCATTTTCTCCATACCGAAGCCGACCTAAAAGCCGGGCTCGCACAACTGATCCTCGCCGACCCGCGCCTGGTGCCGGTGGCGGAAAAGGCCGGCGCCTTCGGTCTGCGGCGGCGCGAGGGCGGCTATGCCGGGCTATGCGCCATCGTCTGCGGCCAGCAATTGTCGGTCGCGAGCGCGGCGGCGATCCGCGACCGGCTGTTTGCCGCATTCATGCCCTTCGGTCATGAATCGGTGCGCGCTGCCCGTGCCGACAAGCTCAAGCGGCTCGGCTTGTCTGCCGCCAAGATCAAGTCGATCAAGGAAATTGGCAAGGCCGTCGCCGGCGGCCATATCGACCTCGACGCCGTCGGCAACATGGACGCCGACGTGGCGCACGCCGCGCTGACCGCGCTGCACGGCATCGGACCGTGGACCGCCGACATTTATCTGCTGTTCTGCCTCGGCCACGCCGACGCCTTTCCGGCCGGCGATCTCGCCGTGCAGGAAGCCGCCCGCATCGCGCTCAACATGCGCAAGCGGCCGGACGCCAAGGCGCTGACCAAAATCGCCGAGGCCTGGCGGCCGTGGCGCGGCGTAGCGGCGCATCTGCTCTGGGCCTATTATCACGCTGTGAAGAAGCGCGACGTCGTGCCCATTCAGCAAAGCTCGAAAAAGGCTGGCACAAAAAGGCCGGCCGTCAAAAAGTCATTCAAAAAAACGGTCAAAAGGAAGACGAGAAATGCCTGAACTCGACGGCCCACGCATCGAGCCGCGCTCCGGCACCGCAAAACAACTCGTGGTTTTCCTGCACGGCTATGGCGCCGACGGCAACGACCTGATCGAGATCGGCCGGGCCTGGCAGGGCCTGCTACCGAACGCCGCCTTCGTGTCGCCGCATGCGCCACGGCCGTGCGGCCAATCGCCGATGGGCCGCGAATGGTTTCCGCTGACCTTCCGCGACCCGAACGAACGCTGGGTCGGCGTGCAGGCCGCGGCGCCCGCGCTCAATGCCTTCCTCGATGCCGAACTCGAGCGGCGCAATCTGCCGCCGCAGGCTTTGGCACTGGTCGGATTTTCCCAGGGCACCATGATGGCGCTCCATGTCGGGCTGCGCCGCGCCGTCGCGCCGGCCGGAATCGTCGGCTACTCCGGCATGCTGGTGGTGCCGGAAACCGTCGACCCCGACGCCTTCGCCGCCGAGGTGACCAGCCGGCCGCCGGTACTGCTGACTCATGGCGACCAGGACCAGATGATCCCCGTCCAGGCTCTCATGCATGCGGCGCAGGGCTTGGCTGCGCTGGAGGTGCCGGCGGAATGGCATGTTTCGCCGGGCATCGGCCACGGTATCGATCAGGAAGGGCTGCGCCACGGGGGCGAATTCCTCGCCAAGCAGTTCGCCAGGCTCTGATCCCAGCTTTTGGGTAACGTTCCACCTCTACTTCACAAGCTTGTCACGCTGCCCTTATACTAGGGCGTCAGCTGCGTGGCGGCAGCGTTCCTAGGAGGTTAGGAGCGTCGATTTGAACGTGCACGTTTCGTCGAGCGGTTTCCCCGCCCTGGTTCTCAACGCGGATTTCAGGCCGTTGAGCTACTATCCTTTGTCGCTGTGGTCCTGGCAGGACGCGATCAAGGCCGTTTTTCTTGAGCGGGTGAACATCGTCGCCAATTACGACCGCGCGGTGCATAGCCCGACCTTCGAAATGAAGCTGCCGAGCGTAGTGTCGCTCAAAACCTACGTGAAGCCTTCGACCCATCCGGCCTTCACCCGGTTCAACGTCTTCCTGCGCGACCGCTTCTCCTGCCAGTATTGCGGCGACCGCGACGACCTCACCTTCGATCATCTGATTCCGCGTTCGCGCGGCGGCATCACGTCCTGGGACAATGTCGTCGCCGCCTGCTCGCCATGCAATCTGCGCAAGGGCAGCCTGACGATGGCGGAAGCGCGGATGTTCCCGGCGCAACTGCCGTTCCAGCCGACGGTGCACCATTTGCACAGGAACGGCCGGTTGTTCCCGCCGAACTACCTGCACGAAAGCTGGCTCGATTATCTCTATTGGGACACCGAGCTGGAGCCCTAGGCGCCCCTCGTTATTTCGCGCATCGGAGTATGCCATGGCCCACACGCTGCACATTCGTCGCGGCGGACGAATAATACTGCTCGTCATCGGCATCGCGATCAGCGTCTTCGCCGCGCGAGCGGCACCTGCGCAACAAGCGCCCGCCTCCGCCGGACCGGTTAGCCAGCAGTTGATCGACGATCTGGTCGCCGCCAATCGTATCCTCGCCGACCAAGGCGTACTCGACGGCTGGGGGCACGTCAGCGTGCGACACCCGCTCGACCCCAATCGCTATCTGCTGTCGCGCTCGCGCGCGCCCGAGTTGGTCACCGCCGATGACATCATGGAGTTCGACCTCGACAGCAATCCTGTCGATGCCAAGGGGCGCGACCTCTACTCCGAACGCTTCATTCACGGCGAAATCTACAAGACGCGCCCCGACGTGATGGCGGTCGTGCACAGCCACGCACCGGCGCTGATTCCGTTTGGCATTACCAAGACCCCGCTCCAGCCGGTCTATCACCGCTCTGCCTTCATCAGCGCCGGCGTGCCGGTGTTTGAAATTCGCGAACGCGGGGGCATGACGGACATGCTGATTCGCGACCGGGCGCTCGGCCATGCGCTCGCCGATGCGCTGGGCGACCACCCCGCCGCACTGATGCGCGGCCACGGCGCGGTGATCGTCGGCCCCTCGATCCAACGCGTGGTCGGCCGCAGCATTTTCCTTCCGCTCAGTGCGACATTGCAGTTGCAGGCGGCCGCGCTTGGCGGCCAGGTCACGTACCTCGACGCCGAGGAAGCGCGAAAGATCGAGGCCCGGGAAGGTTACGGGCTCGCTCGCTCGTGGGAAGCCTGGAAGCGCAAAGCCATGGCGAAACCCTGAGCGTCAACGGCCAAGTCGCATCGCGACGGACGGCTGTTCCCGTCGAACTACCTGCACGAAAGCCGGCTCGATTATCTCTATTGGGATAGCGAACTGGAGCCCTGAGGCGGCTCGCCTTCAAAGCGATTCAGGCCTGTTTATATCGCCTTCTTCGAGTTTGACGTCGATCAATTGAGCCGCAGCGGAACCCGCTACTGTGCCTTTCGGGGGGCACGAAGGCGGAGCCCGCGTCATGAACAAACCTGTGGAGTTGAGTTCGGTGCGAACCGAACCGCCGGCGCCCACGGCGCTGGTGGCTCAGCCGCAGCCCGCAGCGCCAACCACCACCCATCCTCGAAATTATTGGCTGATCGGCAGTCTTGTGTCGCTGGCGGCGCTCGCCGCCGTCGGTATCGTGTGGTGGCTGTCCAGCGCCGGCGGCACGGTCCAATACACAACCGCGCCCGTCACCAAAGGCGCGATCATTCGGGCGGTGACCGCGACCGGCACCGTCAACCCGGTGCTCACGATCATCGTCGGCACTTACGTGTCCGGTGTCATTCAGGATCTGAGCTGCGACTACAACACCCAAGTCAAACGCGGCCAGGTCTGCGCCAAGATCGATCCGCGGCCGTATCAGACGGTGGTCGATCAGAACAAAGCCAATCTCGCAGCGGCCAAGGCGCAAGTCGAAAAGTCCAAGGTGGGCCTCGTCTATGCCCAGCTCACTTACGACCGCATGGCACGGCTGGGACAGACCAATGCGGTTTCCAAGGATGCCGTCGACAACGCCAAGAACCTCTTCGATCAGGCACGCGCGCAGGTCGGCGTCGACGAGGCCGACATTGCGCTGCACGAGGCGCAGCTCGCCACCGCCCAGGTCAATCTTGACTACACCAGCATCGCCTCGCCGGTGGACGGCACCGTGGTGTCGCGCAACGTCACCATGGGGCAGACCGTGGCGGCGAGCTTCCAGACCCCTACCTTATTTTTGATCGCGACCGATCTCACCAAGATGCAGGTCGACACCAACGTCAGCGAAAGCGACATTGGTGACATCAAAGAGGGCAACAAGGCGCTCTTTACCGTCGATGCCTATCCGAAACGCAGTTTCGAAGGCACCGTTTCGCAGGTGCGGCAGTCGCCGCAGACCGTGCAAAACGTCGTGACCTACGATGTCGTGGTCAGCGTCGATAATCCGGACCTCGCGCTCAAGCCCGGGATGACCGCGGCAAACCGGGTCATTCTGGATCAGCGCAAGGACGTGCTGCGCGTGCCGAGCCAGGCGCTGCGTTACACGCCAAATGGTTTACGCAACGCCACCGCTGGCAAAGCCGAAACGCGCCTCTGGGCATTGCGCGATGGCAAACCCGTGGCAATTCCAATCGTCGCCGGTCTCGACGACGACAGCTTCGCCGAGATCGTCAAGGCCGATCTGAAACCGGACGATCGCGTTATTGTCTCCGAACAGCGCGACGCCGCCAAAACCAGCGTGCCGCGGCCCCGGCTTTGACCGGCGGCAAGAGGCCGATCATGGCAAGTCTGATCATGGCAAGTCCGATTATCAAATTGGAAAAGGTAAAGCGGACGTACCACGTCGGCGACGTCGACGTCTTTGCGTTGCGCGAAGTCAGCCTCACCGTGAATGCCGGCGAATTCGTCGCCATCATGGGTTCGTCCGGCTCCGGCAAATCGACGCTGATGGCCATTATCGGCTGCCTCGACCGGCCCACCAGCGGCCGATATTTCTTCGAAGGCGCCGACGTCGCTGGACTAGCCGAGCCCGATCGCGCGCGGCTTCGCAGTGAGCGGCTGGGCTTCGTGTTTCAGAGCTTCAACCTGCTGGCGCGCACCAGCGCCATCGAGAACGTCGCACTGCCATTGTTCTACGCGGCGGCGGGACCGGCCGGCGCCGCTTCGCGCACCGACCGCGCCAAAGCGGCGCTCAAGCTCTTGGGTTTGAGCGATCGCGAACGCAACACGCCGGGGCAGTTGTCCGGCGGTCAGCAACAGCGGGTGGCGATTGCGCGCGCGCTGATCAACGAACCGGCTTTGCTGCTGGCCGACGAGCCGACCGGCAATCTCGATACCCGCACGTCGCATGAAATCATGGAGACGCTGATCCGGCTCAACCGCGAACGCGGCGTCACCATCATGCTCGTCACCCATGAGCAGGACATCGCCGCCTACGCCGACCGCGTTCTGACCATGCGCGATGGCGAAGTGATCTCGGATGTAAACAACCCGAAAAAGGCGGAGACGGTGCCGCGCATCGATCCGGCGGTCGCCGAGCAGTTGCGCCGGCCGCAGGGCGCGGCGCCTTTGCCCGCGACAGGGGCCCATGCCGTCTGGGGCTTCGGCCGCATGATCGTGGCGGCAGCGGTGCAGGCCATCGGCCGCAATATGATGCGCTCGTCTTTGACCATGCTCGGCGTCTTCATCGGCGTCGCCGCCTTGATCGCCATGGTCGCGGTCGGCCAAGGCGCGAACGAGGCGGTTCGCAAGCAGATCGAAAGTCTCGGAACTAATCTCGTCGTGGTGCTGCCGGGAGCGCGCACAATGGGCGGCATGCGGGCTGGATCCGGCAGCGCGTCCACGCTCACCGTCAGCGACGCCCAGGCGATTCGGCGGGAAAACCCATCCGTCGGCGCGGTCAGCTATCTCATCCGCCAGTCCGGTCAGGTGGAATTCGGCAACCAGAACTGGTCCACCAGCATCCAAGGCATCAGCGCCAATTATCCGCCGATGACCAACTGGAAGATCGCCGCGGGGCGGGAAATCACACGCGACGACGACGATGCCGCGGCGCTCGTCGTCGTCCTCGGGCAAACGGTTTCCCGTCAGCTGTTCGGCGAATCGGAAAATCCAGTCGGGGCGCTTATCGAGGTCAAGAACGTACCGTTGCGGGTGATCGGCGTGCTGGCGTCAAAGGGGCAGACGCAATTCGGACAGGACCAGGACGACCTGGTTATGATTCCATTTGATACCGCGCAACGCAAAGTGCTTGGCGTCGCGGCGCCAAGCCAGCAGCAGGTCGCGCTCAACTGGATTTATCCGACGCCGCCCAATCCCTATGGGCTCACGCCGCGGCTGGTCGGATTCGTCAATCAAATCTTCGTCCAGGCGGCCAGCAGCACGCAGGTGCAGCCGGCGATCAGGCAAGTGACCGAAACGCTGGCGCGCCGCCATCGCATCAAGGCCGGCGACACCAACGATTTCTCTGTGCGCAATTTAAGTCAGATCGCGGAGACCGCCGAAGGCAGCAGCCGCATCATGGCGCTGTTGCTCGCCGCCGTCGCCTCGATCTCGCTGGTGGTCGGCGGCATCGGCATCATGAATATTCTGCTGGTATCGGTGACCGAACGAACCCGCGAGATCGGTCTGCGCATGGCGATCGGCGCGCGCCGCCTGCATGTGCTGCTGCAATTCCTCGCCGAGGCGGTGTTGCTGAGCGTGACCGGCGGCGTCGCCGGCATCATCATGGGCGTCGTTTTTTCCGCCGCAATTTCGCTGATTGCCGGATGGCCGGCACCGATTTCAGGGGTGGCCATTGCCAGCGGCTTCCTGTTCTCCGCCGCGGTCGGCATCTTCTTCGGCTATTATCCGGCGCGCAAAGCGGCGAACCTCGATCCGATCGAAGCGCTGCGTTACGAGTAGATTATTTGCCCGGCAGCATTCGTTGCAGCACGCCGTCGTGGCGAACGAAGTAATGATACAGCCCGGCCGCGACATGGAGCGCCACCAGCGCCAGCATCAGGTAATTCGCCAGCAGGCCATGGACGTCGCCGGTCCAGCCCCAGCCGGGTGCGCGCTTGGCAATCAGCGCTGGTAGTTCAAGCCCGAACATGACGACCGGCATGCCGCGCCACGAGGCATTGATCAGGCCGAGGATCGGCACCACGAACAGCAGCCCATACAGCAGCCAGTGCACGATGCGCGCGCTCTGCGCCTGCCACGGCGGCATGCCGTCCAGCGGCGCCGGTTCGCCGTGCGTCGCCCGCCAGCCGAGCCGGACGATCGCCACGGCGAGGATGATCACGCCGAAGGTGAAATGCAGGCTGATGAGCGCCGTCACCGGCGTATCGCGGTGAATTTCCGGCATGATCCAGGCGAGAATGAACTGCGCGATCAACAGGACGACGACGGTCCAGTGCAAGGCTTTCGCCGTACCGGTGTAGCCGGAAATGCCGTTTGAATTTGCCATGGCCTTTAACTCTTGCATTGGAACAAACGTTCCCCATATAGGCTTCAGTGACGATGTCGAGCCGAAGCAGGCTCCATTGTCAGTTGCGGCGGCGCAAGCCACGCAGTGATCGGTCACGATAAGCAGGCGACGGCGGATGTACCCGCGCCTCCCTATTCGTGGCCGTCATCATTTTGCGGCCAATCTTGCTTTGTCATAGCCGGCGACGCGCTTGTAGCTCTCCGACAGCGCGACCAGTTCGTCGTGGCTGATGACGTCGTCGATGTGCCTGAACGGCTTGTCGCCGGTGCGGCGGAAGACCTCGTGCAGGATGGCGTCGGGCGGCGCTTTGCGGTTGGCCAGCACCACCTGACTGGTTTCCGGCAGGCGCTTGGCCTCATAGGCCTTGAGCGCGGCGACCGGATCCGGATTGGCGACGAGCGCGTCCGTCAGCGCGCGGCAATCGAGAATGGCCTGTGCCGAACCGTTGGCGCCGCGCGGATACATCGGGTGTGCGGCGTCGCCGAGCAGCGTCAGCCGGCCGAACGTCCATTGCGGCAGCGGGTCCTGATCGACCATTGGAAATTCCAGGATGGCGTCGGCGCTGCGGATGAACTCCGGCACATCGAGCCAGTCGAATTTCCAGTCCGCCATCGCGGGGAGGAAATCCTCCAGACGCCCGGGCCGGTTCCAGTCGCGCGACAGATGCTGCGGCGTCTCGATATCGCAGACCCAGTTGATGAGCTGGCGGCCTTGCGCGTCGATATTGTTGCGGATCGGATAGATCAAAAGCTTCGCCGGATGATGCCAACCGATGCGGATCATGCTGGCGCCGGACAAAAACGGCTTCCAGCGGGTGACGCCGCGCCACATGTTGACGCCGGAATATTTCGGCGGGCCCTCGTCGGGATAAAGCGTCTTGCGCAAGCTCGAATGGATGCCTTCGCAGCTGATCGCGGCGGCGCCGCGCTGCGGCGGCAACGGATTGCCGTTGACGTCCTCGAAATGCGCGACCGCCTCGTCGCCATCGTAGTCGACGCGGGTGCAGCGCCAGCCGGTGAGGACCTTGTCGGCGCCGGCGCGCGCGATGAAGGCATCGAGCAGCACCATCTGCAGATCGCCGCGGTGAATCGAGAACTGCGGCACGTCGTAGCCGGCGAATTTGCCGGCCGGCTCGCTGTAGATGAACTGGCCGTAGCGATTGTAGAAGCAATATTCCTTTGTGGTGACGGCCACCTTGGCCAGCGCGTCCTCCAGCCCGAGCGCGCAGAGTTCGCGCGAGGCATGCGGCAGGATGTTGATGCCGACGCCGACCGCCTTGAGTTCGGAGGTCGCTTCGAACACGCGGCAGGGTATGCCGGCGCGATGCAGCATCAGGCCGAGCGTCAGGCCGCCGATACCGCCACCGATGATAAGAATTTCCATGTTTCCTTACTCTTCCGATGATTCTTGCCGCGCCCACACGGCCTTGGCGCCCCAGGCGGCGACCACGGCAAGACCGAACGACACCACGACGTCGTATCCAGCCATCGAAATGCCGAGAAAGCGCCAGGCCGCCTCGTCGCAACGCACCAGGCTGATGCGCTGCAATTGATTGAGTATGTTGGTCACGGAACCGAATTTGTCGATCGGACCGGAACAATCGGTCGGCCCCTGCCACAGCTTCCATTCGACGCCAGCGTGAAAGATCGACAAGCCGGTGTTCCACAACATGATGGCTGCGATCGCCAGAAAACCCAGCAGCAAGACCTTGCGCGCGGCGCCATGGTTGGCGCCGAGCAACAGCAGGAACGCCAGCGGCACAATGACATAATAGGCCAGGCGCTGCTCCAGGCAGAGCGGGCACGGCGCCAGCAGCATGACGTATTGATAGAAGTAAACGAAGCCGAGGGTGAGCAGGCCGACCACCACCACGATCGCCGCCGCGGTGAGCGGGGGGTCTTTACGGGCAAACTCGCAGGTTCGGGCCAGATAATCGTTCATCAGGTCTCCGAACGCCGGTCTGGACTGTCGTGAGGGTGGTGCCCCTGGCCGGACTCGAACCAGCACACCTTGCGGTACCTGATTTTGAGTCAGGCGCGTCTACCAATTCCGCCACAGGGGCATTTACCGGCGCGTGGTTTGGCGCCGACGGCGGGATAATAGCCACGGAAAGCCAAGGGTCAACTCAGGGTCTGCCAAGTACGGTCGCCCAGCGTTTTCGCGGGCGGATATGGCGCTTTCAGGGCCGTCCCGGCGGGCCTATGATTGCGGCCACGATTCCGGTTGCAAGGAGCCCGCGATGAACGAAGAAGCCCTCAATATGTCGTTGCGCAAGTTCCTCAAGGTCGTGGGCGTGACCTCGCAGCAGGAAATCGAGAAGGCCATCCGCACCGCGGTGGCCGACGGCCGTCTCAAGGGCACCGAAAAGGTCGAGGCCAAGATGGTGCTGACCATCGGCAGCGTCGGCCTCACCCATCAGGTCGACGGCACCATCGAACTGGCTTAGAGGCCAGCGAGCGCCTTCTTGTAATAAGACAGGTCGAGATACTTGTCCGGCGAGGCCGGCGCGCCGCCTTCGTATTGCGCACGCAGCTTCAGCACGTTCTTGACGCCTTCCATGTCGATGGCGCCGTCCTTGGCGGAATCGTTCTTGGTGTCGTCGAAAGACTGCGTCGCCACGTCTTCCGTCAGCTTGAGCCGCTCGACCAGGAGCTTGACCACCTCGGCCTTGTTGTTCGGATCGAAGGCCCAGCGCCAGCCTTCGATATAGGCCTGAATATATTTCACCACCGTATCGGAATTGGCCTGCGCCCAGGGCCGCAGCACGAAGGCCGACGTGCCCTGATAGGCGCCGAGCGCGGCGGCCGCGGTGCCCATGTCCTTGAGCCCTTCCTTCACGGCCCGGGTCGAGAACGGTGGGTTCATCATCGCCGCGACGTTTGTCTTGTCCTTGAGCATGGCGTCGAGCCGCAACGCCGTGCCGCCGGCCAGCTTGATCTCGTAGTCGCCTTTGTTGACGCCCTTCTGCTTCAGCATCTCGTAAAGCTGGAAGGCGTAGGCGGTGTTGATGGCGTCGACGACGACGATCTTGCCCTTGACGTCGGCGAGCGATTTGATCTCGGGCTGCACCAGCAGATGATTGAAGCTGTTGTCGCCGCCGAGCACGGCCGCGATATCGGCATTAGCCTTATCCTTGAGCGCGAAAGCATTATCGATCGCCGAGTGCGCGATCTGATATTTGCCGTCGGCGAGGCCGCCGCGCAGCTCATCCGAGTTCACCGTGAACTTGAGATCGACGGCGAGACCGCGCTTGGCGTAAAAGCCCTTGGCCTGCGCCGCGAACATCGGCAGATTCTGCACCCCCGGGAACACGATCACCGCGAGCTTGGTGTCCTCAGCGCGCGCGTCGTGCGGCGTCGCGACGAGTGTGACGGCCGCGATGGCGGCTGCGAGCAGGCTTTTCATACTCGAGTTCCCCCGGAACCAGTTATTGTTGTTGTCGATGTTGCCTCCTCCGCTCATTCCCGCGCAAGCGGGAATCCAGGGCCCTGGGTCCCCGCTTTCGCGGGGACGAGCGGGATGAGGCGTTTGTCGTTTACACTATAACACCGCGTCGGCACGGACATTCCGCCGGCCGAAAGCCGCTTCCATCTCACGGCGGACTTTGACCGCAGTATCGCCAGTGCAGGAAATCTACTGGCAGAGCACGCGGGAAACGAAGGTCTCGTCCCTGCACTCGCCCGGAGCGCTGCGGCCCGAAATCAGAGCTTTGGCGGAGCAGACCTCGGCCGTGGTCATGTCGAGGCTCTTGCCGGATTCGAAGCCCTTGTCCTTGCAGAGCGTGTTGGCCGCGGCGACGCAATCGGGCGCGCCGTTCGGCGCGTTGACGCATTTCGTGTGACCGGAAACCACACGGGCGCTTGGAATCCGCGCCACCGCGCCGGCGGCATCCTTGGCAGTATTAACCGTGGTCTTGGCGGCAACGCCGGCCTCGTGGCCAAAATTCTCGACCTGCTGGCCGGCGCCGGAAAACGTCTGGTCGAACCAGCGCGCGATGCCCTCGAAAAAGCCAGGCTCCTCACGCGGTTGCGCACTATCCTGCGCCGCGGCCATTGCCGACATCATGACGACGACCGCGAACAGGCAAACGCCGGCCGCGCGCACCGCGCGTCGTCTTGGATGATAGAGCAATGTTGGTTCGGTGCGCATCGCCGCCAAACTGATCTTTCAGGTCCGCCGCGCGGCAAAAGGAAAATGCCGATTCGGCTAGATCAAGTATACTGCAATCACGATGCCGATGACGACAACCGCGGCGCCCAGCGTGACCCAGAGACCCAGACGTTTTTCGATGATGTGGCGGGCCTGCTCGCCGTAGCGGTGCAGCAGGAAGGCCAGCACGAAGAAGCGGCCGGCGCGGGCGATGATCGAAAACACGATAAACAGCGCGAGATTATAACCGGCGAAGCCCGACGTGATTGTGACGATCTTATAGGGGATCGGCGTCAGGCCCTTGAGCAGGATGATCCAGGCGCCCCACTGCGCGTAAGCCGCGCGGAAGGTCTCGACCTTGGCGCCGTAGCCGTAAAGATGGATCAGCCAGGCGCCGACCGAGTCATAAAGCAGCGCGCCGATGGCGTAGCCCACCAGCCCGCCGGCGACCGAAGCCAGCGTGCACCAGGCCGCCATGACATAGGCCCGCTGCGGCCGCGCCAGCGCCATCGGGATCAGCATCACGTCCGGCGGGATCGGGAAAAAGGAACTCTCGGCAAAGGCGATGGCGCCCAGGGTCCACATCGCGTGCGGCTTGTGGGCGGCGTCGATGCACCAGTCATAAAGGCGACGGAGCAAAGAACGCGGTTCGGACGCCTGAACGGTCATGATTGATAACTCGGGGCTACTCGAAGAAGGGAAAGAGGCGCATCAGCGGCGCTTGCGAATGCGCCCACTTTCCAGAGCTACGACCTTACGTCGCGGCATGGCGGGCGCCACGCCTTTTGCCATCTTCGGGAGCTTCTCGGCAATGCCGAACATGTCCTCGCGGCGGCGCATTTCGGCCCAGACATCGTCGGGATGGACCCCGGCGTGAACCCAGAGCACCACAAGATTATAGAGCAGATCGGCGCTTTCCCGGACCACAGCGTCGGTCTGGCCGTCCAGCGCGTCGATGACGACCTCGACGGCTTCCTCGGCAAGCTTTTTCGCCATCTTGACGCGGCCGGAGGCCAATAGCCTGGCCGTCCGCGATTTCGTCGGGTCCGTGCCCCGGACGGCGATCACGGCTTTAAAGAGCCGGGCGACCGAATCAGTCATCCAGCGACCATAGCCGACCCGGGTGGCGAACCGGTTAACGAAGCGTGGCCAGACCAGCCGAAACGGGCGGTATTGTTGCCGCCGGCGGCCATTCGCATGCTGCCTCTAGCGCCAGCGATGCCGATAATGATGGCGATGCGGCGGACGCGTTCTTGTGCGCGCGACAATGGATTCGTCCAACGGCGCATAGGGCGTCCGGAAGGACAATATGTCGCGCTTGATGTCACCTCGGGCGAAGACAGGCGGAACCGCCGGCATGGTTCGCGCCTCCGCAGTCGCCGCACAATATTATCAGCCAAACCGCACGATTCTCACCAGCCGGGACGGTGCTGCGCCGGCTCTGCCTAAGTGCGCGGCAACCTTGATCAATCCGCGTGCAATGTCCTGCCTTTGCGGTCGAAATCTTGCCCTTTGTAACGGCATGTTCTTTGCTGAGCAGAGATTAAATTTACGCCACGGCCAAACCGCATCGCCGGGTGCGCGGGCCACCACCAAAGGATCGAGTATGATGAGCGTTCGCACCGCCAGCCGGTCGGCAGCCGCCGGAATTTTCGCAGGGCTGTTGCTGGTATCCGCGGCAAGCGCCGCCGAAACCGCCATCAAGTTCAGCCTCGACTTCAAGTTCGAAGGGCCGTCGGCGCCGTTCCTGCTGCCGCTCGACAAGGGCTATTACAAAGCCGAGGGCCTCGACGTCACCATCGACTCGGCCGCCGGCTCGGTGGAACCGATCAACCGTGTCGCTTCCGGCACCTACGATATGGGCTTTGCCGACGTCAATTCGCTGATGAAGTTCCGCGATGCCAATCCGTCATTGCCGATCAAGGCCGTGTTCATGGTCTATAACCGGCCGCCTTTCGCGGTGGTCGGCCGCAAGAGCCGCGGCATTTCGGCGCCGAAGGATCTCGAAGGCAAGAAGCTCGGCGCGCCCGCGCCCGACGGTGCCTATGCCCAGTGGCCGATCTTCGTGCAGGCCAATGGCATCGACGCCTCCAAGGTGACGATCGAGAACGTCGGCTTCCCAGTGCGCGAGCCGATGCTGGCCGCAGGCCAGGTCGACGCCATCACCGGCTTCTCGTTCTCGTCATTCATCAACCTCAAGGACCGCGGCGTTCCGGTTGACGACATTGTGGTGCTGCTGATGGCCGACTATGGCGTCAATCTCTACGGCAATGCCGTGATCGTGAGCCCGAAATTCGCCGCCGAGCATCCCGACGCAGTGAAGGGTTTCCTGCGCGCTTTCACCAAGGGCTTGAAGGAAGCGGTGAAGTCGCCAGATGCCGCCGTCGATTCGGTCATCAAGCGCAATGACGTCTCCAAGAAGCCGACCGAGCTGGAGCGGCTCAACATGGCGATCCGCGACAATATCGTGACGGCGGAAGTGAAGGCCAACGGCTACGGCGCCATCGACAGCGCGCGTTTCGCCAAAGCCATCGACCAGATCGGTCTCACCTATAAATGGAAGGCGGAGAAGCCGAAGCCGGAAGACGTCTTCGACGCTTCGTATCTGCCCGCTGCCGCCGATCGCAAGTTTTAGCGGCCGCCGCATGATCCCGAAAAGTGGCAACCGGTTTTCGGATAAGATCATGCGCGAGCGAACTTAATGTCCGCCTTCGTTGCCCTTGATGGCGTCAGCCATGCCTATGGCGGCGCCGCCGGCGGCACGCTTGCCATCGAGGGGCTTTCGATCGCGGTGGAGGAAGGCGAGTTCGCCGCGGTCGTCGGCCCGTCTGGCTGCGGCAAGTCCACCTTGATGAAACTCGCCACCGGCCTGCAATTTCCGTTCAAGGGCAGCGTCCAGGTCGCCGGCGAGCCTGTCACCAAGCCGGTGAAAATCGCCGGCATGGCGTTCCAGGCGCCGACCTTGCTGCCGTGGCGCACGACGCTGGAAAATCTACTGCTGCCGCTCGAGATCGTGCAGCCGCATCGCAGCGAATTGCGGCGCCGGCGCAACGAATATGTCGCCCGTGCAAAGAACCTGCTGACCTCGGTCGGACTTCGCGACCAGGGCGACAAATACCCTTGGGAACTGTCCGGCGGCATGCAGCAACGCACGTCGCTGTGCCGCGCGTTGATCCATTCGCCGCAATTGTTGATGCTGGACGAGCCATTCGGCGCGCTCGACGCTTTCACCCGCGAAGAACTGTGGTGCGTGATCCGCGATCTGCACGCCGCGCGCAAGATCACTGTGATCCTGGTGACGCATGATTTGCGCGAAGCTGTGTTCCTCGCCGATCGCGTGTTCGTGATGTCGTCGCGGCCGGGCCGCATCGTCGCCGAGCGCCGCATCGAGTTGCCGCGACCGCGCGACCTCGAAGTGACCTTCACGCAAGGCTTCCAGGACATCGTGCACGAGCTGCGCGCCCACATCGTAAAGGCACGCCAATGACGCGGACCGCGGTGCTGATCCGGCTTTCGCCTTGGCTGTTCACCGTCGCCCTGCTGGCGGTGTGGGAAGGGGCCGTCCGGTTTTTCAAAATTCCGATGTTTTTCCTGCCGCCGCCGACCGCAGTGGCGCAGGCCTTCATCGAATATTCCGGGCCACTGGCGCGCAATTCCTGGGTCACGCTGGAAACCACACTGATCGGTTTCGCCCTGGCGGTCGGTTTCGGGCTGCTGCTCGGACTTCTGGTCGGCTGGTCGCGCGCGATCTATGCCGGGCTCTATCCGCTGATGATTGGCTTCAACGCCATTCCGAAAGTCGCGGTGGTGCCGATTCTGGTGCTGTGGTTCGGCATCGGATTCATTCCAGCGGTGCTCACCGCGTTCCTGATTTCATTCTTCCCGATTGTTGTGAACGTGGCGACCGGACTAGCCACCATCGAGCCGGAACTGGAAGACGTACTCAAGGCGCTGGGCGCCTCAAAGTTCGACATCATGCAAAAAGTCGGCATTCCGCGCACGTTGCCGTATTTCTTCGGCTCGCTGAAAGTCGCGATCACGCTGGCTTTCGTCGGCTCGGTGATTTCGGAAAGCGTCGCGTCCAATAACGGCATCGGCAATCTGATGCTGCAGGCGCAGGCGCAATTCCAGGTGCCGTTGATTTTCGCCGGACTCGTGGCGCTGGCGATCGAGGGCATTGCCATGTACGCCGCGATGGCGATGCTGGAGCGGCGGATGACCGGCTGGGCGCAGCGCTCCGGCTTTGCGCAGAGCTGACGCCCAGGCGGCCGCTAGGCCGCGGAGGGCTTCGCCCGCATCCGGCTTAACGGCGCTAAATTATCCGCATCCGCTATGACGGCAGTGGGGTGCAGTACTTGCGCAATCAGGTCGGCGAGATGCTCGAGCATATCGCGGCCGGCGCCTTCACGGACATAGATGCCGCAAAATATGCTGTCCAACTCCGGTAGCGACGCGTCGTCCCAAACCAAGCTCGCACCATTCCAGCCGACGAGCCCGAATTGAACCACGCGCCGGCGCGCCAGCGCCATGATGCCGAGCCCGGACGCGACGGCCCCGGACAGGCTGAGCAGGCTGGGCCCGACGAAAACATCCTCCCATTCGAGGCCGGCCTTCTTGAGCGAGGTCGTGGCCAATTGGCGGTTCAGGGTCTTTTCGCCGTACGACACCAGCGGGATCGGCCGGTTGAGATCGATGATTGTGTTTTCCCCGCGGGCCCAAACACACTCTTCCTTCCAATAATGCCGTGCATCGACCGGCGCCGTGGCCGACAGGCTCACGACCAGGTCGATGTCGCCTTGGCGCAGGTCGCGTAGCAGCGGCTCGAACAAGCCCATGCGGACATTGAACCGCACGCCCGGCCACTGGCTGCGAAACTGCGCCAAAGTATGCGACAGGATGGCCGAGACAAAATCGCCGGGGACGCCGATGCGGATGACCTGGTCGGCACGGCGGCTCGTACCGCCAATTTCCATGATCTGGTCGTTGATCGACAACAGCCGCCGGGCATAGCTGACGATCATCTCGCCATGCGGGGCCAGGCTGATCCCTTGCGCGCTGCGGTCAAACACGTCTTTGCCGAGCAGGTATTGCAGCCGCTTGATTTGAGCGCTCACCGCCGGTTGGGTCACGCCCAGCAACGCCGCAGCCTTGGTGAAACTGCGCAAATCGACGACGGCAACGAGCGTCCGTAACAGATCGGTCGGAATATTGATCATCCTGCCTTCTCCCCCCGGGCATTGGCGTATCATATGTGTACCAACACCGGCTCCGCCCAAACTGTACCACGTCCCGCATCACGATCAATTTTATGGTTGGACGCCCTATCGTTGCACAAGTAACCGCTGGAGCGACGGAAAATCCCGAAATGTTTAGGCCGAGACTACTTAATGCGCTCGAGAATGCTGACGTAATTGGCGACAGCGGTTCCGCCCATATTAAAAATTCCGCCCAACCGGGCGTTCTTGATCTGCAAGTCCCCTGCTGAACCGGTGAGCTGCATTGCGGTGAGCGCATGCATCGACACCCCGGTGGCGCCGATGGGGTGGCCCTTGGCCTTGAGGCCGCCGGACGGATTGACCGGCAGTCTGCCGTCTTTCTGAGTCCAGCCTTCCTTGATGGCGCGGGCACCCTGGCCCTCCGGGGTCAGGCCCATGGCTTCGTATTCGATCAACTCCGCGACGGTGAAGCAGTCGTGGGTCTCGACGAATGACAGATCGTCCAGGGTCAGTCCGGATTTGGCCAGCGCCCGCTGCCAGGCTAGTGCACAGCCGTCGAACTTGAGGATGTCGCGCTTGGCCATCGGCAGGAAGTCCTGCACGTGCTCGGCGGCGCGGAACGCCACCGCTCTGTCGAGCTGGAGCGCGGTTTCCACGTCGGCCAGCACCACCGCGGCCGCGCCGTCGGATACCAGCGAACAGTCGGTGCGCTTGAGCGGACCCGCGACGAACGGATTCTTCTCGCTCTCGGTGCGGCAGAAGTCGAAACCCAAATCCTTGCGCATCTGTGCATAAGGATTGCCGACGCCATTCTTGTGATTCTTGGCCGCGATCATGGCCAGCGCGTCGGATTGGTCGCCGTATTTCTGGAAATAGAGACCGGCGATCTGGCCGAAAATACCGGCGAAGCCGCCGTCAATCTCGGCCTCGTCGCGCACATAAGAAGCCTTCAACAGGTTCCGGCCGACCTCCGGCCCAGGTGTTGTCGTCATCTGCTCGACGCCAACCGCCAGAACGATGCGCGCGGCGCGCGCCTCGATCGCCCTGATCCCCATATGCACCGCCGCCGATCCCGTGGCGCAGGCGTTTTCGACGCGGGTCGCGCGCTTGAAGCGCAGGTCGGGCGAGGCCTGCAACACCAGCGACGCGGTGAAATCCTGCGCGGAAAACCCCGCATTGAAGTGGCCGAGCACGATCTCGTCCACGTCCTTGGCTGCGATCCCGGCATGGCTCAGCGCCTCGCCGGCGACGCGCACGATCAGGCTTTCGACGGTCTCGCCGTTAAGCTTACCGAAGGGGGTGTGGGCCCAACCGACAATGGCTGCGGTCATCGATGCCTCCTGTTGCCGAACTTTGGTCGCATTAATCGGCGATTGACGCTGGCCGAGTCACCGTGGTCAGTCACCATAAAATCAGCTGGAGAACGGCGGGCTTTGCCTCCCGCCGCACGCTTCGATAGCCTAACATCGCAGCCTATGGAACTCACCCCTTTGCATGGGTCGCTCCTTGGGTCGTTCTTTGGGCCCGAACAACAGACCGGACCGCAATCTTGACCCTTTGTTCGAGCCCCCGTGCCTTTTGCCTCGGCCTGGCCGCAGCCGCGCTGCTGTCGCTGTCCGCCGTCAACCGCGCCCAGGCCGAAGCCCAACTGTTGATTGAGGCCGCCACCGGCAAGGTGCTGCACGCCGAGAACGCGACCTATCCGTGGTATCCGGCATCCGTCACCAAGTTGATGACCGCCTACACCACGCTGCGCGCCGTGCGCGACGGCAAAGTCTCGTTCAACACCTTGCTGACGATGTCGCGCAACGCGGTGGCGCAGCAGCCGACCAAGATGGGCTTCAAGCTCGGCACCACCGTCACCATCGACAACGCGCTGAAGATGCTGATGGTCAAGTCGGCCAACGATATCGCGGTCGCGATTGCCGAAGGCGTCGGCGGCTCGATCGAAGGCTTCGCCGACATGATGAACGCCAATGCGCGCCGGCTCGGCATGTCGCAATCCAATTTCGTCAACCCGAACGGGCTGCCGGCGGAAAATCACGTCACCTCGGCGCGCGACCTTGGCATCCTGGCGCGCGCGCTGATCCGCGAGTTTCCGGAGAGCGACGGCTTCTGGCACATCTCGTCGATGCGCTACGGCAATCGCGTCTATCACAACTATAATTCGCTGATCGACCGCTATCCCGGCGCCGACGGCATGAAGACCGGGTTCATCTGCGCCTCCGGCTATAACGTCGTGGCATCGGCGACGCGCAACGGACGGCGGCTGATCGCCATCGTGCTCGGCGCCTATTCCGGCGCGGTGCGCGCGCAGAAAGCCGGAGCGCTGCTCGAGCGCGGTTTCAACAGCGGCGGGCTGTCCTGGCTGACGCCGTCGCTGGGCACCGTCGATTCGCTGGCGCCGGTCGATGCGCAGCCGCCCAATCTGCGCGACGAGATGTGCGGCGGCCATCGCCGCAAGCCGGCGTCCGAGGACAACGAGGAAGAAGAGCCGAACCCCGATACGCCCGTGGCCGGCAATGGCGAGAGCGATCAGAGCGGTCAGGCCTATATGCTGTCGAACCTGAAGCCGGCGAACGGCAAGTTCGTGCTCGGGCCGCCGGTCGATACCTCGGCGCCGACCGTTGTCTTCACCGGACCGGCCGATCATCCCGACGCCGCGCCGGTCGCCAGCGCCGCGACGAAAAAGAAAAAGAGGGTCGCCAAAACGGCCGCGGACAAGCCTGCCGGCGATAAGCCAGCCAAGGCTCAAAAGACTGCCAAGCCTGCCAAGCTCGCAAAGCCGAAAGTCTCGTCGGCGGCCCAATGAGCGAGCCCGGCACAAGCGCCAGCCGACGCCAGCCGGCGGTCCCTATTCCGCTGACCGTGCTGACCGGCTTCCTCGGCGCCGGCAAGACCACCTTGCTCAACCGGTTGCTGAAAGATCCGGCGCTCGGCGACACCGCCGTCATCATCAACGAATTCGGCGAAGTTTCGCTCGACCACCTGCTGGTGGAATATGTCGGCGACAACATGGTGCTGCTGCAAAGCGGCTGCCTGTGCTGCACGATGCGCGGCGACCTGGTCGACGGCCTGGAAACGCTGTTGCGCGATCTCGACAACCGCCGCTGCACGTTCAAACGCGTGTTGCTGGAAACCACCGGCCTTGCCGATCCGGCGCCGGTGCTGCACACGATGATGGCGCATCCTTATCTGGTGCAGCGCTACCGGCTCGATGGCGTGGTGACCGTGGTCGATGCGGTGAATGGCGAAACCACGCTCAACGAGCATGCCGAAGCGGTCAAGCAAGCTGCGGTCGCGGACCGCATCGTGCTGACCAAGACCGATCTGGCAGACGAAGCGCAACAACAGCGCCTCGTGGCGCGCTTGCGCGCGCTCAATCCGGCCGCGATCATTCTCGACGCCGCGAAAGGCGAAGCGACGCCGGACAAACTGCTCAATTGCGGGCTCTACGATCCCGAGCGCAAAATCCCCGACGTCAAGAAATGGCTGGCAGCCGAGGCCTATGCCGACGCCCATGCGCACCACGGTCACCACCATCACGACGTCAACCGCCATGACGAGCATATCGGCTCGTTCGTGATCGCCAGCGACGCCGCGATCCCAGCCGGCACGCTGGAGATGTTCCTCGAACTGCTGCGCGCGACCCACGGCAACAAGCTGCTGCGCGTCAAAGGCATCGTGAAGCTTGCCGAAATGCCCGATACGCCCGTGGTGGTGCACGGCGTGCAGCACGTCTTCCATCCGACCGCACGGCTCGAGCGCTGGCCCGACGACGACCACCGCACCCGGCTGGTGTTCATCACCCGCGACCTGCCCGAGCGCACGGTCCGCGAGTTGTTCGACGCGTTTACCGGCAGCGCCGCCTCGGACCGGCCGGATCGCGCCGCCCTGACCGATAATCCGCTGATTCCTTTCGGCGGCGTGGACCGGTAGCGCGCGGGCTCATGAGCGGCCAGCCAAATGCAGGCGCGGGCGGCACGACGGGCGGTGGTGAATTGTCGTACGGACGCCGACGCCAGGTTGCAGCGGTTGAAACATCATTAACTGTTTCAATTAGTCTAATCTTTTTGATGTGATCTTTAGAATTCCGGTCAGCGCTTCGATTTTCCGACGGGCGTGGGGGCCTGAATTATGAGTGCATTGCGTCTTTTAATATTGCTGTCGCTGACGATTTTCTGCGGCGAGATGGCGATCATGGTCGCCTTGAACTACGCCCATATCGAAAACGAGATCGTCGCAAATATTGTGGATGCAACCGCACTGGTCGTCATTGTCTTTCCGTTTCTCTATTTCTTTATTTTTAAAAGCACGATGCAGAAGAACAAGGACCTGACCGCGACGCAGCAGCAGTTGTTGACGGCAAAGGAAGAACTAGAGCAACGGATTGAGGAGCGCACCAACGAGATCGCGGCAACCAATGGCGAACTCAAGCAGACCGTGGCGCGGCTGAACATCCGCCGGGTGGAAATGGCTCGGCTCAGCGAGATGGTGAATTTCTTCCAAGCCTGCCGCGATCTGGACGAAGCGCTCGTTCTGGCGAAGTCTCAATGGCAATCGATGTTTCCCGGCCTGTCGGGCACGCTTTTCCTCATGAAGGCCTCACGTAATCTCCTGGAGAAAGCGGCCGCATGGGGGCAGCCCTACGACGTGGAGCCATGTCACATGCCCGACGAGTGCTGGGCTTTGCGCCGTGGCAAACCGCATAAGACCGGCGGATCTGACGGCATGGCTCCTTGTCGCCATTTATCCTCAGTTGAAAGCCATCGCCATATTTGTCTGCCATTGTCCGCGCACGGTGAGATTCTTGGGACGCTCTGTCTTCACCTCCCGGCGGCGCTTGACGGCGGTGGCGATAATGGCGACCGACGAAGCGGCGACCGAGAAGCATTCTACGCCGCTGTAGCCGAGAGCCTCGCCCTCGCTATTTCCAATCTGCGCTTGCGTGAGATGCTGCGTAATCAGGCCATTCGCGATCAATTGACCGGCCTGTACAACCGACGTTACCTGCTTGAGACGCTAGAGCGCGAGCTCCATCGCGCCGCCGCGCGCGATCAACACTTGACGATGGCCATGTTGGACATGGATCATTTCAAGCGGTTCAACGACACCTTCGGTCACGCGGCCGGCGACGCGGTGTTGGCCAGATTCGGCATCATTCTGCGCGAATGGAAGCGTGGCGAAGATATTGTCGCCCGCTATGGCGGCGAAGAGTTTGCAATTGTTCTTCCCGATACGCCCGCCGATCTGGCGTTCGAGCGCCTCGAATCGCTGCGGAAGACAATTGAAACAACCGCGATCGAGCATCATGGCCAGTTGCTTCCGCCGTTGACGATATCCGGCGGCTTCGCCGTTTATCCGCTCCACGCCGTCGATCGTGATGATTTAATCAGTATCGCCGACAAAGCCCTCTACCGCTCGAAACACGACGGGCGGAACCGGATGACGCTCGCCTCCGATACGGCGGGCCTCACCCATCTGGCCGAAGAAGCGGCCGCGGTCGTCTCGTTGTCGGCACCGACACGCGCGGCATAGCCGGAGCGCGCCGCTTTTCCACGCAGCCGACACGCGGCAGGGGATCGCTTGAGCGGTGCGAGTCGCGAAATGTCTGGATATAGCCCAGAGCCGACATCCCCATCACGCCGACGAGCGTCGGCTTTTGGGGGCAATGCGGACATGACCTGACCGCAGCCACCTAACTTCGGCTTGTGAGGACGCGCGATAGTTCGCCGCTCCCTTCGCCCCTATATTCGGCTCCGGCTTCGCCGGCCCGAGCCGCAGGCTCCAGCGGGAACCCAGGAAGGCAAGACTGGATTCCCGCGTCCGCGGCAATGAGCGGAACGGGGACGCTCTTGCGCCCCTTGCCGACTTGTCTGATGCTCATCGTGAACCGCCGGCATGCCGGATCAGAATCGGCGGAGGGGGACCTCATGGAACGACCTTGGCTGCGCAACTATCCGCCGGGCGTGCCTGCCGAGATCGACCCGTCGCAATATGCGTCGGTGGTGGATCTATTCGCCGAAAGCCTGGTCAAATATCGCGAGCGAAAAGCCTACATCTGCATGGGCGGGGCGCTGACCTATGGCGAGGTCGACGATATGTCGCGCGCGCTGGCCGCGTGGCTGCAGAGCAAGGGCCTGCCGCGCGGCTCGCGGGTCGCGATCATGCTGCCGAACGTCCTGCAGAACCCGATCGCGATGATCGCCGCCTTGCGCGCCGGCATGACGGTGGTGAACGTCAATCCGCTGTACACGCCGCGCGAACTGGAATCCCAGCTCAAGGATTGCGGCGCCGAAGTCATCGTCGTGCTGGAGAATTTCGCCCATACCGTCGCGGACGTGGTCGCGCGAACCGCCGTCAAGCACGTCATCGTCGCCAGCCTGGGCGATCTCCTCGGGCTCAAGGGCGTGATCGTCAATCTGGTGGTGCGGCGGATCAAGAAGCTGGTGCCGCCCTACTCAATTCCCGGCGCCATATCGTTCAATCGGGCGGTGTCGGCCGGACGCGGCCTGACGCTGACGACGCCGGCCATCGGACCCGACGATATCGCGTTTCTGCAATATACCGGCGGCACCACCGGCGTTTCCAAAGGCGCGGTGCTGTCGCATCGCAACGTGGTCGCCAACACCTTGCAGGCCGATGCCTGGCTGAAACCGGCGCTGATGCGCGAGCCGCACGTCGAGCAACTGTTCCTGGTGGTGGCGTTGCCGCTCTATCACATCTTCGCCTTGACCGCCTGCGCGATGATCGGCGTTCGCAACGGCGGCGTCAGCCTGTTGATTCCCAATCCGCGCGACATCCCAAATCTGATTTCCGAACTGTCGAAATATCCGGTGAACTATTTCCCCGCCGTGAACACGCTGTTCAACGCCCTGCTCAATCACCGCGATTTCGCAAAATTGAACTGGAGTCATTTGCGGTCGTCGATCGGCGGCGGCATGGCGGTCCAGCAGGCGGTGGCCGAGCGCTGGCTCAAGGCGACCGGCACGCCGATCATCGAGGCCTATGGCCTGTCGGAAACCTCGCCGGGACTGACCGCCAACCGCTTCGACATCGCCGAATGGACCGGCACCATCGGACTGCCGTTTCCATCGACCGATATTTCGATCCGCGATGAGGCCAACAACGAAGTGCCCTATGGCGAGCGCGGCGAGATCTGCGCGCGCGGACCGCAAGTCATGGTCGGCTACTGGAACCGGCCCGAGGAAACCGTGCAGGTGATGACTCCCGACGGCTTCTTCCGCACTGGCGACATCGGCGTGATGGACGAGCAGGGCTTGGTCAAGATCGTCGACCGCAAGAAGGACATGATCTCGGTCTCGGGCTTCAAGGTGTTCCCCAACGAGGTCGAGGACATCGCGATGTTGCAAGGCGACGTTGTCGAATGCGCCGCCGTCGGCGTACCGGATGCCCATTCCGGCGAGGCCGTCAAATTGTTCGCAGTGAAGAAAACGCCGGCACTAAGCGAACAGGATCTGCGCGACTACCTGCACGGCAAGCTCGCCGGCTATAAGTTGCCGAAATATATCGAGTTCAGGACCGAGTTGCCGAAAACCAATGTCGGCAAGATCCTGCGGCGCGCGCTGCGCGACGGCGCATGAGCACGCCGATGCCGCCCGCGGCCGATGTCGTCGCGTTCTGGCGCGAGGCCGGCCCGAAGCGCTGGTTCGAGAAAGATTTCGCGTTCGACGAAGAAATCCGCATGCGGTTCTTCGACCTGCACTATGCGGCCGCCGACGGCAAACTCGCGGGCTGGGAGCGGAGCGCCGAAGGCGCATTGGCGCTATTGATCCTGCTCGACCAGTTTCCGCGCAATATGTTTCGCGATGACGCGCGCGCTTTCGCCACCGATCCGATGGCGCGCGCGATTGCGGCCGGCGCGCTGGTGCGCGGCTTCGATGCCCAGGTCGCGCCACAGATGCGTGGATTCTTCTATCTGCCGTTCGAGCATTCGGAAGACCTCGCCGATCAGGAACGCGCCGTCGCGTTCTATAAAGCCGCCGGCGATGCCGACGGTTTGAAATGGGCGGAACTCCACGCCGACATCATCAGGCGTTTCGGCCGGTTTCCGCACCGCAACATTTTGCTTGGGCGCTCGACCACGCCGGAGGAACAAGCCTTCCTCAACGGCGGCGGCTTTAGCGGCTGATCGGACCCACTGGACGCCGCCCACGTTCTCGCTAGAGTTGCGGCAACAAAAAATCGGCCACAGAGCCGGTTCATGCCAGGGAGGCGACCATGCTAATGACCAGAGCGCTACGGCGCTTGCTGACGCTCGCCAGTTTTATCGTGCTGGCGATGACTTTTCCCGGCGGCCTCCATGCTCAGCAGGGCGTGAAAATTGGCGCCACCGATATCGGCGGCGTCGTCACCGGCGCCAACGGACCTGAAGCCGGCGTCTGGGTGATCGCCGAGACCACCGACCTTCCGACCAAATTCGCGCGCATCGTCGTCACCGACGATTCCGGCCGCTACCTGGTGCCCGATCTACCGGCAGCCAATTACAGCGTCTGGGTGCGCGGCTACGGTCTGGTGGATTCGGCCAAGCTCACCGCCAAACCGGGACAACCTCTCAATCACACCGCGGTGCCGGCGCCGAACGAAGCGGCGGCGGCGCATTATTATCCGGCTATCTACTGGTACGCGATGATGAAGATTCCGCCCGCCAGCGAGTTCGGCGGCAAAAGCAACATTCCGGAAAAGCTGACGCAGAACGACTGGCTGAAACAGATGAAGAATATCGGCTGCATCGGTTGTCATCAGATCGGCCAGGAATCCACGCGCACGATTCCCGCAGCTTTCGGTAAATTCGATTCCGGCGAAGACGCCTGGATGCGGCGCGTTCAATCGGGCCAGTCCGGCGAGCAGATGGTCAACCAGCTTGCCGGGGGTTTCGGCGGCGTGCCCTTTAAATATCTCGGGGATTGGACCGACCGCATCGCCAAGGGCGAGCTGCCCAAAGCCAAACCGCCACGCCCGCAAGGCGTCGAGCGCAATATCGTGGTCACGTCTTGGGAATGGTCGACGCCCGACAAGTACCTGCACGATCTGATTTCGTCGGACCGGCGCAATCCGACGGTCAATGCCTACGGCCCGCTGTACGGCTCGCCGGAATATTCGACCGACAACATGCCGATTCTGGATCCGAAGACGAACAAAGTGTCGTTCTTCAAGATGCCGGTCATGGATACGGAAATGCCGGAATCGCTCGGTCCCGGACATGCCGGCAGCGTGAAGCCATTGCAGCCGTCGGCCTACTGGGGCGAGCAAAAACTCTGGGATACGCGAGCGAACAACCACAACTCCATGTTCGACAAGAAGGGCCGGATCTGGCTCGCCGCCACCGTGCGCGGCATGGATAACCCGGCGTTCTGCAAACAGGGTTCCGACCATCCGTCGGCCAAGGCGTTCCCGTTGGAAAAGTCGGCGCGCCAAGTGGCGATGCTCGATCCCAAGACGATGAAGTACAGCTTCATCGACACCTGCTTTGCCACCCATCACCCGCAGTTCGGCTACGACGCCAATGACACGTTGTGGCTCAGCGGCACCGGCCCGGTGGCCGGCTGGGTCAACACCAAGATGTTCGACGAGACCGGCGATGCGGCGAAGTCGCAAGGCTGGTCGCCGTTCGTGCTCGACACCAACGGCAACGGCAAGCGTGACGACTATGTCGAGCCCAACGCGCCGCTCGATCCGGCCAAGGACAAGCGGATCGTCCCGGGGTCGGGACCTTACGCGGTGATGCCGTCACCGGTCGACGGCTCGATCTGGTACACCGTCGGCGTGTTCGGCGGGCCGCCGGCGTTCCTGCGTTTCGACCCGGCCACCGGACTGTCGGAAGTGTTCAACGTCCCGGCGCCCGCTTACGGCATCCGCGGCGGCGATATCGACAAGAACGGCGTGGTCTGGGCGTCGCTAGCGAGCGGCCACCTCGGCAGTTTCGACCGCCGCAAGTGCAAAGGCCCGCTCAACGGGCCGAACGCCACCGGCAATCATTGTCCGGAAGGCTGGGCGATCTATCAGTATCCCGGCCCCGGCTTCGACGGCATCGGCGAGAACAGCGCCGAGTCGAGCTATTACACCTGGGTCGATCAGCACAATACGCTCGGGCTTGGCGAGAACATTCCGATGTCTACCGCCAATCTCAATGACGGTTTCGTGGCGTTGAAGGACGGCAAGATGATCACGATCCGTGTCCCGTATCCGCTCAGCTTCTATGCCAAGGGCTTCGACGGGCGTATCGACGATGCGAACGCCGGCTGGAAAGGCCGCGGGCTGTGGAGCACGAACGGCGACCGCACGCCTTGGCTCAAGGAAGGCGGCAAGGGCTCAAAACCGCGCGCCGTGCACATTCAGCTTCGGCCCGATCCGCTGGCGAACTGACGCGCTGCAACAACACCCGAGCGCCCCGCGGCTCAACGCTGCGGGGCGTTTTTTATTTATTACGGCCTTGCTCTAGCCGCACTGCAAAGCCCTGGAGTAGCATCCCGCCCGAACGGCCGCCGCGGGGGCGAGAATGGCCGCAACGATATTCAGGTTGAGCAAGCAGGGAGTCGCCATGCGACAGGTTCTATCCGCCACCGTATTCGCCGCAGCCTTGGCCTTTTGTGCCGGCGCGCAAGCCCAAGTTCCGGCCGGCTACCCGGCCGACTACAGCAAGATCGTCGATGCCGCGAAGAAGGAAGGCAAGGTGGTGATCTATTCGACCACCGACGCGGTTTCCGCCAATCCGCTGGTCAAGGATTTCGAGGCGCTTTATCCGAGCGTGAAGGTCGAATATTCCGACCTCAATTCCACTGAACTGTACAACCGCTTCATCGCCGAATCCGCCTCCAACAACGGCACCGGCGACCTGATCTGGTCCTCGGCGATGGACCTGCAGGTCAAGCTGGTCGCGGACGGCCTCGCGCTCACTTATGCCTCGCCGGAAATCAAGGCGCTGCCGAAATGGGCGGTGTGGAAGGATGCCGCCTACGGCACCACCTACGAGCCGATCGCTTTCGTCTACAACAAGCGTCTGGTGCCCGAAGCCGACGTGCCGAAGGACCACACCGCGTTGATGAAGCTGCTCGAGTCCAAGCCCGAGCTCTACAAAGGCAAGATCACGGCTTACGACCCCGAGCGTTCCGGCGTCGGCTATCTGTTCTGCAACGAGGACATCAAGAACTTCCCGGCCGCCTGGGACCTGTTCAAGGCCATGGGCAAGGCGCAGGTCAAACTCTACACCAGCGCCGGGGCCATGATGGAGCGCGTCACCTCCGGCGAGCACACCATCGCCTACGGCATTTTCGGTTCCTACGCGCTGTCGCGCTCGAAGAAGGATCCGAACCTCGGCATCGTGCTGCCTTCAGACTTCACCATGATAACGTCGCGGGTCGCCTTCATCTCCAAGAGCGCCAAGAATCCGAACGCCGCCAAACTGTTCCTCGACTATCTGCTGTCGAAGCGCGGCCAGGAGATCGTCGCCAACAAGGCCGACCTCTACACCCTGCGTTCCGACGTCGAAGGCGAAGCGACCCTGACGCAAGTCACCAAACTGATCGGCGACAAGGCCCGCCCAGTACCGATCGACCAGACGCTGTTGGAAAATCTCGATCAGACCAAGCGGCTCGCGTTCCTGTCGAAATGGCAGAAGGCGAAAAAAGGGGAATGAGCGTCACTTCGCCGATGATCTTGGTCATTCCGGGACGCCACGAAGTGGCGGGCCCGGAATCCAGGGGCGAGTTCAATTAGTATTTCTGGATTCCGGGTTCACGCCTGCGGCGCGCCCCGGAATGACGAGTAAGGGGCCGGGCGCATGCCCATTGTACCCATTGTTGTGTACCGCTTCCTGGTCATCGGCATCACCACGCTCGCCGTGGCGATGCCGCTGTCGCTGGTCATCTACCAGAGCTTCCTGACCGCGCCGTTCTTCGATCATTCGGCAAAAGCCAGCTTTGCCGCCTACTCCTTCGTCTTTGCCGACGACGACTTCTGGCAGGCGTTCTGGACCACCATCACCATAGCCGGGGGCATGGCCGCCATTGCCGTGCCGCTCGGCGCCCTGCTCGCCTTCCTGATGGTGCGCACCGACGTGCCGGGCAAGCGCTACCTCGAACCGCTGCTGCTGATCCCCATTTTCGTCTCAGCGGTGGTGATCGCCTTCGGCTACGTGGTCGCCGTCGGCCCGGTCGGCATCTTCTCGACCATGGCCAAGGACCTGCTCGGCTTCGTGCCGTGGAATCTCTATTCGTTGTTCTCGCTGATCGTGATCGCGGGCCTCACTCACGTGCCGCACGTCTATCTCTACAGCGCGGCGGCGTTGCGCGGCCTCTCCACCGACCTGGAAGAAGCCGCCCGCGTGTCCGGCGCCAATCCGTTTCAGGTCGCCATCAATGTCAGCCTGCCGATGATCCTGCCGGCGATTCTGTTTGCCGGCGTGCTGGTGTTCTTCTTAGGCTTCGAATTGTTCGGCCTGCCGCTGGTGCTCGGCGATCCGCAGGACGTCTTGGTGCTGTCGACCTATCTCTACAAACTCACCAACAAGCTCGGCGTGCCGTCCTACCAACTGATGGCCGTTGTCGTGGTCGTCATCATCGCGGTGACCGCGCCGCTGGTGTTCATGCAACGCCTGTTGCTGCGCCAGGCGCAGCGCTACGTCTCGGTGCGCGGCAAGGGCCTGAAGACCCAGCCGCTGCGGCTGCATGGCTGGCGCTGGTTCGCCTTCGCCGCCATCACCCTGTGGCTGATCATTACTGTCGTGGTGCCGTTGTTCGGCATCACGCTGCGCTCCTTCGTCGTGAGCTGGGGCGAGGGCGTCAAGCTCTTGGACGTGCTGACTCTCGACCATTACCGCGAGCTGTTGGACTACCCCAACGTGATCCGCGGTATCGTCAACACCTTCGGCATCGGCGTCATCGGCGGCGCCATCGCGGTGGCCTGCTACACGGCCATCGCGCTCGCGGTACATCGCTGGAATTCGGGCTGGACGCGGCTGGTCGATTACATCGTGATGGTGCCGCGCGCCATGCCGGGCTTGATCGCGGGCCTCGCCCTGTTGTGGGTGTTCCTGTTCGTGCCGTTCTTGTCGCCGCTGCGATCGACCATGGTCTCGATCTGGCTGGCCTACACCATCGTCTGGCTCGCTTACGGCATGCGGCTGGTGTCGGGCACGCTGCTGCAGGTCGGACCGGAACTGGAAGAAGCCGCGCGCGTCAGCGGCGCCAGCGATCTGCGCGTCAAACGCGACGTCACGCTGCCGCTGATCAAATACGGCATGCTGGCGAGCTGGCTGCTGATCTTCCTGATTTTCGTGCGCGAATATTCGACCGGCATCTATCTGCTCGGGCCCGGCACCGAAGTGATCGGCTCGCTGCTGGTGTCGCTGTGGGGCACCGGTGCGATCGATCTGGTGTCCGCCCTTTCCGTCGTCAATGTCGTCATGATCGGCGCCGGCCTGGCCGTCGCCATCCGGCTTGGAGTGCGTTTGCATGGCTGACCTTATCGTCAAGGATCTCAAGCTGCGGCTTGGCGACAACGAGATTCTCAAAGGCGTCTCGGTCAGCGTCACGCCCGGACAGGTGGTGGCTTTGCTCGGACCGTCCGGCAGCGGCAAGACCACGCTGCTGCGCGCGGTCGCCGGCCTCGAAATTCCGCATGGCGGCTCGATCGCGATCGGCGACAAGGTGTTCTTCGACGCCGCCAGCAAGATCGAACTGCCGGCGGAAAAGCGCGGCCTCGGCCTGGTGTTCCAGTCCTATGCGCTGTGGCCGCACCGCACCGTGTTCGACAATGTCGCCTATGGCCTGAAGCTGCGCGGCACGCCGGCCGCCGAAATCAAGACCCGGGTCGAGAAAACGCTCAACCAGATCGGCCTCGGCCATCTCGCCGAGCGCTTCCCGCATCAGCTCTCCGGCGGCCAGCAGCAGCGCGTCGCCATCGCGCGCGCATTGGTCTACGAGCCGCCGGTGATCCTGCTCGACGAACCGCTCTCCAATCTCGACGCCAAATTGCGCGAGGAAGCGCGCGCCTGGCTGCGCACGCTTATTGTTACGCTGGGACTATCGGCGATCCATGTCACCCACGACCAGGTCGAAGCCATGGCGATCGCCGACAAGATCGTGCTGCTCAACGCCGGCACCATCGCCCAGGAAGGCGCGCCGACCGCGCTGTATAACGATCCGCAGTCTTTATTTGCTGCGGAATTCATGGGCAGCAACAACCGCCTCGACGGCACGCTTGTTGGCGTATCGGCTGGCAATGCCACCATGGAGGTGTTCGGCGAGCGCATTACCGGCCTCGCCCGCACCAAGGCCGCCGCCGGTGCGAAGGCCGTCGGCATCACAAGGCTCGAGCACGTGCGTTGCGCCTCCGGACCCGGCCCCAACCGGCTGAAGATGGAGCTCAAGGCGCCAATGTATCTGGGCGAGCGCTGGGAGCTGGTGTTCGCGCGCGAGCATCTCACGGTGCGCGCCTACGCCTCGGCGCCGCTGCAGCCGGGCGAGCACTATGTCGAGTTTCCGCAAGACGCGTTGTGGGTGTTTTGATCGATGGCAGACCTCCACGGCGTCTTCCCCTACCTCGTCTCGCCGATCGACGCGCAGGGCCACA
The DNA here is from genome assembly GCA_903878085.1 of uncultured Hyphomicrobiales bacterium. Taxonomy (GTDB): domain Bacteria; phylum Pseudomonadota; class Alphaproteobacteria; order Rhizobiales; family Xanthobacteraceae; genus Pseudolabrys. Next base: position 87,849 of record CAIRGJ010000047.1, on the reverse strand, counting down.
TCAAGACCGATGTGCTCGGGCGCTTGTCGGACGATCTCATCAAGGCCGGCGTGCATGGCCTGACGCCGCTCGGCTCGACCGGCGAGTTCGCCTATCTCAATCGCGAGCAACGCGAAACCGTGGTGCGAACCACCATCGAGGCGGCGAACAAGCGCGTGCCGGTGATTGCCGGCGTCGCCTCGACCTCGACCGCCGACGCGGTCGCGCAGGCGAAGACCTATCAGAAGCTCGGCGCCGATGGCATCCTGGCGATCTGCGAGGCCTACTTCCCGCTGAAAGATTCGCAGGTCGAAGCCTATTTCCGCGCCATCGCCGACGCCGTCGATATTCCGGTCGTGCTCTACACCAATCCGAATTTCCAGCGCAGCGATCTGACGCTTGACGTCATCGCGCGGCTCTCTGAGCATCCGCGCATTCGCTATATCAAAGACGCCTCGACCAATACCGGGCGTTTGCTCTCGATCATGAATCGCGCGCCAGCCATGAAAGTGTTTTCGGCGTCGGCACATATTCCCGCCGCGGTGATGTTGATCGGCGGTGTCGGCTGGATGGCCGGACCGGCCAACATCGTGCCGCGCCAGAGCGTGAAACTGTACGAGCTGTGCCGTGCCGAAAAATGGCCCGAGGCCATGACGCTGCAGCGCGAGCTGTGGCGCATCAACGAGGCTTTCGCCCGCTTCAACCTGGCGGCCTGCATCAAGGCCGGCTTGCAGATCCAGGGCTATGACGTTGGCGACCCGGTGCCGCCGCAGGCTGCCTTGAGCAGCGACGACCGCAAGACGGTCGAGGCGATCTTGGCCGCGCTGCCGTAAATCCGCGCCAATACCACCGGCCACCGATTCTTAACGAATCCTTGCTAATTCGGCGGCATGGCCCTGCCGTCGCTTGCATCTCCGCCGCCGGCGCGGAATGAACCCGTGACCGGCTCCGAGAACGCCGCGGCGACGCCGTTCCGGCGCACGATCGCGCGCATCAAGGCCATCCTTGCCGAGAAGAGCGACTCGCGGCTGGCGCAACTGGTCGCCGGAAAAGCGTTCCTGGTGCGCGTCGCCAGCGCCGGCCTCGCGCTGGTCAGCCAGGTGCTGCTGGCGCGCTGGATGGGCGCCTTCGAGTTCGGCATCTTCATCTACGCCTGGACCTGGGTGCTGATGATCGGCGCTTTGTCCGACCTCGGCCTGTCGTCGGCGGCGCGGCGTTTCATTCCGGAATATATCGAACTCAAACAGCTCGACCGGCTGCGTGGATTTCTCTCCGGCGCGCGCTGGCTCTCGGTGGCGATCGCCACGAGCATCGGCGCCTTTGGTGCACTCGGCGTCTGGCTGCTGTCAGCGCAGCTCGACACGTTTGCGGTGGCGCCGCTCTATCTCGCCTGTGCGGTGATACCGATTTACGGACTGGTGCAGTCGCAAGCCGGCATCGCACAATCCTTTGACTGGCCGAATCTCGCGCTGATGCCGTTCTTCGTTTGGCGTCAGCTTGCCATGACCGTGCTGATGGGCGCCGTCTATCTCATGGGCGCGCCGACCGGCGCGGTGATCGCCATGATCGTCGCCGCCGTCACCACCTGGGCGGTGACCATCGGCCAGATGGTGGTGCTCAATCGTCGGCTGCACGCCAAAGTGCCGGCCGGACCGAGGCATTACGAGGCTCGCACCTGGCTCGCCACTTCGATTCCGATTTTCGTCGTCGAGGGCTTCTATCTGCTGCTGACCTATGTCGACATTCTCGCGCTCGAGCATTACCGCTCCCCTGATGAAGTCGCGGTCTACTATGCCGGCGCGCGGCTGCTGGCGATCGTTGCCTTCGTCTATTTCGCGATCGCCGGCGCCACCACGCACAAGTTCACCGAGTATCATGTCAGCGGCAACAGCGACCGCCTGGCGTCGTTCTTCGCCGAAACCATCAAGTGGACGTTCTGGCCGTCGCTCGCGGTCTGCGCCGCGATCCTCGCCTTCGGCAAACCGCTGCTCGGCCTGTTCGGCGCGAATTTCGAGAGCGGCTACGCCGTGATGTTCATTCTATCGGTCGGCATGCTGGCGCGCGCCGCGGTCGGGCCCGCCGAGCGCCTGCTCAACATGCTCGGCGAGCGCAAGCAATGCGCCGCGATCTATGCCGGCGCCTTCTCGATCAATCTCGCTTTGTGCGTGGCGCTGATCCCGCGCTTCGGCATCGAGGGCGCCGGTATCGCCACCTCGACCGCGCTGGTCATCGAATCGATCATGCTCTACTTAGTCGCCAAGCGCCGGCTGGGCTTCCACGTCTTCATCCTGGGCGGCGGACGAAGCTAAGCTTTCTCACGCAGCAGTCGCCTGATCACCTTGCCGGTCGTCGTCATCGGCATGTCGTCGATGAACGCCACCTCGCGCGGATATTCGTGGCCCGACAGCCGCGTCTTGACGAAGCCCTGGATCTCGGCGGCGAGTTCCTCGGACGGCGCATAATCCTTCTTCAGCACGATGAAGGCTTTGACGATTTCGGTGCGTAGCGGATCGGGTTTGCCGACCGCCGCGGCCAGCGCCACCGCCGGGTGGCGGATCAGACAATCCTCGATCTCGCCGGGACCGATGCGGAAACCCGATGACGTGATGACGTCGTCGTCGCGACCGACAAAGGTGAAATAGCCGTCCTCGTCCATCACGCCCTGATCGCCGGTCGTCATCCAGTCGCCGATGAACTTGTCGCGCGTCGCTTCCGGCTTGCCCCAATATTGCAGGAACATCACCGGGTCGGGACGCTGCACAGCAATTTGTCCGACCTCGCCGGCTTTCAGCGGTTCGCCGTCGGGGCCGATCACCGCGACGACGTGGCCCGGCACCGGCTTGCCCATCGAGCCGACCTTCAACAGCCCGAGTTCCGCGCAAGACCCGATGACCAGATTGCATTCGGTCTGGCCGTAGAACTCGTTGATGGTTATGCCGAAGGCGGACTGGCCCCATTCCAGCGCTTCTTGCCCAAGCTGCTCGCCGCCCGACCCAATGCTGCGCAATTTGAAATCGTAGCGGCCGCGCGGATTTTGCGCCGCGCGCATCATGCGCAACGCGGTCGGCGGAATGAAGGCGTTGCGGACTTCCGCCTGCGCCATCAACGCGAAAGCCTCGTCCGGATCGAATTTTTCGAATCTGCGCGCGACGACAGGAACGCCGTGATGCAGGCTAGGCAGCAGCGCGTCGAGCAGGCCGCCGGCCCAGGCCCAGTCGGCCGGTGTCCAGAAGCGGTCGCCGTCTTGCGGAAACGGATAATGCGGCAGCTCGGCGCCGGGCAGATGGCCGAGCAGCACACGATGACCATGCAGCGCGCCTTTCGGTTGGCCGGTGGTGCCCGAAGTATAGATCATCATCGCCGGATCGTCGGCGCCGGTGTCGATGGCTACGAAATCCGACGAGGCGCGCTGCAGCAGATCGTGGAAGCCTTCGGCGCCGTCCGCCAAATCTTTGGACTTGCCGTCGATCGACAGCACGCAGGTCAGGTCCGGCGTCTGGTCGCGCACTTGCGCCAGCTTGCCGAGACCCTGCGCGTTGGTCAGCAGCGCCTTGGCGCCGGAATTCTGCAGCCGGTAGCACAGCGCGTCGGGCCCGAACAAAATCGCAATCGGCAACGCCACCGCGCCGAGCTTGTAGATGGCGACATGCGCGGCCGCGACTTCCGGCGCCTGCGGCAGAAAAATCGCGACGCGGTCGCCGCGGCCGACGCCCTGCGCGCGCAGCGCATTGGCGAGCCGGTTGGAGGTGTCGCGCAGCCAGCCGAAGGTGATCTTGTCTTCGCGCCCGTCGGGATGAACGTGGAGAATGGCGAGGCGGTTCGCGTCTTGCGCCGCCCATTTGTCGCAGCAGTCCACGCCGATATTGTATCGCGCCGGGATGTCCCAGCGAAATTGGCGATAGAGCTGATCGTAGTCGCGAATAGCAGTCGGTCCCGGCATGGGACGGCGAGGCTAGTCAGTCGCGGGCGCGAGGTCCAGCCGCTTGTGGCGGCGGCGCGACGAAGGCAGGATACAACGAAGGCGGCCGATAGAGCCGCGCACGGGGGGATCGATGGCTGTTTCCAAACGCGCTGTATTGATGCTTGGCATGGCCGCGCTCGCTGTCGCCGCATTCGTGCAGCCATCCACTGCGCAGACATATCCCGACCGCCCCGTCCGCATCGTTGTGCCGTTTCCGGCCGGCGGCTCGAACGACGTGCTGGCGCGCATTCTGGCGCAGAGCCTGTCGGAGGATCTCGGCCAGCAATTCATCGTCGAGAACCGTGCCGGCGCCGGCGGCAATACCGGCGCCGAGTCGGTCGCCCGCGCGTCCGCCGATGGCTACACGCTGCTGCTGACCGCGCCGGGCCCGCTGGCGATCAACCCGGCGCTGTACGGCAAGCTGCCGTTCGATCCGGAAAAGGATTTCGCGCCGATCGCGCTGGTCGCCTCGGTGCCGATCGTGCTGATGGTGCATCCGGGCGTCGCCGCCAACAACGTCAAGGAGCTGATCGCACTGGCCAAGAAGGAGCCGGGCAAGATCAACTACGCCTCGTCGGGCGTCGGCTCGACCAATCATCTGGCCGGCGAATTGCTCAAGAGCATGGCGCATATCGACATCGTGCACGTGCCCTATCGAGGAGCTGCGCCGGCGATGAACGATCTGCTCGGCGGCCACGTGCCGATGATGTTCGACAACATGCCGGCGGCGCTGCCGCAGGTCAAAGCCGGCACGGTGCGAGCGCTCGCGGTCGCCGGCGCCAAGCGCGCGGCGTCGCTGCCCGACGTGCCGACGGTCGCGGAATCGGGATTGCCCGGTTTCGACGCCGAGGCCTGGTTCGGCCTGGTGGCACCTTCGCAGACGCCAGCGCCGGTGCTGACGCGGCTGACCGCCGCGGTCGAGAAGGCGCTGAAGAATCCGGCGCTCGTTGCCCACTATCGCGAACTCGGCGCCGAGCCGGGCGCTTTGTCCGGTGCAAAATTCGGCGTCATGCTCAAGATCGAAACCAAGAAGTGGACCGAGGTGATCCAAAGCTCGGGCGCGAAGGCGAATTAGAAACTTGCCGTCATTGCCGGGCATGACACCGCGTTTGTTGCGCGCGCTCCCGCCACAGATTCAGTTTTCAAACAGCCAAGACTTTGAGTGGGCAAGACTTGAGTAGGCAAGCGTCATCGCCCGCATTCTTTATCGCCCCGGGTAGGCGGACTTCGTTTTTTCCCTCGAAAGCCGAGGGGATGGAGCACCGAGCGGCGCATCCATTTCTTATGTGCGCACACCGACCGGGTGTGCGGCGCCTCTCGGCGCTCCATCGCGGCGTTGTCCAGGGTCCGGTCCGCGCTTTCGGGCAGGCCACCGGCCACATCCCGTCAGCGAGCTCCTCGCAGGGTACCCTTGTGTACCCGGGCGGTTTCGGCCCCGCTCGGGAGCCCGGGGTGCGTACCCCCAAGCCCGCGAGCGCCGCGCCCTGCTCCACCATCACGACGCCTCATGAGAGCGCCCTCGATGAGCAGGACGACTAGTATATAGTCCTAGTTGTGGATTATTGTCAAGAGCCTTTAACCCGCCTCATCCTGAGGAGCCGAGTCTCCCCGCTGTCATTGCCGGGCTTGACCCGGCAATCCATGAGCAGGCGCGCCGTCGGTAATCTTACGTATGACCTTCGATGCCGTAACTAAGTCATGGATGCCCGGGTCAAGCCCGGGCATGACAGTAAGAGGACTCGCGGGCATGAGCGGAGAACTACTTCACGTCCGGCTCGGCCAGGATCAGCGCCCAGTACACTTTGTATTTGGACGCCGGCGTATAGACCGCGGCGATGCCCATGCGGGTCGCGCCCTTGAGCAGCATGTTGGCGCGGTGCGGGGCTGAATCGCGCCAGCCGGAAAACGCCTCGGCCAAGGTGTGATAGCCGGCGCTGATGTTTTCCGCCGCGCCCTTGGCGTCGTAACCGGACGCCTTGAGCCGCGCGACGAAAGGCTTGCCGGCGCTGTGGTCGAGCTTGTCGCGCTTGGCCATGATGTCGGCCTGCTGCGCGGCGAGCCGCGTCAGCGCAGGATCGTTGGTCACCGCCGGCAGGCCATTGTTGGCCCGGTAGCCGGAGATCATCGAAGCGGCGGCGGCTTCGTCGAGCTGCGCGCCGGGCTGCGCCAGGCTGCGATAGAAACTAGGCTCGGCCTTCGGCGCATAAGGTTCGGTACCGGCACAGCCGGCCAGCGCCAGCAACGCGGCGAGCAGCCCGATGGCGGAGGCGCGGGCTGACGTCATGAGGTCGATCTCCGAATCGGGGAAACTTGCGCCGGACCTTGGCCGCAGACCGTGGCCGAACGATGATAAAACACGCAGCCGCCGCACTAGCGCGGCCCGCGCCGCTCCACTAACATTCGGCCAACAACAAGCCGTTAATCGTCAGGAGGATACCGAATGTCCGAACAAGCCGCCGCCCAAACTCAAGCTCGCACCGAAGGCGCCAAGCGCGCCGGGGCGGGCGAATATGTGTTCGATCTCGGCACCGTCGCCAAGATCATGGGCGGCCCGGCCTATTCGACCGCGCATGGTCCCTGCGTCGAGGGCGACCGCATGATGGTCGCGCTGATGCGCATGAAGGCCGGCACCGGCGCCGAGCCACATTCGCACCCCAACGAGCAATGGATCTACATCATGGAGGGCACGTTCCAGGCCACCATCGGCGGCAAGCCGATCGAGGCCAAGCCGGGCTCGGTGATCTACGTTCCGGCCAACACGCTGCATAACGGCAAGGCGACCGCGGACGGCGACGTCGTGTTCTTTACCTGCAAGGACACCTCGCACAGCCTGCACGGCATCAAAGCGACCTGACATACGACGCACGGGCCAAAAGAGCACCGGCGTTACAATCAAATCCAAGGAGGATCCCGATGAAGCGTCTAGGCCATATCTTGCTGTCCGCCGCCTGCTTTGCCGCGTCGTTCGCCATCGCGACGGCATCGGCGCAGGAGAAATATCCGAACCGGCCGGTCCGGGTCATGGTGCCTTATGCGCCGGGCGGCGCCACCGACATTACCGCGCGCATCATCTCCGACGGCTTCCAGCGCATCACCGGCCAGCCGATGCTGGTGATCAACAAGCCGGGCGCTTACGGCTTGCTGGCGATCGAGGAACTGCTCCACGGCGCGCCCGACGGCTACACTGTGATGGTCGGCAACGTCTCGACCAATGCCATCACGCCGGTGCTGTATCCCAAGAAGTTGTCGGCCGATTATCTCAAGAGCGTGGTCGCGGTGACCAATCTGATCGACGTGCCGGAATTCCTGGTGGTGACGACGGCCAATGATTTCCCGATCAAGACCCCTTCCCGAGTTGATCGACTACGCCAAGAAAAATCCCGGCAAGATTCACTACGGCAGCGTCGGCGTCGGCTCCTATCCGCATTACGACGTGGCCTATTTCGCCAAAAAGGCGGGCGACCTCGACATGGTCCACCTGCCGAACAAGAACGGCGCCTCAGGCATGGTGCAGGACCTGCTGCGCGGCGACATCCAAACCGCGTTCATGAACGTCGCCAGCGCCGCCGGCCAGGTGCAAGCGGGGAAAATCCGTGCGCTGACGATCGTCGCCCGCGAGCGGTTGCCGGACTACCCCAACGTGCCGACCATGAAAGAAGCAGGCTTCCCCGACGTCGGCACCATCGCCTGGAACGGGTTGTTCGCCTCGGCGGATACGCCGAAACCGGTGCTGCAGGCGCTGTTCGACGCCATCAACAAGACGCTGAAAGATCCGCAGACGGTCGAGAAGCTCAACAAGCAGAACTTCAACATCGTACCGAGCAAATCGCTGGCCGAAGCCCAGACCTGGCTCGGCGGCGAGATGAAGCACTGGGAAACCATCACCAGCCAGGTGAAGATCGAAGTGCCGCAGTAGGTTTCTCACCCTCCCCCGCGAGCGAAGCGAGGGTGGGGAGGGTCGGCGCGTCAGCGCCGGGGTGGGGGAAATCTTTGGCGCGCTTAGCGCCCCCACCCCTGACCCCTCCCCGCGCTTCGCGGGGGAGGGGAAAAGAGCAGCACTACTTCACCGCGTTGAGCGCCTTCCAAATCCGATCCGGCGTCGCCGGCATGTCGAGCACGGCGCCCTTTGGCAGCGCGTCGAGGATGGCGTTGAGCAGCGCCGGCGGCGCCGCGGTGGTGCCGGCCTCGCCAGTGCCCTTCACGCCGAGCGGATTGGTGGTGCAGGCCACCGGGCGGTGTTCGACCGTCATGTCCGGCATGTCGTGCGCACGCGGCATGGCGTAATCCATGAACGAGCCGGAGACGAGCTGGCCGCCGGCATCGTAGACGGTGTTTTCGATCAGCGCCTGGCCGAGCCCCTGCGCCACGCCGCCATGAACCTGGCCCTCGACGATGACCTCATCGAGCAGGTTTCCCGAATCGCCGACCGCGACATAGGTCACGATCGCGATGGCGCCGGTGTCGGGGTCGATTTCGACCTCAGCGATATGGCAGCCATTGGGGAACGACGACGGCACCTTGATGCCGGCCTGGGTGTCGAGACTTTCCGGAATGACGCCGGTGCGCGCCAGCTCCGTGGCGCGTTCGGCGACGTCGAACAGCGACACTTCGCGCGCCGAACCTTTGACGCTGAACTTGCCGTCACGATAGCCGACATCGGCCTCCGGCGCCTGCAGCAGCAAAGCGGCGACGCGCTTGCCCTTCTCGATCACCAGCTCGGCGCAGCGCGCGATGGCGCCGCCGGTCATCATCGCCGAGCGCGAGGCGACCGCGCCGAAGCCCGGCACGTCGCGAGCCGAATCGCCCGATGACAGCGTCACCGAAGCGGCATCGATGCCGAGAAGGCGCGCCGCGACTTTGGGAAACACGGTCGGATGGCCCTGGCCGCTGCCGCCGGCGCCGACGCTGACGACGATTTTTTTGTTGCCGGGAAATGTGATGCGCGCGTCCTCCATCGGAAAAGCGCCGGCGATTTCCAGATAACAGCCGATGCCGATGCCGCGCAGTTTGCCCTGCTTCTTGGCCGCCTTCTTGCGCGCGACAAAACCGGCATAGTCAACCGCTTCAAGCGCCCGCTCGAACATCGCCGGGAAATCGCCGCTGTCGTATGTGTTGCCGAAGGCGGTGGTGTAAGGGATTTTATCGGGCGCAATCAGATTGCGCCGGCGCAGTTCGGCGGCGTCGATGCCGGTGGCGTCGGCCGCGGCGTCGACCAGGCGCTCCATCAGATAGCTCGCCTCGGGACGTCCGGCGCCGCGATAGGGGCCGGTCGGCAGCGTGTTGGTGAAGACGCAGCGCGAATTCAACTGCGCCACCGGCACGTCATAGACCGTCGGCAGGCAGCCGGAGACATGCGTGGTCACGCAGAAATGCGCGACGCCGGTGAAGTAGGCGCCCATGTTGCCGATGCAATCGACGCGCATGCCGAGAAAACGGCCGCGCTTGTTGAGCGCCAGCTCGGCGGTCCAGAACGAGTCGCGGCCCTGGTTGTCGGTGACGAAAGCTTCCGAGCGGCTCGAGACCCAATGGATCGGGCGCTTGAGGTCGCGCGCGGCATGCAGCATCGCGACGTATTCCGGATAGCACCAGCCCTTCATGCCGAAGGCGCCGCCGAGATCCTCGGTGACGACGCGCAGTTCTTCCGGCTTGATGTTCATGCTGCCGGCGACCTGGGCGCGCACCGCGGCGACGGCTTGCGAGGCGCAACGCAGCGTGAACTGCCCGGTCGCCGCGTCATAGCTCGCCGAGGCGGTGCGCGGTTCGAGCGCCGCGACCACCAGACGCTGGTTGACCAGTTCGACCTTCACCACATGAGCGGCGTCCTTGAAGGCGCGGTCGAGCGCCGCCTGATTTTTGCCATCGGCATCGCCGGGCGCGGTCCAGTCGAAGCCGACATTGCCGGGCGCGTCCGGCCACAGCTGCGGCGCGCCGGGCGTGATGGCGTCACGCGCGTCGGTGACGGCATCGAGCTGCTGGTAGTCGACAATGACGGCGTCGGCGGCATCCTGCGCGATCGCGGCGCTGGTCGCGATCACCATCGCGACCGGCTCGCCGACATGCATGACACGGTTCTCCGCCAGCGCCGGACGATGCGGCGATGCCGGCTTGTTGCCGCCGCGGCCGGGGATCGGATGCGGATGCGAGATCGAGTGGTAATGCGCGGCTTCGAGATCGGCGGCGGTCAGCACCGCGATCACGCCCTTCACCGACTTCGCCGCCGCGGTGTCAATACGCACGATCTTGGCGAAGGCGTGCGGCGAGCGCACGAAATGCGCGGCGAGCGCGCCCTCCGGCTTGACGTCGTCGCCATAGCGGCCCTGCCCGCGCAGCAGCGCGTCGTCCTCGACGCGGCCGGTCCAGGCTGAGAAGTCAGCGGTGCGGGAAGGCTGGTTCATGGACATTCCTAGAGCTTGCGGTCGGTGATGCCGGCTTTGGCGTAGAGCTCGTTGATGTGCTTCTTCACCTCGTCGTTCGGCTCGACACTGGACTCATGCGCCCAGCCGACTTTGGCCCGGGCATATTGCGCCATCACCTCGTCCTGCTGCGAAGTGCCGCCGGAAATGCCGTAAGCGCCGACCATCTCAGGCCCGCGAAACACCGGCGCGCCGCCGCCCGACGCCGCGATCTTGCCGTTGGTGAGCGCGGCGAGCCCGATCAGCAGTTGCGGATTGCGCTCCTTGAACCAGTGCTGGATCGTCAGCCCGTCCGGAAAGCGCGGGCTCATCGAGCGGAACGCGGCCACCGTATAGGCCTTGGCGATGGCGGTGTCGGGCGTGATGAAGCCGGCGTCGTCCATGCGTTCGAGCGCGATCAGATGACCTTCCGGGCCGACCACGGCGATCGACACCGGCACGCCCATCTCGTCGGCCTTCTCGATCACCGCCTTGATGAATTCGCGGCACTCGACCGCGCGCAGTTTCGTCATCGCTTAGGGTCCTTTACCGCGCAGCCCGCCGGCGGTGACGACGCTGCTGTATTTTTCCGTTTCGCTGGCGATGTAGGCGGCAAATTCGTCGGGCGTGCCGCCTTTGACATCGAGCCCGGCTGCGACCAGCGGCTTGACGACATCCTCGTTCTTGAGCGCCTCGTTGATCGCGCCCGCGAGCTTGTCGACGATGGCGCGCGGCGTCCCGGCCGGCGCCACCACGCCGAACCACAGGCTGGTGTTGAAACCGGGTAGACCCGATTCGGCGACGGTCGGCAGCTTCGGCGCTGCCGCGGTGCGCGTGAGCTCGGAGGTGGCGAGCGCGCGGAGTTGACCCGCCTCCGCTTGCGACAGCACGGTCGAAGCCGGCGAGAACATGACCTGGATGCGGCCGCCGAGCAGGTCGGTGAGCGCCTGGGCGCTGCCCTGATAATGCACGCTCACGATCTCGGTGCCGGCCATGAGATTGAACAACTCGCCGGTCAGATGCGGCGAGGTGCCGAAACCGGATGTACCGAAGTTCAATTGCCCGGGCTTCGACTTCGCCAGCGCGATCAATTCCTTCACGTTGGTGACGCCGGTGGCGGGATTGACCACCAGGATGTTCGGCGACGAGGTCGCCAAGGCGATCGGCGCAAAGTCGGTGGCCAGATTGACCCGCGGGTTGGCCTGCAGCAAACCGTTGATGATGACGGCCACCGTTCCGATGAACAGCGTGTAGCCGTCCTTCGGCGCACGTGCGACCTGCTCGGCGGCTATCGTGCTGCCGCCGCCGGGCTTGATTTCCACCAGAAATGGCTGGCCCAGCGTCGTCGACAGCCGCTGCGCCACCACGCGCGCCGTCAGATCGGCGGCGGAGCCCGGCCCGAAGCCGACGATGACGTGAACCGGCTTGGACGGATAGTCGGCTTGCGCCTGGGCCAGGTTCGGCACGAATAACGTCAGCAAAACCCCACAAATCCAGACCGGCCGCACTCCCCGCATCTCTGATCCCCCGCCTTTTTATATTTTATTTACAACTTGGTGACCCGACATTAACCGCAAAACAACCGGTTGGGGAATAGCTTTGCCTGGCCCGGATTCACCACATGAATGACGCCAATTCTGCACGCGGCCACCACCATGACCGGCGGCCCATCACACTGGTCGGAGCCGCGGCGTTCGTGGCGAGTTTCGCCATATTCGAATTTCTCACGCCGTCCACACACTTGATCGCAGTCCTCACGGCCGTCTTGATGACGATGGCGGCAATGGCGCTGACGGCGCTCGTCATGGCCCGCCGCATTCGCACCAAGAACGTTCTCATGGCGGTGGCTCTCAACAACATGTCGCAGGGCCTGTGCATGTTCGATAAGAACGAGCGCCTGGTTATTTGCAACCAACGTTACATCGAGCTCTACAAGCTTTCTCCCGAGGTCAGCGCACCCGGCGTGTCGATAGCGGAGATGCTCAAATACCGCGCTACGAACGGCACCTTCCTGCGCAATCCTGACGAGTACCGGCGCGAGCTGGTCGCCTCGATGGCGCAAGGCAAGATCACGACCGCCGAAGTGAAATCCACGGAAGGACGGATTATCTCCGTCATCAACCGCGCGATGCCGCAGGGCGGCTGGGTCGGCAGCCACGAGGACATCACCGACCGGCGCGACGCCGAGCGCGAGCGCGCCGCGATGAACCAGCAGCAGCAGCAGCGCGCCATGATCGATCAGGCGATCGTCGCGTTCCGTCAGCGCGTCGAGGATCATCTGCGCATGGTGACCGAAGGCGCGCTGGCGATGCGCACCACCGCCGCCACGCTGCTCGGCAATTCCGCGCGTACCTCGAAAGGCGCCGAGAGCGCGGTGTCGGCCTCGAATGAAGCTTCGGTGAATGTCGAAACCGCGGCGATCGCCGCCGACCAGCTCAGCGGCTCGATCGCCGAGATCGGCAGCCAGCTCAACCTGGCCACCGGCGTCGTGCGCGCCGCGGTCGACGAAGCCAAGAGCACCAATGGCCAGATCGATGCGCTGGCGAAAGCCGCGCAGAAGATCGGCGACGTCATCAAGCTGATCCGCTCCATCGCCGGCCAAACCAATTTGCTGGCGCTCAACGCCACCATCGAGGCCGCGCGCGCCGGCGATGCCGGCCGCGGCTTCGCGGTGGTGGCGTCGGAAGTCAAATCGCTGGCGGTGCAGACCGCCAAGGCGACCGAGGATATCGCGACGCTGATCACGTCGGTGCAGGGCGCGACCGGCGGCGCGGTGTCGGCGATCGGCCGCATTGCGGCCCGCATGGAGGAGATCGACGGCTACGCCAACGCGGTCTCCGGCGCGGTCGAACAGCAAAGCGCCGCCACCGCCGAGATTTCGCATAACGTCGCCGGCGCGTCGGAAGGCGCCAAGCTGGTGGTTTCGGTGCTTGCCGACGTCGCCGGCGCCGCGACCGAGACGCGGCAGTCGGCGCAGAGCGTGCTGACCGCGTCGCAGGAGGTCGAAGCCGCCGCGGCTGAATTGCGCCACGAGGTCGAGGGCTTCCTCGCGCGCGTCGCGGCCTGATCAGCCCAGCAACCCGCTCAGCCCATAAAACACCGCGGCGATGGCGGCGCTGGCCGGGATCGTGATGATCCAGGCGACGACAATGTTATTGGCCACACCCCAGCGCACCGCCGACATCCGGCGCGCAGCGCCGACGCCGATGATCGCGCCGGTGATGGTGTGGGTGGTCGACACTGGAATGCCGAGCCAAGTGGCGGCGAACAGCGTGATGGCGCCGCCGGTTTCCGCGCAGAAGCCCTGCATCGGCGTCAGCCGCGTGATCTTGGAGCCCATGGTGCGCACGATGCGCCAGCCGCCGATCAGCGTGCCCAGCGCCATCGCCACCTGGCAAGAGATAACCACCCAGAACGGCACGTGGAATTCGCCGCCCAGTTGGCCCTGCGAATAGAGCAGCACGGCGATGATGCCCATGGTCTTCTGCGCGTCGTTGCCGCCGTGGCCGAGCGAATACAGCGAGGCGGAGATAAACTGCAGATGCCGGAAGTTGCGGTCGACCGCGAACGGCGTCCGGCGCATCAAGAGCCACGACAGCCCCAGCACCAGCAAGATCGCCAGGATAAATCCGAGCAGCGGCGACGCCACGATCGCGGCGGTGGTCGGGACCAGGCCATGCCAGACGATGGCCGAGACGCCGGCCTTGGCCATGCCGGCGCCAACCAGGCCGCCGACCAGCGCGTGCGAGGAGCTCGACGGAATGCCGAGGCCCCAGGTGATCAGGTTCCACAGGATGGCGCCCATCAGCGCGCCGAACACCACGCAGGGGTCGATCACGGACGCCTCGATGATGCCGGTGCCGAGCGTATTGGCGACGTGCAGGCCGAAAAACAAAAAGGCAATGAAATTGAAGAACGCCGCCCAGGCCACGGCGTATTGCGGCCGCAGCACCCGGGTCGAGACGATGGTCGCGATCGAGTTGGCCGCGTCGTGCAGGCCGTTCAGGAAATCGAACGCCAGCGCGACCGCGATCAGGCCGAACAGGACCGGCAAAGACAGCACGGCATCCATGATCGTTCGTCTCCGGGAAAACTCTTAAACGTGCTCGATGACGATGCCGTGCAGCTCGTTGGCGACGTCGTCGAAACGGTCCACGACCTTCTCGAGGTGATCGTAGATTTCATGGCCGATGAAGAAGGCCATCGAATTGGTCTTGCCGCTGGTCTGATAGAGCGCCTTGAGGCCGATATCGTGCAGCTCGTCGGCGCGGCCTTCGAGCGCCGACATCTGCGCGGTCAGGTCGCTGATACGGACGGCGTGCGTACTGATCGAGCGCAGCAGCGGCACGGCCTCCTGCATCAGCTGCGCACACTTCACGATGGCGTCCGCCATGCTCTTCATCTCCGGCGTGAATTCGGCGACGTCGAACAGCTTGACGCCCTTGGCGGTCTTCTGCATCTGGTCGATGGTGTCGTCCATCGAGGTGATCAGGCCGCGGATATTGCCGCGATCGAACGGCGTGATGAAAGTGCGGCGCACCGCGATCAGCACCTCGCGGGTGACGTCGTCGGCGTCCTGCTCGCGGTCCATCACGATCTGATAGTTGCCCTGGACGGCGTCGCCGCCCTCCAGCATGGCGCGCAAGGCCTCGGCGCCCGCCAGCACCGCCTTTGAATGGCGGGCGAAAAGCTCGAAGAAGCGCTCCTCCTTCGGCATCAAAGCGTGAAACCAGCGCATCATGGCGGAACCTCCGGAACCGAATCGGTCGCGTATCGGGCTCAACCTAATCCGTTGCCGCGCCGACCCGAAACCGGGGTCGCCAGGGCTGTGGGTACATTGGGTACAACTCGCGGGACGCCGGCGCATCGCCGTCAACAAAGCCTTGCGGCAGTGCGGATTTTCACGCTCTCAAAATTGCGGCCGATCAAGGAAAAGCGTTCCTATTTCGGCATCATGCGCTAGTTTGCGGGCGCAAGAGCAGGGGCGGAGACGACAATGCGTTTGGGCTACTTCACGATGCCGGTGCACCCGATGGGCCGGAGCTGGACGGAGACGCTTCAGGAGGACCGCGAGCAGATCATCCTGTGCGACAAGCTCGGCTTCCACGACGCCTTTGTCGGCGAGCATCTCACCGACGCCTGCGAAACCATCACCAGCAGCTCGCTGTTTCTCGCCACCCTGATCTCCGACACCAAGACCATCAAGCTGGCTACCGGCACCACCAATCTGTCGCAGGTCCATCCGGTCGTCGTCGCGGCCAACGCCGCGATGTTCGATCACCTGTCCAAGGGCCGTTTCATTTTCGGCATCAGCGCCGGCGCCTTGACCTCCGACGCCGAGGCGCTCGGCATTCTCGACGAAGACCGCAACAAGATCTTCGCCGAGGCCATCGACGTCATTCTCGCGATCTGGGAGCGCGATCCGCCCTACAACATCGATTTTCGGGGCAACCGCTTCAAGGTTTCGACCGCCCGCACCGCAGCGTTCGAGCTCGGCGTCGGCATCATGGGCAAGCCGTTCCAGAAGCCGCGGCCGGAAATCGTCGGCACCGTGGTGGCGCCGTTTTCGCCGGGTGTCGTCCTGATGGGCAAGCGCGACTTCCATCCGTTGTCGGCGAACTTCCTGCTGCCGAACCATCTCAAATCGCACTGGACCAACTACGCCAAGGGCAAGGCCGAGGCCGGCGCCAAAGCCGACGTCAAGGACTGGCGCGTGGCGCGCACCATCTTCGTCGCCGACGACGACAAGACCGCGCAGCGTTACGGCCGCGACGACGCCAACAGCCCCTATCGTTTCTATTTCGAGCAGATGGGCGCCAAGATGCGGCGCGGCGGCCGGGTCTACGTGTTCAAGAAATACAAGGAACAGCCGGACGACGAAATCACCCATGACTACATCATGGACAACTGTGTCATCCACGGCACCGTCAACAAGGTGGTCGACGAGATCCTCAAGATGCGCGAGGACACCGGCGATTTCGGCGAACTGGTCTATGCCGGCATGGAGTGGGTCTATCCGGCGCTGGGCAAACGCTCGATGCAGCTGATGGCCGAAGAGGTGATGCCGCGCGTCAACGCGGCGATCGGTAAGACGGCGAGCGCGGTGGCGGAGTAGCTAGAACGTCGCGGCGACCAGTCCGCGCACCTTCTCCGCGCCCTGCTCCAGCTCGTCCACCCGCAAGCAGGCCGCGACATAACGATCCGGCCGCAGCAGGAAGACGTGGTCGTTGAAACGGCCAAGCCGCGGGCCGCCACTATCGAGCGGCAGCGTGACGACGCGCGCACCGAGCCTGGTCCACGGCTCGCGGCTAAGCATCGCCGATACCGCCTCGGCGCGCGGACTGCGCACCACCAGCGCAAAGCCCGGCCCCAGCGTATCGTCGAGCAAGACCTCGCGGGCATTCGCGTCCCTGACGCGCGGCTGCGGGAACAGCCGGCCGACCAGCGTCTGCCGCACGCTCTGGCCGTCCGGTACCAGAAAGCCCTGGGCAAAACGCGGCGGCGGCTTGAACTTCATCTGCGCAATGTAGTCGCGCGCCTCCGGCACCAGCGACAGCACGCGGAACAAAGTTTCGATCGCCCAGGCAGCCACCGCGTTGGGCGGCGCCAGCACCCGCCCGATGTTGAGCGCGAATTCGATCATGGCCCAGGCGTGATCGCGGCGTTCCGGCTCGTAACTTGCCAGCAGCTTCGGCCCGAGCTGCCCGCGCGTCACGGCGGCAAGCTTCCAGGCCAGATTGTTGGCGTCGCGCAGGCCGCTGTTCATGCCCTGCCCGGCAAAGGGCGGCGTCAGATGCGCGGCGTCGCCGGCGAGAAACACGCGGTCCTTGGACCATTGCTCCGCCAGCCGGGCGTGAAAGGTGTAGACCGTCTTGCGCACAATGCGGCTCTGCGGCGCGGCATCGTGGGTCCGCAGCAGATGCTCGACCATCTTTGGCGCCAGCATTGCCGCATCGGTCTCGCGGTCGTGCAGCATGAACTCATAGCGGCGGGTGTTGTCCGGTCCCGGCAATGCGATACACGGCCGTATCGGATTGGAAAACACCTTGGTGTGCGGCGACGCGCTCGGTGAATTTTCCAGATCGACGATCAGCCAGCGCTCGCGGAAGGTCGAGCCGCTCATGCCGATGCCGAGCGCCTTGCGCACCGGGCTCGAGGCGCCGTCGCAGGCCACCAGATAATCGCAGCCCAACTCGACGGCGCCGCCCCAAGGATCGCGCACGCGCACCAGCACGCCGTCGGACGCTTGTTCGAACGAGGTCAATTCGTGACGAAATGCGGCGGTGACATGCGGAAAGCGGTCGAGCGCATCGCTCAATTGCCGCTCCAGAATCGGCTGGCGGAACGCATTGCGGCGCGGAAAGCCGAACGGCTGTTCGGTCGGCTGCACTTTGGCGAAGCAGCGCCCGGCGGACGAATAATAATGCGAGCCGTAACCGGCGACGGTTTGCGACATCACCTCATCGACAAGGCCGGCGGCCTGCATGGTGCGCAGCGATTCGTCGTCGATCGACACCGCGCGCGGCTCGTGCACCGTGGCGGCGTTGCGCTCCAGCAGCAGGCACTCGACGCCATAGACGCCGAGCAAATTGGCCAGCGTCAGCCCGGTTGGGCCGCCGCCGGCGATGACGACAGGGTAATGGCGCTGCAGCAAAGGCGGATTACCCTAATATTTTATTGCGCATGATCTTGCCCGAAAACCGGTTCCCACTTTTCGGGATCATGCGCCGTGCATCATGCGCAGCACGATGCCGGCCAGCGCGCCGATCAACAGCGCGCCCGAGGCGATTGCCTGCACCAGAAAACCGCGATGACGCTTGTCGGCGTCGTCACTGTAGCCAACGATGTAGAGCAGCCGGCCGACGATCCAGACCAGTCCCAGCACCGCCGCGCCCCAATCGCTGACGTAGAGCGCGAACAGCCACAGCAGCGGCAGAAAGATCGGCAGCCACTCCAGCGTGTTCTGCTGCACGCGGAACACGCGCTCGAAATCGGTATGCCCGGTGGTCGCCGGCGCCACCACGCCGAATTTCTGCCGCGCCTTGGCGACCATCAGCCCGGTCGAGAAATAAAGTACGATGGCGAGCAGCGTAACGAGCGCGGTGTAGTTCGGCATGAGCAAAAGCCTCTGAGTTTACGGGTCTACACCGACAACGGATCGGTGCCGAGGTCGCGGTATAGACCATGCTTGGCGCCTTGCGTAAACGGCGTATCCTTGTCGAGTTCCACCGACACCGAGCGCACGCGCTGCGCCTGCTGATCGGTCGCCGGCACCGGGGAGCCTTCCGCCGCCGCCTTCGCCGCGCTGAGCAGCCGCTTGCGCGTCATGACGATGCCGGCGTCGGTGGCGCAGAGGTGCTCCTTGGTGCGGTCCTGGATCGCGCCCATGCTTTCCTGGATCGAGGCGTCCTGCATGGCGATGCCGTCGACGCCGGTCGACGAGTGGCCGTGGCGCTGCGCCTCGCGGTCCATCAGGTAATTGTTCGACTTGTTGGCCTGCGGGATGAAGGTGCCGGGCACGTATTTGACGTGAATGCCCTCGCCGTCCTGCATCGCCGAGACTTCCGATTTCGAAAGCGCACGCTTGGGATGGTAATTGATGCTCCAGGCCCAGCAGGTCTCGTCGTCGATCGGGACCCAGGCATGGGCGCCGAGCGGATGGCCGGCGCGCGGCGGGATGATCGAGTACCACGGCATGATCCAGGGCGTGATGCGCCAGTAATATTTGCCGCCGTCGGCATTGCGCCGCGCGCCGATCAGGAGGCCGCCGTCGAACTCCTCGACCTCGAACAACGGCATGCGGTCCTTCTCATTGTACTCGTTGCCCTTCGAACCCTTGAACAGCGGGTCCTTATTGAGCTCGCTGCCATGCAGCCAGGTCACGTGGCTGGAATCGATGCCGCCTTCCATCGCCTGCAGGTAATTGCATTCCTGCAGCCGCTTGGTGACGAAGCGCTGCTCCGGCGCGACGTCGGTCCATTCCAGCGCCGGCGGCGGCGGCTGCAATTCCGGCGGCCCCATATAGGCCCAGACGATGCCGGCCTTCTCGATGCAGGGATACGACTTCAGCTTGATGTTCTTGGCGAAATTCGCGTCCGGCTCCGACGGCAGATCGATGCACTGCCCGGTGACGTCGTATTTCCAGCCGTGGTAGGGGCAGCGCAGGCCGCATTCCTCATTCTGGCCGAACCACAGCGACACGCCGCGGTGCGCGCAGAACTCGTCGACCAGCCCGACGCGGCCTTTGCTGTCGCGGAAGCAGACCAGCGGCTCGCCCATCAGCTTGACGCGGACCGGCGGACAATCCAGCTCCGGGATTTCGCTCGACAGCAAAAACGGCGCCCAGTAGCGGCGCAGCAATTTGCCCATCAGCGTGCCGGGGCCGATCCGGCTGAGTTGCTCGTTCTGTTCACGCGACATCATGGCGGACGTTTCCCTTTATCCGGCGCATGATCTTTTCCGAAAACCGGTAGCCACTTTTCGGGATCATGCGCTAGTTTGTTATTGTTCCCGCTTGGCGCGGGTGTGCCATTATAGGCGCTGGCGGCGTGTAAGGAAGATGACCTGATGTCTCTGCCCAAGATTGCCATCGCCACCGGGGACCCGGCCGGGATCGGACCGGAAATCGCGCTGAAGGCCGCGCTCGATCCGCGCGTGACGGCGTTGTGCCGGCCGCTTTTGGTCGGCGATCCTGCGGCGGTGCAAATCCATGCCCGCGCCGCGGGCCTGCGGCCGGAATTGCACGTCATCGCCAAACCCGCCGACGCCGGCTGGTCGAACGGCGCGGTCAATCTGCTGGATGCCAGCGACGGCATTAATACGCCGTTGAAACTCGGCACCGTGGACGCAGCTTACGGCCGCGCCTCGCTCGCCAGCGCGCGGGCGGCGATCAAGGCGGCGCTGGCCGGCGAGGTCGACGCCGTGGTGGCGGCGCCGCAGACCGAGCGTTCCATCGCCGCCGCCGGCATCAATTTCGACGGCTATCCGTCCTTCGTCGCACGCGAGACAGGCACGCCGGTCAACGACGTCTATCTGATGATCTGCTTCGACGACGCGCGCATCGTGCACGCCACGCTGCATGTCAGCGTGCGCGAGGCGGTCGGCCTGATCACCCAGGAGCATGTCGAGCGCGTCATTCGCGTCACAGATGCGTCGCTCAAGAAGCTCGGCATCGCGCGGCCGAAGATCTTCGTCAGCGGGCTCAACCCGCATGCCGGCGAGGAAGGCATATTCGGCTCGGAAGAAATCGACATCATCATTCCGGCGATTGCCAGCGCGGTGAAAGACGGCATCGAGGCCACCGGCCCGTTCGGCGCCGACACCATGTTCCGCAAAAAGGGCAGCGACGCCTTCATCGTCATGCTGCACGACCAGGGCCACATCGCCGCCAAGCTCTTGGCCTTCAACCGCACGGCGGGCCTGTCGATCGGCTCGCCGATTTTGTTTTCGTCCGTGGCGCATGGCAGCGCGCATGACATCGCAGGCAAGGGCTTGGGCGACCCCGGCGCGATGATCGAGGCGATCACGAGGCTGGCGAGGATTAAGTCAGCGGAATGAAGCTCCCCTCCCCCGCGAGCGTAGCGAGTGCGGGGAGGGGTCGGGGGTGGGGGAGCAAAAAGCTCCGCTCTTAGAGAAAGACCCCCCACCCCGACGCACGTCGCTGACGCGACAAGCGTCGACCCTCCCCACGCTTCGCGGGGGAGGGTAAGAACTACTTCAACAGCTGAATACTCTCGACCGCGGGCGGCTTCGGCACCGACTGCAGGAACGCATACATATCCGCGAGGTCCGCGCTCGACAGGATGGCTTCGCGGTACGGCGGCATCGCCCGGTTGCTACCGCGCACGAAGCCCTCGAACGCCTCGAGCGGCAGCTCGGTGCCGGAAAGCACGGTGCCGTTGCTGGTCACGGCCGAGCCCTGCCCCTCGAAGCCGTGACACTGCCAGCAGCCGTTGGTGACGAAGGCCTTCCGGCCCTTCTCGGCAGAAGCCGCGGACGCGGCGCCGCTGCCGAGAACGAGTGCGGCAACGACGGCAAGGGTGCGAACGGAAAATTGCATAAGGTTCTTTCTCATCGCGGCTGCGTCCAGACGTTGAGCAAAGCCGGCTGGCCGGATTTGACCACGGCAATGGCTTCCTTGATCGCGGGGCCGAGTTCGGCCGGGTCCTTGATCGGGCCCTTGGCCCACCAGCCCATCGATTGCGCCAGCTTGTGATATTCGATGTCCGGATTTTCGATGCTGGTGCCGAGCGGCGCCATGTCGTTGCCCAGATAAGCGACGCGGTTGCGGAAATTCGCCAGCCGCTGGATGTGCATCACTTCCTGATGATAGCCGCGGTTGTTGTGCATCACGGCGAGCAGCGGAATCTTGTGGCGCGCCGCGGTCCACAGCACGCCGGGCGCGTACATCAGGTCGCCGTCGGATTGGAATGAAACCGAAAAACGTCCGAGGTCGCGGTTCGCCAGCGCGGCGCCGATCGAGGCCGGCGCGCCATAGCCGACGCCGTAGCCGCCGGAGCGGCCGAGCCAGTGGTGATGCTTTTCCATCGGCCACAGCCGGTTCGGCCAGTTGCTGACATTGCCCTCGGAGGCCACCAGCGACCAGTCGAGGTCCTTGATCTGGTTCCAGGTCTCCATGACGAGACGCGCGGTGCTGATGGGCGAAGCGTCCCAGGCAATCGCCGCGGCCTTCTTCACGTTCTCGCGGCCATTGGCGGAAGCCTTGCGGAACGCATCGCCGCGCTTGGCGATGGCGTCCTTGCGGCTGTCGGGAATGGCGGACTTCACCGCTTCGATCAGCGCCGGCAGCGTCGCCTCGGCGTCGGCCGGCATCGACACGTCGACCACCTGGAAACGCTGGAAGTCCTGGTAGTTCGACTTGGTGATGAGCTCGACCGAATTGATGCTGATCAGCTTGGTGCCCGGCTTGATCTTGGATTCGTTGAAGCCGATGCCGTGTTCGCCATTGTCGACGTAGCCGTTCACGACGCCCCAGAAGTCCGACAACTCCATGCCGATGATGACGTCGGCCTGGCCGACCACATTCGGCGGCCGGTTGAGATAATGCGTCTTCGGAAAGTTCATCCGGCCGCCCATGTCGACGACCGCGGCTTGCAGCGCTTCGGCCAACTCGACCAGCAGCTTGATGCCGTTCGGCGTCCGCGCGGCGCGATCGACGACGATCACCGGACGCTCGGCATTGGCGAGCAGCCGTGCGGCTTCCTTCACCGCGCCGGTGTCGCCTTGCGGCGGCGAACTCGGCACGTAACGCGGGATGTAAAGCTTCTCGCCGCCGTAATCGCGGATCGGCTCCTGCTGCAGGCCGGCGTCGAGCGACATCATCACCGGCCCATAGGGCGGCGTCATCGCGGTCTTGTACATGCGCACGAATGATTGCGCGAAATGCTGCGGCGATGTCGGCGTGTCGTCCCATTTGGTGAAATCGCGCACCAGCGCGTTGATGTCCTGCGCGGAGTGGAATGTCGGCACACCCGGCGGGCGATGCGCGGCGTCCATATCGTTGCCGCCGATGACGATCACCGGGACGCGGTCGCACCAGGCATTATAGATGCCCATCGCCGCATGCTGCAGGCCGACGGTGCCATGCACCAGCGTCATCAGCGGCTTGCCCGAGGCCTTGAAGTAGCCGTGCGCCATGCCGACGGCGGACTCTTCGTGCATGCAGGTCAGGAATTCGGGCTGCTTGTTGGCGCCGTAGTCGATCAGCGACTCGTGCAAAGCGCGGAAACTCGAGGCCGGATTGCAGGGCAGATATTTGATGTCGAGCGTCTTGATGACGTCGACCATGAAGTCGGAGCCGGGTTTGCCGCCTTCGTGACCTTTGATTTCCTGCGGCGTGCCGGTTTCGGCGGCTGCCATTTTGGCGTTCGGCGGCAGAGCGGAAGGCCGCGGCGGCGGCGCAGCCGGAGCGTCCGGCGAGGTCGCGGCTTTAGCGCCCGGTGCGGAGGTTACCGCCGCGCCGGCGACGGCCACGCCGGCCAGGAAATTACGTCGATTGAATTTAGTTCGCGAATCGTCGCGCGCCGAATCGTCGTTGATCATGCCGGTCTCCTATCGCTTCCAACCCTGATGCCGAACTTGCCCGAACAACGTCGGACGAACGGCTTGTTGGCGCGATGTTAGTGGAGAGACCGGCGCCCCGCTATGGGGGCGCCTCTTCTTTTGTCCGTATATTCCGATCCGGAAAATATTTCCGGATCATGCCAGTGGAATTTACCGCACCGGCGGCAACGGCTGCGCCGAGATCGCGGTACCGGCGGTTGCGCCGGCCTTCGGCGGCGGCGCCATCGGATTGGCCGGTTCCGCGGCGGGCGCGGCGCCGGAATTGGCCATCGTCTCCGGCGCTTTGCCCGGCATCACGACGACGCGGGTGCCGGTCTGCACGCGGCTGAACAGGTCTTCGATGTCCTCGTTGATCAAGCGGATGCAGCCTGAGGACACCGTGGTGCCGATGGTCGAGGGCTGGTTGGTACCGTGGATGCGGTACAACGTGTTGCCGAGATAGAGCGCACGCGCGCCGAGCGGGTTGCCCGCACCGCCCGCCATGAAACGCGGCAGATAAGGCTGGCGCTCGATCATCTCGGACGGCGGGAACCAGTCTGGCCATTCCTTCATTTTGCTGACGCGCTCGGTGCCGGCCCAAGTGAAACCCTCGCGGCCGACGCCGATGCCGTAGCGGATCGCCTTGCCGTTGCCGAGCACGAGATAGAGATAAGTGTTCGGCGTATCGACCACGATGGTGCCGGCCGGCTCCTTGGACACGTAATCGACCATCTGCTTTTTCAGGTTCGCCGGTAGTTCCTTCGGCGCGCCGACTTCGGGCTGATCCTCGGGCGGCAGAGCGGACGCGGCCGATGGCGCAATCGGCGCCGGCGCGGTGCCGGGACCCTTGCCGGTGTTGATCGTGCCCGGCGGGCGCAACACCGGCTCGGCATTGGCCGGCGCCGGCTGGGCGTCGAGTTGATGCCCGGACAGCGGCGGCAGGGGAGCGTCGGAATCCGGATAGGGCAGAATGCGGCCGGGAGTGGCGGACGGGGCAGGCAACTGGCTCTGCTGACCGAATTGCGGCAGACGCTGCGGCCGCATGATCGGCGCGTCGTCATCGTCTGCATCGGTCATAAAGCCGGGGGCCGGCAGGCGCTCGTCCTGATAGGCGCCGGGCGGCGGCGCGGCCCGGTAATAAGGCTCGGGCGCGGCACGAGAATTTTGCGCCAGCGCCGAGGTTACCGGAACGACCGCAAGGGCCGGAATTGCCAGCATAAAAAAGCCGAAACGTCGCAGCATAATGTGTTCACCTGTCGGGCATTATTTCGTCGCGCACGGCCTTCCCCGAAAACCGGTTCCCGCTTCTCGGGACCATGCGCGCACGGCAGAAACAGCCGCCAAACCGTGCCTTGGATTGCCCCGGGATGAAGGCACATTCAAGACAAGAATGGGGCTATCTCAGTATCGTGATTCTGCCGTGACGCGCAGGACACATTATTGGGCCCTCT
Source organism: uncultured Hyphomicrobiales bacterium (assembly GCA_903878085.1). Lineage (GTDB taxonomy): Bacteria > Pseudomonadota > Alphaproteobacteria > Rhizobiales > Xanthobacteraceae > Pseudolabrys. The sequence goes on along the minus strand of CAIRGJ010000047.1, from coordinate 63,004 downwards.
TGGTCAGGCCTTTTTGGTCAGGCCTTTTTTGCCTCCGCCAGCACCTGCTTGGCCACGCGATGGCAATCGACCGCCGCCGGGAACCCGCAATAAATGGCGACCTGGCGCAGGATGGCGCTGAGCTCCTTGGGTGTCAGCCCGTTGCGCAGCGCGCCCCGGAAATGCGCCTCGAACTCGTGCATACGGCCGAGACAGGCGATCATGCCGAGATTGAGCAGGCTGCGGTCGCGCGGCTTGAGGTCCTCGTCGGTCCACACCGCACCCCAGCAAAATTCGTTGAGCAGTTCCTGGAATTTGCGGTTGAAATCGTCGGTATTGGCGACCGCCCGGTCGACATACTCGTCGCCGAGAACCTTGCGGCGCATCGCCATACCCTTGTCGTAGAGTGCCTTGTCCATTGGTCGTTCCTCCGTGTTGCCGGGTCATTCCCGATTGAGCGCATGTTGACAGGATTTTGCCGATCTCGTCCATTCACCCCGGCGCAAGTCTGAAGTCAGGATCACGCATGAATGTTGCAATCATCGGTGGCGGAATTTGCGGTCTGTCGCTGGCGCTCAATCTGCGCCAGCGCGGCATCGCCGCCCGTATTTATGAACGTGCCGCGGAGATCAAACCGCTCGGCGTCGGCATCACTTTGCTGCCGCATGCGATGCGCGAGTTCACCGCGCTCGGCGTCGGCGACGCCTTGCTCAAAGCCGGCATCGAGAACCGCGAAAGCGCGTTCTTCAACCGCTTCGGCCAGCTCATCTACAAGGAGCCGCGCGGCAAATTCGCCGGCTACCAGTATCCGGAAGTCGGCATTCACCGCGGCAAGCTGCATCTGATCTTGTTCGAAGCGGCGCGGACCAAGCTTGGGCCGGACGCCATTCTGCTCGACCACGATTGCACCGGCGCCGAACAGGACGAGACCGGTGTCACATTGAACTTCAGCAATCGCGACAGCGTCCGCGCCGACATCGCCATCGCCTGCGAGGGCGTCAACTCGCCGATCCGCAAGCAGTTCTACCCCGACGACAAGTTGGCCTTCGCCGGCATCAATACCTGGCGCGGCGTGACGCGGCGCAAACCGATTCATGACGGACGGACATATATGCGGATCGGCTCGATCCTGACCGGCAAGATGGTGATCTACCCGATCGTCGACGATATCGACGGCGAAGGCCGCCAGCTCATCAACTGGATGGCCGAGATCAAGGGCGATTCCCTCACCCAGAACGACTGGAACAAGCCGGGCAAGCTCGCCGATTTCCTGCCGATCTACGAGAGCTGGCGCTTCGACTGGCTCGACGTCGGACAACTCATTCGCGACGCCGACCAGATCCTGGAATATCCGATGGTCGACAAGGACCCGATCGATACCTGGACGTTCGGCCGCATTACGCTGGCCGGCGACGCCGCTCACCCGATGTATCCGCGCGGTTCCAACGGCGCGGCGCAGGCGGCCATCGACGCCCGCACGCTGGCCGATTTCCTGACCTCCGGTCATGAACCGCGCGACGCGCTCAAGGCCTATGAGGCCGCGCGCGCCCAGCCTGCGGCCAAGGTCGTGCGCACCAACCGCGAATTCCCACCGGATTTCATCAACATCAAGGTCGAGGAACTGGTCGGCGACCGGCCCTTCGACGATCTCGACAAGCACATCACCCAGGACGAACTGCGGGCCCTGTCGGAGAACTACAAGCGGATCGCGGGGTTTGCCCTCAGCGACATTTCGGCACGCCACGGTTAATCTGTTTTTCCGTCACTATTACAATGGGTTAGCTGGAGATTCCACAGCTTGATGCCGTTCGATCGAAGCCGCCGCGGCACAGGTTTCCGCCGGCTGACCCGTTTATCAACTGAGACAGGCAGGACTATGGACGGGCGCTGCGGATGGCGGCATTCAAGCTTCAATGGATGACAGCGGCGAAGCGCAAACCGACGAAGCGCTTATGGCGAAGGTCGCGCGCGGCGACGAGGTGGCATTTCGCCTGCTCTCCCGCCGCCACCTGCCCGCCATGCTCGGGCTCGCCCGCCGCATTCTCGGCAATGCGGCCGACGCCGAAGACGTCGCGCAGGAAGCCATGCTGCGGGTCTGGATCCATGCGCCGCGCTGGCAGCCGCTGGCCGCGGTCCGCACCTGGCTCACGCGTGTGGTGGTCAACCTCTGTCTCGACCGCAAACGGCGCGCGCCCTGGGTTGCCTTGGAAGCCGCCGGCGAGATCGTCGATCCAACGCCGGGCGCAGCCGAGGTTGCCGAGCAAAGCGGGCGCGAACGCGCGCTCGCCGCGGCGATTGCGGAATTGCCGGCCCGCCAGCGCACCGCGATCGTGCTCACTTACACCGAGGGCATGAGCAATGCGCAGGTGGCGGAAGTTCTCGATACTTCGGTGTCGGCCATCGAGACCTTGCTGATCCGCGGCAAGCAGAATTTGCGGGCGAGATTACGCGACCTGATCGAGGGGGAAGAGTCATGACCCACAAGAAAACGAACGACCAAGAAAACGATCAAGCGTTCGAAACATTTCTGGCAACGACGCTTAAGCGTAGCGCGGCTTCACCGCAGGCCAATCCGGCCGCGGTGAACCGCGTGCTGGCGCGGCTGAGCGGTCCATTGCCGCGGCAGAAATTCGCGCTGTGGCGCTTGCCCGCCGTGCTGCTCGATTGGGAATTCGACCCGGCCTGGCCGCGCTTCGCCGCGCTGGCGACCTGCGCCGCGCTGGGCTTTGCCATCGGCCTGATCGGGCTCGACCGCCAAATCGATCCCGCCGACGCGGCGCTGGCTTATGTCAGCCGCGCCGAACTCAGCGGGGTTGTGTTCGAAGCCGAAGCGCTGCCCGGCGCCCATCAAGGAACGCACCAATGAGCACCCTGCAACTGTTGCCGTCGATTGTCGCGCGCGGCTCGTCGCGCTGGCTGCTGCTCGGTTCGCTGGCGCTCAATCTGTTCTTCGTCGGTATCGCGGTAGCGATGGCGATCCGGGGGCCGGCCCCGCCGTCATGGGATAGCAACGTGTTCGTGCGCGTCGACCGCCTGGCCGCCAGCCTGCCGCCGGGCGACGGCGATCTGTTGCGCGGCCAGATCAAGGCCAACCGCGAGACGATCGAGGACGTGCAAGCCAAATATCGCGCCGCCCAGGATGCAATCCGCACGACGCTGCGGCAGGAGCCTTTCGACGCCGCTGCGCTGCAAAAGGCCATGGCGAAAACCCGCGGCGCTCGGCAGAATTTCGACCAAGCGATCCAGGGCGTGTTCGCAGGCTCGGCGGCGCAAATGTCGCCGGCCGGCCGCCGTGCCTTGGCCGACTGGCCGCCGGGACGGAAAACAGCGGATAAACCGCAATAAATCGAGGGCTAGCGCCCGCGTTCTGGGCTAGTTTGGCTTTCCTTGGTTCAGTCGGTTTTTGAAAGTGTTTGTTATGCGTGGCGGTCTTGTGGGGCGATTTGGGGCGCGAGTTGGAACTTCTGCGGGCCTGCGCCCGTTGCGAACCATGCTCCTGGGATTAAGCCTCATGCTGCCACTCGGCGGTTGTCTGCTGACCGACAAGCCCGAACCCGGGCTCGATATTCCGCAAGCCTATGACCGCGCCTCGAAAAATCCGGTCGTGGCGGAAGCGGCGCTGCCGACGCTCGACTGGTGGCATGGCTTCCGTTCGCGCGAACTGACCGAGATCATCGAAGAGGCGCGCGCCGCCAATCTCGATATCGCCGCCGCGGTCGCCCGCATCGTGCAGGCCGACGCGCAGGCGCGCATCGCCGGTGCGCCGCTGTTGCCGGTTGTCGAATTCAACGGCAGCGCGACGCGGTCGCATTTTTCAGAAACCAACACCAGAACGGTATCGGCAACGCTGAACGCGAGCTATGAGATCGACTTCTGGGGCAAAAACCGTTCGGCCCTGCGCGCGGCGGAAGAAACCGCCGCCGCCAGCCGCTACGACCGCGAAGTGGTCGGCCTGACGACGGTGGTGAGCGCCGCCAACGCTTATTTCCAGGTGCTGGCCGCGCAGGACCGCTTGCAGGTCGCCCGCGAAAATATCGCCAGCGCCAGCCGCGTGCTCAATCTCATTCAGCAGCGGCTCAATGCCGGCACGGCGTCGGCGCTCGACACCGCGCAGCAGGAGAGCCTGCTCGCCAGCCAGCGTGCGTCGGTGCCGCCGCTCGAACAGACGCTGACGCAGAACCGCAACGCGCTCGCTTTGCTGATTGCGCGTTCGCCGGAAAGCGTGCGCATCCGCGGCGGATCGCTGCGCGGCATTACCTATCCGCGCGTGACGCCGGGGCTGCCGTCTGAACTCCTCGCACAACGCCCCGACATCCGCGAAGCGGAAGCGCAGCTCGCCGCCGCCAATGGCAATGTCGAGAATGCGCGCGCGCAGATGCTGCCGAGCATCACCCTGACCGGCGAAGGCGGCTACCAGAGCGCGGTGCTCAAGACGCTGCTGCGGCCGGAATCGGCGCTCTACAACATCACCGCCGGGCTGACGCAGCCGATCTTCGACGGCTTCAAGCTGCAGGGAAACCTCGATCTGCAAAAAGGCCGGCAGGACGAATTGCTGCAGAATTATCGCAAGTCGGTGATCTCGGGATTTGTCGATGTCGAGAACGCACTCGATGGCATCCGCCAGACCGCGTTGCGCGAGCGGCTGCAACGCGACGTCGTCACCGCGTCGCAGCGCGCCTTCGATATTTCCGAGCAGCGTTTGAACCAGGGCACCATCGATCTGGTCACCGTGCTGCAGACCCAGCAGACGCTGTATCAGGCGCAGGACAACCTGGCACAGACGCGGCTGGCGCATGTGCAGGCGATCGTCGGTCTTTATCAGGCGCTCGGCGGCGGCTGGTTGCCGAAGCCGCTGGAGGCTTCGAATGCACGGTGAACTACCGAAGCAGATGTGGGCCCAGACGTCGGCGCGCAACAAGCGCCGCGTCTTCGTCATCGGGCTGGTCGTCATCGCACTGCTGGCAGGGCTGATTTATTATTTCACCGGCTCGACCGAGCAGGCGCGCCGCACCGGCGGCCGCTTCGGCGCCGACACCGGCCCGGTGCCAGTGCTGGTCGCAGCGGCGGCCAAAGCCGACGTGCCGGTCTACCTGGACGGCGTCGGCACCACCAAGGCGCTCAACACCGTGACGGTGCGCTCGCAAGTCGACGGCAAGCTGATGGAGGTCGCCTTCAAGGAAGGCCAGGACGTGGCGCGCGGCGACGTGCTGGCGCGCATCGACCCGACCACTTTCAAAGCCGCGCTCGACCAGGCCGTCGCCAAGAAGGCGCAGGATCAGGCGCTGCTGGCCAACGCCAAGAACGACCTGACGCGCTACGAGCAACTGGCCGCCACCAACGCCATCAATCGCCAGCAGGCCGATACGCAGAAATCATTGGTCGCGCAGTACACCGCGCAGGTCGACTCCGATCAGGGCGCCATCGAGAGCGCACAGGCGACGCTGGCCTACACCACGATCCGCGCGCCGCTCGACGGCCGCACCGGCATCCGTCAGGTCGACGAAGGCAATATCGTTCACGCATCCGACACCACCGGCGTGGTGGTCATCACCCAGCTCAAGCCGATCTCGGTGTTCTTCAATCTGCCGCAGCAGGACATCACCCAGGTCAACGCCGCCTTCGCCAAGGGCCCGCTCAGCGTCGACGCACAGCGCTCCGACAATGACGCGGTGATCGACCGCGGCACCTTGCGCGTCGTCGACAACCAGGTCGATTCCAGCACCGGCACCGTCAAGCTCAAGGCCGAATTTCCCAATACCGACCTGCAACTATGGCCGGGACAGTTCGTCAATGTCCGGCTGCTGATCGACACGCTCAAGCAGGTTGTCGTGATCCCGACCGGCGCGGTGCAGCGCGGCCCGGCCGGCACATTCGTCTACGTCGTCAAAGACGACAACACCGCGGCGATCCGGCCGATCGCGGTGCAGAAGCAGAATGAAAACCAGACCGTGGTCGGCAAGGGCCTGGAGCCGCCGGAGCGCGTCGTGACCACCGGCTTCGCCCGGCTCACCGACGGCGCCAAGGTCACGATCTCGGCCGGCGACGGCACGCCGCCGGCAGCCGGCGGCACACGCCAGCGCGGTCAGGGCTCGGGCGGTGACGGCAGCAAGAAGGGTAGCAGCGGCGCGGCGCCGGCTGCGCCGACAAATCCAACGCCGAGCGCGCCGCCCGCCGCACGGCCATGAGCGTCTCGTCACCCTTCATTCACCGCCCGATCGCCACGTCTTTGCTCGGCGTCGCGGCGATGCTGGGCGGCATGTTGGGCTATTGGTGGCTGCCGGTCTCGGCGCTGCCGCAGGTGGACTTTCCGACCATCCAGGTCACCACCCAGCTGCCCGGCGCCAATCCCGACACCATCGCCGCGCTGGTGACCGCGCCGCTGGAAACCCAGTTCGGCAAGATCCCGGCGATGGCGACGATGACGTCGTCGAGTTCGTTCGGCATCAGCCAGATCACGCTGCAATTCGATCTGGCGCGCGACATCGACGCCGCGGCGCAGGACGTGCAGTCCGCGATCAACGCCGCCGGCTCGACGCTGCCGCGCAACCTTCCCTACCCGCCGCTTTATTCCAAGGTGAACCCGGCTGACGCGCCGATCATCACGCTGGCGCTGACGTCGAAGACCGTCGATCAGCGAACCCTCAGCGACATGGCCGACACCATCATGGCGCCGCGGCTGTCCGAAGTGACCGGCGTCGGCCACGTCTCGGTGCAGGGCGGCATCCGCCCGGCGATCCGTATCCAGGCCGACCTGTCGCGGCTCGCCGCCTATGGCATCGCGCTGGAGGATGTGCGCACCGCGATTGTCGCCGCCAACGTCGCCGGCGCCAAGGGCGCGCTCGACGGCACGCATCAGTCCTATACCATCGCCGCCAACGACCAGATCCTCAGCGCCGACGCCTACAAGTCGATCACGATCGCATTCCGCAACGGCGCGCCGGTGCTGCTCAGCGATATTGCCGACGTGGTCGACGGCCTGGAGAACACCAAAGTCGGCGCCTCGTACCGCGGCGGGCCGGCCATCGTCATCGACGTGCAACGCCAGCCCGGCGCCAATGTGATCGAGACCGTGCAGCGCGTGCAGGCCGAATTGCCGCGCCTGCGCCGTGCGATTCCGGCCGGCGCCACGCTCACCGTCGTCAACGACCGCACCACCACGATCCGCGCCTCGATCCACGACGTGCAGTTCACGCTGGTGCTCAGCATCGGCCTGGTCGTGCTGGTGGTGCTGGTGTTCCTGCGCACCATCCGCGCCACCGTCATCGCCGGCGTGGCGCTGCCGCTGTCGCTGATCGCCACGTTCGGTGTGATGTGGTTCTGCGGATTTTCGCTGGACAATCTGTCGCTGATGGCGCTGACCATCGGCACCGGCTTCGTGGTCGACGACGCCATCGTCATGATCGAGAACATCGTCCGTCACATCGAAGAGGGCGAAAATCCGCTGGAGGCGGCGCTGCGCGGCGCCAAGGAAATCGGTTTCACCGTCATTTCGCTGACGTTGTCGCTGATCGCGGTGTTCATCCCGCTGCTGTTCATGACCGGCCTGGTCGGCCGCATGTTCCGCGAATTCGCGCTGACGCTCACCATCGCGGTGGTCGCCTCCGCGATCGTGTCGCTGACGCTGACGCCGATGATGTGCGCCCGGCTGCTGCGGCGCACCACGGACGCGCCGTCCGGCGCGCTGGCGCAACGCTTCAACGGTTATGTCGAGCGCACCGTCGAGGCCTATCACCGCACGTTGCTGTGGGTGCTGCGCCGCCAGCGCGCGACGCTTCTGGTCACGCTCGCAACGCTCGCCGCCACCATTTTTCTCTACATCGTCATCCCCAAGGGCTTCCTGCCGGTGCAGGACACCGGCCTGATCACCGCGGTGACCGAGGCCGGCACCGACGTTTCATTTACGGAAATGGGCCGCCGCCAGCGCCAGGTCGAGGACATCGTGCGCGCCGATCCGGACGTCACCGGCGTGGTGTCGGTGATCGGCGTCAGCACGCTCAACACCTCGCCCAATGCCGGGCATATCGCCATCACGCTCAAACCGCGCAACGAGCGCAGCGCCCGCGTCGAGGCCATCATCGTGCGGCTCAAGGACGCCGTCGCCGGGCTGCCCGGCATGACGGTGTATTTCCAGGCGACGCAGGATATCCAGATTTCGACCCGCGCCAGCCGCGCCCAGTATCAGTACACGCTGGTCGGCACCGACTCCGCCGAAGTGCTGGCCTGGGCCGACAAGCTCACCCACCGCCTGCGCGGCGAGCAGGCGCTGCGCGAGGTCGCGTCCGAAGCGCAGGAAGGCGGCCCGCGCGTCATGGTCAATGTCGATCGCGAGCAGGCCGGAAGGCTCGGCGTCTCGATGCAAAGCATCACCGACACGCTCAACGACGCCTTCGGCCAGCGCCAGATTTCGACGATCTACGGCCAGGCCAACCAGTATCGCGTCATCCTGGAGGCGCAGCCGCGCTACATTCAGGACCCCAATTCGCTCGGCAAGCTCTACGTCACCGGCGCCAGCACCAGTAACGGCACCGTGGCGACGGTCGCCAATACCGCGAACGGCACCACCAACACCAACACCTCGGCAACCCCCAACGCCGTCACCGGCTCGAACCAGGTGCCGCTCGCGGCCTTCGCGCGCTTCGAGTACACCTCGGCGCCGCTGGCGATTGCGCATCAGGAGCAGTTCCCCTCCGTCACCATCAGCTTCGATCTGGCGCCCGGCTATGCCTTGAGCGACGCGGTGGCGCTGGTCACGTCGGCCCAGCGTGAGATCGGCATGCCGTCGTCGGTGACCGGGACCTATTCCGGCGACGCTGCCGAATTCGCCAAATCGCTGGCCGGCGAACCGTGGCTGCTGCTCGCCGCCGCCATCACCATCTACATCGTGCTCGGCGTGCTCTACGAGAGCTTCATCCATCCGCTGACGATTCTGTCGACGCTGCCGTCGGCCGGCGTCGGTGCGCTGCTGGCGCTGATGCTGTTCGGCTATGACCTGTCGGTGATTGCGCTGATCGGCATCGTGCTGCTGATGGGCATCGTCAAGAAAAACGCGATCATGATGATCGACTTCGCACTCGAGGCCGAGCGCAACCAGGGCATGACTCCGGAAGAGTCGATCGTGCAGGCGGCGCTGCTGCGCTTCCGTCCGATCATGATGACGACGCTGGCCGCGCTGTTCGGCGCGCTGCCGCTGGCGCTGGAAGGCGGCACCGGCGCCGAGCTGCGCAATCCGCTCGGCGTCACCATCGTCGGCGGCCTGCTGCTCAGCCAGTTGCTGACGCTCTACACCACGCCGGTGATCTATCTGTACATGGAGCGGCTGCGGGCGCGCTTGAGCCCGGCGCCACCCCCGGCGCCGCGCACCCAGCCCGCCGAGTAGCGCGCCATGAACTTCTCCTACCCTTTCATCCGGCGTCCGATCGGCACCACGCTGCTGGCGATCGGATTGTTCCTGGTGGGTGCGGTGGCCTACGACTTCCTGCCGGTCGCCAGCCTGCCGAGCGTCGATTTTCCGACGATTTCCGTGAGCGCCAACCGGCCCGGCGCCGACCCCAACATCATGGCGGCGACCGTGGCGGCGCCGCTGGAGCGGCGACTGGGCGAAATTTCCGGTGTCACCGAAATCACCTCGGTGTCCTCGCTCGGTAATTCGCGCATCACCATCCAGTTCGATCTCAAGCGCAGCATCGAGGGCGCCGCGCGCGACGTGCAGGCCGCGCTCAATGCCGCTTTGACCGACTTGCCCGGCGACATGCCGACGCTGCCGACCTTCCGCAAGGCCAACCCTTCGGCTGCGCCGATCCTGATCCTGGCGCTGACGTCTAAAACCATGCAGGGCAGCGCGATCTATGACGCCGCCGACAGCGTGATCGCGCAGCGCCTCAGCCAGGTCGATGGCGTCGCCGACGTCACCGTCGCCGGCTCCGAGCAGCCGGCCATCCGGGTGCGGGTCGATCCGGCGCGGATTTCCGCCATGGGCCTTGCCATGGAAGACGTGCGCACCGCGATCGCCAATTCCAACGCGGTCGGACCGCTCGGTACCTTCGATGGCAGCAAGCGCGCCGTCACCGTCGGCATCAACGACCAGCTGCGCAACGCCGCCGACTACGACCCGGTCGTGGTCAAGGCCGTCAACGGCACCGTGATCCGGCTGTCGAACATTGCGTCGATCGCCTCCAGCGTGCGCAACAGCAAATCCGCCGGCTGGTTCAACCGCGATCCTTCGGTGCTGTTGATCATCACCAAGCAGGGCAACGCCAACGTCATCGATACCGTCGACCGCATCTACGCTTTGCTGCCGGAACTGCGGCAATGGATTCCGGCCGGTCTCGACATCTCGGTGCTGACCGACCGCACCCAGACCATCCGCGCCAGCGTGCATGACATGCAATGGACGCTGGCCGCGACCGCGGTGCTGGTGATGCTGGTGGTGTTCCTGTTCCTGCGGCGCACGGCGGCGACGCTGGCCGCCGGCGTCACGGTGCCGCTGTCGCTGGCCGGCACTTGCGCGGCGATGTGGGCGGCCGGCTTCTCGATCGACAATCTGTCGCTGATGGCGCTGGCGGTCTGCATCGGCTTTGTCGTCGATGACGCCATCGTCATGATCGAAAATATGTTCCGCTTTCTGGAAGCCGGCCACCGGCCGATGCGCGCGGCGCTGATGGGCGCCAAGCAGATCGGCTTCACCGTGGTGTCGATCTCGGTGTCGCTGATCGCCGCGTTCATTCCGTTGCTGTTCATGGGCGGCATTGTCGGCCGTCTGTTCCGCGAGTTCTCGGTGACGCTGGCTTTTGCCATCGCGGTATCGACCGTGGTGTCGCTGTCGGTGACGCCGATGATCTGCGCCTATTTCGTCAAAGCCGGCCCGAGCAAGGACGCCACCTGGCTGGACCGCCGGATCGAAGGCGTGCTGTCGCGCATGATCCGGTTCTACGACCGCACTTTGTCATTCGTGCTCGAGAACCGCGCCCTCGCCTTGATGTCCTTCGTCGCGACGCTCGTCCTCACAGGCTATTTGTTCGTCAAAGTGCCGAAAGGCTATTTCCCGCAGGACGACACCGGGCTGATCTTCGGCGGCACCCAGGCCTCGACCGATATTTCATTCGAGGCGATGGAGGTGCTGCAGCTCAAGGCGATGGACATCGTGCTGGCCGATCCGGCGGTGGCGGGCCTCGGCTCGTCGGTCGGCGCTTCCGGCTTCAACGCTTCGGTCAACAATGGGCGGCTGTTCATCAGCCTGAAGCCTTTGGCCGAGCGCAACAATGTCAGCACTCAGCAGGTCATCAACCGGCTGCGCCCGAAGCTTTCCAATATCCCGGGCATCCGCGTCTTCATGTTCCCGGCGCAGGACCTGCGCGTCGGCGGCCGCCAGAGCAACGCGCAATATCAGTTCACACTGTGGAGCTCGGATATCGATCAGTTGCAGGCCTGGGTGCCGCGCGTGGTCGACCGCGTCAAGCAAGTGCCGCAGGCGACCGACGTCACCACCGACCGCGAGCAAGGCGGCTTGCAGGCCAACGTCGTCATCGACCGCAAGGCGGCGGCAAGATTTGGTGTCCGTATCCAGGATATCGACAACGCGCTCAACGACGCCTTCTCGCAGCGGCAGGTCTCGACCATCTACGGCGCGCGCAATCAGTACCGCATCATTCTCGAAGTCGGTCAGAAATATCAGCGCGATCCGACCGACCTCACCCAGGTCTACGCTCCCGGCAGCGGCAATTCGCAAGTGCCGCTATCGGCCATCGCCAAGGTCGAGCGCGGCATTGCGCCTTTGGTGGTGAATCATCAGGGCCAATTCCCGTCGACCACCATCACTTACAATCTGGCGCCGGGGACGACCATCGAGGACGCGACCGCGGCGATCTCGTCAGCCGTGGCCGAAATGCATATTCCCGATATCATCCACGCCGACTTCTCCGGCGACGTGCAGGCCTTCAAGCAGGCCGCCAGCGCCCAGCCGCTATTGCTGTTGGCGGCGCTGATCGCGGTCTACATCGTGCTGGGTATTCTGTACGAGAGCCTGGCGCATCCGCTCACCATCATCTCGACGCTGCCGTCGGCGGGCCTCGGCGCGCTGCTGGCGCTCATGGTGTCCGGCACCGAACTCACCGTGATTGCCTTCATCGGCATCATTCTGCTGATCGGCATCGTCAAGAAGAACGGCATCATGATGGTGGACTTCGCGCTCGAAGGCCAACGCAAGCGTGGGCTTTCGGCGGCGGCGGCCATTCACGAAGCCTGCATGGAGCGGTTCCGGCCGATTTTGATGACGACGATGGCGGCGATGCTCGGCGCGGTGCCGCTGGTGATCGCATCGGGCCCCGGCTCGGAATTGCGCCGGCCGCTCGGCATCACCATCATCGGCGGACTCTTGGTTTCCCAAATCCTCACGCTCTACACGACGCCGGTCATCTACCTGCTGCTCGACCGGCTGCACCGCAAGCTCGGCGGCGCCAGCCCGACCTTCATCTGGCGCAAGTCGCCGCCGCCGAGCATTCAGCCGGCGGAGTAATGACGAGGATAATTTGATAGGATAGGACCTATAATATTCATATATATTGATAGCCTATAACCTATTGACAAATATAATTATGATAGGCTATATCCTATCGTATTATGACCCCATCCGAACAGCTTGCCAAACGCTTTAAAGAGCTTGCGCCGCTTTCTCGGGTGAGCCGCCCGTCCCGCGGGTGGATTCGCGCTATCCGTGAAACCCTCGGCATGACGACACGCCAGTTAGCCGAGCGGCTCGGCATGAAGCAGCCCAGCCTCGCGGAATTAGAGAAAGGCGAAGCGGCTGGCACTATCACCGTCAAAAGTCTGGAGCGCGCGGCAGAGGCGCTAGGTTGCCGGCTGGTCTACGCCCTCATCCCGATCGAGCCCCTTTCACAAACGATGGAGGGACGCGCATTCCATCTGGCTCGCAAGAAGCTCGCTGCCGTCGAACAGACGATGCGTCTGGAAGGCCAAGAGGTCCACGGCCAGGCCTGGCGACAGCAAACCGAGCGCCGCCTCGTCGCGGAATTGCTGCGCAAACCGGCGCGGCTCTGGGATGAGCCGTGAACGGGCTTCACGATGAACCTGACGATGCGACGCCGCTAACTCCGGAAGAACGCGAAGGACTCATCCCATCCCACGTCACGCTTCGACGCGAACTCAACGAACTGGAGCAACAGAATATTCTTGAAGCCGACACCTGGGTGTTTGGCCGCCGTCACAATCCGCTGAAGCGGACGTTTCCGCGCAGCCTGCACCGCCGCATGTTGGGCAAGGTCTGGCGCTGGGCGGGGACCTGCCGGACCTCAAACAAGAACATCGGCGTCGATCGAGAACGGATTCAACTCCGTCTGGATGAAGCGCTCGACAACGTTCGCTACTGGATCGAGCATAAGACGTTTCCAGCGGATGAGATTGCCGCACGGCTTCATCATGATCTGGTTTTCATTCACCCATTTCCAAACGGAAATGGCCGATGGTCGCGATTGATGGCCGATATTTTGGCGGTCCGTCTGGGTCAGCCCCGCTTCACTTGGGGAGGAAGCAGCCTGCGAGCCGTAGATGAGACACGACGGGCCTATATCGAAGCGCTCAAGGCGGCAGATAATCACGACTTTACGCCCTTGGTCGCATTCGCGCGCTCCTGATCGCATCGTCAGCTCACACTCCCAAATACCGATGCTGCACGTCCGGCGCGGCGGCAAGCTCGGCCGAGGCGCCGCTCCACACCACGCGGCCGCGCTCGATCAGGAAATGGCGGTCGGCGACGCGGGTCAGCGCGCCGACATTCTTGTCGATCACCAGAATAGCGAGACCTGAGTCCTTGAGCCGCGCCAGGCAGCGCCAGATTTCGGCGCGGATCAGCGGCGCCAGGCCTTCGGTGGCCTCGTCCAGGATCAACAGCCGCGGATTGGTCATCAGGGCGCGGCCGACCGCCAGCATCTGCTGCTCGCCGCCCGACAATTGGTTACCCATGCTGTCGGCGCGTTCGTTGAGCCGCGGAAACAGGTCGTGGACGCGAGCAAGCGTCCAGCCGCCGGCGCCGCGCGCAACCGCCGTCGCCAGCAGATTTTCGCGCACGCTGAGATTGGGGAAAATCTGGCGGCCTTCCGGCACCAGGCCGATGCCGAGCTGCGCCACTTTGTACGGCGGCAGCCCGCGGATTTCGGCGCCGAGAAAACGGATGCTGCCAGCGCGTGCCGGTGTAAGACCCATGATCGAACGCACAGTCGTGGTCTTGCCCATGCCGTTGCGGCCCATCAGGGTCACCATTTCGCCGGGCTTGATCGAAAGCGACAGGCCGAACAGCACCTGGCTGAGCCCGTAGCAGGTCTCGACGCCTTCGACCTCAAGGACGCTGTCAGACATGAGCGTCCTCGCTCTCGCCGAGATAGGCCTCGCGCACCGCGGCATTGGCGCGGATGTCGTCGGGCGTGCCGGAGGCGATGGCGCGGCCATAGACCAGCACCGTGACGCGGTCGGCCAGCGCGAACACTGCCTCCATGTCATGCTCGACCAGCAGAATGGTCACTTCGCGCTTCAAGGCGCGCAGCATCGCCACCATTGCTGAGGATTCCTCAGGCCCGAGCCCCGCCATCGGCTCGTCGAGCAGCAGCATGCGCGGTGAACCTGCAAGCGCCATCGCCAGTTCCAGCTGACGGTGTTCGCCATGACTGAGCGCGGACGCCGGTTGATCGGCGCGCGCGCTCAACCCGGCACGCGCCAAGGCCGCGCGCGCGGGCTCGCGCAATTCCGGCTCGCTGCGCGCATCGCGCCAGAACCGGAACGAATGGCCGGTATGAGCCTGCACCGCCAGCGCGACATTATCGAGCACGCTGAGATCGAGAAACAGCGACGTGATCTGGAACGAGCGCGCCAGACCGAGCCGGCTGCGCTTGTACATCGGCAGCGTGGTAATGTCGGCGCCGGCGAAATAAATGCGGCCGCTGTCGGGCGTTGTTTGACCGCTGAGTTGGGCGATCAGCGTGGTCTTGCCGGCGCCGTTCGGCCCGATCACGGCATGGAGTTCGCCTTCCGCCACGCTCAGCGACAGATCGTCGGTGGCGACGATGCCGCCAAACCGCTTGGCCAGCGCCTGGACCCGCAGCATCGGATGATTGCCGGGCCCGCTCATGAGCGTCCCTGCCCGGATGCTTTGCCGCTCAAATTCGTCAGCAGCCCATCAATGCCACCGCGCGCGAACAGCACCACCAGCAGCAGCAGCGGCCCCAGAATGATCTGCCAATATTCGGTGATGCCGGACAGCACCTCTTCCAGCACCAGCAGCGCCACCGCGCCGATCAGCGGACCGAACGGCGTCGCCATGCCGCCGAGCACCACCATGATGATGAGGTCGCCCGAACGCGTCCAATACATGATCGACGGGCTGACGAAGTCGGTCTGGTTGGCGAGCAGCGCTCCGGCCAGGCCGCACAGCGTGCCGGCAATCACGAAACACACGAGCCGGTAGCGATAGGTCGGGAAACCGATGGCGCGCATACGTAAATCGTTCGAACGCGCGCCCTGGACGACCAAGCCGAAGCGCGAATTCGTCAGCCGCCAGACCAGGTAGATCACGCCGAACAGCAGCGCCAGGCAGATGTAATAGAACTGCGTCTTGTTCGAGAGGTCGACCGGCGCCACGAACTGGCTGCGCTTGTAGATGGTCAGGCCGTCGTCGCCGCCGTACCGCGCCAGCCCCGCAAACATGTAATAGGCCATCTGCGCGAAGGCCAAGGTGATCATGATGAAATAGACGCCGCGCGTGCGCAGCGACAGTGCGCCGATCACCAGCGCAAACAGCGCCGACGCCGCCAGCGCCACCGGCCATTGCACAAAGCCGCTGTCGATGCCCTCATGCGCCAGCATGCCGACCGCGTAGCCGCCGATGCCAAGGTAGGCGGCATGGCCGAAACTCATCATGCCGCCATAGCCGAGCATCAGGTTGAGGCTGACCGCGGCCATCGCCAGAATCACGATGCGGGTAAACAGCGTCAGCAAAAAGCGGTTGCCGGACAATCCCGTGTAGAGCGGCAGCAGCACCAGCGCGGCAATCAGGACCACGGTCACGAGGGTGCGAAGGTTCAGCGCCGGTCTCATTTATTGCCCGCCGAAAACAGGCCTTCGGGCTTCACCACCAGCACCACCGCCATCAGCAGATAAATCAGCATCGACGACAAAGCCGGCGCGGCGGTGGCCGCCGCTTCCTTGCTCAGCAACATACGCAGGATGTCAGGGAAGAAGGCGCGGCCGAGCGTGTCGATGAAGCCGACAAGCAAGGCCGCCACCAGCGCGCCGCGGATCGAGCCGATGCCGCCGATGACGGTGATGACGAAAGCAAGAATGAGAATGTTCTCGCCCATGCCGATCTGCACGGTCAAAATCGGCGCCTGCATCAGCCCGGCAAGCCCGGCGAGCGCGGCGCCAAGGCCAAACACCAGCGTGTAGAGCAGCTTGATGTTGACGCCGAGCGCGCCGACCATCTCCCTGTTGGAAGCCCCCGCCCGGATCAGCATGCCGATGCGCGTGCGCATCACCAGCACGTAGAGAAAGCCCGCCACCGCCAGCGTGACCACGATGACCGCAAGCCGGTAGGCCGAATAATTCATCCCCGGCAGAATCTGCACCGGCTGACTGAGCCAGGGCGGCAGCGACAGGCTCAGGCCCGCCGGTCCCCAGATCAGCCGCACGGCTTCGTCGAAAAACAGAATGAGTCCGAACGTCGCCAGCACGTGGTCGATATGGTCGCGGCCGTAGAGCCTTCGCATCACGATGACTTCCACCGCCATGCCGACCAGCAAGGTGGCTGCGAGCGCCAGCACCGCGCCAAGCACGAAGCTGCCGGTCCAGGCGGCGAAGGTCGCGGCAAAGTACGCCCCGATCATGTAGAGCGAGCCATGCGCCAGGTTCACCAGATCCATGATGCCGAACACCAGCGTCAGCCCGGCCGCCAGCAGAAACAGCAGCAGGCCGAACTGCAATCCGTTCAAACATTGTTCGATGAAGAGAGTCATGGCGCGTTGTTCATGAAATTAACGTGCAAGGCAGTGCCGACAAGCAAACGGCGGCAGCGCCGTAAGCGCCACCGCCGTCGGAGGGTACGCGCCGGATCATTTCATCGGGCACTTGTCGTGATGCTGATCCTGGTTGTCCTTGACGATGGTGGCGACGGTCTTGAGCGAGAGCTGGCCGTCGGCGTCCTTGACCACGTCCTGCAGGTAGAAGTTCTGGATCGGCACGTGATTGTTGCCGAACTTGAAGCCGCCGCGGACCGATTTGAAATCGGCCTTCTCCATAGCCTTCTGCAGCTTCGTCTTGTCGGACAGGTCGCCTTTGGTGGCGACCACCGCCGAGTTGATCAACTGCGCAGCGTCATAAGACTGCGCGCCGTAGAAAGTCGGACGCAGGCCGGTGTATTTCTTGCGGTAGTCGGCGACGAACTTCTTGTTCGCTTCATTGGGTAGATCGTTCACCCATTCCTGCGCGCCGGTAACGCCGATGGCGTTTTCCTTCTGCAGCGGCAACGACAGTTCGTCGATGGTGAACGCCGTGAAGAGCGGGATCGTGCCTTTAAGGCCGGCGGCCGCATACTGGTTGAGGAACTGCACGCCGGCCGCGCCCGGATAGAACACGAACACCGCTTCCGCGCCGGAGGCCTTCGCCTTCGCCAGTTCGGCGGAGAAGTCGAGCTGCGACGGCCATGTGGTCAGTTCCTGACCGATCACCTTGCCTTTGAAGGTCGAGGCGACGCCCGCCAGCATGTCCTTGCCGGCGGCGTAGTTCGGGCCGATCAGGAACACCGACTTTACGCCCTTCTGGTTCATGTAGAGACCCATCGCCTGCGGCGTCTGGTCGTTGTTCCAGGAGGTCGAGAACACCGTCGACGAGCACAGTTCGCCGGCGATCTGCGACGGGCCGGCATTGGCGATGACCAGGAAGGTCTTGGAATCGACGATCGGCTTGAGCGAGGCCAGCATCACGTTCGACCAGATATAACCGGAGATGAAGTCGACCTTGTCGGACTCGATCAGCTTTTCGGTCTTCTGTTTGCCGACGTCCGGCTTCAGCCCGTCATCCTCATAGATCACTTCGACCGGGATGCCGCCCATCTTGCGGCCCATGTGATCGAGCGCCAATTCGAACGAATTGCGCATGTCGTTGCCGATCCCCGCGGTCGGCCCGCTGAAGGTGGAAACGAAGCCGATCTTGATGGTTTTCTGCTGGGCCACAGCGGGACCCGCTGCGAGCAACACGGCCGCACTCGCGGCCAACAAGGCTTTACGCATGATGTTTTCCTCCCCGAGGCCGTTTCGGCCCTTTGCGACAGTCTAGTGTACAGAATTCGCTTCCAAAAGGGCCATCTGCGCCGACGCCGCAGCGCGAATTATAATTCCAAGGTATAGGGTCGGTGCGTCAAAAAGCACAGAAACTAACGAGGCTCGTCATGACCGCAGATCTCCAGAAAATCGTGTTCCCATCGCTCAAGGACCGCGTCGTCATCATCACGGGGGCCGGGCAAGGCATCGGCCGGGTCTTCGCCAAGGCTTTCGCCCTGGCCGGGGCGCGGGTCGTGATCGCCGAGCGCAACGAGGCCGGCGCCGCAGCGGTGGCCGGCGAAATCATGACGGCCGGCGGTCAGACGCTGGCGGTCACCACCGACGTCGCCGATCCGGCCTCGATCGCCGAGATGATCGAAGTGGTCGAAGACAACTATGGCCGCATCGATGTGCTGATCAACAATGCCGGGGTCTTCTCGACCTTGCAGATGCGGCCGTTCGACCAGATTCCGCTGGCGGAATGGGAACAGGTGCTGCGCGTCAATCTCACCGGGCCGTTTCTGTGCGCCCGCGCGGTGCTGCCGGCGATGCGGCGCGCCAAATGGGGCCGCATCATCAACATCGCGTCGGGCGCGGTCCGGCTCGGCCGGCCGAACTACCTGCATTACATCGCGACGAAATCCGCGTTGATGGGCATGAGCCTATCGATGGCGCGCGAGTTGGGCCCCGACAACATCACGGTCAATGCGATCTTGCCGGGCGCGACCTTCACCGAGATCGAGCGCAAGACGGTGACGCCGCAGCAAAAGGAACGCATCATCGCCATGCAATGCGTGCCGCGCGCGGAAACACCGGAAGATCTCGTCGGTACGGCGCTGTTCCTCGCCTCCGAGGCGTCAAACTTCGTCACCGGCCAGAGCATCAATCTCGATGGCGGCGTGACGGCGAGTTAGCGCACGTCCCTTCACCGTCATGCCCGGCCTTGTGCCGGGCATCCACGACTTTGATTCAACAAAAAAGACGTGGATGGCCGGGACAAGCCCGGCCATGACGAGGAAACGATCGGCGATCTCTTTAAGCCGCCTGCTGCTGCATCCTGCGCATGTCGCGGAACGAGATCAGCTTCTTGGCGGTCTCATCCCACAGCGTCAGGCGCACGCATTTGATGCTGTCCCACAGCGTCAGCCGGCCGATGGTGCCGAGCTCCGGATTTTCGTGCAGCACGCGCGGCAAACGGTAGTACGGAATCTTGCTGCACAAATGGTGCACGTGGTGGATGCCGATATTGGCGGTGAACCAGCTCAAGAAACCGGGCAGCACGTAATACGAACTGCCATGCAGCGCGGCGTCGTGCAGATCCCAGGTTTCGTTGTGCGCCCACCGCGTGTCCTCGAACTGGTGCTGCACGTAGAACAGCCAGACGCCCATGGTGGCGGCCAATAGAATGATCGGCAGATGCACCAGCGCGAAAGCGGCGGGGCCGATCAGCCAGATCAAGCCGGCGGCTATCAGCGCGATCGCGGCATTGGTGCCGAGCGTCGACAGCCACGGCACCAAGCCGGCACTCATCAGGCCGACCGGCAGCCGATGCTGCACGATAAACAGATAGGCCGGGCCGATGCCGAACATCACCGCCGGATGGCGGTACATCCGGTACTTGAGACGGCCCCAGCGCGGCAGCGCCAGATATTCGTTGACCGTCAGCGTATCGATGTCGCCAATACCGCGGCGCTCGAGATTGCCGGAGGTGGCGTGATGAATGGAATGCGTGCGCCGCCAGAAATCGTAGGGCGTGAAGGTCAGCACGCCGAGGGCGCGGCCGGTCCAGTCATTGGCGAGGCGGTGGCGGAAGAAGGCGCCATGGCCGCAATCGTGCTGGATCATGAACAGCCGGATCAGGAAGCCGGCGGCCGGCACCGCCAGCAGTAAGGTCAGCCACCACAGACCGAACGAGTATGATAGCCACATCAAAACCCACAGCGCCGCCAACGGCGCCAGGGTGATCGCGAGTTCGACAATGCTCCGCAAGTGGCTGGGCTCGCGATAACGCAGCAGTTTTTGCGTCCATCCGCGCGCCTCGGTCGCCCCGGCCTGCTGGGCCGGGTCTAGATCGTTGTTCAAGCTGACGTCCTTTATGGCTATGTAATGCGTCGCGACCGCTCAGCCCCCCGGCTGCCACGGTTACGCACGTTCGCGATTCAGGGAAATCTACTTACAGCAGACTATCGAGGTTTTTTTATGTTTGCTACCGGACATAGGAACTGGCGGAGATGGCATTGGCGCCGTTCGGCCGATGGAGGCCAAAAGTGACGCAAAGTGTGGCACCAACAATTGCCATTATCGCGCCCGGCAACATGGGTGCGGCGGTAGCAAAGCGCCTGACCGAACACAAGGTGACCGTCTTGACGGTATTGACCGGGCGGAGCGAAGCCAGCGCCAACCGCGCCAGCGATGCCGGAATGCAGGCCGTCGACGAGCGCAAACTGGCGGAAGCCGACTTTTTGCTGTCGATCGTGCCGCCGGGCGATGCGCTGGCCTTGGCCAAACGGCTGGCCGGCGTGCTCACCGAAGCCAACTCCAAGCCGATTTATGTCGAATGCAATGCGGTCAGTCCGCAGACCATGAACCGGATCGCCGACGTGATCGCGCCGACCGGCTGCGCTTTTGTCGGCGCCGCCATCATCGGCCCGCCGCCGAAGCCGGGCGCCACCAACACCAAGTTCTACGCCGCCGGTCCCGCGGCCAAGGATTTCGCCAAGCTTAACGACTACGGCCTGATCGTGCGCGTGCTCGACGGCCCGACCACCGCCGCTTCGGCGCTGAAGATGTCCTATGCCGGCATCACCAAGGGCTTCACCGCCTTGGGCGCCGCCATGATGCTCGCCGCCTCTCGCGGCGGCTCGGCGCAGGCGCTGCAAGCGGAGCTCGCCGAAAGCCAGCCGGCGCTGCTCGGCTTTCTGTCGCGGATGGTGCCCGCGATGTATTCGAAATCCTATCGCTGGGTCGCCGAAATGGACGAGATTGCCGATTTCGTCGGCGACGACCATCCCGAGCACGCCATGATGTCGGCCGCCGCGAAGTTCTACGAACGCATCGCCGCGGACTTCGACGGCGGCAAGCAGGAAATCGGCGCGATGGATCAGTTCATCGCCGGAACGAAAAAGAATGGCTGAGCAACCGATCCTCGCGGAGAAGCGCGACGGTTACCGCGTCATCACGCTCAACCGGCCGGAGCGGCTCAACGCCTTCAACGAGGCGATGCACGAGGCGTTGCGTACGGCGCTGGCCGATGCGGAAGCCGACGAGAGCTGCCGCGCGCTGCTGATCACCGGCGCGGGGCGCGGCTTCTGCGCCGGACAGGATCTCAACGACCGGCTGGCCAAGCCCGGCGAGACCATCGTGCTCGGCGGCACGCAGGAGCAATATTACAATCCGCTGGTGCGCAAACTGCGCGCCCTGCCCTTCCCCGTCGTCGCCGCGGTCAATGGCGTCGCCGCCGGCGCTGGCTGCAACATCGCGCTGGCCTGCGACATCGTGATCGCCGGCAAGTCCGCGAGCTTCGTGCAATCCTTCGCCCGCATCGGCCTGGTGCCGGATTCCGGCGGCACCTGGCATTTGCCGCGCCTGGTCGGCGATGCCCGCGCCCGCGGGCTGGCGCTGCTGGCCGAGCCGCTGTCCGCGGAAAAAGCGGAAGCCTGGGGCCTGATCTGGCAATGCGTCGATGACGCTTCTCTCGTCGCCGAGGCACAGGAATTGTGTAAGCACTTCGCCGCGGCGCCGACGCAGGGTCTGGCGCTGATCAAGCGCGCGCTCAATGCCTCCGCCACCAATACGCTCGACGCCCAGCTCGATCTCGAACGCGACCTGCAGCGCCAAGCCGGCGCGACACCCGATTACGCCGAGGGCGTGCGCGCCTTCATGGAAAAAAGAAAACCCAACTTCAACGGACGCAAATGAACGCCCCAACCAACGCCATCGACATCCACACCCATATCGTGCCGGCGGAGTTTCCCAGCTACGCCGGCAAGCACGCGACAGAATTCGGCGGCAAGCAATGGCCGCAGATGTGCGCCGCGCACGACTGCCACCACAGAAACGTGATGATCGACGGCAAGAACTTCCGCACCGTCACCGACGAAAGCTGGGACATCGAGCGCCGCGCCGAGGCCATGGCGCGCATGGGCATCGCGCGTCAGGTGCTGTCGCCGATGCCGGAATTGCTGTCGTATTGGCTGCCGCTCGAGGACGCGCTGCCGCTGACGCGCCACGTCAACGACACCATCGCCGCGATGGTGGCGCGCGCGCCGGACAAATTCATCGGGCTCGGCGGCGTACCGATGCAGGACCCCGACACCGCCACCCGCGAATTGGTGCGCCTGATGAGCGACGGCTTCCGCGGCGTCGAGCTCGGCAGCAACATCAACGGCACGCCGCTGGGCGACCCGAAGTTCGACGGCTTCTTTGCCGCGGCCGAGGAACTGGGCGCGGCAGTGTTCGTGCATGCGCTGCACCCAGCCGGCAAGGAACGTATCGTCGGCCCGGCCGGGCTGATGGCCTATATCGGGTTCCCGCTGGAGACCGCCTACTGCATCGCCTCGCTGATCACCGGCGGCACGCTGACGCGCCACCGCCACCTGCGGCTCGCTTTCAGCCACGGCGGCGGCGCGTTTGCGTCGATCCTGCCGCGGCTGACCAAAGGCTGGGCGATCAAGCCGGAATTCGCCGAACGCATTGGCGTATCGCCCGCCGAACATGCGCGCCGGCTGTATTACGACACGCTGGTCTACGATCCGCACACGCTGCGGCATCTGATTGACACCTTCGGCGTGCGGCAGCTTTGCCTCGGTACCGATTTTCCGTTCGACATTCACGAGCACCATCCCGTCGAGCAGGTGGCGGCGCTCCAACTCTCCGACGGCGACGTGAAGCTGCTGCATCACGACAACGCCGCGCGTTTTCTGGGTGAGGCATCATGAGCAATTCTAACACTCTGGCAAAAGTCAGCGCCAAAATCAGCACACTGCGCAGTATCGATCTCGGCTTCGCCGATCCCGCCAAAGCGGTAAAGTTTTTTGCCGACGTCTGGAATCTCACCCCGGTCGGCGAAGCCGCCGGCGTCTATTACCTGCGCGCCACCGGCGCGTTCCATCACGTGCTCAGCGTCCGCAAGACGGCGCAGCCGGCGCTGATCCGCATGGTGTACGACGCCGCCGACGCCGCCACCGTCAATGCGCTGCACGCGCAAGTCGTCGCGCAGGGCCTCAAGACCATCGATCCGCCCGCCAGGCTGCGCCAGCCGCACGGCGATTACGGCTTCGGCTTCAAGGACCCGGAAGGCCGCAACATCGCGGTGGTCTGCGGCGTCAAGGATCATACCGAGGCCGCCGACAAACCCGACCGGCCGCGCAAGCTCAGCCACATCAACCTCAACGCCTCCGACAACGCGGCGAGCCTGGCCTGCTTTCGCGATGCGCTAGGCTTCCGGGTTGCCGACACCACGCGAAAATTTAATTTCCTGTCCTGCAACTCCGATCATCACAGCACGGTGCTGGGCGTTGCCGGCGGGCCGACGCTCAATCATATTGCGTTTGAAATGCCCGATCTGGATTCGGTGATGCGCGGCGCCGGCCGCATGCGCGACGACGGCCGCGGCATCGAATGGGGACCGGGCCGCCACGGCCCCGGCAACAATGTGTTCTGCTATTTCCTCGGGCCCGAGGACATGCCGCTTGAATACACTTCCGAGATGCAGCAGATCGACGCCGGCTATCGCTCGCGGGCGCCGGAAGACTGGAAATGGCCGCCGGGCCGGCTCGATCACTGGGGCATCAACAAAGGCCCGAGCGAGCATATCGAGGCCGCCGGTCTGAAGATCAATTTCACCAGCGACGGCTGGCGGCTGGATGAGTGGCGGTAATGGCTGTCGTCCCGGGCGAGCGCTTCAGCGCGAGGCCCGGGACCCATACTCCGCAGCCTATCGATAGGGTATGGCGTATGGGTCCCCGCGTTCGCGGGGACGACAGAAATTATTTGCGATAAGACGAAATACTCATAGGAGATCAGATGCCCCATAAACAGGATTTGCGCGTCGGCATCGCCGGTCTCGGCGCGGTCGGCCTTGAGGTGGCGCGGCGGCTGATCGACGGCGATGTGCCGGGCCTCGTGCTGACCGCCGTTGCCGTGCGCGACGCCGACAAGGCGCGCCGCGCGCTGCCGCAGCTCGGCGACATGATCGCGCTGCGCACCGCGACCGCGCTGGCTGACGATTGCGACGTGGTGGTGGAATGTTTGCCGCCGGTCTTGTTCCGCGAGGTCGCGATCGCCGCCATCGACAAAGGCCGCATCTTCATGCCGCTGTCGGTCGCGCAGTTGCTGGACAACAACGACCTGATCGAGCGCGCCAAGGCCAAGGGCGCGCGCATCCTGGTGCCGACCGGTGCGCTGCTCGGGCTCGACGCGGTGCGCGCCGCGGCCGAAGGCACCATTCACTCGGTCAAGATGGTGACGCGCAAGCCGCCGGCCGGGCTCGAGGGCGCGCCCTACTTACTCGACCACAACATCTCGGTCGCTGGGTTGAAAGAGCCGAAGAAAGTGTTCGACGGCACGGCCCGCGAAGGGGCGCGCGGCTTCCCGACCAACGTCAACGTCGCGGCGGCGTTGAGCCTCGCCGGCATCGGGCCCGACCGCACCAAGCTGGAGATCTGGGCCGACCCGACCGTCACCCGCAACACTCACACCATTACGGTCGATGCCGACGCCATGCGCTTCACCATGACCATCGAGAACGTGCCGTCGGCCAATCCGCGCACGGGAAAAAGCGTCGCGCCCTCCACCATCGCCGCTTTGCGCGGCCTGGTGTCGGAGTTGAAGGTCGGGAGCTAGCGCTGGCGCGCGGCGATGGCCTGGTCGGCGGCGGCGACGCCGGTCAGATAGCCGCCATGCGCGGTGGAAAAATCGTGTTCCGAGCAGGCCTCGCCGGCAAAGAAGATGCGGCCCTCGACCGGCTCCGCCAGTGTCAGCCGGCAATCGGCGTGGCCCGGCGTTGCATATGAATAGGCGCCGCGCGCGAACGGATCGGCGCCCCAGCAATGCATCTGCACCGGCTTGATGCGCCGCCGGAAGTCATTGCCGAGCAGGCCCGCCAGCTCGGCGATGGCGTAGTCGGCGAAAGCGGCGTCGCCGCCCGCTTCCATATCCCAGGCAAAGCGGCCGCCGAAATAGACCTCGATCAGCGGCCGGCCGAGCGGCCGCAGGTGATAGGTCGCGGTGGCGGTGCGGTCGGTGCGGCCGAACAGGCGGCTGTCGGCGTCGAACTCCTGCGCGTCGGCGAGCGACAGAAACAGTTTGTCGGCGAGACCGAGCGGCAGGCCTTTTGCGGCTTCGGTTTTGTCCGGCAGCGCCGGCGTAAACAGAAATTCCTTGTCGGCCAGAATCGCGCTCGGCAGCGTGACGATGACGCGGTCCGCGGTGATGACGCCTTTGGCGGTTTCGATCTTCAGCCGCCGGCCGCTGCGGTCGATCTGCAGCACCGGACAATCCAGCACCGCAGGCACGCCGTCGCCATACGCGGCGATCGTCGCGCCGTAGCCTTCCGCCACACGCCAGTTCACTTCGGTGTCGGCGTAGTTGTCGAAGTCGAGCGCCGAGACGCGATCGAACTCGGCGCCGCAGATGTAGGCGCCGATCGCGTCGATCATGTTGTTCCAGCGGCAGCCGGGATCGAACGCCGCCGCGGCCGGCACGTCGGGCGTGCTTTGCGCCAAGGCTTCGAGCCGTTCAAAGAATTCGAGTTGCGCCTGGCGGAACGCAGCCTGCTCGCCGGGCGGAAAGCCGATCGGCAGCGCCGGCTTCTGCCAGGGCGGCGGCGATTGATCGATGGTGCGCGCTTGCGCTTGCGCGACCGTTGTCCAGGGATTGCGTTCGGCGGAATGCAGCCAGCCGCAGCCGAGGTCGAGCGCATGACCCGACGAAGCGACGGTGTGGGCCCGGCCGCCGAGCCGCGGCCGCGCCTCGATGATCAGGCAGTCGATCGCGGCCTGGGCCAGCCGCCGGCCTGCGGCAATGCCGGCCGCGCCGCCGCCGATGATCGCGACCTCGGTGTCGCTTTTCGCCATAGAGGATTTCTGCGCAAAACTGAGGGCGGTTCCGCGCAAGTCTGCGCAGAGCCCGACGATTCGATGTTTTCGAACCTAGCGCAGACTCAACGCGGGCCGAAGAACTTTGACCCCGCAATGACCACGAGCCAGGTCGCCGCATAGACGCCCAACGCGAGCGCCAAAATCTCAATTCCCATCGTCGCCTCCCCCGGTCTTGTTATTGCGCGGTGATGTGGCCTTCCTTGACGACGCGCGCCCATTTGACGATTTCGGTCTCGATGTATTTGCCGAACTCGGCCGAGCTCATCTCGACGCTTGCTGCACCTTCGCGTTCGAACTGCGCCTGCAGTTCCGGCGACTTCAACGCAGCCTGCACGGCCTTGTAGATCTTGTCGGCGAGCGGCGCGGGCAGCCCGGCGGGCGCGACGACGCCCCACCAGTTGTCGCCGACATAGCCGGGCACGCCCGCTTCCGCGATGGTCGGCACATCGGGCAACACCGGATTGCGCTTGGCGCCGCCGGTGCCCAAGGCGATCAACTGGCCGCTTTTGATGAACGGCGTGGTCTGCACCAACGACGAAAACATGATCTTCACATGGCCCGCGATCACGTCCTGCATCGCCGGCCCGCCGCCTTTATAGGGAACGTGCGTGAGGTTGACGTTGGCCTCGAGCTTGAACAGTTCGGCGCCGAGATGCTGAAAGCTGCCGACGCCGGCGGAGGCGTAGTCGAGCTCGCCCGGCTTTGCCTTGGCCATCGCCAACAGATCCTTCACCGATTTGATCGGCGAGGTCGGATTGACCACCAGCACGTTCGGACCGGTGGCGAGAATGGAAATCGGCGTGAAGGATTTGATCGGATCGTAATGCAGCTTGTACAGCGCCGGATTGACCGCATGCGCGATCGACACGATGCCGAGCGTGTAACCATCCGGCGTCGCATTGGCCAAGGCCTCGGTGCCGATGGTGCCGCCGGCGCCGCCGCGGTTATCGACGAACACCTGTTGGCCCAGTTGCTCGCTGAGCTGTTTGGCCACCATGCGGCCCACGACATCGTTGCTGCCGCCGGGCGGGAACGGAATGATCAGACGGACCGGGCGGCTCGGATAATCCTGGGCAAGGGCTGGGGCAAAAACAGGCGCCGAAAACGCCAGCAGCAAGACGGCGGCTTTGAGCAGCCGCGACACGGTGTTCGACATTGTTGCACTCGCTATTGTTCTTGAGATCGTTTTTTGACTTGTTCTTGGATGCGCGTCCTCGGGGCCGATTAGAGTCGATTTTCCCCGGCAAGCCAACCCGGTCGGCGCGCGCCGGAGTGCGCTGCGACAGATGGCGGCCCGCCGGGATAAGCCTTTGACAAAACGGGGGCGGGGTTTATCGTTTGCGCACATATAATTAGCACCTTTCCGGCCGAAGAAGCGTCTCTCATGAAACCCGCGCCATTCATCCGCCATGTGCCGAAAACGCTCGACGAGGCGCTGAAAATTCTCAGCGAAGTGGCGGGCCAAGACGGCCGCGTGCTGGCCGGCGGGCAGAGCCTGGTGCCGATCATGGCGTTCCGGCTGGCAAAACCGGCGCATCTGGTCGACATCAACGAGGTCGAGGGCCTCGACAGGATCACCAGCGACGGCAAGACATTGAGCATCGGCGCGTGCGTGCGCCACGCTGCGTTTCACAAACCGGTGGTCGATAATCCGCTCGGCGCGCTGTTGACTTTCGTCGCGCGCCACATCGCGCATTACCCGATCCGCACCCGCGGCACGTTCTGCGGCAGCCTGGCGCACGCCGATCCGTCCGCCGAATGGTGTCTGGTGGCGGCCACGCTCGATGCCACCATGGTGGCGCAAAGCACGCGCGGCGAGCGCTCGATCGCCGCCGCCGACTACTTCCAGGGCATCATGTCGACGGCGCTGGCCGAGGACGAGTTGCTCACGCAAGTGCGGCTGCCACTGCTCGCGCCCGATGCCAAATTCGGCTTCAACGAATTCAGCCGCCGCGCCGGCGATTTCGCCATGAGCGCGGCGCTGGTCACGTACACGGTGCAAGGCGGCAAGATCGCCGGCGCGCATATTGGTGTTGGTGGCGCAGAACCCAGCCCGCGCCGCATGGCAGACGCCGAAGCCGCGCTCAACGGCCAAGCGCCGGGCGACAAAGCCTTCCGTGCCGCGGCCGAAGCCGCCGCAAGCGCCATCGATCCGCTGGAGGACCACCAGACCACCGGCGAATACCGCCGCGATCTGGTGCGCGCGGTGGTGCGGCGCGCCTTAGAGAATTCCGTTTCATGACCGCGCACACCAAAGGCACCGGACTGAAATGGGTCGGCCGCGCCATGCGCCGCGTCGAGGACCCGGCGCTGGTGCAAGGCCAAGGCCACTTCACCGCCGACCTGCCCGCCGTGCATTGGGTGCGCTTCGTACGCAGCCCGAATGCCGCCGGGAAAATAAAATCGATCGCCAAGCCGGCCGGCGCCTTGGTGATCACCGCCGCCGACCTCAAGGGCGTGAAGCCGATCACGCCGATGCTGCACAAGTTCAGCTACCGGCCGGTGGCGCAGCCGATTTTGGCCGAGACGAAAGTGCGCTATGTCGGCGAAGCCGTCGCCGCCGTGGTGGCGGCGAGCGAGGAATACGCCGAAGACATCGCCGATCTGGTCGAGATCGACATCGATGAGACCGCGCCGCTGATCGACGCCCGCGACGCGCTAAAAGACGGCGCACCGCAGATCCACGCCGTCGCGCCCGGCAACGTTATCCTCGAAGGCAAGCATAAGACACCCGGCTTCGACGCAGTCTGGGCCGCCGCCGCGAAAGTCATCAAGATCGATGCCCGTTCGCACCGGCAGAACGCGACGCCGATGGAGGCGCGCGCCGGCCACGCCGCCTACGACGCCGCGACCGGCCGCGTCACGCTGACCTGCACCACACAAATGCCGCATCTGATGCGCACCGCCATTGCCGACGTGCTCGGCATGCCGGAATCGGACCTGCGCGTCATCGCGCCCGATGTCGGCGGCGGTTTCGGCCAGAAGATGTCGCTGTGCGCCGAATATGTCGTGCTGGTGTGGCTGGCGCGGAAACTCAAGAGTTCGGTGGCCTGGACCGAAGACCGCCGCGAAAACCTGATCGCGTCATTCCATTCGCGCGACCAATACATCACCCTGGAAGGCGCCTTCGACAAGGACGCCAAGCTATTGGCGTTGCGCGCCGACGTCGTCTCCAATGTCGGCGCCTATTCCTGCTTCCCCACCACCAGCGGTGTCGAACCGCTGATGGCGATGGCGGAAATGCCGGGCCCTTATGATGTGCAGCAATATCAATGCCTGGCGCGCGGTGTCCTCACCAACACCTGCACCATGGCGGCCTATCGCGGCGTGTCGCGGCCGATCATTACCTTCACGCTGGAACGGCTGATGGACAAAGCGGCCAGCGCCTTCGCGCTCGATCCGATCGACATCCGCCGCCGCAACCTGATCGAAAAATTCCCTTACACCTCGGCGATGGGCCTCGTGTACGACGAGGCCACCTATAAAGAGACGCTGGAAATGGCGGTGAAAGCCATCGACGTGCCGGCGTTCCGCAAGCGTCAGGAAGAAGCGCGCAAGCAGGGCCGCTACCTCGGCATCGGCTTCGCCACCTTCTCCGAACGCACCGGCTACGGCAGCCCGGCTTTTGCGGCCCGCGGCATGGAGATCACGCCCGGCTGGGAGACCGTCATTCTCACCGTTGACCCTTCCGGCTTTGTCGAGGCGCGCATCGGCTCGTCGCCGCACGGCCAGGGTCTGCGCACCACGCTGGCGCAGATCATCGCCGACGAAATCGGCGTCACGCCCGACGTCATCAAGGTCGTGCATGGCGACACCGACACCTCGCCCTATGGCTGGGGCACCTTCGCCAGCCGCTCGCTGGTGATTTCCGGCGGCGCGACGCTGATCGCGGCGCAAAAGGTGCGCGCCAAGCTGATCAAGATCGCCAGCACCATGCTGGAAGCGGCCCCCCACGACATCGTGCTGGAAAACGGCGCGGCCAAGGTCGCCGGCACCGACCGCTCCGTCACCATCGCCAAGATGGCGCGCGAGGCCTACACGCAAACGCATCGCTTCAAGGGCGAGATCGAGCCCGGCATGACCGAGACCGGCACCTACGATCCGCCCGGCACCTTCTCCAATGCCTGTCACGTTGCCATCGTCGAAGTCGACATCGAGACCGGCCACGCCAGGATCGAAAAATTCCTGGTGGCGGAAGACGCCGGCCGCATCATCAATCCGATGATCGCCGACGGCCAGGTGATCGGCGGCATCGCGCAGGGCATCGGCAATGCGTTGCTGGAGGAGATCATCTACGACGACGGCGGCGGCATCCTCACCGCCAACCTCGCCGATTACATGCCGCCGACCGCGCGCGAAATGCCGCCGATCGAGCTGCATCACCTCGAGACGCCGAGCACGCAGTCGATCACCAAGGCCAAGGGCCTCGGCGAAGGCGGCTGCATCGGCGCGCCGGCCGCGATCGTCAATGCCATCAACGACGCGCTGTCGCCGTTCGGCGTGCAGATCGACGAGATGCCAGCGACGCCGCAGCGCATCCGTACGGCGTTGCGTGACGCGGAGAAGGCCGCAAAGAAAACAGCATGAACGACAAAACCAATATTACCCTGACCATCAACGGCCGCGACCACGCCATCGCCGTCGAGCCGCGCCGCACGCTGGCCGACGCCATCCGCGAAGACTGCGGCCAGACCGGCACCCATATCGGCTGCGAGCACGGCATCTGCGGCGCCTGCACCGTGATCGTCGACGGCGAGCCGGTGCGCTCCTGTCTGATGTTCGCCGTGCAGGCGGCGGGCAAGACGATCCGCACGGTCGAGGGATTGGCCAAAGACGACAAATTGCATCCGATGCAGCAGGCCTTCATGGACCACCACGGCCTGCAATGCGGCTTCTGCACGCCGGGCTTTCTGATGCTCGCGGTCGGCGTGCTGGAGCGCGAGCCCGACATCAGCGACGACGACCTGCTCGACGTGCTGTCGTCAAGCCTGTGCCGCTGCACCGGCTATCAGGGCATCATCAAGGCCGTGCGCGCCGCGGCCATCGAGATGCGCGGGAAATGACGGCCCCGGCCAAATTCGTCGGCCGCTCCGTCCCTCGTCTGGAAGACCGGCCGCTGCTGACGGGCCAGGGCCGCTTTGCCGCCGATATTTCGTTCCCCGGACAATGGACGATGCGCGTGGTGCGATCATCCGCGGCACATGGCGTCATCACGTCGATCGACGCCAGCGCGGCGCTCGCTCTGCCCGGCGTGCATGCGGTGTGGACCGCCGCCGACGTCGCGCACATTCCGCCGATCCCGTTTCGCCTCACCGGGCTGAAAGCGCTCGAGCCGTACCGGCAGCCGGTGCTGGCCAAGGATATCGTGCGCTATGTCGGCGAGCCGGTCGCGGTGGTGTTCGCGCAGGATCAGTATGTCGCCGAAGACGCCGCCGATCTGGTCGAGATCGGCATCGAGCAACAACAGGCGCTAATGCACGCGACCGATGAGCCGGGAGCCTACACAGAGGACCTGAACACCGAGCCGAGCGTGGTGCGCAAGTCCTATGGCGATATCGATGCCGCCTTTCGCAATGCGCATGCCGTGGTTGCGTTTGAACTGTCGATTGGCCGCCACACCGGCGTGCCAATGGAAACGCGCGGCGCCATCGCCCGTTACGACCAAGCGCGCGACATCTTGGAAATGCACGGTGCCGCCAAAGTGCCGCATTGGAATCGCGACGCCTTGGCGCAAATGCTCGGCCGCACAAGAGATTCCGTCCAGCTCTACGAGGGCCATGTCGGCGGCGGCTTCGGCATTCGCGGCGAGATTTATCCCGAGGACGTGCTGGTCTGCGCCGCTGCGCTAAAATTCAAGAAGCCGATCAAATGGATCGAAGACCGCCGCGAGCATCTGATCGCGGCCAATCATTCGCGCCAGCAGCAGCACAAGGTGCGCGCGGCGATCGACGCCCAGGGCCATATCCTTGGCATCGATGACGAATTTTTCCACGACAACGGCGCCTATATGCGCACGCACGCCGCCACCGTGCCCGATCTCGCCGCCGCCATGCTGCCGGGGCCTTATGTGGTTCCGGCCTATCGTGCGGTCGGCCACATTCGCCTCACCAACAAAACGCCTTGCGGCACCTACCGCGCGCCGGGCCGCTACGAAAGCACGTTCGTGCGCGAACGGCTGCTGGACGCCATCGCGGCCAAAGTCGGCGTCGACAAGGTCGAAATACGCCGCCGCAATCTGATCGGCAAAGCCGCGATGCCCTACACGTTGGGGCTGGAGACGCTCGGCACGCACATCGTCTACGACTCCGGCGATTACGCGAAGCTGCTCGACAAGGCGCTCGACGCCGCCGATTGGAAGAATTTGTGGCTGCAACTGCTCAAACGCCGTGCCGCAGGTGAAAAAGTCGGCTGCGGCGTGGCGATGTTCGTCGAGAAAAGCGGGCTCGGACCGTTCGACACCGTGCGCGTTGAAGTCAAAGCCGACGGCGCCGTGGAAGTCATCACCGGTGTGGCCTCCATCGGCCAGGGCGTCGAAACCGTGGTTGCGCAGATTTGCGCCGACGCGCTGGGCGTCGATTACGCCGGCATCCGCGTCATCCACGGCCAGACCGACCGCATCGACAAAGGCATGGGCGCCTTTGCCTCGCGCGTCACCGTGATGTGCGGCGAAGCCACGCGGCTCGCCGCCACCAAGCTGCGCGACAAGGCCCTTAATCACGCGGCGCAATTGATGCAGACCAAGGCCGACGCGCTCGACATCGTCAATGGCGAGGTCGTGCGCATCGGCGGCGGCGCGTCCATGCCGCTCGGCGAAGTCGCCCGCTCGCTGCCGGATGGACTGAGTGCCGAGGACACCTTCGAATCCGCGCACATGGTCTATCCCTATGGCGTCCATGTCGCGGCCGTGCGCGTCGATGCCGAAACTGGCGGCGTCACCATCGAGCGCTACGTCATGGCCTACGACATCGGCAAAGCCGTGAACCCGAAACTGGTCGAGGGCCAGATCGCCGGCGGGCTGGCGCAAGGCATCGGCGGCGCGCTGCTCGAGGAATTTCTCTATGACGAGGCGGGCGAGCCGCTGTCGGTGACATTCGCCGACTATCTGATGCCCACCGCGCGCGAAGTGCCGGAAAGCACCATCCTCATCACCGAGGATGCGCCGAGTCCGCTCAATCCGCTGGGCCTCAAAGGCGCCGGCGAAGGCGGCGCCAATCCGGTCGGCGCGGTGATTGCTTCCGCCATCGATGACGCACTCGGTCGGCCGGGTGCGATCACCGAATTGCCGGTAACGCCGCAGCGGTTGCGCACCATTCTAAACGGCGCGGCCGGCTAGAGCCGAAGCGGCCTTATGGCCGCCGCCCCGCTTCGTGTGCGGTGCAGCGATTCATTACCGTTGACAACCAAGGACCGCAGGACCCAACTTTCAACGCGTAAAAAGTGCGCGTGAAGCGCACAACGTCACGCACCGGCGAACCGGCCGTGCGCGACGATCACTTCTGGGAGGAAGTCCATGTCGTTAACTCGTGGCTGGCCGCTGGTGCGCGGCATCCTGTTCGGCACCGCCGTCGCGATGGCCTCGTCCGCCGCCCTGGCGCAATCGCGCCAGTTCTCCTTCGCCTACGATCAGCCGAAGAACAGCGGCTACGGCGTCGGCGCCGAAATGTTCAACAAGAAGCTGATGGACCTGAGCAAGGGTACGCTGTCGATCAACCAATATCCCGGCGCCCAGCTCGGCACCGAAGCGCAGACGCTGCAGAAGGTGCAGACCGGCGACATCGATTTCGTCATGATGTCGACCGCCAATGCCTCGACCGCGCAGCCGGAGTCGGGCGTGTTCTCGATTCACTTCATCTTCCGCGACGAAGCGCACGCCATCAAGGTGCTGGCCGATCCCAGCGTGATCGCGGCGATGAAGGAATTATACGCCGCCAAGATGAAGGGCGCGCATATGCTGGGCCTGGGTTCGCAAGGCCTGCGGCATATGTACGGCAAGAAGGCGATCGAGAAGGTCGCCGACCTCAAGGGCGTGAAGATGCGCGTGCAGGCCACGGTGACCGAAGACACGACGTTCCCGGCCTACGGCGCGCAGGTCGTCCACATGCCGTTCGGCGAAGTCTACACCTCGCTGCAGACCGGCGTCGCCGACATGGCCGAGAACGGCATCAACAACTATCTCATCAACAAGCACTACGAAGTGGCGCCGGTGCTGTCGCTGACCGAGCACGAAGCCAACAACGCCGCGCTGTTCGTCAGCGACAAGGTCTGGGCGAGCCTTAACGACGAGCAGAAGAAATGGGTGCAGGCGGCCGCCGACGAAGTGAGCCAGAAAGAGCCGACCGAGGCGTTCAAACTCGAGCACGAGGCACTGGCGAAGCTCGGCAAGATGGGCGTCAAGATCGTCAAGGA
The DNA here is from genome assembly GCA_903878085.1 of uncultured Hyphomicrobiales bacterium. GTDB lineage: Bacteria > Pseudomonadota > Alphaproteobacteria > Rhizobiales > Xanthobacteraceae > Pseudolabrys. The sequence continues at coordinate 28,206 of CAIRGJ010000047.1, read as the reverse complement.
CGTCGACAAGAGCGGCTTTGCCTCGATCAGCAAGCCGATCCAGGACAAGCTGGCGTCGGACCTGGGGCCGAACGCCATCAAGGTGCTCGCCCTCGTCCGCAACGTGAAATAATCGCCAGAACAACAGCGGGGCGCTTGAGCGGCGCCTCGCGCTCGTTTCCGCTTTTAAAAAGATCCGGAACCTATCGATGCCCACCCGTCACAGCCTGGTCCTGGAAGAGCAGCGTCACCTCAAGTGGCGCGCGCTCGATCCGCTCGAACAAGGGCTGATGGTCCTGTGCGGCATCGCCATTACCAGCTTCAGCGTGCTGGTAGTTTGCGACGTCGTCACCCGGGCTATCGGTCACCCCTGGCTATGGCTCCAGGAAGCCACGATGACATTTTTCATCTACGGGATTTTCATCGGCGTCGCCGCCGCGACCCGTCGCAACGACCATCTTTATCTCGCCGTGCTGGCTGAATCGCTGTCCGGCAATAAGCGGCTGTTTTTCGAGATCTTCAACCGGCTGGTCGTGCTCGGCGTCGCCTTCTGCATGATCTATTTCGGCTACATCAACTTCCTCGACGGCTTCAAGAGCCTACGTATGCCGTCGATGACGCCGCTGTCGTCGATGTACGCCGCGATCCCATTGTGCGGAATTCTCATTTCCCTGTTCACCATCGAGCAGATCGTCAACGGCTGGCGCTGGGGCTTTCCCGACATCGACGTCGACGAGAAGAGGATGGCGCTGTGACCACCAATGGCGCGTTGATCTTCTTGATGGGTTTTTTGTTTCTCGGTCTCGGCTACATGGGCGTGCCGGTGGCCTTCGCGCTGATCGCCTCGGTGCTGGTGGTGACGATGTTCACCCCGGTCAGCGAAGCCTCGATGATGGCGCAGCTGTTCAACGGCATGGACGTCGAAGCCTTGCTGGCGGTGCCGTTCTTCCTACTGGTCGGCGACCTGATGACGTCGGCCAACGTCACCATCCGCATGATCAAATTGTCCCAGACCATGGTCGGGCATTTGCGCGGCGGGCTGGCGCAGGTGGTGACGATATTCAGCATGTTCTTTGCCGGCATTTCCGGCTCGTCCGCAGCCGACGTCGCGGTGCTGTCGCGCACGCTGGCGCCGGAGATGAAGCGCGAAGGCTACGATATCGCCTTCACCGCGGCCTTGATCGCCTCCGCCTCCACCATGGCGAACCTCATTCCGCCCAGCATCATGGCCGTGGTTTACGGCGCGACCGGCAACGTCTCGATCGGCGGGCTATTCCTCGGCGGTGTGGTGCCGGGCTTTATCGTCGGCATCGGGCTGATGATCTACAGTTACTTCTTCGGGCCCGTCGGCGTCATGCGCAAACGCGCGAGCTTCGGCGCCTTCGCCACCGCGACCAAAGAAGCCGCCGTGCCGCTGATGATCCCGTTCATCATCATGGGCGGCATCCTCACCGGCCAGTTCACGCCGACCGAAGCCGGCATCGTCGCGGTGGTCTACATCGTCTTCGTGGCGATCCCGCTGCTCAATCCTGGACATTGGCGGCGCCTGCCGCGCGACATGGCGCTGACCGGATTGCTCTATTCCATCCCCTTGATCACGATCGGCGCGGCTTCCGTGTTCGGCTGGATGCTGGCCTATCTGCGCGGGCCGGCCGTGGTGTCCGGCTGGATCTCGTCGGCCGCCGGCGGCGACCCGTTCATGATCATGCTGCTGCTTGTGGTGCTATTCGTCATTGTCGGTGATTTCATCGATGCGATCCCGGCGATCATCATCTTCATGCCGATCATCACCGACCTCACCCAGAACGCCTCCATCAATCCGGTGCATATGGGCGTCGTCATCATCGTGACGCTGGCCTTCGGGCTGATCACGCCGCCCTACGGGCTTGCGCTGCTGATGGCGTCGAAATTCGTCCACGTCCGCTTTTCGAAGGCGATGGTGGCGTCGCTACCGATCTACGTGGTGTTCTTCGCGGCGATCGCCTTCTGCATCTTTTTTCCGGACGTCGTGTTGTGGCTACCGAAGTGGCTGTTGCCGGAATCCGTCGGCTGCTTCAAGAATCCGAGCGGCGCGGGTTATATCTGCCCGTAACCGCGGCCCGACTCTTCAGGAATCCAATGACCCAGGACGACCAAAGCCGGCCGCAGCTCAAGGCGCCGCCCGGCGCCTGCGACACGCATATGCATGTCTACGATTCGCGCTATCCGAAGGCGGCGACGGCCAAGATCGATCCGCCCGATGCCTCGCTCGCCGATTATTTGAAGGCCCGCACGCGACTCGGCATCGACCGCACCGTGGTCGTGCAACCCTCCGTCTACGGCAAGGACAATAGCTGCCTGCTCGACGTGATGGCGGCGATCGGACCAAGCGCGCGCGGCGTCGCCGTGGTCGATGAGACGGTTTCCGACGCTGAGTTGGAACGGCTGACCAAGCTCGGCATTCGCGGTGTACGGTTCTTCATGCTGGCCGGCGCGCCGCTGCCTTTGGAAATCCTCGAAACGATGGCGGCGCGGGTAGCTCCGTTCGGCTGGCATGTGCAGTTCCAGACTGACGGCCGTTTGCTGGGCGAGCTCGAACCGATGCTGCAGCGGCTGCCCACGGCCTTGAGCATCGATCACGTCGGCAAGTTTCTGGAACCGGTCGAGCCGGATCATCCCGGTTTCCGCGCGCTGCTGCGCCTGCTCGACAACGGGCGCACCTGGATCAAGCTGGCGGCGCCTTATGAGACGTCGAAATTCGGGCCGCCGTATTACGACGACGTCGGCCGGCTGGCGAAAATCCTGGCCAAGGCCGCGCCCGAGCGCACGATCTGGGCCAGCAATTGGCCGCATCCGATGTCCGGCGCGCGCAAGCCGCAAGACGCCTGGATGCTCGACATGCTGTTGGATTGGATACCGAACGAAGCGGCGCGCACCAAAGTGCTGGTCGACAATCCGGCCAAGCTCTACGGCTTCTAGGACAGCTTTTTCAACAGCAGCGCCGCGATGCGCTGCTCGTCGGCCGTCAGCGGCGCCAAGGTGGCAGCGGTGATTTCGGCGGCGACGACCATGGCGGCCTGCGTCACGTCGCGGCCGCGTTCGGTGAGCGCCACGGCGCGGCGGCGGCGGTCGGTCGGGTCGGCGAGCGCGGTGACGAAGCCGCGCACGCCCAGCCGGTCAACCACGCCCTTGATGGTGGCGGCGTCGAGATAGATCAGCCGGCCGAGATGGTTCTGCGAGCAGGGACCGACCTCGTAGAGCTTGGACAGCGCCGCGAATTGGGTCTGGGTCAGCCCCTCGATCATCCGCGACATGAAAATGGAGGTGTGCCGCTGCATGGCGACGCGCAACAGGAAACCGATCTGTTCGTCGAGCACATAGCGCCCCGGTTCGGTTACCGGGGCCACAATCTTCAATTTATCGCGCGGCATAAGTCGGCTGCTTTCAGTTTCGTGGAGTGAGAAATCATGGCCCGGATCGCGGCGAGGCGATAGCCCCCTCGGTTCAGACCGTCAAATAGGCCCTCTGGATGTCGAGGTTATCGGCCAAATCCGTCATCGAGCCCTGCCAATGGATCTGGCCCTTTTCCAGCACATAGACCCGGTCGGACACCAGCCTCGCAAAATGGATATTCTGCTCGGACAGCAGGATCGACAGGCCTTCCTTTTTCAGTTCGACGATGGTGTTGGCCATCTGCTCGACGATCAGCGGCGCTACGCCTTCGGACGGCTCGTCGAGCAGCACCAGCAGCGGATTGCCCATCAGCGTACGTGCCACGGTGAGCATCTGCTGCTCGCCGCCGCTCATGCGGTAGCCGAGGCGCTGCGGCATCTCGGCGAGATTAGGGAACAGCTTGAACAGGCTTGAAGGCGTCCAGGACGGCGCCGGCGTGCCGTCCGGAAAATTGCGCGGCGGCTGGCGGCCGATGTCGAGATTTTCCATGACGGTGAGGTCGACGAAGATGCGGCGATCCTCGGGCGTAAATCCCAGTCCGCGCCGCGCGATCTCGAACGGCTTGAGCCGCGAAATATCGCCGCCGTTGAACGTCACGACGCCCTGGCGCTCGGCGATCAAGCCCATGATCGCCTTCATGGTGGTGGACTTGCCGGCGCCGTTACGGCCCATCAAGGCCACCACCTCGCCGCGGCCGACATTGAAATTCAGGTCGTAGAGAATACGCGCGGCGCCGTACCAAGCGCTGAGGTTTTCGACGGTGAGCATAAGTTCGCTCATGACGCGGCTCCCGCGAACGTCTTGCCGGTGCCGAAATAGACTTCCCTCACTTTGGCATTGTCGCGGATCGCGGCGGCGTTGCCGTCGGCGATGACGCGGCCGCGCGCCAAGACGATGATCCGGTCCGCGTAAGCGAACACCACATCCATCGAGTGCTCGGTAAACAGCACCGAAACACCGCGTTCGACCACCAGCCGCTTGACCAGCGCGATCAGCTCGTTGCGCTCACGCGGCGCCATGCCGGCGGTCGGCTCGTCCATCAGCAGCAGGCGCGGCTCGTTGGCGAGCGCGATGGCCAGCTCGATACGCTTGACGTCGCCATAGGCGAGTTCGCGGCTCGGCCGGTCGGCGGCGTCCTGCATGCCGACCTGACCCAACAGATCGAGCGCGCGGACGCGATGCATCTGAGCGACCGGACGCCAAAACCGGTAGATTTCGCCGGCATGCGACAGCAGCGCCATCTGCACGTTCTCGACCACCGTCATCGAGCCGAACGTCGCGGCCACCTGAAAGGTGCGGCCGACGCCGAGCCGCCAGATCGCGCGCGGCGCCAAGCCGGCGATGTTCTTGCCTTCGAGCAGGATCTCGCCGGAATCCGGCGCGAGTTGGCCGTTGATCATGTTGAAGCAGGTCGACTTGCCGGCGCCGTTCGGCCCGATCATGGCGAGGAATTCGCCGGGCTCGACCACGAAGGCGACATCGTTGACCGCGCGCACGCCGCCGAAAGCCTTGGACAAGGCGCGGACTTCGAGCACGCTCATGGCGCCCGCCTTTTGCCGAACAGGTGCGCGGCAGCGCCGACGATGCCCTGCGGGAACGCCAACACCAGCACCAAGATGATGATGCCGAGCAACGCCCGCCAGTATTCCGTCTGCCGCATCACGGTGTCCTGCAGCAGTGCGTAGAGCGAGGCACCGACGATCGGGCCGGTCAAAGTCTGGATGCCGCCGAGCAGCACCATCACCAGGCCGTCGATGGAGCGGCCGACGCTGATGGTCTCCGGCGAGATCGAGCCCTTGGCGAAAGCGAACAGCCCACCGGCCACGCCGCAAATGCCGCCGGCAATGGCGAAGGCCAGCCAGTGCACGCGCTTCACGTCGATACCGATGGCTTCGGCGCGCAAGACCGAATCGCGCCCGGCCCGCATGGCGTAGCCGAACGGCGCGAACAGGAGACGCCGCAGCAGCAACACGGCGGCAATCGCCAGCAGCAGCGTCAGCACGAAGAACACCCAGGATTTGTCGAACGGCGGCGGCGGCCAGACGCCGATCACGCCGTTGGAGCCGCCGGTGAAGCCTTCCCACTGGAACACCGCGGCCCAGACGATCTGCGCGAAGGCCAGCGTCAGCATCGCGAGATAAACGCCCGACAGCCGCACCGCGAACCAGCCGAACAACAGCGCACCCGCCAGCGCCGCCAGGGGCGCGACGAGCAACGCGATGCCCATCGGCGCACCGAGCCATTTCACCAGCAGCGCCGCACCATAGGCGCCGAGCCCGAAATAGGCGGCGTGGCCGAACGAATGCATGCCGCCCGGCCCCATGATGAAATGCAGCGAGGTGGCGAAGATCACCGCGATCAAGACGTCGATGCCGAGGATCAAGAGATAAGGCGACGACTGCGCCAAGAGCGGCAGACACATCAGCAACGCCAGCACGATGACGGCGAGCGTCTTGAGCATCGGCGTCGCCGGACGGATCGGTTCCTCCGGCTCGGCGATCGAGCGCACCGCAGCTTGCGGCTTGCCCAACAGGCCGTAAGGCCGCGCGATCAACACCGCCGCCATCACCAGAAATTCGGCGACCAGCGTGAATTTGGAGAAATTCACCGTGACGAAGCCAAAATCGACCACGCCGATGCCGATGCACAGCGCCTTGACCTCGGCAATGATCACCGCGGCGAGATAGGCGCCGCTGATCGAACCCATGCCGCCGACCACCACCACGACGAAGGCGTCGCCGATGGCAACCAGATCGGTGGCGAGATTGGCCGGCTCGCGTGCGACCTGGAGCGCGCCGCCGAGGCCGGCGAGCAGCGCGCCGAGCGCGAACACCGAGGTGAACAGGACCGCCTGATTGACGCCAAGCGCGCCGACCATTTCTCGGTCCTGCGTCGCCGCGCGCACCAAACGGCCGAAACGGGTGCGCGCCAGCGCGAAATGCAGGAGGATCAGCACCAGCGGGCCGATGAAGATCAGGAACAGGTCGTAGCTCGGCAACTGGCGGCCGAAGACTTCGATGGCACCGCGCAGGCCCGGCGCGCGGGGCCCAAGCAGATCTTCCGGGCCCCAGAGCCACAGCGTGGCGTCGTTGATCACCAGCACCAGCGCGAAGGTTGCAAGCAGCTGGAATAATTCCGGCGCGCGATAGATTCGCCGCAGCAGCACGATCTCGATTAGCGCGCCGAGCACGCCGACGATCAAAGCGGTGGCGACGATGCCGCCCCAATAGCCGAGCCCGCCGTCGATATGCGTGGCGAAGGTGTAGGCGATGTAGGTCCCCAGCATATAGAGGGACCCGTGCGCGATATTGATGATGCGGGAGACGCCGAAAATCAGCGACAGGCCGACGGCGATAAAGAACAGCCCGGAGGCGGTAGAGAGCCCGTTGAGCGCCTGAAACAGGAATGCGCTAAAGGTCATGGCCTACTTTTTATCCCTCCCCTTTCAGGGAAGGCTTCCCTCCCCCGACAAGGGGGAGGGATAAGAAGATTCAATTTGCGTCCGCCGGGCGCAGTTTCTTCACTTCGGCGTCGCTCGGCAGCACCGAAGCGCCATCGACATATTTGAAGTCGACCATGGTGCCCTTGCCGCCTTCCAGCGCCAGCTTGCCGACGAAGGCGCCCATCGTCGCCTGATGATCGCTGGCGCGATAGCTGAACGGCCCGAACGGACTGTCGACCTTCAGATCGGCGAAGGCCGCCACCAGTTTCTCGGTGTCGGTCGACTTGGCCTTGGCGATGCCGGCGGCGATCGACTTGATGGTCACGTAACCGACGATCGAACCGAGCCGCGGATAGTCGTTGAACTTCTTCTGGTAGGCCGTGACGAAAGCCGTGTGCGCCGGGGTCTTGATCTTGTCCCAGGGATAACCGGTGACGACCCAGCCGACCGGCGTCTCATCCTTGAGCGGATCGAGATATTCCGGCTCGCCCGACAGCAGGCTGACCACCGGGCGGTTCTTGAACACGCCGCGGGTATTGCCCTCGCGCACGAACTTGGCGAGATCGCCGCCGAACAGCACGTTGAAGATCGCATCCGGCTTGGCGTCGTCGATCGCCTGCGCCACCGCGCCGGCGTCGATCTTGCCGAGCGGCGGCGCCTGCTCGGTGACAAATTCGACGTCGGGCTGCGCCTTCTTCATCAGCGTCTTGAAGGCTTCGGCGGCGGCCTGGCCGTATTCGAAGTTCGGATAGACCAGCGCCCAACGCTTCTTCTTGAAGCCGGTAGCGGCCGGCATCAGCATCGCCGTCTGCATGTAGGTCGTGGCGCGCAGGCGATAGGTGTATTTGTTGCCGTTCTGCCAGGTGATCTTGTCGGTCAGCGGCTCGGCGGCGAGGAAGAACACCTTCTTCTGCGCGGCGAAGTTCGTCACCGCGAGACCGATATGCGACAGGAAGGTGCCGGCGATCATGACGACGCCTTCGCGGGTAATCAGCTCTTCGGCGACGCGCACCGCCTCGCCCGGATTGGTGCCGTCGTCGCGCGAGATCAACTCGAGCTTCTTGCCGAGCACGCCGCCTTTGGAATTGATCTCCTCAAGCGCCAGATCCATGCCCTTCTTGTACGGATCGAGGAAGGCGGACTGCGTTTTGTAGCTGTTGAGTTCGCCGATCTTGATGGTGTCTTGCGCCGATGCCTGCGTGGCAAGACCCGCGGCGATGGCAAGTGCGAGCAACACGTGAGACTTAGCTTTCATAACTTGGCTCCCCTGCGTGACGGCGGGCCGCGATGCGACTCCGTATCTCCAAATCAAATCCTTCGCCTGCGGCCGAGCTTACTGTTTGTACGCAAATAGTCGGACTGCAGCACCGGGCTTGTCAAGCAACGCCTATGGCATGAATTGCAGCAACGCTGAGCATTTTGTTTGCATATGTCTTGTTCGAAAACCGCGATCATTTGCGTGCGATCATTTCGGCCGATCACGGAAGCGATCCATCAGCGCCTTGTCCTGGCCGCCGTCGATTTCGATCATGGTGCCGTTGACCATCTCCATCATCGGCGACGCCAGCATGACGACCAGGTTCGCCACCTCCTCCACTTCGGCGATGCGGCCCATCGGGATCGAGGCCGGCGCGAGTTTGTCGGCCTGTTCGCGCGGGATTTTCATGTCGCGCGCCATGGCATCGACCAATCCTGCCCAGCGCTCCGTGCGTACCGGCCCCGGATTGACCGCGACGAAGGAGATGTTGTCGCGGCCATATTGGCCGGCGAGCGACATCGTGAGGTTCTGTCCCGCCGCATTGGCGGCGCCCGGGCAGATTTCCCAATAAGACGGCTTCACGCCGTCATTGCCGATCAGGTTCACCACCCGGCCGCCGCCTTGCTTGACCATCAGCGGCAGCACGTAACGCAGGCAGCGCACATAGCCCATGAATTTGAGCTGGAGGCCCTTCTCCCAGTCGTCTTCTGTGAGATGCTCGATGACGCCGCCGGCGGCCGAGCCGGCATTGTTGATCATGATGTCGACACGGCCGAGCGCCTTGTGCGCAGCTTCGATGAAGTTCTTGGCGTCTGAGTCTTTGCGCAGATCGGCGGGGATAGCGACAATTTTGCGGCCGGTCTCCTTGGCAATCTCCTTCGCTGCGGCCTCGAGCGGCTCCAGCCGCCGCGCGCAGATGGCGACATCGACGCCTTCCTTGGCCAGCGCGAGCGCAAGGCCCTTGCCGATGCCTTCGCTGCCGCCGGTCACCAGCGCGGTCTTGCCCTTGAGCTTGAGATCCATGGCGATACTCCCTTTATCTTTATGTGCTGGCGCGATGCGCCATCCAGCGCCCGGCTTCGGAGGTGGCGAACAGGTCGGCGAGCGCGGCGTTGAACGCCGCCGGCTCCTCGCTGGTGATGGTGTGGCCGGAGCGCGGAATAACCAGCAGCCCGGCGGTCGGCACGGTGCGTTTCAAGAACACGCTGGCGTCGAGGCACCAGTCGTCCTCGTCGCCGACGATAATCAGCAGCGGCGGGGCAAATTTCTTCAGATCGGCTGCCATGTCCCACAGTGTCGGCCGTTTGGCCTGCAAATGCAGCATGGTGAGCGCATGGCCGGTCGCCGAGTGCTCGCCGAGCATTCTGGCGAATTCGGCAAAGCCGCGCGGGTCCTTGTTCTTGTGGGTCTGACGCGTGGCGCCGTCGGCGTAACGCGGCGCGGCGGCGACGATGCCCTCGGTGGCGAACATCTTGCCGGTCTCGCGCGATTGGGCACGCGCCTCCTCGACCTTGACCGGGTCGGGACTCGAGCCATAGCCGCAGCCGGCGGCAACCACCGAGATACATCGCTTGGGATAGTGGATGCCGACGTGCAACGCCGTGGCGGCGCCCATCGAGTGCCCAACGATGTGGGCCTTGTCGATCTTGAGCGCATCCATCAACGCGATGACGTCGTCGCGCGCGATGTCCTGGCTGTATTTGGCGCCGTCGTCCGGCACGTCGGATGGCGGATAGCCGCGCTGGCTGTAGGTAATGCAGCGATGGGAGCGCGCGAAATGCCGCATCTGCGGCTCGAAGGTGCGGTAGTCGCCGGCATATTCATGGATGAAGACGACGGCCGAGCCCTCGCCCGCCTCTTCGTAATACAACCGGGCGCCATCTTGCGCGGCGATATACGGCATCACGCACTCCGACATCGAGAGTGCAATTATTTGCACACAAACGAAACCGGAGTAAAGTCATCATGGCAAAGATCGATTGCACATTGTCTCCGGATTAGGCCCAATGGGTCCAAGCCGGACAAAAGTGAAGTCGTGGCGGCAAAGACCGCGCCGGAAACTCCAGGGGGGAATTGTCTATGTTTGGAATGTCTCGACGCCACTTCGCGGCGCTGACCGCGGGGTTTGTCATCGGTTTTGCCAGCCTGTTGCCGGCCGCGCAGGCGCAGCAGAAGCCGGTCATCAAGGTGTCCAGCCTGACGCTGCCGGTGTTCAACCCGCTGGTCTGGAACATCATGAAGGCGCGCGGCATCGACGCCAAACACGGCTTTGAACTGGACATTCACGCCTATCCGTCGATTTCGTCGTTCTACGCGGCCTTCGCCACCGGCGAGACCGACGTGCTGATCGGCGGGCCGACGATCTTCCAGAAACTGTACCAGGAAGGCGTGCCGCTGCGCATCATCGGCACCGGCTTCACGCTGGCCGACCTGGTGATCTTCGCCAAGGACGACGCCATCAAGACTTTGGCCGATCTCAAGGGCAAGCAGCTCGCTGCCGACATGGGCGGCTCGCAGTTCCAGGTGGTGAAGATCTATGCCGCCGCCAAGGGCCTCGACCTGACCAAGGACATCACCATCGTCAACGCCAACTTCGCGGTGGCGCGCGCTCAGCTTGAAGCCGGGCGCGTCGAGGCGGCCCTGGTGATCGAGCCGCTGGCTAGCATCATCGCCAAGCAGAATCCGAGCTGGCACGTGATCTTCAACGGCGCCGAAGGCTGGCGCGAAATCGCCGGCGTCGATGGCTGGGAAATCGTGCCGGCGATGCGCGCCGACGCCATCGCCAAGAATCCCGGCGCGCCGAAAATGCTGCTGGCGGCGCTGCAGGACGTCGCCGACGTCCTGCACAAGGAAACCGCCGACGCCGACAAGATCGCCAACGAAACGCTGAAGCTGCCGCCGGGCATTCTCACGGCCGCGGTGGAGAGCAAGCGGCTGAGCATGATCGTCAAGCCGGCCTGGGAGCCGGCCACCCGCAAATCGATCACCGACATGATGGAGCGCGCGGTGAAGGCCGGGTTCTACGAAAAGATGCCCGACGACAAGATCATCTACGCGCCCTGAATAAATGACCATTTTGAACGACGAGTTGCGTGAGCCGGTCCGGAATTTTACTTTTCCACGGCACACGCTGGTCTCGCTGCTGATCTTTGCCGCCTTCTGGGAAGTGCTGTCGCATCTGGCGCCGGTGCTCGGGATTCCGCCGTTCGCCATCCCGAGCCTGCTGAAGATCGGCAGAAGCATCGTCACCATCACGCCGATCGATATCGTGGTGACTTTGGCGCGGGTGATCGGGGCGCTGCTCGCCTCCTTCGTGCTCGGCCTGGCGATGGCGATGGCGATGTATCGCTCCGAGACCTTGGAGAAATATCTGCACCCGATCGTCCGGCTGTTTATGGCCGTGCCTGTGGTGTCGTGGATCTTGTTCGCGGTGCTGTGGTTTCCCGGCGTCGAATTCCGCATCGGTTTCGTGCTGGTCGTGGTCTGCGGGCCGGTGTTCCTGATCGACACGCTCGACGCCATGCGCAGCGTGCCGCGCGAACTGCGCCATATGATAAAGTCGTTCCGGCCGACCACCTTGCAATTCTTCGTCAAGCTGATGCTGCCGGCCATCGTGCCGACCATTTTCACCAGCTGGAAGGTGAATATCAGTCTGGCGATCCGCGTGGTGACGATTGCCGAACTGGTCGGCGCGGTGACCGGCATCGGCCATCAATTGTCGGTGGCGCAAGAACTGTTCTCGGTCGCCGACGTGTTCGCCTGGACCATCGTTCTCGTCGCGCTTCTGTTCATGATGGAAGCCATCGTGGCGCGGGTCGAAACGCGGCTGCTGCGGTGGCGCGCATGAATATCGCGGTCAGGAGCGGTCCACCGCCGATCGAAGTGCGCGGCCTGCGCAAGCTGTTCTGGCAGGCCACGTCCGGCCAGGCCGTGGTCGCCATCGACCGGCTCGATCTGACGATTGCGCCGCGCGAAGTGGTGGCAATCGTCGGCCAGACCGGCTGCGGCAAATCCACCTTCTTCGACATGATGATCGGGTTGGAGCCGCCGACCGAAGGCACGCTTCACATTGGCGATAAAAGCCCCCATGCCGACTTCGATTATTTCCGCGGCAAGATCGCCACCGTATTCCAGCAGGATCGCCTGCTGCCGTGGCGCTCGGCGCTCGACAATGTCAAGCTGCCGCTGGAGTTGATCGGCATGCATGAGGAAGAGCAGCACATCCGCGCGCTCACCTGGCTGAACCGGCTGGGGCTCGGCAATTTCGTCAACGCCTATCCGCATGAACTGTCCGGCGGCATGCGCCAGCGCGTCGCCATCGCGCGGGCCTTCGTGGTGCAGCCCGACATCTTGCTGGCCGACGAGGCCTTCGGCCATCTCGACGAGGTGACGGCGGCGGAACTGCGCGAGACGTTCCTGGCGCTGGCGCGTGAATGCGGCTCGACCGCGATTTTGATCACGCACCAACTGGAAGAAGCCATCGGCGTCGGCGACCGCGTCGTCGTGTTCGGCAAATCGGCGAAGCTGCTGGCCGATATCCGCGTCGCGGCATGGCCGAAGGAAAAATACGCCGTGCTGCGCGAGGCGATTCAGTTCACGCTGCAGAATAACCAGGCCGATCCGCGGCTGCTCTAGCGTGTCCCGGGCGCAGCGCAGCATCTCTTGATGGTGCGCTGCAGACCCGGGACCTTTCAGGATCAAGAGTTTGGAACGGCCCCGGATCAGCGCCGCACCGCTCCGCGCTGCGGCGCGTCCGGGGCACGAGATTTAACTTCGCAAAATCGCCTTTGCCGCGTCGCCGACGGCTTCGACCGACATATCCGTATCCAGGAAGCAGACAATGCGGCAGGGGCAGCCTTCGAGGCCCTCGTAGCGCCAGGGGAACGCGCCGATCAGGCAGCGCTTTCCGAGCATCAGCTCGATGTCGCCGCCGATATTTTCCGCGTGCAACAGGCCTTCCTGGAACGCCCAATTGTGGAACGGAAACACGTCGGCCGAGACCTGCCGTCCGGATTTCTTGTGCGTGTAATGGAAGGTGCCGAAGAACTCGGCCGGCGTCTTGCCGTGCTTCTTGGTGAATTCCTCGGCGAGGTCGGGCCGCATATATCGGATCGAGGTATTCATGGCGTGGTCACAGGAACCGGTGTCCATGCCCCACCATTTGATCTTCTTCTTCAACATCCAGTGCAGCGTGTCGAGGTTCGGCCCGGGGTGGTAGCAGAAGTACTTCACCAGATCCTGCTGCGGCTGGCCTTCGTAATGCTTGTGCCAGCCGGTGTGCAAAATCAGGATGTCGCCCTCGCGGATATCGGCGCCAGCACTCTCGATGATCTCCGGCGTGATCACCGCCCAGTCGTGCATATGCTTGGAAATATCGACGACGACGCCGCGGTTCATCAGATAGTCGAGCGGCAGATGCGCCATGTCGCCTTTGCGGTTATCGGTGGCGTGCATGGCGCCGTCGAAATGGGTGCCGACATGCAATGCAGTGTCGATGCGTTGAGCGACGATGCGCACGGTCTGCAAGTTCTGCGCGTAATACATCTTGTTGCCGGCATAGCCGACCCAGCCAGGCGTGTGCACGTTCATGACATGGGAGAGATCGACGACTTTCATGGGCAGCGGTCCTCGGAAAGCGAATGGCGCTAGTCGATCACAGCAAGCCGCGCAGCGCCAGATGCGCGCCGAGCAGCAGCAGACCGAGGAAGAAGAACAGCCGGAAGGTCTCGGCTTTGATTTTTACACGCAGCATTTGCCCCAACCACATGCCGATCAAGGCCACGCCGAGCGCGATCAGCGCCGGCCATGCCACCGAGGCGTGAATCTGGTCCTGATAGGCCAGCGCCAGCGCGAGCGTGACGGTCGAGACCGTGAACGACAGGCCCAGCGCCTGCACCATGCGGTGGCGGTCGAAATCCAGAGCCGTGATGTAAGGCACGCCGGGTAGCACAAACACGCCGGTCGCGACCGTTGCCGCCCCGGTCAGAAATCCGACGATGAGGCCGAGCCAGGTTTCGGCGCGGCGCGGCACCCTGAAGTGGACTTTGACCAGTCCGAGCGCGGCATAGACGATCAGCGCCACGCCGAGCCAGGTGCCGGCCTGACCGTTGTTCGCCGGCAGCATGGTCGCGCCGATGAACGTGCCGACGCAGACGCCGGCGAGCATCGGCCACAGCCGCCGCGTCAACAGCAGCACGTCGCCACCGGTTACAAGTTGCCAGATGTTGGTGACCAGCGACGGCACCACGAGGATCGCGGCCGCCTGCGCCGGACTCATCACCAAGCCGAGCAGGCCGATGGCGACCGTCGGCAGACCAAGACCGATGACGCCTTTGACGAAACCGGCCAGCAGAAAAGCGCCCGCGGTGACGCTGAGTATGAGCAATGAGTCCACCGGCGGCGTCCTTCTCTCTCGCAAGGCGCGGAACCCTGCCCGCTGCCGCCTGCAGCCGCAATGCGGAAAGCCGCAAGCCCGACTTCGATTTTTGCGAAGGGTGGTCCGCCGCGAAATTCAATGCCATACTTTTCCGCCACACTTTGCCGGGAATTCCACGCATGCCTGATGTTTTTGTCGCTAAGGCCGCGCAATTCGCCGATGGCGAACGGCGCATCGTTCGCGCCGGCGCCACCGAAATCGGCGTATTTCACTGGCAGGGCCAGTATTATGCCTACGAAAATCTGTGCGTGCATCAGGGCGGGCCGGCCTGCGAAGGCCTCATCATGCACAAGGTCGAGGACGTGATCGCGCCCGACCGTACCTGGAACGGGCAGAAGTTTTCCAAGGACGAAATCCATTTCGTCTGCCCGTGGCACGGCTATGAGTACGACCTGAAGACCGGCGAGTGCGCCGCCGACCGCAAGCTGCGGCTGAAAAGCTTCGAGGTCGTCAAGCGCGGGGAGGATGTCTATGTCGTTGCAGGCTGAGATCGACGCACGTCCGACCGACACGGAGATTCAAACGATGCTGGCCAAGGCCGTGCGGCTCTATGCCGAACGCGCCGCGGAGCGCGACGGCGCCCTGCCCGCGTTCGGCTCCGAGGCCATGACCGCCACCGACGTGATGGTGACGGTCACCGCCATGATGAAGGCCGTGAACCTGCAGGTGTTCGAACTCGGCATGTGGCAAGCCTGGTCGGGAAAGTAAGAAGATGGACCTCCCCCTCAGCAACTTCCGGCGCATGGAGGTCGAGGAATTCGACACCTCCAAGCTGCTGGCGCATGCCTCCCAGCAGGCGGAAGAACGCGGCTACAAGAATTTCCCCATCGTCGACGTCGACTCGCATCATTACGAGACCGAGGCGATCGACGAAATACTCGAATACATGGACGATCCGGTGCTGCAGCAGCTCGCGCGCAGCGCGCGGCAGGCCAGCGCCAAAGGCAACGGCGTCGTGTCGCCGGGCGGCGTCGGCTATCAGGACATGGGCGGGCGCGTCATGCGCTACTCAACGCGCGGCATGGAAAAAACGCCAGCCGGCACGCATCGCGATATTTCGCTGGCACGGCGCTGGATGGATGCCATCGGCATCAATATCGCGGTGATGTTTCCGACGCCGATGCTGCAACTCGGCCTGCATCCGCAGGTCGAAGTCGAGGTGGCGCTGGCGCGCGCCTATAACCGCTGGCTGTGCGAACGCGTGCTGGCGCATGAGCCGCGCATTCGCTCGATGCTGTATCTGCCGTTCAACGATGCCGAGGCATCGTACAAGACTGTGCAGGAGTTCGGCGGCAAACCGGGCGTGGTCGGCTTTATGGTGACCTCGGCGCGCTACCGGCCGGTGCACCACAACTCCTACATGAAGACCTACGCGCTGATGGAAGAGATGAACCTGCCGCTGGCCTTCCATGCCGGCTACAACTGGAACGACCACACCGTCGGCATGATGAACAGGTTCATCGCCGTGCACGCGCTCGGCTTCGTGTTCTACAACATGGTGCATATGGCCAACTGGATCACCAACGGCCTGCCGGAGCGCTTCCCCAAATTGAAGCTGTTGTGGATCGAAAGCGGGCTCGCCTGGATCCCCTTCATGATGCAGCGCTTCGACAATGAATACATGATGCGCTCGTCCGAAGCGCCGGCGCTCAAGAAACTGCCGAGCGACTACATGCGTGATATGTTCTTCTCATCGCAGCCGATGGAAATGACCGACATGGGCGCGCTGGAGACGACCTTTCGCATGATCAAAGCGGAGACCCAGTTGCTGTATTCGTCGGATTATCCGCACTGGGACTTCGATCTGCCGTCGACGATCTACGATCTGCCGTTCTTGAGCGAGCAGGCCAAGCACAATATTCTTGGCGGCAATGCAATACGGATGTTTAATCTGACACTGCCGGCTTAAAACGACGACCGCCGAAAACGGCGGCATAGGGAGGACAATGTGCGCATTATTCTGGCGCTGATTTCAGCGTTGCTGTTTGCTTCGGGTATTCTGATTCCGAGCGCGGACGCGCAAAGCGCCGCCGATTTTCCCAATCGCCCGATCCGGCTGATCGTCTGCGTGCCGCCCGGCGGCGGCGTCGACACCGTGGCGCGCATTGTCGCCGAGGGTCTGTCGCGCAAGCTCGGCCAGCCGGTGGTGGTGGAAAACCGCGCCGGCGCCGCCGGCAATATCGGCGCCGAATATGTGTTCACCTCGGACCCGGACGGCTACACGCTGCTCGCCGCGCAGCCGGCGCCGCTCACCGTCAACCCGCTGATGTACAAGAACATGAATTTCGACCCGAAGAATTTCGTGCCGGTGACGATCATGACCTCGATCGCCAACGTGCTGATGGTGCGCCCTGACTTCCCCGCCAAAACGGCGCAGGAACTGATCGCCTACGCCAAAGCCAACCCCGGCCATGTCAATTACGCCTCGCAGGGTATCGGCACCACGTCGCATCTGACCGCGGCTTTGTTCGAGACCGTGACCGGCACCAAGCTGGTGCACGTGCCGTACAAAGGCACCGCGCCGGCGCTCAACGATCTGATCTCCAGCCACGTCGACATGATCTTCATGGAGCTGGCCTCGGCGATCAAACTGCACCAGGCCGGCCGCGCCCGCATTCTGGCGGTGGCGACCGCCAAGCGCGTCGAGACCTTGCCGGACATTCCGACGCTCGACGAAGCCGGGCTGAAAGGCTTCGAATCCGGCACCTGGAACGCCATCGCCGCGCCGCCGAAAACGCCGGACGCGATCGTCGCCAAGCTCAACAAGGCGATCAACGAGGTGCTGGCGAGTCCGGAGGCGCGCGACCACTTCGAAAAGATCAATCTGCGCGCCGCAGGCAGGACACCCGCCGAAGCCAAGGCCTTCATCACGCACGAGACCGAAGTCTGGGGCGGCGTCGTCAAGGCGGCCGGCGTTCCGGCGAATTGAGGCCGCTGTCGTCGCCGCCTTCGCGGAGACGGCGGAATTTGGACACACCTCATCGCCCGCATTCTTTATCGCCCCGGGTAGACGGACTTCCTGTTCTTCCCCCTCGAACAAGCCGAGGGGATGGAGCGCCGAGCGGCGCATCCTTTTAGCAAGTGCGCACACCGACCGGGGTGTGCGGCGCCTCTCGGCGCTCCATTGCGGCGTCTGACGGCGTCCGGTCCGCGCTTTCGGCCAGTCTCCCGAAGGACACGCCGTCAGCGAGCTCCTCGCAGGGCACCCTAGTGTGCCCGGGGCGGGGTCCGGCGCCGCCCGGGAGTCTGGAGTGCGTTCTCCAAACCCGCGGGCGCCACATCCGATCCCACTTTCACGACGCCTCATGACAGCGCCCTCGGGTGGACCGGACGTTACTAGGACAACATAGAGTATTATAACCTTGACAAAGCAAGACACTAATCCTAGGTCAAGCCCTGTGTTCGCGGAATGCGGCACTGGCGCGCCCGAAACAATCTGTGTGTCGCTGCCACAATTGCGAAAAGCAATTGTGGACGAGCTCATTGAGCACTTTGCGTTTTCAAGCGTTGAAGGGCTCGTGAAATTAGAGGCCGATTTAATAGCTTCTGGCGTAATATGTCGTCTATGACATCGCCGTTTCCGTGGTGAATTCCTCCGCCTAAATCCGATACCATTTCAAGTGCCTCACACATCAAGACGTTAACGGCTTCAAGTCCGGTTTTTGAATAGACTTGGATATGGTCACGGTCGGGGCCGGGAGGAACTGAAATCTTGCGGGTTTCGCGCATTTTTCTGTTGGTGTTTTCAACGCCGACAAAAAAATCAACGTAATGTCCTGGGTCCACCAGAAGAAGGCAGTCTGACAATTCTGGAGATTCTCCCCATAGGTGGTGGGCAAACGTGTTTCTGACTTTTCTGGCTGGGGAAGTCGCTTTCATGACGCATTGGAAAATCTGGTAATCCTCGGCTGGCAACCGAGACTGAGCCGCAGCAAGGATTGCCGCGCGGCGCGCTTCGCTACTTGATAGAGCTTGGTACATGGCCATCCCAGTATCTGGATCGGCACGAAGGAGATTGATAAGTAGCAGCGACCATCGAAATTCGATCATTGATCCTACGGATAATGCGCGCATTATTAATTTTGTGAGTTCTGGCCTAGCGTCAAAAGCCCCGGTGCCGAATCGAAATGTGGCATTTGGGTTCACTCTCGAAAGCGGCTGAGGTGCCATGACAAAAACTCCGAAGCCAAAAGATATCGAATTAGAGCCCGACGCATGGGAGCGCTTTGAGCGCGCCGCGAAGGTTGTTGCTAAAAGTCCGCCGCAACATAGGTTAGCGGTCAAACCCAAGCGAAAAGCCAAAAAGAAGAGGACCTGAAATCATCTGGCCTGCTTCTCGAACGATTGTAACTCATGCGCTGCCAGCGATACTTGGTCGGCAATCCTTTCGAGAATATCAATAGCCTCTTTGGAACCATCGCCCTGCGACCCGTGACTAGGGCCGTGAGCCATAGTTGAAAGCGCACTTTTTTCTGCGTCTATCAGATTATTTATAGTTTGAACGAACGAATCCAGAAGATCTCCGATTACACGCGCGCGTATCCTACGTTCTTCATTCATTGTGCCACTCCAATTCATACCGGCTTGCGTGATTGCCAATAGCGAACACGAATAGGCTTCCTGGGCTTCCAAACTTTCTTGCGCCAGCGGATGAAACGCTTAGCCGCTGGGCTGAAATCAGGCTTCGTTAGATCGCCGATACGTCAGACGCTTTCCGACGATGCCAGCCGCCAACGTTTCTGCGCGCGTTGTGTCGTTGACACCCAAGGCAATGCGGTTGTTGTAGCGGAAATCGAACTCGGCAAGGTAACGGTGCAAGTGCTTCTCAGCGCAATGCTGATAGGTGCCCCTCATGCCGCGCTTAAACACTGAGAAATAGCTTTCAATGGTGTTCGTGGTCACGTCGCCGCGCACATACTCGTTAGCGGTGTGCTTGACGGTTTCGTGCGCGTAGTGCGCGTCCATGTTATTGTAGAGTTTACTTTCATCGGTCATCAGGCGACTTTCGCGAGCCACGTTGCGCTTGACGATCTCTTGCACGATGAACTGACCTGCAACCGGAATATGGAACGAGCGGACGCGGCCACCACGCTCAACCAGCGCCAAGATCGGGCGCTTATCGCGCGGGCCTCGTGAGCCGGTCTTGTACGGGCGACCATCGCGGTGCGGGGAAACGCGGGGTTGTTCGGTTTTGCCGAAATAGGTCTCGTCTGCCTCTACGATCTGGCCAGCGCCACCAAGCGGCACAAGGCCACCGGTGCGCATAGCCTCACGCAGGCGGTGCATCATGAACCAAGTCGATTTGTACGAGACGCCAAGCATACGATGAACCTGATGGGCGCTAACGCCCTTCTTGCTGGCGGTCATCAGGAACAGGGCGGCAAGCCACTTGGTCAGCGGAATCTTAGAACGCTCGAAAACGGTCTTTACGGTCACGGTGAATTGGTTGCGGCACTCGGCACACTGGAACAGGCCAGCGCGGTGCGCTTTGCCCTCTAGGGCCTTGATATTGTCCTTATCGGCATTGCCACAGTGCGGGCAGGTCGGACCTTCCGGCCAGACGCGGGCTTCGAGCCATTCGCGGGCCTTGGTTTCGTCCTGAAAGATCGGGTTTTTGAGTAGGTCGGTCATCGCCTGAATCCCTGTTTATGCAAGCAAACTAGGGCTTAGACACTGCTTTGTCAAGGTTATAATGCTCACAACATACCTTGGGAATTCTGTCAAGCCGGATTGTTTCAGCCGCTCGTCCCGCTGGCGTCGGAATGAGCGGCGACGACTTAGCCGGCGGCGGCGCGGTGGGCCTCATGACAGCAGCGTTCCGGCCCATAAAGTGGGACATCAAACCATTTTGCGCCGCGACATGGAGGCGCTTTTCTTTAGGGGTAAAGTGGGGCAATCTCCCGCCCAATAAACGCCAACGGGAGGGATAATAATGAACTATCTCAAGATTGCCGCGGCTGGATTGCTCGCCGGCGCGGTCGGCCTCGGTGCCGCGCAGGCACAGGAGACCGTCAAGGTCGGCCTGGTGGTCTCGATGACCGGCCAGCAGGCGTCGACCGGCAAGCAGATCAAAGCCGCCGTCGACCTCTATATGAAGGAACACGGCGACACCGTCGCCGGCAAGAAAATCGAGATCATCCTGCGCGATTCGGCGAGCGTGCCGGACAACAGCAAGCGGCTTTCGCAGGAACTGATCGTCAACGACAAGGTCAGCATCCTGGCGGGCTTCGAAGTCACGCCCGCCGCCATGGTGGTGGCGCCGCTCGCGACCGAAGCCAAGGTGGTCGAACTGGTGATGGCCGCCGGCACCTCGGTGATCACCGAAAAGTCGCCGTACATTGCGCGCACCAGCTTCACGCTGCCGCAGTCGTCGGTGATCATCGCCGACTACGCGCTGAAGAATAACTTGAAGAACATCGTCACCATGGTGTCCGACTACGCGCCGGGCGCCGACGCCGAGAAGTCGTTCACGGCGCAGCTCACCGCTGGCGGCGGCAAGGTCATCGAGTCGATCAAGATCCCGCTCGCCAACCCGGACTTCGCGCCGTTCCTGCAGCGCGCGGCCGACGCCAAGCCGGAAGCGATTTTCATCTTCGTGCCGTCCGGCCAGGGTGCCACCTTCATGAAGCAGTTCGCCGAACGCGGCCTCGACAAAGCCGGCATCAAGATCATCGGCCCGGGCGACGTCACCGACGACGACCTGCTGCCGCAGATGGGCGACGCGGTGCTCGGCGTCGTCACCGCGCACATGTACTCGGCCGATCATCAAAGCGCGATGAACAAGAAGTATGTCGAGGCCTTCACCAAGGCCAACAACTTCCGCCCGAACTTCATGTCGGTCGGCGGCTATGACGGCATGCACTTGATCTACGAAGCGCTGAAGAAGACCGGCGGCAAGGCCGACGGCGATTCGCTGATCGCGGCGATGAAGGGGATGAAGTGGGAAAGTCCGCGCGGACCGATCTCGATCGATCCCGAGACCCGCGACATCGTCCAGAACATCTACATCCGCAAGGTCGAGAAGAAGAACGGCCAGCTCTACAATGTCGAGTTCCAGACGTTCAACGACGTCAAGGACCCCGGCAAGATCAAGAAGTAAGACGGACAAGCCTGTAGTGACCCTCTCCCGACGCAGAACTTGGGTTCACCCGAGTTCTGCCAATATTGAATTGGCCGAAGTCGGACGGATCCGACTTCGGCGTGGGAGAGGGTTTTTTCTCATCCGCGTGACCCAATCATGCTGACAATCCTTTTCGATGGCGTCGCGTACGGCATGTTGCTGTTCGTACTGGCCTGCGGCCTGTCGGTCACGCTCGGACTGATGAACCTGATCAATCTGGCGCACGGCGCCTTCGCCATGGCCGGCGGCTACGCCACGGTGGTGCTGGTCAATAATTTCGGCGTGCCGTTCTTCCTGTCGCTGCCGCTCGCCTTCCTGGTCGCGGCCGTGATCGGCCTGGTGATGGAGCGCGCGGTCTACGTGCACGTTTACCGCAAGCCGCATCTCGAACAGGTGCTGCTCACCATCGGCCTGGTGTTCATGGCGGTGGCGGGCACCGATTACATCATGGGTTCGACGCAGGTGTTCGCGCAGACGCCCGAGGTGCTGCAAGGGCAGTTTCAGTTCTTCGGCGTCGGCATCGGCCGCTACCGCCTGCTGATCATCGTGGTCTGCGGCGTGCTGGCGATCGGCCTGCAGGCCATCCTGACGAAGACCCGTTTCGGCAGCCGTCTGCGCGCCGCGGTCGACGATCAGCGCGTGGCGCGCGGGCTCGGCATCAACGTCAACGCCATCTTCGCACTGACATTCGCGTTCGGTTCCGGTCTCGCCGGCCTGGGCGGCGCGCTGGGCACCGAAATCCTCGGCCTCGATCCGACATTTCCGCTCAAATACATGATCTATTTTCTGATCGTGGTGACGGTCGGCGGCACTTCGAGCATCACCGGCCCGTTTCTGGCTTCGCTCTTGCTCGGCATCGGCGATGTCGCCGGCAAATATTACGTGCCGAAGCTCGGCGCCTTCGTCATCTACACCATCATGATCGTGGTGCTGATCTGGCGGCCGAACGGCCTGTTCTCGCGCGCGTCGACGAAGTGAGGCGGCCATGAGTTCCGCAACTTCCTCCATCCTGCGCCGCGCCAGCGACAGCCTGAGCGCCCGCGTGCGCTGGCATCCGCTCGAAATCATTTTCTGGATCGTGGCCTTCGCCATGATCTGGCTGATGCCGACGCGGCATCTGATCATGACCGAAATCGCCTGGCTCGGGCTGTTCGCGCTGTCGCTGGATCTCATCGTCGGCTACGCCGGCATCATTTCGCTCGGCCACGCGGCGTTTTTCGGCGTCGGCGCCTATGTGGCGGCGCTGCTCGCCAAGCATGAACTGATCAACGAGCCAGTGCTGGCGCTGCTGGTTGCAGGGCTTGCAGCGATGGCTGTGGGCTTCGTCACCAGTTTCCTGGTGCTGCGCGGCACCGATCTGACGCGGCTGATGGTGTCGCTCGGCGTCGCCTTGATGCTGCGTGAGCTCGCCAACCAGTTCGGCTGGCTGACCGGCGGCGCCGACGGCCTGCAGGGCGTCGTCATGCAGCCGATCCTTGGGCTTTTCCGCTTCGATATGTTCGGCCACAACGGCTTCGTCTATTGCCTGGTGGTGCTGTTCGTTCTGTTCCTGGTCGCACGGCGGCTGGCGAATTCGCCGTTCGGGCTGTCGCTGGTGGCGATCAAGAACAATCCGCTGCGCGCGGCGGCGATCGGCATCCCGGTCGACCAGCGGCTGATCGTGATCTATTCGATCGCGGCATTCTATGCCGGCATCGCCGGCGCGCTGCTGGCGCAGACCACTTCCTTCGCTTCGCTCGACGTATTCTCGTTCGACCGCTCGGCGGATTTGCTGCTGGTGCTGATCATCGGCGGCACCGGCTATCTCTATGGCGGCCTGATCGGCGCCATTCTGTTCAAGCTGATGCAGGATTACTTGTCCGTTTTAACACCCCAATACTGGCCGTTCTGGATCGGCGCGCTGCTGGTGGCGATGGTGCTGATCGGCCGCGATCGCATCACGGCGTGGAACGCGCCGCTGCGCCACCTCGCCGCCAAGCTCGACTGGCGCGCCACGCGGCGCGCGGCCGCCGCCGCCGCCGCGGCGGAGGATCGCTGAGATGGCGCTGGCGTTGCAAACAAAAGGCCTGGTCAAGAAATTCGGCGGCCTGACGGCGACCAACGACGTGTCGCTGACGGTCGAGAAAGGCGCGCGGCACGCGCTGATCGGGCCGAACGGCGCCGGCAAGACCACACTGATCAATCTGCTCAGCGGCGTGCAGAAGCCGACCGCCGGCCGCATTCTGCTCGAGGGCGACGACATCACCGGGTTGTCGCAGCACGCGCGGGTGCGGCGCGGCATGGTGCGCACCTTCCAGATCAACCAATTGTTCGGCGACCTAACGCCCTTGGAAACCATCGGGCTGGCGGTGTCGGAGCGCAATGGCCTTGGCATGGACTGGTGGCGGGTCGCCGGCAGCAAGAGGGCTTTGCTGGAAGAGATCTCTTCGGTGCTGGAGCGCTTCCACCTCGCCGACGTCATGAACGAGCGCACCGCGATATTGCCTTACGGCAAGCAGCGGCTCTTGGAAATCGCGGTGGCGATCGCCTGCCAGCCGCGCGTGCTGCTGCTCGACGAGCCAGCCGCCGGCGTGCCGGAGGACGAGCGCCACGAAATCCTCGCCAGCATCGCCGCGCTGCCGGCCGACGTTACCGTGCTGCTGATCGAGCACGACATGGACATCGTGTTCTCCTTTGCGCAGAAGATTTCGGTGCTGGTCAACGGCGGGCTGTTCGTCGAGGGCCTGCCGGACGACGTGGCGCGCGATCCGCGCGTCAAGGCCGTCTATCTGGGCGAGGAAGCCCATGTCTGAGAACATGTCTGAACCCGCGCCCAACGTTCTCACTTTGGAAAAACTGTCGGCCGGTTATGGCGAAGCGCAAGTGCTGCGCGAAGTGTCGCTGTCGATCCCCGCCGGTCAGTCGTTGGCGCTGCTCGGCCGCAACGGCATGGGCAAGACCACGCTGCTCAACACTATCGTCGGCGTCACCCGCTATCGCGGCGGCCGCATCGTGCTGGACGGCCGCGACATCACGGCCTTGCGTCCCGACCAGCGGGCGCATGCCGGCATCGGCTGGGTGCCGCAGGAGCGCAACATCTTCAAATCGCTGACGGTGGAGGAAAACCTCACCGCCGTGGCGCGGCCCGGCGCCTGGACGCTCGGAAAAGTCTACGACATGTTTCCGCGGCTCAAGGAGCGCCGCGCCAACCTCGGTAACCAGATGTCCGGCGGCGAGCAGCAGATGCTGGCGATCGGCCGCGCGCTGATCCTCAATCCGCGCATCATCCTGCTCGACGAGCCGCTGGAGGGCCTGGCGCCGATCCTGGTCGAAGAACTGCTGGTGGCGCTACAGCGCATCATCCGCGAGGAAAAGATTTCCGCGATCCTGGTCGAGCAGAACGCCAAAAAAATTCTCGGCATTGTCGACCGCGCCGTGATCATCGAGCGCGGCGGCATCGTGCACGAGAGCGACAGCTTGTCTTTGCGCAACGATCAGGCCACGCTAGAGACCTATCTCGGCGTCGCCAAAATCGAGGCGACGCGCCCTTAACGTGCGGCCGCCCCGGCCCAAACCAAAGGTGTCGCTTGTCCCATCCCATGATCCCGCGCGAGCGCAACGAATATTCCGCGATCGTCGACCGCCCGCCGCTGAAGCTGCCGGGCAAGGCCCGCATCGTGTTCTGGACCATCGTCAATTACGAGGTCTGGGACATCGCCAAGCCGATGGCGCGGCAGTTGCTCCCCGCCCCGACCGGCGTGCCGCTGATGCCGGACGTGGTGCACTGGGGCTTCCACGAATACGGCATGCGGGTCGGCTGCTGGCGGTTCTTCGATCTGTACAAGCGGCTCGGCATCAAGCCGACGCTCGCCGCCAATGCCCGCATCTGCGAAGACTATCCGCGCGTGGCGCAAGAAGCGCGCGACGCCGGCTGGGAGTTCATGGGCCACGCCTATGAGCAGGGCCCGATCCACAAGGAGCCGGACCAGGCCGGCATGATCAACCGCACCATGGACATCATGGAGAAATTCTGCGGCAAGCGGCCGGTCGGCTGGCTCGGGCCCGGCCTGACGGAGACGCTGGAGACGCCGGACCTGCTCACCGCGGCCGGCGTGAAATATATCGGCGACTGGGTCTATGACGACGAACCGACGGTGATCAAAACCACCGGCGGGCCGCTGGTCACTTTGCCCTACACCATCGAATGCAACGACATTCCGGTGATGATCGTGCAGCACCACAACAGCGACTACCTGCTGCATCTGGTGAAGGATCAGTTCGACCGGCTTTATGCCGAGAGCGAACATCGCGCCAAGTTCGTCGCCCTGGCGATCCACCCCTACATCTCAGGCCAGCCGCACCGCATCAAATATCTCGAGCAAATTTATGACTACGTGAACAAGCACGACGGCGTGCTGCACTGGAACGGCGAGCAGATTTACGATTGGTATCGCGGAGTTGCCAAAGTCTAGGGGGCCGCTTAGCCTTTGCGGAACAACAAGAATAACGAGGCATCACTCGGGAGAGACATCATGCGTGGCAAGGCATTATTGGGCGCCGTTGCGGCGGCAATCTTCGGACTTGTTGCACCGGCCTCGGCCCAGGTGCCGGAAATCCGGCTCGCGCAGCAATTCTCCATGGGCTACCTGCAGCTCAACGTCATGGAGCATCAAAAGCTCATCGAGAAGCACGCCAAACTGCTCGGCATCCCCGAAGTCAAAGTGTCGTGGCACACGTTCAACGGACCGGCGGCGGTCAACGACGCGCTGCTGTCGGGCAATATCGATATCGCTTCGGGTGGCGTGCCGGGCCTCCTGGTGCTGTGGGCCAAGACCAAAGGCACGCCGCAGGAAGTGCGCGGCATTACGGCGCTGAGCTCGCAGCCGTTTCTGCTCAACACCCGCAACCCCGACATCAAGACCATCGCGGATTTCAAGGACAGCGACCGTATCGCTGTGCCGGCGGTAAAGGTGTCGGTGCAGGCCATCATGCTGCAGATGGCGGCCGCCAAGGCGTTCGGCGACAAGGACTTCGCCAAGCTCGACACGCTGACGGTATCGATGTCGCCGCCGGATGCGACGCTGGCGCTGCTTGGCGGCAAGTCGGAGGTGAACTCGGCGTTCAGCGTGCCGCCGTTCCAGTATCAGCAGTTGGAACAGCCCGGCATCCACACCGTGGTCAACTCGTTCGACGTCATGGGCGGTTCGCATACCTTCACGCTGGCCTGGACCTCGGCGAAATTCCACGACGCCAATCCGGTGCTGTACAAGGCGCTGATCGCGGCGTTGCACGAAGCCACCGATATTATCAACAAGGACAAGACCGCCGCCAGCGCGCTGTGGATCGCGGATTCCAAGTCGAAGCTGCCGCCCGAGATGGTCGCCAAGGTCGTGGCCAGTCCGCAGGTGGTGTGGACGCTGACGCCGGAAGCCACCATGAAGTTCGCGGATTTCATGTCGAGCGTCGGCACGCTGAAGGTGAAGGCTGCGTCATGGAAGGATTTCTTCTTCCCGGAGGTCTACGGCCTCAAGGGAAGCTGAGTTTTCTCTCTCCCCCACCCCTGACCCCTCCCCGCACTCGCAAGTGCTCGCGGGGGAGGGAAAATGCCGCGTCTCCCTGTTTACGAAACAACCCGAGGAACGCCCGTGACCTTTGCCAAGCCGCCTGTCGGCATGCTGCCGAACGACCGCCTCGACTACTCCGCGATTCCCAACCGCAAGCCGCTCAAGCTGCCGGGCGGCGCACGGATGGTGGTGTGGACCATCACCAATGTCGAGGAATGGGACCCGACCCAGACCATGCCGCGCACCGTGCTGACGCCGCCGGCCGGCGGCTCGCCGATGCCGGACATTCCGAACTGGTGCTGGCACGAATATGGCAACCGCGTCGGCTTCTGGCGGCTGCTGCAGGTCTATGACGAGTTCAAGATTCCCGGCGTCATGAACATCAACGGCACCGCCGCGCTGGCGTTTCCCGACATCGTCAAAGCCTGCGTCGAGCGCAAATGGGAATTTCTCGGCCACGGCCACACCCAGAAGAACATGCAGAAGGTCGCCGACGAGCGCGCGGACATCCGCAATTGTGCGCTGGCGATCGCCAAGGCGTCCGGCAAGCGGCCGCGCGGCTGGCTCGGACCCGGCCTCACCGAAACCTGGGAGACGCCGGATATTCTGGTCGAGGAAGGCTACGACTACGTCGCCGACTGGGTGCTCGACGATCAGCCGGTGTGGATGAAGACGCGCGGCAAGCCGATCCTCAACATCCCCTACACCCAGGAATGCAACGACGTCGCCATGATGCTGATCCAGCACCACAAGGCGTCGGAGTATTACGAGCGCGCCATCGACCAGTTTGAGCAGATCCACAAGGACGCCAAAGGCTCGGCGCGGGTGATGGCGCTGTCGGTGCACCCCTACATCATGGGCGCGGCGCACCGGGTGAAATATTTCCGCAAGATTTTCGAGAAAATCCGCAAGAAAAAGGACGTGCTGTTCTGGACCGGTTCCCAGATCGCGGATTGGTACATGAAGGCGGGGCCGAAGGGGCCGTGAGTTACCCTC
>CAIRGJ010000046.1 GCA_903878085.1 uncultured Hyphomicrobiales bacterium | reverse complement strand
GGCGCACCAGTCTTGCAGTAGCCGCGTTCCCTTTTGGAGAACGCGGGCGCCTCTCGGCGCTCCATCGCGGCGTCTTACGGCGTCCGGTCCGCGCTTTCGGCCAGTCTCCCGAAGGACACGCCGTCAGCGAGCTCCTCGCGGGGTACCCTAGTGTGCGCGCAGACAAGTTTACGCAGTCTGCGCAAGCTTGACTGCGTTGCGGGGTCCGGCGCCGCCCGAGCGCGAGAGGTGCGTTTCCCCTCGCCCGCGGGCGCCACATCCTGCTCCACCATCCTGACGCCTCATGAGAGCGCCCTCGATGAGCAGGATGACTAGCATATAGTCCTAGTTATGGATTATTGTCAAGAGCCCACACCCGCCTTGCGGACCCCGGCCGCGCACGCCAGATTGAGCCGGTAACCGCGTGAGGTGTTGCGTGGCGAGCAAAAGTCCGGCCGATATTGCCGAAAGCCTTGCCCGCGCCAGCCGGCGCCGCAAGCAGGACTCAGCCTTCCGCCGCGTCACCTATTCGCTGCCGCGCGAGCAGGCCCGCGCCAAGGCGCGCGAGTTTTTCGCCGCCTTCCCGAAAGCCGCCTACATGACCGAAGTGGAAAGCTGGCGCGAACTGCCCGGCGACGTCATCGAATTCACCATGCGGCGGCTGCCGACGGCGGATTGAGCTAGGCGTGTACTCATAAATCGAGATGGGTGAGTATTAGTTCGCCAATGTCCGCTTTGCTTCGCTTTAGGTCCGCCTTACTCCCGAAAGCGGCCATTCGTCAGCATCACCGACATGTCTGCTTTGGGCCAATAAGCGACATGACGCCAGCAACGCCGTTGCAAACGCTTGGCAATCGCGCTCGTTGCGGCGGCTGAGTAACCCAATATGTGCTCAATAGTCGCACCAAAATATCGTCGCTAATCCCTCAAATGGCGCAGATGCTGCGTGTGTCGACGCTCGGAAATCCGCCGGTGAATCCGATCACGCGGTTGTCGACAGGAAGCGCAATGAAAAATCGTATCGCGATCATCGCTGCATATGCAGGCACTCTGCTGTGCGGTGGATTACTGACGCTCACTGCGACGACCGGCGCGTTCGCGTCAGAAAAACTAAAGACCAACACGACGAATGCTCCGACATTGTCGGGATCAATAAACGTCAACGAGGGGACGGATTATAGAAAGAAAGGCACGACCACGGGCCGTAGATACCAGTCGCCTTCTGCCAAGACGAATAAGGGGCGCTGTGACAAAGATCCCCTTAAACTGAATTGCTAGTACGATGGCAGTCATAATCTTTTTACCGAGCCTTAGGTCGTAGGAGCTGTCGCCCAAGCAATGCCTATTTCGCATCGAGCAACTGCGCTCTCGTAGTCGCCCAACGTAATCACACCAGCATCGGCTACTCACTGACGGTTCAAATCGGGAGGCCAAAAATGAAAACGCTAGCACGGGTTATTTTGTTTGCGCTGCTGACACTCGCGCCGTCAATGGTGGTCGCGGGACCAGCAGAGGACGCGAATGCGGCGGTTGATCGTTGGTCTGCCGCGTACAGCACCAATGAGCCAGATGCAATCGTGAACACTTATTGGCCAAACGCAATTCTTCTTGGAACGGTTAGCCCCATTATATCCGAAGGGGCTGATGCAATCCGTGTCTATTTCTCAGCCTCAAAGGGCAGAGGCAACAAGAATTCGATTGGCGAAAGACGCACCATCGTTCTCGATGATAACGCTGTCGTTGTCACAGGATTCTACGTATTCACCCGGGTGGTGGAAGGAAAAGCTGTGCCGGGGCCATCGCGGTTCACCATGCTGGCCATGAAGCGCAATGGTGAGTGGCGTATAGCTCATCACCATTCTTCACCACACGTTCAACCCAAGAACTGATTGCATCCAACAATGTTGAATATGTCCGCTTCGGGTCATAAGCGGACATTGCAATACGTCCGCGTCATGCCCGCTTTACCGCCAGTAGCGCATATTAGGCGGCCTGTTTATGAGTCCGCGCCCTCGTGGTCCCAGAAACTTATTGCCCCCACGCCCTGAAGGCTTCCTCGAAGGCGCGGGCGCCGGGCGTGCCCTTCTCGATGGCGAGGATGGCGCGCTTGCCGCTGGTGTAGACCACCGGAAGGTCGAACCAGTCGCGCTCCTTGAGCAATTGAATGTTGCGCTGAACGTCGACATCGACCGCCGACAGGCCGATCAGAAAATAGCCGTTGGTCACCTTGACCGCGAGGCCGGCAAGCGGCGAGCCGCGCGCCTGCTCGTTCTGCTTCATCAGCACGCCGGGCACGTTGCCGATGCCGCCTTCGGGGAAATCGGCGCCAAGCGTGAACATGATCTCGATGGTGTGGCTGGCCGGCAGCGCCTTGTCCGTGTTGCGGCGGAGCGACCAGGTCATGCGCAAGCGGCGCTCAGGGATCTCGACGTCGGCGCGGATTGCCAGCTCAGGCGCAAGGCCCGGGCCGGGCGACACGGTTTCGGTGCGCCACAGCGCCGAGCCGACATAACGTTTGCCCTGCGGATCGTTGGCGTCTTCGTCGTAGAGCACGACCTTCTGCGCGACCGACGCCGCCGGCGCATTGGCGTTGCTGGGCGCGGTGTCGCCGCCGACGCGGTCGGCGATCTTCGGGCGGGCGGCGGGCTGCGCGGTTTCCTGCGGCTTCGTTGCCGGCGCCGCGCTGCGGAAGTTCGCCACCATCGACATGACGGTGTTGCGCTGCCAATAGCCGGCCGCGGCGACGCCGCCGACCACCAATAGCAGCAGCACGATCTTGACGACGCGGCTCCAGTCGCGCGGCGGCCGCGTATAGGCGTCGTGTTCGTCTTCGTGCGGCGCTCCCGGCGGCGGCGGCTGCCATCCCACTTGCGGCCGTACCTCGTCGGCGTGCAATTCATGCGCCGACTCGCCGACCCGTCCACGGGCGTGGTTGTCGGGGAATTCGGATTCGGGCTCGACGACCGGCTCGACATCCGGCCCCTCGTCTGGCGTCAGCGGCTCGACGTTGAAGGCATCAGGCAGCGCGACGTAAGACGCAACGTAGGGCGTCGGCTCGCGCGCCGGCTCGTGAGCCGGCTCTTGGGACGATTCTCGGGACGATTCTTGGGACGATTCTTGCGCCGCCGCCTGGCCCGCAGCTGGCGGTCTGCTGTCGAAAGATTCGCGATCGCCCGGCACCGCGTCGTAGGCGGCGTGCGCGGAACGGTTGGCTTCGGCCGTGGCGTCGCCGAGCCCTTGCGCCTCGGTGACGCTGCCGCGGAAATCGCGCAGGCCCTGATCGCGCAGCGACTGCCGCGGCTCTTCGGCTTCGGCCGCATCGGAGCGGGTGCGTTTCGAGGCTTCCAGCTCGACCTTGCGGATCGAGTCTTCCAGCGCCAGGCGCTCGCGCGTGATGTCGGATTCCTCGAGCGGCGGATCGACGCCGCGCAGCTGATTGACCAGCGCGGTGCGCGCGCGCTCGTACAGAGCACGGCGGTTCTCGCCGGTGTTCTTCTCGAGACCGCCGACGGCGCGGGCAATCAGGGGATAATAGTCAGCCATTACTTGTCTTCTATACCCATCAGGTCTCGAACGGATTGGTCATCAGGATCGTGTCTTCGCGCTCCGGGCTGGTCGAGAGCAAAGCCACCGGACAGCCCACCAGTTCTTCGATTCGCCGCACGTATTTTATCGCCTGCGCCGGCAATTGCGCCCAGGATCGGGCCCGCGCTGTGGGCTCTTTCCAGCCGGCAATGGTCTCATAGACCGGCTCGACGCGGGCCTGGGCCAGTTCGCCGGCCGGCAGATAGTCGATGGCGCGGCCGTCCAGTTTGTAGCCGGTGCAGACCTGAATCTCGTCGAAGCCGTCAAGAATGTCGAGCTTTGTCAAAGCCAGCCCGGAAATGCCGCTGGTCCGCACGGTCTGGCGCACCAGCACGGCGTCGAACCAGCCGCAGCGGCGCGGCCGCCCGGTGACGGTGCCGAATTCGCGGCCGCGCTCGCCGAGCGTCTTGCCGATGTCGTTGATCTGCTCGGTCGGGAACGGCCCCTCGCCGACCCGCGTGGTGTAGGCCTTGCAGATGCCGAGCACGTAACCGATCGCGTTCGGGCCCATGCCGGAGCCGGTCGCCGCCTGCGCGGCCACCGTGTTCGACGAGGTGACATACGGATAAGTGCCGTGGTCGATGTCGAGCAGCGCGCCTTGCGCGCCTTCGAACAGAATGCGCTTGCCCTCGCGCTTCTTGCCGTCGAGCAGCAGCCACACCGAGTCCATGTAAGGCAGAACTTT
The DNA here is from genome assembly GCA_903878085.1 of uncultured Hyphomicrobiales bacterium. Lineage (GTDB taxonomy): Bacteria > Pseudomonadota > Alphaproteobacteria > Rhizobiales > Xanthobacteraceae > Pseudolabrys. The sequence continues at coordinate 235,076 of CAIRGJ010000046.1, read as the reverse complement.
CGGCGCCACCGCGGCGAGATATTGATAGATCCCTTTGCCGTCGAGTTCGGCAAGGTTCATGCCGCGGCGGAGCGCATTGTGATGCGCCAGCAGCCGCTCGATCTTGGCCGGCAACGCCGGCAGATCGGCGAGGTCCATGAAACGAATGGCGCGGCGGCCGACTTTGTCTTCGTAAGCCGGACCGATGCCGCGCTTGGTGGTGCCGATCTTCGTGGTGCCGGATTCGCGGATGGCGTCGAGCTCCTGATGCAGCGGCAGAATGAGCACGGCGTTCTCGGCGATGCGCAGGTTGTCCGGCGTCACCGCGACGCCCTGCTTCTCGAGCGTGGCGATTTCGTTGAGCAGCGCCTGCGGGTCGATGACGACGCCATTGCCGATCACCGACAATTTACCGCCGCGCACCACGCCGGACGGCAGCAGCGATAATTTGTAGGTCTTGCCGTCGATCACCAGCGTGTGGCCGGCATTATGGCCGCCCTGGAAGCGGACGACGATATCGGCCTGCTCGGACAGCCAGTCGACGATCTTGCCTTTGCCCTCGTCGCCCCACTGCGACCCGACCACCACGACATTCGCCATAACGACTTGTTCCTGCGCCAGTTTACGGACACTGGCGCCGGGGGTCCGGGCAGGTCCACCTTCGGATAAAGGATGCAAGGCGCGGAGGCAAGGCAAACGGGGGCTGAAAACGCCACCGCTGGCCGGGCCAAAGAGTTGATATTGAAGGGATATTACTTGCGGCCAGTCGGACCGCGGCGTCCGCAGCGGCCTTAGAGGGATTTCGGAAGCCCAGCCTCCTTGAGAATCCCATTAGCGGTAAATCGCGACCGCAATTTCCGGTCGACGACAACGGTCACATTGGTCGTTGGATTCGACCAGATTTCGTGGTCGCCGCGCCCCTGCCGCTTGAATTCGAAGCCCGCCTCCCGCAACAGCCGAACGACGTCGCGGTAGTAGTCGGCCATCGCTATTCAGCCGCCGTCAGCCGATCGCTGGCGCGCGCGACGATCTCGATCGAAACCGGCAGGTCGGAAACGCCGCCCGCCTCAAGCAGATCGAGGATCATGCCGGGCAATTTGGCCCGCAGGGCTTCGATCGAATCGGCTTCCGTCACCAGACCGCGCAGATCTTGAGTGGTCGCAACCCAAACCGCCGCTTCTGGATCCCAATCGGCATGGACGATGATCGGTTTGGCCAAAGGCTCGCTCCGTCCTAAGTGCTACCGTCCAATATAGCCTATCCCGAGCGCCGTTGCAGCCGCGCTTTCTAGAAATGCAGCGGCTTGGCCGACTGCACCTGCGGCAGGGCGCGGACTTTGGCCAGCACCGCATCGGGCAGTTCGCCGTCGATCTCGATCAGCGCCACGGCGAAACCGCCAGGCGCTTCGCGGCCGACGTGGAAGGTGGCGATGTTGATGCCGGCCTCGCCCAAGGTCGACGAGAAGCGGCCGATGAAGCCCGGCTTGTCGAGATTGGTGATGTAGATCATCGATGGACCAAACTCGGCGTCCATGCGGATACCCTTGATGTTGACGATGCGCGGGCGGCCGTCGGCGAACACCGTGCCGGACACCGAGCGCGTCTGGCTCTCGGTGACCACCGTCACGGTGATCAGGCTGTCGTAATCGCCGGACATTTCGCGCGTCGTTTCCTCGACGATGACGCCGCGCTCCTTGGCCAGCACCGGCGCCGAGACGAAATTGACATCGCCCAGCATCGGCCGCAGCAGGCCGGTCAAAGCGGCCGAGGTCAGCGCCTTGATCTTCATCTCGGCGACCTGGCCTTCATAGGTGATCGTCACCTTGCTGATGCCGGATTCGGTGAGCTGCCCGGCGAAGGAGCCAAGCTTCTCGGCGAGCGCGACGAAAGGCTTGAGCTTGGGCGCTTCTTCGGCGGAGATCGACGGAAAGTTGATGGCGTTGGAGATGGCGCCGGTCAGAAGATAATCCGACATCTGCTCGGCGACCTGCAAGGCGACATTCTCCTGCGCTTCCGATGTCGACGCGCCGAGATGCGGCGTGCAGATCACATTGGGATGGCCGAACAGCACGTTCTTGGTCGCCGGCTCTTCGACGAACACGTCGAAGGCAGCGCCGGCAACATGCTTGGAGTTCAGCGCGTCGACCAGCGCCTGCTCGTCGACCAGACCGCCACGCGCGCAATTGATGATGCGCACGCCCTTCTTCATTTTCGCGATGGCCGCGGCGTCGATGATGTTGCGGGTCTTGTCGGTGAGCGGCGTGTGCAGCGTAACGAAGTCGGCGCGCTTGAACAGCTCGTCGAGCTCGACCTTCTCGACGCCGATATCCTTGGCGCGCTCCGGCGACAGGAACGGATCGAAGGCCACGACCTTCATGCGCAAACCAAGCGCGCGATCAGCGACGATCGAACCGATATTGCCGCAGCCGATAACGCCGAGCGTCTTGGCGGTGATTTCGACGCCCATGAAGCGGTTCTTCTCCCACTTGCCGGCCTGGGTCGATGCATCGGCCTGCGGAATTTCACGCGCCAGCGCCAACATCAAGGTGATTGCATGTTCCGCCGTGGTAATCGAATTGCCGAACGGCGTGTTCATCACGATGATGCCGCGCGCGGTCGCCGCCGGGATTTCGACATTGTCGACGCCGATGCCGGCGCGGCCGATCACCTTGAGCCGGGTGGCCTTCTCGAGAATCTTGGCGGTCGCCTTGGTGGCGGAGCGAATTGCCAGGCCGTCGTAATCGCCAATGATGGCGGCGAGCTTTTCCTTGTCCTTGCCAAGGTTCGGCTGGAAATCGACGTCGATGCCGCGGTCCTTAAAGATCTGAACGGCGGCATCCGACAAAGCGTCGGAGATGAGAACGCGGGGAGCGGCCATGATGGTGTTCCGGATGAGTTGAGAAGCTCAATTGGTTGAGAGGCGCCCCGCTTATGCGGGGCGCGAAGGTGCCGGTTACGCTGCCTTCGGCAGCGCAGCTTTGGCTTCCGCGAACGCCCAGTCGAGCCAAGGCGTCAGCGCCTGGACATCGGCGGTTTCCGCCGTGGCGCCGCACCAAATGCGCAGACCCGGCGGCGCGTCGCGGTAATAAGCGATGTCGTAGGCGGCGCCTTCCTTCTCAATCAGGCCGGCGAGCGTCTTGGCAAAGGCCGCCTGCGCGTCGGCGGGCAGCGAGGTGATCGCAGGATCGACGACCTTGAGGCACACCGAGGTGTTGGAGCGAGTCTCGGCCTTGGTGGCGAGGAAATCGACCCAGGGCGTTGTCGCCACCCAATCGGCCAGCACCTTGGTGTTGGCGTCGGCGCGCGCCACCAGCGTGTTGAGACCGCCGATCGATTTCGCCCAGTTCAAGGTGTCGAGATAATCCTCGACGCAGAGCATCGACGGCGTGTTGATGGTCTCGCCGGTGAAGATGCCTTCGTTGAGCTTGCCGCCTTTGGTCATGCGGAAGATCTTGGGCAGCGGCCAGGCCGGCTTGTAGCTTTCCAGCCGCGCCACCGCGCGCGGCGAAAGGATCAGCATGCCGTGCGCGCCCTCGCCGCCCAGCGCCTTCTGCCAGGAGAAGGTAACGACATCGAGCTTGGGCCAGTCGAGCTTCTGCGCGAAGGCCGCGGACGTTGCATCGCAGATGGTCAGGCCTTCGCGGTCCGCGGCGATCCAGTCGCCGTTCGGCACGCGCACGCCGGAGGTGGTGCCGTTCCAGGTGAACACCACGTCGGTTTTGAAATCGACCTTGGACAGATCGGGCAACTCGCCGTACGGCGCCTTGAGCACCGTGACGTCCTTCAGCTTCAATTGTTTTTCGACGTCGGTGACCCAGCCTTCGCCGAAGGATTCCCAGGTCAGCATGGTGACGGGCCGTGCGCCGAGCAGTGACCACAGCGCCATTTCGACCGCGCCAGTATCGGAGGCCGGCACGATGCCGATGCGATAGCCCGCGGGTACGCCGAGGATTTCGCCGGTCAGATCGATGGCGCGCTTGAGCTTCGCCTTGCCGATCTTGGCGCGATGGGAGCGGCCGAGGGCCGCGTCAGTGAGGGCTTGGAGGGACCAGCCGGGGCGCTTGGCGCAGGGGCCGGACGAAAAGTGCGGAATGGCCGGCCGCACGCCGGGCTTTACTGCTGTCATAGTCTATCCTTCCAGATAGAAAGCCTCTCGTTGGGGAGAGGTGTCCCACTGGCGGAGATAGACCTGTAAGCCTCCGCGGTCAACTGCGGCGATGGTGGAAAAAGGGATGAGGCGCCGCAGACGGTAATCTGCGGCTATCCGGTGCAAAATACGCCGGTTCCCATGAATTCGGGCTGAGCCTTCGCTATAAAGAATCAATGGACGACTACCTCATCGTCGGCTCCGGTTTGACTGGAGCGGTAATCGCGCGGGCGCTGAGCGATGCGGGACATGCCGTGACGGTCGTCGAACGGCGGTCGCATGCCGGCGGCAATGTCCACGAACAGACCCACGCCAGCGGCATCGCCTTTCACACCTACGGTCCGCATTACTTTCGCACCAACAGCGAGAAGCTGTGGGACTACGTCCATCGCTTCGCGCGGTTCCGGCCGTTCGAGGCGGCGCTTAAATCTCTGGTCGACGGCCGGCTCGAGAACTGGCCGATCGCCGCGAGCTATATCCGCCGCGCCGCCAGGGACTGGGCGCCCTCGCCTGCCGGCGTTGTCGATAATTTCGAGGAAGCCTCGCTGGCGATGATGCCGCGCGTGGTCTACGAAAAATTCGTCAAGGGCTATAGCGAGAAGCAATGGGGCGTGCCGGCCACGGCGCTGTCGGCCAGCCTCGCCAAACGTTTCGACGTCCGCGAAGACGACGAGCCGCGGCTGATGCGGCATCGCTTTCAAGGTTTGCCGGAGGGCGGCTACAGCGCCTTCATGAGCAAGCTGCTCGACGGCATCCGCATCATCGTCGATTGCGATTATCTCAAACGCCGCGGCGAATTTTCCGCGCGCACCGTCGTCTTTACCGGGCCGATCGACGAATATTTCGGCTTCGCCCACGGCAAGCTGAAATATCGTGGCCAGCGCCGCGAGCACCAGTACCTGCCCGACATCGACTGGTATCAGCCCTGCATCCAGGTCAACAATCCGGCCGCCGCCAACGGGCCGCACATCCGCACCATCGAGTGGAAGCACCTGATCGCGCCGGAGCAGCGCAACGCCATCGGCGGCACGCTGCTGACGCGCGAAACCACAGTGACGCCGGACGATCCCAATGAATACGAGTACCCCTTCCCCGACGACGCCAACGCCAGGCTCTATGCCGCTTACGCCGAACAGGCGCGGGCCATTCCCAATCTGCTGATCTGCGGCCGGCTCGGCGAATATTGCTATTACGATATGGATCAGGCCATCGGCCGCGCCCAGGTGCTGGCGCAGCGGTTGATCGACGAGGCGCGCTAGGCGAGCTGCTGCGGGCCGACGATTTTCGGCACTTCGAGCACGCGCAAGTTCGGCCGCTCCATCCGCTGCTGATACAAATACAGCGTGAAGATGCGCTCGGACAGGAAGCCGTAAAGCCGCGACTGATAGGCGTCGGCGTGTGGCTTCACCAGATGGGCGAACTCCTGAATGGTCTCGTGCCAGAACGCCATATAGGCGGCGAATTCTTCCGCGCGCATGACGTACATGTTGCAGCCGTAGAAGGCCTGCAGATCGGGGTTCAGAAGATTGGGCCTGGAACGGAAATAGGAGTGCTTGGCGAGTACCTGCATCAGCGTGTCCCAGTCTTCCGGGACATGCAGGCTTTTGTATTGATCGGCGACGTGGAATTTCCACGGCCGCACGGTGACGATGTCGTAGCGGCCGATGGTGTCGCGGATCGCGTTGAGATCGGCTTCGCTATGGGCTTGCGCCGCGTCGGTGTAGATATTGAACGCGGCAGCGTCGGCGCCGAGATCGTTGGCGTGCGGGTCGGACAGATAGATGCGGCGGATCTGCAGGAAGATCGGGGGCAGCGACGCCGACGGCATCTGATCGAAGAACAGCCAGCGCCGGTAGTGCTGGAAGCCGACATAGTCGCAGTCCGCCAGCGCGTTCTTCCACACCCAGTATTGGCCGCGCATTTCGCAGTGGCTTTCCTCTTGCGAAATGTTGTCGCCGCTGTCGTCCGACAACAGCGCCGGATGGGCGCCGGCGCTGTGGCCCAGCACCATCGGCTTGTACAAAGCGTTGGCGACGTAGGTTTCCGGCACGTAATGATACAGCGTGTAGATCGTGGCGCGCATGGTCATCGGGCCGCCATCGGTCGCGCGATCATGGCCTTTTCGGCGTCGGTGAGATAATCGCCGTTGCGGTACAGCAGTTGCGTCTCGACGTAGCGCTCGCGCAGCAAGGACCAATTGGCCAGGTGAATGACGCCGATATCGCGCAACGGCAGCAGCATGTTGGTGACCACGCGGCCGTCGGGCAGCCGCATCGCGCCGGCGCCATTGCAGTGGAAGTTGTAGAGCGGGTCCAGCCTGACGAACTGCATGGTGCGGAACAGAACGATGTTCATCGAGATCAATTCGGCCATATGCACGATGTGCCGGTTGCGCGCGGCGATGAGCGGATAGACCCGTGTCACCTCCTCGCCCCACGCCTCCCAGACCGGGCTCGCGCGCCGCATGCCGAACACCGCGCTCGAGTAATGCAGCGTCGCCGCGATCTGGCGCGCCAGTTCCGGTTCGCAGCAACTGTCGTACCAGATGCGCTGCATGGCCACGAGCGCTTCGATGTCGGTATAGAAGCGGGCATTGAAGTGCGAAGTGCCGGGTGCCAGCGTCACCGCCAGCGGCGCGGCGTTGGCGCCGGCCCGCAGGTACTGAATGACTTCGCCATTCTGCAGCCACAGATCGCAATCGAGCCAGATGATGTGCTCGAACCCCGGCACCAGTTGCGGCAGCCAGGGGCGCATCGCCATGGCGCGTTGCGACGGCGTGATCACCGCCGCCACGGCCGGCGGCAGCACCGCCGGATCGAACGGCACGATCGTAACGCCGCGGTCTTTCATCCAGGCCAGCGCCTCGGCATCGCAGCCGATGTCGATCAACACCACTTTGTTGTCGGCGTTCGGATAGCCACAATCCGCCAGCGACAGCACAAGACCGCGCGCCAGGAAAAAATAGGCCTGGTCGCAGGAGAATACGATGGCGGTGCTGGCGGCGCTTTCGGTCATGATCGGCGCCTGACCTGAGTGAAGATGCCGGGGGCTTAGAAACGAACGCCGACGCCGACTCGGCCGGTGTTGAGGCCGATCCTGATGCCGCCGATCGGCGCAAAGGCGGCGTATTCCCATTCGGCGCGCAGGAACACGTTCGGCGTCACCGCCACGTCCATGCCGAGACCGAAGACGGGGCCTGCGCTGAAAGCGCCGTTTCTGCCGCTGGTCTGCGTGTCGGTGTTGGGACCATATTTATTGTTAGGCGGCGCAATCGAGGGGCTGTTGCCGCCAACGGTCGTGATCGCGGTCGTCATATAGTTGAAACGGCCAACCGCCACGCCAATGACGGCGTAGGGCAGGAACTGCCCCATCGCATATCCAGCGCGGGCGCGCACTGTCGTATAATCGATGAGCTTGGCCTGTGACTGCGACGTGATCGTCACCTGATTGACGAAGCTGTCCGACGTGGTCACCTGGCGTCCGATGCTATCTCTCGCGGACGATTCCAACGTCGAAGGACGATTATAGGCCCCGTCTAACCCGAGAACGAGTTGATCCCACTGCAAGTTGTAGCCGAGGAAAATACCATACTGCCTTCCATTGGTGGTGTTGGAAGGCAATGTCGTCCAGCTCGATGGCTGGTATTCGTTTTGCACCGTCGTGTTGCGCAGGCTGTAGGCGATCAATGAGCTGGAGCTGTTGCCGAAATCGGTGTTCATGTTCGACAGGCCCATCTGGGCGCCGAAGTTGATGCCATCCCAGCGCACCGGGCCGCTGCTCGAATATGAACCGCGCAAGCTGTCGTCGAGCCAATCCGCCGCGGTCGCCGGTGCGGCTGCCATCGCCGTCAACATGACTGCGGCGCAGGCCGACAGCATCGGTCCGCGGCGGCGTGAAGCCGCCGCCTGACACGCGCCGTCGCCGGCGGCTGCGCTAACGTGCCGCGGGTATATCATCGAAGCTCCAACGCAATCCGACCCGCACTTCGTGCGCGGCGACGTTCTTGAATGTCATGAGGCCGGAGGTGTCGGCCGCAGTCTTGATGTCGCCGAGATTGATGTAGCGGTAGCCGATATCGGCGATGATGTTGGGCGACACCACGTAGCCGACGCCGGCCATCGCGGCCCAGGCGAAATTCCACTGCGAGTTCGACTGACCGGTGGCGAAAGGCGGCACTGCCGTGTTCTGGTAATCGGAGACGCGCAGCCGCGCGGCGCCGACACCGGCGCCGAGATAGGGGGTGACGCGGTACCAGGAGCCGAGATCGAGATAGCCGTTGAGCAGCACGCTCCAGGCCGACATCTTGGCGGTGACGTCATTGGGCGCGGCGACGGTGCCCTGGTATTTCATATCCGAGAGGTAGTCGGCGGTGAGATCGGTGCGCATCCAGTCGCGCTTGATGCCGACGCCGAGGCCGCCGAACATGGCGCCGCCGAGGCTGTTGGTCGAAGGATCGGGAAAGCCGGTGGCGGATCGCGCGCCGTCGAGGCGGCCCCAGCCGTAGCCAATATCGCCGCGCACGTACCAGCCGGAATAGACGTCGAAGGCGCGCGGCCGCGGCGCATCCAGCACCGGCAACGGCGGGAAGTCTTTAGGCATATCGGCAGCCACGGCGGTCGTGATCTGCGCCGCCAGAACGACACCGACGGCGAGCGCCTTCAACCAACTCATGACCACAATTCCTTTGCCGAACGCCGCAAGCTGCTGTGCCGGCGTCAGATACTCACGTGAACGACGCAAACGATGACCGCGTAAGATTAAGGCTGGCTTAACCATCAATTTTCACCATGCTGGCCAGCCGTTAAGGATGGACCGGCGATCTTTCGCCCTCGCCTCAGCCTTTGCTGCGCAACGGCGGCTGCAGGTAGACCGGCGGCGGCGTGTAAGGCTGCGGCTGATAGACGTAGCGCGGCTGCTCCTGCACATCGCAACACAGCCAGCGGAAGCCGAGCTTGATGTCGTGCGATGCCAGATTGCCGAACTTGTAGGAATCCGGATTGCAGCCGCCGACGCAATCGACGGTTTCGGTGATCGAGCCGTAGTTGAGATAGCGATAGGCCAGTTCGACTTTGAACGTCTTGCTGACGTTGTACGCCACACCGGCATGGAGCGCGTAAGCGAGATGCCATTCGCTGCTATTGCGGCCCAGACCGAGCGCGCCTGTCGGAATGCCAATGTCGGTAAAGTCGGACATCGAATTGCGCGCCGCGCCGACGCCGACGCCGACGAAGGGCGTGAAGCAATTCCAAGTGCCGAGGTCGACATAGCTGTTGGCCAAGAAGACCCAGGAACTGATAAAACCGTGATATGTGTCGCTGCAGATGCCGGCGGGGGTCGTTTCGTTGCCCAGAGTACAAAACTTTGTGTATTGGCCGGCAGCATTGACAGCGGACTTGGAGCGATATTCCGCGGTGGCGTCGAACCGCAGCCAATTGTTGAATTCATAACCGACACCGCCGCCGACAAAACTCGAGTCGCCGATCGACGATTGGTGGAAAACAAAACCGACCGCAGCGTTGGCCGGGGTCTGCAAAAGTTCGATTTGCTTGGACCGCTGCATGCTGACGCCGATGTCGCCACGCAGATACCAGCTGCTCGCAATGACATCCATTTGCGGCTGCTGATAGATGACCTGCTGCGGCGGCGGCTGCGAATAATCGGCGGCGCGCGCCGCGTTCGTCGCGAACGCAGCAGCCAAGGCTAAAGCCGGTAATGTGAGGCGTGCAACTAACATGCCTTCGTCCCCTGTCGGATCCGCCGCGTACAAATGCGACGGCGAAAGATGAGGGACGATGGCAGCAAATCCTTAAGTGGCCCTTAACCTTGTTTTTTAACCACGCTGCTTAACGAAGCCGCCTGCGCAACCACGCGCCAGCGCGCGGCGCTGCCGAGCGCCAGGCTTTAAGAAATCGTTTACGGATAGGGCAGCCGGGCTTCAGCCCTGCTGCACCTTGTGGGCCCAGTCGTGGGAGACCAGGCGTTCGGCCAGCGTGATCAATGCTGCACGCCCGGCGGTGTCTTCGATGGCCAGGAATGCCTGCATCAGCCGCATGGCTTCCTTCATGCGGGGATCGTCGGGGCCGCCAGCCGCGGACAGCCCGCCCGGACCCACCTTCCCTGCCGCGCGATTTCCCGCATGGTCATCGGCCGGACGGCCGCTCGCATCCGCTTTTGGGAGCATCGGCACAACATTCAGCCCGGGCTTGCGGGTATATTTCGACATAAGCGATTAATTTCTAAAGGACGCGACTTCGTTCGGCGGAATAAGGGTTTTCGCGCCACGAAGCCGACGGTGCGACAACCCAGCGTTGAGAATTGCTTGCCGTCACCCGAATGTCATTAGCGGCGTTATCGCGTTTTATGAGGTTTTATCTCATAATGCCGGAATGGAATTGCGCCACCTCCGTTACTTCATCGCCGTCGCCGAAGAACTGCATTTCGGTCGCGCCGCCGTGCGCCTGAATATTTCCGCGCCGACGCTCAGCCACCAGATCGGCGCGCTGGAATCGATGCTCGGCGCCAAGCTGTTTACCCGCCGCACCAAGACGGCGGTCGCACTGACGCATTCCGGCAAACGCTTTCTGGTCGAAGCGCAGGAGACGCTCAAGCAGGCCGCCCATGCCGAGATGGTGGGGCGGCGCGCCGGGCGCGGCGATGCCGGCTCGATCTCGATCGGCTACGTACTGTCGGCCGGCTTCAGTGGGCTGCTATCGTCGTCACTCGCGGCATTCCAGGAAAAGCATCCCGACGTGACGTTCCAACTTGCGCGAATTCAAACCGTCGAGCAGTTCAAGGCGCTTAATGACGGTTCGCTCGACGTCGGCTTCACGCGCACGCCGCACCGCTATCCATCCGGCGTGACCGGCTTCATCATCGAGCGGCAGAAATTTTGTCTGGCGTTGCCGGAGAAGCATCCTCTCGTCGCGCAAAAGCGCATCACGCCAGCCATGCTGGCGGACCAGCAATTCGTCGCCGCGCCCTTGGAAAGTGAGCTGGGCTTCTGGGCCAATCTTTCGTCGGTTTCGCCACCCGGCGTTGCGCTACGCATCGTGGCCCGCGCGCCCGATGTGTTTACCGTCATAGCTCTGGTCGCCGCGGGTGTCGGCCTCGGGGTGCTGTCGGAATCGCTGAAGCGGATTACCTTGCCGGGCGTCGTGTACCGCGACATCGACGGCGCGACGCGGACGTCCGATCACATCGTCGCCTATCGCAAGAACGAAACCTCGCCGGTGGTCAAAGCCTTCATCAATTCGCTACGCGCGAGAATCCGCGCGGGCTGACGAAAGCTTTCGGCCGAACATGGCAAAAATTTCGCGCCAGTCGGTTGCGGTGGCGTCAGCGGCGTGGATGTCGCGGTCCGGCAGCGAATAGCCGTGATGAGCGCCGGCATGCAGATGGCGGCGATAGACAACGCTCGGGTTGGCCGAAAAGGCGCGATCCAGCGCCGCGACGATGTCCAGCGTCGCCATGCGGTCGCGCTCGCCGTAACCGCAATAGACCTCGCCGCGCATGCGGTGAACGAAGGTGTGCGGCGAATCCGCCGCGTCGGTCACCAGGTGGGTGCCGTGCAGACTGGCATTGGCGAGAAACCGCTCGGGGAATTCCTGACCGGCATAGAACGCCGCGCGTCCGCCCAGACAAAACCCGACCGAACCCGCCGGCCCCGGAGCGACCGGTTCGCCGCGGCAGAAATCAAGCATGGCGGCGATGTCGGTGCGCGTGCGCGGCCGGTCGACTTTGGCTGAATGGCTGCGCATTTCGCTTTGCAACGGCGCCGGCAAGGTATCGAACGACACCATCTTGCCTTCGGCATTGCGGCGCTCGAAACGGATCTTGCCTTCGCGGTAGAACAAATTCGGCAGCAGGCAATAATAGCCCTGTTCGGCGACGCGCCGGGCTAATCCGTATAATTCCTCGCGCAGCCCCCACACATCCATGAACATGATGACCAGCGGGAACGGGCCGCCGCCGTCCGGATAAGCGGCGTAGCCGTCCATCGCCCCGTCGGGCGTGGCAACGATGAGTTCTTTTCCAATCACGCGCGGGCCAAACCTATTTGTCGTCGGCGCCGATCTTGGCGTCCTGGATGATCTTGGCCCACTTGGCGCGATCTTGCATGATCTTTTCGACCAGTCTGGCGGGCGGGCCACCCATGACCTGGAAGCCGGTTTCGTTGAAGCGCTGTCTGGTTTCCGGCTTGCGCAGGAAGGCCTCGATCGCGTCATGAATCTTGGCGACGATCTCCGGCGGCAGGTTGGCCGGCCCGAAGATGGCTTCCCAGGTGCCGCCGACCAGATCGAAACCGCTCTCCGTCATCGTCGGCACGTCGGGCAGGAAGTCGACCCGCCGCTCGCTGGTCACTGCCAGAATGCTGGCCTCTTTGGTGGCCGGGTTATAGGCCGGAAAACCGGCATCGATGGCGCCGCCGAGCACGTCGATCATCATCGGGCCGGTGCCGCGGTAAGACACCGACGCGACATCGAGGCCGGCTTCGGCGGCGAACAACAACGTCGCCAACTGTCCGAGCGTGCCGGGACCGGAGTGGCCGATGCTGATCTTGCCGCCGTGGGCATTGGCATAGGCGACCAGATCCTTGACCGATTTGAGCCCGAGCTTGGGGTTGGCCACCAGCACGTTGGGCGCCTCGCCGAGCAGGATGATCGGCACGTAGTCGCGGTCGAGGTCGAAGGTCACCGTCTTGTCCATCAGCGGGCGCAGCACGGCGGGGCCGACCGCGCTCATCAGCAGCGTGTAACCGTCGGCGGGCTGCTTGGCGACGTAGGTGCTGGCCAGCACGCCACCGCCGCCCTGCCGGGTTTCGATCAGAACCGGCTGGCCGAGGGACGTCGACAGGTCATTGGCGACCGCGCGGCCGACGTAATCGATCATCGAGCCGGGCGCAAAACCGAGGACGATTGTGATGGGCCGGCTTGGGTAGTTGTCGGCCAAGGCCGGGCTTGGCGCACCGGCGAGCGCCGCCGCCAAGGCCATTACAGCGGCGATCGGCGCCAAGGCCTTAGCAAGCCGGAGTTTATTGCAGCCGGACGGCACACGCATCGCAAGTCTCTCCTCGATATCGTATCTTGAAGAGCATACTCGTGCAGGTGGCGGCAACAGGCAATGCGCGCGGGCACGAAAGTGCGCTATTCGCTAAAACAATTGTCGGCTGTGAAACCGTTGCGCCGGCGCGCAAGCCGCGGCGTCAGTCTTTGCCGCCGTCTTCCCCGCGCAGGCAGGGACGGGAATGAGCCGGATCAAAGTTAGGCGGCGACCAAAGTCAGCGCCTCGACCACGTCGTCGACAACCGCCTCGACCAGAACCTTGTCGTCGCCTTCGGCCATGACGCGGATCAGCGGCTCGGTGCCCGACGGGCGCACGATCAGCCGGCCGGCGCGGCCGAGCTTTTTCTCGGCGCTGGCGATGGCCGAGATCACGCCGGCATTCTCCATCGGCTTACCGTTCCTATAGCGGACGTTCTTCATGATCTGCGGCAGCGGCTCGAAGCGATGGCAGACTTCCGACACCGGCCGGCCGCTGCGCCTGATCACGGCCAGCACCTGCAAGGCCGCGACGAAGCCGTCGCCGGTGGTGGTGTAGTCGGAGAGGATAATGTGGCCCGACGGTTCGCCACCGATGTTGTAGCCATGCGCGCGCATGTGCTCGAGCACATAGCGGTCGCCGACCGGCGTGCGGATCAGATCGAGGCCGATGCCGTTGAGGTGACGCTCGAGGCCGAGATTGGACATCACGGTGGCGACCACGCCGTTGCCTTGCAGACGTCCGTCTTCCTTCCAGCTTTCGGCGATGACGGCGAGCAACTGATCGCCGTCGACGGCATGGCCGCGCTCGTCGACGATCATGAGGCGGTCGGCGTCGCCGTCGAGCGCGATGCCGATATCGGCGCGCATCTCGCGCACTTTATGGGAAATGGCGGCAAGATCGGTGGAGCCGCAGTCTTTATTGATGTTCGTGCCGTCGGGTTCGACGCCGATGGAAATCACGTCGGCGCCGAGTTCCCACAGCGCGCCGGGCGCGACCTTGTAGGCGGCGCCGTTGGCGCAATCGATCACCACGCGCAGGCCGGACAGATCGATGGCGCGCGGCAAAGTGAGCTTGGCGAATTCGATGTAGCGGTCCTGCACGCCGTCGATGCGGCGGGCGCGGCCGAGTTCGTCGCCTTTGGCCAATTGCGTGCTGAGGTCGGAATCCAGCAGGCGTTCGATCCGGCTCTCGACTTCGTCCGAGAGCTTGAAGCCGTCCGGTCCGAACAATTTGATGCCGTTGTCCTCGTAGGGATTATGCGAGGCGGAAATCATCACGCCGAGATCGGCGCGCATCGAGCGCGCCAGCATGCCGACGGCGGGCGTCGGAATGGGACCGGTCAGCAGCACGTCCATGCCGACCGAGGTGAAGCCCGCGACCAGCGCGGTCTCGATCATGTAGCCAGACAGCCGCGTGTCTTTACCGATCAGGACGCGATGGCGGTGCTCGCCGCTCTTGAAGACCAGCCCGGCGGCCTGCCCGACCTTGAGCGCCAGTTCCGGCGTAATCACTTTGTTGGCCAGCCCGCGAATACCGTCGGTGCCAAAATAACGGCGAACCATGAACTACCCCTGCACGCCCACTTCTAATTCTACGCTATGCGTCCAAAATCTTAAGGCCGCTTTGGATGAGCGGACGGCCACGTGTCTTGCCGTAACCGAGCCTGCCCGCAATGCTTTTTATAGGCCAATCCGGCAAGTTTACTTCAAATATTGTGAGGAATCCTTACCGGGGCAGGCCCGCCATTAACGCAGGCCCGCATTGGCCGCAGCAAAAGGGCCGCAAAACCGGCCAAAGTTAGAGCAGGACCGGGCATTTCGCGGGCTTCGCCGCTGTGCTACTTCCAATCCGGTAACCATTTCCCTGCCGGGGCCGCCGCCATGAAGAACATCGCCTCGATCGACGACCTGCGCACGCTCGCGCGCCGCCGGGTGCCGCGCGCCTTTTTCGAGTATGCCGACTCGGGCTCCTACAGCGAGCAGACGCTGCGCGCCAACCGCACCGACCTCGAGGCGATCAAGCTGCGCCAGCGCGTGCTGGTCGATGTTTCCGAGCGCAGCCTGGCGACGACCATCCTCGGCCAGAAGCTTGCGGCTCCGCTGATCTTGGCGCCGATCGGCCTGTGCGGCATGCAGCATGGCGACGGCGAAATCCTCGCCGCGCGCGCCGCCAACGCAGCCGGCCTGCCGTTCACGCTGTCGACGATGTCGATCTGCTCGATCGAGCAGGTCGCCGAGGGCACCGGCCAACCGTTCTGGTTCCAGCTTTACGTGATCCGCGACCGCGGCTTCTCCAAAGCGTTGATGGAACGCGCCATCGCCGCCAAGTGCAACACGCTGGTGCTCACCGTCGATCTGCAAGTGCTCGGCCAGCGCCACCGCGACGTCAAGAACGGCATGACGGTGCCGCCGGAATTCCGCATCAAGAACGTCATCGACATCGCCACCAAGCCGGCCTGGGCCTGGAGCGTGCTCAACGCCAAGAGCTGGACCTTCGGCAACATCTCCGGCCACGTGCCCGGCATGGAGAACGTCAATTCATTGGCGAAGTGGACCAACGACCAGTTCGATCCGGGGCTGTCGTGGAAGGACGTCGAATGGATCAAGAATTATTGGCCGGGTAATCTGGTCATCAAGGGCCTGCTCGACGTCGAAGACGCCAAGACGGCGGTCAAGCTCGGCGCCGACGCCATCGTGGTGTCGAACCACGGCGGCCGCCAGCTCGACGGCACGTCGTCATCGATTGCGATGCTGCCGCGCGTCGCCGATGCCGTCGGCAACGACACTGAAGTTCTGTTCGACGGCGGCATCCGCACCGGCGCCGATATCATGCGCGCCATTGCGCTGGGCGCGCGCGCCTGCCTGATCGGCCGCTCTTACATCTACGGGCTCGGCGCCGGCGGCCAGGCCGGCGTCGCCAAGGCCATCGACATTCTCGAGAAGGAACTCAGCGTCACCATGGCGCTGACCGGCGTCAACAAGATCGCCGATATCGACGGCCGCGTCATCGAAGGCGGCGCGGCGAAGAAGAAAGTGGCGAAGGTTGCCAAGGCCAAGGCACCGAAGCCAAAGGCAAGCGCCTAACAATATGGACAGGCCGCAACCCCTGCCTGCCACCGCCTTCGCGCATTTCGCCGACATCACCACGCGCTGGATCGACAACGACGTCTATGGCCACGTCAACAACGTGGTCTATTACGAATTCTTCGACACTGTGGTGAACGGCTATTTGATCGCGCAGGGCGCGCTCGACATCGCGAAGGGTGCGGTGATCGGGCTGGTGGCGGAAACCCACTGCAATTATTTCAAGCCGGTGGCGTTTCCCGACAAACTGCGCGCCGGCTTGCGGGTGACGAAGCTCGGCACATCGAGCGTGCGCTACGAAGTCGGCATCTTCCGCAACGGCGACGACATGGCCGCGGCGCAAGGGCACTTCGTCCACGTCTATGTCGATCGCGCCTCCGGGCGGCCGGTGCCGCTGCCGGAGACGTTGAAGCAGGCGCTCAAGCCGCTGGTGCGGTGACTCGTCAGCGCCAGCCCAGCCCCGGCGCAACGTGCTTGAGGATCGCCTCGATGACGTGGGCGTTGTAGTCGACGCCGAGCTGGTTGGGCACGGTGAGCAGCAACGTGTCCGCCTCGGCGATGCCTTCGTCTGCTTTAAGCTGCTCGATGAGCACGTCCGGCTCCGCCGCGAAACTGCGGCCGAATATGGCGCGCTCAACTCCACCGAGAAAACCGATCTGATCGCTCTCCTCCTTGCCGCGGCCGAAATACATACGGTCGCGCTCGTCCACCAGCGCGAAGATGCTGCGCGAGACCGACACGCGCGGCTCACGCGTATGCCCGGCCGCCTGCCACGCCGCGCGGTACAGCCGGATCTGTTCGGCCTGCTGGACATGGAAAGGCTTGCCGCTCTCGTCGATCTTGAGCGTCGAGCTTTGCAGGTTCATGCCGAGCTTGGCCGCCCATTCCGCGGTCGCGTTGGTGCCGGCGCCCCACCAGATGCGCTCGCGCAATCCTTCCGAAAAAGGCTCGAGGCGCAGCAGGCCGGACGGGTTGGGAAACATCGGCGACGGATTGGGCTTGGCGAAGCCCTCGCCGCGCAGCGCGTCGAGAAACACTTCCGTGTGGCGCCGCGCCATGTCGGCATCGGTCATGCCCTCGGGCGGGACGTAACCGAAATAGCGAAAGCCGTCGATCACCTGCTCGGGCGAGCCGCGGCTGATGCCGAGCTGCAGGCGGGAGCCGGCGATGAGGTCGGCGCTGCCTGCGTCCTCCGCCATGTAGAGCGGGTTCTCGTAGCGCATGTCGATGACCGCGGTGCCGATCTCGATGCGCTTGGTCCGCGCGCCGCAGGCAGCGAGCAGCGGAAACGGCGAGCCGAGCTGGCGGGCGAAATGATGCACCCGGAAATAGGCCCCGTCCGCGCCCAATTCCTCGGCCGCGACGGCGAGCTCGATCGATTGCAGCAGCGCGTCGGACGCCGACCGCGTCTGCGACTGCGATGAGGGGGTCCAGTGGCCGAAGGAGAGGAAGCCGATGTGTTTCATGGGGGGTACTCGGGGGATGCGTTCGGTGTTCGCCCTATGTAACCTGAAATTTGGGTTGTGACAGGCTTGTAGGGCAGATTAGCCGAATTGTCCGCCGCAGCTAAATGAGCGAAGGCGAAAGGCACAACCCGCAATTTTTGGTATACTGGAAACGGCGGATTACGCTTCGCTAATCCGCCGATTCTACGAGCTTCATGGTTGTTGTCGCTCGCCGGTCTCGCCAGGCAGCACCTGATAATATCGCATTTTCCATCAGCCGTAGCCCGGATGGAGCTCAGCTCATCGCTTCTACATCGAACCAAACCGTTGGCCGTGCCATGCCGGAAATACTCGACGAGTTCTACGCTGAGAAGCACAGCATCATAAATGAGATGTTCATTGCGACAGCGGATCACAACTACGTCCTGGCTCGATGGAGCTTCCATCAACAATTGAACGTCGATTTTTTCTGGCTCGCCGTGCACTCGGTCGAAAAATATCTAAAGGCCGCACTGCTTATGAATGGTAAGAGTGCGAAAAAGTACGGCCATGATATTACAAAACTGTACGCAGCCGTCACTCCGCTCGCGCCAGAACTGTTTCCGACGACGCTCACCAAGCCGGAAGAGCGAATGCCTGTCGAATATTGGCACAATGAGATGACGGAAAACTTCATCGCTCGCCTGTATCGCGACGGACAGGCCGACAATCGCTATCAAATCTTCGGGTACAGCAGACACCCGGAAGACCTGTGGAAGCTGGATCAAGTGGTCTATAGCGTCCGCCGAGTGTGTAAGACGCTGGAAGCATACGAATTGGGAAAACCGCATGACGGTGCGGCCAACATGGCGAACCGAGAAGTGCTCAGAAAATTCCCAAAGCGGTGGCGTCTGAACTCCAAGCCGGAAGAAACGATGTCAGGCAACCACGGCCAGGAATTGCTGGAAGCGTCTTTAACGTGGAATTTTCCGTTCGCTCCCCATGACTACAAACACCCGCCGATGACCTATACCTCATCGATCCAAAACCCAGTATTGGTCCGCCGTCTCTTCGATCCGCTCGAAGGAGGGCCGAAAGAGTTCGCACACAACGACATGCTGTGGGAATGGGTTAAGAACAATATCCACCTTTCGAAAGAGATCATCAAAGAGATCGAGGAAGAGCGAAAGAAGATCAAAGCGAAAAGTAGCGCGTAGCCCGTAGGGCGAATTGGCGCGTAGGGCGGGTTAGCCGAAGACGTAACCCGCCGGCTGAGTGGTCACCTGCGATCTCCGCTCTTCACCCTCCCCTGGAGGGGGAGAGTCGATCGGCCCAAGGCCGATCGGGGTGGGGTGAACACCGAAAGAAGATCACCCCCTCCCGGCTCACTTCGTTCGCCGACCTCCCCCCTCCAGGGGGAGGTGAAGAAAGAACTCACTCCTCCTTAAACCCATACGCCTGCGCGTTCCCCGTTGCGCCGTAATACTTGAACGGCAAAAACTTCCCCGTCATCGCCAGCTTGACGCGGTCGCCCTTGGGGTCGGCCTGGCGGTCGATGGTCATGTCGAAGTCGATCGCCGACATGATGCCGTCGCCGAACTCCTCCTCGATCAAAAGCTTCATCGCCGGGCCGTTGACCAGCACCAGTTCGTAGAGCCGGTAGATCAGCGGATCGGTCGGCGGCATCGGCGTCGCCGTGCCGCGCATCGGCACCTCGTTGATCATCGTCTCCTCGGCCTTCGTCAGGCCGAACAGCTTGGCCGCCTTGGCGACCTGCGGCTTGGTCAGCTTGTGCTGGCCCAGAATCGCGCCAACGATCAGCACCGGCGACATGCCACCGATCTGCTCGCAGATATATTTCCAGGTCCAGCCCTTCTCGCGTTTGATGTCGAGCAGTTTTTCGGTGAGGTCGGCGCGCTTCATGCGTTTCTCCTGGTGCAGCGAACGTCTGTTGCCGGAAAAAGAAGCAAATCCTGCGCCAGCCGGTGCGATCGGTATCTCCGTACGCGCCGATTTAAGCACTTGTTAGCCGTCTAACTTGTCGCAGCGTTATGGCGCGATGCCTAGCAGTGAGACTCTCGAAAAGAGAGAAGGAAATATAATGAGCATTTCTGCAGTGGGATCGGCATCCGCGCCGCCCGTCAGTTCGCCGCCGTCCGGTTCGGAAAAAGCCGAAGCGCGCGGGCCGGATCACGATAAAGACGCCGATAACGCGAAGGTATCCGCTCCGGTGCAATCCAAGCCCGCACCGGGTACCGGCGGCGCGGTCAACAAGACTGCCTAGCCTGGCGCGTTCGCAAGACGAAGAAGAGCCCGGCCATCGTGCCGGGTTTTTCTTTTGGCCTGCCGGGAACCGCGATTGGTTTTGCCGATTGATTTGAAGGACGCGAGGCAGAAGCTGGGCTGGCTTGGGCTGGCTTGGCATGCAATTTGAATGACCAGGGCATGGACAAGAAACACGCCGACAAACACGCCGATCCCCGGTTGGTCTGGCTGGCCAGCGTCCTGGCGGCCGCGGCGTTCGTCATCTACGTCGTGCACAGCGCCTGAATTGCCCCGATTCGGGGCGCGCGGGCGGTCACGCGCTGGAGCTAATTCTAGGCATGGTGCCGTACCGGCGCGCCCCTCTTTGTCATTCCGGGACGGCCCGAAAGGCCAGGCCCGGAATGACGAAAGTCACATCGGCGGCACGACACCGCGGCCGACATTGATGCGACCGGTCGACAAGGTGCCGTCAGCCTCCTTGGTCGCCGCGGTGATATAGATCGCAGCGCCCGGCTTGAGCTCATCCTTGGTGCCCGGCGCGTACATCACCACCACCGTCTCCGGCGTCACGTCGATTTTCTTTTCGCCGTCTTTGTATTTGAGCGACAGCGTCGCGCCGCCGCCGGCTTTGGCGACGTCGCTGCCCACGGTGCCGGAGGTCGTGGCGCTGGCCGCGCTGACCGTGCCGTTGGTCATGGTGCTTTTCGGCTTGTAATCGTAAGGCCGATCGCCCTCGCCGGTGCCGCGCATCGATTCCGGGAAGATGTGGACCTCGACGGCCTTGAAGCTGCCGTCGGCTTCCGGCATCGCCGTCGAGCCGACAAACGAGCCCGGCTTGATGTCGGCGAGCGACGCCTTGACCAGAGCGACGACGTTGACGTTGTCGGCCATCTTCACCGTCAGCGTCTCGCCGGCGCGCGACTTGACGGTCAGCACCGAGCCGTTGACCGCCTCGATGGTGCCGCGCACCCGCATGGTTTGCGGCTGCTGGGCGAAGCTCGGAGCAGCCAACAGCATCAAACCGGCAACGCCGGAAATCCAGATCGTTTTGCGCATGCGAGATTCCTTGTTAATCGCAGATTACATCGCCGGCGCGGCACCGCGTCCGACATAGATATTCTTGGCCAGCACCGAACCGTCCGGCTGCTTGTCCGACGCCATGATGATGATCGGCGCGCCGGCTTTCAACTCGTCTTTGTTGCCCGGCGCGACCGCGGCGATCACGGTATCCTTGGTGACGATGATTTTCTTTTCGCCTTCTTTATACTTCACCATCAGCGTCTCGCCGTCCGTGGCGGTCACAACGTTCGCGACATAGCCGTTGGTCATGGTGCTGTTGGGGCGGCCGTCCCAGGCCCCATGGCGGTCTGGCACGACGCCGCGCTGCGCCGGCAGGAAGATATGAATCGAATAGGCCTTGATGCTGCCATCGGCTTCCGGAACGCCGGCGATACCGATGAAGCTGTCGGTCTTGATGTCGGCCAACGTCGCCTTGACCAGCGCCGCGACGCGCACATCGTCGGCGAGCTTCACGTCCAGCATGGCGCCGTCGCGGGTCTTGAGCGACAGCATGGCGCCGTCGGCTTTGGCGATTTCGCCGCGAATGCGCGCAGGCTGCTGCGCGCCGGCTGAGTCGGCGGTGAGTGCCGCGGCACCAAACGCGGCGACACAGGCGACAGCGCAGGCAAGGCGCTGCGTCAATTTCATCGGATGCATGATATCCTCCCAAGCGGCCGTCTTTGCGGGCCGTCAGCCAGGAGAACCCCTAGGCCGGCTAATTATTCCGGGTTTTTTCTGCTTTGGCGTCGGCACAGGCTTCGCCTTCTCCGGCGGAACCGGCGGCTTCGGCGCGGCGCTGCTCAGCAGATCGGCCTCGACCAGGGCGCGCAGTTCCGCCGTCACTTCCGGCTTGACGCCGAACCAGCGCTCGAAACCCAGCACCGCCTGGTGCAGCAGCATGCCGAGGCCGTCCGCCGTGCGCAGGCCCTTCTCTTTCGCCATCGCCAGCAACGGCGTGACCAGCGGCGCATAGACCAGATCGGCCACCACCAGAGACGCCTGGCAGCGCAGATTGATCGCCAGCGGCGGCTGGCCGACCATACCGAGCGTCGTGGTGTTGACCAAAAGCCCGGCGCCGCCGAGCAGCCCGGTGGTCTCGTCCCAGCCGGCGGCGATCACGCGCGAACCGAATTTCTTGGCCAAGGCCTGCGCGCGCTCCGGCGTGCGGTTGATCACGTAGATGCGGCGGACGTCGCGCTGCAGCAGCGCGAACACCACAGCACGCGCACCACCGCCGGCGCCGAGCACCACGGCGCTTTCCAGGCCGCGGTCCCAACCCGGCGTCACCGCGTCGAGATTGGCGAGGAAGCCGGCGACGTCCGTGTTCGTGCAACGCAAGATATCGCCATCGTACCACAGACAATTGGCGGCGCCGACCGCGCGGGCGCGCTCGTCCGGTTCCGACAGCGCCATGACTTTTTCCTTGTGCGGCACCGTGACATTGGCGCCGGCATAGCCGTGCTGGCGCAGATGGGTGACGAACTCGGTGAGCTGTTCCGGCGGCACCGCCTCGCGGCGGTACTCGACGTTGAGACTATATTTCTGCGCCCAATAATTGTGGATCAAAGGCGAGCGTGAATGGCCGGCCGGCCAGGCGATGATGCAGGCCGCTTTGTCGACGGTCTTTTTCTCTTCGCTCATGACTCCATCACCACGCTATTGCGCAACACGCCTATTTCCGGAACTTCGATTTCGATGACGTCACCGGGCTTGAGCCATTTTGGCGTATCGGATTTCACTCCAAGCTTGACCGGCGTTCCGGTGGCGATGATATCGCCGGGCTTGAGCGTCATGAAGGTGCTGACATAGGCGATCAGCTCGGCGAACGACTTGATCATGCTGGCGGTGGTGTCGTCTTGCGTGATCTCGCCGTTGAGTTTGGCCGTGATGTGCAGCGGCTTGGTCAAGTCGATCTCGTCGGTGGTGACGATCCAGGGGCCGATGCTGCCGGTCAGGTCCCAGTTCTTGCCTTGCGTGACGTTGAACTTGCCGTGCCGCACCCAGTCGCGGATGGTGCCCTCGTTGCAGAGCGTCACGCCGGCGACGTGATCGAGCGCTTGATCGTGCGCGATGCGGCGTCCGGCGCGGCCGATCACCAAAGCGATCTCGCCTTCGTAGTCGAGCTGCTCGGATTCGAACGGCCGCACCAGCGGTTGCTCATGCGCAGCCAGCGAGCCGGGCGCGCGATAGAACATGCTCGGATATTTCGGCGGCTCGACATCGCCGTAGTCGGCGTTGCGGTTGGCGTAGTTGATGCCGATGCAGAGGATTTTCTCCGGCGCCGCCAGCGGCGGCAGCCATTCGACTTCGGACACCGAAAAATCGGCCCGCACGCCGCGCACCGCGTCACGCGCCAGCTGCAGGCCGTCATTGCGCAGCAGGTCGAGCATATTGGCAAAGTGCGGGCCGAGCCGGGGCTTGAGATCGACCACGCCCTGCCCTGCGCCGTGGCCGACGACGGCGCCGAAACTCTCCCGGCCGCGCAGTTTATAGCTTGCAAGCTTCATCGAAACGCCCGTTGGGGCCCCACCGGGGCCCGCAGCGTGTAGTCCGGGCCTGCGGTCGCGTCAACGCAAGTAATTATCCCGCCGGGCTTGACCCGGAGCCCGTTCTGCATTTCATCAAAACCGCCAAGGAAAGCACATGAAATCCATCTTTATCGATTGCAACGACCAGTTGGCGCCGGTCTGGGCCAGTGTGATCCGCGCCGACGACCCGGTCATCGACGTCAACCGGACGCCGTTCGCGCGCGAGGAACTGCCGCGCGTCATCGGCGGCTACGATATCGCCATCGACGATCATTCCTACATGCCGACCGAACTGGTGGCGCATTGCCCACAGCTCAAACACATCGTGTTCCTCGGCACCGGGCCGGCCAGCTACATGAACGTCGGCGAGATTAATGCGCGCGGCATCAAGGTGCACATTATCAAGGGCTATGGCGACACCGCGGTGGCCGAACACGCAATCGCGCTGATGGTGTCTGCGGCGCGCGACGTGGCGCGCATGGACCGTGACATCCGCGCGGGCACCTGGACGCCGCAGGAAGGCGTGCAGTTGCGCGGCAAGACGCTGGGCGTGATCGGGATCGGCGGCATCGGCCGCGAGGTCGCGCGCATCGGTGCCGGCATGGGCATGGAGGTGATCGGCTGGAACCGCACCCGTCATGCCGACGTCACCGTGTCGCAGGTCGAGCTCGACGAACTGCTGGTGCGCGCCGACGTGGTGTCGATGAACCTGACGCTGGGCGACGAGACCCGCGGCTTCCTCAGCGCGACGCACATCGCCCGCATGAAGAAAGGCGCGATCTTCATCAATACCGCGCGCGGCGCGCTGGTCGACGAAGCGGCGCTGCTCGCGGCGCTCGCGAGCGGCCACATCCGTCACGCCGGGCTTGACGTGTTCCATGCCGAGCCGCTGAAGGCCGATCATCCGCTGACAAAAATGCCGAACGTCACGCTGACCGCGCACGCCGGCTTCCGCACGCTGGAAGCGTCGATGACACTGCTGCGCCGCGCCATCGATATCGTGAAGACGCTGGTTTAGGCGAAGCGTTAATAATACCCCGGCGTATTGCCGCCATCGACCGTGATGGACGTACCCTGGATGTGGCGCGCCTTGGCGCTGGCCAGAAATAGCGCGAGTCCGGCGACGTCCTCGGGCTGGCCAATGCGGCGAAGGCCCGCTTTGGTCAGTTGTTCGGCGCGCACCTGATCCTCGGTTTTGTTCTGCGCCTTGGCAAAGCTTGCGACCAGTTGATCGTGCCGCTCGGTCTGCACCGTGCCGGGATGAATAATATTGACGTTGATATCGTCGCGGTTTCCGAGCGCCGTGAGGCCTTTTGGAGAAATTCCCCAAGGCCGCGTTCACCGAGCCGCCGATCAGAAACTCCGGGCTAGGCGTGCGTCCGGCGCCGCCACCGATGTTGATGACGCTGCCGTGCGATTCCTTCAGCAGCGGCCAAAACAATCGCGTCAGCCGTACCGCGGCGTGATACTTTAAAGCAAATCCATCGGCCCAAAGATCGTCAGCCAAGTCGAGAAACTTGCCGCCTTTGGTGGCGCCGGCATTGTTGACCAGCACGTCGCAGCGCTTGAAGCGCTCGTTGACGCGTGTGAAGACCTGCTCGCAACCGGCCAGCGTGCGCAGATCGCCAGCAATCGTCATCGGCGCGGGCCCGCCCGCCGCGCCGACTGCCTTGGCGGCCTCGGCAAGATTGGCGGCGCTGGCCGCCGCCAGCACGGTCTGCGCGCCCTCGCGCGCAAAAGCCACTGCGATGCCCCGGCCGATGCCGCGGCTGCCGCCGCTGATCACAACAACTTTGCCCTCGAACTCCATCGCCATTCGCTTCCCCCCGGTTATTTGAAATTTGACGGCTTTATACGCGGCCCACCGCCGGGCCGCGAGTGGGTACGGCGAAGCCGCGACGCGCCGCATTGACCTGCCCGCGTTCCCGGTCACAATGAGAAAAAATGAGAAGATGGGGGAACCGTGAAGCCGGCGCCATTCGCCTACAAAAAGGCTCGTTCGCTCGACGAGGCGGTCGCGCTGCTCGGTGAGCATAAAGACGCGCGTTTGCTGGCCGGCGGCCAGAGCCTGATCGCCACGCTCAACATGCGGCTGTCGGCGCCCAGCCTGCTGATCGACATCAACGGTCTGAGCGGGCTCGACGGCATCACGGCGAAAGAAGGCATGGTCGAGATCGGCGCGCTGGTGCGTCACGTGCAAGCCGAACGGTCCGAAATAATCGCTAAACTTGTGCCGCTGATCGCACGCGCCATGCCGCATATCGGCCACGCCGCCATCCGCAACCGCGGCACGCTTGGCGGCTCGATCGCCTTCGCCGACCCGGCGGCGGAATTGCCGGCCTGCCTGATGGCGCTCGACGGCGAGGTCGAAGCCACTGGCCCCAAGGGCAAGCGCACCATCAAGGCGCAGGATTTCTTCAAGGGATTGTTCGAGACCGCGCTCGGTCCGCAGGAACTTTTGACGGCGATCCGCATTCCGGCGGCGACCAAAGACACCCGCGTCGGCTTTGCCGAATTGGCGCGGCGACACGGCGACTACGCCATCGTCGGCTTGGCGGCGAGCGCCCAAGGCGACGGTAAGGGCCTCAAGGACGTGCGGCTGAGTTTCTTCGGCACCGGCGATACGCCCTCACGCGCGCGCAAGGCGGAAACGGCGCTGGAAAGCGGCGACATCGATGCAGCTGTCGCCGCGCTCGATCTCGAACCGCATGACGATGTGCAGGCCCCCGCCAAGGTGAAGAAACATCTCGCCGGCGTGCTGCTGCGCCGCGTGGCCAAGCAATTGATGGAAGCCCGGACATGAGCGATCTTGGCATCGATATTTCCCTCACCGTGAACGGTGAGCAAGTCAGCGAGCGTGTCGAACCGCGCCAGACACTGGTCGATTTCCTGCGTGACAATCTCGGCCTGACCGGAAGCCATGTCGGCTGCGAGCACGGCGTCTGCGGCGCCTGCACCGTGCGGGTCGACGGCGCGATCGTGCGCGGCTGCCTGATGCTGGCGGTGCAATGCGCGGGCTCACAAGTCGAGACCATCGAAGGCCTGTCGGATTCCGGCGAGGTCGCCGATCTGCAGGCGGCGTTCGAGCAACGCAACGCCTTGCAGTGCGGCTTCTGCACGCCGGGCATGATCGCGACGGCGCAGGATTTATTGGCAGGCGGCGGCGTGCCAAGCCGCGACGAAATCCGCGAGCATATCTCCGGTAACTACTGCCGCTGCACCGGCTATCACGCCATCGTCGATGCGGTCGAGGCGGTGGCGCTGCAACGCGCGGGAGCCGCAAAATGAAAATCACCGCCGACTCGCCGCCCACCCTTTCCGCCCTCGACCGGCCGAACTCCTATATCGGCCGTTCGGTGCCGCGGCCGAATCTGGCGCGGCTAACGCAAGGCCGCGGCCAATATGTCAGCGATGTCACGCTGCCCCGCATGGCGCATGTCGCCTTCGTGCGCTCACCGCACGCCCATGCGCGCATCGTCAGCATCGCCACCGACGCCGCCAAGACATCGCCCGGCGTGATCGCGGTCGTCACCGGCGCGGAGCTGGCGAAGGTGATGACGCCCTGGGTCGGCGTGCTGACCCACCTCAAGGGCCTGAAGTCGGCGCCGCAATCGCCTATCGCCGTCGATGTCGCCTGCTGGCAGGGCGAAGCCGTGTGCGCCGTGGTGGCGCGCAGCCGCGCCGAGGCCGAGGACGCCTGCGAACTGGTCGAGGTGGCTTACGAGGATCTGCCGGCCGTCACCGATCCCGAAACCGCACTCGACGCCAGGACTCACGTGATCCATGCCTCGCTCGGCGACAATCTGTGCTTCGAGCGCAAGCTCGAGGCCGGCGCTGTCGACAAGGCCTTCGCGGAATCCGATGCGGTGGTCGAAACCACCTTCGTGTTCGGCCGCCACACCGGCGTCACCAACGAACCGCGCGCGATCGTCGCCGACTGGAATCCCGGCGATCAGCGCTTGACGGTCTATCAGGGCACACAGGCGCCGCACATGATGCAGGACCTGTTCGCCAAACATCTGGGCTTGGCCGCCGACCAGGTGCGGGTGCTGACCAAGGACGTTGGCGGCTCATTCGGCATCAAGGTGCATACTTATGCCGACGAGATGGCGACGGTGGCGCTGTCGAAGCTGCTGAAGCGGCCGGTGAAGTTCGTCGCCGACCGCATCGAGAGCTTCGTCACCGACATCCACGCGCGCGACCAGCGCGTTAAAGGCAAGATCGGCGTCACCAAAGACGGCACCATCACCGCCTTCGAGATCGACGTCCTCACCGGCATCGGCCCCTATTCGGTCTATCCGCGCACCAGCGGCATCGAGGCCAATCAAGTCGTCAATCTCACCGGCGGACCCTATAGCTGCCCGAACTATCGCGCCCAGGCGCGCGTGGTGTTCCAGAACAAGAATGTGATGTGCCAGTACCGCGCCGTCGGCCATCCGATCGCGGTCGCGGTCACCGAGGGACTGGTCGAACTCGCCGCCGCCAAGATCGGCATGGACCCGCTGGAGATCCGCCGCCGCAATCTGATCGCCGATGACGCCTACCCTTGCGGTTCGGCTTCCGGTTTAAAGTTCGAGAAGCTGTCGCATCACGAAGCGCTGGCGCATCTCGACACGATGATGAACTACGCCGGGGTGCGCGCCGAGCAATCGAAACTGCGCAAGCAAGGCATCTATCGCGGCATCGGCTTTGCGTCGTTCATCGAGGTGACTAATCCATCGGCGGCGTTCTACGGCGTCGGCGGCGCGCGTATCACCTCGCAAGACGGTGCCACCGTAAAGCTTGATGCCCAAGGCGCCATCATCATCCACTCAGGCGTCACCGAACAGGGCCAGGGCGCCGAGGCCGTGCTGGCGCAATGCGTCGCCTCGTCGTTCGGCGTGTCGTTGGACAAAGTACGCGTCGTCACCGGCGACACCGACAACACGCCCTATGGCGGCGGCACCTGGGCCTCGCGCGCGGCCGGTATCGGCGGCGAAGCGGCCTGGCAGGCCGGCAAGGCGTTGCGCGGCAACGTGCTCGCGGTCGCCGGCGCCATGCTGCAGGCCAAGCCCGAAGACCTCGACATCCGCAACAGCGTTGTTGTCGACAAGGCGAGCGGCACGGAGCGTCTGACGCTCGCCGAACTGGCGCGCGTCGCCTATTTCCGGCCCGACACGCTGCCGCCCGGCTTCCAGGCCGAACTGATGGCGACGCGGCATTATGTCCCACGCGCCTGGCCCTTCGCCTTCACCAACGGCATTCAGGCCAGCTATCTCGAAATCGACACCGACACCGGTTTTGTCAAGCTGATCGACCACTGGTGCATCGAGGACTGCGGCACCATCATCAATCCGCAACTGGTCGACGAACAGATCCGCGGCGGCGTGGTTCAAGGTATCGGCGCCGCGCTTTTCGAGCAGTGCCTTTATGACGAGCGCGGCCAGATGCTCAACGGCAACATGGCGGACTATCTGGTGCCGATGGCGGTCGAGATGCCCGACATCCAATGCGGCCACGTCGTCTCGCCCACCGCCGATAGCGAACTCGGCGCCAAAGGCGCGGGCGAAGCCGGCACCGCCGGCGCACCGGCTTGCATCATGAACGCCATCAACGACGCGCTGCGCCCACTCGGCGCGAAGCCGCTCACCGACATGCCGTTCACGCCGGGCAAGATCTTGCAGGCGTTGGGCAAGGTGTAGTTTTCAAGGCGTGAACGCACTGGTTGACGTCCCAACCGCTATCGCGCCGCTTGATGAAATGCCTTTGTCCTGCGCATTATTCGTCCAGCAATTCAAGAAACGATACGCAAGAAGGAAACGCTTCATGAACATCAAGGTCAACAAAGAGGCGATCGCCGAGGCCTCGAAAAAGCTCTCAAACTGGGGCCGCTGGGGCAAAGAAGACCAGATCGGCACGCTCAATCACGTCACGCCCGAGGATATCGTCAGGGCGGCGAGCCTGATCAAGACCGGCAAGGTGTTTGCCCTCGGCATTCCGCTTGATCGCGACGGACCGCAGAACGGCCTGTTCGGCGGCCGCTTCAACCCGATCCACCAGATGCTGGCAACCGGCACCGACGCGGTCGCCGGTCAGCAAGACTGGAACAAGATCCGCTACGCCGACGACACGCTGATGTTGTGCGTGCAGGGCGCCACCCACTGGGACGCGCTGGGCCACCTGTTCTACGAGGACAAGGCCTATAACGGCTACGACGCCAAGCTGATCGATTCGCGCGGCCTGTCGGTGCTCGGCATCGAGCATTCCAAGAGCAAGATGGTCGGCCGCGGCGTGCTGCTCGACATTGCCCGTTTCCGCGGCGTGAAATGGCTCAACGACGGCGAGAGCATCTCGAACGACGAACTCGACAAATGCGCCAAGCAGCAGAACGTCTCGATCGGGCGCGGCGACTTCGTCATTGTGCGCACCGGTCAGATGGAGCGCTGCCTGGCGGAGAAGAACTGGGGCGGTTATGCTGGCGGCGACGCGCCCGGGGTCAAGTTCGAGAACTGCTATTGGTCGCAGGAAAAGCAGATTGCGGCGCTCTGCATGGACACCTGGGGCTGCGAAGTGCGGCCGAACGAGACCACCGAGGCCAACCAACCCTGGCACTGGGTGGTGATCCCAGCCATGGGCCTGTGCATGGGCGAAATCTTCTACCTCAAGGAACTGGCCGAGGATTGCGACGAAGACGGCGTCTACGAGTTCTTCTTCTGCGGCCCGCCGCTGATCATCACTGGCGCAACCGGCTCGCCGATCAATCCGCAGGCGATCAAGTAATCGTCGAATGCTGTCTGCCCCGCGAAAGCGGGGCATTCAGTCCTTCGGATTTTGCGATAAGCTTTGGACAGGCTAAGCGCTGGGTCCCCGCCTTCGCGGGGACGACAGCGCGTGAATGGAGAATATCATGCCCCATTGGCTCAAGCGCGGCATGGATGCCGGCACGATCAAAGCCGCCGACGCCAAGGTGCGTGAAACGGTGGAACATATCCTGGCGCAGGTCGACGAGCGCAAGGACGCCGCGATCCGCGACCTGTCGAAGAAATTCGACAACTGGGAG
The DNA here is from genome assembly GCA_903878085.1 of uncultured Hyphomicrobiales bacterium. Classification (GTDB taxonomy): domain Bacteria; phylum Pseudomonadota; class Alphaproteobacteria; order Rhizobiales; family Xanthobacteraceae; genus Pseudolabrys. The sequence continues at coordinate 204,511 of CAIRGJ010000046.1, read as the reverse complement.
CCTGCCGATTTCAAATTGAGCGCGCAGGACATCGAGCGCGCCATTGGGCAACTGCCTAAGCGCGACCTCGAGGACATCAAGTTCGCGCAGGCGCAGGTGCGCAACTTCGCGCAGAAGCAAAAAGAGACCATGCACGACCTCGAGGTCGAGACGCTGCCCGGCGTCGTGCTCGGCCACAAGCACATCCCGGTAAACTCGATCGGCTGTTACGTGCCCGGCGGCCGTTATCCGATGGTCGCCTCCGCGCACATGTCGATCGTCACCGCCAAGGTCGCCGGCGTGAAGCGCATCATCGCCTGCGCACCGCCGTTCAAGGGCGAACCGCACCCGGCCATCGTCGCCGCGATGCATTTCGGCGGCGCCGATGAGATCTATGTGCTCGGCGGCGTGCAGGCTGTCGCGGCGATGGCGCTGGGCACCGAGACGATCGCACCCGTCGACATGATCGTCGGCCCCGGCAACGCCTACGTGGCGGAGGCCAAGCGCCAGTTGTTCGGCCGCATCGGCATCGATCTGCTGGCCGGTCCGACCGAGACGCTGATTATCGCCGACGACAGCGTCGACGGCGAAATCTGCGCCACCGATTTGCTGGGGCAAGCCGAGCATGGGCCAAATTCGCCGGCCGTCATGATCACCAATTCGGAAAAGCTCGCGCGCGACACCATGAACGAGGTCGAGCGGCTGCTCACGATTCTGCCGACCGCCGACGTAGCCCGCCAGGCGTGGAAGGACTACGGCGAAGTCATCGTCTGCGACAGCTATGACGAAATGGTGCGCGAAGCCGACCGTGTTGCCTCCGAGCATGTGCAGGTGATGACGAAAGACCCGGATTACTTTCTCGCCAACATGCGCAATTACGGCGCGTTGTTCCTCGGGCCGCGCACCAATGTCGCTTTCGGCGACAAAGTGATTGGCACCAACCACACGCTGCCGACCAAGAAGAACGCGCGCTTCACCGGCGGGCTATGGGTCGGCAAGTTCATGAAGACCTGCACCTATCAGCGCGTGCTCACCGACGAGGCCAGCACCAAGATCGGTGAAGTGTGCTCGCGGCTCTGCATCCTGGAAGGCTTCTCCGGCCACGCCGAGCAGGCCAACATCCGCGTGCGCCGCTACGGCGGTCGCAACGTGCCCTACGCGCAGGCGGCGGAGTGAGCGTCGAACTGACCAAGACGCCGTCGTTTCGTCTCGACGGGCGGCGCGCGCTGGTGACCGGCGCCGGGCGCGGCATCGGGCTCGCGGCCGCCTCGGCGCTGGCGGATGCCGGCGCCCACGTGACGCTGGCGGCCCGCACCGCCAAGGAGATCGAGGAAGCAGCTGCGGCCATTCGAGCGCGCGGGCAACAGGCCGAACCGTTGGCGCTGGATGTTCGCGATGTCGAGGCGGCGCAGAAGATCATCGCCGCACAGGAACCGTTCGAGATCCTCATCAACAATGCCGGCACTAACCGGCCGGCGCCCTTCGTCGACGTGAGGCTCGAGGACTTCGATTTCGTGTTCGGGCTCAACGTGCGCGCGGCTTACTTCGTGGCGCAGGCGGTCGCGCGCAAACTGGTCGAGGCCAAGCGGCCCGGCTCGATCATCAACATGTCGTCGCAAATGGGGCATGTCGGCGGACCGACACGGTCGGTCTATTGCGCCACCAAGCACGCGATGGAAGGCTTCACCAAGGCAATGGCGATCGACCTCGCCGCGCACAAGATCCGCGTCAACACGCTGGCCCCCACCTTTATCGAAACCCCGATGACGCGGCCGTTCTTCCAGAATGAAGCGTTCCGCAAGGACACGCTTGCCCGCATCAAGCTCGGCCGCCTCGGCCAGCTTGAAGACCTCACCGGCGCCATCGTATTCCTCGCCAGCGACGCCGCGGCGCTGATGACCGGCACCTCGCTGGTGGTCGACGGCGGCTGGACCGCGGAATAGACTTCGGCAAGATAACCGGGAGGGTTTCATGCGCGTATTATTGTTCTGCGCTCTAATGCTGCTGAGCGTGCCCGCACATGCCGCGGACAAAGACCGCATCGTCGGCACCTGGAAGCTGGTCGCTGTGACATACGAGGACGCGCAAACCAAGGAGCGCACGCCGGTGCTTGGCGAACATCCGCGCGGCTACCAGATCGCGACGCCAGAAGGCCGCTGGCTCGCGCTGGTCACCGCCGACGGCCGGCCGGTGCCAAAGACCGACGAGGACCGCGCCAAGGCGCTGCGCTCGATGATCGCCTATAGCGGGCGCTACCGCGTCGAGGACAATAAGGTCATCACCAAGGTCGAAGTCGCTTGGAACGAGGCCTGGGTCGGCGGTGAGCAGGTGCGCTTCCTGCGCTTCGAAGGCGACGACGTGCTCAACATCGAAAGCCCACCGATGCCGCACCCCAACGTCAACGACAAAGTGGTGCGGGTGATCGTGACCTGGGCGCGCGACAAGCCTTGATCCCGACCGCCGACCTGGGCCGTAATCGAGCTGCCGCGCGCATGTCAGTCCAGCACGACCGCATCGTAAGTTGACAATGCCACCGCCATATCAAAGGCCGCAAACTTATCGAGCGTCCGTATGAGCCGGCCTTTGGTGATCGGCGGTAGCGCGGCCTCGGCGATGATGTTGGTGAATGCGATTTTCAACGCCATGTAACCGGCGACGTACCACATCGGATCGAGCATGATGTCACGATGCCGGATTCCGATCTTGCGAACGCTGGCGACGTAGTCTTCGGAAAATTGTCCGGCGAACAGCGAAGCCCAATGTTGCTTTTGCTTGACCTTCAGCCGTTCAACCGCGGCATCGGGGACATGCGGGCTTATGCCGCACGCCCTCACCTTCGCATAAAAGTGCTCGATCGCGGCATCGGCATGGGGATCGAGCAACTCCCACAACTCAGCCCCCCGCGCCCGCGTGTCGTCATCGATTTCGAGAAACTCCACAATGGTTGGAATCATTACGACCCTCTCGCAGCTTCGGGTTGCCGGCCCGCAGCCTGTCCGTTGGAACATGGCAGCCCTGCACCAAGACATACATAATCGGCATATTTGTGCGCATTAAATTCTTAACCGCGCCACGCGCCAGCAAGGATGTTTCGACAAAATAGATTGTTGAAATATATTTTTGGAATACCCAGACGAATGTCCGCGATGGCGCGCGGCTAGGATTCGGCGCGCAAGACTTGCGGCAAGACTTGCGGCAAGACTTGCGGCAAAACTTGCGGCAAAACTTGCGGCAAAACTTGCGGATTGACGCAATTCGGCGGCACGCGGCCGTCGAGCAGCGCTGCAATATTATCGACCACGATATTCGCCATCTTAGCGCGGACTTCCATTACCGCGCTGCCGAGATGCGGCGTCAGCACCACGTTCTTCATGGCCTTGAGCGCCGGCGGTAATTTCGGCTCGAACTCGAACACGTCGAGCCCGGCACCGGCGATCTGTTTCTTCTTCAGCGCGTTCATCATCGCCTTCTCGTCGATCACCGGTCCGCGCGCGGTGTTTATGATGAAAGCCGTCGGCTTCATCTTGGCGAATTCCTTAGCGCCGATCATGTGCCGGGTCTCGGCATTCATCGGCGCATGCACGGAAATGAAATCGGATTCCGCGCAGAGCCGGTCGAGCGTGACATATTCCATGCCAAGCTCGAGTTCTGCGTCGCCCTTGCGGCGCGGCCCCCAATATAGAATCTTCATGCCGAAGCCGCGCGCCCTGCGCGCCGTCGCCTGGCCAATGCGCCCCGCTCCGACCAGACCGATGGTCTTGCCGTAGACGGCGCTACCGGCGAGATGATTCGACTGCGAGCCGGGGAATTTTCCGGCGCGGACCATCTTGTCGCCCTCGATCATGCGACGCGCCACCGCCAGCATCAGACCGAAGTGAATGTCGGCGGTCGCCTCGGCAACGATTGGCGGCACCACCGTGACGACGATGCCGCGCTTGGTCGCCTCTGCGACGTCGATATTGTCGGGCGTGATCGCCATCGAGCAGACCGCCCGCAATTTCGGATTAGCGGCGAGCACGGCGCGGTCGACTTTGTCGTGCAGCAGCGACACCAGGATATCGGCCTTGCGAGCGCCAGCGATCATCCTCGTCTTGGCGATGATCTTGCTGGAATCCTTGTTTATCGTGACGATCGCTATTTTCTGCAGCCGGACCAGCGCGCTGGGCGCGATCGGCTGGCTGACGAAGACGCGCGGCTTACTCACCGCAGCCACCGCACAATGCCGGCGACGCCGTCGACCGCGCATTGCGCGCCGTCGGGAATCTTGCGGGTGGCGTCGAGCACGCCGAGCACCATCGGAATGCCGCGCTCGCGCGCAAGCGACGCCATATGCGAAGTGGAGCCGCCAAGTTCGGCGACGACCCCCGCAACCCGCGGCAAAATATGGCTGAGCGCGGGGCCCGCGACCTTGGTGATCAACACATCGCCGGGCCGAACGCGCTCGATCTCACATTCGCAGTTCACGACTACTGCGCGGCCTGAACCCCAGCCGATGCCGGCGGGATGACCGTTGAGGCCGGGATGGGTCAGCCATATTGCATCGGGCACGATCGGCGCCTCGACATGCAGCGGGCGCGACTGCAGCAGCTTGAAGCCAGCCTCGTCCATCGCCCATTCGATCTCGACGGGGCCGCCGGCCAACTTCTCGCATTTGCGCAGCAGGCGCCCGAGCGTCACCGCCTCGCCTTGCGTCAAACACGGCTCGTTGACGAGATCTGTCGGCACCAGTTGCGGCGCAGAGACGCCGTGATCGCAGGTGTCGCGATGGCCCTTGCGGCCGGCTTCGACGGTGCGCACGAAACCGTTCTTGCCGAGCACGACGCGGTCCGGCACCACCTCGCCCTGCGCGATCGCGGAGCCGAGGCCCCAGGTCGCAGAAATCAGCATATGGCCTTCGGCGGTCTCAGAGAGGCCGCCGCCGGAGGCGCGCGCCGCGATCAGCGGCTGGATCAGGATGCCCATCGCCGTGTCGGCCGGCGACAGTTCGTGATTTTCCATGTAGCGGCGGGCGTGCGAGGTCCACAGCGCCGCCCAGCAGGCGCGCACCGCGGTGAGGAATTCGGTTTCGTCGGTGAGGCCGAGGAAGCTTTCGAACTGACCAGCGAAGTTCGCGCCCTTGCGGTCTTCGATCAACGCCGAGGAACGCACCACGCCGCGCGGGTATTCCACCTGCTGCGCGCGCCATGCGGCAAGCAGCGGCTCGAGAATTTCCGGCGCGATCGGCTGTTGATATATCGCAAGCCGAATGGCGATCGACATGCGCCGCGAGGTCGGCACGTCGGCATCGTTGTATTCCGCCAGCATCTTGTCGATGCCGATATGGCGCACCTGATGACGATAGGCTTCCGCGGTGAGCGCAAAGCCGCCCGGCGTCGGCAGGCCGGCCTGCGTCAGCGTCGCGAGATTGGCCGCCTTCGGCCCGACCATTTCGGGATCGGTCGCGGTGGGGTCGGTGAGCGGGAGTATGAACGCGTTCATGCGATTTCAAATTCCCGGGGTTGCCATTGGTATTTCTTGTCATGGCCTGACCCGGCCACCCCGCTTAGGCGGGCACAGCTTGCCGATCGAGATCCCCGGGTCACGCCGCTGCGCGACGGCCCGGGGATGACTTCGGCCAAATGGCCGAAGTCACTTTACGTGATCGCCATAGCCCGGCAGCGGGTCGACGACGGTGATCTGCTTGACCGGGAAGTTCGAGACGATCTCGATCTCGTTCTTCTTCACGATCAGCATTTCTTCGATACGAACGCCGTAGCGGAAGCGCTTGCCGTGCTGAGTCTCGAGCGCGAAGGTCATGCCTTCCTGAATCTCGACCGGATGGTCGAGCGACCAGATGCGCGAGATCACCGGCGGGTCGTACTGAGCCAGACCGAGACCGTGGCCCCACAGATTGGCGGCGGCCTGGTCTTCGTCTTCGTACCCCCAGGTCTCCATCGCCGACGGCCACTTCAGCGCGATGTCGCGCGTGGTGGCGCCGACCTTCACGGCGCCCATCGAATCGTAGAGCCAGCCGAGCGCGGTCGAGTAGGTGTCCTTCTGCTCCTGTGTAGGCTCCTTGCCGACGCAGTAGGTGCGGTAATAGCAGGACTTGTAGCCGTTCCAGGTGAGCGCGGCCAAATCCATGAACACGATGTCGCCGGGCTGGATGATGCGGTCGGAGAAGTTGCGCCAGTTCGGCCAGGTGTTTGGGCCGGACGACACGATCACGTCCTCAACGTCTTCGATGCCTGGGAAATTGTAGAGATATTCCATCAGGTGCGCGGTCACCTGATTTTCGGTGATGCCGGGGCGCAGGAACTTCATGCACTCCCAATGCGTGGCATCGCCGATGGCACCGACGATGCGGAAGCATTCCTGCTCGTCGATGCTCTTGACCGCGCGCGCTTCCATCATCGGGGTCATGCCGTCGACCCAGGTGATGTTCTTTTCCTTGAAAATCTGAATCATGTTGATGTCGACGAAGTCGACGCCAAGCTTCTGCCCGGCGACACCGTGGTCCTTCATCGCCTTGAGGACCGCGTCGGCAAACTTGGTAACCTGCTGGGTCGAAGCCGGCCCGGCGGCGCCTTTGATCCAGGCGAACGAGTGACGCACGTTTTCCTTCGGGATCCACGGCGAGTGCCGCTCGATCTGGAAGCCAAGATCGCCCTGTTCGAACAGAATTGGCCGTGCATCGCCGCACAGCATGGCATAGCGCAGGCCGGGCTTGAGCTTGTTCCAGCCCGGCGTCAGCGTGCCGGTGATGTAGCGCACGTTCTCGTCGTACATGCAGAGCACGGCGCCAAGACCGTGCTTCTTCATCATCGTCCGTGCGCGCTCGATACGGTACTCGCGCAGCCGCTCCCAGTTGACCTTCTGCTGCCAATCCGTACCCGCAATGCCAAAATTCGCACCCATGGCTTTCCTCCAAGCGGCGCGTGGACCGCGCCGAAAGCGTTGATTGAAGGAAAGCTTATGCCGGTTGGCAGGGCAAGATAAAATAATATATTCTGCGTCTGGAGATTAGCTTTTCTAATACCCCTGTTTTACAGGCTTCCATGACCAACATCCCGCTGCGGCAAATCCGCGCCGTCATCGCCGTGTGCGAGGAAGGCTCCTTCACCCGCGCGGCGGAGCGCGAAAATGCCACCCAATCGGGCATTTCGCAGCACGTCGCGGCGATCGAGCGCACGCTCGGCGTGCAATTATTCGAACGCTCGACCGGTAGTGTGAAGCCGACGCCTGCGGGCTTGCGCTACTACAAACGCTGCGTCGAAGCGGTCGGCACGCTTGAGCACGCCGCCGAGGAGGCGCGCTCGCTCGCTGGCGAGATGACCGGCGACCTGCGCATCGGGCTGATGCCGACCTTTACCCGCGCCGTGCTGGCCCCGGTGCTGGACGATTTCGTGCCGCGCTGCCCCGAGGTGCGCCTGCATATCGTCGAGGGCTACAGCGGGGCGCTCACCGACATGGTGCTCGACGGCGAACTTGACTTCGCGGTGGTGCCGGCGTTCGAGGGCACGATCGGGCTAAAATCGCGATTGCTGGTGCGCGACCGCGAAATGATGATCTCCGGGCCACGCGCCGGCTTCAAGCCGTTGGCGGCCGTGCGATTGTCGGAGTGCGCGCCGCTGAAGATCGTGGTGCCGGGGCCGGACAATATCCGGCGCCGCAATCTCGATACTTATTTTCAGAGCCACGGCGTCGAGGTCGCGGCCATGCTGGAGATGGACGCGATGATCGCCACGTTGGAATTCGTCGCCCGCTCCGACTGGGTCACGATTCTGCCGAGCGTGATTTCGATCAACGACATCGGCAAGGCTGAGTTGATCGTCAATCCGATCACCGAGCCCGAGCTGCACGCCGAATTCGTGGTGATCCAGCCGACACGGCGGACGCTGTCGACGCAGGCACGAATGTTCCTAGAACGCTTCGAGCGCGAGGTCGCGCAGATTCATGAGCGGTGGGAATTGGCCATTGCGGGGACGAAGAAAGCCAAATTGCGCGCGTGATCAGACGTTCATCCACGCGCCATCGGCATCCACCGACTTGAACACCGCTTCCAGCGCCGACGCCGTCTGCAAGATGCCCTCGGGCGAAATCGGGAATGCGCCCTGCCCCAGCGCGGCCTTGGCGAAATAATCCAGATTTCGGCCGAGGTGATTGTCGGCTGACTTGTCGATCACTTCGACTTCCTTGTTGCCGGCGCGGTGAATGACGGCGCGGGTCTCGCTCACGCTTTCAGCGCGGCAATTCTCGCCATAGACCGCGATGCGCCATTCGAACGGCGTCTTGATCGTGGTGGCCAGCGTGCCGGTGGCGCCGCTGTCGAATTCGATCAGCGCCGAGGTGGTGTCGCCGGTGTCGAGCTTGAGCGCGCGCGCCTTCGACAGCGCAGCGATGCGCTTCATTGGCCCGACCAGATCACGGAAGCAGTCGAGCACGTGGATGCCCATACCGGTCATGCCGCCGGCGCGGCTTTCCGAGGCCTGCATGCGCCAACTGTCGAGCGGGTAACTCGCCAGCCAGTCGTGGCTGTAATTGCCCTCGACATGCATGATGGTACCGAACTCGCGGCTTTTCACGATTTCGTCGAGCACGCGCATCGACGGCATCAGCCGGAAATGATGGCCGACACCGATGACGATGCCGGCGCGCTTCACCGCCTCCAGCATCGCAGCCGCATCGGCTTTCGCCAAAGCGAACGGCTTCTCGCAGTAGATATGCTTGCCAGCCGCGGCCACCGCTTCCACTTGCGCGCGATGCTTGCTGTGCGGCGTCGCCAGGATCACCGCCTGCACTTGAGGATCGGCCAGCACTTCATCGAGCGAGGTGCCGAGCATGAGCTGATGCTCCTTGGCGAAGTCGCGCACCGTGTCCGGCTCGAGCGACACGCCGCGCACGAAACGGAGCGGCGCGCCGAAATCCTTGGCGGCCTTGACGAGTGTCTTGCCCCACCAGCCGAGGCCGACGATTGCGGTGTTGAGCATGAGAACTTTCTAAGCCGCCGCCGGGGCGCCGGGCTGCTTGAGCGGATGAGCACGCGCGAAGGCGTCGTTCTTGGCGCAGGCCGCGGCGATGCGGGCGACCGTCGGGAACGGCGCCAGATCGACCTTGAAGAAGTTCGCCCCGGCCACCTGACTGGCGAGGCAAATGTCGGCAATGGTGATCTGCTCGCCCTGGCAATAGGTGCCGGTGTCCTTCTCGGTCGACAGATGCTCTTCAAGTCCGCCGAGCGCCGCCTTGTGCCAATGCTGCGCCCATTTCGCGACGCCGGCTTCATCGACCTTGAATTCGTGGGCGAGATATTCGCGCACCCGCGGCACGATCAGCGGATGGCTGTCGCAGGCGACGATCTGCGCCAGACCGCGCACCCGCGCGCGGGCTTTCGGGTCGCGCGGCAACAGCGGCGGGTTGGGGTGGGTCTCGTCGAGATATTCGATAATCGCCAGCGACTCGAACATCGCCGGACCGTCGCCGTCGACCAAAGCCGGCAGCGCCATCATCGGATTGACCTCGCGGAATTTCGGATCGCGCTGATGACCCTGCATCAGGTTGACTTCGATGACCTCGGGCGTGAGCCCCTTGAGGTTGAGCGCGATACGGACGCGATAGGTCGCCAGTGAACGCCAGAAGGAAAACAGCTTCATCGTAGCCTCCCCCGATTTGATTGGTTATCCGCGCCTATTTCTTGCGGCCCGACCAGTACACCGCCATGCGCGAGCCGTCGTCGCCGCCAAAGCCGTGCTTGGTGGCGTCTTCGAAGCCGGCGAGCGCGGCCCTGGTCGCAATCATGTCGGCGCCCTTGGATTCGCCGGTCTCGATCATGGTGCGCAGATCCTTCACCGCATTGGCGATGCTGAAGGTGGTCGGCCCCGGATCGCGCCCTTCCAGCATGGTGACGATCATCTCGGCACGCCCCTTGAGCGCGGCGTTGGCGCCGTTGGTATCGGCGAACAGGTCGAGCAGGCGCTTAGGCTCCCAGCCGACGCTGCGGGCGATGGCGAAGGCTTCGCCATAGGCCTGCCAGGCCACCATCAGCGGCAGATTGATCGCGAGCTTCATCGCGGTGCCGGCACCGATCGGTCCGCAATGTTCGAGGCGGCGGCAGAGCTGGGTGAGGATCGGCTTGGCGCGCTCGGCGTCGGCGGGCTCGGCGCCCATCAAGCCGAGCAGCTTGCCCGTGCGGGCCGGAATGGTGGAGCCGCCAACCGGGCATTCAACCATCGCCGCACCTTTGGCCTTTATTTTCGGTGCCAGATCGAGCGAGACCTTCGGCGGTACCGTGCTCATCTCGATGAACAGTTTGCCTTTAACATCGCCCGACAGCAGCCCGTTCGGCCGGTTGTAGACGGCATCGATCGCCGCGCCGTCGGTGAGAATGGTGATAACGACGTCCGATGTGGCGGCGACCTCGGCCGGCGTCTTTGCCACTTTGGCACCGGCGTCGGCGAGCGGCTTGGTCTTTTCCGGGTTGCGATTCCAGACGGTAACCTGGTGGCCGACTTCGATCAGCCGCGCCGCGATGGGCGCACCCATTGCACCAAGTCCTGCTACGCCGATATTCATCACGTCCTCCCGAATTGTTCGATACGCTTTTGCCGGGACGATAGGCGATCACGGCGTGGCATGAAAGCCACCTCGCGAGCATCCCCACTCGACAGGCCCCGGCTCGACCAATTATCAATGAATCGCCAGCGAACATCTCGTGCGCGGCCTCGGGGAGACGTTGAGATGGTTGCGGCCAAAAAGAACAAAGGCACGGTCGGCGTGATCGGCCTCGGCATCATGGGCGGATCCTTCGCCAAGAATCTGGCCGCCGCCGGTTGGCGCGTGGTCGGCTACGACATCAGCGCCAAAGCGCGCAAGGCCGCGGAACGCGCCGGTGTCGAGATCGCCAGCAGTGCGGTCGATGTTGCGGCCAAGGTCCCCACCATCCTCACCAGCCTGCCTAAGCCGCAGGCACTGATCGACACCGCACGCGCCATCGCCGCCGCCAAGCTACCGCGCAAAACCGTCGTCGAAATGAGCACTTTTGCGATTTCCGACAAAGAAAAGGCCGAGACGGTGCTGCGCAAGGCCGGCCATACGATGCTCGATGTCCCGGTCAGCGGCACCGGTTCGCAGGCTGCGACGCGCGACCTGGTGTTCTACGCCAGCGGCGACAGCAAGCTGGTGCGCAAGCTGCGGCCGATGTTCGATGCGTTCGGCCGCAAGGTTTATGACACCGGCGCCTTCGGCAACGGCAGCAAGATGAAATACGTCGCGAATCTATTGGTCGCGATCAACAACGTCGCCAGCGCCGAAGCCATGGTCTACGGCATGAAGGCCGGTCTCGCGCCGCAGGCCATCTTCGATCTGATCCAGGGCGGCGCCGGTAATTCGCGCATCTTCGAATTGCGCGCGCCGATGATGGTGAAGGGCAATTACAAGAACGTCACCATGAAGATCGACGTCTGGGACAAGGACATGCAGGTGATCGGCGACTACGCGCGCAAGATCAAAGTGCCGACGCCGATGTTCGATGCCTCCAAACCGGTTTATCTCAAGGCGATGAAGGACGGCCTCGGCGCGCAAGATACCGCCGCGGTCTGCGCCGTGCTGGAGAAGCAGGCCAAGGTCAAGCGCAAGCGCTGATCGTCGTCCGCCTGCTGCCGCCTCCGCGAGTCCGGGGCTCAGCGGGGATTCCAGTGCCGGCAATTTCGCCAGCGGAAAAGCGTCTCGGCCTTTGCCGCCGATCGTCCGCCGAAAAAACGGGCAGACGCTCGCGAAAGCAGCGCTGTCGCTAGCGCGGCCTAAAATGCCGCGTGGCTACCCCGGCGAAAAAATCATGTGCTGCAACCTTACAAATCGAGGCTGCGGCCATTTGGGGTGTTCATTTCCCTCAAACCTAAGGTAAGCTTCCTGCAACCTTCGATTTAAAAGAAGGACTTCAGGGGGAATATGAATACGCAGTTCTGGGTGGTCCAGGCTTTCAACGGCGTGTCCTATGGCGCGCTGCTGTTCCTGATCGGCAGCGGCCTGTCGCTGATCTTCGGCGTCATGCGCATCGTCAACCTGTCGCACGGCGCCTATTTCTTATGGGGCGGCTACATCGCGCTGTCGGTGATCCACTTCACCGGATCGTGGGCGCTGTCATTGCCGGTTGCCGCCCTCGCCGTGGCCTTGATCGGCCTGGCGATGGAGCGGCTGTTCCTGCGCTCCGAAGGACTGGCGTTTCTGCGCACCGCGGTGATCGCATCGGGCGTCGGCGTCCTCATCGGTTTGGCGATCTCCGCTAAATGGCCTGCGCTCATTGGCGGCGGCTGGATTCAATTCACCACACTGACCGTGCTCGCCACCATCGCGATGTATTTTCTGTTCAGCCGTATTTCCATTGTTCCGGTCGATACCGACGTGCTGCGGCAGGTGCTGCTCACCGTCGGCTTCGCCTTCCTGTTCCAGCAGGCCGCGCTCGACATTTGGGGTGGCAACAACATGGACATAAATCCGCCGCCGGCGTTCACGCAGAGCATCGTGGTCGGCGGCGTCTATCTGCCGCTGTATCGTGTGTTCATGATCGGCATGGCGGTGGCGATCGGCGTCGTCCTGTGGCTGGTGATGGAAAAAACCCGGATGGGCGCTGCGGTCCGCGCCACCGTCGACGATGCGCAGATGGCGCGCGGCGTCGGCATCGATACCAACCGTGTCTCGATGTTCATCTTCGCGCTCGGCGCGTTCCTGGCCGCGCTCGGCGGCGTGATCGGCGGCGCCTTCCTCGGCATCTATCCCGGCCTCGACTTCGAGATGCTGCCGCTCGCTTTCGCGGTGGTGATCATCGGCGGCATGGGCAGCCTCGGCGGCGCCGCGATCGGCGCGCTCGCAGTCGGGCTGGCCGATAACTTCGGCAAGGCGCTGTTCCCCGAAATCTCCTACTTCACGCTCTACGCCCCGATGGTGCTGATCCTGGCGGTCAAGCCCACCGGCCTGTTTGGAAGAGAGTGAGCCGATGGTCAGCACCAACGTCAAAATCCTGATCGTCGCCGTCGGCCTACTGGCCTTCGCCTATATCGTGCCGCAGTCCGGTTCGTTCGTCGTGCTGCTGGCGACGCGCGCCATGGCCTTCGCGATTCTGGCCATGAGCGTCGATCTGCTGCTCGGCTTCACCGGCATGTCGTCGATGGGACAGGCGGCGTATTTCGGCGTCGGCGCTTACCTGACTGCCGTGCTCGCCACCAAATTCCATTTCGGCATGGGCTGGGATTTCTGGCTGGTCGTGGTGATGGGCATCCTGATCGGCTGCGCGCTGGCGGCTCTGTTCGGCCTGTTCGCGATCCGCGCCGGCGGCGTCTATTTCCTGATGATCACGTTGGCGCTCGGGCAATGCGTCTGGGGCCTGGCCTATCGCTGGAATTCGCTGACCGGCGGCGACAATGGCATCAACATGAGCGGCCGCCCGAACTTCGGGCTCGACCTCGGCAACGAGGTGACGTTCTTCTATCTCGTATTCGCCTTCTTCGCGGTTTCGATGATCCTGTTGTACGTGCTGGTGCGCTCGCCGTTCGGCCGCAGCCTCGCCGGCATTCGCGAGCGCGAATTGCGGATGCAGATCCTCGGCTACAATACTTGGCTGCACAAATACATCGCCTTCGTCATCGCTGGCGGCTTCGGCGGCCTGGCCGGCGTTCTGTGGGCGCATACCAACGGCCACGTCAGCCCGGAGACCGTGGTGCTTACCACCTCGGTGGATTCGCTGTTGATGGTCGTGCTCGGCGGCGCCGGCACACTGGTCGGCGCGGCGATCGGCACCGCCATCGTGTTCGGCTTGCGCGAATTCCTCAGCACGCTGGTGCCGTGGTGGCAGTACGCGCTCGGCGGCGTTTACGTCTTGACGATCCTTTATCTGCCGATGGGCCTGATGGGAATTCCATCGCGCTTCCGGCAGCGCACGCAAAGCAAAGACGAAGGCGCGAAGAAACTTGCATCGAAGCCTTCCTGAACGCGACGGTCACAACACCTAGGGAGAGAATAATGCTGAAAAAAATGTTTCTCGGCTCCGCGCTGGCCGCCGGTCTCGGTCTGGCTCTGCCGGCCCAAGCGGAGGAACTCCGCATCGGCTTCATCGCGCCCACCACCGGCCTCTATGCCCAGATCGGCAAGGACATGGTCGACGGCTTCCAGCTTTATCTCGATGAGCACGGCGGCAAGCTTGGCGGCGCCGACGTCAAACTCATCGTCGAGGACGACCAGGGCAAGCCCGACACCGGCGTGACCAAGGCCAAGAAGCTGATCTTGCAGGACAAGGTGAATCTGTTCATCGGCGGCCTGCTGGCCTCGACCGGCTACGCGCTGGCGCCGGTCTCGACCGCCGAGAAGACCATCTATTTGTCGTCGGTCTCGTCCGCGGACGATCTGACGCAACGTCAACTCGAGAAATACCCCTACTTCCTGCGCACCAGTTGGACCTCGTCGCTGCCACATCACGCGCTTGGCCAATGGGCCTGCGACCAGGGCTATAAGAAGATCATCACGGTCGCGGCCGACTATGCGTTCGGCTATGAGACCGTTGGCGGCTTCCAGAAGGTGTTCGAGGATTGCGGCGGTAAGATCGTCCAGAAAATCTGGCCGCCGCTTGGCACCAAGGATTTCGGGCCCTTCATCCCGACCATGAAGGCCGACGCCGACGCCATCTTCACCACCATGGTGGGCCCGATGGCGTTGCAGTTCCCGAAACAATTGCGCGGCGCTGGCATCAAGAAGCCGATCGTCGCCTCAGGCGTCAGCTATGACGAGTTCGTGCTCCCCTTCATGGGCGACGAAGTGATCGGCGACGTCTCCGCCCTGCACTACGGCGCCGGTATCGACACGCCGGAGAACGCCAAGTTCGTGAAGGCCTACCGCGCCAAGTACGGCAAGATGCCGGGCTACTATTCGGAGAACAATTACTCGACGGCGATGTGGATCGATGAAGCGATGAAGAAGACCGGCGGCAATTGGCCGGGGCCGGAAGCCTTCATCAAGACGATGCAGAGCATCAAGATCAATGCGCCGCGTGGCCCGGTGAGCATGGACGACATGCGCAACCCGATCGAGAGCGTCTACATTAAGAAAGTCGCGAAGACGAAGATGTTCGGCTACGACAAGGAAGAGCTCTGGAACACCGTGATCAAGGTCTATCCGAACGTCAGCCAGTTCTGGACCTACGGCAAAGAGAAGTTCCTCGCTCAGCCGGTCTACGATCGCGACTTCCCGCCCTGCAAGTTCTGCGAATAACAACAATTCCGCCGGGGCCAACGGGCTCCGGCGGCTCTCTCTATCCGAGGGGTTGCGCGTGAGCAGTGAATCTCAAACGAGCGGTGAGGTCCCGGTCCTCGAGCTCCGGCAATTGTGCAAGAGCTTCGGCGGCCTGCAAGCCACGCGCGAAGTCACGTTGCGCATCATGCCGGGCGATCGCCAGGCCATCATCGGCCCGAACGGCGCCGGCAAGACCACGCTGTTCAACTTGATCACCGGCATTTACCCGGTGACGTCGGGGCAAGTGCTGCTGTTCGGCCAGGACGTCACCAAATGGCCGAGCCACAAGCGCACCGCAATGGGCATGGCGCGCACCTTTCAGGTGACGCATTTGTTTCCCGGCCTGACCGTGCTCGACAATGTGCTGCTGGCGATCAAAGGCCTGCGGCGCTCGAAATTCGTGATGTGGCGCTTCCTGTCGTCGTACAAGGAAGTCTATGACAAGGCCTATCACCTGCTCGAACAGGCCGGCTTCCTCGACCGCAAGGACCTCGAAGTCCGCAATCTGTCGCACGGCGAACAGCGCCAACTCGAAATCGTATTGGGATTGGCGAGCGATCCGAAAATCCTGCTGCTCGACGAGCCCGCCGCCGGTCTGTCGTCCGGCGAATCCACCGACATGGCCAAGTTCCTGATGAAGCTCGACCCCAAGCTCGCAATTCTGTTGATCGAGCACGACATGGACGTGGTGTTCGACGTGGCGTCGCAGATCTCGGTGCTGCACTTCGGCCAGATCCTGGAAACCGGCACGCCGAAGCAGATTCATTCGAGCGCCAAGGTCCAGGAAATCTACCTGGGGACGGATTAGCGCATGATCCCGAAAAGTGGGCACCGGTTTTCGGATCAGATCATGCGCCAAGGAAACTGACCACTATGGCAATTTTGGAAGTCCAGGACATCCACACCTATTACGGCGACGCCTATGTGTTGCAAGGCCTGTCGTTGCAGCTTGAGCAAGGCCAGATTCTCGGCCTGCTCGGGCGCAACGGCGTCGGCAAGACCACGCTGGTGAATTCCATCGTCGGCTTCAACCCGCCGCGCCGCGGCAAGGTTGTGTTCAAAGGCGACGACATCACCCGCAAGGCGTCGTTCGAGACCGTGCGCAGTGGTATGGGCCTGGTGCCGCAGGGCCGTCGCGTGTTTCCGACGCTAGGCGTCGAAGAAAACCTGCTGGTCGCCGAGCGCAGCCCGGACCGCCACGGCTGGAATATCGACCGCGTTTACAAGCTGTTCCCGCGTCTGCATGAGCGCCGCCTGCAGCGCGCCAAGACACTGTCCGGCGGCGAGCAGCAGATGCTGGCAATCGGCCGCGCGCTGATGACCAATCCGGATTGTCTGATCATGGACGAGCCGTCTGAAGGCCTGGCCCCGATCATTATTCAGGGCCTGTGGGAAGCGATTGGAAAGCTCAAGGAGCAAGGCCTGTCGATCCTGCTGGTCGAGCAGAACGCGCACCTGGCGCTCAAGCTGGTCGACTTCGTCCATGTCATGAGTAAGGGCCAGGTGGTCTATTCCGGCAAGCCGGCCGAACTTCGGGCCAACGACGAGATCAAGTCGAGCTATCTCGGCATTTAGTGCGCCGCCAAGCGGCGCTGCGAAAATTACAAGGGCCTGACTTGCCACCGTCTCGCAACAGGCGAAGCCGGCTGCCGCGCGGCCTCGAGCAATCGGGCCTTACATCGTGGAAGCGCTTGCCGATGATGGCGCGGTTCGATGCACCGGCGTAGGGTTGCCGGCGCGCAGATGAAATCTGCTCAACGACAAAAAATGGTCGAGCAGGCCAATCAAAAATTCAGCCCCTCGAGGGGCGATCATGGGAGAAATGCAATGTCTCGTAAGCTCTCTCGCCGTAAATTCATGGCCGGTACCGCTGCCGGCGCAGCGCTCGCAACATTCAAATTTCCGACGCCGGCACTCGCGCAAGCCGCACCGTTCAAGCTTGGCCTGCTCACCGTCAAGACCGGCCCGCTGGCGCAGGGCGGTATCCAGATGGAGCAGGGCGTCGTCACTTACCTGAAGGAAAAGAACTACACCTTCGCCGGCCGCAAGGTTGAATTCATCTCCGCCGACACCGGCGGCAATCCGGCCGGCACCAAGACCAAGGCCCAGGAACTGATCGAGCGCGAAAAGGTCGATGCCATTCTCGGGCCGCTCGCCGCTTTCGAGCTGCTCGCCGTCACCGACTACATCACCGAGCAGAAGACGCCGATGCTCAGCCTCGCCGGCGCCGAGGACATGACGCAGCGCCGGCCGAACCCCTACTTCCTGCGCCCGTCGGCCACCTCCGCACAAGCGATGCATCCGATGGCCGATTTCGCCGCCAAAGAACTAAAGCTGAAGCGGATTGTGACGATCTCCGAAGACTTCGCCTTCGGTCATGAACAGATGGGCGGCTTCCAGCAGACCTTCGAGGAAGCCGGTGGCAAGATCGTCAACAAAATCTGGCCGCCACTGGTGACGCCGGATTACACGCCTTTCGTCGCTCAGATCGGCGACTGCGACGGCGTGTGCCAGGGCTTTGCCGGCTCGAACCCGCTGCGCTTCCTGAAGACCTACGCCGCGGCCGGCCTGAAATACCCGGTGGTGACCGGCGAAACCGGCGGCGACGATGCGCTGCTGCGCAGCTTCGGCGACGAGGCGCTCGGCATGTACTCATCCTGCCCCTACACGCTCGACCTCGACACCGACGGCAACAAGCGCTTCGTCGCGGCGATGCAGAAGGACTATGGCGTCGATCCGGGCTTCTACGCCGCGGGACTTTATGTCGCCGCCCAGACGGTCGCCGCCGGGTTGGAAAAGAGCAACGGCAAGTCCGACGACAAGGACGCCTTCATCAAGGCCCTGCGTTCGGTCGAACTGAAGGACACGCCGCGCGGCGCGATCAAGTACGACCATTTCGGCAACGTGGTCGGCGACTTCTTCATCCGCCATCTCGAAAAGGCGAATGGCAAATACGTCAACAAGACGGTCAAGACCTATCACAACATCAGTCAGTTCTGGACCTATGACGAGAAAAAGTTCCTGGCGGCGCCGGTCTATTCGCGCAACTACCCGCCGATGAAGTCGTAGACGACAGTCACGCCGCGGGCGCCGCATTGGCGCCCGCGGTTATTGTTGCGGCGGGTGCGGGAATAGTTAGGCTATGAATTTCTGGCTGGTGCTGACGGTCAACAGCGTTACGTTCGGCGGGCTGTTGTTTCTGCTGTCGGCGGGCTTCTCGCTGATCTTCGGGCTGATGCGGATTCCGAATCTGACGCACGGCTCGCTGTTCATGCTCGGCGCCTATGTCGGCGCGACCTTCGTGGTCGGCCTGCTCGGCTTTAAATTAAATTTCTGGCTCGCCGCGATCCTGGCGACGCTGGCCGTGGCCGCGCTCGGCGCGCTGGCCGAACGCCTGCTGCTGCGCCGCTTGCCCGGCGATCAGCTGGCACAGGTGCTGGTGACGCTCGGCCTGTCGTTCATGGCCGCCGATTTCTGCCTGATGATGTGGGGCGGCGATCCGCTCAACGTCGCCACGCCGGACGGCCTCGGCGGCTTTGTCCGCTTCGGCACCATCGCGTTTCCGATGTACCGGCTGGCGATCATTGTCATCGCCGCGCTGGTCGCGATCGCGTTGTGGCTGCTGCTCGACCGCACCCGGCTCGGCGCCATGATTCGCGCCGGCGTCGACGATCCCGACATGGCGCGAGTCGTCGGCATCCGCGTGTCGCAGCTCTTCACCATCGTGTTCGCGCTCGGCGCGGGGCTTGCCGCCTTCGCCGGTATCATCGGCGGGCCGATTCTGTCGGTCTATCCCGGGCTCGATCAGGACATGCTGCCGCTGGCGCTGGTGGTCGTCATTCTCGGCGGCTCCGGCAGCCTGCTCGGCTCCTTCGTCGGCAGCATCATTGTCGGCTTCATCTATAATTTCGGCCAGGCGCTGTTGCCTGAGCTCGCCTACTTCGTGCTGTTCATGCCGATGCTGCTGGTGTTGCTGTTGCGGCCGCAGGGCCTGTTCGGCAGGCACGTGCCATGAATTCAACCATGAGCCTGCGCGTCTTCGCCATTATCATCGCGGTCGCGGCACTGGCGACGTTGCCGTTGTGGATGGGCGGCATCTATTACATCAACGTCGCCAGCCAGATTCTGCTCTACGCCGTGTTCGCGCTCGGCCTCAATGTGCTGGTCGGTTATGCCGGGCTGACCTCGCTGGGCCATGCCGGGTTGTTCGGCGTCGCCGCCTACGCCACCGGCTACATGCTGCAACTGGGCTATGGCCACACCGAGTCGATCCTGGTGGCGCTGCTCGTCGGCGTCGCCTCAATGGCGGTCTATGCCGTACTGTCGCTGCGCTCGACCGGCATCGGCTTCATCATGATCACACTGGCGCTGGGCGAAATCCTGTGGGGCCTGGCCTATCGCTGGATCAGCCTGACTGGCGGCGACAACGGCATCAATGTGCCGAAGCGCCCGGCGCCGTTCGGCTATTCGCTGTCGAACGCGACGAACTTCTATTTCACCACGCTGATCGTGTTCCTGCTGGTGGTCGTGGTCATGGCGATATTCGTGCGCTCGCCGTTAGGCGCGGCGCTGCGCGGCACCCGCGACCAGCCGCGCCGCATGAATGCGCTCGGCTATCACGTCTGGGCGATCCGGTTTTACGCCTGCCTGTTCTCCGGCCTGTTGACCGCCGTGTCGGGCATCCTGTTCGTCTACTACACCCAGTTTATCAGCCCGCAGACGCTGGCGCTGACCTCCTCCGCCGAAGTGCTGCTGATGGTGATCGCCGGCGGACCGGGTACGTTGCTCGGCCCGATCGTCGGCGCCGGGCTGGTGGTCATCGTCAAAACCGTGGTGTCGGGCTTCATCGAGCGCTGGAATTTCCTGCTCGGCGCCATCTTCGTCGCCATCGTCATCTTGATGCCGGACGGCCTGGTGCCCGGCACCACGCGGCTGTGGCGGTTGGCCACGCGCAAACGCGCGCCGGTTGCCGCCAAGACGGAGGGCGCACCATGAGCGCACTCGCCGTCAAGGATCTCAGCAAAGCTTTCGGCGGCCTGAAGGTGACACGCGGCGTCAGCCTCGACATCGCGCCAGGCGAACGGCGGCTGATCATCGGCCCCAACGGCGCCGGCAAGACCACCCTGTTCAATTTAATCACCGGCGAACTCACGCCCGACTCGGGCTCGATCCACTTATTCGGCCAGGATATCACCAAGACGCCGAGCCGGCAGCGCCCGCACCTCGGCATGGCGCGCACCTACCAGATCATCACGCTGTTTGCGCGCGACACCATCATCCACAATGTGCTGCTGGCGTTGCTTGGCCTGTCGACGGCGCGCTGGAACCCGATCACCGACATCAAGCATCAGGGTCATCTGGTCGAGCACGGCCGCGCCGCGCTGGAGCGCGTCGGCCTTGCCGCTATCGCCGAGCGGCCGCTGTCGCAGACCTCCTACGGCGAACGCCGCCGCGTCGAGATCGCCATGGCGCTGGCGCAAAATCCGAAAGTGCTGCTGCTCGACGAGCCTTTCGCCGGCTTGTCGATCGACGAGCGGCGCGACGTGCACAAATGCCTGATGGCGATCCCGCGCGACGTCACCATCGTGATGATCGAGCACAACATGGACGTGGCGCTAGAATTCGCCGAACGCATCACGCTGCTGCATTTCGGCGAAGTCATCGTCGAAGGCACCCGCGCCGAAGTGGTCGATAATCCGCGCACGCGGGAGGTCTATCTTGGCCATTAGCGCGCTCAGCCTCGAACATATCGACGCCTTCTACGGCGATAGCCACGTGCTGGCGGACGTGTCGTTCGAACTCGGCGAGGCGCGCATGCTCGGCCTCCTGGGCCGCAACGGCGCCGGCAAATCGACCTGCATGAACGTCACCATGGGCCTGCTGCCGCCGCGCCGCGGCGAAGTGCGCGTATTCGGTGTACCGGTCACGGGACTGTCGCCGGAAATGATCGCGGCGCGCGGCGTCGCGCTGGTACCGCAGGGCCGCCGCATCTTCAAAAGCCTGACGGTGCGCGAAAACCTGATCGTCGCTGCCCGCAAGCCGGAAGCCGGCGTTAGCAGGCACGCCCCTTGGACCGAAGACACCGTGTTCGGGATATTTCCGCGACTGAAGGAGCGCAGCAGCCAGATTGCCGCGCATCTGTCCGGCGGTGAGCAGCAGATGCTGGCGATCGGCCGCGCGCTGATGGGCAGCCCGCGCGTGCTGCTAATGGACGAGCCGTCCGAGGGACTGGCGCCGCAGATCGTCGCCGAGGTGATGGCGACCATCCGCAAGCTCAAGGAGAGCGGCTTGTCGATCGTGCTGGTCGAGCAGAACCCCAAGCTGGTGTTCGACGTCGCCGACGACATCGTGATCCTCAACACCGGCCGCGTCGCGGTGGTTTCGACGCCCGCCGCATTGGACAAAGACGGCGTCGACCTGCGCCAGCATCTCGGCGTGTTTTAATTGAAAACTTGAGCGCGGCGGGTTACTGCAAACGCCACTGTCGCGGCCAACGAAAAACCGAGGGAATGGAAATGGCGATCTGGAATAAATACGCGAACACCGCGGCACGCAAACACGGCACGCCGGGTCGCGACAAACGGCCGAAGGGCACCACCATCGACGCCCACACGCATATTGCGGTGCCGCGCGCCGCCGAATTCATCAAGCCGCATCTCGACGTCTCGACCATTCCGCTCGCGCATTTCTCCTCGGCCGAGACCAAAGAGATCAACGCCAAGCAGGAAGGCGACATTCGCGGCGCGATGACCGGCTACGACGAACGCTTCAAGACCATGGATCACATGGGCGTCGACATGCAGGTGGTGATGCCGCCGCCGCCGCAGCTTTATCACACCGTGGCGCTCGAATATGCCGTGCCGGCCGCGCGTATGATCAATGACGGCGTCGCCGAATTCGTCGCCAAGCACCCCGACCGCTTCATTCCGATCGGCAACGTGCCGATGCAGGACGGCAATGAAGCCGCCAAGGAACTCGAATACGTCATGAAGACGCTCAAGTTCAAAGGCGTCGAAATTCTCACCAACGTCAATGGCAAGGAATTGTCCGATCCTGCCTTCGCTCCGTTCTGGAAGAAGGCCGAGGAACTAGGCGCGCTGGTCATCATCCATCCCAACGGCTTCACCGAAGGCCAGCGGCTGTCGCGTTTCTACTTCAACAACATCATTGGTAACCCGTTCGAGACCACGCTCGCTTTGCACTATCTGATCTTCGACGGCGTGCTGGAACGCCACCCGAAACTGAAGATCTACGCCATGCATGGCGGTGGTTATCTCGGCGCCTATTCCGGCCGTATCGATCACGCCTGGGGCGCGCGCTCGGACTGCCAGGCCAATCTGCCGAAGCCGCCGACCAGCTATCTCAAGCAGATCTATTTCGACACCGTGGTGTTCACACCGCTACAGCTCGAAACGCTGGTGAAGACCTACGGCGCCGAGCACATCGTCATGGGCACGGACTATCCGTTTGACATGCTGGAATACGATCCGATCGGCCACATCAACTCGGTCGAAGGCTTTGACGACGCCACCCGGGCCGCGCTGGCCGGCGGCAACGCCAAAAAACTGCTTGGCATGTGAGTCGCACATAGCGTCCGGGTCTCCGGTTGCCGCTTTTCTCTCACTCAACTAACGTGAGCGAATGGGAAAGACTGCAACCGGACCGGCGCTGCTCGGCCGCACCGACGTGGCGCATGTTGTGCTAATGCTCGCCGCACTGGCTTTGAGTTACCTGTTGCCGTTCGAGCTGGTGCTGCTGTCTTACGTCTTTCTCGGCCCGGCGCACTACCTCACCGAAATCTCCTGGCTGCACGACCGCAAATATTTCCTCCCGCATCGCGGCATCGCGCTGGCGTTGATCATCGTGTCGCTGGCGGTCAGCTTTGTCGAGAACGCCTTCTGGTTCGGTGTCGTGGTCTGGATCGCGCTCGTCGCGTGCGCCATCCTCGCCGGCGCGCGCACCGCGCTGCAGGCCATGATCCTGGCGATGCTGGCGATCGCCGCGACATTCTATCTCTACAGCCACGGCCCCGGCTTTGCGATTGTCGGCGTTCTGCTGCCGACGCTCGTCCATGTCTCGCTATTCACGCTGGTGTTCATGGTGCTGGGCGCTGCACGTTCGCGCAGCCCGGCGCAATTCGCGTTGGTCGCGCTCTATCTCGCGGCGCTGCTGCTGATCGTGACCGTGCCGCCGTCGGCGGCGACCGCGATCTCGGCGCTCGCTTCATTGGCGCAGGAGTCATTCGGCAATGTGCCGCAGGCGCTCGGCCGCGCGCTCGGCATGCCCGACTTAAAGCTCGACGCGAGACTCACCGGCTTGCTGTCGTTTGTTTACACCTATCATTACCTCAACTGGTTTATCAAAGCCGAGGTCATCCACTGGGCCGACGTGCCGAAGGCGCGGCTGGCCCTGATCGGCGCGCTCAGCGGCGGTGCGACGGCGTTTTATTTCTACGATTACGTGCTCGGCTTCGCGCTGTTGCTCAGCTTGAGCCTGACCCATGTGCTGCTGGAATTCCCGCTCAACAGCGTCAGCCTGCGCCAACTCGGCGCCATCACCGGCGAAACCTTGACGCAGCGCGCTAAGCGGCGTCAGGCGTAAAGAAAATCCAGCGTCGCGGTTTCCGCGATCACAGCGCCATCAGTGCTGTGCCGGCCGGCGCGTGCCTGCTCTTCCTGGGTTTTGGTCGCCTGCAGATAGGCGCCGAGATGGCGGGCGCGCTCGATGATGCGGTAATTTTCGCGCAGCCGCGCAGCCTCGTAACGCTTGAGCGCGGTCTCGACGTCGGGCTCCGCCTCCAGCGCGCCGACCAGCGCCGCAGCGTCGTCGGCCGCTTTCGACACGCCGGCCGCGACATGCGGGCGCGCGACAAAAGCCGCATCGCCGGCAATCGCGACACGGCCGAACGCCATGCGCGGCGACTCCAGATCGTAGATCGGCTGCAAGATCGGTTCTTCGATCAGTCGCACGATTTGCCGGAAGTGCGGCGCCAGCAATCGTTCGGCGTCGGCGCGCATTTCCGCGATCGCATCGCGGCGGATCAGCGGCGGCGGAATCGAGATCGCATGGGTCTTGCCGCTGTCGTCGGTCAGCAGCCATTGCAGCTTGGTGTGCTCGTCGGCCGGGCGGTACCACACCACATTGAAACGGCGATGCCCGGGCCGCAGATCGTTATCGGGACCGGCCACCGGATAGCCGAGGAACTGCTCGCCCGGCGGCAGGCCGAATGACATGAACTCGAACAGCTCGCGATGTGTGTCGGGCGGAATGGCGTCTTCCGCGATGAGCGCGCGCCAGGCGCTGTAGCCGGAATAGCGTGGCATAGCCTCCGGAAGGCATTGCTGGCGCACCGTCGAACGGATGCCGTCGGCGCCGATCAGCAAGTCCGTTTCGATGGTTTCACCATCGGAAAAATGCGCGGTTACCGCGCGCGGTGTCTGCGTTAGCTTGGCGAGCCCGCGACCGCGGTGATAACGCTCCGGCGGAAAGGCGTCGCGCAACAATCGATAGACGCGCTCCCACGCGGTCAGCACCTGTGGGCATTCGAATTGCTCGGTCAGGCGGCCCTGCGCATCGATGATCTTGCGGGTGGTGATATGGACGCCGAGATCGTCGGTGGCAAAACCGAGCCCGCGCAGCCGTTCGATCAATTCTTGCTGGGCCACGATGCCCGCGCCGCGACCGGATAATTCGCCTTCGACGCGCTCATAAATGTCGACGTCCCACCCGGCCCGCCGCAGCGAGATTCCGCTCAGCAGCCCACTCATCGAGCCGCCAATCACCACCGCCCGCTTTGTCCCAGAACCGGTCAATTCAATTACCTCACGCTTTCCGTTCCCGAGGTTTTGTTATATATGACAGCTAAATCGCACCGGAGGAATTCCCATGGCCATGTCCATGCTCGATAAGGCAGCTGAGAAAAAAGACAAGTCAGCCTGGCCGGCGGACATCGCCGCCGAGTTCGAGCGCGAAGCCAAGAACCCGAACCCCTGCGTCGGTTCGACGCTGCTGTCGGAAAACGAACGCAGCCGGGTCTGGATCATCCGGCTTGCCCCCGGCGAGCGCGTCGGGTTCCACCGCCATGTGCTGGATTATTTCTGGACCGCGGTATCCGGTGGCAAAGGCCGGCAGCACGTGCATGACGGCACCACCGTCGAATACACCTATGCGCCGGGCGAAACCCGCCACGAGACCTACGGCAAAGACGAGTTCAAGGTGCACGATCTTGAGAATATCGGCGACAAGGAAATGGTGTTCATGACCGTCGAGTTCAAAGACAGCGCCAACAGGCCGATGCCGCTGCCCGAGGGCGTGCGGCCACAAGCCGCAGCGGCCTGATCGCCCATTTCGTTACAGCGCCCGCCACCCGGGACACCCCGGCGGTGGGCGCTTCGTCGTCTTGTCCGCTTCGTTGTCTTATTGATCGATCAATTGGCTAGCCAAGCCAGCCGCCATCCTGCAAACTGCGCCGCAAGCCCGGACCGAAAACGCGGGCGACATAAAAAAACATCGTTTCAAAGGGGAAACAGACCGGCCTGTTCGACAGTCAGATCGCAACCGCCCACGCCTTGCGCGGGCCACACCAAGACAACACGATCTGCTGAAACGAATACGCTGGTTGAGAGTGGTATGGATATTTCCTGGGATTTGCTGCTGAACGCGATTGCTGCCGGACTTCTGCTCGGCGCTTTCTACGCCGCCGTCACCGCCGGCGTGTCGATCTCGTTCGGCATGCTCGACATCGTCAATATCGCGCATCCGGCCTTTGTCATTCTCGGCTCCTACATCGCCTATTTCTTCAACATCAATTTCGGCGTCGATCCAATTCTGATCAGCATCCTCGCGATGCCAGTGTTCTTCCTGCTCGGCAGCGCGGTTTATCAGGTCTATTACCTGTCGTTCGAAAAGCGCGGTCAGGAATCGCTGCGCGGCCTCGCCTTCTTCTTCGGGCTGCTGTTCGTCACCGAAGTGACGCTGATCCTGGTGTTCGGCGTCGATTATCGTTACGTCGAGGCCGCCTATATCGGGCCCAGCATCCATATCGGCATTGTCGATCTGCCGCTGCGCATGCTGGTGCCATGCCTGGCGGCGCTGGCGCTGTTCACCGGCCTGCAATTGTTCGTCACCCGCACCTTCATCGGCCGCGCCATCATGGCGGTGTCGCAGGATCAACTGGCGCTGCAACTGATGGCGGTCGATCCGATCCGCATCAAGCGCATCGCCTTCGGCCTGTCGATCGCGACCGCGGCGGTGGCCGGTGCGCTGCTGATCATCATCCAGCCGATCGAACCCTCGGTCGGCCGTGAATATATCGGCCGGGTGTTCGCGATCTGCGTGCTCGGCGGCCTCGGCAGCATGCCCGGCACGCTGATTGCGGCGATGCTGCTTGGCGTCGTCGAGAGCCTGACCGCGACGTTCTACGGCCCGTCCTGGGCACCTGCCGTATCGTTCGGCTTTCTCCTGCTCACGCTGGCCTTCCGGCCAGCGGGCCTTTTCGGACGGTGATCGCTGTGAACACGGCAAAATTTTCACTGATAACGATCGCAGTTGGCGCCATGGTCATGGCCTTCGCGCACTGGGTCCATGTCGATTACCTGTACTTCGCCAGCTACACGATCCTGCAATTCATCGTGCTGGCGACGGCGTGGAACATCCTCGGCGGCTATTGCGGCTACGTGAACTTCGGCTCGGCCGCGTTCTTCGCGATGGGCGCCTATAGTTCTGTGTTCATGCACAAATTCTATCCCCTGCCGATCCCGCTGCTGATCGTGATCGGCGCCGCGGTGTCCGGCATCGCCGGGCTCGGCATGGGGTATCTGACGCTGCGGCTGCGCGGCTCGTTCTTCGCCATTGCCACGCTGGCGCTGGCGGTGGTGCTGCAGACGCTGGTGGTCAACTGGGATTTCGTTGGCGGCTCGCGTGGCGCCTATATTATCCGGCCGGAGACGCTGGAGTTCGCCGGCTATGAGATAAACTACATCGAGTATCTGTTCTTCCTGATGCTGTCGCTGGCGGTCCTCGCGCTGATCACGGCGCGCACCATCGAGCGCGCGCAGCTCGGCTTCGGCTTCGCTACCATTCGCGACGATGAGATGGCCGCCGAGGCCTCGGGCGTGCCGACGCTTCGCGTCAAGCTGATCGCCACAACGATCTCGGGCGCCTTCATGGGCATGGCCGGCGCGCCGTTCCCCTATTACATCGGCTACCTGCAGCCGTCCTCGGCCTTCGGCCTTGAATACGCGGTCAACTCGATCGCCATGCCGATGATCGGCGGCACCACAAGCTGGATCGGACCGCTGGTCGGCGCCATCCTGCTCGGCTCAGCGCAGCAATATGCCACCGTGACGATTTCATCGGCGGTCAACCTGCTGATCGTCGGCCTGATGCTGGTCGGCTTCGTCATCATCGCCCCCAACGGCATTGTCGGGTTGGTGCAGGAACGCCTGCGCGCCTGGAGGCGGCCATGACCGCAAATGCCCTGCTGCACATCGACAACATCTCCAAGCGGTTCGGCGGCTTTGTCGCGCTCGACGGCATTGAGTTGCAAGTCATGCCGGGCGAAAGGCTCGGCCTGATCGGGCCGAACGGCTCGGGCAAGAGCACGCTGGTCAATTGCATCTGCGGCACATTGCAGAATGAAACCGGCAGCGTGCGGTTCGACGGTCACAAGCTCGACGGCCTGGCGGCGCATCAGCGCACCCACCGCGGCGTCGCGCGCAGCTTCCAATTGCCGCGTCCGTTCCACAGCATGAACCTTCTCGACAATCTGCGCGTTCCGCTGCTCTATACCGTGCACGCCCGCATGGGGCCGCTGCGCTCGACCGGCGATCTCGATGCGCGCTGCCTCGAGTTGCTGGAAATGGTGGGCTTAGCCGCCAAGGCCAAGCAGATGCCGCGCGATCTCACCCAGGTTGAGATGCGCAAGCTCGAACTGGCGCGCGCGGTGGCGGCGGAGCCGAAGCTCTTGATCGCCGACGAAGCCATGGCCGGCCTGTCGCATTCCGAAATCGACGACATCCTCAAGCTGCTGATGCGGCTGAACGAGCGCGGCATTACCGTGATCATGATCGAACACATCATGAGCGCGGTGATGAGCTTTTCGCAGCGCCTCGCGGTGCTGGTGTCCGGCAAGAAGGTCGCCGACGGATTGCCGCAAGACGTCGTGCGCGACCCCGAAGTGGTGAGGGCGTATCTTGGCCAGTAGTCTCACCATCGAAAACGTCCACGCCGCCTATGGCGCGGTGCGCGTCATCCATGACGTGTCGATCACCGCCAATGCGGGCGAGACGGTCGCGTTGCTCGGCACCAACGGCAACGGCAAAAGCACACTGATGAAGTGCATCATGGGCATCGTGAAGCCCGCCGAAGGCCGCATCATCGCCGACATCGACGGCGTGAAGCACAATCTGGTCGGCATGCCGACCGAGCAGATCGTCGATCTCGGCATCGCGCTGGTGCCGGAAGGCCGCCGGTTGTTCCCGAAACTGACGGTCGAGGAAAATCTGCTGCTCGGCGCCTCGCGGCCCAAGGCCCGCGCGCAGATCAACAGCAACCGCGAGTTCTGCTTCGAGGCGTTTCCGCGGCTGGCGGAACGTCGCCATCAGTTGGCCGGCTCGATGAGTGGCGGCGAGCAGCAGATGCTGGCGCTGGCGCGCGCGCTGATGCTGGCGCCGCGTATTCTACTGGTCGATGAGCCGTCGGTCGGTCTGGCGCCGCTGCTGGTCGCGCGCACCATCGACGCCATCAAGCAGCTCAAGGAGCACTACCATCTCACGGTGCTAATGGCGGAGCAGAACTTCACACAGGCCATCCGCATCGCCGACCGCGGCTATGTCATCGTGCACGGCAAGATCGCCTTCGAGGGCCGCTCTGCCGACGAACTCAACAACAACGATCTGATCCGCCAGTTTTATTTGGGGATGTGAACTCCCCTCCCTCCCGTGCTTCATGGGGAGAGCTGAAAACAATAACGGCGCGGGATTGCTCCCGCGCCGTTTTCAGTTGGCCTTAAAGCGTGTGAGTGATCGTTTAAGCCGTGTTCACTTCGCCTTTTCGTATGGATATATTACCTTGCCGGTGGCAAGGTCGGACGGCGTCAACACGGTCTGCACCGCCATGCCGCGCCACTGCTCGAGATCGTTGCCGTCCTTCACGCCGTGATACTGCACCTGCATCATGCCGGACTTGGTCCACTCGCCGCCGGGGCTGTAGCTCCAGCTGCCCATGATGGTCTTGAAGGTGGTCTTGCGGAAGTAGTCGGCGATCTTGGCATCGTCGACGCTCTTGGTGCCGGCAATCGCGTCGCCGACCACGGAGGCATAAGCATAACCCCAGCCGCCGAGATAGTAGCCGAGCGGATCGACACCTTCGGCGGCCGCACGGCCCTGGTATTTTTTGAAGAAGTCGGCGGCCGGCACCATCATTTTATCGGACGGCACCCAGGTCTCGTAGTTGACGATGCCGTTGAGCTTGGAGCCGAGCTTCTGCTTGAACACCGTGGCCTGCAGACCGACCATGGCGCCGCCGATGATCTTCGGCTTGTAGTTGGCTTCGCTCACCGCCAGCGTGATGCCGACCGACGACAGCGGATAGGAGCACACCACCACGATGTCGGCGTTCGAGGCTTGCAGCGCGCGCACGATCGGCGAGAAGTCGGTGGTTCCGGGCGGGAAGCTCTTGTCGTAGACGATCTTGACGCCGAAGGTCTTGGCGTTCTCACGCGCGCCTTCGCAGGCGTTGCGCGAAAATTCCGCGTCCTCGGAGGTCAGCGCCACCGTGGTCGGCTTCGGGTTCTGCTGCATCGCGACCTGGAACAGGCCTTCGGTGAATGAGGGCTTGGTCGACGGTCCCGTCGGAAGTACCGAGAAGTAGTTCTTGTATTTGAACTCGGCGTTCACATCGAGCGCGAACAGGCTGATGAAGGTCTTCTTCTTCTGGATGACGATCGGCATCGCCGGCGCCACCATGTTGGTCGCATAGCCGCTGATCACCAGATCGACTTTGTCGACGTCGAGCAGCTTGGTGTAGATGCCCGGCACGACCGATGGATTCGACTGGTCATCGTAGTAGACCAGCTTGACCGGGCGGCCGATCAGACCGCCTTTAGCATTCGTTTCTTCTTCCCAGATCCTCATGCCGAGCAGCGCTTGCTTGCCATTGGCGGCGAGCGGCCCGGTCAGCGCCATGCTGAAGCCGATCTTGATCGGCTCTTTGTCCTGCGCCACAGCGGGGCTAAAGGCGGACACCATGATCATCGCAAAGGCCGCTGCGGCCCCGCCGACGCCGGCTAATGTCCGAGATTTCAGTTCGTGCAACATAGATGTTCCCTCCCAAGGTTTTGTTTTTTTTAACTGCCGGATCATGCCAGCGCGGCGCGCAATGGTCCATCCCGTCCGAGGGCTATAAACCCGCCATTGGCCGGGCTTTCGCAGCGCAAAAAGTAAACTCAGCGCTGCTTCCGCCCCACTATGGGCGAAAGTGAGACGTCAGACGCCTTCGACCATGATGGTTTCGACTTCGCCGACATTGTTACGGCGCCGGTAGGCGGCGGCCGCGTCATATTCCGGCGACTTAAAGCAGGCGACGCCCTGCTCCATGGTCGGAAATTCGATGACGATAAAACGATGGAATTTGTCGGGACCTTCCATGATCTGGAATTTGCCGCCGCGCGCCAGCACTTTGCCGCCGAACTTGGCGATGATGGCCGGCACCTGGTCGGTGTATTTCTTGTACTCGACCGGATCGTTGATCTTGGAACGTGCGACCCAATAAGCGGGCATGTTTCTCTCCTGGACAGGTTCGTTACAGTGATTGAGAGTGACTTTAATCTGTCGCCCCATACATCGGTCATTGTGAAATGCCGCGCAAGCTCATCGACATCTCGGTTCCGCTTGAAAACGACGTCGCCGCAGATCCACCAGGTTACGGCCCGACCATCGAATATCTCAATCATCAGGACACCGCGCCGGATGTTCTGAAATTCTTTCCCGGACTGAAAAAGGAAGACCTGCCCGACGGCGAGGGCTGGGGTTTCGAATGGGTCAAGCTGTCGACCCATTGCACCACCCATCTCGACGCGCCCTATCATTTCGCCTCGACCATGGACCACGGCAAGCGGGCACTGACCATCGACGAGGTGCCGTTGGAATGGTGCTTCCAGCCCGCCGTGAAGCTCGACTTCCGCCACTTCGCCGATGGTTATGTGGCGAGCGCGGCCGACGTCGAGGCCGAACTCATGCGCATCGGTCATGAACTTTCGCCGCTTGAAATCGTGGTCGTGAACACCAGCGCCGGCACGGCCTATGGCCAGCCCGATTATGTCGCCAAAGGCTGCGGCATGGGCCGCGAGGCGACGCTCTATCTGACCGAGCGCGGCGTGCGCGTCACCGGCACCGATGGCTGGAGCTGGGACGCGCCCTTTGTTCACACCATGAAGAAATACGCCGAGACTCACGATCCCAAGCTGATCTGGGAGGGCCATAGGGCCGGCCGCGAGATCGGCTACTGCCACATCGAGAAACTGCACAATCTGGAGGCGTTACCGTCAAAGGGCTTCATGGTGAGCTGCTTTCCGGTGAAAGTGCGCGGCGGTTCCGCCGGCTGGACGCGGGCGGTGGCAATCATTGAATAGAAGCTTGGCATTGATGCTTGATTGCTGATGCTCCCGGGCGATAGCATCCGCCCCAATAAACAAGGCCGGCCAAAAGGCCGATAAATCAAAATCTTGGGAGGGATTCCGTGGACCGACGCACATTCGTTGGCGGCAGCGCCGCTGCCGCCGCAAGCCTTACCGTTCGGCCGGCTTTCGCGCAGGACGCCTATCCGTCGCACGCCATCACGGTCATCAACCCGTTTCCGCCCGGCGGCGCCTCCGACGTCGTGACGCGCCCGCTCGCCGCGGTGCTCGAACCGATCGTCAAGCAGCCGGTGGTGATCGAAACCAAAGCCGGCGCCGCCGGCGCGGTCGGTGCGCAGGTCGCGGCCTCAGCCAAGCCCGACGGCTACACGCTACTGTCGCACATCACCTCGATCTCCGGTTTTGCCGAAGTCGACAAGCTATTCAGCCGGCCGGTCAAGTTCACCCGTGCCGATTTCATTCCGATCGCGCGCTTTGTCGCCGACCCCTGCGTGCTGATCGTCAACGACCAGCAGCCCTACAAGACGCTGCAGGATCTCACCGACGACGCCAAGAAGCGGCCCGATCAGATCATCTTCAGTTCGTCGGGACTTTACGGCGCGCTGCATATCCCGATGGCGCTGTACATGAAGGCCGCCGGCGGCCTGAAATTCCGCCATCTGCCGACCAATGGCGGCGGCCCGGCGCTCACCTCGTTCCTCGGCAATAATGCGCAAGTGCTGGTGTCGTCGGTGTCGGCCTGCCTGGCGCAGATCAAGGCCGGCAAGGCCAAGCCGCTGGCGCTGTTCGGCGCCAATCGCACCAAGGCGCTGCCCGACGTGCCGACCATGAAAGAGCTCGGCTACAACGTCGAATATTATCTCTGGGTCGGCATGTTCGCGCCCAAAGGCACGCCGCAGCCGGTCATCACTTATCTGCGCACCGTGCTCAAGCAGGCCGCGGACACCGACACGTTCAAAAATGCCATGACCAATCTCGGCCAGGAGGTCGAATATCTCGATGCGCCGGAATTCGCCAAATTCTGGGATGCCGACGCCGCGCGCATCGAAGATGCCGTGCGCGACATCGGCCGCGTTCAGGGATAGCGACTCCCCTCCCCCGCGAAGCGTGGGGTGGGGTGGGGGGTGGGGGTGGGGGTATTGCCGTGACAGCTAACGTTCTTCGACAGAAGCGTCACGAACGTATCGTGCACTCTCGTCGCCTGCGGCGCGACATGACTGAGCCAGAGCGAAAATTATGGTGGGCCCTAAGAGATATTCGTTCGATTGACGGTTCCCACTTCCGCAGGCAAGCACCGATAGGTCCTTATTTCGCAGACTTCGCCTGCCATCAAATCAGACTTGCAATCGAAATCGATGGCGAAACCCACGCCTTGCCTGGAGCGACCACGCGCGATGAATCAAGATCGGACTATTTTCGTTCACAGGGCTACCGCGTCCTTCGCTTCTTGAATGATGATGTCATGACAAATCTCGACGGCGTTATGACAGCAATTCAATTATCAATGGTCATCGATCGATAGCAGCACCCCTGACCCCTCCCCACGCTACGCGGGGGAGGGGAACGACCGCTGCTTCGCATTTGGTGTTTGGCGCATCGGCCGCCCTGCTCTAGACTTTGAAAAAATGCCGGCCGCGTTCGGCAAAATAAATGATTGGAGGATTCAATGGATCGCCGCAGTTTCGTCATCGGCACGACCGCATCGGCCGCTGCGCTGGCGGCCGGCCCTGCCCTGGCGCAGGATGCCTTTCCCTCGCATGCCATCACCATCATCAACGCCTTTCCTCCGGGCGGCATCAACGACATCGTGACCCGTCCGCTGGCTTCGACGATGGAGCCGATCCTCAAGCAGCCGATCGTGGTCGAGACAAAAGCCGGCGCCGCCGGCCAGGTCGGCGCCCAGGTCGGCGCCACCGCCAAGCCGGATGGCTACACCTTGCTGTCGCACAACACCGGGATCTCCGGTTACGCCGAGGTCGACAAGCTGTTCGGCCGGCCGGTGAAAACCTCGCGTTCCGATTTCGTCACGCTGGCGCGCCTGGTCGCCGACCCGGTGCTGCTGCTGGTCAACGACCAGCAGCCGTACAAGACGCTGAAAGAATTCATCGAGGCCGCCAAGAAGCCGGACAGCACGCTGGTGTTCAGCTCCGGCGGGCTCTACGGCGCGACGCACCTGCCGCTGGCCTATCTCGAGCGCGCGACCGGCCCGCTGAAGCTGCGCCATTTGCCGACCAATGGTGGCGGTCCCGCCATCACCTCGATCCTCGGCAACAACGCGCAAGTGACGACGCAATCGGTGTCGGCGGCGCTGGCCCATGTTAAATCCGGCAAGCTGCGCGCGCTGGCCTCGTTCGGCGCTACGCGTTCCAAGTTCTTGCCCGACGTGCCGACGCTCAAGGAGCTCGGCTACGACGTCGAGTATTATCTGTGGGTCGGCATCTTCGCGCCGAAGGCGACGCCGGCGCCGATCGTGTCCACGCTGCGGGCCGCCATCAAGCAAGCTGCGCACAGCGAAGCCTTTCTGACCGTGCTCGCCAATGCGGGGCAGGAACTGGCCTATCTCGACGGCCCGGACTTCCAGAAATTCTGGGACGAGGACGGCAAGCGCACCGACGAAGCGGTCATCTCCATCGGCAAGCAGGGATAATCTCTCCTCCCCTCCCCCGCGCAGCGTGGGAGGGGTCGGGGGTGGGGGCTGTTCGATGATTGCAACCAATCGAAAGGGCCGGCACGAACGCGTTACTAAGGCTCGCTCATTACGCCGCGAAGTCGGCGAGCCGGAAAGAAAGCTGTGGCGGTGCTTGAGACAGATTGATTTCGGCTCCTCGCACTTCAGGAGACAATCGCCGATTGGACCATTTTTCGCGGACTTTGCATGTCATCAAAGAAGGCTCGTCGTTGAAATTGACGGCGAAACTCACACGGCACCGAGCTCAGTAGAACGCGATTGCGAACGATCCAACTATTTGCAGTCGAACGGTTATCGCGTGCTACATTTCTGGAACCACGAAGTTATGGACAATATTGAAGGCGTCATGATCGTCATCCACCAAGCAATGACCGAGCAAGCGGTTCAGGGCCCCCCACCCCCGACCCCTCCCCGCGCTCACAAGCGTTCGCGGGGGAGGGGCGCCACATGAAGCTTCGAGCCGATCATGTCGCCGGCGCCGCGTTTGTCATTTTCGGCGCGGCGATCATCGCGCTGAGCGGCGATCTGCCGACCGGCCAATTGTCGATGCCGGGGTCCGGCTTTCTGCCCAAGATCGTCGCCAGCCTGACCATCCTGTTCGGTCTACTGCTGGTGCTGCGTGGCGGCGAAAGCCCGGCGTTCTCCGAACTGGCCTGGGACGACGGCAAGCACGCCTTGCTGGTGACCGCGATCGCCTCCATTGCGATCGGGCTATATGAGCATCTCGGCTTCTTTTTCACCATGCTGCTGATGATGGTCACGCTGCTGCTGGTGATCGAACGGCGCAATCCGATACGCGCCGTCGTTTATTCGCTCGCGATCGTCGCCTTCACCTATGTTTCTTTCGTCTATGGCCTGAAGACCCCCCTTCCCGAATTCAGTTTCTAGGACCGCACCCGTGGACAGCACTTTCATCAGCCTGATGCATGGCTTTGCCATCGCATTTCAGCCGGACAATCTCTGGTACGCCTTCCTCGGCTGCCTGGTCGGCACGCTGGTCGGCGTGCTGCCGGGCATCGGGCCTTTGTCGGGCATCTCGATCCTGCTGCCGGTCACCTTCGGGCTCAACGCCACGCAGGCGGTGATCATGCTCGCCGGCATCTATTACGGCTCGCAATATGGCGGCTCCACCACCTCGATCCTGATGCGCATTCCGGGCGAAGCCTCGTCGGTGATGACCTGTATCGACGGCAACGCCATGGCCAAAAAGGGCCGCGCCGGCGCCGCGCTGTGCATCGCCGCGGTCGGCTCCTGGGTCGCCGGCACCTTCGGCGTCATCATGCTGACGCTGGTGGCGCCGCCGCTCGCCACCATCGCGCTGAAATTCGGCCCGCCCGAATACACCGCGATGCTGATCCTCGGCCTGATCTTCCTCGCTTACATGTCGTCGTCGTCGCTGGTGCGCACCCTGCTGATGGCCTGCATCGGGCTGCTGCTCGGCATGATCGGCATCGACAACATGACCGGCCATTTCCGCTACAGCTTCGATCTCGCCGAACTCGGCGACGGCATCGGCAT
Source organism: uncultured Hyphomicrobiales bacterium (assembly GCA_903878085.1). Classification (GTDB taxonomy): domain Bacteria; phylum Pseudomonadota; class Alphaproteobacteria; order Rhizobiales; family Xanthobacteraceae; genus Pseudolabrys. The sequence goes on along the minus strand of CAIRGJ010000046.1, from coordinate 168,437 downwards.
CGTGCCGGTCGCGGTCGGCCTGTTCGGTTTGGGCGAAATCCTGTCGACGCCGAGCCACACCGTGGTCGGCGAAGTCATCACGCCGAAATTCCGTGAATTGCTGCCGAACCGCCAGGAATGGCGCGAATCCTTTTGGCCGATCATCCGCGGCAGCGGCCTCGGTTTCATCATCGGCATCATCCCGGGCTCGGCGCACATTATCTCCAGCTTCCTGTCTTATGCGCTGGAGCGCCGCGTCTCGAAACATCCGGAAGAATTCGGCAAAGGCGCGGTGGCCGGCGTCGCCGGGCCGGAGTCCGCCAACAACTCGGCCTCGACCGGCGCCTTTGTGCCGATGCTGGCGCTCGGCATCCCGACTGGCCCCATCACCGCGGTGCTGATCGGCGCGCTGATGGTGCACGGCGTCAATTCGGGGCCGCAATTGGTCAGCGAGCACCCGGACGTATTCTGGGGCTTCGTCGCCTCAATGTATGTCGGCAATCTGATGCTGCTGGCACTCAACCTGCCGCTGGTCGGCCTGTTCGTGACGGTGCTGCGGATCCCTTACGCCTATCTCTATCCGCTGATCATCATGTTCTGCATCGTCGGCGTCTACGAGGTGAGCCACTCGGTGGTCGACGTCTACATCATGCTGATCATGGGCATACTCGGCTATGCGCTGAAGAAATTCTCCTTCGACCCCGCCCCGCTGGTGCTCGGCCTGGTGATCTCGCCGATCTTCGAGCAGAGCCTGCGCCAGTCGCTGATCATGTCGAACGGCGACTACACCATCTTCTTCATGCGGCCGATCTCACTCGGACTGCTGATCGTGTCCGCCATCATGCTGGCGCTGTCGGCTTACACCTTCATGATGAAACGCCGCGACTGGCGCGCCACGTTGGCCGAGGTCGAAGCCGGCGAAGTGCAGCAATAAAAAGACGATGCCGCGTTACGGCGCGGCGTTTTTGGCGTGCAGCGCCATGCCGATCAGCGCCGTGCCGCCGAACACCATATTGATGCCGACCAGAAGTCCGATCGCCCAGGCGGCGGTGCTCGGCAGACCGGCGATGATCATCACCGCCAGCACCAGATCGACAAGACCGCTGAACAGCATCATGCCCCAGCGGCCGGATAATTCGCGCTTGTGATCGAGCGCGAACATGATCGAGACCACGCCCTCGATCGCAAAGAACACTGCCAGCACCAGCGTGAGCGACAACGCGCCTTGCAGCGGCTGCGCCAACAGTGCCGCGCCGACCAGGATGCCGATCGCGGCCGAAATCAGCGCCCACCAGAAGCCCGGCGCGTGTCGCATATAGAATGTCGTGATCAGCCCCATGACTCCGCTGATCAGGAACAGCCAGCCGAATAGAAGCGTCACCGCCAAGGTGGCGATCGGCGGCACCAGGATGGCAATCAGGCCGAGCGCAACCAGCACGATGCCTTCGATCAGATAGAGCTTCCAATGCCGATGTAGCGCATTGGCGACCGCACGTTCGATGTCAGGCGGATTGATGGACATGGTGGTGAACTCCTTAGGCCCCTGCGGCCACGATAGCCTAGTTCGTCACCCAATCCGCGCATTTTTCGACCTCGCCCTGCCCGCCCCACGGCTGCACCGGCACGGTGGAGGTGGAGTTTTTCGGCGAGCCTTCGATGAGCCGGTCGCTATAGACCATGTAAACCAGCACGTTACGTTTCACATCGCAGCCGCGGACGATCTGCATCTTCTTGAAGAACAATGAGCGGCGCCTGCGGAAGACGTCCTCGCCCTGCTCGGACTTGGCCTTGAACTTGATCGGCCCGATCTGCCGGCAGGCCAGCGAAATATCGGACACTTCCTCGGCGACGCCGATCCAGCCTTTCAGGCCGCCGCGTTCCGGCACCGTGAAGTGGCAGGCGACGCCATCGACTTCCGGATCGTCGAGCCCGTAGGTCGCGAGTTTGTCGTTCGGCGTCAGCCACTTGAACACCGTCGAGCGTTTGAAGATGAGATCCGGCTCTTCCGCCGCGCGCGACGGCGCGGCGCTCAGCACGATAAAGGCGGCAACGAGACTGGCAATGAGACCGCGCAAAGAAAACCTCCCGCGAGATGGACGCGGTGGAGATATGAGCCGTGAACTCGCGGCGAAAGAGGAGAGAGCGAAATTTGTTATGCTGATTATGATTCTAGGATGCCGAGAATTTTTTCATTAAACTAGTATGCCGAGAATTTTTCCAGCCATTAACGAACTAACAAACGGCAAGATATAATTTATCATTAATCAAGGCTATCGTTCAGAGTCTTCATATTCAATGGAGCATTCGATGCGCATCAATTCGCCGGTAAACAATGTCGAATTTCAATTCGATGGAAGCCGATCCATCTATTCGACGACGGATCTTAAAGGCAGAATCACATACGCGAACCCGTATTTCATCGAGGTCAGCGGCTTTTCCGAAGAAGAGTTGATCGGCTCACCGCACAACATGGTGCGCCACCCCGATATGCCGCCTGCGGCCTTCGGCGATCTGTGGGCAACCATCAAGTCCGGCCTGCCGTGGACCGCTATGGTGAAAAACCGGCGCAAGAACGGCGACTATTATTGGGTGCAGGCGACCGTTACGCCGATCATGGCGAACGGCGTGGCGACCGGATACATCTCCGTGCGCACCAAACCGTCGCGCGAGCAGGTTGACGCAGCCACCAAGCTTTATAAGAAAGAGATGGAGAACCCGGGCCACCTGGCGCTTCGCCAGGGCCAAGTCGTGCGCGGCGGCCTGCTCGGCCGGCTGATCGCGCGCAGTCAACTCTCGCTCGGCCAACGCATCGCCTTTGCGCAATCGTTGCTGCTCCTCATATGCGGCGGCATCGGCTGGGCCGCGTGGTCTTCCGAAACCATTGTGGCCTCGGGGCTGCACATCTGGCTGAGCGCGCTGGCGGCCGCCGCCATGACTGTGACCGCCTTGTCCTGGTATTTCTTGGCCAGCAAGATCGTCGCTCCGATCAACATGGTGCTCAAAACGGCGCAGGGCATAGCCGGCGGCGATCTGACCGCAAGCATCGTTGTGGAGCGCACGGACGAAATCGGCCAGATGATTCGTGCGGTGCGCCAGGTAAACACCAACTTGCAGTGCATCATTGGCGATGTCCGCGATAATTTCGCCACCATGCAGACGGCGACGCGTGAGATCTCTGTCGGCAACACCGATCTGTCGGCCCGGACCGATTCGCAGGCCGCGGCCCTCGAAGAGACGGCCGCGAGCATGGAGCAATTGGCCGCCACGGTTCAGAAAAACGCCGAGCATACCAATCAGGGCAGCGGCCTTGCCGGCAGCGCTATGGCCACCGCCAAAAAAGGCGGTGAGATCATGACGAAGGTCGTCTCGACGATTAACGAAATCAGCGAATCGGCCGCGAAGATTTCCGATATCGTCGGCATCATTAACGGCATCGCCTCGCAAACCAATCTGCTGGCGCTCAACGCCGCCGTCGAAGCCGCGCGGGCCGGCGAAGCTGGCCGTGGTTTCGCCGTGGTTGCGACCGAAGTGCGCGATCTGGCGCAACGCTCCGCAGTGGCTGCGACGGAAATCAAGAAGTTGATCGATAATTCAGTTGAAAAGGTCAACGCCGGGACGATTCTGGCGCGCGACGCCGGCGCGACAATGAAAGATATCATCGATTCGGTCAGTCATGTGACGGGGATCATGGGCGATATTTCGTCGGCCTCGGCGGAACAAAGCTCCGGCATTACTCAAGTCAACGATGCCGTCATGCAAATGGACGGCGTCACCCAGCAAAATGCCGCGCTGGTGGAAGAGGCCGCCGCCGCGACTGGCAGCTTGGAGCAGCAGGGTGAAAAGCTGATGCAGGCGCTGGCCGTTTTCAAGCTGACAAAAAGCGGCGACACGCGCGCCGCAGAGGCCGCAACGCCGAATAAGCAGCCCGGCAAGAAGATGCGCAAGGCCGCTTGAGCGCGTCGCCTTCCCCGCCCGATCTGTCTATTTGGCCCACGGGAAAAGATTGGCCGGAAAATCCGCCGCGTAACGCCGGCCGGTCGGGGGCGGCGGGAAACTCGGGCGTTCGCTCAGTTCGGTGTCGACGGCCTTGCGGTACAGATGCCAGGTCGCATGGCCCAGCACCGGTACGACGACCGTCAGGCCGAGAAAGAACGGCAGCGAGCCGGCAAATAGCAGCGCCGCGACGAGCAGGCCCCATACCGCCATGGTCACCGGATTTTTCAGGACCACCTGGATTGATGCCATCAAGGCCACCGCGGCGCCGACATCGCGGTCGACCAGCAACGGAAACGACACCGCGCCGATCGTCAGCGCGAGCGCCGCGAACAGCAGACCGATACCGTTGCCGAGAACGATCAGCGTCCAGCCTTCCCGCGTCGTCAGTACATCGCGCGCAAACTGGATGAGCGAGGCGGGCTCGGCATAACCGAACGTCGCGATGTAGATGGCGTTCGCGACAGCAAGCCAGACACCGAACACGGTCAGGAACAGAAGCCCCAGCGCGACGATGGCGCCGATCGACGAGGACTGAAGCACGTCAAAGCTGCGCGTCACCGATAAATCGAGACTCGCTTCACGCCGCCGGCTCAATTCGTAGAGACCAAGCGCCGCAAAAGGTCCGACCAGCGCAAATCCGGCCGCCAATGGGTAGATCAGCGGCAGCACCGAATAGCCGAAGGCGAGCCTCGCTGCGACGAGGCCGATGATGGGATAGATCAAGCAGAAAAATATGGCGTGCGTCGGCATCGCATAGAAATCGGCGAAGCCTAGCCTGAGTGCATCCTTGAGATCGCTAATGCCGATGCGGCGAACCGTAACGTGGGTTGGACTTGTCTCGGCGCCGAGCAGAACGTGCGAATAGGCCATCGTAGCCTCCTGACGCGTGGCTCAGGAGCTCGTGAGCGCAAATGACGCTAGAGCCGGATCGGCTCTGGGTCACGCCACGAGCCTCGGTGACTCGTAGCTACCACGCCAAAGCGGCACCGTGTCATCACAATTGCGCGCGTTGCGGATATCGCACCGCAACATCGGTTGCCTCTACGCCCACAGCCGCTCGCCGCTTTCCATGCCTTTGTAGATATCGGCGACGAACTCGCCGTAGCCGTTGAACTTAAGCGTCGGCTTGCGCTCGCCCGTGCCGATGATTTCCTCGCTAGCCTGGCTCCAGCGCGGATGCGGCACCTCCGGATTGACGTTGGCCCAGAAGCCGTATTCCGACGCCTGCAACGCTTCCCACATTCCTTTCGGACGCTCCTCGACAAAGGAAAAGCGCACGATCGACTTGATCGATTTGAAACCGTATTTCCACGGCACCGCCAGCCGCAACGGTGCGCCGTGCTGCTTTGCCATCGGGTGGCCGTAAGCGCCGGTGGCGAGGAAGGCGAGATCGTTGGTTGCTTCCGCCATGCTCAAGCCCTCGATATAGGGCCACGGATACCAGCTCTGCTTCAAGCCTGGCGCGACTTTCGGATTGTTGAAGGTCTCCATCCGCAGATATTTCGCCGAGCTTAAGGGCTTCGCGAATTCAACCAGCTTCGCCACGGGGAAACCGGACCAGGCTATCGCCATGCTCCACGCTTCGACGCAGCGGTGCCGGTAGGTGCGCTCCTCGAGCGTCATCTTGCGCATCAGCTCGTCGATGCCGATCTCGATCGGCTTCTCGACCATGCCGTCGATCTTCACCATCCACGGCCGGATCGGCAACGCCTGGGCCTGCGCGGCGACGTTCTTCGTGGAGTTGAATTCGTAGAAATTATTGTAGCTGCCGTTGATCTTCTCGTCGGTGATCGGACGATCGAGGACATATTTCTCGTTGCGCTTGGCCGGATAGAGGCCGGCGCTCGGGTCCGGCAGATCGGCGGCATCGGTGACCCGCTGTGCCAAAGCCGCGGCAGGCGCCACAGCCAGCGCGCTCGCCGAGCCGGCCAGAAAGCTGCGGCGGTTGAAGAACAGATGCTCGGGCGTGAGCTCCCGCTCCGGAATTTCCCAGCCGCGGCGGCGAATGACGTTCATCTTCGGACCCCTGTGAATGGCGGTCCAGAGGTACGGCCCCCGACGTTCACAGGCAAGTCACGGCTGCGGGAGCGTCACGGCGCGGCGAACCAGTGCAAGGTATTCTTGACCAGCGGCTGCGGCACCTGCTCCCACAAATTGGCATCGCCGCAGAATACGATGCGGCCGTCGCCGAACGGCATCACGCCCAGGGCCGCCGGTGCCGACGGCTCGCCGGCGTCCTGTTTCTGATTGTCGTTGAGGTCGAGGAAGCTGTCGGCCGACAGTTTGCCGAGCACCGTCGCGGTCGGCGGATGCGCGGTCAGCCCGCTGCCGCCCGGATAGAATAGAGGGCCGACACCGACAGTGACCGGATGCGGCGTGAAATTCGACAGATTCTGCTTGCCTCGGACGATCGACTTGAACTGCAGCCCGAAATGCGACGCCAAGGCATCCTGCGGGTGGTGCTCAACGAGCAGCAGCAGGCTGCCGAAGTCCTTCACCCACGCGTCGTAGGCGTTGAGCTCCGCCGCCGTATAGCTGCCAACGCCGGCGACGCGAATGACAATGTCGAAATCCGACAACAGCGCGGGCGTGATGGTGGTCGGGCGCGGCAGCTCCATCACTTTGTGACCGAGCGAGCGCAGGTGGTCGGCCAGCGCTTTGCCTTGATGCGGCGCATTGGCGTTGAACCCCGATTGCTGCGGATACCACCACACGCCGCCGTCGCGCGAGGAGTCGACCAAAATGTTTCGCTTGATCCGTGGATCGAGCCGGCCGTGACCTTTGGTGGCGAGATAGAACGGATTGGTGAGACCGGCGCCATTGGCGTTGGTCTGGACGGTCTTGGCCCCCGCGCGCGCGGCAAAGTAGTCGTAGAGCCGCATCTGATCCGGATCGGCAAACCCGGTCTTGGTTACCAGAATTGTGGCGACGCGAAAACGTTTCTGCGATTGGCTGGCATCGGGAGAGCGCACCTGGCCGGCCCCGGCGATGACATCGTTGATGGTGACCGTCGTGACCGGCCCCAATAGGGTCCCGTTGTCGACCGGCGTCTGATTCTGATTGGCGAATACGAAATGCGGTTTCACCTGGTTCGCCGGCAGCAGTCCCATCAGATAAAGGCTGAGGTCCGAATAAACCCTGGGCTGATCGCTGGCCGTGAGCTGGTATTTGCCGCCGGCTACCGGCTGCAGGTCGAAGTCGAATTGCAGCCCCTCCTCATTTTTCTTGCTGTAGCCCAAGAGATCGGTCGCAAGGTCCGACAGCGGCCAATGCGGAATGCTTTGACCAAACGGCGGGAAATCCATTGCGTTGATCCATTGGTGGCCGAGCTCGTGCATGACCGCGCGATCGGCGCCGTCGAAAAGCCACGAGATCGGAAACATGGTGATACCGAGTAAACGGCCTTTGCTGCCGAATAGCGGCGTATTGTCGAACAGGTTTTTGCCGATACCCTTCGCATCGTTGCGCACGGCAATGTGGCCGCGGTTTGCGGCGTATGAGCCGGCCAGCACGATATGGAGGAAGTCGTAATCGTCGTCGAAGTGCGCATAGAAACTATTGGATAGCTTGAATATCTGCGTCTGCTGCTCGCCGATCGGCAACTTGCCGAAGTCGTCCGGAAAGGCCGGCACAATGATGTTGAAGAGGTGCTCGGAGAACTGGACGTCGGCCGCAACCGGTTGCGTCGATATTTGCAGCACAGAGGCGGTGAGCACGTCGATTGTCGTGACCAGCTCGGTGGAATTGTCGCCGGGCATCGGCACGATTTGCCCGATATAGACCCGCTGCGCATTGTTCGGACCGGCAGGAATCATATTGGGCTGTAGCGTGCAGTGGAACACTTTGCCCGACGGATCGGCAGCCGTCATCGGCACGATCGTCTCGTTCGGCGTGTTGTGGTGAATCTTCAGGCTCACCGACGACGGCGCGGCGTCGAGCCACACCGTGAGCGTCATCGGCATCGGCGCGGCCTTGTTCAGCACCGCCGGACTGAAGCGATAAAGATAAGCGTTCGGAAACATGGCGCGCGCGGCTTTTTAAAAATCATCGAGCCGGAAACAACCCCGCGCGAGGCTTGCACATAATACCTTCGGTTGCAAATTTATAGCAGCGCACCTATGTGGCCGATTAAGCCGCCGCCGCATTCTTTCTCGCCGCCACGATCTGATCTGCCTGGCGGCCGGTCAATTCGGCCATGTGGTCGAATTTGAACGTGAACGAGCCGACGCCGGCGGTGGCCGAGCGCACTTCGATGATGAGGTCGCCGATCTCGGCTTCCGCCATCTGCGCCCGCACCATGTCCCAGCCCGGCCAGTCCTCGCGGGTGTCGAACCCCAGAATATGGCCGCGGCGGCCGGACAGAATGGCGTTTATCTTGGCGGTGGCGTCGGTCGGGCAGGCGATCTCGACCAGATGGATCGGCTCCAGCAGCACCGGCTGGCACTGCGGCAGGCCTTCGACGATGGCGATGCGGCCCGCCGCACGGAACGCCATGTCGGACGAGTCCACCGTGTGAAACGAGCCGTCGATCAGCGCCGCCGCAACGTCGACCACCGGGAAGCCGAGCGGGCCGTGCTTGAGAGCGTCGATGACGCCCTCCTCCACTGCCGGAATGTAATTGCGTGGCACCACGCCGCCGGTGATCTTGTCCTCGAACTTGAAACCGGCCGAGCGCGGCAGCGGCTTGATCTCCAGCACCACGTCGCCGAACTGACCGTGACCGCCCGACTGCTTCTTGTGCCGGCCACGCAGCGTGACCGGCTTGCGGATGGTCTCGCGATAGCCGACCGACGGCGTGCGTGTCGTCACCGGCACCGCGTAGCGCTCGGCCAGCCGCTCAACGGTGACGCGCAGATGCATCTCGCCCTGGCCCCAAATCACCACCTCGTGACTCTCGGCGTTGTGCACGACCGAGAGCGAAGGGTCTTCCTCGGTGAGCTTGGTGAAGGCGGCGCCGAGCTTGACGTCGTCCTTGCGCTCCTTGGCCTGCACCGCGATAGCCAGCACCGGCCGATAGGGAATAACCTTCACTATCGCGCCGCGCGCCTGCCGGCCGGACGACAGCGTGTCGCCGGTCTTGGCAGAATCGAGCTTGCCGAAGGCAACGGTGTCGCCGGTCGAGGCCTGCCCGCGCTTGACGAAGTTCGGGCCCATTGCGGTGAACACGCCGGATATGCGTCCGACTTCTGTACTCGGCGTTGAGAAAGTCGTGCCGTCACCGGCGTCGCCGGTGAGCAATCGGACCATCGACATCTTGCCGCCATGGGCGGTGTGGAAAGTCTTCAGCACCAGCGCCACCGCGTCGTAGCCGTGTTTGACGCCGAGACGCGCCGCGGTTTCCGCCACGCCGGGCGCCTCATGGCGCAACGCCTTCAGCAGACGCAGCACGCCGTTGCTGCGGATCGCGGCGCCGAGCAGCACCGGACAGACAATGCGGTCGCGCAATTCCTTGGCGAGATCGTCGAAGATCTTGTCGCGCGGCGGCTCGATGTCCTCGAGCAGTTGCTCCATCAGCTCGTCATCGTGATCGGCCAGCGTCTCCAGCATGGAGAAGCGCGCTTCCTTCTCGCGATCGCGATCCTCGCCGTCGAGGGCGACGATCTCGGACGCGGCGTGCTCCTTGTAGACAAAGGCCCGCTCCAGCGCGAGATCGACGAAGCCGGAGATGATGTCGTTCTTCCAGATCGGAATCTGCCGCAGCAGCAGGGGGACGCGCGACGCCGGCTGCAGCAGCTTGAGCGTCTCGCGCACGCGGCGGTCGGCCTTGTCGATCTTGTTGAGAAACAGGAAATGCGGAATGTTCTGGTCTTCGAGTTCGCGCAGGATCAATTGCAGCTGCGGCACCTTTTTGTCGTCGGCCTCGCAGACCACGACCGCGGCATCGACCGCCGGCAGCACGCTGCGCATGTCGTGGATGAACTCGATCGAACCGGGGCAATCGATAAACGTGTAACTTTCGCCCATGAATTCGGTGGTGGCGAAGGTCGCCTCGACACTCATCTTGTGCTGGCGGGCTTCCTTGCTGGCGTCGGCAACGGTGGTGCCGACGTCCACCATACCTTGGCGCGGGATCGCGCCGGTGCGCGCCAGGATCGCTTCGAGGAGCGTAGTTTTACCGCTTTGGAACGGGCCCACCAGTGCAATGCACCGGGAACCCTTCACTTTTATAGAGTTGGGAATCGTGCCCATGGCAACCTCCCTTGCTGGCCGGGAGTGGACCTCGGTAAACCGGCCCTAATTTGGGCATCGTCTCAGGCAAAGCCGGGGCTGGCAAGGGCGGATTCGTGTCTCATGCCGTCATCGCCGCATAGCGGGCATGACGAGTTTTATTTAAAGCCCAAATCCACGACATCGCGCGCTGCGACGCTGCGGTCGATCAGGCCTTGCGATTTATACCACTCGACCTGGCGCTCGATGTCGGCGGTATCGAGCCGCGCCTCCGGGTCCATGTAATAAGCGGCCGCCTGCACCACGCCGGCAACGTCGTTTTTGCCCGGATAGACATAGCGCGCAATCGACGCCGCCGCGGCCAGCGCCTTCGCGTCGTTGACGCGCTTGCTGTATTTGTCGAGCCGCATCAGCGCCGCAGCATACTCGGCGGCGCCGCGCCGGTAGGCGCGCAGAAATTTTTCAACCGTCGCGCGGCGCGCGGAAATGGTCGTGGCCGACACGAACAGCGCGCCCAACTGCGCCTCGTCCAGTTCCGAAACCCAGCCGACCAGCTTGCCCTGGCTCGCGGTCAGCAGTTCGCGCGCATATTGCGCCGGCAGGATGGCCGCATCGACGTCACCGTTCACAATCGCGAGCGCCACGCCATCGACTGAGCCCTTCGGCTTTAGCGTGACGCTGGCGAGATCGAAGTGCTTGACGCGAGCGATCTGGCCGAGTTGAAAATGCGACACCGCGCCGAGATCGGCGACGGCGAAGGATCTGCCGGCAAGATCCTCGGGCTTGCGCACGCCCTTGGCATAGCCGGCATTGGAGGCAACGATCTCGTTGCCGTCGTAGTCGCGTTTCTCGCGCACCTGCGCGGCGATCGCCTTGATGGCGCCCTTGCCGGCGAGATTGAACGCTGCCCCGGTGAATTCGGCGACGCCAAAATCGGTGGCGCCGCCGGCGAGCGCTTCGACCACGTTCTGCGCGGTGGGATAGGCCGTCATCTCGAGGTCGAGACCTTCGGCCTTGAAGTAGCCCTGCGTCGCCGCCAGAAACAGCGCGCCGCTGGTGACCGACCGTTGCGTGCCAATGGTCACGCGCTCCTGCGCCGAGGCGGAGGTGATGAGCGTGGCGATGAGGGGAAGGACGGCGAGGAGGCGGCGAATCATGCCGGCAGATTAGCGAAGGTGTGATTGATTCGCTCGGCTATTAGCCACACGCTCCAACCGTTCGTCCCCGCGAAAGCGGGGACCCAGTACTTAAGCCAAAGAACTGGATTCCCGCCACAAGTCGGCTTTAGCCGACTTGTGCATCGTTGAGAGGCCAACATCGGGTAGACCCGATGTTGGCGCGCGGGAATGAGCGGTTACTTCAAATTGCCGCAGAACCGCTGGATGCGCCGGCAGGCCTCTTCGAGGTCTTCCGTCTTGGTCGCATAGGAAATGCGGAACGCCGGCCCCAGCCCGAAAGCCGTGCCCTGCACCACCGCAACGCCTTCGGCCTCCAAGAGCTCGGTGACGAAGTCCTCGTCGGTCGCGAGCTTCTTGCCGCTGGTCGTGGTCTTGCCGATGGTGCCGGCGCAAGACGGATAGACATAGAACGCGCCCTCCGGCATCGGACACTTGATGCCCGAGGCCTGGTTGAGCATCGAGACCACGAGGTCGCGGCGTTCCTTGAAGATCTTGTTGTGCTTCGGGATGAAGTCCTGCGGCCCGTTGAGCGCCTCGACCGCCGCCCATTGCGACACCGCCGCCGGGTTCGAGGTCGACTGCGACTGGATCATCGCCATCGCCTTGATCAACGGCTCCGGACCGCCGGCATAGCCGATGCGCCAGCCGGTCATGCAATAGGCCTTCGAACAGCCGTTGATGGTGAGCGTGCGCTCATAGAGCGACGGCTCGACCTGCGCCGGCGTCGTGAAGACGAAGTCGTCGTAGACCAGGTGTTCATACATGTCGTCGGTCATGACATGGACGTGCGGGTGCTTGAGCAGCACGTCGGTCAAAGCCTTCAGCTCGGCGCGCGTATAGGCAGCACCGGTCGGGTTCGACGGCGAGTTCAGAAGCAGCCACTTGGTCTTCGGCGTGATCGCCTTGGCCAGCGCCTCCGGCTTGAGCTTGAAGCCGTCTTCCATGCGGCAGACGATCTCGACCGGCGTGCCGCCGGCGAGCAGCACCATGTCCGGATAGCTCACCCAGTACGGCGCCGGGATGATGACCTCGTCGCCCGGGTTCAGCGTCACCATGAAGGCGTTGTACAGCACCTGCTTGCCGCCGGTGCCGACGGTAATCTGCGACGGCTTGTAGTCGAGACCGTTCTCGCGCTTGAACTTCTTGGACACCGCGTCCTTGAGTTCGGCGATGCCGTCGACATTGGTGTATTTGGACGCGCGGCCGCTCTCGATGGCGCGGATCGCCGCCTGCTTGATGTTGTCGGGCGTGTCGAAGTCGGGCTCGCCGGCGCCCAGGCCGATGACGTTGCGGCCGGCCGCTTTAAGCGCGCGCGCCTTGTCGGTGACGGCGATGGTCGCCGACGGCTTGATGCGCTTGAGGCTGTCCGCAAGAAAGGCCATCGAAGGCTCCGAATCTCAGGTGTTTAAGGTCATTGATGTACTGTCGTAATGGGCCGAAAGCGCGGCAGCAAGCCGCAAAACAATGATGCATTCATCAAGTCTGTTGATGGCCTAACCCTCCCTTAATCGGCCGCTGCTAAACCATCGGTTATGGCTGGTTTCATTGACCTTCTGCGCTCCGGCGCCTGGGTGACCCGCGAACGGGTGCGGCGGATCGCGCTTGTCGTGCTGGCGGCCTCGGTGCTTGGCGCCGGTTTCCTGGTCGCCACCTCCAACGGCCTCAACGACCGCTTCGGCCGGCCGCTCGGCGCCGACTTCTCCAACGTCTACGCCGCCGGCACTTACGTCCTCGACGGCCTCCCGGCTGCGCCGTTCGACCCGGTCCGGCAATATGCCCGCGAGCAGGCGATCTTCGGGCAGGCGACGCCGTTTCACGGCTGGCACTACCCGCCGTTTTTCCTCGGACTCGCGGCGCTGCTGGCAACGATGCCGTATTGGCTGGCGCTGATCGCATGGCAGGGCACGACGCTCGGGCTTTATCTTTGGTCGATACGGTCAATTCTCGGCACGCGAGACCCGCTCTGGCTCCTGCTCGCCCTCGCCTTTCCGGCGGTGTTCATCAATATCGGTCAGGCGCATAACGGCTTCCTCACCGCCGCCTTGTTCGGCGCAGCGCTGATGCAACTCGACAGACGGCCGTGGCTAGCCGGCGTGCTGTTCGGCCTGCTCGCCTACAAGCCGCAATTCGGTCTGCTGATTCCGCTGGTGCTGATCGTAAGCGGACGCTGGCGCGTCGTCTTCGCCGCCGCCGCGACCGTGGCGCTGCTGGCGCTCGCGGTAACGCTCGCTTTCGGCACAGAGGTGTGGACCGCGTTCCTGGCCTCGACCAAATTCACCCGCGACATCGTACTCGAGCAAGGCCAGACCGGCTGGTACAAAATCCAGAGCGTGTTCTCCTGGGTGCGGATGTGGGACGGCGGCCTGACGCTTGCCTATGCGGCGCAAGGCTTGGTGACCGCGGCCATCGCTGCCGCACTGGTTTGGCTGTGGCGCTCGCCCGCCGCTTATACGCTGAAGGCTGCAGCTCTCGCCGTAGGCTGCCTGCTGGCGACGCCCTACAGTCTCGACTACGACCTGATGCTGCTGGCGCCGGCCATCGCTTACTTCTGCGTCGACGGCATGGCCCGCGGCTTCGTCGCGTGGGAAAAAACAATTTTAGCTTTGTTGTGGATTGTTCCGCTGATCGCCCGCTCGGTGCCCGAAATGACGCTGATACCTCTGGCGGTTCCCGCCATGCTACTGGCCTTCGCCGCGTTGCTGCACCGCGCCATAAGCGAGACCGGCGCGCTGCAAGCCAGTGGCGTTTTCCGGCGCGCGCCGTAGACTGCAACTCAAGAGCCGGATGAACGGCCGCCACCGTCATAGGGAGCGCGCCCATGAAGCTCACGCCGGAGCAGATCAAGGCTTTCGACGAGCAGGGTTACGTCTTCTTCCCGGATTGTTTTTCCGAGGAAGAGATCGCGCTGCTGCGGTATGAGGCCGACAACATCCTCAAGCTCGATCGTCCCGAAGTCGGGCGCGAAAAATCCGGCGCGCCGCGCACCGCTTTCGCCGCGCACAAAAGCATACGGCACCTGGCGCGCGACGACGGCATGCCGATCGACGGCGCGCTGATGGAATATGCCCGCGCGCACAGAATAGCTGCGGAATAAAATTTTCGTAACGGCACGTTGCGTAGTTCACGTCGTTCGTTATGCGTCGCAGATAAGAAACGTTTTAAAAAAATCGTCGCGTCCCGGCCTTGTTGTTGCCGGACTTTGCTCGCTCTATCCGGCGCGGACAAAGCCGTTCGGGGTTCTCTGCGCATGATCCCGAAAAGTGGGCACCGGTTTTCGGATAAGATCATGCGCGAGGCGAAAAATATGTACACGCTCTATTCAATGCAGAAATCCGGCAATAGCTACAAGGTCCGCCTGGCGCTGGCCCGGCTCGGCATTCCGTACAAGCTGGTCGAGGTCGACATTCTGCAGGGCGAAAGCCGCACGCCGGAATTCCTCGCCAAGAATCCGAACGGCCAGGTGCCGCTGCTGGAAGTCGCGCCCGACCGCCATCTCGCCGAGTCCAACGCGATCCTATGGTACGTCGCCGGCGGCTCGACGCTGGCGCCGGAAGATCGCATTGGGCGTGCCGAAGCTTTGCAGTGGATGTTCTTCGAGCAGCACAGCCTGGAGCCGAATATCGGCGCTGCCTATTTCTGGCTGGCGCTGATCAAAGGCGGCCGCGACTTGCAGAGTCACGCGCTCGAGGACTGGATGGAAAACGGCTATCGCGCGCTCGGCGTGATGGAGATGCATCTCAACCTGCATCCGTATTTTGTCGCCGACCGCTTCACCATCGCCGACATCGCGCTGTACGCTTTCACCCACATCGCCAATCAGTGCGACTTCGACCTGTCGCGCTTCCCCGCGGTGCGCGACTGGCTCGACCGGGTCGCCAACGAACCCGGCTATGTGCCGATGGACTGGCAGCGCGAACGGCTGGCAGCGGCGCAGTAATCCGCGCCGTTAACCTTTTCTTAACCATAAAAGCCACGAAAACGCCGTGCTTCCTGACCGGCTGCGCCGCAATGGCGTCGAACCAACGCCCGTTTCGCGCGTTAGGTTGGTGAAATCGTACAAGTGATTTCCCCGTTGAATCCGTAGGACGCCATGAGCACTCCCCTGGAAGGCACTGGTTTCATCGCCCCGGCTGGCCACAGCCTCGGCCAGGAACGAGGCACCGTCGCCATTGCCTCGCTGATCGCCAGCGCGGTCCTGGCCTTGGGCACGATCGTCGCCGCGACCGTGGTCTCGGTCGGCATCGCCCGGGCCAGCGCCGTCGACGGCATCATCGACAATGAAGGCAGCCTGTTCGTAGTCGCCCTGCTGCTCGGGCTGCTGTTCATCGGCATCGGCGGCATCACCTTTGCCGCCCGCCGGCGCACGCACCGCTAAAACCCGCTTATCGGCCGACCGCCCCAGCCCGGCGCGGAATTTGCATGATCCGCGTGGTGTCACGCGCGGGGCAGCGGGCCATGTCAACTTTAATTGCGGCCAACGTCGAACCGGATCAAACCGTCACGGCGCAGTCCGACCCGGAATTTCCGGGCCTGGGTTTCACCTATCGATTCCGCGACGGCCAGGCCGAGCCCCTCACTGCGCGCGACATTCCCGCGGCGCTGGCCGAGCCCGGCGGCTGGATCTGGATCCACCTATCGCTTACCGCAACCCACGCCCGCGACTGGATCGCACATACCGCGCCGCTGCCGGACCGCGCCCGCGCCATTCTCCTCTCCGATGACGACCATCAATTGCTGGAACCGATCGAGGGCGGCGTCGCCGGCGTGTTTGCCGACCTGCTGCGGGAATTCGCCGGCGAAACCCGCGAGCTAGGCCGCCTGCATTTCGCCCTGACCGACACGCTGGTGGTGAGCGGGCGGCGCGCCGCGCTCGGCGCCATCCAGCGCACCCTCGACGCGCTCGGCAAGGGCAAGAAATTTCCCGACGCCATCGCGCTGCTGGAAGAGATCGTCAGCCATTTCGCCGACGCGGTTGCGATGGTGGCGCAGGAATTGTCCGACACGCTCAACGCCATCGAGGAAAGCCTGATCGACGATGCCTCCGCCGGCGCGCGCGCCAAGCTCGGCCCAACAAGACGCACCGCGGTGCGCATCCACCGCCAGCTTTCGACATTACGCCTGTTGTTCCGCCGCTGGTCGGTGCCGAGTGAAATCAGTGCGCCGACGCGGATAGGCGTCACTTCCGGTCGCTTGGCGCAGCGGCTCGACAGTCTCGATCAGGAAATTGTCGCGATCCAGGAACGCGCCCGGCTGTTGCAGGACGAGATCGCCGCCAAGGTCGCGGCCGAAACCAACCGCCATCTGTTCGTGCTGACGGTGCTGACCGCCTTCCTGCTGCCGCCGACATTGATCTCCGGCATTTTCGGCATGAACGTATCCGACCTGCCGTTCACCAAAGACGGCGGCGGCTTCATCTGGGCGATGGGCCTGATCATTCTGTCCAGCGTGCTGGTCTACGCCGTGATGCGCGCGCTGCGCATTACGCGGTAATCACGCCGGCAAATGACTACGCCACGTTGAGCGCGGCGATCAGAAGGGCCCGCGGAACACGAAGAAGGCCCCCGAGGCGATCAAGGCAAAGCCGATCACCTGGTTCCAGGTGATGCCCTGCTTGAGATAGAGAATGGAGAACACCGCGAACACCAGGAGCGTAATCACCTCCTGCATGGTCTTGAGCTGGGCCGCCGAATAGACCGCGCTGCCGAGCCGGTTGGCCGGCACCGCCAGGCAATATTCGATGAAAGCCAGCCCCCACGAGATCAGGATCACCTGCCAGAGCGTCACTTCCTTGAAGCGCAGATGCCAGTACCAGGCGGTCGTCATAAACACGTTGGAGCCGACCAGTAGCGCGATCGGCGTCAGATAGGACCAGTTCAGGAGCATTGGGTTTTCTCGGAGGTTCTTGGCGATTCTTGGCGATTCTTGGCGGTTGCCGGACTGCCGGTATAGCGGTTCGGACGGGGGGCGATCCACAGCGGCTGTCATGGGGCCGTCTTGGGGCCGTCACGGCCTCGTTCTTAAATGTCTGGACTGTCGTTTAGTTGCGTAACTGAGTAAGCCCCTCTTCGCGGTCCCGCACGGCAGCCCCTGCCTTCGGGACCGCATTTTTATGCGCGCCGCCCCGGATGGCCCACCTGCCGCTATGCTAGGCTGGGGCCATGGGGATTAGGGCCAAGATCAGACCCATGCGAGTGCCGGTTTCGTTATGGACCGCAGCCGTGCTGTCGGCCGTGGTGTCGTTGGCGGCGTCCGCGCAACCGGCGCCGCCGAAACCCTACAAGGCGGTCGCCATCGCGCCGCCGGTGCCGGTCGCCGATCCGGCCTTCGAGGCCCTGCGCAAGCAGATCGGCGAAGCCACGCAGAAAAAAGATCGCGGTGCGCTTACGCGCCTCGTGGTGGCGCAGGGCTTCTTCTGGCAGCGCGACAATCGCGACCGCGCCGACAAGCGCAAATCCGGCATCGACAATCTGGCCACCGCGCTAAGCCTGAACAGCAAAGACGGCGCCGGCTGGGACATCCTGTTCAGCTACACCGACGATCCTACCGCCTCGCCTTCGCCAATCTATAAAGGCGCGATCTGCGCTCCGGCCGAACCGGCCTACAACGCCGCGGCGTTCAGCGAATTGATCAAGACGACGCAGTCCGACGCTTCGGAATGGGGCTACACCATGTCGCCCTTAACCGAGGTGCACGCGACGGCGCAGGCAAGTGCGCCGGTGATCGACAAGCTCGGTCCCATGTTCGTGCGGGTCGCGCCGGACAACAAGACGGGATCGGCGGCTTATCAGCGCATCATCACGCCGTCCGGCAAGCCGGGCTTCGTGACCATCGATGCCGTGGCGCCGATCGGCAACGACCAGCTCTGCTACGTCAAGGACGGCGGCGCCTGGAAGATCGGCGGCTATGTCGGCGGCGGCGAGTCGCAATAGCGGCGGCATTCGGCCGCATCGTGACGGGGAATAACAATCGCTCCCCAGCGTTTATGCTCGTGACCATCCGTCATCGGGCCGGCGCGTCCCGCAGTGCGGAATAATGCTTAAAAAACCGCGCCATCAGGGGAGACACCATGAAGGTCCAACTCGCGGCCGCCAAGTTCTTGGGAGCCAAGTTCTTGGGAGCTTTGGCTGCGTTGTCCGCAGTCGCATTTGCCGCACCCGCGGCGGCGCAAAGCCCGCCACCATTCGCCACTACGAAGGTCGAAGGCACCGACAACGTTTACATCTTCCGCAACGGCGGCCATCAGTCGATGTTCGTCGTCACCAAGGCCGGCGTGATCGCCACCGATCCGATCGCCTATGGACGGCCGACCGGCGGGCAGACTTATGTCGACGAGATCAAGAAGGTCACCAACCAGCCGATCAAATATCTGATCTACAGCCACCACCACTACGATCACATCGCCGGCGGCAAGGCGTTCAAGGACGCCGGCGCCCGCATCGTCGCGCACAAGAACGTCAAGACGCATCTGGCGCCGCTCGGCGATCCGAACACCGTGCTGCCGGACGAAACCTTCGACGGCAAGAAGACCATCACGCTCGGCGGCACCACCGTCGAACTGCTCTATCTTGGCGCCAACCATTCCGACTCCAACATCGTGATGCGGCTGCCGAAAGAGAAGATCGTGTTCGTCGTCGACACCATTCCGGTCGGCACCTTTCCGGGCCGCGGCATGATCGACTTCTTTCCGATCGAATCGGAAGCCTTCATCAAGAAGGTGATGGCGCTGGACTGGGACCGGCTGATCCCGGGCCATCCCGGCCAGCCTGCCGGCCGGCTCGGCACCAAGCAGGACGCGCAGAACGTGCTGACGCTTTATCAAGAGGCGTCCGCCGAAATGAAGAAAATGGGCCAGGACGGCAAGTGCTGGGACGCCGCCGAGAAGGAATTCAAGATGCCTAAATACGCCACGCTGCCGGGCTACGAAGCGGGCTTGGGCATGGTGGCGCGGCGTTATTGCGGATTGTGGGGCCGCGGCACCTGATCGTTACGACCTGAAATTCAGCCGCCGCCTCGCAAGGGCGGCGGCTTTTTATGCGTTAGTTGCGCATGATCTTGTCCGAAAACCGGTCCCCATCCCAGATCAAGTCGAGGACATGCTTTTCCGGATCATGCGCTATCCGTAGCGCAGCTTCATGGCGATGATGGCGGACATCAGCACGAACGATACCGCGTTGGCGCCAATCACCGGCCAGTCGCCGATGCCGATGCCATAGACCAGCCACAGCAAAATACCGGCATTCAGCGTGACGGTCGCAGGCAGCGATATGGCGCGGGTTTCCTTGTCGCGAAATACCTTGAGTGCCTGCGGCAACCAGCACAGCGTGGTCAGGATCGCGGCGGACACGCCGATGGCATCAAGAAGCGGCGTGTTTGGCATGGCCTTGCATTATGGCTGATTCGATTCCGTAATATGACCATCCACTCTCGGGATCGATCATGCAAACCGCGACCCCACCTCGACAGCTCACCTGCGCCCGTTGCGACACGGCGTTCGAATGCAATCTTGCGGGCGGTTGCTGGTGCGCGGCCGAGCCCTATCGCCTGCCGATGCCGACGGCCGGGCGAATGAGGACTGCCTGTGCCCGACCTGCCTGCGCAAGGCGGCCGCCGCAAGCGCGCCGCCGCCCGCCTGAGCCGCGACAACCCCTTCCTTGTTCCGCTATAAACGCCCGCCGCAGTCCGCGGCTTTCACAGAGACATGCCCATGATCGACCTTTACGCGCTGACCAGCCCGAACGTGCAGAAGATTTTCATCATGCTCGAGGAATGCGAGCTGCCCTACAACACCAAGCTCGTCGACGTCTGGAAAGCCGAGCAGTTCACGCCGGAATTCACAAAGCTTAACCCTTTGCAGAAGGTGCCCGCGATCGTCGATCACGACGGACCCAGCGGCAAGCCCTACACACTGATCGAGTCCGGCGCGATTCTGATGTATCTTGCCGAAAAGACCGGCAAATTCATTCCGCACGACCCGGTCAAACGCTACGACGT
Organism: uncultured Hyphomicrobiales bacterium; assembly: GCA_903878085.1. GTDB lineage: Bacteria > Pseudomonadota > Alphaproteobacteria > Rhizobiales > Xanthobacteraceae > Pseudolabrys. The sequence goes on along the minus strand of CAIRGJ010000046.1, from coordinate 148,125 downwards.
GATCCAGTGGCTGATGGTGCAGATGGCCAATCTCGGCCCGATGGCTGGACAAGCGGTACACTTCAGCCGCTTCGCCGGTCCGGGGCAGGATTACGCGATTAGCCGCTACCGTACGATGCTGAACAAGCTCTACACCGTTTATGACGAACGCCTGAGCAAGCAGGCTTATGTTATCGGTGACGACTACACGATCGCCGACATTGCCGCCTTCCCGTGGCTGCGAAATTTCGAACTCCTCAATATCGACATGAACAAGTATCCGCACGTCAAGGCCTGGATCGACAAGATCGCAGCGCGCGATGCGGTCAAGCGCGCTTATGTCAAGATCGGTGCCATCAAATCGGCGCGCGACAACGCCACCGACGACGACAAGGACCGCTACTTCGGCCGCGGCAAATACGCCCGCGCCTGACGCCGGGAATGCCACGCTATCGACACGATGCGTTTCTAGCCTGGCGGAATAACCCCTATGATAACGCGCGGCGTGGAAACGCCGCGCGTCTTTGTATTGAGAACGACGATGTTTCGCTTTTTTGAAAAACTGCTGCCGACGGTCTCGACACCGGAGCGGTCCGAGCCGCCGGCCGGACTGGTGGCGTTCTATTGGCATTTTGCCAAGCAGGCCAAGCCCTTGTTCATCGGCCTATTCGCCATCGGCTTTATTGTGGCGCTGCTCGACATCGCCGTTCCTGTCTTCATCGGCCAGGTGGTCAATCTAGTCAGCCACAGCAACCCGGAAGATTTTCTGACGAATTCGTGGCCGATGCTGGCCGGCATGGCCGTGGCGCTGCTCGCCCTGCGGCCGCTTGCCGTGACCACCCAGCATTTGTTCATGAACCAGGCGATCGCCGCCAACGTGGCGAACCGCATCCGCTGGCAGAACCACTGGCACGTGGTGCGCCAGTCATGGGCCTTCTTCCAGAACGACTTCGCCGGCCGCATCGCCACGCGGGTGATGCAGACCGGCCCGGCCATTCGCGAAAGCCTGGTGTCGCTGCTGACCGCGGTCTGGTTCATCCTGATCTACGGCACCAGTTCGTTGATCCTGCTCGCCGCCGCCGAGCCCTGGCTGGCGCTGCCGGTGGTGCTGTGGTTTGCCGGCTATATCGGCATGCTGTGCTTCTTCGTGCCGCGCATGCGCGACCGCTCCAAGGTCATGTCCGAAGCGCGCTCGATGCTGACCGGCCGTATCGTCGATACCTACACCAACATCGTCACGGTCAAGCTGTTCGCGCGCGCCAGGGACGAAGAGGCTTACGTCCGCGACGCCATCGATCATCACACCGACCGCTTCCACGAGCAGCTCCGTCTCAACACGCTGTTCGCCCTGACGCTGACCGCGCTCAATGCCTTGTTGATCACGGGGACCGGCGCCTTCGCCATCGTGCTGTGGCGTCAGGGCCATGTTGGCGTGGGCACGGTGGCGATGGCACTGCCGATGGCCATGCAGATCGTCAGCGCCTCCGGCTGGGTCGCCTGGCAGGTGACGGGCATCTTTGAAAACATCGGCGTGGTGCAGGAAGGCATGTTGACCATCGCCAAGCCGCACACGCTGGTTGATATCCCGGACGCCAAGCCGCTCGTGGTCACGCGCGGCGAAATCCTGTTCGACAATGTCCGCTTCGGCTACGGCCGTGAGAGCGGCTTGATCGACGGGCTGACGCTCGACGTCAAACCGGGCGAGAAGATCGGCCTGGTCGGCCGCTCGGGCGCCGGCAAGTCGACCATCGTCAACCTGCTGTTGCGCTTCTTCGAGATCGAAGGCGGCCGCATCCTGATCGACGGCCAGAATATCGCCGAGGTGACGCAGGAAAGCCTGCGCACCCAGGTCTCCGTCGTCACGCAGGACACCTCGCTGCTGCACCGCTCGATCCGCGACAATATCCGCTTCGGGCGGCCGGACGCCAGCGAAGCCGATCTCGTCGCCGCTGCGCAGATGGCGCATGCGCACGACTTCATCCTCGACCTCGAGGACCAACTCGGGCGGCGCGGCTATGACGCCCATGTCGGCGAGCGCGGCGTCAAGCTGTCCGGCGGACAACGTCAGCGCATCGCGATCGCCCGCGTGATTCTGAAGGATGCGCCGATCTTGCTGCTCGACGAGGCGACTTCGGCGCTCGACAGCGAGGTCGAAGCCGCGATTCAATCGAGCCTGGACGTGCTGATGCGCGGCAAGACCGTGGTCGCCATCGCGCATCGGCTGTCGACCATCGCGCGGATGGATCGTCTGGTGATTATGGATCAGGGCCGCATCGTCGAGCAGGGCACGCATCAAAGCCTGCTGCAACAAGGCGGTCATTACGCGTCGCTGTGGCGGCACCAATCCGGCGGCTTCATCGATATCGGCCCGCGACAGGCTGCGGAATAGCGCCCTCGCTGTCATCGTCCTGTCATCGGCCACCGCCTCAACTCGCGCACAACGACCGAGCGCGAGGATGCCATGCTGAACACCCGTACCGCCGCAGGCGGCCACACCGAACCCGCCGAGGCGTCGCCTGAATCCGGCATCGTCTGGGTCTATCGCTTCGCCGCCGACGGCGCCGGCGCGCAGCTGCCGAGCGGGTCGGTCGATCAAGCCCTGGCGAGCGCCGACGGCTGGACCTGGGTGCACCTGTCGCTCGCCGACACCCGCTGCCGCGCCTGGATATCGCACAACGCCCGCCTGTCGGACCTCGCCCGCGAGTTGTTGCTTGGGCCGGAAGAACACATGCGCATGGATCTGCTTGGCAACGAGATCGTCGGCGTGGTGCCCGATCTGCAGCAGGAGATCGCGCACGCCACCGATTCCATCGTGCGGCTGCGCTTCGTCATGACCGACCGGGTGATCGTCAGCGCGCGCCGCACGCCGCTGCATTCGGTCGAGACCGTGCGCCGCGGCATCGAGGCCGGCAAACGCTTCCTCACGCCGGTGTCCTTTCTTGATGCCGTGATCGATCAGTTCGCCGACGCCGTCGGCCGCATGGCCGAGGAACTCGGCAACGAGCTCGACAACATCGAGGACCGCGTGATGCACGGCGGCTTCGCCGACGAACGGCCGCGAGTCGGCCGCGTGCGGCTCCAGGCCGTGCGGGTGCACCGCCATCTGGCGCAATTGCGCGCGATGTTTCACCGCGTCGAACATCGCATGAGCTCCGACAATGCGCCGGTGGCGCAGGCGATCCGCGCGCTGGCGCAAAAGCTCGACGCCATCGATCACGAAGTCGGCTCGCTGCACGACCGCGCCCGGCTGTTGATCGACGAGGTCGCCGCCAAGATGATCGAGATCACCAACCGCCGCCTGTTCACGCTGTCGATCCTCACCGCCTGCTTCCTGCCGCCGACGCTGGTCACCGGCTTCTTCGGCATGAACACCAAGGACATGTTGTTTCAGAACACCGACGGCGGTACCTGGCTGGCGCTGGGCGTGGCGCTTGCCGCCAGCGCGGTCAGCTACTGGGCGCTGCACCGGATGCGGGCGTTTTAGTCATTCTACGAGAGTGGGCCGCGGCCCGCCCTTGCGGCGGTCGGCTGAACACTCATAATGCCGGCCCCGCTATCGGAGGCCCGCCATGCTCATGGAAATCGCGCAGATCGACGTGAAACCCGGCATGGAAGCCGACTTCGAAGCCGGCGTGAAAAACGCCGCGCCGCTGTTCAAGCGCGCCAAAGGCTGCATCGGCATGACGCTGCAGCGCTCGCACGAAAAGCCGCAGCGCTACCGGTTGTTCGTCAAATGGGACACGCTGGAAAACCACACCATCGACTTCCGCGGTTCGCCCGATTTTCAGGAATGGCGCAAGCTGGTCGGCCACTGTTTCGCCGCGCCGCCCGACGTCGAGCATGTCCGTGAAACCGTGCACGGATTCTAATTTAAACAAGAACGGCGTTGCCGGGAAGAAACGACAATGAAACGCAGCACCGACCGCATTCTCACCACCCACACCGGCAGCCTGCCGCGCACCGCCAAGGTCGTCGAACTGCTGCTCGCCGAGCAGGCCAATCCCGGCAAGCGCAAAGCCGAGCTGAACGCCGCGGTGCGCGAGGCCATTGCCTATGTGGTCGGCAAGCAGGTCGAGTGCGGCATCGACATTATCAATGACGGCGAGCAGGGCCGCACCGATTACACCGTGCATGTGCTCGACCGGCTGGCCGGATTCGAGGGCGAGAGTTCGCCGCCGCTCGGCACCGGCGAGCCGGAATTCCCGGAGCTCGCGGAAATCCTCAAACAGTTTGCCTCGCCGTTCCAGCATCGCCCGATGTGCAGCAGCGACGTCGGCTGGAAGGACTGGCCGGCGGCGCTGGCCGATATTGAGCTGTCGAAAGGCGCGATAGCGGGCGCCATGAATCCAAATTTGGCCGAAGAACTGTTCATGACCTCGCCGTCGCCCGGCCAGATCGCACGTTATCTGAAGAACAAGCACTATAAGACCGAGGAAGAATATGTGTTCGCGCTCGCCGACGTGATGAAGCGCGAATACAAAGCCATTGTCGACGCCGGCTTCCTGCTGCAGCTCGATTGCCCCGACCTGGCGATGCTGTGGCACACCACTTATCGCGACCAGGGGCTCGCTAATTTTCGCAAGATCATCGCCACCAACGTCGCCGCGCTCAACCACGCAGTCGCCGACATTCCGGCCGATCGCATGCGCATGCACGTGTGCTGGGGCTCGACCATGTCGCCGCGCCACCACGACATCCCGCTGATCGATATCGTCGATATCGTACTCACCGCGAAACCGACCGCAGTGTCGTTCCCCGCCGCTAACGGCCGTCACGAGCACGAATGGAAAATCTGGCGCGATGTGAAGTTGCCGGCTGGCAAGGTCATCATTCCGGGCGTGATCGACTCCACCGTGAACACCGTCGAGCACCCGGAACTGGTCGCCGACCGGCTCATGAATTTCGCCAGCGCGGTCGGCCGCGAAAACCTGATAGGCGGCGTCGATTGCGGCTTCGGCACCTTTGCCGGAAGAGTCCAGGTCGACACCAAGATCGTCTGGATGAAGCTGCAATCGCTGGCCGAAGGCGCGGCGCTGGCCTCGAAGCATCTCTGGAAAAAGGCGGCCTAAAGACTACCAAGACACTCGGCAGGCGATATGCGGTTGCACAACACATCCTGTGATTGTAGCATCCGCGGCGGTGACACAAGCCGGGGGGCGCAGGCATGGCTGTCAACAAAGACAATCTGTCGGGATTGACCTGGCCGCTTCGGCTATTTTTCGTGGCGACACTGGCGGGAAGCTTTATCGCCTACTTCGGCGGTGAGATGCCGACGAAACCCATGCCGAACGTCGGCTTTTGGCTGCTGATCGCCGCCATTGCATCCGCCGTCATCCTCTTTTTTCCGAAGCTACTGCTCTACGTAAGGGCGCCCGACGTCGAAAGAGCTTCTACCGACCTCAAGGCTGCCACCGCTGATGTGTCAAACCTGAGCGAAAATTTTAAAAATCTTGCCGACGGCTACAAACAACTCTCTGACCAGATGAAGGTCATCGCCAACGCTGCCGCGGCGCCGCAATCAATCGACAATCGGCTCGCCGCCTTGGAAACCGCCAGCGCAACCGCGAGCAGCCGTATCGACGCCATCAAGGCAAAGACCGACAAACTACCTTGAACGGCGCTATCCGCCGAACAATCTTTGCGGCGTGTCGACCAATATCCGCCGCCGCGCCCCGGCGTCCGGCGTCCAATCCATGAGCAGGTCCAGCAAGTGGCCGTCGTCCGGCATCACTTGCGCCGCGATCGAGGGATGCGGCCAGTCGGTGCCCCACATCAGCCGTTCGGGATTGGCGCTAACCAGCGCATCGTGGAACGGCTTGGCGTCCGGATAATCGGGAAACCGCGCCGACATCCGGTACGGCGCCGACAGCTTCACATGGGCGTGGCCCTCGCCCACCAGCTTGAGCAGCACCTGAAAATTCGCATCGCCAATGCCGCGCGCCGCGGGAATATGCAGCATGTGATCGACGATCACCGGCATGTCGCGCGCGATCGCGCGCACCACCGGCGCCAGGTCCTGCATCAGCCGCCAGTCGCAGAAAATCTGCATGACCCAGCCAAGCTCGGCCATCACCTTACGGAACACTTCGAACACGTCGAGCCCGACGCCACGCACATAGCCGGGCTTGCCGGCGTCCGAAAACAAATGAAAGCGCAGACCGCGCATGCCGATTGTGTGCCAATCGCGCAACGTTTCCGGCTTGATGCGCGTATCGGTGATGGCGACGCCGCGCAGCCGTTGCGGATAGCGCGCCAGCGCATCGAGCAGCACGCGGTTGTCGTAGCCATGCGCGTTGCCCTGCACCGCGACGCCGCGCGCGAAGCCGAGATGATCGAGCAGCGCGATGAAGTTCTCCGCCGGCGCGTCTGGCGGCGTGTAGCCGCGCCCCGCTGTGTAGGGGAATTTGTCCGGCGGACCGAAGATATGCGCGTGCGTATCCCAGGCGCCCGGCGGCGGCAGAATGCGCGGCTTGCGCGGATGCGCCACCGGCCCGGCGATGCGCGGCGGTTCGTCTGACACGCTCAACCCAACTTGATATTCGCTTCCTTCACCACCTTGCCCAACGCTCGGTCTGCTCTTTGACGAAGGCGCGGAATTCTTCCGGCGTGGTGGCGCGGCTGTCGATGTTGAGCTGCTCGAAGCGTTCCTTGACGTCGGCCGAGGCCAGCGCCTCCTTCACCGCACCGTTGAGCTTCTTGACGATCTCGGCCGGCGTACCGTGCGGCACGAAGACGCCGTTCCACTCGTAAGCCTCGAAGCCGGGGATCGTATCCGACACCGGCGGAATATCGGGCAGGCTGGCAAGCCGGCCTTTGCCGGTATGCGCGATGGCTTTGACCTTGCCGCCTTTGATCAGGCCGACCACCGACGAGCCGTTGGAGAAGAAGAACTTCACCTGCCCCGCCATCACGTCGGTCAGCGCGACGGCGCCGCCGCGATAGGGCACGTGATTAACATGAACCCCGGTCATGAATCGGAACATCTCGAGCGACAGATGCTGCAACGTGCCGTTGCCGGACGACGCCATCTCGATGCCGCCGGGCTGCGCCTTGGCGTAGGCGATGACGTCGGCCATGGTGTTGACCGGAAGCGTCGGCGTCACTACCAGGATGTTGGGCACCAGCGACACCAAGCCAACCGGGTCGAAATCCTTGGCATAGTCGAACGACAGGTTCGGATAGAGCGCGCCATTTACCGAAAACGCCGTGGCGTCGTGCAGGATGAAGTAGCCGTCGGGGTCGGCCTTGGCGACGAGCGCCTCGGCGATAGTGCCACCGGCGCCGCCTTTATTCTCGACCACGAATTGCTGGCCCAGCGTCTGGCTGAGTTTGTTGTAGATGATCCGCGCCGTGGTGTCGGCGCCGCCGGCCGGCGGATAGGGCACCATCACCCGCACCGGGCGATTGGGCCACGTCGCTTGCGCATTGGCGCCGCGCACGAAGGGCGCCGCCATCGCCCCCGCCAGCAGCATGCGCCGTGTGAATTTGGTGCCGGACATCGCTTCCCCCCAGTGTTTTACGTTGACGACAGCCTAGCATCCGCGCGCGGCCGGGAAAGGCGTTTTCCGCCCGCCCTTTCGCCCGGCCCAGACTCGCCCCATATTCCGACGATGTCCAAGCCCCCGAAAAAACCAAAAGACCCAGCGCGGCCCACGCGCGCCAAGGCGTCGCGGCCCGACGCACCGCCAACGCCAGATGCGTTGGCCGATCTGCTCAATCCCGCGATCAACAAGGGCACCGCCGGCATGGGGTCCGGCACCGGGGCGAACTCAGGGCTGCAGCAACCGCCGGATAATTCGTTCGACCGCCGCAAGGATTTTTCCGCTGCCCATCAGGCGCGCAAATCGAAGACCAGCGGCTTCGACGAAGCCCCGCAGAGCGACTACACCGGCGCGCCAGTGACCGGGCTCGATCCGGCCTTGGCGCAGGAACTAGGCCTTGGTGACGATCTTGGTGATGACGCGCCGGCCGATCCGCACGCGGCGTCCGCCCGCGAAGCCGAGCGCATCGCGCGCGGCGGCGATCCGAAATACCGGCTGCCGAAGGCCGATCTGCCGACAGGGGCCGGGGGGCTGGCGTCGATGGGCGTGGCCGCCACCGCCACATCGCTGGAGCGGCTGCTGCGCGAGGGACGTCCCGAATTCACCGCGCAGCCGTGGACGCCGCACCGGCCGCCGCGGCCGGAAAAGTCCGAAGGCGGCAGGCCTTTTGTCATCCAATCCAGCTTCGAACCCAAGGGCGACCAGCCGCACGCCATCAAGGAACTGGTCGAAGGCGTCAACCGCCACGATCGGACGCAGGTGCTGCTTGGCGTCACCGGCTCCGGCAAAACCTTCACCATGGCCAAGGTGATCGAGGCGACGCAGCGCCCGGCGCTCGTTCTGGCGCCGAACAAGACGCTGGCGGCGCAGCTCTACGGCGAGTTCAAGTCGTTCTTCCCCGACAATGCCGTGGAATATTTCGTCTCTTATTACGACTACTACCAGCCGGAAGCCTACGTGCCGCGCACCGACACCTTCATCGAGAAGGAATCCTCGATCAACGAGCAGATCGACCGCATGCGCCACAGTGCGACACGTGCGCTGTTGGAACGCGACGACGTCATCATCGTGGCTTCCGTTTCGTGCATTTACGGCATCGGCTCGGTCGAAACTTATTCGGCCATGACCTTCACCATCAAGCAGGGTGGCACCATCTCGCAGCGCCAGTTGATGGCCGATCTGGTGGCGCTGCAATACAAGCGCACGCAGGCCGACTTCTTCCGCGGCTCGTTCCGCGTGCGCGGCGACTCCATCGAGATTTTTCCGGCGCATTACGAGGACCGCGCCTGGCGCGTGTCTTTGTTCGGCGACGACATCGAGTCGATCCACGAATTCGATCCGCTCACCGGGCAAAAGACCGACGAGCTGGAATTCGTCAAGGTCTACGCCAATTCGCATTATGTCACGCCGCGGCCGACGCTGGTGCAGGCCATGCTCGGCATCAAGCAGGAGCTGCGCGCGCGGCTCGACCAGCTCAACGCCGCCGGCCGCCTGCTCGAGGCGCAGCGGCTCGAACAGCGCACGATGTACGATCTCGAAATGATGGACGCCACCGGCGCCTGCGCCGGCATCGAAAACTATTCGCGCTATCTCACCGGCCGCAAGCCGGGCGAACCGCCGCCGACTCTGTTCGAATACGTCCCCGACAACGCCTTGGTGTTCGCCGACGAGAGCCACGTCACCGTGCCGCAACTCGGCGGCATGTTCCGCGGCGACTTCCGCCGCAAGGCGACGCTGGCCGAATATGGCTTCCGCCTGCCCTCCTGCATGGACAACCGGCCGCTGCGCTTTGAAGAGTGGGACGAGATGCGGCCGCAGACCGTCGCGGTGTCGGCGACGCCGAGCCATTGGGAAATGAACGAGGCGCGCGGCGTCTTCGTCGAGCAGGTGATCCGCCCCACCGGCTTGATCGACCCGCCGGTCGAAATCCGCCCGGCGCGCACGCAGGTCGACGACCTGGTCGGCGAAGTGCGGCAGGTGGCGCTGGCCGGCTACCGCTCGCTGGTCACGGTGCTGACCAAGCGCATGGCGGAAGACCTCACCGAATATCTGCACGAGCAGGGCATCCGCGTGCGCTACATGCACTCCGACATCGACACGCTGGAGCGCATCGAGATCATCCGCGATTTGCGGCTCGGCGCCTTCGACGCGCTGATCGGCATCAATTTGCTGCGCGAGGGCCTCGACATTCCGGAATGCGCGCTGGTCGCCATTCTCGACGCCGATAAAGAAGGCTTCCTGCGCAGCGAGACGTCGCTCATCCAGACCATCGGCCGCGCCGCGCGCAACGTCGACGGCAAGGTGGTGCTTTATGCCGACAAGGTCACCGGTTCGATGCAGCGCGCCATCGAGGAGACCAACCGGCGCCGCGAAAAGCAGGTCGAGTACAACACCGCCAACAACATCACGCCGGAGAGCATCAAGCGCTCGATCCACGACATCATGGACTCGGTCTATGAGCGCGACCACGTGCTGATCTCGACCGGCGGCGCCAGCGAAGGCGAGTTCGGCGACGCCGCCACCATCGGGCACAATTTCGAGACCGTGCTGGCCGACATGGAAAAGCGCATGCACGCGGCAGCTAGCGATCTCGACTTCGAGGAAGCCGCGCGCCTGCGCGATGAGCTCAAGCGGCTGCGCCAGACCGAGCTGGCGGTGGTCGACAATCCGACCGTGCGCAACGTGATGACGGCGCAGGATTCGAAATTGCGGAGGGCGGTCAACCGACCCCATAAGCCGTCATTGGATGAAATGGGCATCGCGGTCGGCCACGAGGTCAAGCCGCTCCGCCCCGACTCGCCGCGCAGCAAACTTGGAAGGCCGGGGATGCATGGCGGGTTTAAGAAGCGGGGGCGGTGACTATGCTTTCGTGAAAGTTCGCAATAACTAGAAATAGTCCTCGACGTTTTCAAAAATAAGCCTTGCCAATCTATCGTGAATTCGCTGACGACTAAGCTCTTTTATCGCCTTTGTAATGTTTCTTTTTTCGTCATAGAAGCTGACATGCCTTTTTAGCATCGGCCCAAACAACGGATGAGCATCAACAAAGCAAGGACTGTTTTTGGCGAGCCAACCCTTAAGAGTGGCTTCGTATATCCACCCACTCGTTTGCTATGATTGACGAGACCTTAAAATGATTAATTGGATTTATTATCGAAAAGCGCCTGCGCGCGCGGCCAAAACGCGGGACCGAATAAAACTCCGGCGCACTCGCAAATTGTGCCAGGGCTTGTGTGGGCCAAACCTTTTTTAGGTGCTTTCGATATTTCGCAAAATCTGAGGACGTAAAAGGCGGAGGCAAATCGTTTGGGAAGAAACCGGCCTCTAACAGCCTCTGGAAACGCTGATCCTTGTTCGGCCTTTTAGTACTCACCATCAGAACTCAATAAGCGCAAAGAAAGCACCTTCCCCCAATACTTGCCAACTGAACCCGCAACTTTCAATTGAGTCAACTTCGCAGGCATCGTTGGGAGGCACCCGATCAAACTTTCCTAGCTGTCGTGACTTCTTTTCTTATGATTATATACCTCTCCACGTCATCCCATCCACGCGAGGGCGTTGTCATGAGACATCGTAACAGCGGGGTGGGATACGGCGCCCGCGGGCGCTGCGCCCGCCTCGCTCCCGAGACCAACTTATGTCCGACATCGGCATCCTCAACCATCCGCTCGACATCGCCGCGATCGCGCTGATCCTCGGCGCGCCGGGCCTGCTCATCGGCGTCATCGCCGGCGCCCTGCTGTGGCGGCGGCATCGCCTCTGGGGCGCGGCGGCGGGCGCGGTCGCGGGTTGGGGATTGTGGCTGCTCGGCTGGCTGTATTTCACCGACAATCTGTGAGGCCAAGGCGGCGGCCTGCAAAAAACCATTGCCGAAGCGCGAAAACGGCCGATAAAGAACGCCGGCAAGCGATTCACGCAGCCACCCGGATTCATGACGATGACGGCTTCGAAATCCCGCAACAAATTCCGCAGCTTGCCCGCCTTGGCGCTGCTCGTGGCGGCCGCCGCGCTGCTAGCCGGTTGCGAAACCGACGGCACGCCCGGTCCTTTCGCGGCGCTGAGCGCGCCCGCCAAGCCGGCGGAGCCTGCAAAGCCGCCGGAGCCGCCGATGACACGGTCGCGCGCCGCTTCCGAATGCTGGATGGGCACCGAAAAAGGCAGCGCCGCCGCCAATCTCGATAAGCGCGCCGACATCGTCAACAAGTGCATCGACGACAAGATGAAGACGGCCGCGGCGCCGAAGAGCTAGCGCATGATCCCGAAAAGTGGGTACCGGTTTTCGGCCAAGATCATGCGCAACTAAAGAATCCCCGCCGCCTGTCCCGGGCGCAGCGCAGCGTTTTAACGATGCGCTGCAGACCCGGGACCTTCGCACATTCATACCTTGGAACGGCCCCGGATCAGCGGCGCATCATTTCATGCTGCGCCGCGTCCGGGGCACGAGGGATCCTTCGCTCAGCCCTGCAAACCGGGGACGAAGGCGGGTCTGCCCCTTGCGGAGCGGGCGGCGCCGTATCAGCATCCGCAACGCTGAAACCAGAGGAGATTCGCCATGGCTAAGGGTCAGACGCGCACGGTCAAGGAAAAGAAAAAGCCGAAGGCCGACAAGGACAAGCCGAAACACGTGTCCGCCTACAAGGCGTCGCAGATGTCCGGCACCAGCACCGCCTCGTCCGGCGCCAAGAAGTAGGCGCTACTCGAAGAAACAAGCGCTACTTGGCGCGGCCGCCGAGCGTGGCCGGCAGGATGCATTGCGTCCGCTGCGCCAGCGTATAGTGCGCCCAGCCCTCACCACGATTTCGCCTTGAACCTTTCCGCCGCCCCGCCCGACCAACGGGTATCGCTGGAGGGGTGGTGCCATGTTGAAACGCTTTGTGCTCGCGTTCGTCTATTTCGTCGCGTTGATCGTGCCGGCGGCCTTCGCGCTGGCCTTGCTGGCGGCGCCGGCCAGCCCCGCGACCCCCATCGAGCAGCCGGGCTGCGAACGCAGTCTCGCCGCCGTCACGGCCAGCATCGCAACGTTAAAGGCCCGGCTGAAGGACCTCAAACCGGGCGCCGAAATCTGCAGCGCCACCCGGCTCTATTTCCTCGAAATGACGAAGTTTCGCGCGGTCACGGCGCTGTGCAGGACCGGCCCCGATCGCGACCGCGAACTCGGCCGTCTCGACGCCGATGTCGAGCACATTAATGAGGCAATCGCCGCGCGTTGCAGTTAACCGGAGGCCGCGGGCGGCCCTCGCATCTTTGCCGCAGTTTGCACAAAGTTCGATGGCAAAAACGCAACCGACGTTTAACCGGTCCGTGCCGATATCGGCGTTCCGGTCACGACATCGCGGGGGAGTACTTCGGGAATGCGGTTGCGCTCGATCCAACGTCTTGGATGTGTGCTCGCTGTAGCGCTCGCACCCGCGGCCGCGCTGGCGCAGGATGCCGCGCCGCTGCTGCCCGACGCGAACACTGCCGTCGCGTCGCCGCCGTCCGATCCGCTGGATGCATCGACCGCCACCCAAATCACGCCGGAAGCCGAACTCACGCCGGAAGAAAGCGCCGCCCTCAGCAATGCGCTGTCGGCCGACCCGTCGGGCCGTTCGGCCGCCATGCCGGTTAAGCGCCTCCGCCTGCCCAGTCTTGCCGGACCGAAAGGTCTCGACGCCAGCCGCACCGACCGGCCGGACGGCTCGTCGACGATGGTGTTGAAGCAGCCGCTGCCGATCGATTGGGACGCCAAGGTCGGCGCCGATCTCGGCCTGCGCGCGGCGCCGTCGCTGACCTACAGTCCCGATCCGTGGAACGCGGGCGCGGCCGACACGCGCGGCACTGGCGCCGCCTGGGCCTCGGTCGGCGTGGTGCCCAGTCTCGCGACCGTCGATGCGCGCGTCGATCCGAGCAACGATCAGGGCCGCCTCGGCACCACGTTCAAGCATTCGATGCCGGTCGGCAGCCGGTTTTCGGTGACGCTGCAGAACAGTTATTCGGTGACCGAGACCTTCAGCGCGTCGTCGCCGGCGGCCTCGACCATTCCGTGGGTCACGCTGCCCGTAACGACCGGCGTGACGCCGACGCCGCAGGTCTGGGGCAGCGAGCGCATGGCCAAGTTCGACATTCTGCCGACCGGCACCAGCTTCGGCGCCAAACTGGCCAACAGCAGCACCGACCCGGTCACCCATAACCAGTTCAGCGCCGAGCAGAATATCTACGGCCCGCTCAACGTCACCACCGCGGTCACCGATTTCGGCCAGACCACGGCCAGCAAGAGCATCACCGCCCGTTTCAAGCTGAATTGGTAGTTTTTCGGATTGAATCGATCGCCGCGCGGGCTTTTACGCCGCAATTCGCCATCCACAGCGCCGCTAAGCCGCCCCCGCCCTGCCCCACCGCCGCCCCACTCGCATGCGGCAATCGGTGCCGGGATGGGGAGCGTCAGCGCAACGTCCATTGCGCCTGTGTAGGAGTTGACTCATGACGGCGATCAGAGAGCGGCTTGGTGCCGACAAGCTCGGCACCGACAAAAGCGGTCCGGAGAAATTCGCTCCGGCGGATCGGCGGGCGGCGCCGGAAAAACTGAGCGATATCGATCAGGCGGCGGCGAATGCGTTCGAAGGCGAGATCCGGGAATTCGTCCGGCGCGACGTGTCGTTCCTGCGCAAGCCGCGCAACGACGCCGAACCGGCCGCGGCCGATCCGGCCACCGACAATCTGAATTCGCTGATCCGGCGCGTGTCGGGCGCGTCGATGGAAGAAATCGACCGCGTCATCCTCGAACTGCAAGGCATCCGCGACATGCTGCGCGCCGAGGGCGAGCGCGTCAGCCGTGAAATCGCCGGCTATGCCAGCCTGAGCCACGCCTCGATGACGGCGATGAAAGTGATCGCCGACAGTCTCGAGCAATGGAAAAGCGTGCCGAACAAACCGACGCAGCGATCGCTTGTCTGATCGGCTCGACACCAAGCGCCATCGCCGCATCCCGGCGATGGCGCTCCTGGTGTCGTCGATTTTTTATAAAGTTATCTCATCCACCACGATACGGGTCGACATTTCGACCAGCAGCACCTTGGTCTTGCCTTTGACGTAAGCCAGTTTCTTCAACGTGCCGATACCGCTCACGCTGTCCGGCAGCGCATGCATCCCGGTCAGCGCCTGTTCAGTCGACAGTTCGCTGGCGGGGCCCAGCGCATCGGCATTAGCCGCCGCCTGCGCTTTGTCCGCCATCACCGCCTGAAAAATCTGCTGGCGCTCCTGATCGGTCAGACGCTGCGGCCATGCCATGATCGGCAAGCGGTCGAGGACGTCGTTCCGGCTGGAGAATTTTGCCGGCAGCGTTTGACCGGTTGCGCCGATCGGACCGGGCCGATGCGGATCCGCAGCGCGGCTGCCGACACCGGTGGTCGCCGACGCGCCTTGCGCAGCGGCTGGCGGACCGCCGGCCGGTGCCGGCCCGTTCGAGCCGCCGCCGGATGACGCACCCGGCGACATCGGACCACCGATAGCAGCCTGACCCTGCGTTGCCGTCGTCACATCGCCGGCGCCCGGCGGACTGATTGTCTTATTCTCGGTCGCCTGCGTGTTGGCGCTATTCGCTGGTTTCGGGACCTCGGCTCCAAGCGCGCTGACCGGATCGTCGGCCGACATCAGCGCGGCAACCGCTTCGGCGTGGCTCGGAATCTTGCGGATATCGATGGAGCTTGAGGGCGCGGCGAGCGTTTCGCCGGGATTGATCTGCCCGGTGCCGGGCTTGAAGCCGGGATTGGTGGTGACCGTTGGCATTTCTTGGGCGAGCGCCGAACCGGGCGCGAGCGGCACTACGGCGGCAAGACTCGTCGCCAGCGCGGTGGCCAGCATCAGATGACGGTGAGATTTGTTCATAAGGCCTCCAGGGGCTGTGGAGGCAACAACGGCCCACAGGCGGCAAAGTTGCATTAATTCGACGACACAAAGGCGCAGAATTGGACTGCGCTGCGCGTTGAGCTGTGGATGGCCGAGCGCGGCGTAGCCGGCAACCACCGGCCGGCGCGCGACGCAGCCTAAATTGTAGGCACTGCGAAAGCAGCCAACTGTCCCGTGATGCTTTCGGAGACTCCTCCCACCAAGACTCCCCGCTTCGGCGGGGCTTTTTGGCAGGCGGATGAAATTTCCGGAGCGACTTAGCGCGCAGCCGCCGGCTGGCTGATGACGCTCAAACCGTCCTCGATATTCAGACGTCCGGTCAGGTGATCGAACACCACAAAGGCGCCGACCATCATCACCATCATGGCGGCGGCGCCGAGCATCAGGCCGATCGTGCTGAGGGACTTCGTATCGGCCACGGCTAGCTCCAATAGATTGCAGAAATGCGCTGGCATGCGATTGAACGCGCCAAAGCCGAACAGGTTCCCCCTTACTAAGGGAAAAGCCTCTCGGCGAGTTGCGGTTGCGGGTAAGGTTAGTTTGCGGCGACGGCCTTGATCGGTTTGACGGCCTTGCGCGGCAGCGGATAGTCGACGCTGTCATAAAGTTGACGGATACCGTTGCCGTCGAAGCGCTTTTCTTCGACCTCGAGATAGGCTCCGAGCAATAGTTCGGGCGGCAATTCCTCAATGGCAAAACGGATCGCTTCCGCCGCGGTCGGAAAACGCTTGTATCCAATGGGACGGCGCGATTTTCGGCTGCGGCTGGGAAATAATTCCGAAGGCGCGCGGTAGTTGATCATCGACATAACTCAAGGCTCCTGAGGGTCTAATATGCCCCCTAAAGCGCCGAAAATCCAGCGTCTGAGCGCGCCGCATGTCTGCCCCGCCCGGGCAAGGTAAATGCTGCAGTTCTTAAAACGGGCGGCGCGACCCGGCGCAGAAAAATGCCGGGCCGTTTAACCGCTGCCACATCGACATTACTCGGCGAGTTTGCCGGCCGCTTCGCCGGTTGCAGGATCGACCAACACAACGCCGTCGTTCACCATCATGCACGCATGACGCGTTTCTGGCGACGTTCGCCTGGGTTCCGCCGGCGTTAACGATTTCAGACGAGCGCCGCAGAGCGATAAAACGCCGCGATTTGAATCGCTTAGCGCGTTTCGGACTCGGTTCGTTCTATTAGCGCCGATGTGACTCAGACTCCACGGCGGCGCGGCATCTGCGTCGGCGATTCAAGTTTCGCGTGCGGCGCGACTCCGCGCTTGGTACCAACGATGCGAAATTGATTCGCGAGGCCCCTGGATGATTCTCGAAGCGATGGTTGGCTTGTCGCTTGTGTTGAATGTCTCGCTTGCTACCGAAACTCCCGCCGCCCCCGATCCAAACCCCTGGCTGCAAATGTCGGTGCGCCAGAAGGACGCCGCGCTGCTGCCGCTGGTGCGCACGGCGACCGATTGCATCCTGCGCAAGATCGCCGGCGATCCGCGCTATAGCCCCGGTATGCACCCGGGCGAGATCAACGACCTGATCGTGGATTCGATTGCGGCCTGCGGGCGCCCGGTGCGCGCGATGATGGACGCGCACGACCGCATGTACGGCAAAGGGTCGGGCGAGGCTTTTCTGCTCGGGCCTTATCTCGACGTGCTGCCGTCCGCCGTCGTCACCCAGGTCAAGATCAAGACTCGGTAGCGGTCACCAGCGCGGGGCGCAGCACCAGCGTGATCGGCAGCGTCAGCAGCACCACGGCGGCAACGACCACCAGCGCCGACGTCACGCCGACCGCGTCGCCGAGCAAACCATAGATCGCCGGCGACACCGCGCCCGCCCCGATGGTGCCGGTGTAGAAAATGCCGAAGGCGCGCTGCCGCTTCGCCGGCGTCACCAGATCGGGCACCGAACCATAGAGCACCGACGAGGTGCCATTGAGCGCGATGCCGACAATCGGCAACAGGATCAACGACGCCTCAAGCGACAGCGGCAACAGCGCGACGATGCCCAGCGCGGTCACTGTCTCGGTCAGCCACACCGTCGCCACCGTGCCGATGCGCGCGCCGATCCAGGCGCAGACCAGTTTGCCGGCCGCGCCGCCGGCAAACACCAGCGTCAGTGCCAGGCCGACGGTCGGCAGGCTGGCGCCCTTGGCGGTCAGCACGAACGGCAGAAACGTCAGAAACGCCATGCGCGTGGCGCTGTCGATCACGCCGATCGACAGCAGCAACGGAAAGCCGTAGCCGCTCGTACGGGAGCCACGCGCGGCGGCTTCTGTCTTCGCCGGCAAATGCTCGTCGCGATACCGCGGCATGACGATAAAGATGACGATCGCCGCCACGATGCCGATGCCGCCGAGCAGCGCCACCGCCTCGCGCCACGGCAGCACCACGAACAGCAGCGACGCCGCCGCCGGAACGCTCATCTTGCCGATGTCGCCAGCGAAATTATAAGTGCCAAGCGCGGCGCGCGACCGTGCGCCCGAGAAGGCATGCGCAATCAGCGTCGATGCCAGCGGGTGCTGGGTGCTGGCGCCGAGCCCGGCGACAAACAAAGAGGCCACCAGCCACATCACGCCGTTGCTCAACCCGGCGAGGCAATAGCCGAAGCCCGCCAGGGCGGTGCCGAGCGCCAGCACCAGCGGCGCGCCGAAGCGTTCGGCCAGCAAGCCCGATGGAATCTGAAAGCCGGCGAGCGTGCCGGAGAATACCGTCTTCATCAGGCCCAGGGCGGCAAAGCCGAGGCCGAACTCGCTCTGCCAGATCGGTAGCAGCACATAAATGAGGTCGGTGTAGCCGTCGTGCAGCGCATGGGCGCCGCAGGCGACACCGGCGGCACGGCGCTCGTCGCTTTTGGCGGCGATCGCGGTTTCGCCGGATGCGGTCATGGCTGTTCCGGACGGCGCTCGACGAAGGTGGTGCTCACGAACGAAATCACAGGCTCGCCGTTCTGATTGACGCCGGTCGAGAACGTCGTCATCAGCCCCGAACGCGGCCGGCTGCCGGACGTGCGCAATCCGGTGACTTCGGCTTTATATTCGATCGTATCGCCGACATAGACCGGCTTGAGCCATTTCATATCGCGCAGGCCGAGCGCCGGGCCGATGGCGGCGACCAGCTCGCCGCGCGCGCGCGCCGCTTCCACGAGACCGCGACGGTGATCGATCATCAGCCGCATCCAGATCACGGCGGTGTGCCAGCCCGACGCGCACAGCGCCCCGAAATGGGAGGCCTCGGCCGCGGCTTCGTCGAGGTGAAACAATTGCGGATCGAAACGCTGCGCGAAAGCCTTGATCTCGTCGGCGGTGAAGGTGTGGCGGCCGATCGCCGTGACGTCGCCGACCTCGAGGTCCTCGAAATATTTCACGCCGGCACCTCGCGGCGGCCCAGCATGAAGGTGGTGATTAACGTCATGACGATAGCGTCGGCATCGTCGAGCACCTCGAAGTTCATTTTCGCCAGGCCCATCTCGGGGCGGCTCTTCGAGGCGCGGGTGTCGAGCACGGTGGCGCGGACGCGGATGCGCGTGCCCGGCCGCAACGGCGCCAGCCAGCGCACTTCCTCGATGCCGGGCGCGCCCATCGACGTGGAATTGAGAAGAAAACCGTCGGCGATGATCCGCATCGTCAGGCAGCAGGTGTGCCAGCCCGACGCGCCAAGCCCGCCGAGAATAGTGGCGCTCGCCGCGGCCTCATCGAGGTGCATCGGCTGCGGATCGAACTCGGCGGCGAAGGCGACGATTTCCTCGCGTGTCACCAGCCGTGGACCATAAATGGCGACGGCGCCCGGCTGGAAATCTTCCCAATGCAGCTTCGGCATGCGGCTTTCTAACCCGGCAGACCTGCGCTTGTCACACCGCCACCGGTGCTAATTCGCAAACCTGAAATGCATCACGTCGCCGTCGGCAACGACGTATTCCTTGCCCTCAAGCCGCATCTTGCCGGCCTCTTTGGCGCCGACTTCGCCGCCGGTGCGAATATAATCGTCATAACCGATGGTCTCGGCGCGGATGAAGCCGTGCTCGAAATCGGTATGGATCACGCCGGCCGCCTGCGGCGCCTTGGTGCCATGGGTGATGGTCCAGGCCCGCGTTTCCTTCGGCCCGACGGTGAAATAGGTCACCAGATGCAGCAGCCCGTAGCCGGCGCGGATCAGCCGGTCGAGCCCGGTTTCCTTCAAGCCCACCGCCTCGAGAAAGTCGGCGCGCTCGGCCGCCGGCAAGGTCGCGATTTCCGACTCGATCTTGGCCGAAATCACCACCGCGACCGCGCCTTCCTTCTTGGCCAGTTCCTCGACCTTGCGGGAGAACTCGTTGCCGGTCGCCGCCGCGCCTTCCTCGACGTTGCAGGCGTACAAAACCGGCGCCGAGGTCAAAAGGCCGAGCGAATGAAACAGCTTTTCCTCGTCGGGCTTGCGTTCGACCAGACGCGCCGGCTTGCCCTCGCGCAATAGCACCAGCGAGCGGTTGACCAGATCGAGCGTTTCCTTGGCGAGTTTGGCGTCCTCGCCGCTACCCTTGGCCTTTTTCTCCAGCGCGTCGACGCGCTTTTCCAGACTGTCGAGATCGGCGAGCATCAGCTCGGTCTCGATAATCTCGATGTCGGCGGTCGGATCGATCTTGCCTTCGACATGGGTGATGTCGCTATCCTCGAAACAGCGCACGACGTGAACGATGGCATCGACCTCGCGGATCGTGGCGAGGAACTTGTTGCCGAGCCCTTCGCCTTTCGACGCGCCGCGCACCAGGCCAGCGATGTCGACGAAGGTGATGCGGGTCGGAATGATCTGCTCCGACCCCGCCAGCGCCGCGAGTTTTTCCATGCGCGGGTCCGGCACCGCGATCTCGCCGACATTCGGCTCAATGGTGCAGAACGGATAATTCGCCGCCTGCGCCGCCGCCGTCTGCGTCAGCGCGTTGAAGAGGGTCGACTTGCCGACATTGGGCAGGCCGACGATGCCGCATTTGAATCCCATGATCGCTTAGTCCTTACTATCGTCCGCGCCGCCGGAGCCCAAATCTTTAAAGCCTTTGGCGTCCATGGCGAGATGCACTTTGTTCTGAAACGTCGAATCCTTGCCCTCGGCCAGCACGGCGGCATTGTCGGCGATAACGTCACACATCGTTTCCACCCAGGGGCCTTCGTCCTTGGCAAAATCCTGCAGCACGTAAGCCGCCGCGAGCTTCTTGTCGCCCGGATGCCCGATGCCGATGCGCACGCGGCGATAGTCGTTGCCGATATGCGCCGAGATCGAACGCAGGCCGTTGTGACCGGCATTGCCGCCGCCAGTTTTCACCCGCAGCTTGGCCGCCGGCAAATCGAGTTCGTCGTGAAACACCACGATGTCGCCGAGGCCGATCTTGTAGAAATGCACCGCTTCGGCCACCGCGCGCCCGGACTCGTTCATGAAGGTGCCCGGCAGCAGCAGCAGCACCCTGTCGCCGCCGATGATGCCTTCCACCAATACGCCCT
This sequence comes from uncultured Hyphomicrobiales bacterium, assembly GCA_903878085.1. Lineage (GTDB taxonomy): Bacteria > Pseudomonadota > Alphaproteobacteria > Rhizobiales > Xanthobacteraceae > Pseudolabrys. The sequence continues at coordinate 127,261 of CAIRGJ010000046.1, read as the reverse complement.
GGAATTTGCGGCGCCACGGCGCGATGTTGTGACGGCTGGCGATCGCCTGCACCGCCATGAAACCGATGTTGTGGCGGTTGGCGACGTAGCGTTCGCCGGGATTGCCGAGGCCGACGAAAAGCAGCATGGCTTCACCGGCTTTGTGTCGGAGCGTTTTCCGGCGAAGTGGAGGCCGGTTCGCCGCAGAAAACGCGACCAGCTAAGGAAGCTATTTGAAACCCGCCCCGGATGAATCCGGGACGGGCTTTGTTTATATGCAGCGAAAGTACGCGGCGAAAATTACGCCGCGTTACTTCTTGGCTGCACCGCCGCCCGCAGGAGCGGCGCCGGCGGCAGGAGCGCCACCGGCAGCAGGCGCGGCACCGGCCGCAGGCGCGGCACCGGCAGCACCGGGTGCGGTACCGGCAGCAGCAGAGGCGGCAGCAGCGGCAGCAGCCGCGGCAGCAGCATCGGCGGCGGCCTTGAGTTCTTCCGCGTAACCGGACGGCGGCACCACCGTGACCAGCGTGATGTCGCCTTGGGCGATCACGCGCACGTTCGGCGGCAGCTTCACGTCACTGAGATGCTTGGAGTGGTTGATATCGACATCGCCGATGTCGACGTCGATCGATTCCGGAATCGATTCGGCCGGGCACATGACCTGGACGGTGTGGGTGACGACGTTGACCGCGCCGCCGCGCTTCACACCGGGCGACTGCTCGGCGTTGAGCACGTGCACCGCGACCTTGACGCGGATCATGGCGCCTTCCGAGACGCGCAGGAAATCCACGTGCACCGGCAGATCCTTCACCGGATCGAGCTGGAAGTCGCGCGGGATCACGCGATGCTTGGTGCCGTCCACATCGACATGGAACAGCGTTGTGAGGAAGCGCCCGGCGTAGATACGCTTGCGCAGTTCGGCATGGTCGATCTGGACCATCATCGGGGGCTTGTTTTCACCGTAAATTACGCCCGGCACATTGCCGGACCGACGTGCTGCCCGAGCGGCCCCCTTGCCGCCTTTCGGACGCACCGTCGCTTTCAACTCTTGGACGGACGCCATGATCAGATCCTTAGTTTAAGCCAATGGAAAAAGGCGGCTTTTTCGGCCGCCCACGAACGCGGCAAGCCTCCAGGGGTGCCGGGGGCCGACGTTCGGGCTGGCTTATAGCGGCGGGTGCCGGAAAGGGCAAGGAAACGGCAAGGAAAGGGCAAAAAGCCCTTTGCGGGCTACAATCCGGTCGGATCGGACGGCGCAGCGCCCTTTTTAGCCGCCGGGCTCGCGCCCTTCTTACCCTCCAGCGCCTCGATCCGCGCCTTCAGGGCCTCGTTTTCCTCGCGCGCCAAGCGGGCCATGTCCTTGACCGCCTCGAACTCCTCGCGCTGGACCATGTCGAGGTCGCGCAGGATACGCTCGGCCTGGGCGCGGAACAGCGTGTCGAATTCGCGCCGCACCCCGGTGGCGACGCCGGCAGCGTCATTCATCAGGCGCGCCATCTCGTCGAATATGCGGTTGCTGGTCTGGGTCATGGTTGCTCTCCGGCGCTATTCCTTGCGCATGATCTTGTCCGAAAACCGGTACCCATCCCCGATCAAGCCGAGGACATGCTTTTCGGGATCATGCGCTTGCATAACAATGGCGATACCGTCATCGCGCCGCAAGACCCGTTCTGCTACTTGCTGTTACCATCGAACCAACTTGTCCGGACCTCGCAATGCCCCTTCTCGTTATTCCGTTCCCTGCCTTCGATCCGGTGCTGGTGCACCTCGGGCCCTTCGCCATCCGCTGGTACGCGCTGGCTTATATCGTCGGCATCCTGCTCGGCTGGGTCTATGCCCGCGCGCTGGTCCGCGCCGAGACGCTGTGGGGCGGCAATGCTTCAAAGAATTCGGCGCCGCTGACCGTGCTCGATTTCGACGATTTCGTGGTCTGGGTGACGCTCGGCATCATCCTCGGCGGCCGCATCGGCTACGTGCTGTTTTACAACCTCGGCCATTTCGCCGCGCATCCGCTGGAGATCGTGCAACTGTGGAACGGCGGCATGTCGTTCCACGGCGGTTTCACCGGCTGCGTGCTGGCGGTGGTGCTGTTTGCCAAGAAACGCGGCCTGCCGATCTTGTCGCTCGGCGACATCACCTGCGCGGTCGGCCCCGTCGGCATTTTTCTCGGCCGCATCGCCAATTTCATCAACGGCGAATTGTGGGGCCGTCCCGCCGACGTCCCCTGGGCCATGGTGTTCCCCAACGGCGGGCCGCTACCGCGGCATCCGAGCCAACTCTATGAAGCAGCGCTAGAAGGCCTGGTGCTGCTGGCGGTGCTGTTCGTGCTGATGCGCGCCGGCGCGCTGAAGCGGCCGGGCCTGATCATCGGTAGCTTCGCCGTGGTCTATGCGATCGCGCGCAGCATCTGCGAATTCTTCCGCGAGCCCGATGCCCAGCTCGGCTTCCTGTGGGGCGGCGCGACCATGGGACAGTTGCTGTCGATCCCGCTGTTCCTCGCCGGCGTCGGCTTTATTGTTTACGCGCTGAAGCACCCGATACGCGCATGATCTCGAAAAAGCCCACCCTCGGACTTGATCCGAGGGTGGGAACCGGTTTTCGGTTAAGATCATGCGTATGAAAGCGCGGAGCCAATGATGGCGGAACACTCGCCGCTCGAAACCGAAATCCGCCGGCGCATCGCCGCCGCCGGCCCGATGCCGGTCGGAGAATATATGGGCCTGTGCCTCGGCGATCCCGAGCACGGCTATTACATCACCCGCGACCCGCTCGGCAGCCGCGGCGACTTCATCACCGCGCCGGAAATCAGCCAGATGTTCGGCGAGCTGATCGGGCTGTGGATGGCCACCGTCTGGACCCAGATGGGCGCACCGGAAAACATCCGCATCATCGAACTCGGCCCCGGCCGTGGCACATTGATGAGCGACGCCTTGCGCGCGGTGCAGATGATCCCGGCGTTTCGCGACGCCCTCGCGGTACATCTGGTCGAGATCAGTCCGGCGTTAAAGAGCGCGCAGGAACGCACGCTGGAGCCGTGGGGCGTCGCCAAGTCGTGGCATGCGACGCTTGAGGACGTGCCGAAAGGTCCCGCCATCATCATCGCCAACGAATTCTTCGACGCGCTGCCGATCAATCAGGCGGTCAAGACCACGCGCGGCTGGCACGAACGCCAGATCGGGATCGGCGCCGACGACAAATTCACTTTCACGACGGCGCCCGATCCGATTGCGCATTTCGACATGCTGCTGCCGGCCGCGGTGCGCGAGGCGCCGGAGCAATCGATCTTCGAATGGCGCGACGATAAAGCGGCGATGCAACTCGGCAAGCGGATTGCCGATCAAGGCGGCGCCGCACTGGTGATCGACTACGGCCATGCCGACAGCGGCGTCGGCGAGACCTTGCAGGCGGTCGGCAACCACGCTTATGCCGACCCGCTGACCGCGCTGGGCGATATCGATATCACCGCGCATGTGGACTTTCGCGCGCTGGCGCTGGCGGTCGAAGCGATGGGCGCGAAGGGCTTCGGGCCGATCGATCAGTCGCAATTCCTGCGCCGCCTCGGCATCGAGACCCGCGCCGCGGCTCTGAAGAAAAAGGCGACCACGCGTTCAGCCGCCGCCGAGATCGATGCGGCGCTGGCGCGGCTGATCGGTCACGGCCGCGCCGACATGGGCGAGCTGTTCAAGGCGATGTGTTTCGCGCACGCCTCGATCGGCGTGCCGCCGGGCTTCGAGAAAAGCTGAACTTTACTGGCAGCGATAGCGCCGGCCGTCGCGGCCGATGAAAGTGCCGCTGCCCGGATCGTAACTGCGATAGCGCTGCGCGCAGTAGCTGGCTCCACGGTTGCGTTGCGCCTCGTTGGCGATAATCGCGCCGAGCAACAATCCGCCGATCACACCGGCTGCAACCGCGCCGCCGTCACCGCCGCCACGGTAGCCGCCACGGCCGCCGCCACCGCGACGAACATTACCGCCGCCCCGAACCTGACGCCCCTGGCCGGCAGGCACCATCGCCTGTGCATGCAGCAGCAACGAATTTCCATCGGCTTGTGCCGACAAGGTTTTGGACACGGGGGAATGCCGCGGCCGAGGCCGGCATGGTCATCAGGCAGGAGCCCAACAGGGCTGCGGCGAAGGGTAACGACAAACGCATGGTCCATTCTCCCTGGATCGCGCAGACTGGCGCGGCTCTATTTTTGCTACGGCGGCCGATTGAATTCATTGATCTGGGTCACAGCGCCCGGACGGTATTCCATGCGGGCGTCAGAACGCTCGTTACTCGAAACAGCTATGGCGGCGGCCGTCGCGGCCCTTATAGGTCTTGGTCAGCGAATCGTAGCTGGGATAGCGGCGCGCGCATTCGTTGATGTCCTGCTGACGCCGCGTCTGACTCGAATTCATGCCGCCCAACGCACCGCCGCCGTGACCGCCCCCGCCCATCACGGCATAGGCCGGCGTCTCGGCGACTAGCGCGAGGCCGAGCAGTGCCAGCGCGGCAAATAGTGGAATTCGCATGAGGGAACCTCCAACGGCCTGTGGCAGTCCGTCCAAAGCCACTATCTTCCGTTAGCGGCTTCCCGCCAATTGAATTCAGCGGTCAGATTCGGGACACTCATTCGATGCTGCAAGCTCCATCGCTCGGCAAATTGGCGGGCATTCGCCACGGCTTTTTCAACCGCACCGGCGGCGTGTCGCAGGGCGTCTACGCCACGCTGAATGGCGGCGTCGGTTCCGACGATGCGCCGGAAAACGTCACCGAGAACCGCGCCCGCATGGCGCGCGCGCTTGGCGTCGCGCCGGAACGGCTGGTGACGCCCTATCAAATCCATTCGCCCGACGTGGCGACGGTCGACGCGCCATGGGCGGCCGAACAACGGCCGCGCGCCGATGCGCTGGTCACCCGTACGCCGGGGCTGGCGATCGGCGTGTCCACCGCCGACTGCGGGCCGCTATTATTTGCCGATGCCGAGGCCCGGGTGATCGGCGCCGCGCACGCCGGCTGGCGCGGCGCTTTAACCGGCGTCATCGAGGCCACCATCGCCGCCATGGAGACGCTCGGCGCCGCGCGCGGCCGCATCGCCGTCGCGCTCGGCCCCGTCATCAGCCAGCCGAATTACGAGGTCGGGGCGGAATTCGTCGACCGTTTCGTGGCGGCGGACGCCGGCAATGCCCAGTTCTTTGCCGCTTCCGAGCGGCCCGGCCACGCCCTGTTCGATCTCAACGGCTATATCGCCGCCCGCGTCGAGCGCGCCGGCATCCGGCAGTTCGAGGACCTCAGGCTGTGCACCTATGCCGACCCCGCCCGGTTCTACAGCTTCCGCCGCACCACGCATTTGTCCGAGCCGGACTATGGCCGGCACATCAACGCCATTGCGCTGGACGATGAAGCCGGGGACGGCCGCCATTAAATCCTAAACCCTGCGTTCATCGTGCTTGAAAAAGCTTCGGGGCAAAGCTTTCCAGTCATATTGCCGCGCCCTGCCCGCCTTGTTATGACCACGCCGCTCAAGCACGGTTGAATTGCGTAAAACACGAGGATCTTGGAATGTCGAAGAACGGGGCGATCAAGCTCGTCGCCGGCAATTCCAACCCGGTCCTGGCGCAGCAGATCGCCGAATATCTCAAGATCAGCCTCACCAAAGCGGTGGTCAAGCGCTTCGCCGACCTGGAGATATTCGTCGAAATCCAGGAAAACGTGCGCGGCTCCGATGTCTTCGTGCTGCAATCGACATCGTATCCGGCCAACGACCACTTGATGGAATTGCTGATCATCATCGATGCGCTGCGCCGCTCATCCGCGCGCCGCATCACCGCGGTGATCCCCTATTTCGGCTACGCCCGGCAGGACCGCAAACCGGGGCCCCGTACCCCGATCTCGGCCAAGCTGGTCGCCAACCTGATCACCCGCGCCGGCGCCGACCGGGTGATGACGCTGGACCTGCACGCCGGCCAGATTCAGGGCTTCTTCGATATCCCGACCGACAACCTTTATGCCTCGCCGGTGATGGTCCGCGACATCAAGGAAAAATTCCGGCTCGACAATGTCATGGTGGTGTCGCCCGACGTCGGCGGCGTGGTCCGCGCCCGCGGCCTGGCCAAGCGCATCAATGCGCCGCTCGCCATCATCGACAAACGCCGCGAGCGCGCCGGCGAATCGGAAGTGATGAACGTGATCGGCGACGTCGCCGGCCATACCTGCCTTCTGGTCGACGACATCGTCGACTCCGGCGGCACGCTGGTGAACGCCGCCGATGCGCTGCTCGGCCAGGGTGCGACCGCGGTTTATGCGTATATCAGCCACGGCGTGCTGTCGGGCGGCGCGGTGGCGCGCATCGCCAAGTCGCGGCTCAAGGAATTGGTCATCACCGACTCGATCGAGCCGACCAAGGAAGTCTTGGCCGCCGGCAACATCCGCGTGCTGCCGATTGCGTCCTTGATCGGTGAAGCGATCGGCCGCACCGCGCACGAAGAGTCGGTTTCCAGCCTCTTCGATTAAATTTCTCGCTGACACATTTTGATTTGGTCGCGGGCCCGGACGCAAAACCGGCGGCCACTTTTGCTGGGCCCGCTTTCAATTGGTCGCGGGCCCGGACGCAAAACCGGCGGCCACTTTTGCTGGGCCCGCTCCCGTCCAGCCTGTTCGACTGAATCTTTGCGGCAACACTGCCGCACTTATCCCCAACTGAGTCAGCTTGACGCAGCATTGGCTGTGGAGAGTCGACAAGGGCCGGTTGCCTCGCCCCCCCAAATCACTGCTCATTGTGGCTCGAAGATGCCTTTGGCGGGCTGAATCGAGAGGGTTATAGTCAGATCGCCTAGTGATTCGCTTTCGCCGTCAAGGCACCCGTACCCCCTGCGTCCATATGTAATTCGTGTCCTGCGCGGGCGGATTCGCTCGCGCGCGTGCGGAGTCGTGCGTTTCCTTGCGCTCAAATTCGGTCACGCGGAGACGTCATGTCTTTAACAGCTTACGCAGACGAACCCCGGATCAACCCCCTCGACGTGGTCGAGCGGCTGGCGTCGGGCAATGACTGGTCGTTCGAACGCGCCGGGGAAGACGAGATCACCATCATGGTGACCGGCAAGTGGACCGACTATCAGCTGTCCTACACCTGGATGGCCGACATCGAGGCGCTGCATCTGGCCTGCGCCTTCGACCTTCGGGTTCCGGAACGGCGGCGCGCCGAGGTGCAATCGCTGATCTCGCTGATCAATGAGCGGCTCTGGGTCGGCCATTTCGACCTGTGGACCAAAGAAGGCATCGTCATGTACCGCCACGCGCTGGTGCTGGCCGGCGCCGCCGAAGCCTCCGGCAAGCAATGCGAGGCGCTGCTCGGCACCGCGCTCGACACCTGCGAGCGGCATTTCACCGCATTCCAGTTCGTGGTCTGGGCCGGCAAGGCCGCCCGCGAGGCGCTCGACGCCGCCATGTTCGACACCTCGGGCGAGGCGTGACGCGCAATTGCAATAGAATGACGCTATCATTGGCGTCATGAAGCGACCGACAGACAAAAAGACCTTGAGCAAGCTTTCCGGCGCCCTCCTTCTGGTCGGCGCCGGCAAGATGGGATCCGCCATGCTCGACGGCTGGCTGGCGCGCGGGCTGAACCCGAAAAAGCTTGCGGTGATCGAGCCGCAACCGCACAAGTCGATCAAGGCGTTGGCGCGGCGCGGCGCAGCGCTCAACGCCAAGCCGGGACCGAAAGCCAAAGCCGACGCCGAGGCGATCGTCATCGCGGTCAAGCCGCAGACCGCGCCCGACGCGGTGCCGCCGCTCGGCCTCTATGTCGGCAAATCGACGCTGGTGCTGTCGATCATGGCCGGCCGCACCATCGGTTTCATCGAGAAAGCGCTGCCATCTGGCACTGCCATTGTGCGCGCGATGCCGAATACGCCGGCCGCCATCGGCCGCGGCATCACGGTCGCTGTGGCAAATGCGAAAGTCACTGCGCGCCAGCGCAAGCTGGCGACCGACCTGCTTTCTGCCATCGGCAAAGTGGAATGGGTCAAGGATGAGGCGCTGATCGACGCCGTCACCGCGCTGTCCGGCTCCGGACCGGCCTATGTGTTTCTGCTCGCCGAAGCCATGACCAAAGCCGGCATCGCCGCCGGTCTGCCCGCGGACCTGGCATCGCGGCTGGCGCGCGAGACCGTCGCCGGCGCCGGCGAGCTGCTGCATCGTTCGACGCTCGATGCCGCCACCTTGCGCCAGAACGTCACCTCGCCCGGCGGCACCACCGCCGCCGCGCTCGAAGTGCTGATGGGACCGGACGGTTTCGACGAACTGCTGACGAAGGCCATCGCCGCCGCCACGAAACGGTCGCGCCATTTGGCGGGCTAGGCGCATGATCCCGAAAAGTGGGAACCGGTTTTCGGAAAAGATCATGCGCAATCAAAAAGACCCGCCCTAGAACCGTCGCCTTTGCGGACCTAAATTAGAGGCATCAGACACCCGCGAAGGAGGCCGTCATGGTCCGCAAGCCCAAGCGCCAAGCCCAGGCTAAAGCTGCGCCCACCCCGCCGCTCACCGGCTCCGACCGCGACAAGGCGGTCGCCGCGCTGATGGAATTACTGGCCGAACAGTCCTTCGAGGACGTTGGCCTCGCCGAAGTGGCCGGCCGCGCCGGCATCAAACTGTCGCAACTGCGCGCCGAATTCGGCTCGACGCTCGCCATCCTCGGCGCCCATATCAAGGACATCGACCGCGCCGTGCTGGACGGCGGCGACGCCGATATGGCGGAGGAGCCGGTGCGCGAACGTCTGTTCGATGTGCTGATGCGCCGGCTCGAAGCGCTGGCGCCTTACAAAGAAGCGGCGCGTTCTCTCATGCGCTCGGCGCGGCGCAATCCGGGGCTGGCGCTGGCGCTCAATGTCATGGCGGTGCGCTCGCAGAAATGGATGCTGGAAGCCGCCGGCGTCGGCGCCTCCGGCCCGCGCGGCGCGCTACGCGCCCAGGGCGCGGCGCTGATGTTCGCCCGCGTCATGACGGTGTGGGTCGACGACGACGAGGAAGGCCTCGACCGCACCATGGCGGCGCTCGACCGCGGCCTGGCCAGTGCCGGACGTTGGGCGGGGTTCATCGACGATCTGTGTTCGATCCCGAAATGCATCATGCGCGGCCCGCGCCGCCGCCGGCGCCCGGTGGACGAAGGCGCAGCCGAAGCCAGCGCGGCTTAAGCTTCGCTAGCCAACCCAGCTTGCCCGCAGCGCCGCTTCGTCGCCGTTGAAGGTGTCGCAGTCGCACGGCCCCACGCCGTCGACCGACTTCTGGTCGGGACCATTGGTGCCATCCGAATATTGCCACAGCCAATAGTCCGGCCAGGTCGCATGCAAATGCGGCGTGTCGGAGTAACGCGCCCACCACACGCGGTACTGCGCAAGATCCGCCACCGGCTGCGATCCTGCAACATCGGTCAAATACGAGCCGGTGTAGATCACAGGCTGTTGGCCGGTTTGCGCCTCGAGCTTGGTGAGGAAATCGGTGGCCTGATCCAGCGACATCGAATTGGCCGGCGTCGTCCCGTTCTTCTCGAAGTCGAGCACCAGCACAAAGGTGCCGTCGGGATTTACGGTGCCGATGAATTTGGCGAGTTGCGTATCGACATCGTCGCCGGTGCCGAAATGATACGCGCCCCAGAGCAGTCCCGCTTGCAACGCGGCGGTCTTGCGCGCCGCATATTGTGCATCGGCAAAGCCGGTGCCTTGCGTCGCCTTGTGAATGACGCCGACGACGCCGGCGGCGCGAATTTTCGTGAAATCCGGATTGGCATTGTGATGCGACAGATCGATCACCATGGCGTTCGGCATAGCGTCCCCTCCCGTTGCGGCGGGACAAGCTTACGCGCTCCAAATCTGATTTCAACTTATACGTGCTAGACCGGCACCCTTACCGTCGCCCTTAACCCCCCGAGCGGGCTATCGCCGAGCACGATGTCGCCGCCATGCGAGCGCGCGATGTCGCGGGCGATCGCCAGGCCCAGACCGGTGCCGCCCTCGTCCTGATTGCGCGCGTCGTCGAGCCGCAGGAACGGCTTGAACACTTCCTCGCGCAAATTCGCCGGAATGCCCGGGCCGTCGTCGTCCACGGTGACGGTCAGATAGCGATGGTCGCGATGGCCGGTGATCGCGATCGACGGCGCATAGCGCGACGCGTTCGACACCAGATTGCTGAGGCAGCGCTTGAATGCCGCCGGCCGCACCGTGACGATCGGCGTGCCGTGAAACACCACCGTGGCCTTGTGGCCATGCCGCTCAACGTCGTCCTTGAGTTCCTCAAGAAACGCCGCCATGTCGGTCGGCGCCGACTGCTCGCCGAGATCGCCGCGCGCGAAGGCGAGATAGGCCTCCAGCATGCGCGCCATCTCATCGACGTCCTTCTTCATCGCCTCGGTTTCCGGCGTCTCGTCGATCAAAGCCAGTTCGAGCTTGAAGCGCGTCAATACCGTGCGCAGGTCGTGCGACACGCCGGCCAACATCGCCGTGCGCTGCTCGATGGCGCGCTCGATGCGCGTCTTCATCTCGATGAAAGCCGCCGCCGCGCGCCGCACCTCGCGCGCGCCGCGCGGCCGGAAGTTCGGCGCGTCGCGGCCTTTGCCGAAACTTTCGGCGGCGTCGGCCAATTTAAGGATCGGCTTGATCTGATTGCGCAGAAAAATGATGGCGACGAACAGCAGCACCGCCGAGGTGCCGACCATCCACAGCAGAAAGATTTCCGAATTCGACGCATAGGCGGCGCTGCGCCGCGCGAACACCCGCATCACGTTCTTGTCGAGTTGAACCCTGATCTCGACCAGCGCCGATTTGCCGACGGTATCGAGCCAGTAAGGCCGCCCGATCTGTTTGCGCAGCTCTTCGGACAGCGTCTGGTCCAGCAGCGAAAAGAACGGTTTCGGTCCCGGCGGCGGCATATCCGCGAGCGGCAGGAAATCCACCACCAGTCCGAGCCGCTCCTGCGCGATGCGCCGGATCTGCGCCAGGTCGGGGTCCTGCGGATAGCCGCGATAGACATCGATCAACGCGCCGATGTCCTGCACCACGCCGGCCGACAGCCGCTGCGTGACGACGTTCCAATGCCGCTCCATGAAAACGAAAGCGATCACCGATTGCAGGATCACCATCGGCGCGATGATGATCAGCAGCGCGCGCGCATAGAGGCCTTTCGGCATCACGCTATTGAGCCAGTGGCTCATGCGGCGCCAGCCGACGGGAATGCGGGCGAGCTGCGCGTGAATGCGCCGCACCCACGGGATCGCGTCGTACCACTGCCAGGCGCGCACCAGCCGGTCGACCGTGGTGCGGAGACTGGCGATGCCGGCGTCGAGGCTGGTCATGTTGTCACCACCAGCCGGTAGCCGATGCCGCGCACCGTCTGCACGAACATTGGGTCTGCGGGATCGCGTTCGATCTTGCGCCGCAGCCGGTTGACCTGCACGTCGACAGCGCGCTCGCTCACGGTGCCGCCATTACCGGCGAGCGCCAGACGCGCCACGGTCTCGCCCGGCGTCGCCGCCAGGATGCGCAGCATCTCGCGTTCGCGGTCGGTCAGCCGGATAGCGTCTTCGCCGCGGCGCAGTTCGCCGCGCCCCAGATGATAGACGAACGGACCGAAGCGCACCGATTCCGCCAGCGGCGGCGCCGTTGGCTTGGTGCGTTTGAGAATGCTGGCGATGCGCAATGAAAGCTCGCGCGGCTCGAATGGCTTCGACAGATAATCGTCGGCGCCCATTTCGAGACCCTTGATGCGGCTCTCGGCGGCGTCGCGCGCGGTCAGCATCAGGATCGGCACACTGGAACTGCCGCGCAGCGATTGCGCGAAATCGAAACCGCTCTCGCCGGGCATCATGACATCGAGAATGAGCAGATCGAAGCTCAGGCCCACGAGTTTGGCGCGGGCGTCGGCGGCGTTGTCGGCGGTACTGACCCGATAGCCTTCGGCGGACAGAAAGCGCGACAATAGATCGCGGATGCGGCGGTCGTCGTCGACCACCAACAGATGCGGAGCATCGTCGGCAAGCGTGGCGGGCCGGGTCATTGGCATCGCTTCAAGCTCCGCTCAACTCCGCGCCTTGGCATGGTCGGCGCGCGCGATCTGGCGCAGCACGCCTTCGCGATTGTCGCTGTCGATCATGGCGGTCAGAAAGCGGCGCGCCGCCTCGTGGGCGCCGGGCCCCAGTTCGCTGAAGGCGCGGGTGATACGCTCGGTCTGCAAAACGGCGAGCTTGAGCGCCAGCGCCTCGCCCTTCGGCGTCACGAACAGCAGCCGCTGCCGGCGGTCCTGCGCGCCTTCCTTCTGCACCACGAAGCCCTGGTCGACCAATTGCTTGAGCACGCGGCCGAGCGACTGCTTGGTGATGTTGAGGATTTCCAGGAGGTCGGCGACCTTCATGCCGGGATTGCGGTTGACGAAATGCAGCACCCGGTGATGGGCGCGGCCGAAGGCCAGCTTCGACAGCACCTCGTCGGGATCGCCGACGAAATCGCGATAGGCAAAGAACAGCAGTTCGATGATGTCCCAGATCGGCTGGGCCGGCGCAGCCGCAGGCGCAGCGGGGCGCTCGGTCAGACCGGCGGCTGCGGCGGTTTTCGCGCTCATATTTATGTCAGCCATGTTGACATATTTTGATTTTATGTTACAAAAAGTCCGCTACGGACGAAAGGATAGTGCTTAAGAGCCCTATCCCGACCACACCAAGCAGCTTCCGGCCGGCACTTGCGTCAGTCATACCGGGTGTTGCCCGACGACGCAAAGTGTTGGAAGTAGCGCTGAAAATGCGCCATCACAGCGGCAGAAGCGGCCGCAAAGGCCCTGGCGGCGCATGATCCCGAAAAGTGGGAACCGGTTTTCGGACCGGATCATGCGCCAGGAAACAGTTTAGAGTTCAGGAGGAATACATGGCTGCCCAATCCTACGACCGGCTCGAAGGCGTCATCTGGTACGACGGCAAGCTGGTGCCCTGGGGCGAGGCCAATCTCCACGTGCTGAGCCATGGCCTGCATTATGCGAGCGCCGTGTTCGAAGGCGAACGCGCCTATGGCGGCCGCATCTTCAAGTCGACCGAACATTCCGAGCGGCTGAAGCGGTCGGCCCAAATCCTCGATTTTGAAATTCCCTTCACGGTCGCCGAGATCGACGCCGCCAAGAAACTGGTGGTCGAGAAGAACGGCCGCAAGGAAGCCTATGTCCGCCCGATCGCCTGGCGCGGTTCGGAGATGATGGGCGTCTCGGCGCAGAACAATCAGATCCACCTCGCCATCGCCAGCTGGGAATGGCCGAGCTATTTCGATCCCGAGCAGCGCCTCAAGGGCATTCGCCTCGACCTCGCCGACTATCGCCGGCCCGATCCGAAGACCGCGCCGTGCCGCGCCAAGGCCGCCGGCCTCTACATGATCTGCACCATCTCCAAACATGCGGCGGAGCGCAAAGGCTATGCCGACGCCATGATGCTGGATTGGGAAGGCCGCGTTGCCGAATGCACCGGCGCCAATATCTTCTTCGTGCGCGACGGCAAGATCCACACGCCGCTGGCCGACTGCTTCCTCGACGGCCTGACCCGGCAAACCGTGATCGGGCTGGCGAAGAAGCGCGGCTTCGAAGTGATCGAGCGCCGCATTCTGCCCGATGAGCTGACCGAATTTTCCGAATGCTTCATCACCGGGTCGGCGGCGGAAGTCACCGCAGTGTCGGAGATCGCGCACTGGAATTTCAATCCAGGAGGCATCACCAAGACGCTGATGGAAGACTACACGGCGGAAGTGAACGGCCTTAAGGCGGCCGCGGCCTGAACCATGCGTGTCGTCACCGGGCTTGCCCCGGTGACCCCGCTTAGGATGGCAATTCACTGAGCGGGATGGCCGGGACAAGCCCGGCCATGACATCAGGCTTTTCCGGCCGGCTCTTCCGGCCGCAGCAGCGTGACGTAGCGCACCCGATTTTCAATCAGGAATTGGTCCATGCTTTCGTCAAGCACGCGATGCCGGCTTTGCGACGCGTGGCGCAGTACAAGCTCACCTTTGCCGTCGAAGGTGACAAAGCCGACGTGGAAATAATCCAGATTTCGCCGCTGACTGACAAAGCCGATGATGTCGCCGGCGGCAAGCTGGCTTTTGTTGGCCAGTACCGTCGCGCGTGGAATAACCAGCATCGGAAATTTTCGGCGGCTTAGGCCGCGCTGCGTGTTGACGGTCTTTTGCATGTCGATCGAGCCGTCCATCGCCACCCAACGGCAGGTCTTGTTCTCGACGTTGTGCTGGCCCCACTCGAAGAAATAATGATTGCGCTCGCGCCAGGCCACCACGCCATTGTGATAGCGGATGTTGCGCAACGTCGCGTCGAACTCGGCGGGCGCCTTGGCAATCGCTGCGGCCAGCACGGTTTCGCAGAACGTCACGCAATCGAAGGCGTCGTCGCGCGCGACGAATTTTTCCGCCCGCCGCGGACCGCCGATCAGCGTATATCCCCGGTAACGGGTGCCGCGCAGCGCCGCCGCGATGAAATCGACGCGCTGCGCGACGGACGGCAGCGTTTTCGCCTGCTCGATCAGCACACCGATGCGTTGTTCGCCCGCAGCGCTTGGCGCGATGCCGGCCATATAGGCGCCGGCGCCCGCGAGCAGTTGCAGGATGTGGCGGCGGTTCAGACCCGAATCGAAGGACATGGCTGACATTCTGCCGCCTAATCCCGGATCACCACCAGCCGGTCGGTGCCGGATTCGGCGGCCCACAATTCGCCGGGCCGGCCGAGCATCTGGCGCACCGCGGCATTGCGCCGGTCGCTCGGGAAGCTCTCGAATTTCTCGGTGATGGGATCGAAGCGCACGATGGCGTTGGCGGACCAATCGGTCAGCCAGACCTTGTCTTTGTCATCGACGAAGACCGCGTAGCAGCCCTGCTTGCTCTTCGGCAGCGGCCACACTTTCCAGGTCTTGCCGATCGGATCGTAGCGGCCGACCTCGCCGCTGTTCCAGAAGCTCACCCACAACGCCCCCTTGGAATCCGGCCAGATGCGGCGGGGACCGACGCCGGGCTTGGGCGGCTGCACCACGAACGCGTCGCCGCTCACGGTGTCGATCTTGGCGATATGATCGCCGGCGAGTGAGGCATACCAGACGTCGCCGTTCGGCGTCGTGGTGATGCCGTAAGGGCCGACGCCCTTCGGCGCCTTCCACGCGTC
The DNA here is from genome assembly GCA_903878085.1 of uncultured Hyphomicrobiales bacterium. Lineage (GTDB taxonomy): Bacteria > Pseudomonadota > Alphaproteobacteria > Rhizobiales > Xanthobacteraceae > Pseudolabrys. The sequence continues at coordinate 112,114 of CAIRGJ010000046.1, read as the reverse complement.
GACCTTGCCGGTCGCTGGATCGACCCGGCCGTAGACGCCGTTTTGACCGGTGAACCAGAGAATGCCTTTGCGGTCGAAGGTCGCGGTGTTGAGATTGGCGTTGGCAAATTCGGCGGGCAGCCGAAACAGTTTCACCGCGTTGGTGGCGGGATCGAAGCGCGCGATGGCGTTCTGGCCGCCTTCGGTGATCCAGGCCGCGCGGTCGGGTCCGACGATGACGCCGTGCGGCGCGGCGTCCGGGCCGAGCGGCACCTGCACCACCTTGCGTGTCTTCGGATCGAGAATGCCGAGCGCGCCCTGGCTTTGCGCGGTGTACCAAACTTTTCCGTCCGGCGCGGGCGCCACATCATGCGGATGCGCGCCGCGCGTCACGTCGTAATAGGAGACTTCCGCCGCCGGCGCCGAATGCGCGCCGAGCGCAATCATCGCGACCGCCGCGACCACAATGGGAACCATGGCGCCCCTCATTCCGCCGCTTGGTGCTTCTTGTCCGGCGCAGCCCAGCGCCCGGCAGCAACGTCATCCGTCGCTTTCGCCTCGACCCAGATTTTCCCGTCCGCCTTCTCGACCTGTTTCCAGAACGGGGCGCGGGTCTTGAGATAATCCATCAGGAATTCCGCCGCGGCGAACGCCGCCTCGCGATGCGAGGATGCGGTGGCCACCATCATGATGTCTTCGCCGGGCACGATGCGGCCGTGGCGATGGATCACGGTAACGCCCAGCAGCGGCCAGCGTTCGATCGCCTCAGTGACGTGGCGCTCGATCTCGGCTTCCGCCATGCCGGGATAATGCTCGAGCGTCAGCGCCGCGATCGGCTCGGCGCCTTCGTTGCCGCGACAGATGCCAGTGAACGTCACCAGCGCGCCGACATCGGTGCGCTTAGCCGAAAGCTTTTTAGCCTCGGTGGCGGCGTCGAACGGCTCGCGCTGAATACGGATGGTTGTGATCATGGGAGGAATGTACTACCGCGCCGCGGCGGAGGCTATCCGCCGGTCATCGGCGGAAAAAACGCGATTTCCGAGGCGGTTCCGATGGGGCTTTGCGGCTTGACGTGGGTCTTGTCGATGGCCGCGCGGATCACCTTCGGATTGTCGAAAGCGTGGGCGTATTCCTCGCCGCGTGAGGCCAGCCACGTCATCAGCTCACCGACCGTGGCGATGCCAGCCGGCACCTCGACATCTTCTTCGGCTTTGCCGACGCGCTCGCGCACCCAGGCGAAATAGCGCAATTTTATCGTCATCAATCGATCATATATCTCAAGCCGGCGCGCAGATAGTCCCAGCCGGTATAGAGCGTCACGAGCGCCGACAGCCACAGCAGCGCGATGCCGATCTCGATGGTCTGCGGCAGCACCTTCACGCCGGCGTCGCCCGCGATCAGGAAGCCGATGGCGACCAGTTGCCCCATGGTCTTCCACTTCGCCAGCTTGGTGACCGGAAGGCTGACGTGCAGATCGGCGAGAAATTCGCGCAGGCCCGACACCAGGATTTCCCGGCACAGAATGATCACGGCGGCGAGCAGCGTCCAGCCGCGGATGGTTTCATCGGCCGCCAGCATCAAGAGGCACGACGCCACCAGCAATTTGTCGGCGATCGGATCGAGCATTTTGCCGAGCGAAGACTGCTGGCCCCACATGCGGGCGAAATAGCCGTCGAGAATGTCGGTAACGCCGGCGGCGATGAAAATCGCCAGCGCCAGCCAGCGCAGCCACAGCCCGCCGTCGAGGATGCTCTGCCAATACATCAGTCCCACCACCACCGGAACGGCGGCAATGCGCGCATAGGTCAATATGTTCGGCAGCGCGAGCGGATGCGCCGGCAATCGCTCGGGCTTGGCGGCATTCATAGGCGACAAAGGATCATCCTGCCGCGGCAAGGTCAATCGCCCGCGGCTCGCGATCCCCGGTCCTTACACCGGGATTACTGGATCGGCGGTTTCGGCAACCGGCTTTTGCCCGGCTCCATCACAAAAGTCTGATCGAGCGAATACCATTCGCCCGGCTCGCCGGTCGGCGACGGCCCATCATGACGCACATAGTCACCGATCAGCGCGCGCGTAACCCCAAACTGCGCATCGGTTTCCAATTTGTCGTCATCGGGCGTGTAGATCTGCGAAACGAGCGTCTTGAAACCTTCCTTGAAGATCAGGAAGTGCAGATGCGCCGGGCGGTAATTGTGCCGATGGGCGACGCGGAGCAAGTCGCCGACCGGGCCCTCGATGGGAATCGGATATCCCGCCGGCTTGACGCTGCGGAATCCGAAATGCCCTTTCGCGTCGGTGGTGAATTTGCCGCGCAGATTCATGTCGGCCTGTTTGGGGTCCTGCTGCTCGTAGAAACCTTCCGGCGATGAATGCCAGACGTCCACTTCGGCGCCAGCAATTGGGTTGCCCTTGGTGTCCTTGACCGTGCAGTCGACGAACAGCGCCGGACCCGGCGTCGGCGAGCGGATGATCGAGGCGCCGTTTTCGGTGCGCGGCGAATTCAGCCGCCAGAACGGGCCGAGCAGATTGGCGGTGGTTTCGGTCTGACCGTTATTGCCGTTGTTGAGCAGGCAGATCAGCGCCGAAAAGCCGAGCGATCCCGACATCAACACCGTCTCATTGTGTTTGCTGTCGGTCATCTGGCCGAGCTTGGTGACGTACTGCACCGCTTTTTCGAATTCCTCTTCGGTGAGGTGCACCTCGCGGGCAAAGCCGTGCAGGTGCTTCACCAACGCCGCGATGATTTCGCGCAACCGCGGGTCATCGATCTTGCTGTAAGCCTCCAACACCGCCGGGGTGACGTCTTCCTGCGTCTTGATGATCATTGCCGTTTCCCCGGTTTTGCGCGCCATTATGGCTGCGCCGCCTTTTCGTGGAAGAACTCATATATCTTTCGCGCGGTCTCCGCATTAATTCCGGAGACGTTGGAGAGATCGGCCAGAGACGCCCGCTCGATGGCTTTCACAGTGCCAAAATGGTGAAGCAGCGCCCGCTTCCGGGTCGGGCCGATGCCGGCGATTTCCTGCAATCCGGCCTCGCGAATGTCTTTTTTGCGCCGAGTGCGGTGGGAGCCGATGGCGAAGCGGTGCGCCTCGTCGCGCAACCGCTCGACGAAATACAGCAAAGGGTCGCGCGGCGGCAGCTTGAACGGCGTGCGGCCGGGCATGAAAAAGGTCTCGCGGCCGGCGTCGCGATCCGGCCCTTTGGCGATCGAGACCACGGGGAGATAGTGCAGCCCTAGTTCCGCCAGCACCTCGGTCGCCACTTTGAGCTGACCCTGCCCGCCGTCGATCAAGAGCAGATCGGGCCAGGACACATCGTCGCTGTCGAAGTCGATCGGTTCGGCGACCTCGGGCGGCGGCGCTTCTTCCCGCTCTGCCTGCGGGAGAGTGGCTAACGGTGCGACCTCTAGAGCTAGAGATTGCGCAGCCGCCTCGCCACTTTCTCCCACAGGGGCAGTGGGCAAAGGGTGCGGCTCTTCCTTGAGCAGCCGCTTGAAGCGACGCTGCAACACCTCGCGCAACATGCCGTAGTCGTCGCCGGGCGTGAGCTCAGTCGAGCGTATGTTGAACTTGCGGTACTGATTCTTGCGGAAGCCCTCGGGCCCCGCCACCACCATGGCGCCGACCGCATTGGTGCCGGCGATGTGGCTGTTGTCGTAGACCTCGATGCGGCGCGGCTCGCGCGGCAGACCGAAAGTTTCGGTCAGCGCCTTGAGCAGCCGCTGTTGCGAAGAGGTGTCGGCGAGCTTGCGCGCCAGCGCCTCGCGCGCATTGGCCAGCGCATGCTGCACCAGTTCCTTGCGCTCGCCGCGTTGCGGCACGCCGATCTCGACCTTGCGATCGATCTTGGTGCCAAGCGCCTGCCCCAGCAGATCGCGTTCCTCGAAATCGTGCGACACCAGCACGAGGCGCGGCGGCGGCTTATCGTCGTAGAATTGCGCCATGAAGGCGCCCAACACCTCGGCCGGACCGAGCGTACGGTCGGCCTTCGGGAAATAAGCGCGGTTGCCCCAGTTCTGCCCGGTGCGGAAGAAGAACACCTCGACGCAATTGTAGCCGCCGGCTTGATGCAGCGCGAACACGTCGGCTTCCTCGAGGGTGCGCGGATTGATGCCCTGATGCGAGGTGATTGCCGACAGCGCCGCCAGACGATCGCGATAGATCGCGGCGCGCTCGTAATCCTGTGACGCGGCGGCGGTATCCATCTCGGCGGCAAGTTCCTTGTGCACCGCCTGGCTGCGACCCGACAGAAACTCGTTGGCCTCGCGGACCAACGCCGAATAGCCGGCGAAATCGATCTCCTGCGTGCAAGGCGCCGAACAGCGCTTGATCTGATACAGCAGGCACGGCCGCGTCCGCGCCTCGAAAAACGAATCCGAACACGAGCGCAGCAAGAACGCGCGCTGCAGCGCGTTGATGGTGCGGTTGACCGCGCCGGCATTGGCGAACGGCCCGTAAAAATGCGCCTTGCGCGTGCGCGCGCCGCGATGTTTGAGAATCTGCGGCGCCCAGTGGTCGGACGTGATCATGATGTAAGGGAACGACTTGTCGTCGCGCAGCAGCACGTTGAAACGCGGCCGCAGCCGCTTGATCAGATTGGCTTCGAGCAGCAGCGCCTCGGTCTCGGTCGCGGTCGAGACGAATTCCATCGTCACCGTCGCCGCGATCATCCGGGTGATGCGGCTGTCGTGCCCGACCGGGCGCGTATAGGACGTCACCCGCTTCTTGATGTTCTTCGCCTTGCCGACGTAGAGCACGTCGCCCTGCGTATCGATCATGCGATAGACACCCGGCGCCGACGGCGCGTGCTTGACGAAGCGCGCAATTGCCGAGCGGCCGGCCGCCAGCGTGCCGGCCGGCGCCTCGTTCAAATCAAGCTCGGGCAGCGAGGATTCCTCTTCGTCTTCGCGAAGTTCGCTGGCCGGGTCGATGTCTTTGGGCGTGCCGTTGATCATGACTTGGGGGAAGATAGTACGCGCCGCGGCATTTTGCTCGGGCAGGAAGCTACTCTGGCATCTCGCTATCGGCAGTGCGCCAGGCCAGGTGCTGGCCGCCGTCGACCGCGATGGTGACGCCGGTGACGCTTGCCGCCTGCGCCAGATACAGCACGGCGGCAGCGATATCCTGCGGGCTCGCGCCCCGGCCGAGCGGCACGGCGGCGGCCTGGGCCGCAAACTGCGCCTCGGATTGACGCGGGCTCGGCAGCGTCGGACCCGGCGCCACCGCATTGACCCGGACGTTCGGCGCCAATGCCTGCGCCAGCATCGTGGTGGCGTTATGCAGCGCCGCCTTGCTCAAGGCGTAGGAGAAAAACAGCGGCGTCGGCTTGAGCACGCGCTGATCGACAATATTGACGATCGAGGCATTGGCGCCATTGGGGGCTTGCGCAGCGAAGGCCTGCGCCAGAAACAGCGGTGCGGTCAGATTGACCGCCATCGTGCGCTCGAAACGTGCGCGCTCAAGATTTCCGATCTCGTCGGACTCGAACTCGCTCGCATTATTGACCAGCAGCGTCAGCGGCCCGAACACGCCTGCGTCCGCAATCAGCCCACGCACGGCGGCATGGTCGGCAAGATCGGCGAGCACCACCGCGGCGCGCCCGCCGGCCGCGATAATATCGGCCGCGAGTTTTTCAGCTTCCGCGCGTGAAGCATGACTGTTGAGCACCACGGCGTAGCCGGCGCGCGACAGCGCAAGCGTAATGGCGCGGCCGATGCGACGCCCGCCTCCGGTGATCAGCGCCGCGCGCGGCCTGTTGTTCGTATTGTCGTCGGACATGAAATTTCTATCTGGCACATTTTGCAGAGGATGCGCGGTCGCTGCGACCCGCGGTCGTTATAGTAAATAGAAGCTTGGCCGACATGGTGAATCAATCGCGAGAAACGCAAATTTCAATAACAGTTCCTTAGGGATAACGCCCGGTCATCCTTACCGATTCATAACCGTTTAACTTAAAACGCGCGATAAATCCCCACGAAAAAATATCGCTAACTTTGCCGCAGACCCGCACCGCGTAACGACAACGCAGTGTCCTGGCGCCGGCACCGAGTGGAGTAATCGTGATGAAAAAAATGATCCTGGCGCTTGGACTGGCGATGATGACCGCAGCCGCGGCCAACGCAGCCGATCTGCCGCGCAGCTCGACACCGTATTTCTCGGCCCCTGCCGCCGGCTTCAACTGGAGCGGCGGCTATGTCGGCGCCAATCTCGGCTACACCTGGGGCAAGATCAGGAACAGCAACGTCTCGCCGAGCGGCCTCGAAGGCGGTCTGCAGGGCGGCTACAACTGGCAAAACGGTCAGTTCGTGTTCGGCGCCGAAACCGATCTCCAGATCACCGGGGCCGACGACACCTTCGCGCCCTTCAAGTTCTCGAACCCCTGGTTCGGCACGTTGCGCGGCCGCGGCGGTTTCGCCTACAGCAACTTCCTGTTCTATCTGACCGGCGGTCTCGCCTATGGCGGGCTGAAGGGCGAAAACGGTCTGCTGACCGAGAGCAAGACCCATGTCGGCTGGGCCGCGGGCCTCGGCGCCGAAGTCGGCATCGCACCGAACTGGTCGGCCAAAGCCGAATATCTCTACATGGATCTCGGCAACCGGGCCTATACGATCACCGGCACCACCAATGGCTACCAGGCCAACATGATCCGGCTCGGCGTCAACTATCACTTCTGAGCGAAGCGCCTCACACGAAGCGTCGGAAGCCCCGGGCCCACCAGCCCGGGGTTTTTCGTTATGGACACGCCAATAGACACGCCAATGACATACTTCATACTTAAGTATTTCTTAATTTATCCCCAAAGCAATCACAGTATAAATCGCGGCAATATCGTGTCAATTCATCGACACAAGTAAGGCAATACATTCAACAACTTACTCCGCCGTGTTGCTTTAATACACTAGACGCTCCGTCAAATTTGAATACTGTGCCGCTCAATCGGGGGCTACCCTGTTACGGAGGTTTGATGATGAAGCGTTTGGTTTTGGCGGGCATCGGTGCGCTCGCGATTGTTACGACTGTTGGTGCGGCAAATGCGGCGGACATCTCGCGCCGTCAGGCCATGCCGACCAAGGCAGTCCCCTACGTCCAGGCCTACAACTGGACCGGCGGCTATATCGGCATTAACGGCGGCGGCGGCTGGGGCCGTTCGGACACCTCGGCGCCGTTCGCGTCGGGCGGTTTCCGCACCTCGGGCGGCATCCTCGGCGGCACGCTGGGCTACAACTACCAGATGGGCCAGACCGTGTTCGGCGTCGAAGGCGATATCGACTGGAGCAACATCCGTGGCAGCGCGACCTGCGGCGCCGGCTTCTCCTGCGAGACCAAAGATAGCTGGCTCGCCACCGCGCGCGGCCGCGTCGGCTACGCGTTCGATCGCTTCATGCCGTACGTGACCGGCGGTCTCGCCGTCGGCGACATCAAGAGCTCGGTGTCGGGCGTCGGTTCCTCGACCACCACGAAAGCCGGTTACGCCCTCGGCGGCGGCATCGAAGCCGCTGTGAGCGGACCGTGGACCGCGAAGGTCGAATATCTCTACGCCGACCTCGGCCGCGGCACTTCGGTGCTCGGCTCGGATACCCGCTTCAACACCAGCCTGGTGCGCGCGGGCGTCAACTACCGCTTCTAATCGAGCGTAACGCTCCATCGGAAAAGCCCCGGACTTCGGTCCGGGGCTTTTTGCGTTGTGGAACTCCGTTGCCGATCGGCCACGTCGCCAAGTCATCGCGCACGGCGGCGGAACGATTGCGGAAGAGTGGCGTTGTTGGGGCAGTCGGGGGCGGCGTTCCACGTCCGTCCATATCGTCCAGATCAAATCGGAGTGTGCGTCATGAAACGGGTTCTTCTCGCCAGCGTCGGTCTCCTTGCGCTTAGCGTCGCTTCGGCCTCGGCGGCGGACATTCAACGCCGCGCGGTCATGCCGACGAAAACGGTGGAGTACATCGCGCCCGTCTATAACTGGAGCGGCCCCTACATCGGCATCAACGGCGGCGGCGGCTGGGGTCACTCCGACTTCTCCGCGCCCTTTGCCGGCTCGGCTAATACGTCCGGTGGACTGATCGGCGGCACGCTCGGCTATAACTGGCAGGTCAACCAGACGGTATTCGGCCTCGAGACCGACATCGACTGGAGCAACATCCGCGGCAGCTCTTCCTGCGGCGCCGGCTTTAGCTGCGAAGCCCGCAACAACTGGCTTGGCACCACGCGCGCTCGCCTTGGATACGCGGCCGACCGCTTCATGCCTTACGTGACCGGCGGCCTGGCATACGGCGGCGTTAAGAGTTCGGTTGCCGGCGTCGGCAGTTCGAGCAACACCAAAGCCGGCTGGACGCTCGGCGGCGGTATCGAAGCAGCGATCTCCGGACCGTGGACCGCCAAGCTCGAATATCTCTACGTCGATCTCGGCCACGCCGACTCGGTGCTCGGGTCGAACACGACCTTCCGCTCCAACATCGTGCGCGCCGGTCTGAACTACCGCTTCTGATCGTATCGATGCCAAAAACAAAGCCCCGGAGTTCGCTCCGGGGCTTTGTTTCGTTTCACTTGCCACAAATTCCGAATTTGTAACGGTCCCGGTTCTGCTGCGCATCGCTTTGCGTTGCGCAGCGCCCGGGACAGGTTACGCCTTGACCTTGGTCTCGTCGAAGGCCGGCACCAGCGCTGCGAACTTATCGTGCCACTCCACCAGCTTCGGATATTCCTTGCGCCAGGTGCCGGCGAAACGCAGATCGCGATAACCGAGCAAGCAGGCCAACGTGATCTGGCCGACGTCGGGAACCGCATCGAGCTTCGGCGGCGATGCTTCCAGCGCCTTCATGCCGCGCGCGACTTTGTCGCTCTGGCGATCGACCCAGGCTTGCACCAGTTGTTCCGGCGGCCGGTAACGGGCTTCATAGACCAACAGGATGCAGGCATCGAGAATGCCGTCGCACAGCGCCTGCAGCCGCAGCGTCTCGAAACGCGCCGGCGCTTCTTTCGGAATGATGCGGCCGCCGCCGGCGACATAGTCGAGATACTCGACGATCACGCGCGAGTCGTAATACGCAGTGCCGTCTTCGAGGATCAGCACCGGAATTTTTCCAATCGGATTTTGCACGCGCACGCTGTCGGCGGGATCTTCGAGATCGACCGGGCGAACCTCGATCTTGGATGACAGCCCGAGGAGGCTCGCGGCGATCCGCACCTTGCGGGCGAAGGGCGAGGCGGGACCGGAACGCAGGATCATCATGGCAAAATTCTTTCTTGCGACAGGGGCGGGATGCATAGCCCGCCGCCGCTGCCGGTCCAACCTAAAATTTTCGGCCGCACGCCACCGGCGGCGCTCATGCGCAAGCGCGAGAGCGAGACCCGGCGCGCTTCGTCGAGCGTCAGCCGGTTACGACCAAATTGACGGCCTTGGGGCCTTTGCCCTTCTTGTCCGGCTCGACGTCGAAACTGATCTTCTGCCCCTCGTTCAGACTTTTGAGTCCGGCTTGCTCGACCGCCGTAATGTGCACGAACACATCACGCCCGCCATCGTCCGGTTTCACAAATCCGTAGCCGCGATCGCCGTTGAAGAACTTCACCACGCCAGTTTGCGCCATCGGGAAAACTCCTCCCCCGCTGCTCCGCCGCCGGCCCCACGCACGGCGGCTCGGCCGACATTCACATTCGGGGAAAGCGTCGGCCGGTAACGGCCTCTGTCACTCCGCCGGCCTCCGCAACAGCGGAGGCGGAACGTCACTGCCAATGATGGAACTACACACCAACTGGGTTGCCGTGAAAAGGGCCTCTACTCACCCGCGAGCCAGTCGAGGCGATAGGCGCCCTTGCCGTCGCGGCCCAGCACCCCGGCCAGCGCCGGCAGCAGGATGGAAAGCTCGGCCTCGAGCGTCCAGGGCGGGTTGACGACGATCAGCCCGGAGCCGTTCAGGCGGCTGGGATCGCTCAGCGGCGCGACGGTCAACTCGGCGCGCAGGATCTTGCGGATACCCAACCGGCTCAGGCTTTTAGCAAGCGCGTCCGGCTCGGGACGGCCTTTGATCGGGTACCAGAGCGCGTAGATGCCGGTCGCCCATTTCCGGTGCGCGATGCTTAAGCCGTTGGCGAGTTGGACGTAATCGCTGTCCTCCTCGAACGGCGGATCGATCAGGACCAGGCCGCGGCGCTCCGGCGGCGGCACATAGGCCGACAACGCGGTCCAGCCGTCGATCTCCAGCGTCTTGATGCGGGTATCGCCGCGCAGATTGTGGCTCAGCGCAGTCGCGGCTTTCGGCTCGAACTCGCAGGCAATCAGCCGGTCCTGCGGGCGCAGCCAGGCGCGCACGATCGCCGGCGAACCGGGATAGATTTTGAGACGGCCGCGCTCATTGAGCGCGCCGATCACGTCGAGATAAGGCGCCAGCAGCGCCGCCGCCTTTTCCGGAAGCTGTGCGGCCATCAGCCGCGCGATGCCGTCGTACCATTCGCCGCCGCGGCTGGCTTCCTCGCCGGTCAGATCGTAGAGCCCGGCGCCGGCATGGGTGTCGATCACGCGAAACGGCGCTTCCTTTGTCCGTAAATAATTCAGAATGCGGCACAGCACGGCGTGCTTGACCACGTCGGCGAAACTGCCGGCATGAAATGCGTGGCGATAATTCACGTGTCGTTCAAGCTCCGCGAAAGAGGGTCTATTGCGGAAGCTTATGACACATCATTTCGATCTGCGCTGCACGCTCAGCGCGGCATGCCGCGCAAGCCGAAATGCGTCCGGGGCTTGACCATCGGGCCCCGCGGCCGCGGTTTGCGCGGCGGCGGCGGCGGAGCCTCCGTGCACTCACCGGCAGGCGGCGAAGCCAAGGCCGCGCGCGCGGCGCGGTGTGAACGCTTCGCCGCGCGCAACAGCAAGCGCGTGGTGACGAACAGCGTCGACATGAATCCGAGCGCGTGCAATCCCGGCGCCATCCACAGCGAATGCGGCGAATTGCACAGAAAATCCAAAAGCCCGGGCGCACCGTCACGGCAAAATACCGAGGCGCCGAACGGCTGGCCGCCGAGTTCGGACGCCGTCACAGGCCACATCACGATGTAGCCCAGCCCCACGAACCAGGCCGCAAAACTCGTGTAATCCTTGATCCGATCCATGGCCGCGCTCCACCCTGCGCTTCGATCGCGGGCGGAAGATTTACGGAATTGCGTTACGGGAAGCTTGCGCCAATTCGCGACAACCGGGGGTTATCCCATATCGCCCGCAGCCATCGTTAGTGACCGCTTAATGCAATCGCACACACAAGGACCGCTTTGTAAGCTGCCAACGCGCATGTGCGTTCGCGGCGGCCCGGAAAAAATTTCCGCAGAAATTATTCTGAATCTTGCGGCGCGTCGCCGCGATTATCCGCCGCGCACCGCCGGCATGGCGATCTTGTCGCGCTTGCAGGCGCGGCGCGTCACCTCGGCGCAGTCGTGAAAGGAAAAATCCTTGGCGAGGCACACGCGGACCTCGCTCAGCCGCTTGCTGTCGCAGGCGACAGCGATTGCCGCGCGCGGCAGACCGGGATTGGCCTTGACGAAAGCCTCGGCGACTTCGTCCGGCGTCACCATGATCGGCTTGTCGAGATCGAGGTAATCCGCGGGAATCTTCATGACGGCGCGGGCCTTGCGCACGGTTTCGAAATAGGCGTTTGCCGGAAGCCCGGAACAGGTGCCGTGGCGATCCCATTCATGAAAGATCAGGCGCGGGCTCGGCATCAGGTCGAGCATGCTGCCGACAATGTTGCGGTCGAGCCGCGGCGCCGGCACCTGGCAGAACGCCGGAAAGCCCTGCTCGTATTGCGGCCATAGCCCATGCACGACGAAGGAAAACGGCCGGCCGCCGCATTGCTGGTCGGGCGCCCGGTTCGGCGCGCGCTCCTGCGAGGCCTCGCAATAGGACGGCGACCAGGACAGCGCCAGGACGTAGAAATCGAACTGGCCGGGCGCATTCTGCCGCCGGTCCTGGCCTGCGCCTGGCGCGTTTTGCGCAAAGGCCACCACGGCAAACAGGAAAAGAAAACTCAGGGTAACGGCGACGGTGTGCGTCGCCTGCCGAACGCGATTGCCGAACATGCGTGCCCCCAGACACCAGCCGCGAGAACAAATCGAAATTTGATCTAGCTCAAGAGTTCCCCAAAGCTACATCGGAAATAAGAACATTTCAAGAACAAAATAGGATAGCGACGAGAACACTGGCGCCGTTAGCGGCAGCGGCCTGATTTCCCGGTCGTAAAGGAAGGAATCCCTGGCGCAGTGAGACTGATACGGGGTGGGAATCCCGCGACTTTCCCGGTCAGGGCATCGCCATCTTGCAGCGCGGGTTGTAGGCCCAGTTGCGATCGAGGCCGACCACGCACCATTCGACGCCCCAGGTCTGGCCGATCATGCCGGTATCTTCGCCGATCCAGTAGTTCACGGCGTGCTTCTTGCCATCGCTGACCAGCGCCACCGCCGTGCAGAAACGGCGAGGAATCGTGCCGGCGGCCCACGGCCGATAGGCAATCTCGCGCACGCGCTCGAAATCGAGAATCTGCAGATCCGAGTTCCAGAACCGGCCTTCCCTCGTGGAAAACCGCGACGCGATGGTGCGCAACCCGGCCTCGCAGGGCGGCAAATCGCCATCGTAACGCGGACCGCTCAGATAAATATTCTTCTCCAGCAAGCCCGCCGTCTGCGCTGGCGCCAAGGCGCCAATGGCGGTCGAAACAACGATGGCGACCCAAACTGCGAACTTGCGCACCATGACCGAACTCCTACCAGCGCATGATTCCGAAAGCGCATGCCGCTTCAGAGCAATTATCATGCGCAACCGGAAAGCCTTGCCGAGTTTATCACAGGTTTTTCGCAATGCAGCCGATTCGTGCACAGCTTTGCTGCGGTTTGGACTCGTGACTCCCGATGCGGCGCTGCATCATTTTCCCGCGAGTCGCGTGGCGTACGGAGTTGCATAACTGCGTAGCCGCCGATTTGGTCGCGTGACATCGTGAGTACCGACCTCGGCCGGTCGGATTGGTGTTGGCGGCGTGTAGCGTTGCGTCGCGTTCCAGGTTGTTTCAGTCGTATGCGTTCACGGCGTTGGTTGCCGGCCGGTTGCCGGCAACCGCGCCGAAATGCTTTGGCGCTAGCTGCCGCCCCAATCGCCCAACACCGCCTGAACCAGCGCCAGCGCGGCCACGGCTGCCGTATCGGCCCGCAGAATGCGCGGGCCCAGCGCCAGACGCACCACATTCGGCCGTTTTCCCAACATGTCGCGCTCGTCCGCGGAAAACCCGCCTTCCGGACCGATCAGCACTGCCAACGGCAAACTGTGCCATTGGGCCGGCCGTATGGCCGCCAGCGCCGCGACCGGATCCGCCACCGCAGCATCCTCATCGCAAAAAATCAGCAAACGCCCGGCATCGCTATCGCCGCCGATGGTCTTGAGCGGCACCGGCTCGCCGATCTCGGGGATCGCCAGCACGCCGCATTGCTGGGCGGCCTCGATGGCATTGGCCCGCATCCGGTCGAGATTGAGCCGCGCCACTTGGGTGTGCTTGGTCATCACCGGCTGAATGCGCGACACGCCCATCTCGACAGCCTTCTGCACCAGATAGTCGAGCCGGGCATGCTTGAGCGGGGCGAACAGGAAATGCAGGTCCAGCGGCGCCGGCTGTTCCCGCTGGCGCAGGCCAACCGCGGCCGACAGCGAGCGTTTGCCGGTTCCGGTCAGTTCCGCCTGCCACTCCCCGTCCCGGCCGTTGAACAGCAGCACGCCGTCGCCTTTGGTGAGCCGCAGCACGTTGATCAGGTAATTGGCCTGGTCGCGGTCGAGCGCCACCTCGGTGCCGCCGCCGAGCGGCGCGTCGAGGAAAATGCGGGGCGTGCGGAAGTCATAGCGCGGCATGGTGATCCGTGTGGCAAACCGTGTGCGGAAGCGTTAAGGCCGGTCGGCGAGAAATCTGCGCGTTTTGCCGCCTTCCCGACGCATTCGGCGGGCTGTTATAAGGCACTCCCCGGCGGTCGTCTGTATCATGCCCCGGGATCTGGAGAGGTTTGCCTCTATGAACTTGCGCCGGGCCTTGATGATCGTAGCCTGCATGCTCGGCATCGCCGCCGGGCCGGCCGTGGCGCAGTTCCAGCCGGCGCCCCAGACGGCGCAGCCGCAGCAACAAATGCCGCCCTGCGTGGCCGAGTTCGGCAGGCTGCGCGACGACGCACAGAAAAAGGCCGGCGTCATCCGCACCGCCAGCGAACGCAAGGCCGACCCGAAAGAAGCCTGCGCGCTGTTCAACAGCTTCTCCGCCGCCGAAGCCAAGCTGATCAAATATGCCGCCGACAACGGCACGTGGTGCGGCATCCCGCCCGAGGTCGTGACCAATCTGAAGCAGCAGCACGCCAAGACGACGGACATTCAGACCAAGGTCTGCCGCGCCGCCGCGGCGCCGGCGCGGCCGCAAGGTCCAAGCCTGAGCGACGCGCTCGGCTCGGGCGCCGTGCCCGATGCCAGCAATATCCGCACCGGCCGCGGCACCTATGACACGCTGACCGGCACGCCGCTCGGCAGCAAATGAGCACCGACAGCGCAAATGACTGATAATTTGCGCGTCGCCGATGCGACCGGCAATTGGGTCGACGGTCTCGCGCCCGCATTCACCAGGCCCTATCTGCGCCTCGCCCGGCTCGATCGCCCGATCGGCTCGTGGCTGCTGCTGATGCCGTGCTGGTGGTCGGTGGGTCTCACCGGCATGCACACGGGACACTTCCCGAGCCTGTGGCACATCGCGCTGTTCTTCATCGGCGCTTTCGCGATGCGCGGCGCCGGCTGCACCTGGAACGATCTGGTCGACCGCGATCTCGACGGCCTGGTCGAACGCACGCGGTCGCGGCCGATCCCGTCCAAGCAAGTCACGGTCGCGCAGGCCTCCGTCTTCATGCTGGCGCAGGCGCTGGTCGGTCTGCTGGTGCTGGTCCAGTTCAACCGCTTCACCATCGTCACCGGCATCGCGTCACTGGGCGTGGTCGCGATCTATCCGTTCCTCAAGCGCTTCACTTATTGGCCGCAGATCGGTCTCGGCCTGGCGTTCTCGTGGGGCGCGCTGATGGGCTGGCCGGCGGCGTTCGGCGAACTGGGCTGGCCTTCGCTTGTGCTGTACGCCGGATCGATTTCCTGGGTGATCGGCTACGACACCATCTACGCGCATCAGGACCGCGACGACGACTCACTGATCGGCATCAAGTCGACCGCGCTGCTGTTCGGCGAACGCACCCCGGCGATGCTGACCAAATTCTACGCAGCCGCGGTGGTGCTGATTGGCGTTGCCGGACTGATGGCCGGCGGCGGCTTCATCTTCATCGTCGGGCTAATCGCCTTCGCGGCGCATCTGACCTGGCAGGTCTTGCGCATCGACATCGACGATCCGGCTTATTGCCTGGTGCTGTTCAAATCCAACCGTGACGCCGGCTTGATCCTCTTCGCCGCGATGTTGCTGGAGGCTGCCGTTTAGGCGGCCCCCGTAAATAATTCATAACATTATTGCTCGCCGGCGACCTCACCTGGAATGGGCATTGTCGCGCGGTGTTGAAACAAAGAGTCTTGTTTCGACACTGCGGACGAGCCCATCCCGATGACGTCGACCAATTCCGGTCCGGAAAATCCGGTTGAGAAGCAATACTCTGAATATTCATACCCAGAGCCGGGCGACGACATTCCGGCGTGGCTGAAGTCGTGGAGCTACGGCTGCTACGATCCCAGCGGTTACGAAGCCCTGCACTGGCCGGAGGGCCGGCCGAAACAGAACCTCGACGTGCTGGTCGCCGGCTGTGGCACCATGCAGGCCGCGGTTCTGGCTTTCAACAATCCGGACTGCACTTTCACCGGCATCGATTTCTCGCAAACCAGCATCGCGCACGAAGAGCGTTTGCGGCAGCGGCATAATCTGACGAACCTGACGCTGCAAAAAATGGATCTGCGCGACGCCGCCAAGCTCGGCCGTTCCTTCGATCTCATCGTCAGCACCGGCGTACTCCATCATCTCCCCGACCCGAACGAAGGCTTGCGGGCGCTGGCGTCGGTTCTCGAGCCCCTTCACGGCGTAATGTGCCTGATGGTGTACGGCCGCATGGCGCGCGTCGGCGTCTATGCGCTGCAGGATGCCTTCCGCCGCATAGGCGTTCCGCAAACCACCGACGGAATAAAATTCGTTCGCGCCACCATCCAGCGCCTGCCGCCGCGCCATCCGGCGCGTTGGTATTTCGACACATCGCCGGAAATGAACTCCGACGCGGCGATTGTCGATACGTTCTTGCATCCACAAGACACCGCCTACAGCGTGCAGGACGTTCTGGATTTTGTCGAAAACAACGGCCTGGTGTTCAAAGGCTGGCTCGACAGCGCGCCGTATAACGACGAGTCGATCGGCCTTGGGCCGGACATTGCCGACCGCGACCGCTGGTCCATCGCCGAGAATCTTTCCGGGCGCATGGGTCAGCACCGCTTCATGGCAAGCCTGCCGCAGCGCGACCCCGCCAACGCTGTCGGCTTCGACGGCACGCAGTGGCTAAAATATTATCCGCGGCGCAATCCCGGTCTGCGGGTTTCTGACGCCGATCCAAACAAATGTTTTCGCGAGGGCCACGAATTCACGATGTCGCCGCTTGAGGCCATGCTTCTGGAGCTGGCCGATGGCCACAAGCCCATCGCTCAAATTCTCAAGCACAAGCAGTTTGCGCAGCTTGCGCCGGAACAGCGCACCGCATTGGTAAGGGATTTCTATCGAAAAATGTGGCGACAGAGCCACGTATTCTTGTCGGCGGTTCCGATCAAGCCGCGCGCCGGCAGCAAACAGCCGGGCATATAGTAGCGCTAGTAATTCATGGACCCGTGTTCGTCGATGCGAACCGCGGCGGCTTTCGGCTTCGGCACCACCGGAATCGGCCAGCCTGAACGATTATCCACCCCGTCGTCGTCGTCGAAATCGCCGTCTTCGCCGGCAATCGCCTTGATGGCGTTGCGGTCGTGCGCCGAGATCGAGCCGGTTACGTCATTCTCATCTTCATCCAGGCCATCGGCACCGGGCGTCGCGACGGCACCCTTGCCGCGCTTCGCCTTGTCGCCGATCGCGCCGGTGTAATCCCGGCCGCGCTGCTTGCTGGCATAGACCGCGCGCGCCCTGGCGGCGACCACGTCGCCCGGAATGGCATCCGGCCGGCACGGCCGCCGCCCGCTGGCGCGCCGCATCAGGTCGACATGAATGTGATCGTAGTGCGCGGCGTTATAGCCGGGCGCCAGCACCGTCGTGAACATATCGCAGGCTTGAAGCTGCACGTCGTGCAGGAAGCCCTGCTCTTCCGGCGAACCGCGCCAGCCGTCCTTGACGACGATCTTGCGGCCGTCGGCCAAAACGAAGCCGGCGACGTCGAGCGCATTGCCGAAGGCGTGCTCGGAAATGTGCGACATGCCGGCGCCGACCATGCCGCGGCAGGAATAGGCTGAAATCTGCTTGATGGTCGTGACCTGGCTGCCGAACCATTTCAGCGCCGCCGGCTGCACGCCTTCGGACACCCAGCGGTCGAGCGCGGACACCAGCGGACAGGCCAGCGTCGCCGCCGGCGTCAAGGTCGCAGGCTGGATCGCCGCGGTGGTTTGCGGGCCGCGCATCGGGCCGAGCGCGGGCGGTGCGCGTTGCGGTTCCGGCTCGTCGCGCGGCGCGTTATAGGCCGGCTGCGTGCGCACCGCGGACGGCGCGGTACGGCCTGAAGGAAGAATGGCATCGTCCGGAACGTCGTCCGGCTCGGTCGGGCCATACGACACGGGATAGGGCGTGCGGCGGGGCTGCTGCATCGGCGCCACGGGAGCGTCGTCCGACGATGACCCGGGCGGCGACAGCGACACCGGCTGCCCCACCGGCGCATAGTTCGAGGGCTGCTGCACCGGCTGCGGACCGGGCGTCCAGCGCATCACTTCGCCCTGCACCGGCTGGGTGCGGACTAGCTGCGCCTGGACCGGCACCGGCCGGCCATAACGCATGTCATCCAATGGATTTCGAATCGCGCCCGGCGGGCGCAATTCTTCGCCATAGCCGATCGCCGGACTGGCGCCGCCGAGCGCTGCGACCTTGAGCGGGAATTCCGCCCCGCACATGCCGGGGCCTTCGATCGGTTCGATCTGCACCACGCTGGCGCCCATCTTGACCGCGCCCGACTTCATGCAGGTGACTTCGGCCTGATGCCGCCACGACGCGCGCTCGCCGGTCTGCAGCATGCCGCGCCCGCACCCGGCCAACGCCAGCAGCAACACCGAACCGGTGAGATAAAAACGCCAGTGACCCGTCATCTTCTGAAAATGCGGGTATTTTATTTAACGGGGCTTCAACGCTGCCGATGGAGGAATTCGTTAAGGATAAGAATTCGTTGCCAGCGCATGATCCCGAAAAGCATGCCCTCGGACTTGATCCGAGGGTGGAACCGGTTTTCGGATAAGATCATGCGCCAGACAAAAGGCCCGTCTTGATCCCCTCCGCGCTTTGCGCTCACATCCGCACCAACGCATAGGGGAATTGGAATGCAGTGGCCGGCTCGATTGATCCTCGCCGCGATCATGACCGCGATGATGGTGTTCATGGTGACGCTGGTGGTCACCTACATCAATCTCGGCTGGCGGGCGGATTTTGTGGCGCAGTGGGCCAAGGCCTACATCATATCCTGGCCGATCGCCGCCACCACAGCCTTCCTCGTGATGCCGATGGCGCGGCGCGCCACCGACCGGATCATGAGTGGGATCGGCGGCTAAACCTTACTGCTGCGCCGCCTGGATGCCGAGGATCTTGCCGATCTCCATCACCTTGGCGCGCTGCTCATCGAGCGAAGCCTGGAATTCCTTCGGCGAGCCCGGATTGACCACCTGCCCCGTGGCGGCCAGCTTGGCGCTGATCTCCGGATCGGACACGACCTCCTTGATGTCGGCGGCGATCTTCTCGCGGATCGCCATCGGCATGTCCTTCGGTCCGAGCACGCCAACCAGGCCATCCAGTTCCATCGACCTGAAGCCGGCTTCTGCCGCCGTTGGGATGTCGTTCAACTCTTTGGCGTGTTGCGAATTGGTCAACGCGATCGCCTTCACTTTGCCGGCCAGAATCCGCGGCCGCAAAATGGCATAGGCGGCGACGAATGAATGAATGCGGCCCTCGGACAGATCGTTGATCGCCGTCACCGGATCCTTGTACGGCACCTTCGCCATTTCCAGATGCTCAGCCTTCAGGAAGGCCGCGAACAGCAAATCGTTGGCACCGGTCACCGACGCGTAGTTCAGTTTACCCGGCGCAGCTTTGATCTTCGCCGCCAGTTCCTTGACGGTGCTGACGCCGAGCTCTGTCGGCACGCCGAGCGCGATCAGTGTATTGGTGACGCGCGCGATCGGCGTCAGGTCCTTGACGTTGTAAGGCAGCTTGTCGTGCAGCAGCGGATGCGCGGTGAAAGTCGACGCCGGGGCGAACAGCAGGACATGCGTGTCGTTGGCGCCGATGACGCCGGTGATCGCAACGAAGGCGTCGCCGCCCGGCCGGTTCTCGACCACGACCGACTGGCCCCATTTCGCCGACAGCTTGTCGGCGACAAGCCGCGCGACGATATCAACACCGGCGCCGGGCCCGAGCGGAATGATGAACCGGACCGGATGATCCGGCCAAGACTGTACATTTGCCGGAGTCTGCGCCGCCGCCGGCGCCAGCGATGCGGCCAGCACAGCGAAACAAAGACCAATCAAAGCCGAATTCGACTTGCGCATGAATCCTCCCAGAACGAATGCGAATAACGTCGCGCCAGCTTTAAATTCGCATCCGCCTTTTTAGCCGGCCGTCGGGCCCAGAAGGGCCAAAAACAATTTATCCATGAACTGAAGTGCATGCAAATTTGCAAAAATGGTATTTCCACACGCCCTGATTTTGAGCGATCGGGCCGCGTTTGTCGCCAAACCGGCCTTAAACTTCGATTGTGGACAATGACGCGCTGCAACTTTTTTGTGCCCCGCGCTGTTTCGTTCGCGCGATCAACCGGTTGCCTCGCCATGCCCCGCGCGCATGACTCCCGATGCAATTTTGGCAAGCTGCTCTGCACCGCGCGCTTCGCCGCGCCGGGCTTCTCGTGCTAGCCTTTGCCTATCTCAACAAGGGAGGCACGACCGTGGACCGCTCCTTGAGATTGAATGTGCTGGCTGTGTGCGCCGTGTTTGTTTTTGTTGGCGCTGTTCTGCTGGGAGCATTCTGAGTTCAAGAGGCCGACGATAACGTCCTGCCAATGCTCGAACTGATACGACACCGGAGAGGGAAACTTCTCCGGTGTTTGTTTTTTGTTTACGCCGCCGCGATGCGCGGCGCCGCGGTGTGCGGATTGTAGTTGAGGATCGGCGCCAGCCAGCGTTCGCACTCGACGATGCTCCAGCCCTTGCGCTTGGCGTAATCCTCGACCTGATCGCGCTCGATCTTGCCGACGCCGAAGTAGTGGCTGTCCGGATGGCTGAAATAAAGTCCGCACACCGCAGCGCCCGGCCACATGGCGTAGCTTTCGGTGAGTTTCACGCCAATGCGCTCTGCGTCGAGCAAACGGAACAACGTGCCCTTCTCGGTATGGTCGGGTTGCGCCGGATAACCCGGCGCCGGACGGATGCCGCGATATTTTTCGGCGATCAGATCGTCCGCGCCGAGTGTCTCGTCCGGCTCGTAGCCCCAGAATTCCTTGCGCACGCGCTGGTGCAGGCGCTCGGCGAAGGCCTCGGCCAGCCGGTCGGCCAGCGCGCTGACCAAGATCGCCGAGTAATCGTCATTGGCGCGTTTGAAGCGCTCGGCAATGACGTCCTCGCCGATGCCAGCGGTCACCGTGAAAGCGCCGATGTAATCTTTGAGCCCGCTGTCGCGTGGCGCCACCAGATCGGAGATCGACTCGTTGAAGCGGCCTTCGCGCTTCGACAACTGCTGCCGCAGGCCGTGCATCGTCGCCATCGGTTTGTCGCGCGTCTCGTCGGCATAGACATGAATGTCGTCGCCGACCGCATTGGCCGGCCAGAAACCGGCCACCGCGCTGGCCTTGAACCATTTCTCGTCGACGATCTGCTTGAGCATCGCGCGGGCGTCGTCGAAGAGCGAGCGTGCGACCTGCCCCAATTTGGCGTCGTCGAGAATGGCGGGGAATTTGCCGCTCAATTCCCAGGTCATGAAGAACGGCGTCCAGTCGATGTACTGCACCAACTCCTCGATCGGATAATCGTCGAACACCTTGGTGCCGAGGAAGGACGGCTTCGGCGGCACGTAAGCGCCCGACCAGTCGAACTTGGGCGCATTGGCGCGCGCGGCCGCCAGCGGCAGCCGCACTTTGTCAGCCTGCGCGCGGGCATGCGCCGCCGCGATCTTCACGTATTCGCCGCGCAGCTCCGACACGTAGCCAGCCTTGCCGTCGGCCGACATCAGCGCCTGTGCCACGCCGACCGCGCGGCTGGCGTCGTTGACATAGACCGCCTGGCCGCGCCGGTAATTCGGATGGATCTTCACCGCCGTATGCACGCGGCTCGTCGTCGCGCCGCCGATCATCAGCGGCAGGTCGAAGCCCTGCCGTTCCATCTCGGCGGCGACATGGCACATCTCGTCGAGCGACGGCGTGATCAGGCCGGACAGGCCGATGATGTCGGCCTTCTCGGTCCGCGCCACTTCCAAAATCTTCGCCGCCGGCACCATGACGCCGAGGTCGATCACTTCATAGTTGTTGCACGCCAGCACGACGCCGACGATGTTCTTGCCGATGTCGTGCACGTCGCCCTTGACCGTTGCCATCACGATCTTGCCGTTCGACGAGCGCTCGGCCGCGCCGCCGGCGAGACGCCGCTCTTCCTTCTCTTTGTCCATGTACGGCATCAGATAGGCGACCGCCTGCTTCATGACGCGCGCCGACTTGACCACCTGCGGCAGGAACATCTTGCCGGCGCCGAACAGGTCGCCGACCACGTTCATACCGTCCATCAGCGGACCCTCGATGACGTCGAGCGGCCGGGTCGATTGCTTGCGCGCTTCTTCGGTATCGATCTCGATGAACTCGGTGATGCCGTGCACCAGCGCATGCGCCAGCCGCTTTTCCACCGGGCGCTCGCGCCAGGCCAGATCGACTTCCTTGGCCGCCTGCCCGGCGCCGCGGAATTTGTCGGCCAAAGCCAGCAGCCGCTCGGAGGCGTCGGGGCGGCGGTTGAGCACCACGTCCTCGCAGGCTTCGCGCAATTCCGGATCGAGGTCGTCATAGACCGCCATCTGCCCGGCATTGACGATGCCCATGTCCATGCCGGCATGAATCGCGTGATACAGGAACACCGAATGCATCGCTTCGCGCACCCGCTCATTGCCGCGGAACGAGAACGACAGGTTCGAGACGCCGCCGGAAATATGCACGTGCGGCAGGTTGGCGCGGATCCAGCGTGTCGCCTCGATGAAGTCGACGCCGTAATTATTGTGCTCCTCCATACCGGTGGCGATGGCGAAGATATTCGGATCGAAGATGATGTCTTCCGGCGGAAAGCCGACCTGGTTCACCAGAATGTCGTAGGCGCGTTTGCAAATTGTCGTTTTGCGCTCGAATGTGTCGGCTTGGCCTTTTTCGTCGAAGGCCATCACCACCACCGCGGCGCCGTGGCGGCGCACGATTCTAGCGTGCTCGATGAAGGACGCTTCGCCCTCTTTCATCGAGATCGAGTTCACCACCGGCTTGCCTTGCAGGCATTTCAGCCCGGCTTCGATCACCGAGAATTTCGAGGAGTCGACCATCACCGGCACACGGGCGATGTCGGGCTCAGCGGCGATCAGATTGAGGAAGGTCACCATGGCGGCTTCGCTATCGAGCAGCCCCTCGTCCATATTGACGTCGATCACCTGCGCGCCGTTCTCGACCTGCTCGCGCGCCACCGCGAGCGCGGCGGTGTAGTCGCCGGTAGTGACCAGCTTGCGGAATTTCGCCGAGCCGGTGACGTTGGTGCGCTCGCCGACATTCACAAATGGAATTTGCGGCGTGAGCGTGAACGGCTCCAGGCCCGACAGCCGCAGTTGCGGCGCGATCTCGGGGAGTTTACGCGGCGCCTTGCCGGCGACCGCCTTGGCGATCGCGGCGATGTGATCGGGCGTGGTGCCGCAGCAGCCACCGATCACATTGACCAGACCGGCGTCGGCGAACTCGCCGAGCAGCTCGGCCATGTATTCCGGGCTCTCGTCGTAATAGCCGAATTCGTTGGGCAGCCCGGCGTTCGGATAGGCGCAGACGAAAGTGTCGGCGATACGGCCGAGTTCGGCGATATGCGCGCGCATTTCGGAAGCGCCGAGCGCGCAGTTCAGCCCGACGGTCACCGGATTGGCGTGCCGCACCGAATTCCAGAACGCCTCGGGCATCTGACCGGACAGCAAACGGCCGGAGCGGTCGGTGATGGTGCCGGAAATCATCACCGGCACGTCGCGCTTGAGTTCGTCGCACACTTCCGCGATCGCGTAGATCGCCGCCTTGGCGTTGAGGGTGTCGAAAATGGTCTCGATCAGCAGCAGGTCGACCTCGCCCTCGAGCAAGCCGCGGATCTGCTCGTCATAGGCGGTGCGCAGCTGGTCGAAGGTGATGGCGCGGAAGCCCGGATCGCTGACGTCCGGCGAGATCGATGCGGTGCGGTTGGTCGGCCCCAAGGCGCCGGCGACAAAGCGGTGGCGGCCGTCTTTTTGCTCCGCTTGCCGCGCGGCTTCATGCGCCAGTCTGGCGCCCGCGTGGTTCAACTCGTAAGCGATGCGCTCCATGCCGTAATCGGCTTGGGCAATCGACGTCGACGAGAACGTGTTGGTCGAAACGATGTCGGCGCCGGCGAGAAAATACTTCAGGTGAATGTCGCGGATCGCATCCGGGCGGCTCAGATTGAGCAGATCGTTGTTGCCGCGAACGTCGCGGTTCCACGCGTCGAAGCGCGCGCCGCGATAGCCCTGCTCGTCGAGCTTAAGCTCCTGGATCATGGTGCCCATGGCACCGTCGAGCACCAGGATGCGCTGCTTCATTGCCTGGAGGAACGCGTCGCGGACGCTTGGTTTGGACTCTGTCACTGCAATCGGCTCCGCATCACGCTGCTTGATCCACCGTAGGCCGCAGGCCCAGCAGGTGACACACCGCGAAAACGAGATCGGCGCGGTTCATGGTGTAGAAATGGAAGTTGGTGACGCCGCGATCGACCAGATCGAGCACCTGCTCGGCGGCGACCGCGGCCGCGATCAGTTTGCGCGTCGCCGGATCGTTATCGAGACCGTGGAAGCGGTCGGCCAGCCACGCCGGTACCGAGGCGCCGGCCCGCGCGGCGAAATTGGTCGCCGCCTTGAAGTTCTGCACCGGCAATATGCCGGGCACCACCGGAATATCGATGCCGCGCGCGCGCACGCGGTCGAGATAACGGAAGTACACGTCGTTCTCGAAAAAGAATTGCGTGATGGCGCGGCCCGCCCCGGCGTCGACCTTGGCCTTGAGCATGTCGATATCGGCCTCGACCGTCGGACTATCGGGATGCTTTTCCGGATAGGCGGACACCGACACTTCGAAGTCGCCGGCGATGCGCTTGATGCCGGCGACCAGATCGGCGCTGGTCTCGTAGCCGCCCGGATGCGCCGCGTAACGGCTGCCGGCCCCGCTCAGCGGATCGCCGCGCAACGCCACGATGTGGCGCACACCGACGTCGTGATAATTGCGCACGATCTCGTCGATCTCGTCTTTGGTCGCGGCAACACAGGTGAGATGCGCCGCCGGCGTCAGCGCCGTCTCGCTCAGGATGCGTTTGACGGTGGCGTGGGTGCGCTCGCGCGTGGTGCCGCCGGCGCCGTAGGTGACCGAGACGAAGTTCGGCGCCAGCGGTGCCAGCCGTTCGATCGATTCCCACAAGATCTTTTCCATCGCCTCGTCTTTGGGCGGGAAGAATTCGAACGACACGTCGATGCCGTGTTCGCTGGCGCGCTCGTTGCGGCTCAGACGTATGGCGCTGTTCATTATGCGACCTCCCGGCGCGCCGGCGTCGCCATCAGCGCGCGGGTGTCGCGCGCCAGCCAGAGCGACACCGCAATCTTGCCCTCGGAGCCGGGTTCCGGCGCCAGGCTCTTGTGCATCACCGGCTCGAGCCCGGCCGCCGTGAGCCATTGCGTCACCGTCTCGGGCGAAAAGCCGAGCCGGCGGTGCGCGTGCTGCTCGCGCAAGAATTCCATCTCGTGCGGCGCGAAGTCGACGACCAGCAAGCGGCCGCCGGGACGCAGCGCGCGCGCCGCCTCGCGGATGGCGCGGCCGCCGTCGTCGAGGAAGTGCAGCACCTGATGCAGAATGATGACGTCGAAGGAATCGTTGGCCAGCGGCAGATCGTAGAGGTCGCCCTGCCGCACACTGCAATTTTTCAAGCCGGCGCGTTCCAGCCGGTCGCGCGCCAAGAGCAGCATGTCGAGCGACAGATCGAGCCCGAGCCCGCGCTCGATTTCGCGGCCGAACAGTTCGAGCATGCGCCCGGTGCCGGTGCCGAGATCGAGCAGCGAACGGAACGGCTTGTCGGCCAGCGCGGCGCGAATCGCGTCTTCGACCGCGGCGTCGGCGGCGTGCAGCTTGCGGATGCGGTCCCACTCGGCGGCATGGTCGCGGAAATAAGCCTGCGCGGCGGCGGCGCGGGCCGAGCGCACCGAGGCAAGGCGGTCGCGGTCGCGGGCAATCACGGGATCGCTGGCATCGAGCCGTTCGATCAGAGCGCGGGCCACTTCGGCCCCGCCGCCATGCTCGGACAGCCGGAAGAAGGCCCAGGTGCCCTCGCGGAAGCGCTCGATCAGACCCGCTTCGGCCAGCAGCTTGAGATGCCGCGAAATGCGCGGCTGCGACTGGCGCAGGATGTCGGTGAGGTCGGACACGGTCAGCTCGGCTTCGCTGAGCAGCGCCAGGATGCGCAGCCGTGTCTCCTCACCCGCCGCCTTGAGGGCGGCGTTGAGGGCGTCGTAACCGAGCTGTGGCGCCTTACTACTCATCGAACCTGACTCTGGGACCTCTTGGGGGCCACTTGGGCCACTTCCCACTATATAAGGATATCTTTATACATTGAAACGAAGCCCCGCAAGCCCGACCCGGGCACCTTTCCGCAGCCTGGTTACGAAAGCCTTTGTTTCTAAAGCCTTGGTGAGCAGCACTCGGTGTTCCCCGCTTGTATTGCTACTGTTCTGTCCTGACAGCGCGACTTAGAAGCAGTTAGGAACAGGTATGAACGCCCCCAAGGATTTCGGCGTCCGCGACGGCGAAAAAGCCGTCGAGTTGCCGGCGCAGCCCGATGCCGGGGTGTTTTTTCTCGGCCGCATCCGCACGCCCTGGAAAGAGCGCAAGGACTGCCCGAAGAACGCCCGCGAATCCGACGCCGTCTGCACCGTCGAGGTCGATCCGCGCTGGGCCGACGGCCTCAAGGACGTCGAAAGCTGCAGCCATCTGGTGCTGCTCTATTGGATGGACAAGTCGCCGAGGAACCTCGTCCTCCAGGTGCCCGGGCATTATGGCGTGCAGCGCGGCACCTTTGCCCTGCGCTCACCGGCCCGCCCCAACCCGATCGCCATGAGTGTGGTGCGGCTGCTCAAGGTCGCGGGCAATATCCTGTCGGTGGTCGGGCTCGACTGTCTGGATGGCACGCCCTTGCTCGACATCAAGCCTTATTTCGCCTCCACCGACAGCGTCCCTGACGCGGTGGTGGGCTGGCACCGGCCCAAGGGTTAACGGAACCTCTCGGAAAGCCTGCGGCGCTTTGGTTCCGCCTGTTCGCAAACATATGAGCACCCCGTGACCAGGAACCATTGAACCTATCCGGCTGTTGCCTCGACGAATGATGGCGAGGAATTGGTCGGAGGGTGTCATGCGCAAGAAGTCCTTCACTTACGGTTCAATGGCGGCTCTGATCGCAGCGGTTGCCTTCTGCGGTACGGCGCAGGCCGAACCGCTCTTCGGCTTTCTCGATCAGCCCGCGCCGGCCCAGCAGGCCGCACCGCAATACGAACCGGCCGACGTCAGCGAAGACGCGCAGTTCGACCCGCGCCTGCAGCGCCAAGTGGTCGATTATGCAACCCGCGAAGCGCCCGGCACCGTCGTGATCGACACCCCGAACACTTATCTCTATCTCGTGCTCGGCGACGGCAAGGCGATGCGCTACGGCATCGGCGTCGGCCGCGAAGGTTTCACCTGGACCGGTGTGCAGAAGATCGCCCGCAAGGCCGAGTGGCCGGATTGGTATCCGCCGCAGGAAATGATCGCGCGCCAGCCTTATTTGCCGCGCATGACCGCGGGCGGCCCCGGCAACCCGCTCGGCGCGCGCGCCATGTATCTCGGCTCGAGCGAATACCGCATTCACGGCACCAACAATCCGGCGACCATCGGCAAACAGGTGTCGTCAGGCTGCATCCGCCTCACCAATGACGACGTCACCGATCTCTACAATCGCGTGCAGCTTGGCGCCAAGGTTGTGGTGCTGCCGCAAAACAACGGCGCCACGATTGCCCGCGCGCCGGCGCCAAACCGTCAGATCGCGCAGCAAGTCTCGATGACATCATCCTACGCGCAGGCCCCGCAGAGCGGCGCGCAGCAAACCTGGGCCACCATTCGCCCGGCTGGCATCTACTAGTTCTGTCTGTCTGAGCCTCCCCCAAACTTGCCCGGCCCGAAAAGGCCGGGCAATTTTTTTGACGGCAATTTTTTCGGAGTCGTAAAAGCGATCCGAAGCCGCTATATCGCTGCCGCGACGGTGGGCGGGAGTGGGGTATGCGTATTGCGGTCATGGCGGCGGGCGCGATCGGCGCCTATTACGGCGCGCGCATGGCCGTCGCCGGCCACGATGTGTCCTTCATCGCGCGTGGCGCCAATCTCGAAGCGCTCAAGACCAAGGGCCTGACCATCGAGAGCGTGCACGGTGACCTGCATCTGCCGACGGTCAATGTTACCGACGATCCGGCCAAAGTCGGGCCGGTCGATATCGTGCTGTTCGCCGTGAAACTATGGGACACCGAGACCGCCGCCGAACAGGCGCGCCCGCTGATCGGACCCAACACGCGGCTGATCACCTTGCAAAACGGCATCGACAGCGTCGAGCGGATCTCGAAAATTCTCGGGTCCGACAAGGTGGTCGGCGGCATCGCCTACATCGCCAGCAACCTGGTCGCACCAGGCACCATCAAGCAGACCAGCCAGTTTCATCACATTCGTTTCGGCCATGCCGACAATCGTCCCGACACGGCGCTCGACACCTTCGTCGCCGCCGGCAAGGCCGCCAAACTCGACATCGATCTGGCCAAGAACATCGAGCGCGAGCTGTGGGAGAAGTTCATTTTCCTCACCGCCATCACCGGCGCCACCGCGGCATTGCGCTCCGGCATCGGGCCGATCTTGGCCGATCCCGAGCTCAAGGCCTTTTACCGCCAGCTTATGGAGGAGGCGCTCGCCGTCGGCAAAGCCAAGGGCATTGCTCTGGATTTCTCCTATATTGACGAGCGCATGAGCTTCGTGGAGACAAAGACGGTGCCAACGATGAAAGGCTCGATGGCCAACGACCTCGATCGGGGTGGGCGGCTGGAACTCGATTGGTTGTCCGGTAAGGTTCGCGAACTCGGCCGCGCGCTCGGCGTGCCGACGCCCGCGAGTGACACGGTTTACACCGTGCTCAAGTTGCATCGCATGGGATCAACACGGTAACGCTACTTATACCAACTTAAGTCTTAAGAGGTCTATACTCCGCTATGAATTCATTGTAGTTTTTTTGCGCGATTGCCATTCCGGCAGCCGGTATAAAAACTCCATCAACACCGCAGCTCACATTTTGACCTAGGCCACGCTCTCGGCTTGGGTTAAGGATCAGGAAAAGCCCTGGGAGGGGTACGCCTTTGTTCGAAAATCTTCTGCATAAACGGGATTTCTACGCCGGCAGTCTAATGACTTTGCTGGGCGCGGGAGTGACCCTTAACTCCATGAGCTACAACACCGGTACCCTGATGCACATGGGTCCCGGGATGTTTCCGTTCATCCTCGGCGTCACCCTCACCTTTGTCGGCTCGCTGATCTTCGGTACCGCGGTGCTGACGCCGCTGGCCCACGACGAGCATATCCTGCCGAAAAACAAGGAATGGGTGGGCTGGGGCTGCATCCTCGCCGGCCCGATCCTCTTCATCATTATGGGCCATTTCTTCGGCATGGCGGCCGCCACATTCTCCTGCGTGTTCGTGTCCGCCCTCGGTGACCGCCAATCGACCTGGCTGAGCTCCGCTGTGCTCGCCCTCGCCATCACGGTGCCGGGGTGCCTGCTGTTCTCCTATGTTCTCCAGCTTCCGTTTCCGCTGTTCCGGTGGGGCTTCTAATGATTGCGACCGCGTTTACAGATCTCTGGTACGGCTTCGGCGTCGCGCTAGAACCGCATAACCTGATGTGGTGCTTCATCGGCGTGCTGGTCGGCAACATGGTCGGCGTGCTGCCGGGCATGGGCCCGCTGGCAACCATCTCGATCCTGTTGCCGCTGACCTTCGGCATCAAGCCGGTCGGCGCCATCCTGATGTTGTCGGGCGTGTTTTATGGCGCGCAATATGGCGGCGCCATTTGCTCGATCCTGCTCAACCTGCCCTGTCATCCACCGCACGCGGTGACCTGTCTCGACGGCTTCCCGTTGACCAAGAAAGGCCGCGGCGGCGCCGCGCTTGGCATCACGGTGATCTCGTCCTTCGTCGGCGCCTCCTGGGGCATCACCGAAATGATCTTCCTGTCGCCGGTGCTGGTGACGGTGGCGCTCAAATTCGGCCCGGCGGAAATCTGCTCGCTGATGCTGCTCGGCCTGCTGGCCGGCTCGACGCTGGCGCGCGGTTCGCCGCTCAAGGGCGTCGCCATGACGATCTGCGGGCTGCTGCTCGGCATCGTCGGCAGCGACATCGAAACCGGCACGCCGCGTTTCACCTTTGGCATTCCGAACCTGTTCGACGGCGTCGAAATCGTCGCCATCGCGCTCGGTCTGTTCGGCATCGCCGAGTTCATGAAGAGCGTCAATCAGCTCTCCGAAGTCGACACTAAATACACCAACGTCAAGTTCAAGGATCTGCGGCCGACCAGAGACGAACTGCGCCGCTCCTGGGGCGCCATGTTCCGCGGCACCATCATCGGCAGTCTCTGCGCGCTGATCCCCGGCACCGGCCCGACCATCGCCTCGTTCATCTCCTACGCCACCGAAAAGAAGATCTCGAAGACACCGGAGCTGTTCGGCACCGGCATGATCGAAGGCGTGGCCTGCCCCGAAGCCTCGACGCACTCCTCGGTGCAAGGCGACTTCATCCCGACCATGAGCCTCGGCATTCCCGGCGACGCCGTGATGGCGCTGATCCTGGGCGCGCTGATGATCCAGGGCATCGTGCCCGGCCCGCAGCTGATCAGCGAACATCCGGACATCTTCTGGGGCCTGGTGGCGAGCTTCTGGATCGGCAACATCATGCTGGTCATCCTCAACGTGCCGATGATCGGCCTGTGGGTGAAGTTGCTGACCATCCCGTACCGCTATCTCTACCCAAGCGCGCTGTTCTTCGTATGTATCGGCGTCTACTCAACCAACAACGACATGTTCCAGGTCGGCGAGACCATCGTCATCGGCCTCATCGGCTACATGTTGCTGCTGCTGGATTTCCATCCGGCGCCGGTGCTGCTCGGCTTCGTGCTCGGGCCGCGCTTCGAGGAGAACTTCCGCCGCGCCATGCTGATTTCGCGCGGCGACGTGCTGGTGTTCGTCAAGCATCCGATCAGCGCCGTCTTCGTCACGCTGTGCGTGGTTCTGATCGTGGCGCAGATTTACGTGCGGCTGCGGCCGCCGAAGGTGCTGGCGGAAAACCTGCCCGAGGTCGGCGAGCTGGTGGACTAATAACCCACACCACCATCGACCAAACGCTTCAACGGCGGCCCCAGTGGCCGCCGTTTTGCTGTTCCCGCCACCGCATACCGGCTCGCCGCGGCCAATTGGCCGGTGGCGCAAGCCGTTCCCGACCTCTAAGATTCATTCTTGCGGTCGAATCGGGCGGGAAACGCAATGCGCGGCAAGCTCGACAGGACGATCTACACCATCACGGGGCCGATCCGGCTGTTCGGCCGCTCGCGCCGCTTTCGCCTGGCGCTCGGCGGGATCGTCGTCGTCGCGATGTTTTTCGCGGCGACCTTGTGGGCGCTGGATCGCTTTCTGCCGGCTGAGAGCGATGCCAAGCATGCGGTGGCCAGCCTGCCCGCACTTCCCCCGCTGCCGCCGATCACCCGTGCATCTTATGTGATCGCGCCGGTCGCGATTGCGCTCACCGCCATCCGGGCGAGCCTGGACGCCGCCGCACCGCGCGATCTGTCCGGCAAGAACGACAACCCGGTCTCAAGCCTGCTGTCCAAGGCCGATATCGGCATCACCCTCTCGCGCGGCTCCATGCTGATCAGCGGCCGGCCGAACGAATTGAGCGTGATCACGCCCTTGTCCGGCGATCTCAAGCTCACCGGCCAGATTGCCGCCCAGGCTGGCAATCTCACCGGCACCATCGCCGGTCTGCTCGGCGGCGCGCTTGGCAAAGATGTCGGCAAGGATGTGGGCAAGCTCACGAACTCGGTGCTGAACCAGAACGTCGAGTTGCGCGGTCAGGTCACGGTCACCGCTAAACCGGCGCTGACCGCCAATTGGCGGCTGGAGCCGAACCTGACAGCCCAAGTGGGCTTAAGCGACAGCGCGGTGTCGCTGGCCGGCATCAAGATCAACGTGTCGAACGAGGCCAAGCCGCTGATCGACCGCGCCGTCAACGAACAGATGGCGAGCTTGCAGGCGCGGCTGCGCAACGATCCGTTCATCGAGCGCACCGCGCGCGAGCAATGGGCCAAGATGTGCCGCGCCATTCCACTCGGCGGCGGCGACACCGGCCTGCCCAAGCTATGGCTGGAGATGCGTCCGGTGCGCGCCGCCGCCGCCCAGCCGCAAGTCGACACCCGCAACGTCACGTTGACCGTCGGCGTCCAGGCCGAAACCCGCATTGTCGCGACCGAAACCAAACCGGATTGTCCGTTCCCGGCCGCGCTCGAACTGGTGCCGCCGATGGAGAACGGCAAGCTCGCGATCGGCGTGCCGATCGACCTGCCGTTCACGGACCTCAACAAGCTGCTGCAGGCGCAGCTCAAGGGCCGGCATTTCCCCGAGGACGGCAGCGCCGCGGTCGATGCCGAAGTGCGCAGCGCCAGCATCGCCGCGGCCGGCGACAGGCTGCTGATTTCGCTCAAGGTGAAAGCGCGCGAAAAGAAAAGCTGGTTCGGCTTCGGCGCCGACGCCACCGTCAATATCTGGGGCAAGCCTACGCTCGATCAGAAAGAGCAAATCCTGCGGCTGACCGATCTGACGCTGGCGGTGGAATCCGACGCCGCCTTCGGCCTGCTCAACGCCGCGTCGCGCGCCGCCGCGCCCTATCTGCAGCAGGCACTCGCCGATAATGCCAAGATCGACCTCAAGCCCTTCGCCGCCGACGCGCTGGCGAAAATCAACGTGGCGCTGATCGATTTTCAGAAAGACTCCAGCGGCGTCAAAGTCGAGGCCGCGGTCGGCGACCTGCGCCTCACCGGCATCGACTTCGATTCCAATACCCTGCGCGTGATCGCGGAGGCCGGCGGCACCGCCAAGGTAGCGGTCAATGAGCTGCCGCGGATGTGAGCGTCAGGCCTGGAAATTGACGATCAGCGACTGGATCTGCGCCTTCAGGCTGTCGCCGCCGGTGCTGTAGCTCGACGAACTGCCGTTCGAATCCTGCAGCAGCTTGAGGAAATCCTGCACCAGTTTGGCCGTATCGGACTTGACCGAGCTGCTGCTCGTGTCCGACGACGTCGCATCGGTCGTGCTGGAATTCTTCGCATCGTAAGCCGCCTGTTCGGCCGCGCTCACAGTGCCGTCGCCGTTGGTATCGGCCGGATCGCCGGAGGTCTTGCTGGCGCCGCCGCCGCCACCGCCCGGTGGCGGCCCGCCAGCACCGCCGGGACCGCCCGAGAACGCCTGGGCGAAGACATTCTTCAGTTCGGCAGCCTGGGCGCTGGTCAGCTTGCCGTCTTTGACCTCGCCAGCAATGAGGCTGTCGATCTTCGATTTCATCTCGGCCGGCGACGGCCGCGCGCCGTCGGTGGAAGCCGCGCCGCTCTGCATCGCGCTATCGATATCGTTGAGCGCCGAACTCAGCGCCGATTGATCGCCGCTGCTGATGGTGCCGGCCGAGACTTCCGAGGTCAGTTCGCTCTGAAGCCGGGCCAGAGGCGAAAACTGCTGCGAGGTAGCGCTCGAAATCGACGTCATATCAACCTCCATTTGCCGGCAGACATGTCGCCGGTTGTCGGCTTCTACAAAGCGGCATAGGCGGTTAACGGGAGCTTGCCACGACTCAGTTGGTTTGTTTCGGTGTATGTCGCAGGCGCATTCAGAAACATTCAGAAACAATTCTTTCACCCGCAATGACCTTGTCGCGGCTATCGACCGGACCATGAGCAAACTGCCGCAGATCCTGGTGGTGGAAGACGATCGCGAGATCAGCACGCTGATTGCCCGCTATCTGCGCGCCAACGACTACCGGGTGAAGGTGACGGGCAGCGGCCGCGAGATCGACGACCTGATGCAGGGCGGCCGGATCGATCTCGTCGTGCTCGACCTGATGCTGCCGGGCGAGAACGGCTTGAGTATCTGCAAGCGGTTGCGCACCACGACACATGTGCCGATCATCATGCTTACCGCCCGCAGCGACGAAGTCGATCGTATCCTCGGCCTGGAAATGGGCGCCGACGATTACCTGTCGAAGCCATTCAACCCACGCGAACTGCTGGCGCGCATCCGCGCGGTGCTGCGCCGTTCGACCATCGACATCCGCGATCCGGCGGCGAACGGCGCCCGCGTGCTGACGTTTCTCGGCTGGCGGATTGACCTGGCCTTGCGCGAACTCAATAGTCCGGACAACGCCCGCGTCGCGCTCACCGACGCCGAGTTCGCCTTGCTCCAGGTCTTCTGCGAACGTCCCGGCCGCATCTTGTCGCGCGACCAACTGCTCGATCTCACGCAAGGCCGCAGCGCCGCCGCGTTCGAGCGTAGCATCGACATTCTGGTCAGCCGGCTGCGGCGCAAGATAGAAGCCGATCCGCACCAGCCGAGCGTCATCAAAACCGTGCGCTCCGGCGGCTACCTGTTCACGCCGACCGTGGAGCCCGCATGACGTTCGGCCGCTCGCTGTTTTTCAATCGCATCGGCGGTCAGATGGCGATTCTGATTCTGATATCGCTGCTGGCTATTCATGCCGTCATTACCGCCAGCTTTTTTCTCAGCCATCGCGGCGACGCGTGGGGTCCGCCGGATGAAGGTCCTGCCCAGTTCGTGACGGTGGTCCGGCTGATCGGCGCGACAGATCCAGCCGAGCGCGCAAACCTGCTCGCGGTTGCCGCGAAGGCTTTCCCGCATATGGACATCAGGCCGGCGGCGGCGATGCCGGGCTCCGGCGAGCTTGCCGATCCGCGGTTGCGGCACCTCGGCGACCGCCTCGGCCCGGGCTTTGCGGTGGAGAAGCTATCCACCGCCGCACCAAACGCGGCCGCGGACGGATTGGCGGTCGCGGTCAAATTGCCAGACGGCAACGTGCTGACGGCGCGCTTGCCGTCCCGGTCAGAGCCGCCGCTTCTGGGCGGCCCGATTGTCAGTACGGTTTTGTTCGTGATCGTCAGCGTCAGCTTGCTTGGCATCTGGGCGACGCGCGCGTTGCGCCGGCCGCTGTCCGGTTTCGCCAAGGCCGCCGAGGGCTTCAGGCTCGACGGCGACGCCGTCAAATTGCCGGAGCGCGGCCCGGAAGAAATCCGCGCCGTGGCCAAGGCCTTCAACCGCATGAGCGACCGCGTCAAGACGCTGGTCGGCGACCGCACCCGCATGCTGGCGGCGATGGGTCACGATCTGCGCACGCCGATCACGCGCCTGCGCTTGCGCAGCGAGTTCATCGGCGACAGCGAACTGCGCGGCCAGATGTTGCGCGACCTCGACCAGATGAACGCTATGACCGAAGGCGTGCTGGTGTTCTTGCGCGACGGACAGACCCGCGAAGCCGCGACCGTCGTCGATGTCGCCAGCAGCGTGCAGACCATCTGCGATCAGTTCGCCGACCTCGGCCATGACGTGCAGTATCAAGGTCCCGATCACGCCACCCTGACGGCGCGCCCCGACGATCTGCGCCGCGCCGTGGCCAATCTGGTGGACAACGCGGTGCGCTACGGCGCGCGCACCGTGGTTCGGCTGACCGCTGGCGACGCCGGCCTGTGCATCGCGGTGGAAGACGACGGGCCGGGCATTCCCGACGCGAATAAGAACGCCATGCTCGAGGCCTTCGTGCGCGGCGACGATGCCCGCACCATGGACGACCGGGCCGGTTTCGGCCTCGGGCTTTCGATCGCGCGCACGGTGGCGGAGGCTCATGGCGGCACCCTGACGCTGCACGACCGCGCGCCGCACGGCCTGGCGGCGCGCATCACGCTGCCCGCCGCCCGATTCGGCACGGTGAAAGTGGCTTGAGGCCCAACCGGAACTTGAACCGGCTCAAATCCGGTGGTGGCCCATGTGAAAAGACATGCCGGGCGGCGATTGCGCCCCCGGCCCGTTGCGCCTAAATTGAGCGCGTTCCGAGGGGTGCCCATGTTGGGCTGAGATAAACCCTTTGAACCTGATCCGGGTCATGCCGGCGAAGGGACAGGGACTTTTGCCCCCACGCCGTGCGCTATCCGGGTCTCATTCGCTTTTTTGCGCAGGGAGATTCCGATGAACAAGCCGATCACCGCCGCCGATCTGGTCACCCCGAAGGTTACCACCGGACCGCTCCCCGCCTCGCGCAAGATCTATTCCTCGCCGGACGCCGCGCCGGAACTGCGCGTGCCGATCCGCGAGATCATCCTGGAGCCGACCGCCAAGGAACCCAACGTTTCGGTCTACGACACCACCGGACCTTACTCGGACCCGGACGTCGCCATCGACGTCGAGAAGGGCCTCGCCCGCACCCGCATCGAATGGGTCAAGGAGCGCGGCGGCGTCGAAGAATACGAAGGCCGCCCGATCCAGCCGGTCGATAACGGCAACGCCACCGGCAAATACCTCGCCCGCAACTTTCCGAACACGCCGAAGCCGTGGCGCGGCGTCGGCGACGCGCCGGTGACGCAATACGAATTCGCGCGTGCCGGCATCATCACCAAGGAAATGATCTACGTCGCCGAGCGCGAAAACGTCGGCCGCAAGAAGATGCTCGACCGCGCCGAGGCAGCGCTCGCCGACGGCGAGCAGTTCGGCGGCGCTCTCCCTGCCTTCGTCACGCCGGAATTCGTGCGCAGCGAAATCGCGCGCGGCCGCGCCATCATTCCGTGCAACATCAACCACGCCGAACTCGAGCCGATGATCATCGGCCGCAACTTCCTAGTGAAGATCAACGCCAATATAGGCAACTCCGCCGTCTCGTCCTCGGTCGAGGAAGAAATCGAGAAGATGGTGTGGTCGATCCGCTGGGGCGCCGACACCGTGATGGACCTGTCGACCGGCCGCAACATCCACAACACGCGCGAATGGATCCTGCGCAACTCGCCGGTACCGATCGGCACCGTGCCGATCTACCAGGCGCTGGAAAAGGTCGACGGCGATCCGGTCAAGCTCGACTGGGAATGCTACAAGGACACGCTGATCGAGCAGTGCGAACAGGGCGTCGACTATTTCACCATCCACGCCGGCGTGCGGCTGGCCTATGTCCCGCTTACGGCAAACAGAGTCACCGGCATCGTCTCGCGCGGCGGCTCGATCATGGCGAAGTGGTGCCTGTCGCGGCACAAGGAGAGCTTCCTCTACGAGCGCTTCGACGAGATCTGCGACATCATGCGCAAATACGACGTGTCGTTCTCGCTCGGCGACGGCCTGCGTCCCGGCTCGATCGCCGACGCCAATGACCGCGCGCAGTTCGCCGAACTGGAGACGCTGGGCGAACTCACCCAGGTCGCCTGGAAGAAGGGCTGCCAGGTCATGATCGAAGGCCCCGGCCACGTGCCGATGCACAAGATCAAGATCAACATGGACAAGCAGCTCAAGGAATGCGGCGAAGCGCCGTTCTACACGCTCGGGCCGCTGACCACCGACATCGCGCCGGGCTACGACCACATCACGAGCGGCATCGGCGCCGCCATGATCGGCTGGTTCGGCTGCGCCATGCTCTGCTACGTGACGCCGAAGGAGCATCTCGGGCTGCCCGACCGCGACGACGTCAAGGAAGGCGTCATCACCTACAAGATCGCGGCGCACGCGGCCGACCTCGCCAAAGGCCACCCGGCGGCGCAACTGCGCGACGACGCGCTGAGCCGCGCGCGCTTCGACTTCCGCTGGCAGGACCAGTTCAACTTGGGCCTCGATCCGGAGACCGCGCGCAGCTATCACGATGAGACGCTGCCGAAGGAAGCGCACAAGGTCGCGCATTTCTGCTCGATGTGCGGGCCGAAGTTCTGCTCGATGAAGATCACGCAGGACGTGCGCGACTATGCGGCGAGCCTGGGCGATAACGAAAAATCAGCCCTTGGCCTCGACGCCGCGCAGAAGGGCATGGCGGAAATGTCCGACAAGTTCAACGCCATGGGCCAGCAGGTTTATGTCGACGCCGACAAGGCCACGAAAGCGCCGCACACGACGGCGCTGGAAACTGAGGCCCAGCATACCGCGAAGAATGCGGGGCTGGTGAAGGAGAGTAATAAGGCGTTTTAGACTACGTTTTATCGCAATTGAGAGGGCGGGTTAGCCGACCTGTCCGCCGTAGCTCGAAGAGCGAAGGCGGAAGGCGTAACCCGCCTTTTCTTTACACGAACAGCGGATTACGCTTCGCTATTCTGGCGCACGGATATCTGAATGAGTATTCCTGAGAAGGACTTAAAGCTTCTGTGGGGTCGAGCGGCCGGGATTTGCTCAAATCCTAGTTGCCGAGAAGAATGAACGACTGTGTTGGAACACTCTGGGACAGTAAACTTCGGGGAAATGGCGCACGTTATCGCTCGACAACCATCCGGCCCGCGGGGCGACGGAAAGGGCGGTGATAACTCTTACGGAAACTTGGTCCTGCTGTGTCCGACCTGCCATTCCAAAGTTGACAAAGCTCCGGCAGATTACCCGACTGAAAAGCTTCGAGAATGGAAGTCCGCCTGGGAGGCCGAGGTGCGCACGCTGGGCCGAGCACAAGCCTTCGGTAATATCGGTGATTTGAAATCAGCAGTCGGCAAGTTGCTCATTCAAAACCATCAAATTTGGGCGGACTTCGGACCGGAGCCACAAGCAGCTAAAGACGACCCGAACTCAAATCTTGAAACGGTGTGGCGCTTAAAAAAGATCGACACTATCGTTCCCAATAATATTCGTATCATGAACATGATCGAAGCGAATGAGAGTCTGCTGACGTCTGAACAGTATAAGCTGTATGCAAAATTTAAAGCTCACGCCGCAGCGTTTGAGCGAAATCAATATCATCGGCTAGACAATTATCCTCTATTTCCAGCGGATTTCGAAAAGGAATTCAAGGGATGAGTAATGGCTCGAATAACTGGGGAGTCTCGTTTAGCAGAATTTCATGGCTGGATCAGGTCATCCGCAATCACAGCAACGTAAAATCCGCGTCGCGGCACGATGATATCGTGTTTGAGATTGAACGCCGCTCGCCAGACGATCGCTTGCGTTTGATATGCTGCGACGAATACTCCCTTGGGATACTCGTCGTCCAACGCGCGCTGACTGGTTTTTCTCCGTTGAATATCATTTATTGCGGCGGCAATTGGAGCGGATACACGCCCGAAGCGAAAGAGTATTGTATCAATGCAAAAATCGGATTGTTCAACTCCACCGAGATTAACGGCGCTTTGCAGCAGGCAGACTACTGGAGCTTTTATCGAACGGATGACAAGGGAAATCCGCAATATTGCTATAAAGCTGCATGAAATAAGGTCAGCGCATGGCTTCGGTTCAGCCTTCAGATCCAATCAATACAACGACATCGATCTGCTAGTCGTTTTTGAAAAAAACAGTTCGGAAGCATTTGATGAATACATTGCGTTCCTCAAAATAGTTGATTGTCTCAAAAAAAAGCTGGGCGTAAAAGTTGACGTAACCGCGTTAACTGCCGGCGAAGCAGCAAGAAACCCCTTGAACGAAAGCGACCATCTCGTTCCGCTCTACGAAAAGACGAATCGTATTTCGTAGTTTGTCGGTAAAACAGATTATCAAGCGTAATCCGCTATTTTTTATCACTGATGTGTCTAATGAGAAAATCCCTGCGCCGCTAAGGTCCAGTCCTAACTAGTAGGCGAATCGAATGCGGTTTGCCTGCGACGTCTACACCATGATGCACATCGTACTTGACAATCGTTCGGTCGTACATCCAATCGATAGCTTCATTTAGCTTGTTGAAGTCAGGAAAATTCATTGCTTCGTAAACGTCATCGAATGTTTTCGGATGGTCGAGCACACCGTTCACCTTGTTTGCAATCTGCTGAAGTTCGGACTGGTGATAAACAACCTTGAAAAACTCGTAGCCTCCCAACGCGACGAGCAGAGCGGCAGCGACAAATATTCCGACCTTTGCGGTTCTGCGTCGCTTTTCACCCTGTTCGCCAACGACCTGAGCAATCGCAATTGCTAGACCGATAAGGGCGACAATAATTTCGAACGTCATCAACTCCTCCATGTAAGCCCGAGTAGCTCGCCGAGCGTTGCCGCAGTGTAGCCCGTAGTACGGGCAGCCCGGATGGAGCGATAGCGTAATCGGGCAAATATCGCGGCTAATAAACCCGCCCTCTCCGCCCACCCCCCGAAAAATAATCCTACCACCCCGTTGACGGGCCTATATACCTAGGATATATATCCAGCATCCCGCCCATCTACGAGGGGCGTTTGATCAGCGTCATTAGACGTTGGGCGGGGAGCGGTGGCTGGCGGGGGCGTCGGAGATGCGACGCAACGACCCCGTCAGCGGTCCAAGCCGCATCGGTCCTGGCCGCCTTGACGCGCGCCGAGGCCCTCTGACCGGCCGGTAGGCCAAACGCGTCCTTGTCAGTGGACGCAAGGCCGAGTTGCCAGGGGCTGAAACGGTGGAGAGTCACGGGCCCTGAAATGGGTTTAAACGTGACGAACGGACGACCACCGGGGACGATGCGGAGCAAACCTATAAACACCGCGCGCGGAGCGCCGGGGAACCGGCAACTTCGTGGTGACTATGCTCGTGAGAACAAACTCAACCATCTCACGAGGCTGCGGGGTCGTCGTGGCCCCGGCGTTCCGCGCGCCTTCGTCTTTCGGGGCGCAAAGAATGAGAGACAAGACGACGGCCTGCCCGGGGCCGCACAAAGAATACGGGCGATGACGCTTGCCTGCGTGAACCTTGCGCCGGCTTTCGCCAAATAATCTCCCGGCGCCGTGACGGGTAAGATAATGTGCTGCGCGCCGCACTTGAAATTTGAGGTGTGAATATGAAGCCATTTTATGCAGCCGTGCTCGGAGCAACTTTTCTGCTCGCATCGCTCCCCCCCAACCCGGCCTCCGCCCAAACCCCGCCGGGCGTCGAGAAAATCAACGCCTATGTCGGTGCATCAACCGGCTGTCGGAACGCAGCTACCAGTCGCGCTCGCGCTATTTCAGTTGGGCCGCGCCGGGCGGGCCGACCGGCAAGGAGCGCATCATCTACGGCACCTACACCATCTACGACACCTCCGACTGCAAGAAGAACGTCGACAAGGCCAACGCGCTGGAGCCGCGCGACGCCGCGCTCGAGGCTGCCGCCTCGGCTTACGCCGACGCCGTGGGCAAGCTCGAGCCGCTGCTCAAGGAGGCCGACGACTATTACACGCAGGAGAACTACAAGGACGACAAGATGGCCAAGGGCAAGGCCCTGCACCCCATGCTCGTCGCCGCCTGGGACGCGTTTGCGAGCGCCGACCAGAAGCTGCGCGACGGCGTCGAAGCCATCAACGACAGACGCGCGCTGGAGAAACTCGCCGCCATCGAGCAAAGCGAAGGCAAGACCGCGCGCTACCAGGTCGAAGCCTTGATGATCCAGGCCAAGCGCGTGCTGCGCGCGGAGGATTCAGGCAAATCCGACCTCGCCGAGATCACGGCCGCGATCAACGACTACGAAAGCATCGTCAAGGCGGCGGAGCCGTTCTCGGGCACCGGTGGCGGCGAAAAGATCGGCGGCATGTTCATCAGCAACGCCA
Organism: uncultured Hyphomicrobiales bacterium; assembly: GCA_903878085.1. Lineage (GTDB taxonomy): Bacteria > Pseudomonadota > Alphaproteobacteria > Rhizobiales > Xanthobacteraceae > Pseudolabrys. The sequence continues at coordinate 70,874 of CAIRGJ010000046.1, read as the reverse complement.
AGTCGTTCCTGACCACGGCAAAGCAACTCATGCGCCGCATCCGCGACAAGGTGCCGTACAGTTCAGGCGACAAGATGATGCTCAGCAACGCCGGCTCAGGCTGGATGGTCGAAGGCTCGCCACCGCGCCTGATGCGCGACTACAATCAACTGGTCGACGCTTACAATCGCGGCGCCAGGATCTAGCGCGCCGGGCGGATCAGCTCCGCGTCGTCCGCCACCCCCGTACGATCTTTTTTGACGAATCTGATACGCTCGATTCGTTCAGGCTCACGCCAGCGGCAGCCTTAAGGAAAATGCAATGCACCGAATGCTCGCGCTGCTCGCCGTCCTCGCGCTCGCGGGGCTCGGGCATGTCGGCGCCGCGGCCGCGGCCAATGTCGCGATCCTGATGCCGGGCTCCTCTGGAATCGTGCCTGGCGATTTCCTGGTGCGCAACGAAGACAAGTTCAAACGCGCCGGCATCCGCACGATCATGACGACGTCCTCATCGACTGCGGCCGAGGCGGTCGCCGACGAGGCCGCTCACGGCCGCAAGGCGGTGATCGTCGGCATGAGCAAGGGCTCGGTCGATGCCGCCGCAGCCATCGCCGGCGGCGCCCGGCCGGCCGGCGTTGTGTTCGTGTCCGGCATTCATTCACGCATCGTCGCCACGCTCGGCACGCCAGATAAATTGCCGGCAACTTTGCTTGTGCACCACAGTCAGGATGTCTGTCGATCTACGCTGCCGGCCGGCGCCAGCGAGTTCGTCACCTGGAGCCACGGCAAGGCGCGGCTGCATTGGATCAACACCAGCGGCGAGCCGAGTTCGAACCCGTGCAATGCGCAGGGAGCCCACGGGTTCTTCAGGAAGGATAGCGGCGCGGTCGCCGCTATCATCGGGTTCGTCCGGTCGCGCTGATCGCGCGGCCGGTTCTTCTGTCCGCCGAGGACGTATCGCCCCACCCCTACACCATCGTGCTGTCCGCCACGTCCCGCAGCTGCTTGGCGCGGTCGCGCATCGCGGCCTCCTGCACCTCGAGGTCCTCGGCGATCTCGGACGACAGGTTGAACAGCCCGGCCAGCTTGATGCTGATGAAGTCGTGCTCTTTGGCCACCACGTCCTGCGCGATGACGCCGCCCCATTCTTGCGCCAGCAGTTCGGCCACCACGTGCTGCGCGATCTTGAGCACGGCGGAGAGCGCCACGAGTTTCATCTGATCGGCGCTGTTGATGGTCGGCCGTTCCGACAGCGCCAGCAGCTCCTGCGGCGAAATCGCGCGGAACGCAGCCGCGGCGTCCTTGAGGTCCTGCGCGGTCGGCTCCTGCGCCTCGGCGTAAGCGTGGATCTCGCCGGCCAGCGTCACCACCGCGCGGCGCAGCTCGAACAGCCGCTTGCGCGCCTCGATGCAGGCTTCGGTGTCGGCCTCGATGCGGCGCAGCAGATCGAGCGCGGCCTGCACCGATTGCGCCCGCACCTGCAGATAGACCGGCCGCGACGCATACATCGCGGCCAACAGCGCGACGGTGGCCGCGGCGAAGGTCTCGTTCTCCTGCCAGACCTGATAGGCGCCGCGCAGTTGCGACTGGTCGACGATGGCGGTCAGCAGCACGGCGACAAAGCCGGCCACCGCAATCGCGAAGAACGGCAGCGCCACCAAGGGAAGCCGGGAGGTTTTCATGCGGCGGAGATCGTCAAGTGGCGAGGAACGGGCGCACCACAATAGCCAGCGCCATGCGGGCGGTCGATAGGCGCAGCCGGCGGCGCACGCCGTTGCCAGGCCGCGGCTTCGGGTGCTTAATCGGCCAAAGAAAAAGGCGCCCGTTCGCGGCGCCGTCGACATCCGGGGGAAACATGACAACGCTCACCGCGGCCGCTTCGATCCTCGGCTTGACGCTTGGCTGGGCGCTGGCCTTCGCGCCGGGCGCGCGGGCCGCCGAGCTGAAGGTGCTGGCCGGCGGCTCCATCACCGGCATGTTGAACGAACTCGGCGCGCAATTCGAGCGCGACACCGGCCACAAGCTCACGATCCAATTCGATTCCACGCCCAATCTGATCAAGGCGGCCACCTCAGCGCCATTCGATCTCGGCGTCGTGCCGGTGGATGTAATGCAAAACGCCGCCGCCCGCGCCGCCTTCGCGCCCGGGCCGAGCGTCGATATCGCCCGCGTCGGTTTCGGCGTCGCGGTCAAGGCCGGCGCGGCCAAGCCAGACGTCGCAACGCCCGAGGCGCTCAAAGCCGCACTGCTCAACGCCAAGTCCGTGGCGCTGCTGCCGGCGAGCGCGGCCGGCGCCTATGTCACCAAGGTGTTCGAGCGCCTCGGCATCGCCGAGGCGATGAAAGCCAAGGCCGTGGTGCAGACGACGCCCGCGGGCATCGCGCAGGCGGTCGCCACAGACGACGCCGAGCTCGGCGTGTTTCTCACCAACGTACTGACCGCGCCCGGCGTCGACCTCGTAGGCAGCTTCCCCGGCGACCTGCAGCAGGATCTGGTGTTCACTGCGGCGGTGGCCGCGAACGCCAAGGAAGCGGCCGGCGCCAAGGCCTTCATCGATTATCTGCGCACCCCGGCGGCGATGGAGAAGATCAAGGCGAAGGGGATGCGGGCGGGGTAATGAGGGGCGGCGCTGATACTGACAGCAAGTTGACGCGACTTGAGGTTGCATTTCTATCGGAGTACTCTCGTGTCTTCGGTAGAAGCATAGGGGGCAGCTTTGGATTTCACAGATTTGGCGAAACGGGCCATCGCTGGCGTAATCGGTGCGGTGGGAGCCGCCGCAATTGCATGGGGCGGAAATTTCTTCAGCGATGGAGGGATAATTCGCTTATTGGGCGGCATTTCAATTTCTCAACTAACTAATATGGCGCCGTTTGAGATTGGAGGCTCATGCAGTATCTATCGACCAGTAATCCTCGGCGAGACGAAAAAGACTTTTTGTACACTCACGGATGTTTCCGTTCGCGAGGGCAACAATAAGGGTTGGAACGTCTGCAAGATCGAGGAGGGGACAGAGAATGGACGAACCAATTTATACTTGGTTTCAGCTATGACTGGCGGTACTTGCACCCCTGGTGCCGAGATCACTTGCAAAGCTCGTTGCATTAGATTTTAGCAAGCTAGCCCGGATGAGCGAAACGAAATCCGGGGGCATGCTCTGGGCAATACCCCGCATGTCGTTTCGATCATGCGGGCTACTCGCTCTTCTATTATTTCGCGTAGTGTCGGATGAAGTATCCGGCAAAGCCCGAGAAAGCACCCGCCATAACATGCAGTCTATCGAGAACTGCGTTAATCGCCTCCCGCATGTTCGCATCCTCAGGCACCTTAAAGATTTCCCGCACCACCAAGCGATCCACTACCTTGTCTCCTAATTCGAAGTACCAGTCGAGCGTCTCATCACCGAGAGACATCGCTGATATGTCAGTCGGGTATTTATCAACTATCTGCTCGAGAGCCCGAAGCGCTAGCTTTCTGTCGTAATGGAACGCAGCATTGTTTCGGATTCGAAGTAGTATCTTGTAATCGTCAGTTAACAAAAAGGCTGCCACCACGTTGAAAGAGACCTGCGTTCTCTTGTCGCAACGTCCCACCGCCTCCATGAGGGATTTAGTCTTCGTAATCTCATCGATAATTAGCAGCGCCTCGTAGATGTGGGCCATCTGCATTCTGCCGAAATAGAGTTTACCGCCGTCCTGTCTGACCTTCTTTTTTGGGTCTTGAGTTTGATCCCATTCTTGCAATGCATCATTTGCGATGCCTATATCGTTCATTGCCATCATCAATTGCAGAACGACCGAAGCGATCTCTCCGTCGGCGACGAGCTTCGCGCTATGAACCATTCTCGTCGTGCTCGCCATGCCGCCCGCCCTCACCTCTTAAACAACTCCATAATCTCCGCCTTCGCCAACGTATAGAAATGCAGATTGAACCCGACCATCGCCACTGACGTATCTGCCTTCACGTCCAGACTCGAAGCGTCAACGGCAAACACCGCGAACAAATAACGGTGAGGGCGGACCATGCGTCCTTTTAATTATCACCGCCGCCGCTATCGCCCCCGCCATGATGCCCGCCGCCCGATGAATAATCGCCGCCGTCAAAGCCGGTGCCGCGCTTAGCGTTGCGCCGGGTCCACCAATAGGCGAGCGCCGACAGCGGAATTCCGATCACCAGCCCGAGACCGATCGACGACCAATGCATTGTCACGCCCCCCTCGTCTGCCCAAGCCCAGTATAGCCGATCGCGCGCAGCGAAGCGCCGCTTTCTTCTTCCTCTCCCCGCAATGCGGGGAGAGGGAAAAAAAGAACTCCGCCGCTCCGGCAATTGAATCAAAACGAGGACGTACGAAAATTTTTCGCCCCAAGACTCTTCCTTTCGCCCCAAGACACCTCGCCGCGTCTCTGCTAAAAAACCGCGATGCGCCGGACCCTCGCCCTCACGCTCGCCATCGGCCTCCTCGCGGCCGCCGCCCTGCTCGCGCCGTACCCTGCGTCCGCGCAATTGTTCGGCCGCGCGCCGGCGCCGACGATGCAGGAGCCCGATCCCGGCGTCGATCACACCGCGCGCGACGCCGAACTGCCTCAAGAGTTGCGCCGCACCTCGGTGTTCTACCGCAGCGACTATCCGCCGGGCACGATCGTCGTCAACACCGCCGACCGCTTCCTCTATCTCATCGTCAACGAGCAGCTCGCGCTGCGCTACGGCATCGGCGTCGGCCGCGACGGCTTCCAGTGGGGCGGCGTGCACAAGATCACGCGCAAGATGGAATGGCCGGACTGGACGCCGCCGCCGGAGATGATCGAACGCCAGCCTTATCTGCCGCGCTTCATGGCCGGCGGCCCGGGCAATCCGATGGGCGCGCGTGCGCTCTACATCGGCGCCACGGTCTATCGCATCCACGGCACCAACGCGCCGGAGACCATCGGCCAGGCCGTGTCGTCCGGCTGCTTCCGCCTCGTCAACGAGGACATCGAGGATCTGTACGCGCGCGTGCCGGTCGGCACCAAGGTCGTCGTCCAGCACCAATAAAAATAACGGCGGCACGTTGCCGCGCCGCCGTCATACTCACGCAACGAAACGAAGCCTAGCGCAGCGACAAAGCAAGCCTAGCGCAGCGACAGAGCAAGACCGCTGAGGTCGGCGCTCACGATCAGCCCGGCCTGGCGGCCCGACAGCGCCAGCGTCGCGCCTTTCTGGTTGGTCAGCACCACGGCCTGCGCGCCGCGAACGAGAGCGGCGCCGGCACCGGCCTGGCCATAGACGCCCTCGACATCGGACGGCCGGCGAATGTTGCTGACCGTGCCGTGAAACCGGGTCTCGGAGGCGCCGAAGGTGAAGCCGTAGCTCACACCGCCAATCGAAATCGGATAGCGCTTGCCGTGAAAGGTCAGCGTGCCGCTGCCGCCGGAGCCGCCGACGATGAAGCCCGCCTTGACGATGTTGAAGCTGATGGTGCCGCTATCGGCCAGGGCCGAAACGGTGGTGACGGCCAAAGCGGCGAGCGCGATGGCGGCTGTACGGAGACCCGACGAAATACGCATGGTGTTGTCCTCATGAGGGCCCGTGTGGCCCGGAAATTGACGATGCTCAGCCGTGCGCGGAGCCGAATCTTCGGCTGAGCGCGAACAACAATAATCGAACGGCGCAAAAGTTCCATCCGGTTCCATAAATGATCGGACGCGGCGAAAACGCCAAATTTTCGGCGTAATTGAGCGGTCACGTCGCCGCCCATTCACCGGCCATCCTGAGAATCCATGCGCCAATTACTGTTAGCACTGACCTTGATCAGTCCGTGCCAGGCCGAAGACGTGTTTGCCAACAGACCCGCGTTCTCGCCAGCCGAAATGTCCGCCGCATCCACAGCTAGTTGTGAAGAATTGCGTGCCATGACCGCGGGCGTCCAAGACACAGAGACGCGGATCGACCTGACGGTAGGTGGCAGGCTCACTCTGGTCAAAAGCGACGGTGTCTTGTGGTATCTCGTCGTCTGCTCCGATCTCAGGATCATGTGCGTCACCTATCAGGCGAACGGCATGAAGGTCGGCGACTCGATCGTCATGAAGGGCGGCTACCGGCGGCTGGACCCCAACCACGCCGTGCTCGATCCGTGCTTGGCGAATTCCGCGGAGTAGCCCGCCGGCCTCAGCGCTTGAACAGCCCCATGATATCCGCCTTCGCCAGCGTGTTGAAATGCAGGTTGAAGCCGATCTGCGCCGCCGGCGTGTCGGCCTTCACCGGCAGGCTGTCGACGCCGACGGCGAACACCGTGAACAGATAGCGGTGCGGATGATCGCCTTCCGGCGGACACGGGCCGCCGTAACCGGCAAAGCCGTAGTCGGTGCGCGTCTGCAAGGCGCCTGCCGGCATTGTGCCGCCTTTGCTGCCGGCGCCAACGCTAAGTTCCGTGACGTTCGCGGGAATGTTCACCACCAGCCAATGCCAGAAGCCGGAGCCGGTCGGCGCGTCGGGATCGTAACAGGTGACGGCAAAACTCTTGGTCCCGGCCGGCGCGCCGGACCATTTCAGATGCGGCGATTTGTTCTCGCCGGCGCAACCGAACCCGGCATCCGCCGACACCACATGCGTCATGGCGAGATAATCGCCGTCCTTGAAGCTGTTGCTGGTGACCTTGAATGTCATAGGCCGTCTCCCGCCGAATGATCGTTTAAGTGCATAGTCTAGCGCGCGTATGAGCCAAAGGTTGTGATCTGGCGCAAGGTTACGCTATTGCTCTATGCGGCGCGCTTATGATTCATCCGGGCCGCCGCGAACGCAAGGCGAGCGAGAATTTTGAACGATCTACCGGTCAATCTGTTCGACGCCGCGGTCTATGTCTGCCTGGCGGTGGCGGTCGTCTCCGGTTTGCGGTCGGGCCTGCTGCGCAGCCTCGCCACCATCTTCGGCTATCTCGCCGCGGCGCCGGTGACGGTGGTGGCGGCGCCTTATCTCACGCCGTTCCTGATCGCGCAGTTCAAGGTTCAGCCGGCGCAGACCGGGCTGGTGTTTGCCGCGCTGTTTCTGGCGATCGGCTTCATCCTCGGCGTGCTGCTGCGGCTGGCGGTGAGCGAAATCGTCGGCCCCGAGATCGGCCTGCCGGACCGCGTCGCCGGCGCCATGCTCGGCGCCATCCGCGTCGTATTGCTGGCGGTGCTGATGGTGGTGATCTTCGACCGCATCATTCCGGCCGGGCGCGAACCGGCGTTTCTCACCGGCTCGCGATTGCGCCCGATTTTAACGCAAGCCGGCCAAGCCGGCTTGAAATCGCTGCCGTCCGATATCGCCGACACCATCGACCGGCTGAAGAAACAGCGCGGACTTTGACGAAGCGCTCGATTCGGTTGCGACCTAAGGAGGTGTGATCGACGAATCGAGCAGTTTCATTCTTGACAGCAGCGCTGCGCAGCCAAGCTGGTGATCGACGGCATTCGGATCGTAGTGACCGTCGGCGATGTACTTGCCCTTTATATATTGATCGGTCGACGCCCACACATAAGGTGACGGAACACCGCGCGCGGCGTAACCTAAACCGTTATATTCTTCGAGCAGCGTCAGCGCGCCGCCAATGCTCCAGTCGCTCCAAGCGGCAGCGTGCGGGGCGCAGTTCTTCAGTGCATCGATCGCGGCGTCCGCCCAACTGGCGAAAGGTCCGCGGCCCGCCGGTACATGGATCGACACTTTATTCCAGGGATCGCCCTGCGCCAGATTTGCTTTCCAGCTTTGCGACGCCTCCCGCTCATGGATCACCGCAATAATACCCCACGGCACGCCGGTCTTGGCGGATACCGCTTGATATTGCGATTTTGCGGTGGGCGCGATCAACCGGTTGGCGGCGCTATCGAGTGCGGCCATCAAACTGGGCGTGACTTTCATCTTCGACCAGCGTTGCGCATTTGCCTTCTTGAGTTGTCCAATGTCGGCCATGTGTCACCCCACCCCATGAGGAAATTAGATCAACAACCGTAGATTGAATTGTTGCGAAAGGCAATAGCGGGCGTGCACGAAAAACCATCGGTCCGTGTCGACAAAAAATTGATTTTTGTCGGGGCTGACCTAGCCGGCGCTGATGTTGAGTTCCCGCACCAGCCGTTCGTATTTCGCCGAATCCGCCTGCGCCAGTTTGCCGAGCGCCTCCGGCGTGCCGCCGACCGCTTCCAGCGAGCCCTTGGTGAAATTATCGAGCAGCTTCGGATCGGACAGCGCTTGCTGGATCGCGGCGTTGACCTGCTTGATCAGCTCCGGCGGCGTGGCCGGCGGCGCAAAGCAGGCGTACCAGGCTTCCAGCACCAGACCCTTGTAGCCGGACTCTTCCAGCGTCGGGATATCGGTCAACGTCGGTGCGCGCTTGGCCGAGGTCTGCGCGATGATCTTGATCGAACCGGCGCGATGATGATTGATCAGCGCGGTCGGCCCGAGGAAGGCCGACTTCACGTGGCCGGCGAGCAGGTCGGTCACCGCCTGCCCGGCGCCGCGATACGGCACGTGCTCGAGCTTGATGCCGGCTTCCCTGGCAAACCATTCGCCGATCACATGCTGGTTCGAACCGACGCCGGAACTGGCGAAGCCGACGCCCGGATTCTTCTTGGCGTAGTCGACATATTCCTTGACCGAGTTGACGCCGAGCGACGGATGCACGGCGAAGACCTGCGGCTGATGCGCGATGTCGATCACCGGCAGCAGCACCTTGGTGTAGTCGTAGCTGAGCTTGAGGATATGCGGCGCGCTCGCCGCGTTGTCGTTGGTGACGAGGAAGGTGTAGCCGTCCGGCGTGCTGCGCATCGCCGTGTCCATGCCGAGCGTGCCGCCGGCGCCGGTGCGGTTTTCGACCACGATCTGCTGGCCGAGACTCTGCGACAGCACCTGGCCGCATTGCCGCGCCACGAAATCGATGGCGCCGCCGGGCGCCAGCGGTACGATGAAACGGACCGGCCGAGTCGGCCATTTTTCCTGCGCGAGCGCCGGGGTGGCGAACCGCGACAAGCCGGCCGCAAAACCGCCAGTGAGCGCCAAACCGCCCGCCCCCTGGATAAAGCTCCGCCGTTTAATGGTCATTCTCTGAATCCTCCGGTTGGACACTTTAAGCGTTGCCCTTGGCCGCCATTATTGCACAGTCGCTTTGCGAGATCATCAGGCACAATGCTTTTTGCCTGTGCAACCCTTTGCGCCCGCGATACGTTGGGGCTTGAAACAGAAGTCCAATCCGAGGGCGTCCGATGACCGAAGTCACCTATGAAATTGTCGAGCACGACGGCGGCTGGGCCTACAAGGTCGATGGCGTGTTTTCCGAGCCGTTCCCGAGCCACGCCGCCGCGCTGAAAGCCGCCAAGCGCGCCGCCTCCGAGCAGCGGGTTCCCGGCGAGACCGCGCAGATCCAGTTCGAGGACGCCAAGGGCAAGTGGCACACCGAAACCGCCAGCGGCAGCGACCGGCCGGAGACCCATATCAAGGACAAGGGCTGAACCTTTCGATCAGTTGGCTTGCTGCCGACCGCCCTTATCTGGAGGAGCGGTTGCGCCGCAACGAGCGAATTTTTTGAGTCCATGAAAAAAATCGGCGGCCCTTCGGCGATCGCGGCCCTGCTGTCGTTCAACGGCGGTTTTGTCGACACCGCGGGCTTTCTCGGCCTCGCCGGGCTGTTCACCGCGCACGTCACCGGCAATTTCGTCACGCTCGGCGCCGCCTTGGTGCTCGGCAGCCACGGCATTATTGGGAAAATTTTGGCGCTGCCGGTGTTCGTGGTGTCTGTCGCACTGGCGCGGCTGGCCGGCGCCGCCTTGCGCGCGCGCCACGCACCGGTGCTGCGGATATTTCTCACCGTGGAAGTCGCGCTGCTGGTTTTATTCTTCGCGCTCGCCGTGAGCTTCGGCCCGTTCCCCGATGCCGACAGCCCGGCGGCCTTGCTCACCGGCTTTTCCGCCATCGCCGCGATGGCGTTGCAGAACGCCGTGCAGCGCGTGCATCTGGCAAATTTGCCGCCGACCACGCTGATGACCGGCTCGACCACGCAGGCGACCATCGACGCCGTCGATCTGCTCGTCGGCGCCGATCCGGAACACGCCGTAGCGATCCGCACCAGGTTCGGCCGGCTGTCGCTGAGCATACTGTATTTCGCCGCCGGCTGCGCCAGCGCCGCGACGCTGTACTGGCTGGTCGGTTTCTGGTGCTTAGGCTTGGCGGTGGCCGTCGGCGCCGCCGCGGCCCTGATGCGGGCCGAAGCGGCGCCGCAAGTCTAGCGGGCCTGAAGGATCGCCGCGTTCGGCCTGAGCACGCTCAGGATGATGTGGCTCAGGTTGATGTCCTTGCCCCGATAGCCGCTGCCGCCGCTGGTGTTGTGGCAACTGAAGCAGTTGGTGCCAGTGCCCTGCACGAAAGTCTCCAGCGCCGAGTCGGCGAGGTCGATTGAGCCGATGGCCTGCGAGTCCAGATTGCCGTCGCCGGGCTTGAGCGTATTGGCGAGGATCCACACCGTGCCGACCAGGCCGTAATTGGCGAACACCGTGTCGACCAGCGGGCTGGCTTTGCCGGCGATCGACTTCTGGAAATTGCCGTTGATCGAGACGATGTCGGCGACGCGCGAAGCCGGCGTCGCACCGCCATATTGGAATTGCCGGAACACATTGGTGACCGGAGCGACCACCTGGGTGCCGGTGTTGATACTCAGACTGACCGGCAGATTGTTGCTGGCATTGGCCGGCGTGCCGGCTTTGTAGAAGGTGAAGCCGTCCGGGCTGACCGGATTGGGCGAACTCGGCGACATACCTGACGGCAGATTGGGCGCGTTATTGAGCTGCTCGAACGTCGCCCAGGCAAATTCGGGATGATCCTTGATGACGCCGACCACGTGGGTCGCGACCAGCGCCACCGGCACGTCGGCTTGGGTCTTGCCGCTCGGCTTCAAGCCGCCTTTGCCGTCGCTTTCCAACAGATCGATGGTCGCCTTGGTGGTGAAGACCTTGCTGGTGTCCTCGCCCGCCTGCACCACGCGCTATGCGGTTTTGAACACCGTGGCGCCGATCGGATAATTCAGCGTCGGCGGGGCTTTGGCGTAGCGCGCCGGCCCGAAAAATTTCTGCGTGAAGCCGAAATAGATCGGGTCCATATGCGTCGCGTAATAAACCACGCGGCCGTTCTGATCGACCAGCACGCCGTTGGAGCCGGCCTGCTCGATCGAGGACATCGACTTCGGTTTTTGGTTGCGCGGCTTGAGCGTCAGCGTGCGCGGGCCGACCGTGGCGCGCGCGGCGACGCCGGACACCAGATCGTCATAGGTCGGCAGTTGCAGCAGCAGCGGCTGGCCGGTCTTCGGATCGTTCTGAATCCAGTGCACGAAGGCGCTCCACGACCACAGCTGGAAATCGCAATCGGTCGTCGGCGAGCCGCCCTTGGGATTGACGAAGAACGGCTGCAGCCCTTTCGACTCCCACCAGCCAAGCGGCGCAACGCAAGGCTTGGTCTGCGCCGCGGCGGGCGCGGCGAGGCCGATGCACAGCGCGGCGGCGAACGGCGCCAGGAGACAAACGCGTTTGAAAGCGAAAGCGGACAGCGGACAGCGGACAGCGGACGCAAAGTCATGGCACTCCCCCCGATGAAAGTAGCACAACCTATACGGTAGTATTATTTTATAAAATACTCAAGCGGGCAGTCGCGAAATTGCCGCCGCCGGCGCTGGCCGGTCATCCGGCCGCGCGGCGTGGCGGCGATCAACGATGAAAGACAGGAGGCGGCGGGCCGCGATCAGCTTTCGGCTGCGACTTCGGCTTTTTTCTTTGCCGCCTTCTTTTTCTTCGGCGGCGGCGGATTGGCCAGGAGCTCGGCGGCTTCCTTTTCGTCGCGCGCCAGGCGCAGCGCGCGCAGCCGCGCGGTCTTGGCGCGGCTGGCGATGGCGCTGTTTTCGTATTCGGTCATCGCGCGCTTGCCTTCTTCGGCTTGGCGCAGCTTTCGAAACTGATTGTTCGCCGCGTTCTTCTTGCTGTCGTCGGCCAATGTAATCTCCATTGGTACAAATGAATGAAACAGGTGACGTCGCGGAAACCGGCCGCGTTATTTACCGGCGGCGGCTCGCAGCGCGTCGTTCATACGCTCTTGCCAGCCTGGGCCGCCGTCCTGGAAGAAATCGAGTACGTCGCGGTCGATGCGGAGCGACACAAGCTCCTTGGCGCCCGGGATCGACGGTGCTTTCGGTATGGTCTCCGCGGGCTTGGCGGTGGCCTTCTTGAAGGCCATTTCGGCCAGTTGCCGCGAATCGGTGGTACGCCGGATCATTGGCTGTCTTTTAGCACGGCCAACCGCAATTTACTTGATTGGATTTGGGGTGTTTTGGGCCGTTTTCAAGCCCAAAGGGCCGTCAACTCAGTCCCAAAGGCCGTAACCGGCCCATTTGGTCTCCGGAATCTCCGGCCCGACCGCGTAGGTGAAGCTGACGACCTTGAGATGGTCCGGGGTCGCGGTGCAGCTATAGGTCAGCGTGTACCATTTCTTGCGGCTGCGGAACGCCCCGGCCTTGGCCTCGACGGTGTCCTGCCTGACCTGCGGCTCGGCCATGGCATTGGCCACCGCGCGGTCGGGCCGGAAATTCTTGTCGTCGGCCCTGATTTGCTTCAGCGCGGTGTAGTCGCAGAGCTGTTCCAGCCGGGCCGACGGATCGAGCTTGAGCAGGGCTTTCTCGAACTTTTCGTCGGCGCCGGCCGCCTGTGCCGATAGCGTTAACCCCGCGCCGAACGCCACACTCACCGCAAGTCCAGCCAACCGCATGCAACATCCTTCGCTGACGCCCGCGCCATTTACGCGGACGCCGCCCGGCAAGGCAACCCGGGCCGGCCGCTTCCGCAGCAAACAAGCCTGCTTGTCCCAAGAAAGCGGCGAAAAGGCGCCACGATGGAACCGGGCGCCTTCGCGTCTTGTTGCGCGCGCTACTCCTAATTCGCGCGCAGTCCTTTACTTCGCACGCTTGTAATAATTCGACGCGCTGCCGCGGCCGCCGGCGACATTGTGGTTGGTGTTGACGAATTCGTCGGCGGTCAGTTTGTCGATCGAACGCTCCTGCGCCTCGCCTTCCCAGTTCGGATAGCTCGCCGAGACGATGTTGAAGGTGACCGTCTTCTTCTCTTCGTTCACCGTGTAGCCGCCGAATACCGAGATGCTCCGCTTCATGATGGCGGCGTATTCTTCCGGCGTACCGGTCAGGCGATTATTGCTGGCGATCTTCGGCACGTCGCTGGCGACGTGGACCTGGGCGAAGTGGCCGTCGGCGGTGAAGATCAGCATGCCCTTCGGCGTCTCGCCGAACGGAAACGATTTCTTGCCGTCGGGCGCCACGACTTCGGCGACGCCGAAGATCCAGGTGCCGACGATCTGCTCTTTGAGTGTCTTGGTTTGCGCGTGCGCTTGGCCGACGGCCATCGCGGCCACGAGTGCGGCCGCGATCAAGATGCGTTTCATGATGTCTCCCCCAGATTTTTTTGAATTTTGGCTCTTTAAGCGCGCATGATCTTATCCGAAAACCGCTTCACACCCTCGGATCAAGTCCGAGGGCAGGCTTTTTCGGGATCATGCGCTTAGGTGTACTTCGGATCGCGATCGAGCAGCTCGATCGAGATGCCGTGCGGTCCGCGGATGAAGCAGATCTTGATGCCGGGCCGCGGCGAATGCGGCTCCTTGGTGAACTCGACACCCTTCTTCTTGAGATCGGCGGCGACTTCGTCGATGTTCGATACCGACAGACCAAAATGATCGAGCCCCTGATAGGGCGTCACCGGCGCCGGGTTGACCGCATCGCCTGGCGCCACCGGCGCGATGAAGATGTTGGCGCCGCCGAGCTTCATGTCGATGCGCGGCTTGCCGTTCGGATTGCTGCGGGTGATTTCCGCGCCCATCACGGTTTCGAACCACTTCACGGTGGCCTCCGGATCGGCGGTGCGCAGGTGAATGTGGTCCCACTTATAGTTTGGCATAACGCTCTCCTTTTTATGAACACCACATTTACATGTCATGGCCGGGCTTGTCCCGGCCATCTCGCTGAGGAGGGCAAAGTTATGCGACCCTGATCGGGATTGCCGGGACAAGTCCGGCAATGACAGAAAAATATTGCCGTGGCATTATCGGCGACGCACAAACAAGTTGCGCCGCAACAAGACGAGCGCACGGGCTTTTCGGGAGGATTATCGTGATCGCCAGCAACCGCCGCCGTTTTCTCACGCTCGGCGCCGCGGCCTTAGGCCTGCCCGCCGTGCCGCGCTTCGCCTTGGCCGATGTCTGGCCCAAAGACAAGACCATCCGCGCCGTGGTGCCGTTCACCGCCGGCTCGACCATCGACATCATCGGCCGCATCGTGACGGACCCGCTGTCGCGCCAGCTCGGCCAGACCGTCATCATCGAAAATCGCGGCGGCGCCGGCGGCAGCCTCGGTTCGGCGCTGGTCGCCAAGGCCGATCCCGACGGCTACACGCTGCTGATCAATGCCGCCGCCCATTCCGGCGCGCCCGCCGCCTATCCGAATTTGCCCTACGACGCCGCCAAGGATTTCGCCGCGGTCGCCTGCTTCGGCAGCGTGCCGAATGTGCTCTTGGTCTCGCCGTCGAAGGGCTACAAGGACCTCAAGGATTTCGTCGCCAAGGCGCGCGAAGGCAACTTGACCTTTAGCTCCGCCGGCGTCGGCAGCGCCACGCATTGGGCGGCCGAGCGCTTTCGCGCCAGCGCCGGTATCAAGGCGACCCATGTGCCGTTCCGCGGCGGACCGGAACAACTCACCGAAGTGATGACCGGACGCGTCGATTTTTGCCTGATCGGCATTTCGTCCAGCCTGCCCTTCATCAAGAACGGTCAGTTACAGGCTTTGGCGGTGAGCTCCGCCAAACGCTCGCCGGCGCTGCCGGACATCCCGACCACGCTGGAAGCCGGCTACAAGGATTCCGACTTCAACTACTGGAACGGCATGCTGGTGCCGGCCAAGACCCCGCGCGACATCGTCGACCGGCTGCACGCCGAGGTAACCAAGGCGCTGGCGCTGCCGGAGGTGCAGGCGAAACTGACGATCCAGGGCGTCGAGCCCGCGCCGCTGACGCCGGCCGCGATGGACGCCATGATCAAGCGCGAGATCGATCTCAACCTGAAGATCGCCAAGGAAGCCGGGCTGAAGTTTAACTAGGGCCTCGTCCTCATAAATCGCGATCGGCAAGCAAAGTCCATCAATGTCCGCTCTTCCTTCGGAAGCGGACACTGATCGGTGCGCTTGAGCCATCGCTTTGATAAGTACGCGCGGACAAACGCGCATGGTGACGCTACCATGCCCGCGCATCAAATTTCGATTTACGACAAATCCACGCGCTCCGGTATCGTCAAAGATTTTGGAGCGTCGATAAAATGTATCCCGATTTCGTGCTCAGATCGCCAAATGACTCGACACCATCGCGGTAGGTCAAGGTGAAGCAGGATCAAGAACTCCTGCGGTGCCGATTGTGGAAAGGCAACCGCGATACGTGCACCGGTTTCTGATACGTCACTCATGCGGCATTCCACGGGCGGACCGTTCCCGGTCGCGATGTGAACTATACGGCTGATGGAACGCCGCACATTACGGCGAAGATCATTGTTGTCCATTGCGGTCTCGCCAGGGCATCGATCTGTCAGTAAAACGAATCTATCCCGATGAAAATTTAACATACCTATCCTAGCAGATGCGTCGCATATTTTTAATGCGCCAGCCGCCTGAAACCAGGTCTGTATTGGATGAATTTTGCCGGCTCAGCGATGTCCGGCGGGAACCGACAAAGCCGTAATCGACTACCGCTCGCCGGTTGATCCATATCAACGTCGGCATCGCGCGCCGCGCGCAGCATGGCGCCATCCTATTCGTAGGAGGATGCCATGATGTGGTGGAACGATTACGGCCCCGGACCGTGGATGTTCTTCGGTCCCATGGTCATGCTGCTGATGATCGCGCTGTGCTTCGGCATGATGTTCTTCATGATGCGCCGCCACGGCGGCAGCAGAGGCGATTCGGCGGCGCAGATTTTGAAAGAGCGCTTCGCGCGCGGCGAAATCGACGGCCACGAATACGAAGAACGCCGGCGCACGCTCGGCGTGTGAAGCCAAGGGTGAGACCATGAGCACGTCAATGCCCGACGGCGGACAGGTCTATATCTGTCCGATGCACAAAAATGTCCGCCAAACCGGCCCGGGCAAATGCCCGGAATGCGGCATGGCGCTGATCCCGGAAGGCACAAGCTTCGCCCTGCTCCGCCATATGCTGTCGAGCCCGATGCACATCGCCGTCATGGCGGCGGTGATGATCGCGCTGATGGCGACGGCGATGATGCTGATGCGGTGAACCGGCCCGTGATGCACTCGGCCTGACGATCGGCAAGAAAGCCGGGCTGTCGTTTAACGAGGCCGCGCTCGCATTAGTCGAGATCGCGAGCAAAGTTTGCAATGCCCGCGCTATCCCAACGGCGGACATTCATCGGCGCGCCGGAATGTCCGCAAGGGGCCGGTAGCGGTCCTGATTCACTCGACTTTTATTCCGGCATCCTTGATCGCGCCGGTATATTTCTCGTGTTGCCGTTTGATGTAGGCACGAAAATCTTCGCCGCAGGCGCTTACGATTTCGAGGCCTTGCACGACGAATTTTTCGCTAATATCGGGTGTTTTGAAGGGCGGTCATCAGCATTGCGTTAAGCTGACTAACGGTGTCCTTCGGCGTTCCCGACGTCGTCACGAAGCCAAAAAATGCCGAGGCTTCGAAATCTTTGTAGCCAGCCTCAATGAAGGTCGGCACGTCGGGTATCGCCTTGAGCCGTTCGCACGACGCAATTGCCAGCGCCCGCAGCTTACCCGCCTTTAGCTGTTCCATCACTTCGTTGTAGTTCGCCATCACTGCGGTGACGTGCTGGCCGAGGAGCGCGTTCACCGCAGGCGCGCCGCCGGTGAATGGCACATAAGTAAGTTTGACATTTGCGGCATGCATCAGCATCTCACCGGCGATATGCTGCGTGGTTGCGGGGCCGAGCGCTCCGAACGATAGCGCGCCCGGCTGCGCGCGTGCAGCTTCTATGAGATCCTTGAGCGTACGATAGGGCGAGGCTTCATTGACGACGATCACCTGCGGCGAGCTTGCCACGAGACAAAGCGGTTCGAGCGTGAATGGGTCATAGGGCAGCTTCGCGCGAACGATCGCGTTGATGACAAACGAGTTCGACATGATCAGCAGCGTCGTGCCGTCGGGCGCGGCGTGCGCGACGTGCTCGGTGCCGATAATGGTGCCGGCGCCAGGGCGGTTTTCGACGATGAGCTTGAAGCCTGCCGTGTTCGCCTGCTGACTGATAAGCCGCGTAATGCTGTCCGCCGTTCCGCCCGGTGGGAACGGCACGACCATACGGAGGTCTTGCTCTTCAGTTCTTGGGCCTGCGCGTATCCGCCCAATGAGGCGAACAACATGAGAGCAAGCACCGCAACCCATTTCGACAGCATATTAGCTCCCCCTATCCGCCCTAAAGAACTGGACAAGCCTATCGCTATTTATCACGTACACCACGACTTAACCTGCCCGCAGAGGCGGTTTATTTAAAGCCCACGCGAAAAAATCGATGAGCGCGCCATACGAAACCGGTCGTCACGGGACGCCGCTCAATGCCGCCTGACAAACGCCAGAACCTTCTTATTGAACAGTTCGGGCTGTTCCCATGTGATCGCGTGGCCGGTATCGGGCACGACCGTCCATTCGTGATTTTTCACGTGCGCCGCCCAGATGCGCATCAAGGCCGGAGGCGCCAGCAGATCGGCATCGGCGGCCATGATAAGAACAGGCGTCGGGATGGTGGCGATCTTGGCAAAAGTATTCAGCGAACGGAGCGGCTGGTTGGGAGCGCCCGGCTGTTTCGAATGCTCGTCGATCTCGGTCCAGAGCTTGGTGCCCTCCGGGTTGGCGCCGCGATAAGACGGGCCGACCTCCCGGTAAGCGGCAGGCTGTTTCCTGATTCCGGGGATTTCGATGCGCGCGATGAAATCCGCGATCTCCTTGTCTGAAATTTGTCCCGTGCTGCCGCCGATCACGAGACTGCGAAGCCGCTGCGAACGCCATGCGGCATAATCGAGCGCGGCGAATCCGCCGCCCGCGACGCCGACCAGGTGAAAGCGGGGCAGCTTGAGATGATCCGCGAGCGCATCGAGATCGTCGGCAATGGTGCTTGGCTGCGGGCCGGTCGCCGGGTTGGCGATGCTTTTGCCCCAACCCCGGCGGTCGAATGCGATGACCCGGTATCCCGCCTTGGAAAAGCCGGCGATCTGGCGCGCCCACACGGCGCTCGTGCCAGTGTTCGAGTGAAGCAAGACGATAGGCGCACCTTTGCCGCCGGAGTCCGTGAACCACAATTTCACGCCGGGGAGTTCCGCGTAGGCGCCGGACGGGGCGCCTTCAGCCGCTTGCGCCGCCACCGGTGAAATCGCGTGCGGTGCAAGCACCACCATCGCGGCGATCAGAAATCCGCACAATCGTCGGCGCAGTTGCTGCATGTCCCGCTCCCCTTCGAATTCTTTTGTTGTCGTTCGTCCACGCAACGCGTCGCGAGCAATAGCCTGAACAGTCACGCTGGTATCACGCCTTCAGCCTGCTTTCCTAGATTGCGAGTTCTTGTCCGAGCGCTGGGCCCCGCTGGAGCCTGCCCCCGCACAGGCGGGGGCGCGGGCGAGCGGGCCATATTATGCCGCTTGACAATAATCCATAGCTAGGACTATATACTACACGTCCTGCTCATCGAGGGCGCTCTCATGAGGCGTCATGATGGTGGAGCAGGATGTGGCGCCCGCGGGCGGGGGATTACGCATCCCCAGCTCCCGGGCGGCGCCGGACCACGCCCGGGCACACTAGGGTGCCCCGCGAGGAGCTCGCTGACGGCGTGTCCTTCGGGAGACTGGCCGAAAGCGCGGACCGGACGCCGTCAGACGCCGCGATGGAGCGCCGAGAGGCGCCGCACCTTCCGGTTTGAAGGTGCGCACGTAAGAAATGGATGCGCCGCTCGGTGCTCCATCCCCTCGCTTTTTTTCGCGAGGGACGAAACGAAGTCCGCCTGCCCGGGGCGATAAAGAACACGGGCGATGATGCATGCCCGCTGAATGCCGGATCGGAGATCTTGCCGGGCGACGAATTTATGACGCCGCACAAAACGCCGCACAACTTGCCCACAGACCGTGCAAATCCGCAATTTTGCTGCGTGCACCGGCGTATATTTGCTAAACGAATCGGCTTGAAGGCGGGAACGACTTGGCGGGCAAAACCATTTACGCGGCGGGCGGTATCGTCGTGCGCAAGGGCGCGCGGCCATTGTTCGCTATCGTGCAACGCAGCAAGGACGACCGCTGGGTGCTGCCGCGCGGCAAGCTCAAGCGCACCGAACGCGCCGTCATCGGCGCGCGCCGCGAGGTGGTGGAGGAAACCGGCCATCGCGTGAAGGTGCGCGAATTTCTCGGCGCCATCACTTACCGTGCGAGTGGCCGGCCGAAGGTCGTGCAGTTCTGGCGCATGCAGGCCAAGGTGCGGCCGAGCTACGATCTGATGAAGGATATCGCCGCGGTCGAGTGGCTGCCGCTCAAGGCCGCGATCCGCCGGCTCAGCTATCCGCTGGAAAAATTGTTTCTCGACAATGTCGGCCGCCGCGCGGTCGGCCACAAACGCCGCAAGAAAAGAGCCAAAACCAAGACCCGGCGCAAAACGAAAACCAACAAGAAAAAAACCAAGCGGTAGACGCACGCCGGTCGCGCCCGCCGAACCCGTGCCGCAATCCGGCCTTGAGTCTTGCCGAAATTTAATGCGCGCCAAGGCGTAAAACGCTCTTAAGCAACGGCCCATTCACCGGCCATTCACCGCAAAAGACGGAAGGTCGGCTTCAAGCCAGACGTTATCCTTGCGGACGAGACTCGCAGGAAATGCACCGATCGGTCGTTCAATTCCTACGACCCCTCTAACGAAAGCAGGCACGCCATGACCAAGATCAGCAAGACTCTTATCGCTTTAGGCGTTGGCGCGACCCTCGCCGTCGCGGCTGTCGCCGCACCGCAACCGGCTGAAGCGCGGGACGGCGGTATCGCCGCCGGCATCATCGGCGGCTTGGCCGCCGGCGCGATCCTCGGCGGCATCGCCTCAAATAGCCATGGCTATGGCTACGACCGTGGCTACAGCCCGGGCTACTACGAACCGGCACCGGTCTATTACCGCGGCCCGGACTGCTACTGGGCTCGCGAGCGGGTGTGGGACGGCTACGGCTGGCGCCTGCACCGCGTGCGGGTCTGCGACTAACCGTCCTCGCTCAGCATCGACTGAAAAGCCCGGGTTCTGCAAAGAGCCCGGACTTTTTCCGGAGAAAGCTTTGAACCTAATCCATCAAATTTCCGACATATTACCACTGCCTCTTTCGCCATACCGGGGATAGGCGGTAGACTATCGTCGTAAACCCTGCGGTCGGCCCCGGCCGACCTGACCTGGAGAGACATCCAATGAAGAAGGCCATTCTTGCGATCGCAGCGGCCGCGACTATCGCCGTGGGGATGCTGGGCACCCCGAACACCGCCGAAGCCCGTTGCAACGGTTGCGGCGTCGGTGCCGGCATCATCGGTGGCCTCGCCGCCGGCGCCATCATCGGCGGCGCCATCGCTAACAGCGGCCCGCGTTACTACGGCCCGCAACCCGGTTACGTCGTCTACGAAGGCTACGGCGCGCGCTATCCCGACGGCTGCCCCGGCGGCTACTGGGCCCGCCGTCCGATGCGCGACGGTTACGGCAACGTCGTCGGCTGGAGCCGTCCGCGTTTCATCTGCCCGTAAAAAATCTGATTGGTATCGTGACGCCGCGGCCGATGGCCGCGGCGTTGCCGTTTGATGCGCTAGCGTCTCATGTGCTCGAGCACTGCCGCCGTCGGCCAGCAGTCCACCTTCAGACCGTTGCTCTTCTGATATTGCCCGAGCGCGGCGCGCGTCAGCATGCCGGCCTTGCCGTCGATCTTGTCTTTGTAAATCCCCAGCGACGTCAGCCGCTGCTGCATGGTCTCGACGTCTTTGGTCTTGAGCTGCGCGTTCTGGCTCCACGGCGTCTCGAAGGCTTTCGCGCCCGCGATGCGGTCGCTGAGGTGGCCGACGAACAGCACGTAGAGATCGGAGAAATTATAGTCCTTGATGACGTAGTAATTCTTCGGCGTCAGGAACGACGGCCCGTAGCTGCCTTCCGGCTGCAGCAGCGAAGCCGGAATCGCCTGCTCGGCGGCGCTCAAGGTGCGGCTATTCGCCGGCACGAAGCCGCGCTTGAGCCATTCGCCGGTCGGCATCGTCACATCGGGCACGCCCAACGTGCAGTCGGCATTCTGCGGCGCGCGGACTTCGTAGGCCCAGCGTTCGCCCTTCTGCCAGCCTTTGCCGGCGAGCTGCTTCGCCGCCGAGGCCAGTGCATCCGGCACCGAATGGAAGATGTCGGCGCGGCCGTCGCCGTCGAAATCGACGCCGTATTTGTAGAACTCCGACGGCAAAAATTGCGTCAGCCCCAGCGCCCCGCCCCAGGACGAGCGCATGTCGGCGCGCGGCACGCCGTCCTGCAGCATCTTCAGCGCATGCAGGAATTCATTTTGGAAGAACGCCGCGCGCTTGCCGACATAAGCTTGCGTCGCCAGCGTACGGATGGCGTCGAGCGGCAACTGATAGCCGCCATAGTCGGTCTCGCGCGCCCAGATCGCCAGCACGACATTGCCGGGCACGCCAAACTCCTTCTCGATGCGCGCCAGCGGTTCGCGGTATTGCGCGGCGAGCTGGCGCCCCCGCGTCGCCAGGCGGTCGAAAGTCGCCTCGCGCAGATACTGCCCCGGCGTCTGCACGAACTCCGCCTGCCCCGGCGGCGCTTTTTCCGGCCGCCCGGGAATAGCGAGATCGGGCAGCGACAGATCCGGCTCCAGCCCGCGCGTCGCATTGTCGAATGTCGCGCGCGACACGCCGAGTTGTTGCGCGGCGGGCCACTGGGTTTGCAGCCACTGCTGGAAGGCGGCATCGGCCAGGGCACCCGCCGGCATCAGCACCGCGATCGCGACAGCGATGCCAGCAAAGATGGCGAAGCGCGCCCGCAACTAATGCCCCGGCTTGGCGTAGGCCGCCTGGCCCAGCCGCTCAACATAGGCGATGCCGATCGCCGACAGCACGAACAGGCCGTGGATGATGACCTGCCACATCACGCCGGTTTCGGTAAACGGGTTGGACGGCTGACCGAGCGAACCGGCATAGATGAACGTGCGCAGCAGGTGGATCGACGAGATGCCGATGATCGCCATCGCCAGCTTGATCTTCAGCACGCTGGCGTTGACGTGGCTGAGCCACTCCGGCTGGTCCGGATGCTTTTCCAGCTCGAGCCGCGACACGAAGGTCTCGTAGCCGCCGACGATCACCATCGTGAGCAGATTTGAGATCATCACCACGTCGATCAGGCCGAGCACCACCAGCATGATCTCCTGCTCGTTGAACTGCGTGGCGCCGAGCACGAGGTGCCACAACTCCTTGAGGAACAGGATGACGTAGACGCCCTGCGCGACGATCAGGCCGAGATAGAGCGGCAGTTGCAGCCAGCGCGACCCGAAGATCAGCGTCGGCAGCGGCTTGAGCCCCGGAAAGTCCTTCGGCGGAATGGCGTCGTCGGCGGACATCGACATGGCGAAAATCCTCGTCAGGCGGCAGGACGCGCCGCGCGCGAATCGTTATAGGCGATTCGCCATGCCGAATGATGGCGCGGCACCGCTACATGTAGCCGCGCTCATTTTTTGCGGCACAGCATCGGCGAAAAACACGAACGTTCGAGGAACATTCGCGAATCAGAGAACGGATAGAGGACGGTAAAGCGGTGATTAACAGACGTGGGAAATGAGCCGTTAATGCGCAGTGTTTTGCGGCCGTCAAGAATTGACCGAATCACCCGGCGCTGCATTCCTCTGTCTGAATGCTGTCGCGCGTCAGAAATTATTTCAAGGAAGCCAAGCTTGCCCGCATGAGCGACGGCACGCTTTGTCTCGTGCGCGATCTCGGCCTGGTGAAGGGCGGCAAAGGCATGAAGCACCACGAAACGCTCATGACCCTGAGCGTCCGCGGGCTGCTCAAGAGCGTTCGGCCTTTCAGGTCCGGCGCAGAGTGGACGGCGGCAGAGCCTGAACTCGGTACCAATTCGTACAACAGGCTCTAGCGCGCAGTTTTCACCGCTGGGCGATGACGGGCTGGCGGCAGCCTGCAGAGATCAGACCCTGATATTGTTCTCGCGCACGACGTTGCCCCAGAACTTCACCTGTTTCGCAAAGAAGACGTCGAACTCCTTGGCGCCGCCGAGCACCAGCGTCATCATTTGCGTATCGCGCAGGTTCGCAACCACCGCCGGCTCGTTCAGGATCTCCCGGATAGCCTTTTCCATGGCAGCAATCACGTCGGGCGGCGTGTCCTTCGGCGCGAAAACGCCCCACCAGGCCAGCGTCTCGAAATCCGGAAAGCCGGATTCGATCGCGGTGAGCGTATCGGGAAGAGCGGCAAGCCGCTTGCGGCCGAGCTGCATGACGGCGCGGATGCGATTGCCCTTAAGCTGAGGCATGATGAGCGCAGCGGATCCCGCGATCAGATCGACGTGCCCGCCGAGGACGTCATTCATGGCGGGACCGCCGCCGCGATATGGCACGTGCGTGATCTCGACGCCGGCTTTCTTGGCGAGCACCGCCATCGCCAGATGCCCGAGCGTGCCGATGCCGACCGAGGCATAGCGCACCGAACCGGGCTTCTCCCTGGCGGC
This sequence comes from uncultured Hyphomicrobiales bacterium, assembly GCA_903878085.1. Classification (GTDB taxonomy): domain Bacteria; phylum Pseudomonadota; class Alphaproteobacteria; order Rhizobiales; family Xanthobacteraceae; genus Pseudolabrys. The sequence continues at coordinate 47,114 of CAIRGJ010000046.1, read as the reverse complement.
AGCGACGACGTCCGCGAAGGTGCGGAACGGCCGGTCGACGGTGGCAGCGATGACATAGGGCGCGGTGCCAACGAGAAACACCGGGATCAGATCGGTCTCAACGTTGAGAGGCGGCTGTTCCAGGATCGCGGGAATGACCGCGTGCGAGTCGAACGTCACCAGAAAACTCGATCCGTCGGCCGGGCTCTTGGCGACGGAGGCCGCGCCGAGCGAACCCGCAGCGCCCGACTTGTTTTCAACGATCACGGTCCGGCCGAGGCGCGATTGCAGCCCCGGCTGAAGCTGCCGTGCCAATGCATCGGTCGACCCGCCCGGCGGAAACGGCACGACCAGCGTCGTCGTTGACGGCGCAGCGAACAAAGGCGGCGCAACGGCGAAAGCGGCGGAAGCAGCCGAAGCGGCCAGCACGGTGCGGCGTGTGATCTTTTCCAAAGTCCCCTCCCCAGGGTTTGAAGTTCCGTCCTTTTTTGTCTGGACGTTGAACTACGGTTTTCCGTAACGAGTTACGCGGCCCCGAAACCGGAGCCTTGTTTTTTGTATTCCGGCCTTGGCGGGCTGAAGATATCGAGCACGCGCGCGCCCTGCGGCCCGGCGCGCATGGTGTGCGGCACGTTGCCGGGCGTGCGCCAGAAGTCGCCTTTCTTGACCGCAATTTCCTCACCGCCCTGAAAGCGGATGGCCGAGCCCTCGAGCAAAACGCCCCACTGCTCCTCGGGGTGATGATGCATGACGCCTTCCGAGTTCGCCGCCAGGGTCACAACCGAGAGCATGGCGTGCTCGCCAGCAAAAATCCGTGTCGTCAGTCCCGGCGCAAGTTCGCGGAGGAGCCCGTCGCTGGGATCGCTGAGTGTGTGAAATTCGCTTGCCTGACTCATGGCGTCTCCTTGTTCGGTCGATCGCGGCCGCTCACGATTTTCCGTAACTGCCCTGGTAGCGGCCTTCGCGGATAGCGACGAGCGTGGCTTCCTCGCGCGCGATCTGCGCCTTCACGGCCTCGAGCAAGGCCGGCGCGATCGCCTGCGAAAAGGCCACCACGCCGTCCTCGTCGCCCACCACGATGTCGCCCGGCGCGATGACCGAACCGCCGATGTTGACGGGCACGTTGATTTCGCCCGGTCCGCTCTTGTACGGGCCGCGATGGATGACCGCGCGGGCGAACACCGGAAAGTCCGACGCCGCTATCGCGCCGACGTCGCGGATCGCGCCGTCGATCACGTAGCCCGCCGCGCCGCGATATTGCGCGATGGTCAGCATGATTTCGCCGACCAGCGCCCGCGTCTCGTCGCCACCGCCGTCGACGACGATCACGTCGCCCGGCCCGACGAGTTCGAGCGCCTTGTGGATCGCGAGATTGTCACCCGGACGGACGCGCACGGTGAACGCGGTGCCGACGAGCCTGCCGCCGCGGTGAAACGGGCGCAGGCCCACGGCGCCCGGCAGCCGCGACAGGTTATCGCTGATGATGGATGTCGGTGCTGTTCGGAAAGCCTCGATCAGCGCCGCCGGCGGCTTCGGGACGGCCGTCATCGCGGTCGTAATTGTCATGGCTGGTCGTTTCCCCCGCTGAGGAGCCTAGCACCGGGACCCCCGGCACGCCATAGCATGGCATGGCTTCCGGCAATATGAGAACGGACCGGTGCACCCCGGAGAGCGGTTGAATGCAGACCGCCCCGGCTTGCGGTCCTCACCATGAGCGTCGGAAGGATTACCGCGAGAACTTCTTATACTTCAGCCGGTGCGGAATGACGCTGTCCTGGCCGAGGCGGCGCATCTTGTCCTTCTCGTAGTCCTGGAAGTTGCCCTCGAACCACTCGACGTGGCTGTCGCCCTCGAACGCCAGAATGTGCGTGGCGATGCGGTCGAGGAACCAGCGGTCATGGCTGATGATCACGGCGCAGCCGGCGAAATCCTCCAGCGCCTCCGCGTCGGGCTTTCGCAAAAACATCGTCTAGGATTATATGCCCTGTCGTGGAGCCGCTAAGCCCCCCGCAAGGAGCAGCCGCATCTGCAGCAAAAAATGTGTGCAGATAAGCGTGATGATACAAATTAAAAGAAAGCCAAAAACACTCTTCGCAAGTTGCCATCTTGATTTCTCAAGTCGATGCAGAGCCCCATCGACAAAAATCAGATAAACGAGCGCAACTGAAAGTGCCGTCGACAGCAAATCCAATATCATCACGACGATCTCAGATGAAATGGTCGCGTCGGGTGACATCTGCTCAAGTATCATTCTCTGCCTCCCCAAAAGCTGAGATAAATTTGTTCCGATCGCTAGAAGTCCTTCATCATGACAATCGACACGGTCTCGAAGCCATCACGTTCGAATAGCTCGTGGGCTTTATGATTTTCGATACCGCTTTCAAGAAAAATACGACCGATACCCCTCGCGCGACATTCGGCTATCAACCAATTGAGAGCGGTTTGACCGTAGCCATTGCCGCGTGTGTCGGATCGAATATCGATATCTTCCAGAATGCAGAAAGGAACCGTTGCCGCGCGAGAAAACGTGGCCAGCATCACGCCGACATCGCTGCCGTCGGCCCAGAGACCCGCGGCAAGCTTTGTCGAGCTGCCCGGTGCGGCATCGTCCGGACTATCGATGCGGCCGAGCAACTCGACCTCTAGTACTTGGGCGATGTTTGGTACCCATTTCCCTAGTGCCGTAGCTCGCGGCCCCTGCAATTCACCGTGGGAAATGTAGGATGGCGTCAAGTTCTCGCTAAACAAGCGGGCAAGGCTCCGCGCGCGAGCGGCGTCGCGGCACCAGCTAATCTCAATTGAGCCCCCCATCATCCTCGCAATTCTATCGCGAAAACTTCTTATATTTCAACCGGTGCGGAATGACGCTGTCCTGGCCGAGACGGCGCATCTTGTCCTTCTCGTAGTCCTGGAAATTGCCTTCGAACCACTCGACGTGGCTGTCGCCCTCGAACGCCAGAATGTGCGTGGCAATACGGTCGAGGAACCAGCGGTCATGGCTGATGATCACGGCGCAGCCGGCGAAATCCTCCAGCGCCTCTTCCAGCGCCCGCAGCGTATCGACGTCGAGATCGTTGGTCGGCTCATCGAGCAGCAACAGGTTGGCGCCGGTCTTGAGCATCTTGGCGAGATGCACGCGATTGCGCTCGCCGCCCGATAGCGTGCCGACCTTCTTCTGCTGGTCGGCACCCTTGAAATTGAACAGCGAGACGTAGGCGCGCGAGTTCACTTCCTTCTTACCGACCAGGATGATGTCCTGGCTGTTGGAGATTTCCTCCCAGACGTTCTTCTTGCCGTCGAGCTGGTCGCGCGACTGGTCGACATAGCCAAGCTGCACCGACTCGCCGATTTTGATGGTGCCGCTATCCGGCTTGTCCTGGCCGGTGATCATGCGGAACAGCGTCGTCTTGCCGGCGCCGTTCGGGCCGATCACACCGACAATGCCGCCGGGCGGCAATTTGAAACTGAGATCGTCGATCAACAGATTGTCGCCGAAGCCTTTGGTGAGGTGTTCGAAATCGACCACGTTCTGGCCGAGCCGCTCGGCCACCGGAATGGTGATCTGCGCCACGGTGTTGGTCTTGGCGTTGGCGATCTTGAGCAACTCGTCGTAGCGCTCGTAGCGCGCCTTGGATTTCGCCTGCCGCGCCTTAGGCGACGACGAAATCCATTCGCTTTCACGCTGCAGCGTGCGCTGGCGGGATACGTCCTCGCGCGCTTCCTGCTCGAGGCGCTTCTGCTTCTGATGCAGCCACGAGGTGTAGTTGCCCTCGTAGGGAATGCCGCGGCCGTGGTCGAGTTCGAGAATCCAGCCGGTGACATTGTCGAGGAAATAGCGATCGTGGGTGACGATCAGGATGGCGCCGGGATAATTGCGCAGATGGCCTTCCAGCCAGTTCACGCTTTCGGCGTCGAGATGGTTGGTCGGCTCGTCGAGCAGCAGCAGGTCGGGCGCGTCGAGCAGCAGCCGGCACAGCGCGACGCGGCGCTTTTCGCCGCCGGACAGCTTGGCGATGTCGGCGTCGTCGGCCGGGCAGCGTAGAGCGTCCATGGCGAGGTCGACCTGGCTGTCGAGATCCCAGAGGTTCTTGGAATCGATCTCGTCCTGCAGTTTCGCCATCTCGTCGGCGGTCTCGTCGGAATAATTCGAGGCGATCTCGTTGTAGCGGTCGAGGATGGCCTTCTTGGGCGCGACGCCTTCCATGACGTTGTCGCGCACCGACTTGGTGGCATCGAGCTGCGGCTCCTGCTCCAGGTAGCCAACGCGTGCGCCCTCGGCGACGAAGCCCTCGCCGATGAATTCGGTGTCGATGCCGGCCATGATGCGCAGCAGCGTCGACTTGCCCGAGCCGTTGACGCCGAGCACGCCGATCTTGGCGTCCGGGTAGAACGACAGATTGACGTTATCCAGCACCTTCTTGCCGGCCGGATAGGTCTTGGTCAGACCCTGCATGTGATAGATGAATTGACGACCGTTCATTGAGTTCCGAAACCTTTGTTTTCCGGGAAAAACCGGCGCGGGAAACCGGCGCGGCCGGACGATTATGTCGGGAAATTCGATGCTGATGTAACGGCGCCGGCCGCAAAGAGCAAGATGACTGCCGCGGACAACCGCCGGCCCTCAGGACGGTAAAGTCTTGGAAAGCCTGTCCGTAAACCTCCCAGCAAGCTCGTTAAATGACCCGATTTTAACACCTGACACGCATAGTCACGCGCATGAACCCAAAGGCCGCCTGAGGCGACGAAGGGTTAAGCGGGCAGGAAGCCCGCGGGAGTGCACGTCATGGGTCGGGCCATCCTGGCAATATCGGGTTCTGCGGCGGCTTTGCTGCCCCGCCCGTTTGCCGCGTTGACGACCTTCTGGCACCAACTGACCCGCGACGTTCTGCGGCCCTACCGGCCCGAACTGCACTACATGCGCGGCCCCGGTCCGGCGTGCCGGGCCAAATACGGCCGCAACACGGACTGATACCCCCCTATCTTTTCGAATCTCGGGCTCTAGATTGGCGCGCTTGAAACTCGCCAATCAGGAGACCGTGCGTATGCTTCGCGCCGCCATTCTCGACGACTATCAGAACGTCGCTTTGAAACTCGCCGACTGGTCCCCCATCGCCAAGGACGTCGAGGTCAAGGTCTTCAACGCGCCGATCGGCGATGACGACGCCGTCATCGAGGCGCTGCAGGGCTTTGCCATCGTCAACATGATGCGCGAGCGCACGCCCTTCAACCGCAAGGTGATCGAAGGCCTGCCGGAGCTCAAGCTGCTCATCACCACCGGCGGCCGCAACGCCTCGATCGACCTCAAGGCCTGCGCCGAGCGCGGCATCACCGTGTGCGGCACCGGCGGCGTCGGTAGCCCCACCACCGGCATCGCCATCGGCCTGATGCTGGAACTGACCCGCCACATCGGCTGGGAAAACGCGCGCATGAAAGCCGGCGAGCCCTGGCAGGTCACGCTCGGCCAGGACGTCGATGGCATGACGCTCGGCGTCTTGGGCCTCGGCAAGCTCGGCCAGCGTGTCGCCGCCGTCGCCAAGGCGCTCGGCATGAAGGTGATCGCCTGGAGCCAGAACCTGACGCCCGAGAAGGCCAAGGAAGCCGGTGCCGAATACGTCTCGAAAGAAGAACTGTTCGCCAAATCCGACGTCGTCAGCATTCACGTCGTGCTGAGCGATCGCTCGCGCGGTCTCGTCGGCGCCAAGGAACTCGGTCTGATGAAAAAGACCGCCTATCTGGTCAACACTGCGCGCGCACCCATCGTCGACGGCGCGGCGCTGATGGCGGCGCTGCAAAGCAAGTCGATCGCCGGCGCTGGCCTCGACGTGTTCGAAGTCGAGCCGCTGCCGCTCGATCATCCGTTCCGCAAGATGGACAATGTCGTGATCACGCCGCATCTCGGCTATGTCAGCGAGCAGAACTACCGGAAGCAGTATCCCGACGTGATCGAGGACATCCGCGCCTGGCTCGATGGCAAGCCGGTGCGAGAGCTGAAGTAGCGCCGCGGCACGAAGAAAATTTTAAAATGATTCTTTGAGCGGAGTTTTTAAAGGAAACTCCGCTCAAAATTTACTTGCAATGTCAGGGTTAATCCTAAGTACCCAATTACCTGTGCACGACTTGCCCACGGCATAATTATGCCCCGTAACACCCGACACACTGCCCTCGTCATTCAACGAGGGTCACATCATGCAAACGCAACGCCCGATTGCCGACACCAATGCCGCGGTCACGTTCGGGCGGCGAAAAGTCGCGCCTCGGGTCTGTGTGGTCGACAGCAAGCCGCACATCCGCAATTTTCTTCAAGAAGCCCTGCAGGGCCTCGGCTTCATTAGTTGCGAATGCGAGCATGCCGCCGACTTGAGCGCGATGGTCATGGAGCGCCATCCCGATTTGATCGTTCTCGGGTTGTCCGCAGGTGGAATTGAAGCCAACGAGATGCTGGAAACGCTGGCCCGGCTGAGGTTCGGCGGCAAGGTGCTGCTGTTTGGCCCGCGGGCATCGCTCATGGTCATCGCTATACATAATGTCGGCGAAGAGATTGGCCTCGCCATGCTTCCTTTGCTGCCAACGCCATTTTGCGACAACGACCTGCGCGAGCGCGTTGCGGCATTGCTGCCCATTGAAGCGCCGCCTAACCCGCCGGTCGACGTCGCCGAGGCACTGCACGCCGGCTGGCTCGAATTATGGTACCAGCCCAAAGTCGAAGTCAGCACGCTGACGATGGTCGGCGCTGAGGCGCTGATCCGGATGCGTCATCCGACCTGGGGGGTCGTGCCACCGGCATATTTTCTGCCGAACGATAACGATCCGCATTTTCAGACGCTGTCGGAGTTCGTGGTCTCCAGCGCGGTTGGCGATTGGTTCGATTTCGTGCCTGAATACGGTCACGTCGAACTTGCCGTCAATCTTCCCGTCGCATTTTTTCGACATCCGATGGCGGTCGAGACCTTGGCGTCGCGGATGCCAAAGCATCCGGCCTTCGAAGGCTTGATTGTCGAAATCGACGGCAGCGACCTGGTTCGAAACTTGCCGCTGGCGAAAAAAATCGCCGGGCAGCTTCGATTTCACAACATCGGCATTGCGATCGACGATCTCGGTGCGGACTGGCCATTGCTCATGGAGCTTGACGATTTCCCCTTCGTCGAAATCAAAGTCGATCGGGAATTTGTCTCAGGTCTCGCCGATAACCGGTTGAAGCAGTCGGTTTGCCGCCGGATCCTGGAGCTCGCCGATGGATTTGGCACACGTACCGTCGCCGAGGGAGTCGAGACCAGGGCCGACTTTGCCACTGCGCGGGAGCTGGGCTTCGATCTGATCCAGGGCTTCTTCTTCGCGAAGCCTATGGAGCCACATAAGTTCGCCAAGCGCGCTCTTGGCCGCGTCATGGAGATACCGAATTGAAACAACGATGCGCGGGACCGGCGCCCGCGCGTCGCCGCTAAAGCCCGAACAACTTCGCCGCGTTGTTGTAGGCGATATCGGCGCGCAGGCCTTCGTCCATCGCTACGGTGTCAAGGAATTCGCAGCCCGGCCAGTCGAACGGAAAGTCGGCCGAGAACATCACGCGGTCGCGCCCCAGCGCATCGACCGAGCAGCGCAGCGGCGGCAGGTCGTACATGCCGGAGGTCGTCACCCAGACGTTGTCCTTGAGGTATTGCGACGGCGGCTTCGGCAGAGTCCAGCCATAGGGCGCCGAGCGGCTGTCGAAGCGCCAGAGTTGGAACGGCAAAGTCTCGCCGAGATGGCCAAGCAGCAGTTTGGCTTTCGGGTAACGATGGAACACGCCGCCGCAGATGATGCGCAGCGCGTGCGAGCCGGTCTCCACGCCCCAGCCCCACATCGGCCGCGCCAGCACGTTGTACCCGGCGAGCGACGGCGGCTGCACCACCGGATCGGCCGGATGCAGATAGATCGGTGCGTCCAAGGCGGCTGCGCGTTCCCAGAACGGATCATAGGAACGGTCGTCGAGATATTTCCCGTTAGTGTGGCCGTTGATCATGGCGCCGCAGAACTTGAGATCGCGGACGCAGCGTTCGAGTTCGTCGGCGGCAGCCTTGGCATCCTGCATCGCCAGATGGGCGAAGCCCGAATAGCGATCGGGTCGCTTCTGCACTTCCTTGGCGAGGAAATCGTTGGAGGCCCGCGCATTGCGGATGGCGGTCGCCGTGTCGGGCTCGACCTGCACGCCAGGCCCCGCGATCGCCAGTACGGCCCGCGCGATGCCGGTCTTGTCCATCATGGCCAGGCGCTGGTCGCCGAAATCGGTGAGGGCTGCGTAAAGCTGGGCGGTCTTGGCCGGTGCCACGTCGACCATGGTCGGCCGCCAATAGGGCTCGGTGGCCGGGTCCAGGAAATGCTCTTCCAGGGCAATCTTCTTGACCATGCGTTTCCTCCTGCAACTCCGGCGGCGCAAAACGCCGCCTAAATTTTCTTCTTTCCACTGTATCGCATATTGGGCTAAGATTACCCACGATGCAAGGCGGCCGAGACCGCCACAGTGTCCCGGAAGAAACGTTACGAGTGAGTGCGTCAATGAATCGCCGCGTCACCAATGATAAGAGCCAGGTCCAGGTGATCGCACGCGCGGCCACCATCCTGCGGGCGCTGGAAGACGAGAATTCCGGATTGAGCCTTGGGCAGATCGCCCAGCGTGTGAATCTCGCGCGCTCTACCGTGCAGCGCATCGTCTCGGCGTTGGAGACCGAAAAGCTGGTGATCGCCGCGACGCCGAACGGCCGCGTGCGGCTCGGCCCCACCATCCAGCGGCTCGCGGCCTCCGTGCGAAGCGATTTCGTCTCGCTGGCGCGGCCGTTCCTCGAGCGGCTGAGTGAGGAACTGCATGAGACGGTCGATCTCTCGACGGTCAAAAAAGACCATTTGGTGTTCATCGATCAGGTGATCGGTTCGCAGCGCCTGCGCACGGTGTCGGCGGTCGGCGAAACCTTTCCGCTGTACTGTACCGCCAACGGCAAGGCCTATCTGGCACAACTGTCCGATACCGCCGTCGAAGCCTTGATCGGCCGCGCCTATGAACCGCGAACGCCGAAGACGCTGCAGCGCTTCGACGCGCTGCTCGCCGACCTGAAGGCTGCGCGCCGCACCGGCGTCGCCTTCGACCGCGAGGAGCATACGCTCGGCGTCTGCGCCGTCGGCGTCGCCATGCACGATCCGCTCGGCAACGCCGTCGCCATCTCGGTGCCGGTGCCGACGCAACGCTTTACCGACCGCCAGCACATGATCGCCGAACGCCTGATGGCGACCAAGCGCGCCTTGGAAGGGCGCATGAATTCCGCCGCCGCCTGACAGCGGTACTCTTAGAAACTCAACAGGGAGGATGCCGTGGCCAAAAAAATTCGCGGTGTGATGTTTGAAGAAAACCTGAAGAACAGCATGGGGCTGGAGTTCGTCAACTTGTCCCATCGCTTCGGCTATCAGTCGCCGAACTGGCCGTACTTCGAAGACGTCAAGATCGAGCGCATCCACTACATGGCGAAGTCGGGCGTGCTGTCGCAGCGCATCACCACGTCGATGCACAACACCACGCATATCGACGCGCCTGCGCACGTGATCCAGGGCACGCCCTTCATCGATGAAGTGCCGCTGCCGCATTTCTTCGGCTCCGGCATCGTGGTGTCGATCCCCAAGAAGAAGTGGGAACAGATCACCTATGACGATCTCGAGAAGGCCGCCGGAAAGATCGTCCGGCCGCGCGACGTCGTCATCGTCAATACCGGCTGGCATCACCAGTACGAAGACTCGGAAGACTATTTCTGCAAATGCCCCGGCTTCGTGCCATCGGCGGCCGATTGGTTCATCGAGAAGAAGGTCAAGGTGATAGGCCACGACACCCAGGCCAACGATCATCCGCTGGCGACCGCGATCGGGCCGCACCGCAACGGCCCGCTGCATCCGCATCTCCAGAAGGAATATCTGGAGTGGTCGGGCGGCCGCGACTGGAAGGACGACTTCCCGGAATGGGAACCGGTGCACCGCAAGATCTTTCAGGCCGGCATCATGGGCATCGAGAATGTCGGCGGCGACCTCGACAAGGTCACCGGCAAGCGGGTCACCTTCGCCTACTTCCCCTGGAACTGGGACCGCGGCGACGGCTGCATCATCCGCCTCGTCGCCATCACCGACCCGACCGGCAAGTATCGCATCGAGAAGGGGAGCAAATTCTAATGCACATCAAACGGTTCAAGGACGCCAAGCCCTACGACGCACCGAACCACCGCGCCTGCACCTCGCTGCGGCTGTTCGGCGCCGAAGCCGGCGGCACCAAAGGTCTGGTGTTCGGCTATTCGCACTTCCTGCCCGGCGGCGGCGCAGGTCCCGACGCCTCGCCGCCGGAGAAGGTCTACTTCGTGCTCACCGGCGAACTGACCGTCATCGTCGACGGCAAGGAAACCGTGCTCAAGGCCAACGATAGTTGCGTCATCGAACCGAACGAGATGCGTGAGATCATCAATCGCGGCAATGAAGTGTGCTCGATCGTGGTCGCGGTGGCGATGCCGCCAGCTGCGAAATAACAACAAACACAATGTCGTCCCCGCGCAGGCGGGGACCCAGTACTCACCGAAAGTGCAGTGACTACGGGATGCCCGCCTTCGCGGGCATGACAACCGAGAGGAAAAAGAAAATGTCCGAAGCCTTCCTGAAAAATCCGCTGGGCCTGTTCGACATCAAGGGCAGGGCCGCCATCATTACCGGCGCGTCGGGCGCTTTCGGCGCGCTGTCGGCCAAGGTGCTGGCCGGCGCCGGCGCCAATGTGGTGCTGGCCGGCAGCAAGGTCGACGAGCTCAAAAAAGTCGCCGCCGAATGCGAAGCGCTCGGCGCCAAAACCGAGATCGTCGGCTTACGCCCCTCATCGGAAGAAAACTGCGACAAAATCGTCAAAGCCGCGGTCGATAAATTCGGCAAGCTCGACATTCTCGTCGTTGCTTCCGGCCTCAATAAAGTGGCGAAGATCGTCGATCAGAAGCCAGAAGATTTCCTCGACGTCATGGACGCCAATGTCACCCAGTCGTGGCTGATGGCGCGCGCCGCCGGCAAGCAGATGATCAAGCAAGGCCACGGTGGCAAGGTGATCCTCACCTCTTCCGCGCGCGGGCTGCTCGGCCATCCGGCCGGCTACAGCGCCTATTGCGCGTCGAAATCGGCGGTCGACGGCATCACCAAGGCGCTCGGCTGTGAATGGGGCGACACCGGCATCACCGTCAATGCGCTGGGCCCGACTGTCTTCCGCTCGCCGCTCACCGCCTGGATGTACGATGACACCGAGCGCGCCCAGACCGTGCGCAAGGGCTTCCTCGCCCGCGTGCCCAAGGGCCGCCTCGGCGAACCGGAAGATCTCGCCGGTCCCTTGCTGTTCCTCGCCTCCAAGGCGTCGGATTTCTACACCGGCCACATTCTCTATGCCGACGGCGGCTACACCGCGGGCTAGCTCACTTGTCCCGGGCGCAGCGCAGCGCCATAAGCGCGTTTACGCGCGTCTTAGACGCGCTATGGTGATGCGCTGCAGAACCGGGACCGTTACGGGTTCGGAGTTTGGAACGGTCCCGGCTTAGCGGTGCACCAATTCGTGATGCACCGCATCCGGGACACGGAGATCGCGGCATGAGTAAAGCCAAAATCACGGTGATCGGCGCCGGGCTGATGGGACACGGCATCGCCCAGGTGTTCGCGCTCGCCGGCCATGACGTCACGATCTATGACTCGTTCGAAAAGACGCTCGCGACGGCCAAAGACCGCATCCTCGCCAATCTGAAAGACCTTGGCGACGACGAAAGCGCGGTCGACCGCGTGACGCCGCAAGGCGACCTCGCCGAAGCCGTGCGCGACGCCGACTATGTGGTCGAGGCGGTGCTGGAAGACTTAGCCCTCAAGCAGAAGATCTTCGCCGACGTCGAAAAACACGTGCGCCCCGACACCATCCTCGCCAGCAACACCTCCGTCATTCCGATCACGTCGATCATGCAGGGCTTGCAAAAGCGCGAGCGCGCGCTCGGCACCCACTGGTGGAATCCGCCGTTTCTGGTGCCGCTGGTCGAGGTGATCGAGACCCAGTGGACCTCGCCCGCCACCGTCGACTTCACCATGAAGCTGCACGCCGCCGCCGGCAAAAAGCCGGCGCATGTGAAGAAGGACGTGCCCGGCTTCATCGGCAACCGGCTGCAACATGCGCTGTGGCGCGAGGCAATATCGCTGGTCGAGCACGGCATTTGCGACGCCGAGACCGTCGATACCGTGATCAAGGCGGCGTTCGGCCGCAGGCTCGCGGTGCTGGGGCCCTTGGAAAATGCCGATATGGTCGGCACTGACTTAACGCTCGCCATTCACCAGAACGTGCTGGGCGATATCGACAGCCGCCCCGCTCCCTCGCCTTATCTGGAAAAGCTCGTGAAGGACGGCAAGCTCGGCTTCAAGTCGGGCGAAGGCTTCCGCACGTGGAGCCCTGAACAACAGACGGCCCTTCGCGCCAAGGTTCTGCAGCATCTGAAAAAAGCGCGCGCTCAGGACACCTGATCGACGCGCACAGCCACAGGGAGAACGATCATGACCAAGACGATCTCACGCCGCACGCTCGTCAAAACCGGCATCGGCGCCATCGCGGCGCCGGCCATGTTCGGCGCACTGCCGGCGCAGGCACAGACCGCGACCATCAAGATCGGCCATGTCAGCCCGAAGACCGGCCCGCTCGCCGGCTTCGGCGAGGCCGACAACTTCATCCTCGAACAAGTCCGCGGCATCTTGAGCAAAGGCCTCGTCAACGGCGGCAAGACTTACAAGGTCGAGATCATCTCCAAGGACAGCCAGTCGAGCGCCAGCCGCGCCTCGGAAGTGGCGAGCGAACTGATCCTCGGCGACAAGGTCAACCTGATCGTCGGCTCGGCGACGCCGGACACCACCAACCCGGTGGCCGATCAGGCCGAAATCAACGAAGTGCCCTGCATCACCACCAACTGCCCGTGGCAGCCTTATTTCTTCGGCCGCAAGGGCGACCCCAAGAAGGGCTTCACCTGGACCTACCATTTCTTCTGGGGCCTCGAAGACGTCATCGGCTCGTTCCTAGCGCTGTGGGACACGCTGCCGACCAACAAGGTCGTCGGCGGCCTATTCCCGAACGACGCCGACGGCAATGCCTGGGGCGACAAAGAGCGCGGCCTGCCGCCGGCTTTGGCCGCGGCCGGTTACAAGCTGCTCGATCCGGGCCGCTATCAGGTGATGAACAACGACTTCACCGCGCAGATTTCCGCCTTCAAGGCGGCGGGCGCCGAGATCGTCACTGGCAACATGATCCCGCCGGATTTCGCGACGTTCTGGTCGCAGGCGGCGCAGCAGGGCTTCAAGCCGAAGATCGTCACCATCGGCAAGGCGCTGCTGTTCCCGTCGGTCATCGAGTCGCTCGGCGAGCGCGGCAACGGCCTGACCAGCGAAGTGTGGTGGACGCCGAACCATCCCTACAAGTCCGGCCTTACCGGCCAGGGCTGCAAGGACCTCACCGAGGCCTACACCAAGGCCACCAATCGGCCGTGGACACAGCCGATCGGCTTCCAGCACGCGCTGTTCGAAGTGGCGATCGACGTGCTCAAGCGCGCCAAGAACCCGACCGATCCGAAGGCTATCCTGGATTCGATTATCGCGACCAACTACGAGTCGATCGTCGGCAAGGTGCAGTGGACCGGCCAGCCGGTGAAGAACGTCACCAAGACCGCGCTGGTTGCCGGACAGTGGCAGCGCAAGAACGGCAAGTCGGAACTGGTGATCGCCGAGAACAAGACCGCGCCGAACATTCCGATGGGCGGCAAGTTGCTGCCGATCTCGTAAGGAACGGATCTAGTCGATGTCGTGGCCGGGCTTGTCCCGGCCACCCCGCTTAGACAGGCACTGTGCCCTCGTAAGCGGGATGCACGGGACAAGCCCGTGCATGACAATGGAGAGGCCATGCCCCCGATCCTCGCGCTGGAAAATATCTCGAAGCGGTTCGGGGCCGTGGTGGTTGCGGACGGAATCAACCTCGCGCTCGGCGACGGCGAGGCGCTCGGCATCATCGGACCGAACGGCGCCGGCAAAACCACGCTGTTCGGCATCGCCACCGGCACGGTGTCGCCCGACAGCGGCCGCGTCATCTTCGCCGGCGATGACATCACCCGGCTGACGCCGGAGCGCCGTTGCCGTCTCGGCCTGGCGCGCTCGTTTCAGATTCCGCAGCCGTTTTCCGGCATGACCGTGTTCGAGAACGTCGTGGTGGCCGCGGCCTTCGGCAATGGCGAGCGCGAAGCCGCGGTCTATGACCGCTGCGCCGAGCTGCTGGCGCGCTGCGGCCTCGCCGACAAGGCCAACAAGCAGGCCGGCGGACTGACGCTGCTCGACCGCAAGCGGCTGGAATTGGCCCGTGCGCTGGCGACCAAGCCGCGCGTGCTGCTGCTCGACGAAGTCGCCGGCGGCCTTACCGAGCATGAATGCGCCACGCTGGTGGCGCTGATCAAGGAGGTGCGTGCCGGCGGCATCTCCATCGTCTGGATCGAGCACGTGGTGCATGCGCTGCTCGCCGCCGTCGACCGGTTGGCCGTGCTGCACGGCGGCAAGATCATCGCCGAAGGCGACCCGCGCACCGTGATCCACAGTCCGCAGGTGGAAGAGATCTACATGGGGATCGCCGCCGATGCGTAAACGGTTGCGTCATCCTTTCTTCTTCACCCTCCCCTGCAGGGGGAGGGTCGGCGCGTGCTTGGCGCGCCGGGGTGGGGTGGCCGCTGCCACATCAAAGTTCACCCCCTCCCGGTCCGCTACGCGGACCGACCTCCCCCCTCCAGGGGGAGGTGAAGAAAGGAGGGCATCGCATGGCTAGCCCTCTCCTCGACGTCCGCGCCATCGATGCGTTCTACGGCGACTTCCAGGCGCTGTTCGGCGTGTCGCTGCGCGTCAATGCCGGCGAAGTCGTCGCGGTGATCGGCGCCAATGGCGCCGGCAAGAGCACGCTGTTGAAGACTATAGCCGGCTTGATGCATCCGCGCGGCGGCGACGTGCTGTTTGGCGGCGAAGCCATCGGCAATGCGGCTGCGTTTGACGTGGTGCGGCACGGTATCGCTCTGGTACCGGAGGGGCGCCGGCTGTTTCCTTCGCTGACGGTCGAGGAAAATCTGCTGATCGGCGGCCAGTCGCGCCGCCCCGGCCCGTGGACGCTGCAACGCATCTACGATCTGTTTCCGATTCTGGCCGAGCGGCGTCACTTGCCCAGCACCTCGCTGTCCGGCGGACAACAGCAGATGGCCGCCATCGGCCGCGCCCTGATGTCGAACCCGCGCCTCTTGCTGTGCGACGAGATCAGCCTCGGCCTCGCGCCGATCATCGTGCGCGAAATTTATGCGCGCCTTCCGAAAATTGTTGCAGAAGGCTTGTCGCTGATCATCGTCGAGCAGGATATCGCGCAGGCGCTCAAGGCTTCAGCCCAAGTCTACTGCTTGCAGGAAGGCCGCATCGCCTTGCAGGGTGCGGCGCGCGAGCTGACGCGCGAATCCATCTCAGCCGCCTATTTCGGGGTCTGACGATGACCGAATGGCTCAACGTCATTCTGCAAGGCGTGCTGATCGGCGGGCTCTACGCCATGTTTGCCGCCGGGCTGTCGCTGATCTTCGGCGTGATGCGGCTGGTCAACATTGCTCACGGCGACCTGATCGTGCTCGCCGCCTACGTGGCGCTGATGGTGACGCAGACGCTGGGCCTCGACCCGCTGACCTCGCTGCTGCTGGTGGTGCCGGCGATGGCGCTGATTGGCTATGCGCTGCAACGGCTGCTGCTCAACCGCACGCTGGGCGACGACCTGCTGCCGCCGCTGCTGGTGACGTTCGGCCTGTCGATCATCATCCAGAACGGCTTGCTCGAATTGTTCACCGCCGATAGCCGCAAGCTCCAGGCCGGCGCCATTGAAGTGCAGACCTTCCAAATGATGGAGGGCGTCTGGGTGGGCGCACTGCCGCTGATCCAGTTCATCGTCGCGGTCGCGGTCATCGCCGGATTGCAAATGCTGTTCTACCGCACCGCGCTCGGCCGCGCCTTCCGCGCCACCTCGGACGATCAGGCGGTGGCGCAACTGATGGGCCTAGACACCCGCCACGTCTTCGCCATGGCCATGGCGCTGTCGTTGGCGGTGGTCGCCATCGCCGGCGTGTTCCTGGCGGTGCGCGCCAATTTCGATCCTTCTATCGGCCCGGCGCGGCTGATCTTCGGCTTCGAGGCGGTCATCATTGGCGGCTTGGGCAGCATGTGGGGCACGCTGGCCGGCGGCGTCATTCTCGGCGTGTCGCAGGCCGTCGGCGCCCAGATCGATCCGGGCTGGCAACTTTTGGCCGGCCATTTGGCGTTCCTGGCCATCCTGGCGGTGCGGCCGCAGGGACTGTTTCCCAAGGTGTCGGGATGAGCCAAATCGCCAGCAAAGTCGAGCATTCCACGCGCTCCAGCCGCATCGGCATTGTGCTGATTTTGGCCACGCTGGCCGTGCTGGCGCTGGCGCCGTTCTGGGGCGACCGCCAGACGCTGCGGCTGCTGGCCGAGATGTATGCCTTCGTGGCGCTGGCGAGCCTGTGGAACCTGCTCGCCGGCTATGCCGGGCTGGTGTCGGTTGGCCAGCAGGCCTTTGTCGGCTTCGGCGGCTATCTGTTGTTCTGGCTCGTCATCGTCGCCGGCGTGCATCCGCTTGTCGCCATCCTGATCGCCGGGCCGGTGGCCGCGATTATCGCGGTCCCGGTGGCGGCGCTGACGTTCCGGCTGCGCGGCGCGTATTTCGCCATCGGCACCTGGGTGGTGGCGGAAGTGTTCCGGCTGCTGGCGTCGCAGATTTCGGTGCTTGGCGGGGGCTCCGGCATCAGCCTGCCGGCCGCCATGGTCATCTCGATGGCACCTACCCGCCAGGCCCGCGAATTCGAAATCTACTGGCTGGCGCTGGCGCTGACCGTCATCGTGCTGGCGGCCATTGTCGCGCTGTTGCGCTCGCGCCACGGCCTGGCGCTGACCGCCATCCGCGACAATGAACTGGCGGCGCAGAGCAACGGCATCGGCGTCATGCGCATCAAACTCATCATCTATGTTCTGGTCGCCTTCGGCACCTCGATGGTCGGCGCGCTCATCTTTCTGCAGAAGCTGCGCATCTCGCCCGACACCGCTTTCAGCGTCAACGACTGGACCGCCTTCGTCATCTTCATCACCGTGATCGGCGGCATCGGGCGCATCGAGGGGCCCATTATCGGCACCATCATCTTCTTCGCGATGCGGCAGACGCTGTCCGACCTCGGCAGCCTCTATCTTTTAATCATGGGCGCGGTCGCTATTGTGGTCATGCTGTGGGCGCCGAAAGGCCTGTGGGGCCTGATCGCCGAACGCTATGGCTGGCAGGCCCTGCCGCTGCAACGGCGTCTGGTCCTGACGCCCAAAGAAAATGCCGGGAGAAAACCATGAGTCCGATCATCGATATTTATTGCCACATCTTTCCGGATCGCTATTTCCAGGAAATGACGCGCGCCGCGCCGAAGCTTGAGAACATCGGCAAAAGGCTGCGCGGCGTCACCAAGCTGTTCGACCTCGACGCCCGCTTCAAGGAAATGGACCAGTTCGGCGACTACCGGCAGATCATCTCGCTGCCCAACCCGGCGATCGAGGACATCGCCGATCCTAAGGTCGGCCTCACCCTCGCCCGCATCGCCAATGACGCAATGGCCGAATTGTGCCGCAAGCACCCCGAACGCTTTCCGACCTTCGCGGCGGCGCTGTGCATGACCGACATCGAAGGCTCGGTCGCGGAAGCACGCCGCGCGGTGGAGGATCTCGGCGCCGGCGGCATCCTGCTCTACACCAACGTCGCCGGCGAGCCGCTCGACGACCCGAAATTCGAGCCGATCTTCGCCACCATGGCCGAGCTCGATCTGCCGATCTGGCTGCATCCGGTCGGCACCGCGTCGATGCCGGATTATCCGTCCGAGAAAAAATCGCGCTTCGAGATGTGGTGGTGCTTCCACTGGCCCTATGAGACCTCGGTCGCGATGGTGCGGATGGTGTTCAGCGGCCTGCTCGACCGCTATCCGAAACTCAAGATCATCACCCACCATCTCGGCGGCATGATCCCCTATTACGACGGCCGCGTCGGGCCGGGCCTCAAGGTGCTGGGCCAGCGCACCTCGGACGAAGATTATTCCAACATCCTGCCGTCGCTGAAGCGGCCGCACATGGATTATCTGCACGACTTCTACGGCGACACCGCCATGTTCGGCGGCGGCGTCGCGGCGACGCGCTGCGGCCTGGAATTCTTCGGCGCCGATCACGTGGTGTTCGCCACCGACACGCCGCTGGGGCCCATCGCACCGACCATCGAGGTGATCAAAAAATTGGAGCTTGCGCCGGATGACCAGCGCAAGCTGTTTTGCGGCAACGCGGAAAAACTACTGAACCGAAAGTTCTAACGCATCAACATCATGGCCGGGCATGACGACGCCGCTATCAATGCCCCGCCGCTTTCTTCTTGACGTCACCCGGTCCGGTGATGCCGGGATTGAAGGACGGCGGATCGCTGGCCGGGAAACTCTCGTCGGAGTTAATCGTCACCTTGTCTTCTTCTTTCTTGATCCGGGCCCGTTCTTCTTCCGCGTGCTCTTTGGGCTTTTCAGCCACTTTGTCGGTCATCTTGAACTCCTGAAATTGCAAATGCCCGCTAGGCGGGCGGGCGAACCTGCAGTAATCAACCGCCAGGAACCCGGTTCGGTTCCGTGGTCCAAAGGCGGGTAAAAGCATGCTGCGCGCGGCGATTTGCGGGGCCGGACGCTGGGGAACGCGGCTGATCGAGTCGGTTCACGGCAAGAGCGATAAAATCCGCTTTGTGACGGCGGTGACCCGCGATCCCACGAGCAAACGCGCCCTCACCGACCGCTTCGGCCTGGCGCTCACCACCAGCTATGCCGCGGTGCTGGCCGATCCCGCCATCGACGCCGTCGTGCTGGCGACGCCGCACTCCCAGCACGCCGCCGAAGTCATTGCCGCCGCCAAAGCCGGCAAGCATGTGTTCTGCGAAAAGCCGTTCACGCTGACGCAGCAAGACGCGCAAGACGCGATCGCCGCCTGCAAGGCGGCTGGCGTCACGCTGCATGTCGGGTTCAACCGCCGTCATGCGCCGGCCTATGTCGACATGGCGCGCCGGATCGCGGCCGGCGACATCGGCAAAATCCGCCATATCGAAGGCCAGTTCTCCGGTCCGGCGAGCTACCAGACCGAGCCCGGCAACTGGCGCTCCAACCAGATCGAGAGCCCCGGCGGCTCGATGACCGCGCGCGGCGTCCACGTCATCGACAGCATGGTGCACCTCGCCGGGCCCGCCGCCACCGTCTTTGCCTTTAGCGGCCGCCTGCAGCACGACATCGATGTCGACGACACCACGTCATGTTTGTTGCGCTTCGCCGGCGGCGTCACCGGCTATCTCGGCACGCTGCATGCGACGGCGGCATTCTACCGCATCCATGTGTTCGGCTCGAAAGGCGCGCTGGAAATGCGCGGCGAAACCGAGCTGCTGGCGTCCGACCTTGCCGGAAAGGTGGAGCGTTTCACCTTCGACCCAGCCGACAAGGAACGTGCCGTGCTGGAGGCCTTCGCCGACGCCGTCGCCAACGGCACCAAGTTCGTCATTGCGCCGGACGAGATCGTGAACACCGTGGCGGTGATGCAGGCGGTTGCGGCATCATCGCGCAGTGGTAAGGCGGTGACGATCGGGTGAATGTTGTCCTGAGAGGGACGTTTTCGTTCCCCGGACGCGGTGCAGCACGAAGCGTAGCGTCGTGGTGCACCGCAGATCCGGGGCCGTTTCACATTCGGAATTTGTGACGGTCCCGGTTCTGCAGCGCACCACTCCGTGCTGCGCTGCGCCCGGGACGCGAGAGCTTACAAATCCTGCTTGATCCACTCCGCCTGCACGTCCTCGCACCAATTGCCGACGTTCCACTGTCCCCAGGCGCCGAGGCCGCCGCGTTCGTCCGGCCCGGAATAGACCGGGACATGGACGACGCTAAGGCCGTCATGCGCCTGCGCGGCCTTCAGCGCCGCGCGCAACGCTGCTGCATCCTCGCCGCCCCACACGGCGCACACGCCCGAGACGGCATTAGCGAGCTGCACGTAATCGACCGCGACGCGGTCATTGGTCTTGAACTCGGTGTTGTACTGCGCGAGTTGCAGCCCGGTAATCGCCGCCATGCGGCGGTTGTCGAAAATGACGATCATGCCGCGCACGCCGTGCTCGACCGCATCGATCAAGATCTGCGGATTCATCATGAAGGAGCCATCGCCAGTAAAGGCCATTGAATAACGCGGTCTGTCCGCCGCCGCCGAGGCCAGCAGCGCGCTGACGGCAAAGCCCATATAGGACGCGCCGGTTTCGGTGAAGGTGTCGCCGCTGCGGTCGTCCTCGACGATCTGGAAACCGTTGGCCTGCACGTCGCCGGCGTCGAAGAACTTGGCGGCGCCGATCTGCTTGGCGAAGTCGGCGACGATCTTGATCGCGGCGGGCTGGCCCAGCACCGATTTTTTCCAAACCGCATCTTGCAGCGGCGGGCATTCGAAGCGCTGGCGCTTGAAAGCGGCCCATTCCGCCTTCTTGGCGGCGCAGGCCTCGAGCCAGGCGCGCTTGTTCTTGAGTACGCCCGCGTCCAGCTTGGCCGCGAGGCGTTCCGCCACCGCGCCGATATCGCCGATCAACGCCACGGTCTTGTTGTAATGCAACGCGTCGGCGAGATCGCCATTGATGTTGACGACCGCCCGCGCCTTTTTGTAGCCGATGCCGGAGCAATCGGCCTGGCACACCGCGCGCGAGCCGATCACGATCAGCAGGTCGGCTTCCGCCATGGCATAATTGCCGCTGATCGAGCCTTTCGAGCCGCCGACATGCATGTTCTGCGCGTGCCCATCGGGCAGCACGCCGGTCGAGCCGGGCGACAGCACCACGGCGGCGCCGGCCGCTTCCGCCAGCCGCCGTACCGCAGCGTCATGCCCGCGCGTGCCGCCGCCGGCCTTGATGACGACCTTGCCCGCCCCGGCGATCAACTTTGCCGCCTGATCGAGCGCCGTATCGCCGGCAGGCGCCAGCTTCGGCACATCCGGCCGCGCCGGCAAGCCCGCCAAATTCAACGTCATCTTCGCCGGTTGGGTGTTGAGCGGCAGCAGCAGATAGAAGGGACTTGCGCGATAAGGATGGTTCACGCACAGCGCGCCGCGGCGCAGCGCGTCGCGCAAACCTTCCGGCGTATGCAGCACGTAAGACTGCCCCATGATCGCCGTCATGCGGCCGAACAGGCCCTGCTCTTGCTTCGGCACCTGCTGCATGTTGTAGCCTTCGCCGAAGGTCGTCTCGTCGCCGTAGATGTGATAGACGCCGACGCCATTCGACGCCGCGGCCAGCGAACCGGCCATCGCCTGCAACGCGCCCGGCCCGATCGACGTCACCACCGCGGACAATTCGCCGTATTGCCAGCGCAGCGCGGTGGCGGCGTGCGCCATCTCGACTTCGTTGCGGCAATTGACGGTGCGCGTGGCGCCTTCTTCCTCATAGACCCGCAGCACGTCGCCCAAATCGGTCGAGCCGTGGCCGAAGATGGCGAAATATTTGCGCACGCCCTGCTTGAGCAGGCCGAGCACCAGCGCTTCCGACAGCGTGCACTCGATCAGCTTCGGCAGGCTGCCTTTGGCCAGCGCTTGTTCCAGGCCGCCGGCTTGGTGAATCGCGCGGGCGCGGCTGCGGGCCTCGGCGCGCGGATCGGCTGTTTTCGGATCGAGCATCAGGCTTTGTCCTCTTGGCCCTCTTGTTCGCGCAGGAAGGCATCCACGATCGGATTCCACTCCTGCCAATGACGGCGATACGAATAGTGGCCGCCCTCTTCGACGATCACAAGTTTCGAATCGGCCACCGCCTTGTGCAGATCCTCCGACTGATAAGACGGCACCGTGGCGTCGTCGCGCGTGCCGATGATCAGCGACGGATTCTTGATCTTGTGCAATTCGCCCGAGCGGTCGTGTGACAACGTCATGTCGAGCCGGCCGGCCAGCACCTCGACCGGCGCCACGGTCTTGAGCGCGCGCTGTTCCAGCTCCATCACCTTGTCGAGATTGTAACGAAATTGCATGGCGCCGTTGGTGAACAGCGACGACACCTTGACGTATTCCTCCGGCCCATAAGCCAGCGCGATGCGCTTGCGCGTCATCTGCACCCGCGTAATGTACTCGTCGGCCTTGACCCAGGTGTTGGAGAACACGCAGCAGTTCAGGCGGTCCGGATAGTCGATGGCGAGGTTCTGCAGCACGCAGCCGCCGGTCGAGGTGCCCGCCACGTGCGCCTTCTCGATGCCGAGTTTGTCGAGCAGCGCGATGGCGTCGCGCGCCAGCGCCTGCGTCGAATAGGCATCTTTGGGCTTATCGCTGTCGCCAGCGCCGCGATGATCGAACGAAATGCAGCGATAGCGCTTGGAGAATTCCGCCATCTGGAATTCCCAGGCATTGAGCAGCCCGACCAATCCTGGAATGAACAGGAAGGCAGGCCCCTGCCCGCATTCCTCGTAATTCAGCGTGAGTTCGCCGACATCGACCCGCACGGCTACTCCTCGCCCGCCAGAACGTCGGCGACATCGATGGCGCGGCCTTCGCGCGCGCTGCGGACACCGGCCTTGATCACCGCCAAATTACGCGAGGCCCAATAGCCGTCGGTTTCCGGCTTGATGCCGTCACGGACGCAATGCACGAACTCGTCGAGCTCCTCGCGAATGGCGTCGTTCGTCTCGGTCTTGACCGGCGCAGCCTTGGTCTCGCCGCGCTTGAGATGGCGCAGGCCGTTGAACAAGTCGTAATAGGCGGTGGCTTCCTTGCCGTAGACGTTCATCATGTAATATTCCGACGCCGAGGCGTAGGACGCCGTCAGGTTGGAAATCGCGCCGCTCTCGTGCTCGAGAATGAGATTGGCGACATCCGGATTGTCGCCGGGCAGCACCAGCCGGTTCGACATGCCCGACACGCGCTTGACCGGCCCCATCAGGAATTCCAGCACGTCGACGTAGTGGATGCCGATCTGCAGCATGACGCCGCCCGGCATGCCTGAGGCCTGATAGCGCCATGACGACAGGTCGATCTTGCCGAGCCGGTCGCGGCTGATATTGCCTTCGGCCTGCACCAGTTTGCCGAAGCGCCCGGCGTCGATCTCAGCCTTGATCCAGCGGAAATGGCTCTCGCGCCGGCGCTGATAGCCCAGCGCCAGCACCACGCCGGCCTTTTCGCAGACCCGCGCGATGGCCAGGCCTTCGGCCACGGTGTTGGCGATCGGCTTGTCCAGGAAGACGTGCTTGCCGGCGGCCGCCGCCTGCGCGGTGGTCTCGAGATGGATGTTGTTGGGCGTGGTATTGATGATGGCTTCGATCGAGGGATCCTTCAGGATCGCGTCATAGCTCTCGGCCTGCGCGCAACCGTATTTTGCCGCAAACGCGGCACGCTTGTCGGGCGAGCGCGTGAAACAGGTGGCGATATCGAACAGGTTGGAACGCTTGCAGGCGTCGGCCAAGACGTCCGACCACCAGCCAATCCCTAAAACGGCAACACGCAGCGGCTTCATTGTCATAAGTTCTTTTCTTCTTGGGTGATTTCAGTTCGGTTTGTTCTCGGCCGCGGCCGACTTCAGGATCGGCGCCCAGCGGTCCATGTCGTCGTGCACCAGCTTGCGCAGATGCTCAGGGCCGCGCTCGGCCTTACCCGGCACGGTGCCGCCACGCTTGGCGAGTTTTTCGCCGGTGCCGGGCTCTTGCAGCGTCTTGTCGAGCGCCTCGCTCAGCTTGGCGATCACGTCTTTCGGCGTGCCTTTGGGCGCGAACACGCCGCTCCAGACATTGAGCTGAAAGTCCGGCGCGCCGGCTTCCTTGGCCGTCGGCACGTCCGGCAGCGCCGCCAGCCGTTCATTGCCGGAAACCACCAGCGCCTTGATCAGCCCGCCTTTGGCGCCCGGCGCGATGCTGACCGCCTGCTCGCAATAATAGTCGACGTGACCGCCGATCAGATCGTTCACCGCAGGTCCCGTGCCGCGATAGGCGACCAAGGTCGGATGCAAATCGAACAGCGTGTTGAACAGCAGGCAGGCCATGTGCGAGGTGGCGCCGATGCCGCCATGCGCCTGTTTCACATCCGCGCCGTGCTGTTTAACGTAGGCGATGAATTCCTTGAGATTGTTGACCGGCAAATCCTTTTTCGCCGCGATGGCCGCCGGCGCGTTGGCGGTCAGCCCGACCGGCTCGAAATCCGTGCGCGGGTCATAGCGCAGGTTCGGGTAAAATACCGGCGCGGAAACATGGGCGCCCATACTCACCGCCATGATGGTGTAGCCATCCGGGTCCGCGCCGGCCGCGCGCGACGCGCCGAGCGTGCCGCCGGCGCCGCCGACGTTTTCGATGATGATGCTCTGACCGAGATGCCGGCTCATGCCTTCGGCGGTGATGCGCGCCACGGTGTCGCTCGGGCCGCCCGCCGGGAACGGCACGATCATCATGATAGGACGCGTCGGATAGCCCTGCGCATAGACCGGCGCTGCAAGGCTCAGCAGCGCGAGCAAGGCCGCCCCGCCCAAAACTATCTTGTTCATTGTTTCCTCCATCCCCTTTTTGTGGCGCTTGTTGCGCCTTTCTTGCTTCAAACAGCCAATTCGCCGCCAAGCACACCGTCTTGGGTGAGCCGGTTGAACAGCCCATCGTCATGCGTCACCAGCAGCGTGACGTTCTTTTCGTTGCGCAGAATGTTGTTGAGCCAGCGCAGCTGGCCGACCGCCGCGGGCACGTCTTCCTTGACCCAGGGCGCAGCCTTGCCTTTGACTAGGCGGATATTCTCCAGCACCCAGCCGACATCGACGCTGTGCAGAATCTCGCGGCCCGACTGCAAGGCGATGTAGACCATCTGATGATCGACAGAATGGCCGGCTGCCTTGATCAGGACGATGCCCGGCGCCACTGGGTAATAATCGCCGTAGTTCAGGATAACGAAGCGGTTCACCTGCTCCGCGGTCATCGCCAGATGCGGCTTGTGCGGCATGGCCACCAGACATTGCGCGGTAGCGACCCCGATGACGGTCTTGGCCGCGAGTTCGTCGAAGTTCGCGGCGCGGATGACGCCCGCGACATGGTCGGCGTGAAAATGCGTCAGCACGATCATGCGTGCGGCGTCGAGCGCACGTTGCAGCTTGGCGAAGGCTTCCGGGAAATAAGGCTCGCGCTTGTCCGGCGTGGAAAACGAGTCGTGGGTTTCCCGATCCAAGCCGGAATCGATCATCACCGTGCAGTCCGGATAGACCACCTGAAACGCCGTGCGCGGCATGGTGACAAGCGTGTCGTCGCCGCCTTGGATGACGAACTTGTTGGGGCGGATGCTGGCCGCAACGCGAATGCCATTCACCGCCAGCGGCAGCGGCCCCGGCAGCAAGCGGGCGAGTTGCCGGATGCGCGACAGATCCGCCGTGAACGGAACTTCCCCGATATCCATCTCCACGCTCGCAACCGTACTCATGCTCGCCTCGTTTACTCGGCTGCTTCGCGTTCTTTGGCGCGGATCGCCATCAGAACTTTTTCCGGCGTCGCCGGCAGATCGAAAATGCGCACCCCGACGGCGTCGTAGATCGCGTTCATCACCGCCGGAATGGTCGGCACCATGGCCGGCTCGCCGATGCCCTTGACGCCCAGCGGCCCGATCGGGTCGGGGTCCTCGATGATGATGGAGTTGACGCGCGGCACGTCGAGCGACGTCGGCAGAATGTATTTGGCGAAACCCGAGGTCGAGGTGTGGCCGTCCTTGAGTTCGTAGTCTTCCATCAGCGCCTGGCCGAGCGCCTGCACGATGCCGCCCTCGATCTGGCCTTCGACGCCCTGCGGATTGACGGCGCGGCCGACGTCGTGCGCCGCCCAGACGCCGAGCACCTGCACCTCGCCGGTCACGGTATCGACTTCGACCTCGGCGACCTGGCAGCCGAACACATAGGCCTGCCAGGGATTGCCCGAGCCGTCGACCGGATCGAGCCCGGTGGTGTCGGTGCCGAAGGTCGCGGAGCCGACCGGCACGACGCCGCGGCCTTTGGCGAAGGTCACGGCCTCGCCCATGCTGATGCGATGGTTGGTGTTCTCGGCCCAGATCTCGCCGTTGCCGGTGCGTATCGTCTCGACCTCGACGTCCCACACGTCGGCCATCACCTCGACCAGCCGCTTGCGCGCCTCGCGCGAGGCCAGCGCGACCACATTGCCGATCATATAAGTCTGGCGGCTGGCGCCGGCGTGTGCCGCTTCCGGCGAGCGGCCGGTATCGTTATCGCCGATCACGACGTGCTCGGGCTTCACGCCCATTTCGTGCGCCGCGATCTGCGCCAGCACGGTGAGAATGCCCTCGCCGATCTCGGTGACGCCGGTGATGATCTTGGCGCTGCCGCCATCGTCGATCTCGGCCCAGGCGCCGGCGCGATCGACCGCCGCGGTGCGCGCGATGCCGTACCAGCAGGCGGCCATGCCTCGTCCACGCTTGCGGGCCATTACTCTGCCGCCTCTTGCTTTCCGCCTTTGCCGTCGGCGGCGAAACGCGCGCCGAGCGACACCGCCGGACGGACATCGTCGTGCGCCAAATCGCCCCGCGTGCCGCCGCGCATAGTCGGGCTGCCGGCTTCCCAGCCGGACGCCTTCTCGGCGGCATCGAGCGCCCGCGTCAGGCTGACGGTGCCGAGCTTGGCCTTGGTGTGCGTGGTGGCGCCGTCGCGCATCGCGTTGATGCGGCGAATTTGGAACGGGTCGAGACCCAAGCGCTCGGCGGCGATGTCGAGATGACTCTCGGTCGCGAACGCCGTCTGCAGCGCACCGAACGATCTAAACGCGCCGGACGGCGTATTGTTGGTGTAGATGCCGTAGGTATCGACCTTCACGTTCGGGATAACATAGGGCCCGGCCGCCAGGATCGCCGCCTTGCGCATGACGCCCTCGGTCGACAATCCGTAAGCGCCGCCGTCGCAGACCATGCGCATGTCGAGCGCGCGGATGCGGCCGTCGCGCATCAGGCCCATGCGCAACGTGGTGCGCGAGGGGTGGCGCTTGGCGGTGGAGATGATCGACTCTTCGCGGGTGAACACCAGCCGCACCGGGCGCTGCGTCTTCATCGCCAGCAGCGCCAGCATGCCCTGATAGATCATGTCCTCTTTGCCGCCGAAGCCGCCGCCGACCGGACTCATAATGAAGCGCACTTTGCTGATCGGTTTGGCGATGATGCGCGCCAGCATATGGCGGTGATGGGTGATGTTCTGGCTCGGCGACACGACCACGACGACGCCATCGGGATCGACGTAAGATAAGCCCGCTTCCGGCTCGAGATAGGCGTGCTCGATCGCCTGGGTCGAATAGGTTTCCTCGAGCACGAGATCGGATTCGGCAAAGCCCTTCTCGACGTCGCCGACGCGGATCGGGATGTGCTTGGTGATATTGTCCGGCGCATAGTCATGCACCACGGGCGCGCCGGGGCGCATGGCCTCTTCCGCGTCGAACACCGGCGCGAGCGGCGCGTAGACCACCTTGATCGCCGCCAGCGCGCGCTTGGCCGTCATTGCGTCTTCTGCCGCCACCGCCGCCACCGCTTCGCCGACATAACGCACCTTGCCGCGCGCCATCACCGGCTGATCGTGCACGAAGACGCCGAAGCCGTCCTGCCCCGGCACGTCGGCGCTGGTGACGACGCCTTCGATACCGTCCATCGCTTCCGCTGCTGATACATCGATTGAAACAATACGCGCATGAGCATGCGGCGAGCGCAGCACCTGCACATGCAACATGCCCGGCATGGTCATGTCGCCGGCATATTTGAGCTTGCCGGAAACCTTGCTCGGCGCATCGATGCGCCGCACGTTCTTGCCGATCACCTCGCCGTCCTCGGTGTCGGTTTCCAGCAAGGCGGTCGCCGGCAGGCGGCCGTTCTGCACGTCGCGCGCCAGTTCGACGGCATCGAAAATCTTTTGATAGCCGGTGCAGCGGCAGATATTGCCGCCAAGCCGTTCCTTGATCTCTTCGCGGTCGGCAAAGGGATTGATCCGCAGCGCCGCGGTCGCCGCCATCACCATGCCGGGAATGCAGTAGCCGCACTGGCTGGCGCCGGCCTTGTGGAAAGCCTTTTGCAGCACGCTCAATTCGCCGGTCTTGGCCAGCGATTCAATGGTATCGATCTGCGCGCCTTGCGCCTTCGCCACCGGCAGCAGGCAGGACTTCATCAGCACGCCATCGACGAACACGGAACAGGTGCCGCACTCGCCGGCGCCGCAGCCTTCCTTGTTGCCTGTCAAATTGAGATCGTCGCGGATAAAATCGAGCAGCCGCTGATGCGGCTTGGCCGTGCGTGAAATCTTGCGGCCGTTGACGGTCGCCTCGAGGCGGAGATCAACCATAGGCCGCCTCCATCGCGGTGGTGAGGCCATCGGGATGCGCGCCGGCGCGCTTGGCGGCGCTGATCAACCCGCGCATCAGGAAGCCGCGCACCACGTCGCGGCGGTATTCCTGGCGCGTGCGCGATTGCACCAGATCGAGCGGCAGGTCGGCCGCTTCCTCAAGCAGCGCACCTGTCAACGTCTTGCTGCGCAGGAAATCCTCTATCTCGCGCAGCCGGCGCGGGATTGGCCGGATGCCGGCAATGGCGAGCCGTACGTCGTCGAACTTTCGTCCCTCGGCGTCGAGCTTCACCAGCACCGCCAGGCAGACCACGGAAATCACCAGCGAGCGGCGATGGCCGACCTTCTCGAAACTGCCGCCATAACCCGGCAGCGCATCGCATTCGACCGCGGTCAGCAACTCGCCATCGGCAAGCTGGGTCTTGCCTGGACCGGTCAGGAATTCACCCAACGGCATGGTGCGCTTTACGATCTTGCCGCCCTGCAACGACGCCAGTTCGAGCGTCGCGTCATGCGCGGCGAGGCAGGGCGTAATATCGGCTGCCGGCGAGGCATTGACGATATTGCCGCCAATGGTGGCCTGGGCGCGGATCTGGTCGTCGGCGAACCACACCGCGCAGCGCGGCGTCGCGGGCAGCGCGTGGCCCAGCGCCGCATCGTCGAGAAAGCGCTGGATCGGCGTCGCGGCGCCGAGCCGCACGCGGCGCTCGTCGATGCGCAGTTCGTTCAATTCCGGGATCTTCGTAATATCGATCAGCGCCGGAATATTGACGTCGCCGGCGCGGCCCTCGCGCGCCCAGGGCAGCGTATCGGTACAGCCGGCGACGACGCGATAGCGGCCGCGATGCTGCGCCATCGCGGCAAAGGCCTCGGTCAGTGAGGCCGGCGTCAGATATTCGTCGCAGATGAGCATGCGTCTCCAATCTTTCGATTGTCATGGCCGGGCTTGACCCGGCCATCCCGTTCAGGAGGGCACTGCACGACCCTAAGCGGGATCACCGGGACTCGGCGCTCGCGCGCCGGCCCGGTGATGACAACAATTACTCCGCCGCCTGCTTTACGGCGTTGCTCATGTCGGCCTTCACCACCACCTTGATGGCGTCGTCGATGCGGTCCTTGGCGTAGCGCAGCGCCTCCGGCAGATCGTCGAGCGGGAAGGTGTGGGTGTGAATGAGCGTGGCGTCGAAACGCTTCTGCCGCATGAAGGCTTCGGCGCGATGCGTCGCGCTCTTTCCCTCGCCGCGGATGCCGTAGAGGTAGATGTTGTTGCGCACGATATGTGCGACATCGACCGGCACTTCTTCGTGCGCGAACGCCGCCAGGCAGACTTTGCCGCCGCGGTTGACCATGCGCACCGCGTCGTTGACGGCGCTAGCCGCAGCCGAGCACTCGACCACATAGTCGACGCCTTTGCCGCCGTTGAGCTTTTTCACTTCCGCGATCACATCGGGGGTCTTGCGGATATTGATGACATGGTCGGCGCCGAGCCGCTTGCCGATGTCGAGGCGGTTGTCGCGCGTGCCGGTGAGGATTACGGGCTGGGCGCCCATCGCCTTGGCGACCGCGACCACCATCAAGCCGATCGGGCCCGGGCCGGTGACGACCACGCTCTCGCCGGCCACAAGGCCGCCGAGTTCGGTCAGCGCGTACATCGCGGTACCGGCGGTCACGACCAGCGTGCCCTCCTCGTCCGTCATGTCGTCCTGAATGGCGACCAGCGTATTGATGTTGTTGACCTGGTATTCGCAGAAGCCGCCATCGGTGGTGAAACCATTGGCGCGGTGGCCCTTGTCGACATCGCCATAGTTCAGGCCGTAGTTGTGGCACGAGGTGTACATGCCCTCGCGGCAGCGCTTGCACTGGCCGCAACCGGCGTGAATCTCGACGCTGACGCGGGTGCCGATCGTGTATTCGTCGACGCCGGGCCCGAGCGCCACCACGGTGCCCATGTATTCATGACCGGGGGTCCAGTTTTTGTTGAACGGCAATCCCCCCTCAATCAGCGCCGGCGGACCGTGATAGATATTTTCCAAATCGGTCGCGCAGATCGCCACCGCGTCGATGCGCACTAGCACTTCGGCCTTTTTCGGCACCGGCGTGGGCTTGTCGGTGTAGCTGAGCTCGCCCGGATCGCCGAGCACCCAGGCCTTCATGCTGTCCGGAATCGGAAACTCATTATGGTTCGTCTTCACTCCAGCTGGCGCGTACATACTTCCTCCAGATAATTTAAATTCAGCTCGCCCGGCAACCGGCGCGACGCCGGCCGATCGATGTGTGACGGATTAATTGGCGATGGCTTGCGGCCGCTCGATTTTGGCCTGCGCATTGGGCTCGCCGAATTCGGCGGACAATGCGCGCGTGGCGGCGCTGATTTCATCGCGCATCAGCCCGATGTGTTCTTCGGTCGCGCGCATCATCGGCGTCGAGGCGCTGATCGCGCCGATCACCGTGCCAGCCTGATCGCGGATCGCCGCGCCGACGCAGATCACGCCGGGCAGAAACTCCTCGCGGTCGATGGCGTAGCCGTTACGGCGCACGACGCGCAACGATTCGAGGAAGGCCGGAAAGTCGGTGATGGTCTTGTCGGTGAAGCGCTTCATGCCGTGGCTAAGAATACGGCGGATCTCGTCTTCCGGCAGCCAGGCCATCATGGCCTTGCCGACCGAGGTGGCGTGCGGCGCTTCGACCTTACCGATCTTGCCGGTTTCGACGCGCACGGCGTGGCGCGCCTCGCGCACCGCCAGCGTCATCACGGTATCGCCCTGCAAAGCCGCGAGATGAACCGTTTCGCCGGTGGCGAGATTGACCGCCTCCAGATAGGGCTGCGCGCGGCGCGGCAGGTCGACCTGCAGGCAGGCGTGCGACAACGCGATGATGCGAGACCCCAGCGCATAGAGCCGGCGTCCCGACACCTTCGCGGCAAAGCCGCGCTGGATCAGCGTCGCCAGCAGATGGTGGCAGGTCGAGATGTTGAGGCCGGTCCGCGTCGCGAGATCGGTCAGCGTCGCCTCACCGCCGGCCTCGGCGATGGTTTCCAGCAGGAACAGCGCGCGGTCGACGGACTGGATGCTGTGGCGGTCGCCACTGGCATTGCTGCGTGGCACACGGGTCTTGACGCCCGGTCCGGGCAAAATGGTTGCGTTCATTGGTTTGTTTTCTCCCTGGGCCTTAAGGAATGCGGCTGAGGCAATTGAGTCAAGAAGATTTCAGTATCTGGAATGCCGTTTTCCAGCTGTGAAAATACAGAATCCAGCCATCCGGCGCGCCGCCAGGCGCTGCGGTAACCAATTCCAAAGATAGAACGAATTAGGCGGCTTCGCCGCGGAACTCCGGCACCGCGTCGCGCAGCACCATGTAAATGGCGGCCCGCTCATCGCGCGCCAAGCCTTGTTCCAGGGTCGCGACCCAGCCCCGGATCGACTCCAGCGTCGGCCGCACCGGCTTGGCGGCGACGATGCCGGGAATGCCGATCTCGGAGGTTTCTTCGTGGCTCGCAAACAAGATCTCGTGCAGCCGCTCGCCCGGACGAATGCCGGTGAACACGATCTTGATATCGCGGCCAGGCTCGAGCCCGCTCAGCCGGATGATGCGCTCGGCCAGGTCGACGATCTTCACCGGCTGACCCATATTGAGCACATAGACCGACACATCGTGCCGTTCCGGCGCCAGCGCGTGGCTGGCCGCGGTGACGACCAGATCGCAGGCTTCGCGGATGGTCATGAAGTAACGCACCATGTCGGGATGCGTAACGGTGACCGGACCGCCGGCTTCGATCTGCGCCTTGAACTTCGGCACCACCGAACCGTTCGACGCCAGCACGTTGCCGAACCGCACCGAGATCAGCCGCATCGCGCGCTTGCCGTCGCCGCCATGGCGGCCGAATTCCTCGTCGAGCGCTTCGCAATACATTTCCGCCAGCCGTTTGGTGGCGCCCAGCACCGACACCGGCTCGATCGCCTTGTCGGTCGAAATCATGACCATGGCGGCGCAGCCCGCCGCCGCCGCGGCATCCGCGACATTGATCGAGCCGAATACGTTGGTCTTGATGCCCTCATCCCAATCCAGCTCAAGCAAAGGAACGTGCTTGAGCGCGGCGGCGTGAAATACGATGTCAGGTTTGAATTGCGCGATCAGATTCATAATCCGCTGCCGGTCGCGGATATCGGCGATGCGGCCGGAAATCTCCGCGTTGGAGTCGGCGGCCTTGAGCGTTTCCATGACGGCGTGGAGCGCGGGCTCCGAATTCTCGATCACCATCAGCCGGGCGGCGCCGAAAGCGATCGCGCGATTGCAGATTTCCGAGCCGATCGAGCCGCCGCCGCCGGTGACGACGATGGACTTGCCAGCGATAAACGCTTCCAGCCGCTGATAATCGATGCGCACGCTCGGACGCAGCAGCAGATCCTCGACCGCCACCGGCGCGAGCTGGACCGGCGTCGTGCCGGCATCGAAGGTCGGCAACTGACTCAAGGCCAGGCCGAGCCGGCGCGCACGCATCAGGATCGATTCCGGTCGTGCTTCCGGCGAGAGCGCTGAGGGCGACAACACCAGCCGCGTCACCCGGTCGCCGCGCTCGGCAAGATCGGCCACCACCCGTTCGAGATCGTCGATATCGCCGAGAACCGGGATGCCGCGAATCGACTGGCCGCGATCGGCCGGTGACGGCGACAGAATGCCGACCGGCCATATTTTCTTGACGGCACCGCTCTCGATCGAGCGCAATAAGACTTCGGCGTCGGCGGCGCGCCCAAGCATCAGCGTCGGCGTGGCATCGGTGACTTTGACCCGCTGCAGCGTGCGCGCGTAGTGGAAGTAGCGATAGGCGACCCGGGAGCCGCCGAGAAAGAACAGTTGCAGGAACCAGTACAGCAGGATCGTGATCTTGCCGAAGAAGAACGTGCCGTAGACGTTCGGCGACAGCAACACGTAGTCGAGCGCCAGCAGCGCCACCGCCAGCACCGTCGACGCCCGGAAGATGTTGTAAATATCCGGAACCGAGGTGAACCGCCACTTGTTGCGGTGCAGGCCGAAAATGAAATAGACCGCCGCCGCGAACAGCAGGAAAAATGGCAGCAGCAGTTTCAGGCCGTCAGCCTTCTCGTGAAGCCGCAGGCCCTCGAATCGCATGAAGAATGTCAGACCGATCGCCGCCACGGTGGCGAGCAGATCGTGCATGACAATCAGAATCTGGCGCGGCGTCAGTTTCTGCGGCGCTCTCATATCGCGGTCTTCCCAGCCAAACGCCGTTGCACGCTGCTTGGCGGCCGACGCAAAAACGTGGTCGCGAAAGCGTACATATACCAACGCAAATAGGCCGGCACCCATTTGAGCACGTGGAAACGGCTGGCGCCTTGTTTGCGCTCGAACCACTGCGCCGGCACGTCGGCAATCGGCCAGCCCAGCCTGTGACACTTTACCAGCATTTCCAGGCTGTAGCAGAAACCGAGGTCGGATTCGATCTCGATGCAATCGATCACACGCCGCGAAAACAGGCGAAAACCGTTGGTCGCGTCCCGGCTGGGCAGACGGGCGACATAATACAGCGTGAAAGCCGCGGTGCGGACCAGAGCGGCCTTCACCCAACGGCAGCCGACCATGCAGCCGCCGGGAATAAAGCGGCTGGCGCAGACGACATCGATACCCTGATCTGCCTTCGCCACCATCAAATCGAGGATGTCGGCGTTGGCGTCGTCATCGGCGGGAAACATGACGACATAGGGCGCCCGGCTCGCCGCAAAGCCTGCCATCACCGCGGCATGCGGGCCGCGCGAGGGGTTGCGGACAAATTCGATCGACAGCCCCTCGACCCGGTCCGGGTTGGCCTTGATGGTGGACAGCGTGTTGTCGTCCGGCAGGTCATAGCAGATGAGAATTCGCGACGGCGTTAGGACAAGCCGGCGCAACTCCGCGAGCGTCTCGAGAATGACGCTGCCCTCGTTATAGACCGGGATCACGATATCGAGCCGCGGCGGGATCATGCGCTAGGACACGACATTCGCGTTCTTGAGGAAACCCCAGACATCGACCACCGGCTTGCCCTTGAGATCGGCATTCGCATAGGCCGAATGCGGCGTGCACAAGATCAACAGGTCGCTTTGCTCGATCACCTGCTCGAGCGGCAGCGTGGCGGGATCGGTCGTGACGAACGGATCGGTGGTGAGCACGTTGCGCGCGGACATTTGCAGCGTACGCTTGAGCTTGTAGCTCAACGACGCGCGGGTATCGTCGATCTCCGCCTTGAACGCCATGCCCAAAAGGCCGATGGTCATACTGGAAATATCGTAGGCGCGTTTGAGATCGTCGACCAGTTGCAGCACCAGCCCTTCGTTCACCTGCATCGCCGCGTGGCCGAGGCCGAACTGATTGCGGGCGTAAGCGGCAAGTTGCATCGTGTCCTTGAGCAGACAAGGTCCGGCCGAGAATCCGGCGCCCGGAAATTTGCTGGCGCGTGGATAGTTGTGTTTCATCGCCCGCAAGATCGCCTGATAATCGGCGCCAGCGGATTTCGCGATCATGTAGAACTGATTGGTCGCGGCGAATTCGATATAACGATAGGCGTTGTTGAATAGTTTGGCGAATTCGGCTTCGATCGGCTTGACGCGCACGATCTCGGGCACGACGCGGCGGAACAAGTCTTCGGCTTCAGCAACCGCTTCCGGCGAAGTGCCGCTGATGATCTGCGGCATCTCGCGCAATTCCTTGATGCCGTAGCCCTGGATGACGCGTTCCGGGCAGAACGCGATTTTATTCTTGCGGCCGAGCCGCGCCAGATAATCGTGCAGCCAGTCCGTGGTGCCCGGATAAACCGTCGAGCGCAGCACCAGCAACTGATCGTCGGATAGATGCGGCAGAAGATCGTCGATGCAATGTTGCACCGGCCCCGGTACCGGATTGAGAAACTCGTCAACCGGCGTGCCGATGGTAATGACCACCGGACCCTTACTGCTGATGGCGCCGGGCGATGAGCTAAAGACCAGCCGGTTATCAGCCAGCGCCTTGGTCAGAAGCGGCGCGGCGCCATATTCGATGAACGGCAGTTTGCCGGATCGCAGCGTGGCCAGCGTCGTCTCGTTGAGGTCATTGACGTTGACCGTCATGCCCGCTTCAGCGAAGGCGAGCACTAGCGGGATTCCGACATGGCCGGCGCCGCCGACGACGGTAATATCGGCTTGCGCCGCTCCACCCTGGGGTGCCCGAGCGCTCTTGGTCGACGGATTGTTCAAAAGGTGCCTTTGCCGTTGAATGTTCGAGGCTTAACTAGCAAATTCCCGGCCCAAAAGAACAGGGAATTTGGCCTTGGATTCATACCTGATACGGCAATTCGGCCGCTTTTGCGCCGAAACCAATAAAAAAGTCCCCGGCTTTGGGTGCCGGGGCCTCGATAAAGTTTGCTAGCGGCGCGAGACTTTATACCCGCATCAACAGCTCACGCGTCCGCTGCTCGGACAGCAATTTCTCGAAGTAGGCGATCGTGCGCGTGAGGCCTTCCTTGAGCTGCGTGTGCGGCTGCCAGGACAGATGCTTCTTCGCCAGTGAGATGTCGGGCTGGCGCTGGCGCGGATCGTTTTCCGGCAGCGGCCGGCGGGCGACCTTCGAGCCCGAATTGACCATATCGACGATCATGGTCGCCAGCTCAAGGATCGTGAATTCGTTCGGATTGCCGATGTTGATCGGCCCGGTCACCGCATCGTCGGTCGCCATCAGGCGCATCAATCCATCGATCAGATCGTCGACGTAGCAGAACGACCGCGTCTGCGAGCCGTCGCCGTAGATCGTGATGTCCTGGCCGAGCAAGGCCTGCACGATGAAATTCGACACCACGCGGCCGTCATTGGGGTTCATGCGCGGGCCGTAGGTATTGAAAATGCGCGCCACCTTGATGCGCAGTTTGTGCTGGCGCCAATAGTCGAAAAACAGCGTCTCGGCGCAGCGCTTGCCTTCGTCATAGCAGGAGCGCGGACCGATCGGATTGACGTGACCCCAATAGCTTTCGGTCTGCGGATGCTGGTCCGGATCGCCATAGACCTCCGAGGTCGAGGCCTGCAGGATTTTAGCCTTCACGCGCTTGGCGAGGCCGAGCATGTTGATCGCGCCATGCACGCTGGTCTTGGTGGTCTGCACCGGATCGTGCTGGTAGTGAATCGGCGACGCCGGGCAGGCGAGATTGTAGATCTGGTCGATCTCGAGATAGATCGGGAACGTCACGTCGTGACGGATCAACTCGAAATTCTTGTCGCCCAGCAGATGCTCGATGTTGGTGCGCGCGCCGGTGAAGAAATTGTCGAGGCAGATGACATTGGCGCCTTCCGCCAGCAAGCGCTCGCACAAATGCGATCCCAGAAACCCCGACCCGCCGGTCACGAGGACGCGCTTTTGCAGATGCATTGATTTTACCGCGACCGGGGCGACAGACGGCGATTCAACGGTAGGTAGTATACTCAACGTTTTCTCGCCTGTCGCGCCTGAATCTTTTTGCTGTGCCATGCCCGATCCTCAAATTGAGTTCACCAATCGGTAACCATGTTCGGTTACCAACTGGTTACCGGCTGGACTGCGGTTTCCGCATCCAATTCCAAGCGTCCGTCAGCTGCATTTCGAGCGACGAACGCGCCGGTATCCAGCCCAGTTTCTCCCGCGCCCGCTCGCTGGACCCAATCAGAGCCGCCGGATCGCCTGCCCGGCGCGGAGCCATTTTGACCTGGATCGGCTTGCCGCAGACGCGTTTGGCCGTTTCGATGACTTCCATCACCGAATAGCCGTGGGCATTGGCCAGATTAAGCGCGCAGGTCGCGCCGCCCGACAGCAAATATTTCAACGCCCGCACATGAGCGTCCGCCAGATCGGCGACGTGGATGTAATCGCGAACGCAGGTGCCGTCTTTGGTGTCGTAGTCGTCACCGAATACCGTGACCGCGGTGCCGTCGCGCGCCGCGGCCAGCACCAGCGGAATCAAATGAGTTTCGGGATCGTGAGCTTCACCGATGTCGCCGTCGGGGTCGCCGCCCGCGGCATTGAAGTAGCGCAGCGAAACTGAACGCAAGCCATAAGCACGATCGAGGTCGGCAAGAATCCGCTCGACCACCAATTTGGTAAAGCCGTATGGGTTGATCGGGCGCTGCGGATGTCCTTCCGGGATCGGCACTTGATCGGGAATGCCATAGGTCGCGCAGGTCGAGGAAAACACCACCGGGATTGGCTTGTATTCAGTGATGGTGCGCAACAGCGTGGCGCTGCCACAGACATTGTTCTGATAATAGAGGTTCGGGTTTTCAACCGACTCGCCGACATAGGCGAATGCCGCGAAGTGAACTACCGCAGCCGGCTGATGCTGATCGAGGACCGCACGCAGGCGGACGGCATCGCCAATATCGCCGACCTCAAGCGCCCCCCATTTGACCGCCCAGCGATTGCCGCGCGACAGGTTATCGTAGGTAACGGGCTCGAAGCCCGCCGCCGCGAGGGCCTTGCAGGCGTGACTTCCGATATAGCCGGCGCCGCCGGTGACAAGAATTTTCATGGTGAATTCAGGCGGTGAATAATCACCGATCCCGTTGTCAGCCCCAGATGAGCCGGCTGAGGAAGCTCAACGCAGGAAAAGCGCCGCATGCACGATCATAGCGGCCGGCACGTTAATAAAAGCATATGGGATGCCCTACCTATGGGTGGGCCGCAGCCACGATCAAGCGCCACTGAATAAGCTGATGGCCTGAGTGGACGTGATGATCCTGCGGCGGCAGCGGCTGATCCTGCTGCGATACGTATTCGTGTCCGCATGACTGGCACCGATAAATTCCCGAAAGCGGCGCGGGCGCTCCGGGGTCATTCAGGCTGTCGAACAAAGCGCCATCTTTGGTCTGTTTGAGAAAATGCGGGTGTTTGTATTCGGCCATAACCAACTCTTATGATTCAGGTAATTAGCTCGGACCACGACCTGGCCGCGAATCTGGTTGTAAAAATCATTTATTAATTTCAAAGGTTGCGCAAGCAGTGAGTGTGTGTCCGTCTTTACGTGCAACTCGCGGGACCGCGGCATTGCCAATCGCGCACGAGTTGCCGCTTCGCTCCTGGTCGCTCCTCTCGTCACACCGAAAGCGCGCCGCGGGAGGAATGATTTAGCCAAGCGATCGCACCGGCAACCATGGAATTGCGTTCGATAATATCTTAGTGCAGAGCCATTGCGTCCGGCGGCGCTCACCGAAATCGGAGATCACGAGGCAATGCGGCGGCTGCTGTCATTCTTGCTCAAGGCGGCGATCTCCGCGCTGCTGCTTTATGTGTCGCTGCGCCGGGTCGATCTCGGCGGCGTCGCGCAACGCCTTGGCGCAGTCGATCTATGGTGGATCGCCTTCGTCCTGGTGGCGATGTGCGTTCAAATTGCCATGAACGCGTTGCGCTGGCGCGAGATCGTTGCGGTCTGTGGCGCCAGCCTGTCTGCTCTGACCGCTCTGCGCTACACCTTCATCGGCCAGTTTTTCAGCCAGGTGCTGCCGTCGACGGTCGGCGGCGACGCCGCCCGCATCTGGCTGCTGGCGCGCGGCGGGGCGGGCTGGCCGACGTCAATTTATTCGATACTAATCGACCGCGTCGTCGGCGTCGCGGTCCTGTCAACGCTAGTGGCGGTTTGTCTGCCCTGGACGCTGCAACTTGTTCACGATCCCGTCGCGCAAGCGGGGCTGGTCGTCATCGGCCTCGGTGCGCTGTTTGCCGCAGCGGTGTTCCTCGGTCTTGGGATTCCCAATCTGTGGCTGATGGATCGATGGTGGATTACGCGCCATCTCGCCACCGCTTCGCGCCTGGCCTGGAAGCTGTGCCGCTCCGCGGCCGGCGCCCGCGTCGCAGTGTTCGCGTTTTGCGTTCACTTCTTGACGGTGCTGGCGACGTGGGGCGCAGCGCGCGCGATCCACGCTTCCGTCGATCTGGTCCAGATGTTGTTTGTGGTGCTGCCGGTCATTATGGTTTCGACCATTCCGGTTTCGATCGCCGGATGGGGCGTGCGCGAGAGCGCGATGGTGCTGGCCTTTTCCTATGCCGGCCTCGCCGAGAGCGACGGCCTGATCGTGTCGCTTCTGTATGGCGCCGCCAACTTAAGCGTTGGCGCCATCGGCGGCGCCGTCTGGGTCGCCAGCGGTTACCGGTGGAGTTCGGTCAAGAAACTCGAGACCGAAACGCTGTCGCAAGAACACACCGGGCCTTAAAGCTCAGCGCGAACGGCCGCCGCCGGCGAGGAAATCGGCATAGGCCGCGGCCAAGCCGTCATGCAGCGGGATTTTCGCCGACCAGCCGAGCCTGTTGAGTTTGGAAACGTCGAGCAGTTTCTGCGGCGGGCCGTCGGGCCGTGTCGTGTCGAACGCGATGGCGCCCCGGTAGCCGACCACCCGCGCGACCTCCGCCGCGAAATCCGCGACGCTGATGTCTTGCCCGGTGCCGATATTGAGAAACTCCGGCGCGGAATAATGCTTCATCAGGAACACACAGGCATCGGCGAGATCGTCGGCGCAGAGAAACTCCCGCCGCGGCTTGCCGGTGCCCCACACCGTCACCGCGGCCGCGTTCGACACTTTGCCGTCGTGAAACCGGCGGAGCAGCGCCGCCGGCACGTGGCTGTTGTCGGCGTGATAATTATCGCCGCGGCCGTACAGGTTGGTCGGCATCGCCGAAATGAAATCGGCGCCGTGCTGCTTGCGGTAGGCCTCGCACAGCTTGATGGCCGCGATCTTGGCGACCGCGTACCATTCATTGGTCGGCTCCAGCGGTCCGGTCAGCAGCGCATCTTCCGGCATCGGCTGCGGCGCGAGTTTCGGATAGATGCAGGACGAACCCAGCGCCAGCAGCTTCTTGGCGCCGGCCCGATGGGCGCCGCGGATGAGGTTGAGGCCGATCGCCAGATTGTCGGTGATGAAATCGGCCGGGTAGGCGTCGTTGGCGTAAATGCCGCCGACATGCCCAGCGGCGATAATCACGGCGTCGGGCTTAT
The DNA here is from genome assembly GCA_903878085.1 of uncultured Hyphomicrobiales bacterium. Classification (GTDB taxonomy): domain Bacteria; phylum Pseudomonadota; class Alphaproteobacteria; order Rhizobiales; family Xanthobacteraceae; genus Pseudolabrys. Next base: position 6,714 of record CAIRGJ010000046.1, on the reverse strand, counting down.
GCTGCACGAGCCAGCGCTCGGTGTCGGCTTGCTGGGTCAGATCGAGCGTCTGCCGGGGGGCGGTGAGAATCTCGCACGCCTCGCCCGCAAGCCGCCGCACGATGGCCGAACCGGCGAGCCCGTTGTGGCCGGCGACATAGACCCGTTTGCCTCGCAGATCGAACAACAACGGCTGGGCCAATCCACGCTCCATGGGCGCTCGTTCGTATCGTGGACCGGCGGCGTTTGTGCCGGGCATTTTGTCGCTTATATAGGCTAAATCGTTCCTGGCGAAACGCGGAGTTTTGGGATTTGCGCAGCGACCCCACCAAGCGTCCGGCGGCCTTTCTCGACCGCGACGGCGTGCTCAATGTCGACCACGGCTACGCCCATCGCGCCGATCAGCTCGACTGGGTCGCCGGCGCGCCGCAAGCGGTGCGGCTGCTGAACGAGGCCGGCTTCACCGTGATCGTGGTCACCAACCAGTCCGGTGTCGCGCGTGGCATGTACAGCGAGGCTGACATTCACGCCTTCCATGGCCACATGCAGGAAGCGTTGCAGGCGCAAGGCGCCCGTATCGACGCTTTCTACCATTGCCCGCATCATCCCGACGGCACCGTCGAGGCCTTCGCTATGCATTGCGATTGCCGCAAGCCCGGCACCGGCATGCTCGAACAGGCGGTGCGCGAATGGCCGATCGATCTGGCGCGCAGCTTTCTGATCGGCGACCGCGACGGCGACATGGCAGCCGCCGCCTCGTTCAACATCCCGGGCATCAGATTCGATTGGACCAAGGACTCGCTGCTGGACGTGGTGCGCCGGCAACTCGCGGTGCTTGCGGATTAGGTTTCCGAGCCACAGCCGAGCAGGAACTGTGCGAACACCCCTTGTTATGTTATCCCGCGCCCCGCCAATATTGAAATATCGCCTTCCTCCCTATCATTCGAAATGCCGGTATCAATGACCGAAACGCCCAGCGGTGCCCCGTCACAGGCCCGTTTGCTGACCTCGCTGCTGCTGTTGTGGCTGGCGGGCAACGCGTTGCGGCTGACCATTCTGGCGGTGCCGCCGGTCATTCCGCTGATCCACGACGAATTGAACCTGAGCGCGACGCAGATCGGCATTCTCACCGGCCTGCCCTCGATGCTGTTCGCCTTTGCCGCGGTGCCAGGTTCGCTGCTGATCGCGCGGCTCGGCGTGCGCACGGCGCTGGTTGTCGGCTTGAGCCTTACCGCGATCGGCGGCGCCCTGCGCGGCGCGCTGCCGGATGTCGTTTGGCTTTATGCCATGACCATCGCGATGGGCGCCGGCGTCGCCATCATGCAGGTGACCATGCCGCCCGCGGTGCGCACCTGGCTGCCCGACCGTATCGGCTTTGCCACCGCCGTCTACACCAACGGTCTGCTGATCGGTGAAATCCTGGCGGTGGCGCTGATGCTGCCGCTGGTGTTGCCTTTTGTTCACGGCAGTTGGCAGTGGGGTTTTGTGGTCTGGAGTGTGCCGGTCGCGATCATTGCCATCGTCATTTTGTTGGCGGCGCCCCGCGTCGCACTCAGCACCGCCATCGCACGCCGCCGCTGGTGGCCGGACTGGAACAGCCACCTCATCTGGCGGCTCGGCATCATGCTCGGCACCATCAACGCCACGTACTTCGCCACCAACGCGTTCCTGCCCGACTATCTGCGCAGCAACGGCCAGAGCGAGTGGATCGGCCCGGCGCTGACCGCATTGAACGCCGGCCAGATTCCGGCCTCGCTCATCCTTCTTGCTGTGGCCGGACGGCTGGAACGCAAGGCCTGGCCTTACGAGGTCTGCGGCGTGCTGTGCCTGTTGGCGACTCTTGGCATCGTGTTCGGCACCGGCGCCTGGATCGTTGCCGCCGCCGCGCTGCAGGGCTTTGCCGCCGCCGCGATCCTCATTCTGGCACTGGCGCTGCCGCCTTTGCTGAGCCCGCCCGACGACGTGCACCGCGTCACCGCCGCCATGTTCACGATCAGCTATAGTTGCGCGGTGATCGTGCCGGTGATCAGCGGCCTGCTGTGGGACCTCAGCGGCATCGCGGCGCTGGCGTTCTTGCCGATCGCGCTATGCGGAATTCTCCTGGTAATCCTGGCGCCGGCGATCAATCATGTGCGCGCCATCGGGAGCTGACGAAATGCGCGAAATACCGGTCGGAGCCAAAGGCACTTATTCGCTGCGCGTGATGCCGGCGCATCTCGCCAATCAATTCAAGGACATCAGCCTGCCGCAGGTGTTCGCCACGCCGATGATGGTGACTGCCATGGAGAATGCCGCGCTCAACGCCGTGCGCGATTATCTCGATCCCGGCGAAAGCTGCGTTGGCACGCTGGTGAATGTCCGCCATCTGGCGGCGACCCCGGTCGGCCATCGCGTCACCGCCGAGGCCGTGGTAACCAAAGTCGACGGCCGCCGCATCGAGTTCACCGTCACCGCGCGCGACGAAATAGAAGAGATCGGCAACGGCACCCATGAGCGCATGGTGGTCGACATGGCCCTCATCGATAAGCGCCTGGCGGCCAAAAAGCGTCCCTAGGTCGCAGCAAAATCGCATGAGCCTAACCCGCTCCAGTTGCTTGCCGGGCCGCCCGCACTGTTGCAAAAGGCTCTCAGACAAAAAGCAAAGTCAGCGGATTGGGGAGTGCACATGCCGGTCGCCGTGGTTCGCGGAGTTCACATCAATTACGAAGTCGTCGGCACGTCCGGCCCCTTCATCGCGCTGACGCCGGGCAGCCGGCGGCCCTATGCCGAACTGGTCAACCTGGCGCGGGCGATCGCGGCAAACGGTTATCGCGTGCTGTTGCATGACCGCCGCAATTGCGGCGCCTCGGACGTGGCCTTCGACGGTTCGGGCTCCGAGCACGAGATCTGGGCCGACGATCTCTACGAGCTGGCCAAGCAGCTCGACGCCGCGCCGCTCTATGTCGGCGGCTCGTCGGCCGGCGCGCGGCTCGCGATTTTGTTTGCGATCCGTCATCCCGATGCGCTGCGCGGCCTGCTGCTGTGGCGCGTCACTGGCGGCCAGGAAGCGGTCGACCGGCTGGCGGAGAATTACTACGGCCAGTTCATCAAAATCGCTAACGCCGGCGGCATGAAGGCGGTCGCAGAGTCCGAACACTTCGCCGAATGCATCGCGGCGCGGCCGGAAAACCGTGAACGCATTCTTTCGGTCAACGTCTCCGACTTCATCAAGGTGATGACCGGCTGGCGCGAGGCGTTCCTGACCGCGGCAAAGCTGCCGATGGTCGGCGCCACGGAGGCCGACCTCAACGCCATCAAAGCGCCCGCGTGTCTCGTCGCCGGCAACGACGTCATCCACACCCCGGCGACCGCGCGCAAGGCCGCCAAGCTCATTCCCAACAGCGAGCTTCACGACGACGTCGTCGAGAAGCGCGGCGAAGACAATCTCAAGAAGGATTGGGACCGCCAGGAATGGCGCGACGCCGAGCCGAAGCTGGCCGCGATTTTCGCCGATTTCCTCAAGCGCAACGAACGCAATAAGTAACGGAAGGACACGTCCATGAGCCTGCAAATCCGCCGCGTCGTCACCGGTCACGACGCCAACGGTCACGCCAAGGTCGAGATCGACGAGATCGCCAAGAACGTGATCTCCAACCGCCCCGGCGCGTCGTCTTGCGTGGTGTGGTCGACCAAGGGCTTCCCGGTCGACAATGACGGCTTCACCGATCCGACCGGCGTCATGAAGACCACGGTCGACAACGGCACCGTGTTCCGCATCGTGCATTACGGGCCGGACGTGACGCCCCGCAACCACCGTACCGATTCGATCGACTACGCGGTGGTGATCTCCGGCGAAATCGAGATGGAGCTCGACGACGGCGTCGTCGCCAAGCTCAAGGCCGGCGACGTGCTGGTGCAGCGCGGCACCATCCACAACTGGGTCAATCGCGGCACCGAGCCCTGCGTCATCGCCTTCGTGCTGATCAGCGCCAAGCCGGTCACCGCCTCCGGCAAACCGCTCACGGCGGTGGGCTAACAACCTTTCCCGGGCGCAGCGCACTACGCAGTGGTGCGCTGCAGACCCGGGATCGTTACAGATTCGGAGTCTGGAAAGGCCCCGGATCTGCGTCGCATCACTCCGCTGATCGCTTCGTGCTGCGCCGCGTCCGGGGCAAAAGAACAGCCTACTGCGGCTCGATCCCCGCCGCCTTCACCGCCACGCCGGTCGCCTCGACTTCCTTGCGGAAGAACGCGGCGGTCTCGGCCGGGCTGCGGCTGTCCGGGATATAGCCGTCGCGCTGCATGACGTCAGCGACCTTCGGGTTCAGCAGCGCCTTGTGGATCGCGGCGTTGAGCTTGTCGACGATAGCGTCCGGCGTCTTGCCCGGCGCCATGAAGATGCCCCACGAGCCGATCGGCTCGAAGCCGGGCACGATGTCCTTGACCAGCGGCACCTCGGGCAGCGCCGGGAACGGCTTGGTGCCGGTGAAGCCGAGCGTGCGCACGCGGCCGTCCTTGACCAGGCCCATCACCGACGGCGGCGTCACGAACATGACTTCGATGCTGCCGCCGAGCATCCCAGTCATCACCTCGGACGCGCCCTTGTAAGGCACGTGCTGCATCTTGATGCCGGCCGACTTGCTGAACAGTTCGGTGGCGAGATGCAGACCGTTGCCGACACCGGGCGAGCCGTACAGCACGCGCTCCTTCTTGGCGTGCGCGATGAACTGCTGCAGCGTTTTGATCTCGGACTTCGAGTCGACCAGGATCAGCAGACCGTCGAGAATGCCCTGGGTCGCGATCGGCTTGAGATCCGTGAAGATGTCATAGCCGAGGCTCTTGTAGATGAAGGGCGTCGGCGCGATGCCATTCGAGGTGAACAGAATCGTGTAGCCGTCGGGCTCAGCCGTTATGACCGTGCGCGTGGCCAAGGTGCCGTTGGCGCCGAGCCTGTTTTCGACAAAGAAATTCTTGCCCAGATCGGCGCCGAGTTGCGCCGCCACCGTGCGCGCCTGGATGTCAGGGCCGCTGCCGGCGGCGTAGCCGACGATCACGCGCACCGGACGGTCGGGATATTGCTGCGCCTGAGCGGTCGACATGACGGCCAGCAGGATCGCGGTGAAGAATGAAAATACGCGCAGCATGGTTTCCTCCGCAGGATTTTCTTGTCCGCCCGGCTTTTTCAATAGCCCAAATCGGACGCGTTGCAACCAACGTGCGCGCGAGTAGCTTTACGCGACATTCATCGCCGCGTTGCGGCCGGCGCGGCGGCCGGAGGCGAAAGCCCAGCCGAGATGATGGCCGTGGCCCTTGAGCAGCAAGCCGCCCTGTCCGGTGGAACCCGCCGCGTACAAGCCCGCGATCGGCGCATCGTCCTTGCCGAGCACGCGATGCTCATGATCGACCGCCAGCCCGCCTTCGGCATGGACGAAGACCGCGCGCACGGGACCTAGCGCCACGTAAGGCCCGTCGCCGAGCATTGGCCGGTTGCCGGCTTTGGCGTTATGCGCCTGAACCGTCGCGTTAAGCGCGGCCGACGGTATCGAGAGTTTCTCTGCCAGCGCATCGAGCGTCGCACCCGCGTTGAAGACATCCGGCCGGTTGCGCCGGTAGTCCTCGACATAGGCGTAAGCCACGCCCGGCGCGGTCGAAATAAAATGCGGCCAGCCGGAAAACAAATTCGCCAGCCGCCGGTCGAGCAGAATGTAACCGACCTTGTCCGGCTGATCCGGCAGCGCATAGGCGGGCTTTTCAAGTTCGTCGGCGAAGCGCTCACCGCGTTGGTTGACCAGGATTGCTCCGGCGGCAAACAAGTCGGGCGACGGCGCCAAGGCCGTGGTGACGAAGCTCATCACGAAGGGCCGCAGCAGCGCGCTCGGCATTTTATCGAGCGACCACGCCATCAGGTTGGCGAGCAGCGGCCAGGGCGGCAGGCTCAGCAACAGGCTGCGCTTTTGCGGCGGCACGAAACGCAGTTCCGGCCCGAGCGCGAGATCGCCGTTGACGATGCGGCCACCGAGCGTCACGGCCAGCTTCTGCCCGTCGCCGGTCGCGGTAATGTTGACGCCGTCGATCTTGGCTTCCTGCGGCCCCATGAACTGCGCTTTGAGTTCGGGATCGCTGGTGAAGTCGCCGGTCGCCAGCACGATGCCGCCGCGCGCAATGAACCGCCGCGGGCCTTCCGCCGTGTCGCAATCGATGGCGACAACACGGCCCTGCTCCGCTAGCAGCGCCTTGGCACGCACGCCGCATTGAATTTTGACGCCGGCGCGGCGCGCGGCCTTTTCCAGATGCGTGATGAAGGAACGCGAATTCGGCAGCACGTTGTGCATGCGCGGCTTGGTGTGCGGCGGCTCCGGCATGGGTCCGTAGAACCGAATGCCGTGGCTCAGCAGCCAGCGGAACGTGTCCGGCATGGCGTCGGCCAGCACGCGGCGCAAGCTTGGATTATCGCGAGAATCCAGATCGCCGTTGAAGCCGGCCATGTCGCGCCAGTGGTCTTGCGGCGAATCCTGGATGCCCTTGCGGGCCTGATGCGGCGTGCCGCTCGCGGTCACCGAGCCGACCGACCACGCGGTCGAGCCGCCAAGCTCCTCGTTTTTTTCAAGCAGCAGCACATCGCGCCCGGCCGCGCGCGCCTCGATCGCCGCGGCAAGGCCGCCGCCGCCGCCACCGACGACGATGACGTCAAACGTCGTTGCGTTGCCGTGGTGGTCGACGGTCATCCCCCCTCCCCCGCGAAGCGTGGGGAGGGGT
>CAIRGJ010000045.1 GCA_903878085.1 uncultured Hyphomicrobiales bacterium | reverse complement strand
TACGGACCGGTGACGCCGGCGAGCTCCCATGTGTTGGCAAAAACCACACCGCCGCATCTGACGGGGCTCATATTCTCGCTCAAGCAGACCGGCGTGCCGCTTGGGGGCGCATTGGCCGGCATAGTTGTGCCGCCTTTGGTGTTGGCCGCAGGCTGGCGCATGGCGCTTGCCGTGATTGCGGTCGTGTGCCTCGTCCTGGCTTTCCTAGCGCAGCCAACGCGTAGGCGGCTCGATGACGAGCGCGACCCCGGTCGGCGCCTCGGCCTGGGCGCGTTGTTTGCGCCGCTCAAACTGGTCGTGGGCAAGCCGCAATTGCGCGGCCTTGCCTTCGCTTCGCTTTGCTATGCGACCGTCCAAATGTGCCTGATGGGATTTCTGGTCAATTATCTGGTCAGGGATCTCGCCATGTCTTTAGTCGAGGCCGGTGCAACGCTTGCCGTGGCCCAGACCGGCGGCGTAATAGGTCGTGTCGTGTGGGGTTTCATCGCCGACCGCTGGATTGCGCCGCGACGCATGCTCGGCTTGCTGGGATTGATGATGGCGATAGGCGCAAGCCTTGCCTCGGCATTCACAACAGCTTGGCCGATTCCGCTCTTATACGCGGCATGCCTGTTGTTTGGTGCCGCCGCCATCGGTTGGAACGGCGTTCATCTTGCACAAATCGCACGCTTGGCGCCGGGCGGAAAGGTCGGGCTGGCGACCGGCGGTACGCTGTTCTTTTCTTACTTCGGAGTGTTCGCGGGTCCGCCCCTGTTCGGCGCGCTCGTCGGCGCCGGCCTAAGTTACGGTGGCGCCTACCTGCTGCTTGTAGTACCGGCGCTGACCATCGGGCTGCGTTTCAGCTTAAGCCAACCGCATGCGGCGCCTAGTCCTTCGCGCGCTGCAACTGGCTGATGTCGCGCACGGCGCCGGTATCGGCGCTGGTGGTCATGGCCGCGTAGGCCAGCAGTGCAGGCGAGACCTTGCGCTCGCGGCTGACCGGCTTCCATGCTGCACCTCCCCTGGCAATCATTGCCGCGCGACGGGTCGCCAGTTCGGCTTCCGATAGAGCAAGATGGATGCGCCGCCCGGGAATGTCGATTTCGATCAGGTCGCCGTTTTGCACCAGGCCGATGGCGCCGCCTGCAGCCGCTTCAGGCGAGGCATGGCCAATTGAAAGCCCCGAGGTGCCGCCAGAGAAACGGCCATCGGTCAGCAAGGCGCAGGACTTGCCCAGGCCTTTGGACTTGATATAGGAAGTCGGATAGAGCATCTCCTGCATGCCTGGACCTCCCTTCGGCCCCTCATAGCGCACGATCACGACGTCACCGGCTTTGACTTCGTCGCCGAGTATGCCGGCGACTGCATCCTCCTGGCTTTCATAGACACGCGCCGGGCCGGCGAACTTGAGCACGCTGTCGTCGACGCCGGCCGTCTTGACGATGCAACCTTTCTCGGCGATGTTGCCAAATAGCACGGCAAGTCCGCCATCGCGACTGTAGGCGTGCTCATGGTCGCGAATGCAGCCACTGCTGCGATCGAGATCGAGCTCGTTATACCGGCGATCCTGGGAGAACGCGACCTGGGTCGGTACGCCACCGGGAGCGGCGCGATAGAAATCGAACACCGCCGTGTC
>CAIRGJ010000044.1 GCA_903878085.1 uncultured Hyphomicrobiales bacterium | reverse complement strand
GGCGTCTTACGGCGTCCGGTCCGCGCTTTCGGCCAGTCTCCCGAAGGACACGCCGTCAGCGAGCTCCTCGCGGGGCACCCTAGTGTGCCCGGGCAGGGTCCGGCGCCGCCCGGGAGCTAGGGATGCGTAATCCCCCGCCCGCGGGCGCCACATCCTGCTCCACCATCCTGACGCCTCATGACAGCGCCCTCGATGAGCAGGACCCGGCCACTATAACGCCGCCCCAAAGCGCGGGGATAAATTCTCACGCATTTGTGATAATACTCCTATCAGCGCGGCGTCGCGCAGGATCGGCGCGGCAAGCACGCGTGAGGCCGTTGGTCATCCCCTTGTCATCGTAACGACGGCAAATCTCTCGCCGCAGCGCCTGCTGCCTTGACGCAGGTCAATGCCTTTCCAGCGCCCTGTTGCTACGCGATTTTTAGGTAAGAAGGAGCGTCTCATGGCCGCCATCATTCATAGCCGCAAGCTCGGCGCGATCGTCGCCGCTGTATTGATAGCGACCTTGTCGGGGATCGGACCCAGCCGATCCGACGAAAAGACCGAAGCCGGGGTGCGGCTCGAGTTCTGGAAAGGGCACTTCGACCGCGGCAGCATGCCGTTCCACGAGTGGGACAAGCAAAAGGAAATCCCGGCGGTCTGCGTGCGCTGCCATGGCGCCAACGGCCTGCCGGAATTCGTCAAAGAGGGAAAGAACGCGCCGGCGCCGCACGTCAAGAACGGCTTCGCCTGCACCAATTGCCACGCCGATCTTTTGACCTATGAGCGGCACACCGTACCCAAGGTCACGTTCCCCGGTGGTATGAGCCTCGACAGCGGCAACAACGACACCAATCTGTGCATGACCTGCCATCAGGGCCGGGAGTCATCGGCAAGCGTCAACAAGGCGATCGCCGGCCTGGCGCTGGATACGCCGGATGCCAAGCTGAACTTCCTGCACGTTCATTACTTCCCGGCGGGCGCCACCCGCTACGGCACCGAGGCCAAGGTGGCTTACGAATACGACGGCAAGAAATACGCCGGCAAATTCGACCACATGCCGAATGTCAGCAGCTGCACCGGCTGCCATAACCCGCATGACGGCGAGGTCAAGATCGAGCGTTGCGGCGGCTGCCACGACGGCGTCAAGACTTTGGCCGACCTCAGCAACATCCGCATGTCGACCAAAGGCGACTTCGACGGCAACGGCAAAGAGGAAGGTCTCGCGCGCGAGATCGCCAATCTGCAGGGCGAGCTTTACACCGCGATCCAGACCTACGCCAAGAACGTCGGCGGCACGCCGCTCGCCTTCACCAAGGCGCTGTACCCGTACTGGTATGCCGACAAGAACGGCAACGGCCGGATCGATCCGGAAGAGATTAGCATGGCCAACAAGTATCCGGCCTACACGCCGCGCCTGATGCAGGCGGTTTACAACTACACCTTCGTGTTGCGCGACCCGGGCGCCGCGTATCACAACGGCCGCTATACCCTGCAAGTGCTGTACGATTCACTCGAAAGCCTGGCGGCCAGCGGAAAAGCGGGCGTGACCATGCAAGGCAAGGTTCGACCGTAGCGATCGGCGCGGCCGAAAAAGTTTTTGCGCGGCTCACCCTCGCGCATGGCGAAGTGACAGTGCCGGGTGAGAAGAAAGCCTCCGGCGATGAGCCGGGGGCTTTTTTTGTTAGAACAACAGCTCGGCGCAATCGGGCACCGGGCCCGGCGGCTGATGCGGCGGCGCTGCGGCTACCGAAGCCTGCGCGTTGGCCGCGCTCGGGGTTTCCGGCGCGACCGCGATGCTGACCGCGACCGTCTTGCGCAGCGCGGGATATTGCACCGCGTAGCGCAGGACGTCGCCGCCGGCGAAGCCGGCATCGGGCCGGTAGACCAGCCGCACGCCGCGCACCAGCCGGCCGATGCACTGCGCCTGCGTGCCCGCGGCCAAGGTCTGGATGCGGATTTCGGCGGCACGCGCGCAGACGCTGCCGTGGCGCGGCGGCTCGTCGAGATAAAGCGCGGGATGCGGGACGGCGCCGCAGTCACGGTCCCAGCCGGCGTGCTCGCGGATGATGACGGCGCCGCCGGCCTGCCCGCTTTTGACGAGCTGCTCTGTAACCTCGGCGGCGCGTGCCGAGGCCGCGGCGGCAAGGCAAAAGGCGGCGCCAAAGATCGCGCCCGCCACGCCGAAATCATGCCGATGGAGAAAGCGCCACATCGCTGCCTCTGTGCCGGCACGCTAACATGATTCTGGCGGCGATCGTTCCCCGCGGACGCGTGCGCGGCTGCTCAAACTTCGCGCATTGCTGCGGTGCAAACATCCCTCTGTCATTGCCTGGCTTGACCCGGCAATCCATGAGCGGGTGCTTCGTCGGAAGGCTTACGTAAGACCGCCATCGACGTGACTAAGTCATGGATGCCCGGGTCACGCCCGGGCATGACGGCCGAGAGAGCTTCGTCTACGACAACGAGCCCCCTACACTCAGCCGCCCCGCGCCATGATGGCAGCGCAAGCCAGAATGACGACGACGGCGGCGAGTTCGGCGTGGATGATCTTCTTGATCGTAGCGAGCTTGCCCGCGTTCACCACCGGCAGCTTGCCGGCATTGAGCGCGCCGCGCCACGACAGGATTTCGATGGTCGGCGTCATCGACAATACCGCGACGGCGATGAACACCGCGAGCTTGGCGATAAAGGCGTAGCTGTGGACGTAATACGTCTCGCCCTTCTCGAAGTAGAACACACGGCAAAGGCCGACGACCAGCAGGAGGACGGCCGAGGCGCCGAGCACGGTGTCGGCCCTCACCAGCCGCCGCGCATTCGCCAGCGTCAACTCCTGGCCGATCAGCACGAACTCAACCGCCAGCGCCGACACCACCGTGAAGGCGGCGAGATGGTGGAGGAAAGCAAAAAGCATGGACATGGCAATGCGGCTCCGAGCGGACTATTTCCTGACGTATTTCTGCACGCGATAGTTCAGCGTGTCGGCGACGAAGATCTCGTCGCGCGGGCTGACCGCAATGTAATGCGCCTCGCCATATTTGCCGAGCGATTTGCCCTGCCCGGCGCCTTCCATCTTGCCCACGACGTTGCCGTTGAGATCGAGCTTCATGATCTCGCCGGTGTGGCCGTGCGCCAGCCAGATGTGCTGGTCTTTGGACTGTTGATCTTGGCTCATGAACAAGCCGCACGGCGTGCCGGGATGCTGCGACTCGCGGATGTAAGTGCCGTCGGCGTCGAACACCTGGATGCGGGCGTTGTTGCGGTCGGCGATGTACAAGAGCCCCTGCGCGTCGAACACCAGCGAATGCGGCAGGTCGAACTGGCCCGGCCCCTTGCCCTTGCCGCCCCAGGTCTTGATGAAATTGCCGTCACTGTCGAACTTAAGCACAAGCGACTCGGCCTTGCCGTGCCCTTGCAGCACGTAGATGTCGCCGGTCGGGCCGACCACCGCTTCGTTCGGCTCCTGAAACAGCCGCAGGTGTCCGTACGGATGCCACTCGCCGGTCCACCCTTTGACGCCCAGCACCATTTCCAGCCGCCCGGCCGGATTGAACTTGAAAACGAGGTTCGACGCGACATCGGTCGCCCAGATGTTGTCGTCGCGGTCGATGCGCAGCCCGTGCGGCCGGTCGAACATGCCGTCGCCGAAGCCGCGGATGAAATTGCCGTCGGCATCGAACTCCATCAGCGGCTTCGGCCCGCGATGAATGACGAACATGGTGCCCTTCGACGTGAACGCGATGCCCGACGTGCCGCCGAAATTCATGCCGGGCGGCAGCTTGAAAGATTCGGGGACCGCGACGTAGGGCAGCGGCGGAGGTGACATTTACGATGGGCCTGAATTCAAAGGAGCGATGTAGCGCCGCTTTTTGTGAATGGGCTACGGGCTCAAGTTTAGAGGTTGAATCAGGCCATGCCGATATGATATCATGTTGATATCATCATTAGGTTTGGGTCCAAGCCATGGTCGACATTCTGGTTCGCAACCTCGACGACGACACCGCCCGCCGGCTGAAGGAAAAGGCCAAAGCGAAAGGCGCTTCGGTCAACGAGACGGCGCGCGAGGCGATTGCCGCATACGTTAAGCCCAGCAAAGCGGAAGCCTGGGCGGCGGTCGACGCCATTCGCAACAAGATCGGCAAGGTGTCCGGGGATTCGACCGCCGACATTCGCGCCGACCGCGACAGCCGGTGACCGTCGTCGTCGATGCCAGCGTCGCCGCGCTGTGGGTTCTGCCGCAGGAAGGCTCCGACCGCGCCACCGCGCTGAAAACCGAACCAAGACTGATCGCCCCGACGCTGGTCGCCTCCGAGATCGGCAGCGCACTATGGAAGGCCGTCCGGCGCGGCGACGCGACGCGCGACGATGCGCTGGCCGCGCTGCAACGCTCCCTGCTGCCGTTCCATGAACTGGTGCCGGACACCGATTTGCGCGGCCGCGCGCTTGAACTCGCCATCGAGTTGGACCACCCCATCTACGACTGCTTCTATCTGGCGCTGGCCGAGCGTGAGCGCTGCCCGCTGATCACGGCGGACGCGAGACTCATCGCCGCAGCAAAAAAGATGAAGGGGATTGAGGTGAGGAAGTTGTGAATGACTCTGCATGCGCGGGCTTGACCCGCGCATCCCGCTTAGGGACGCAAAGCCATGCCCACCTAAGCGAGATGGCCGGGACAAGCCCGGCCATGACATTAGAGCGGCAAATTGTCGTGCTTTCGCCCCGGCATCTCGACATGCTTGTTCTTGAGCATCGCCAGCGCGCGGGCGAGCCGGCGGCGGGTCGAATGCGGCGACAGCATGATAGAAACTAGAATATCGACCATTCGGTTTCCATGGCGCGGGTCTGGAATAGGCCGGTACCGAACGTCTCGTTCCCATAGGCATAGCGAATGTGCATGATGTAGGGACCGTAGGCCGAGGCAAATTCGAGCGCCGGCAACTTGAATAGCGTGACGGCGGCGTTCCGGTCGCAGAGCGAGGTGTTGACGCATGTTGCCAGCACGTCGAAGAAAAGCAGCACTTCGGAAGTGTTCTTTAATCCGTCTTCAGTGGCAATCAGGCCTTTCACCGCTTCGAGAACCTGGCGGTCGCGCTCCTCCGGGTTGCCGCGATACTTATCCATCAGACCCTTGATGATGTCCGCCTTGGCGTCAGCGCGATTGGTCATCGCCTGATATTTTTTCTGAAAATTATCGGTTCTGAAGTCCTTGTAGAATTCGAACGTTGTCTGCACGCGTTTGGCGTGCTCGCCGGCATAATATCCGTAGAGTCCCGAGGGGATGCCGAGAATCGCGACGACGGCGACGCAATATCCCAGAACCCGCCCGAGCGGGTCATCGCGCTTTGCCGTTTCAGTTTCGGTCCCGGTCACAGGTTCTGTCCCGCCGCCATTCCTGGTCCGCGCGCGGCTATTTTTTGACATCGCAGTCGCTCGGCCGCGGAATGTCAAAGCATCGATCCAAGATGATGGACTTCTTGCTGTCGAACCCCTTGGAGAACAAACCGACGCCGTGCGGTCTGACGCCCTCCTTGAGTGAGTCTGTCAACGACGATTGGCCGGACAGCAGCGTTGCGGCCGCTAGCAGGGAAGCCACCTTCAAAACGGCAGTAAGATTGAATGGCAGATTCATGGCGCCCCCCCCGCGAGCTTGACAACCCTGACGATACAACAGGATGATCGTGCCCTCAAGACGGGCGGGGGCTATAACGGCAAATTGTCGTGTTTCCGCCCCGGCATCTCGACATGCTTGTTCTTCAGCATCGCCAGTGCCCGCGCCAGCCGCTTGCGCGTCGAGTGCGGCATGATGACGTCGTCGATATAGCCGCGCTCGGCGGCGACATAACTAGACTGCATGCCGCCCCTTCAGCATCCCAGCGATGCTGAGGTCCTCGTCGAGGTCGGGCCAGTGAATACCCATCGACATGACTTCGAAATTATTGCGTTGCGTGGCCGATGCGTTCTTGAGCCGCGGATACCACGCTAGCGGCGTCGCGATCCTACGGCCGTCGGCCAGCGTCACCACCAGTTCGGTCGCGGTAAACTCGACCGAACGAGCCTGCAGATCGCCGACATCAATTTCCAAAATACTCATGCCAAGCCCTCAATAGTGCTTCGCGATTCTGCTTCAGGTAACGAATTATATCGCTCATTTCATGGGCCGGATACCCGGCATTGATGGCCAGCGTGAGGTCGTGCAGCCAGAATTTGGCCTCTTTGCCGCCTGCGCGCACGTGGATATGGGCCGGCTCATCACCCTCATTTGAATAGAAAAATGCGCGGTAGGGACCCCAGCGTAAAACGGTCGGCATGATCATCCCCCACCCCGTCCGCCTTCGCTTCTCTTTGGCGGGCGACCCTCCCCGCAAGGGGGAGGGTAAAGATCACAACGGCAAATTGTCGTGCTTCCGCCCCGGCATCTCGACATGCTTGTTTTTCAGCATCGCCAGCGCCCGCGCCAGCCGCTTGCGCGTCGAGTGCGGCATGATGACGTCGTCGATATAGCCGCGCTCGGCGGCGACGAAGGGCGACAGGAAGCGGTCCTCGTATTCCTTGGTGCGCGCGGCAATCGCATCCTTGTCGCCGATGTCGGCGCGGAAGATGATCTCGACCGCGCCCTTGGCGCCCATCACCGCAATCTGCGCCGTCGGCCAGGCGTAATTCAAATCGCCACCGACGTGCTTGGACGCCATCACGTCGTAAGCGCCGCCGAAGGCCTTGCGCGTGATCACCGTCACCAGCGGCACCGTGCACTGGCTATAGGCGAACAACAGCTTGGCGCCGTGCTTGATCAGGCCGCCATATTCCTGGTCGGTGCCGGGCAGGAATCCGGGCACGTCGACGAAGGTGACGATCGGAATCGAGAAGGCGTCGCAGAAGCGCACAAAGCGCGCAGCTTTGCGCGAGGCGGCACTGTCGAGCACGCCGGCCAGCACCAGCGGCTGGTTGGCGACGAAGCCCACGGTCGCGCCGGCAATGCGGCCGAAGCCGATGACGATGTTCATGGCGTGCTTGGCGGACACCTCGAAGAAGTCGCCCTCGTCCACGACTTTGTGGATCAGCTCCTTGATGTCGTAGGGCTTGTTCGGATTGTCCGGGATCAGCGTGTCGAGCGAGGGATCGATGCGGTCGGCATCGTCCGCCGTCGGCCATTGCGGCACGCCGGCCTCGTTGTTGGCCGGCAGGAAGTCGATCAGGCGGCGCATCTGCAGCAGGCACTCGACGTCGTTCTCGAAGGCGCCGTCGGCGACGCCGGATTTCGTGGTGTGCACGCTGGCGCCGCCGAGTTCCTCCGCGGTGACGACTTCGTTGGTGACGGTCTTGACCACATCGGGGCCGGTGACGAACATGTAGCTGGTATCGCGCACCATGAAGATGAAGTCGGTCATGGCCGGCGAATAGACGTCGCCGCCGGCGCAGGGCCCCATGATGACGCTGATCTGCGGGATGACGCCGGAGGCGAGCACGTTGCGCTTGAACACCTCGCCGTAGCCGCCGAGCGCAGCGACCCCCTCCTGGATGCGGGCGCCGCCGGCGTCGAACAGGCCGATGACGGGGCAGCGCGCCTTCATCGCCATGTCCTGCACCTTCATGATTTTCTGCGCGTGCGCTTCCGACAGCGAGCCACCGAACACGGTGAAGTCCTTGGAGAACAAATAGACGACGCGGCCGTTGACCGTACCCCAGCCGGTGACGACGCCGTCGCCGGGGATTTTCTGCTTCTCCATGCCGAAGTCGATGGAGCGGTGCTCGACGAACATGTCGAATTCCTCGAACGAGCCCTTGTCGAGGAGGAGTTCAATGCGCTCGCGGGCGGTCAGCTTGCCGCGCTTGTGCTGGGCCTCGATGCGCTTTTCGCCGCCGCCCAGCCGCGCATCGGCGCGGCGATCTTCCAGCCTGTCGAGAATGTCCTTCATGGCCCGCTTAGTCCCCTCGCCTGGTCCGGCGCTATCATTGCTGCATCGCGGTGCAAAAGCCATACCAGGGGGGGTTCCGGGCAAGCCGCTTGGCACCGGGGCAAAACCCTGATTAGAAGCCCCCATGACCGAACCAAAGGCTGACGCGCCCAAAGCCGACACCCTGCTGCAGCAGGGCCTGTTTCACCACCGCCAGGGCCAGCTCGACCTGGCCATGGAGCGCTATATCGACGTGCTGCGCGCCGACCCGACCAATGCCGACGCGCTGTATTATGTCGCCGTGGTCGCCTGCCAGGAGGGCCAGTACCAGCAGGGGGCGGAGTTGGCCCGCCGCGCCATCAAGATCGGCGCGCCGCAGGCCCGCGTGCACAATCTGCTCGGCCAGACCTTCGACCGGCTCGGCCAGCCGCTGGAGGCGATCAAGGCCTATGACGCCGCCATCGCGCTCGACCCGAATTTCGCCGCCGCGCATGGCAACCGCGCCGCGGTGCTGGCGGACGCCGGCCTGCCCGACGAGGCGCTCAAGAGCTTCGACCGCGCGCTGGCGCTCAACGCCAATTCCGGCGCCGACTGGCTCAACCGCGGCACGCTGCTGCACGACATGGGCAAACTCGACCAGGCGGTCGAGAGCTACGGCCGCGCCATTGCGCTGGCGCCCGATCTCGCCGAGGCGCACGCCGGCAACGGCACGGCGCTGATGGGGCTGGGCAAGTTCGACGACGCGCTAGCCTCGCTCGATCGCGCCATCAAGCTCAACCCGGTGCTGGCGGTGGCGCACAAAGCGCGCGCCGCGACCCTGATCGCGATGCAGCGCAACGACGAGGCCAAGATCAGTCTCGACCGGGCGGCGGAAATTGAAGCTGCGGCGCGCGCCAAGCCCGGCTCCACGACGAATTAAAATAAAACCGTTTGAACACTTTAAGGCCGCAATTATAAAAACGGCGCACGCGCGTCATTGCGCCCGCACATCCATAGTCAAATCAACAAGTTCCAAAACAAAAAAGAAACGCGCGCCGGTTCCGGAACGTAACGTGGCCCTGAGCGGTTGGTGTGTGTTCGACGAAATCACAAAAGGAGTTCCTTTATGACAAATGCGAACCAGAACCAAAGCGGTCAACAGAACCAGGGCGGCCAACACGGCGGACAACAGGGCGATAAAAGCACCCAGAAGCCCGGCCAGCAGACCCAGAGCCCCGGCTCCGGCGGTCAGCAGGGCGACAAGCGCACCGACAAGCCCGCTCAGCAGCAGCCCCAGAAGTAATCGCCGCTAAGCCTCCAACGGAAAGCCCGGCGCACTGCCGGGTTTTTTCGTTTCAGAGGGCGGTGTGTCGCAACACACGCACCGCCGCCTCGAAGTCGGCATGACGAAACGCGCGCCGCGCGAGCGCCTGGTCGTCGCGGCCCCAATAGTCCATCTGGAAATCTTCATCGACATGGGCGGCGGCCCAGGCGGCCTCCGCATCGATAGCCCCTTGCGCCAGCGCGAGCGCCAGCAGACCTGAGCCGGTCAGCGTCGTGATCGACGCCACCGCGGCGAGCCGCCAGATGTCTTTCGGGATCGCGGCGCGCGCGGCGGCGATTGCCTCTTCCGGCTGCGCGGCAAAGACGATGCCCTCGATCAGCACGACGCGCGCGCCGAGCTTGTCGCTTGCCCATGCAATCACCGGATCCCAGTGCTTCGCTTGAAGAGTAACAAGTCCGGGCGGCGCCTCCGCGCGATAGCACAGCAAATCGGAGCTGAGGTATTTCGCCACCTCATCGGCGACGGCGCCGGCGTGATCGGCCACCGCATCGATCGCCGCATTGGCCAGCCGCGTCAGCGGCATGGCCGCCGGGTCGATCACTTTTTCTTGTGCGTCCCACTCTCGGGCGATTGCGTCGGCGAGTTCCCGCGCCGGCGCCGCCAGAGCGCGCCGTTGCGAAGTCTTGACCGGCTTGCCGTCAAGCAGGATGGCAAAGCCGCCCTCGCCCGCGCCATCGCCGGCCGAGGCGTGCTGGTAGAACCGCTTGCGCAACGACGCGCGCGCGCCCTGCCGCGCCGATACCATCGGGTCGAGCGGCTGATTTTCGTAAATTTCGGCAAAAATGTCGCGCATCAGGCCGCCAACATTGTGCGCCGCAATAGGGCGGAACCGCGGCGCGATTGCCGCATGAAATCAGCATTTTGATCTTCCGCAATACGCATACGGCAATGCCTGGTCTATGTCATGCCCCGCCGCTTTCAGGGAGCGAAAAAGCGAGCAGCTGCTTGCAGTTGATGGACTGAAGGATAGGTAGCTTTGGGTCCTTCTAAGCCATATTATCCGGCCCTGGATTCGAGCCGGATCGACAAGGCCAAACCGAGGAAAAAAAGCAGCCGCTTAGTCGCAATCGAAGTGGCTGTGACGTAATCTGCGTCAGTCATGAGCGTAAAGGGGGCGCGTTTCGAGGAAGCAATGAAGAGCACTGACATTTCCAATCCTGAATACTTTCACAAAGTCGTGGATTGCCAATATGCCTGCCCGGCCCACACCCCCGTTCCCGAATATATCCGGCTGATTGCCGCGGGGCGCTACTCCGACGCCTACATGATCAATTGGAAGTCGAACGTGTTTCCGGGAATTCTCGGGCGCACCTGCGACCGCCCCTGCGAACCGGCCTGCCGCCGCGTGCGCGTCGAGGACGAGCCGGTCGCGATCTGCCGCCTCAAGCGCGTCGCCGCCGATTACAAAGACGACATCACCGCGCGGCTACCCAAGCCGGCGCAGCACAAGAACGGCAAGCGCGTGGCGCTGGTCGGCGCCGGTCCCGCTTCGCTCACGGTTGCGCGCGACCTCGCGCCGCTCGGCTATCAGGTCACGGTGTTCGACGGTGACGCCAAAGCCGGCGGCATGATCCGCACGCAGATCCCGAAATTCCGCCTGCCCGACAGCGTCATCGACGAAGAGACCGGCTACGTCCTCGGCCTCGGCGTCGACTTCCGCGCCGGCAAACGCATCGACAGCATGAAAGCCTTGCTGGCCGAAGGCTGGGACGCGGTGTTCGTCGGCTCCGGCGCGCCGCGCGGCCGCGATCTCGACATTCCCGGCCGCAAGGAAGCAGCGGCGAACATCCATATCGGCATCGACTGGCTGTCGAGCGTGTCGTTCGGCCACGTCACCAAGATCGGCAAACGCGTCATCGTGCTCGGCGGCGGCAACACCGCGATGGATTGCTGCCGCTCCGCCCGCCGTCTCGGCGGCGAAGACGTCAATGTCGTGGTGCGCTCCGGCTTCGACGAAATGAAGGCCAGCCCTTGGGAAAAGGAAGACGCCCAGCACGAAGGCATTCCGATCCATAACTTCCTGGTGCCGACGGCGTTCATCCACGCCGACGGCAAGCTCACCGGCATCACCTTCGAGAAGGTCAAGGCCGAATACGACGCCAAGGGCCGCCGCAAGCTGGTGAATGCCGGCGAGCCCGATGTGCACTTCCCCTGCGACGACGTGCTGGTTGCCGTCGGCCAGGAGAACGCTTTCCCGTGGATCGAGCGCGACTGCGGCATCGAATTCGACGAATGGAACATGCCGAAGGTCGACAAGGTGACGTTCGGCTCGACCAATCCGAAGGTTTTCTTCGGCGGCGACGCCGCCTTCGGCCCCAAGAACATCATCTGGGCTGTCGCGCATGGCCACGAGGCCGCGGTCTCAATCGACAAGCTACTCAATGGCGAGGACCTCGCCGACCGCCCCGCGCCGGCCGTCGACGTAATGAGCCAGAAGATGGGCATTCACGAATGGTCCTACGACAACGAGATCGAACCGGATAAGCGCTACAAGGTGCCGCAGCGCGACAAGGTCGTCGCGCTCAAGGACATCAAGGCCGAGGTTGAACTCGGCTTCGACATCCAGCTTGCCGTCAAGGAAGCTGGCCGCTGTCTGAATTGCGACGTCGAGACGGTGTTCTCGGCGCAGCTCTGCATCGAGTGCGATGCCTGCGTCGACATCTGCCCGATGGACTGCATCACCTTCACCGAAAATGGCGAAGAAGCCGAGCTGCGCACCCGGCTGACCGCGCCGTCCCCCCATGTAACCCAGGACCTCTACGTCCAAGACGGGCTCAAGACCGGCCGCGTCATGGTCAAGGATGAGGACGTCTGCCTCCACTGCAGCCTGTGCGCCGAACGCTGTCCAACCGGCGCCTGGGACATGCAAAAATTCATGCTGGATATGACCTACGCAGGAAATTCATGTCGACCGCAACGCCGATCAGCCGCGTAAACGACTTCGTCGTTCGCTTCGCCAACGTCAACGGCTCTGGCTCCGCCAGCGCCAATGAGATGTTTGCGCGTGCCGTGATGCGCATGGGTATCCCCGTGGCGCCGCGAAACATCTTCCCGTCCAACATTCAAGGCCTGCCGACCTGGTACGAAGTCCGCATCTCGGAAGCGGACCATCTCGGCGCCCGCGGCGGCACCGATCTAATGGTGGCGATGAACCCGCAGACCTTCGACAAGGACATCGCCTCGATCGAGCCGGGCGGCACCCTGTTCTACGATTCCACCAAGCCGCTGCCGGCCTCGAAATTCCGCCAGGACATCTCGGTGGTCGGGGTTCCGCTCACGGCCATATGCAATCGCGAATATACCGATCCGCGCCAGCGCCAGCTGTTCAAGAACATCGTCTATATCGGCGCGCTCTGTGCGCTGATCGAGATGGACGTGACGGTCGTCGAGCAGCTGATCGGCGAGCAGTACAAGGGCAAGGACAAACTCATTGCCCCCAATATCAAAGCTCTGCATATCGGCCGCGATTACGCCTTGCTCAATCTCGAATGCCCGCTCAGCCTGCGCCTGAAGAAGTGCGACAAGGTCGGCAACAGGATTTTAATCGAGGGCAATAATGCCGCGGCGCTCGGCGCAGTCTATGGCGGCGCCACGGTCTGCGCCTGGTATCCGATCACGCCCTCCTCCTCGGTGGCCGACTCCTTCACCCGGCATTGCGCCAAGTTCCGCGTCGATCCGGATACCCAGAAGGCCAAATACGCCATCGTGCAGGCCGAGGACGAGTTGGCCTCGATCGGCATGGTGATCGGCGCCGGCTGGAACGGCGCACGCGCCTTCACCGCGACGTCGGGCCCCGGCATCTCGCTGATGCAGGAATTCATCGGACTGTCGTACTTCGCGGAAATTCCGGCGGTGATCTTCGACGTGCAGCGCGCGGGACCGTCGACCGGCATGCCGACGCGCACGCAGCAGTGCGACATCATCTCCTGCGCCTATGCCTCCCATGGCGACACCAAGCACGTATTGCTGTTCCCGGAAGACCCGACCGAGTCCTTCGAGTTCGGTGCGCAGGCCTTCGACCTCGCCGACCGGCTGCAGACCACGATCTTCGTCATGCTCGATCTCGACATCGGCATGAACCATCATCTGTCGCAGCCCTTCGTCTGGGACGACAGCCGCGCCTATGACCGCGGCAAGGTGATGACGGCCGAGGAACTGGAAGCCGGCAAGGAATTCGGCCGCTATCTCGACGTCGATGGCGACGGCATTCCCTACCGCACCTATCCGGGCACGCACCCGACCAAGGGCTCGTTCTTCACCCGCGGCACCTCGCGCGACCGTTACGCGCGCTATACCGAGGAAGCCGGGCCATATGTCGACAACATGCAGCGGCTGGTGCGCAAATTCGACACCGCCAAGGATCTGGTGCCGCGCCCGCTGCAGGCCAATGCGGCCAAGCCGACCAAATACGGCGTGCTGTATTTCGGCTCGACGGCGCCGCCGATGAACGAAGCCATCCACATGATCGAGGCGCGCGGCCATTCGCTCGACCGCATGCGGATTCGCGCCTTCCCGTTCCACTCCAGCGTCAACAGCTTCGTCGCCGACCACGATTTCGTGTTCGTGGTCGAGCAGAACCGCGACGCGCAAATGCGCTCGCTGATCGTCAACGAATGCGGCATCGATCCGGTGCGGTTGGTGCCGATCCTGCACTATGACGGCACGCCGATCACCGCGCGCTTCATCGCCAAGACCATCGGCGACCATCTCGAAGCGCTCAAGGTCAAGCCGCAGAAGGTGAATTCATGACCTATCTCGCCCCTCACTTGTCATGCGTGGGCTTGACCCGCGCATCCCGCCTAGGTGGGCACCGTGCTTCCCTTATCGGGATGGCCGGGACAAGCCCGGCCATGACAGTCAGGACTAACCCATGACCTATCTCGCCAAGCCGAAATTCCAGCATCCGGACCTGCCGAAGAACGAGCTCGGCTATACCCACCGCGACTACGAGGGCTCGGTCTCGACGCTGTGCGCCGGCTGTGGCCACGATTCGATCACCGCCTCGATCATCCAGGCCTGCTTCGAGCTGTCGATCGAGCCGCACCGCGTGGCGAAAATTTCCGGCATCGGCTGCTCGTCGAAGACGCCGACCTACTTCCTCGGCAATTCGCACGGCTTCAATTCGGTGCATGGCCGCATGCCGTCGGTGCTAACCGGCGCCAACCTGGCCAATCGCGACCTGATCTATCTCGGCGTTTCCGGCGACGGCGACTCGGCCTCGATCGGCTTCGGCCAGTTCGCGCACGCGCTGCGCCGCGGCGTCAACATGACCTATATCGTCGAGAACAACGGCGTTTACGGCCTGACCAAAGGCCAGTTCTCCGCCACCGCCGACCGCGGCTCGAAGTCCAAGCGCGGCGTCACCAACACCGACAATTCGATCGATCTGGCGGCGATGGCGTTGCAGCTCGGCGCCAGTTTCGTCGCCCGCTCCTTCTCCGGCGACAAGCAGCAGCTGGTGCCGATCATCCGGGCGGCGATTGCGCATGAGGGCGCGGCCTTCATCGACATCATCAGCCCCTGCGTGGCGTTCAACAACCACGCCGGCTCGACCAAGAGCTTCGACTTCGTGCGCGAGCATAATGAATCGGTGAACCGGCTCGATTTCATCTCCAGCCGGATGCCGATCGAAGTGCAGTACGAGCCGGGCACGGTCGAGATCGTCGAGCAGCACGACGGCTCCAGACTGGCGCTGCGCAAGCTGCAAGCCGATTACGACGTGCACGACCGCACCGCGGCGCAGGGCTTCCTGCAGCAGCACGCCGCCAAGGGTCAGATCGTCACCGGTCTGCTGTATATGGATAAAACGCCGAGCGACCTGCACGCGCATCTGCACACCGTCGACGTCCCGCTCAATGTGCTGGACGCCAAGGACCTGTGCCCCGGCCAGGCCACGCTCGACAAGGTCAACGCCAGTCTGCGCTAGGACCTAGAGCAGGCCGACCGCCATCTGATCGCGGCCTGCGCGCTTGGCGTCATACATCAGCTTGTCGGCGAGCGCGACCAGCGCCGCCGGGTGGCGTTCCGGGAGCTCAGTTGCGGTGGCAACGCCGATGCTCATGGTCAGGCGCGCGGCCGGCGCCAGCGCCGGGTGCAGAATATCCGCCTTGGCAATCACCGACGCCAGTTTCGCCGCCACCGCGCGGGCGCCGGCCTCGTCGATTTCCGGCAACAGGCAGACGAATTCCTCGCCGCCGTAGCGCGCCACCAGATCGCCCGGCCGGCCGACATTCTCGACCAGCAGATTTGCCACCAGCCGCAGGCAGTCGTCACCCTGCTGATGGCCGCAGTGATCGTTGTAGGCCTTGAAATGATCGACATCGATCATCAACAGCGACAGCGGTAACCCTGAGCGGCTGCAGCGGCGCCATTCGCGATCCAATGTATCGTCGAAGCGGCGGCGGTTGCCGATGCCGGTCATCGAGTCGGTAGACAACAATTCTTTCAGCACCAGGCTCTGGGCATATTGTGCGCGCTGGCTGCGCTGCAACGAGTTGGCGGCGGTGAACCCCAGTGCATTGGCGAACAGGAGCCAGATCAGACCGCGATAGAACTGATCCTGCGGCAGCGACGCGCCCTGCACCAGCAGCCACCAAATCGGCGCGACGAACGACACGGCGAAGGCCAGCGCCACCGCGCTGGTGAATCGAAGCGGCAGATAGAGATAAACCACGAACACGATGCCGATCATCATCGTCGGCCACAAGTAACTCAAATCGGGATGCAGCGTGAGCACGCTCAACCGCGTGAACGTGCCGAATATCACCGCCACGACCATCGCTACTTCGAGCACGACCGGCGAGCGTAGGCGCTGCACGATCAATAATCCGGCGATCGGAAAACAGATCGAGATGCTCGGCGGTATCAGCACGGCAACGCTATTGGCGCCGCTGGAATAGGCATGAAGCTCGAGCAGAAAATTGAGGCTGCCGGCGAGCCCCGCCAGCACCAGCAACAGCGTGGCACGCCAGCGGTCGCCGGCGAAACGCTCGACCCGAAAATCGCGCTCGGATTGCGGATCGGCGAGACGCGCGGTCCAGCGGGTCACCGTGACCGGCGTCAAATCCGGACGCGCGACGAATACGGGTACGGCAATGGCGGTTGTTCGCGAGTCCATCAGCGGCCTGTTGAGGAAGTACCGGAGTATAGCCTTAGCCGTGTTGACAAACTCCTAGCAAACGCCGTTTGCCGTAATGCCGCCGAAACGTCCCTTTTCGGAGGAAAACTTGTGCTTAAGGGTCTTTTGCGCCTCCCGCATCGCCTTTGGTGGCGCCCTTTTGCTCGCGAGCGGCCATATTCGGTTTGAACCTGGCGGTGCCGATCATCGCTAGGCCTCAGCGGCGGCGCGTTTGGCCGCGTCCTCGTCCCAGGACGGCTGCAGGCCCCGCCCTGTCTCGAGGAAGCTCTTCAGGCTCGACAGCACGGCCGGCCAGCCCTTGCTGATCATGCCGAATATCTTGCTGCCCTCGTCGAATTCGTCGTGCACGACGGTGAGCCTCGTCTGATCCTTGAACGGTTCAAGCTCGAAGGTCACACGCGACGGCCGCTCGCCGGCCATGTCCTTGTGGAGCGGTTGCCAGGCGTAGACGAGCTTGCGCGGCGGATCGCTCTCCAGGATCGGATCATCATGCGCTTGCTTGCCGGCCGGGCTGAATGCCGTCATACGGTCGCCGGCCTTGCCGTCGGCCGCGACGCGATAACCGAACCAATATTGTTCGGTCATGTCGGGCTTGGTGAGGGCCTGCCACACCTTCTCCGGGGCGGCTGCGATGTAGGTGACGTAAACGAATTTCGGTTTACTCATTGGATCTTGTTCTCCAGGACCAGTTCGCCGGTTTCCAGCAGCGATTTGATGTTTGACAGAATGCGCGGCCAGCTGCCGGACACGGCTTCGATGAGCTTCGGCCCGTTCGCTTCGTGCGTGACGGTGAGCTTCACCGCGTTGTCCGCTGCGGACTCTATCTCGATGGTGCAACGCGACCAGCCCTCCTCCTTCAGCTCGGGCTTTTCGTTGCGCCACTTGAGAACGAGACGGCGCGGCTTGTCGATCTCGACGATCTCTCCGGCGTCGGCGACGCGGCCATCCTGCAATATCAGACGCCATGCGGCGCCGGGCTTCCATTCCGTTTCATGGCGTGCGCCGAACCAGGTCTTCGCGGTGAATTCCGGCTCTGTCAGAGCGGCCCACACTTTGTCGGCGGTTGAACGAATATAAGTGACGTAAACGAATGTCGGCTTACTCATCACGCTTCTCCTGTTCGAGTGCCTTTTTCATGTCGCTGAGGGCCTGAAGACGCCCTCGTTCAAATTTCCCGATCCAGCGTTCGCCGATCTCGTGAATCGGCACCGGATTGAGGTAGTGCAACTTTTCCCTGCCCCGCTTCACCGTCGCGACCAGGTTCGCCTCTTCCAGGATGCCGAGGTGCTTGCTGACGGCCTGGCGGGTCATCGCAAGACGTTCGCAAAGCTGACTCAAGGTCTGGCCGTTGTCGGCCCGCAGGCGGTCCAGCAGATCCCTGCGGCTCGCGTCGGCCAGCGCTTTGAACACCGCATCCATAGCTATATCGCTCATAGACTCTATATGCAACCTTTTGGTTGCCTGTCAAGGGGCAAAGTGACGGGGCCGGCGAGCCCTGCCTGCGCTACTGATTGATGCAGGAGCCAACGTAGGTGTTGCGATCGCCGGTAGCCTGGCCATAGACACCGGCCTGGTTGGCACAGCGCAGGGCGCGATCCTGCGAGGTTTCACGCCCGCCCGGGCCTGCTCCTGACACGCCCGGCAAATTCGGCAGCAACTGGCCGGTCTGCGGCACGTAGAGCGGCGGCGGCACCGCCGGTTGCGACGGCGGTGGCACTTCCAGAGGCTGCGGTGCGACAATGTGTTGGCGGGTGCCGCGCGGCGATTTGTATTTCGGCGGCAACCACGGTTCCGGCGGTTCCGGCCGCATGATGGTATAGTGGTCGTCGCCGGATTGGGCGTGCGCCGACATGACCGGCACAATCGCGGCCAGCGCCAGCACGGCTATGAGCAAACGGCGCGCCATTCTCACCACATAAGAGCCCGAAGGCGGCGCCGCTACTCCTCCTCGGGCGCGTCGAGGATCGGGTCGTAGCGCTTGGTGTCGAAGCCGAGCAGGTTCCAGGACTGCGCCATATGCGGCGGCAGCGGCGCCGTCACGTCGATGGTGCCGCCGCGCGGGTGCGGCACCACGATGCGCCGCGCCAACAGATGCAGCTTGTTCTGCATGCCGCCGGGGAACGGCCAGTTCTCGATGTTGAAATATTTCGGGTCGCCGATGATCGGATTGCCGACATGCGCCATATGCGCGCGGAGCTGATGGGTGCGGCCGGTGACGGGTTTCAGCGAAATCCAGGACATCTTCTGCGCCGCGGTTTCGACCACGGCGTAATAAGTCACGGCGTGCACGGCATCGCGCTCGCCATGTTTGGCGATGCGCATGTAGGAATCTTCTTCCTCTTCCTGCTTGGCGAGATAAGTCGAGACGCGGCCCTGCTTCGGCTTCGGCACGCCGGCGACCAGCGCCCAATAAATCTTGCGCGCCGAGCGGGTGCGGAATGCCTTGGCCAAGGCGGCGGCGGCAAAGCGCGTCTTGGCCACCAGCAGACAGCCGGCGGTGTCCTTGTCGAGGCGATGCACCAGACGCGGGCGCTGCGCATCGGGATGCGAGCCGCGCAAGGCGCCGAGCATGCCGTCGATATGCTGCGTGGTGCCGGAGCCGCCCTGCACCGCCAGCCCCATCGGCTTGTTCAACACCATCACGTCGTCGTCCTCGAACAAGGTGATAGAGCGGATGAAGTCGCGATCCTTCATCGCTTGCGGGGCGTCGTCGCGCGGCACAGGCCGCTCGAGCTGCAGCGGCGGAATGCGCACCACCTGCCCGGCTTCAATCCGGCTCTTGGGCTCGGTGCGCTTGCCGTCGATCCGCACTTCCCCTTTGCGGATGATGCGCTGGATGTGGCTGAACGACAGGCCCGGAAACCGCCCCTCGAAGAAACGGTCGACGCGCATGCCGTTCTCGTCCGGCGTGACGGTGACGTTCTGCACGCTGGTGGAGAAATTCTCCGGCTTGAGATCGACCACCGGCAACGGCGGCGACACCGCCGCGATCGGCTCCTCGCGCGGCGGGCGCGCCGAGAACGCCCGGCCCCGGCCCGCGTCACGCTTGGTGCCATATTTGGGAGCAGGCTTGGCGCGCAGGTCGGACTGCCGCGTGGTGCGCTCTTTGGCGCGTTCGTTGGCGCGGCCGCCGGTGCGTTCTTTGGGGCGGCCGCCGGAGCGATCCATAACCCGAGCCTTGGATCGCTCCTTGATCCGCTCGTCACGGTCGCGGCCAGCACCACGTCCTTGGCCACGCCCGCCCGGGCTGGCGGCTTTCTTGCCGCCGCCGAAGCCGCCTTTGCGCATTCTCATGTCAGTTCATCCATGTCGGCCGATAGCGGCCATAAAAGTGCTCATTCGCAGCGCCGCAACTCGCCATGCGGGCCGCGGTCCCAAACCACCGACAGCCTGTCGGCATGCGGGGTCATCGAGACCGGAATGGTTCGTTCGCCATCCGGGCTCCAGCAGAAGGCCTGGAGGTGGATGGTGTCGCCGGTCTTATACATGCGTCCGACCCGGCATGTATCGCCCAGCCAGCGCACCGCATAGCTGCTGACCACGAAAGCCGATTGGGCCGGCGTGCTGCCGCCGCCCCAGCAGGCCGCCGGATCGGCCGCCCAGCGGCCGTTAACCGTCTCCGCAGCGTGGCCCGATGTCGCATTCAATAAAGCCAGAGCCATGAGCGCCGCTGCAACCCCCGAAAAATTCATTCCCCGCCACGTTCCTTGTCGCGCTCCTTGCGAAGCTTGGCCCAATACTCCAGCCGCTTCTTGATCTCGCGCTCGAAGCCGCGTTCCGGCGGGTCGTAGAATTGCTGGCGCGGCAGCGCGTCGGGGAAATAGTTTTGCCCGGAGAAGGCCTCGTCCTGATCGTGGTCGTAGGCATAGCCGCGGCCATAGCCTTCCGACTTCATCAGCGCGGTCGGCGCGTTGAGGATGTGCTTGGGCGGCAGCAGCGAGCCGGCCTGCTTGGCGACCTGCATGGCGGCGCCATAGGCGACATAACCGGCGTTCGATTTGGGCGCGGTCGCCACATAGATCAGCGCCTGCGCGATGGCGAGTTCGCCTTCGGGGCTGCCAAGAAAGTCATACGTCTCCTTGGCGGCATTGGCGATCACCAGCGCCTGCGGATCGGCGAGACCGACGTCCTCGATCGCCATGCGCACGATGCGCCGGCAGATATAGAGCGGCGGCTCGCCGGCATCGAGCATGCGGCAGAGATAATACAGTGCCGCATCGGGGTCCGAGCCACGCACCGACTTATGCAGCGCGGAGATGAGATTGTAATGGCCATCCTGCGCCTTGTCGTAGATCGGCGCGCGACGCTGCACGATGTCCTGCAGCTTGGCGCTGTCGAACACCTCGCCCTTGCGCGCGGCGCGCCAGACTTCCTCGGCCAGCGTCAGCGCGGCGCGCCCGTCGCCGTCGGCCATGCGCTCGAAAGCGACGCGGGCCTGCTCGTCGAGCGGCAACGGCTTGCCTTCGATCTGCTCGGCGCGCTTGAGCAGTTTCTCGATTGCCCCGGCATCGAGCGACTTGAACACCAGCACGCGGGCGCGCGACAGCAAGGCGGCGTTGAGCTCGAACGAGGGGTTTTCCGTGGTGGCGCCGACCAGCACGATGGTGCCGTCTTCCATCACCGGCAGAAAACTGTCCTGCTGGGCGCGGTTGAAGCGGTGCACCTCGTCGACGAACAACAAAGTGCCCTTGCCGCTTTCGCGCCGCAGCCGCGCCGCGTCGAACACCTTCTTCAGATCGGCGACGCCGGAAAATACCGCCGAAATCTGCTCGAAATGCAGCTCGGTGGCGTCGGCCAGAAGCCGCGCCACCGTGGTCTTGCCGGTGCCCGGCGGACCCCAGAATATGAGCGAGCCGAGCGAGCGCGTGTCCAGCATGCGGGTCAGCACGCCATCGGGGCCGAGCAGATGGTCCTGCCCCACCACCTCGTCGAGTTTCGTCGGACGCAGTCTGTCGGCAAGCGGGCGCGGCGCGTCTTTGTCGAGGCCGGCGGCGGCGAACAAATTGGGGCCCGCTTGGGCGCGCGGGGTCATCCGTTGAACACCGCGGAAATCTTCTGGCCGCCGCGGATCAACTCGATGCGCCAACTGGCGTTCGGCATCTTGCTGACGCGGTCGAGATCGCGGGTCTTGGCGATGCGCTCGCCATTGACCTGGTCGACGATGTCGCCGCGCTGGAAGCCGAGATTGCTGGCGTAGGAGCCGCTGTCGACGTCGAGGATGACGACCCCGGAATCGAGATTCTGCAATTGCAATTCGTCGGCCAGCGCCGGCGACAGGTTTGCGACCTTGGCGCCGGAGAAAGGCGAGCGCGAGCGGATGGTGATCTCATCGCGCGGCGTCTCAGGCGCGGTCTGCAGCGCGACCGCTACGGTAATGTCCTTGCCGGCGCGCAGCGCGCCGAGCTTGGCGCTGCCGCCGAGCGGCCTGGTGGCGAAGCGGTAGTCGAAGGCATTGGCGTCATCGACCGGCTGGCCGTCGACCGACACGATCACGTCACCCGCCTTGAGGCCGGCTTGCGCCGCGGGACTGTTGGCGGCGACGCTGGCGATCAGCGCGCCGGCTGGACGCTTGAGATTCATGCTGTCGGCGATTTCCGGCGTTACCGCCTGCAGCTTGGCGCCGAGCCAGGGCCGCTTCACCGCGCTGCCGCCGCTCCTGGCGGAGGTCAGCACCACCTGCACCATATTGGCGGGAATGGCGAAGCCGACGCCCTGCGAGCCGCCCGAGCGCGAGAAGATCGCGGTGTTGACGCCAACCAGCCGCCCGGTGAGATCGACCAGCGCGCCGCCGGAATTGCCCGGATTGATCGCGGCGTCGGTCTGGATGAAGAACTGATAGTCGGAGATGCCGATTTGCGTGCGCGCCAGCGCCGAGACGATGCCATGGGTCACGGTCTGACCGACGCCGAACGGATTGCCGATGGCGAGCACGATGTCGCCGACCTCAAGCGCGTCAGAATTGGCGAAATCGAGGAACGGAAACTTCTCGTGGGAATCCTTGAGGCGCAGCACCGCCAGGTCGGTGCGCGGATCCTTGAGCACGACGGTCGCCTCGAACTCGCGCTTGTCGGCAAGCGACACCTTGATGTCGTCGGCGCCCTCGATGACGTGCACATTGGTGACGACTAGGCCGGAGGCATCGGCGATGACGCCGGAGCCGAGCGAGCGCTGCACCTGGGGACCGCCGCCGCCCGGCACGCCGAAAAAGCGGCGGAAGATCGGGTCGTCGAACAGCGGGTTCTGATTCCGGACGGTCTTGGCGGCGTAGACGTTGACCACGGCCGGCGCCACGCGCTGCACCACCGGCGCATAGGACAGACGCAGTTCGCCAGCGTTCGGCACGCGGCGTTCCTGGGCGAAGCCGGCCGTGGCAAAGGCCACGGTGGCCAAAACAGCAATAAAAAGGGGCTTGAAGCGCATAAGGCGAATCCCAACGGACAGTCGAGATATAGGCCTGGCGCGGGGCTAATTGAAGGCCGCTCTCCCTCTCCCGTAACCGAACTCGGGCTTACCCGAGTTCGGCATTTTTAGTAGCCGAAGTCGGATATATCCGACTTCGGCTCGGGGAGAGGGTCGGGGCTTAGTCAGTTATTCCTTCGCCGGCACGGTCCGCAGATAGGCCACTACGGCGTCGAGGTCGGCAGGGGTCATGTGGGCGTAATAGCCAAAGCCCATCGGCGGCTTGAGCGGGCTGCCGTCCTTGCTCTTGCCCTGGGTGACGGCGGTCTTGATCTCGGCGTCGGTCCAGGCGCCGATGCCCTTGGTCTTGCCCGACGTGATGTTGCGCGACACCGACGTGCCCCAGGGCCCGGGGAATTCCATGCCGCCCTTACCGAGATCGGCGGCGAAATCCTTGCCGCGCGGCCCGAACGGCGTATGGCACTCCATGCAATGGCCGATGGTGGCGAGGTAGAAGCCCTTCTTCACCGGATCGCTCATCATGGCTTCGGTGTAAGGCTTCTCCGAGCCGGGGAACGGAATATGCGGGATCTGCATCTTGTAGATCGGCGCCGGCACGGTGTTCTTGACCGGCTTGAGCGTGCGCAAGTATGCGACGATCGCCTTCATGTCGCCGTCGGTGATAATGCCGTAGAACGCGGTCGGCATCACTTCGGCGATCTGCACGCCGTTCGGCCGTTTTCCCGTGCGCATCAGCGCGATGATCTCGGCATCGCTCCAGTTGCCGAGGCCGGTCTCCTTGTCCTGGGTGATGTTCGGCGCCGTGACCTTGAACGGCGGCTCATCCCAGGTGAGCCCGCCGGAAAAATCCTTGCCGGCGACGGCCGCGGGCGGACCCTTCGGCGTGTGGCAATTGCCGCAGGTCATGATGGTGTTGACCAGATAGTCGCCGCGCTTGACCGGATCGGTTTGCGCCTGCGCCGTACCGATCATTGCCGCCATCAACGCCAAGCAAAACGTCGTCAACCTAACCATGTAGCCCTCCCCTGAAGAATCCTGCCGGGAGTATACAGAGCGGCTTTTCGAGCGCTATCGCGGGCCATATAAAAAAGGGCGGCCCCGAGGCCGCCCTGTATTTCATCGTTAAGGCTTTATGTTATGCCGCGACGCTCTCGTCGACCTTCTTGGCCTGCACCGGACCTGAATCCAAGCCCTTGGCATCGACGTCGCGATCGACGAACTCGATCACCGCCACCGCGGCATTGTCGCCATGGCGGAAGCCGGCCTTGAGCACGCGGGTATAGCCGCCGGCGCGGTCCTTGTAGCGCGGCCCGATCACCGCGAACAACTTGCGGACCATCAAGAGGTCGCGCATTTCCGAGATCGCCTGACGGCGGGCGGCGAGCCCGCCCTTCTTGGCGAGCGTCACCAGCTTCTCGACGATCGGCCGCAGTTCCTTGGCCTTCGGCAGCGTGGTGACAATCTGCTCGTGCTTGATCAGCGACGCGCACATATTGGCGAACATGGCAGTGCGGTGAGCGGAGTGCCTGCCCAGTTTGCGGTGAACTTTTCCGTGACGCATCGTGTAGCTCCCTGAAACGCCCTTGAGGCGTCGCCGCTGTGCGCGGCCTAGTAATGATCCTCGAAGCGCTTGGCGAGCTCTTCGATGTTTTCCGGCGGCCAGCCCGGCACTTCCATGCCGAGATGCAGGCCCATCTGCGCCAGCACTTCCTTGATCTCGTTGAGCGACTTGCGGCCGAAGTTCGGTGTGCGGAGCATTTCGGCTTCGGTCTTCTGAACGAGGTCGCCGATGTAGACGATGTTGTCGTTCTTGAGACAGTTGGCCGAACGCACCGACAGCTCGAGCTCGTCGACCTTCTTGAGGAACGCCGGGTTGAAGGCCAGGTCCGGGATGGTCTCGGCGGCCTGCTCCTTGCGGGGCTCTTCGAAGTTCACGAACACATTGAGCTGGTCTTGCAGAATGCGCGCCGCGTAAGCGATCGAGTCGTCCGGCGACACCGCGCCGTTGGTCTCGATCGTCAGCGTGAGCTTGTCGTAATCGAGGATCTGGCCCTCGCGGGTGTTCTCGACCTTGTACGAGACCTTGCGCACCGGCGAATACAGGCTGTCGACCGGGATCAGGCCGATCGGCGCGTCTTCGGGACGGTTGCGCTCGGCCGGCACGTAGCCCTTGCCGGTGTTGACGGTGAATTCCATGCGAATCTCGGCGCCCTCGTCGAGGGTGCACAGCACGAGATCGGGATTGAGCACCACGACGTCGCCGACGGTCTGAATGTCGCCGGCGGTGACCGTGCCCGGTCCCTGCTTCTTCACCACCATGCGCTTGGGGCCTTCGCCCTGCATCTTGATGGCGATGTCCTTGATGTTGAGCACCATGTCGGTGACGTCCTCGCGCACGCCGGCGATCGAGGAGAATTCATGCAACACGCCGTCGATGTGCACCGACTGCACTGCCGCGCCTTGCAGCGAGGACAGCAGAATACGGCGTAGCGCATTGCCCAGCGTCACGCCAAAGCCGCGCTCGAGCGGCTCGGCGACGACCGTGGCGAACCGCGCGGGGTCGGACCCGGCGGTCACCTGGAGCTTGTTCGGCCTGATCAGTTCCTGCCAATTCTTTTGGATCACGTCTTCACCTGTTGAGCGGCGCGGGTTCTGTTCGCGCACGGGGGAAAGTTCAGCAGTGGCGGACTCAAGTCCACCCGATGGAATGTTCATACGCGACGACGCTTGCGCGGCCGGCACCCGTTGTGTGGGATCGTGGTCACGTCGCGGATCGAGGTAATGGTGAAACCGGTGGCCTGCAGCGCGCGCAAAGCCGACTCACGTCCCGAACCCGGGCCGGAGACTTCGACTTCGAGTGTGCGCATGCCGTGTTCCTGCGCCTTCTTGGCGGCGTCTTCGGCGGCGACCTGCGCGGCATAGGGCGTCGACTTGCGCGAGCCCTTGAAGCCCATGGTGCCCGACGACGACCAGGCGATGGTGTTGCCCTGCGCGTCGGTGATGGTGATCATCGTGTTGTTGAACGACGCGTTGACGTGCGCGACGCCCGACGCGATGTTCTTGCGTTCGCGGCGGCGAACGCGGGTGGCTTCCTTGCCCATTCTCTCAATCCCTTTTGCAGCCCGCGAGCCGTCAAGCGGCGCGAGCGATTCCTATGATCAGGTCGCGGTCTTTTTCTTGCCGGCGATGGTCTTGGCCGGACCCTTGCGGGTGCGCGCATTGGTGTGGGTGCGCTGGCCGCGCACCGGCAATCCCTTGCGGTGACGCAGGCCGCGGTAGCAGCCGAGGTCCATCAGCCGCTTGATGTTCAGCGACACGTCGCGGCGCAGATCGCCCTCGACCATGTAGTCGCGATCGATCAGTTCGCGGATCTGCAACACTTCCGCGTCCGTCAGCTGAGATACCCGCCGTTCCATCGGCAGGTTAACCTTGGTCATGATTTCCTTGGCGGTCTTCTCGCCAATGCCATGAATGTACTGCAGCGCGATCACAGCGCGCTTATTGGTGGGCAAATTCACGCCCGCGATACGAGCCACGAAAGGTCTCTCCTGTTATAGGCCGGGCCTTGATCCGGCCGGGGGCGCTAGACGCGCCGAATTCTTTAGTCCCGTGAAGGGTTTAGCGCAAAGCGTAACACGACACCTGTCCCCGCCTGTTCGGGGGCCCGGCATCGCGCCAAACTTCTGAATAGGCAGTGTATTAGGGGATTCATCTTGCCTTCGTCAACCTCCGCTTTGTGCGCGTTTTGCGCTGTCCAGCTTTGGTTTTGGCGGTTCCGGCCTTAGGCGTGGATTTCTTTGCTGGCTTTCGGCCGGATTTACGCTTTTGGGCGGTTTTAGCCTTGGCGCGCGCGGGTTTCCCGGCTGCGGCTTTCGGCTTGGTTTTCGCTTTTGACTTGGATTTTGACTTGGATTTTGCCTTGGATTTGGCCTTCGCGGCCGGCTTTGCGGCCTTGGCCTTCGGTTTGGCGCGCTTAGCTGCCTTGGCGGCCTTGGCGGGGCTGAGAATCACGCCAACCGCGGCGGTGACCTCGTCGACCGGCGCCATGCCATCCACGGTCTTAAGCATGCCCTTACGGGCGTAATAGTCGGCCAGCGGTGCGGTCTGGGCGCGGTAGGCCGCCAGACGGCCCTTGAGCACGTCCGGATTGTCGTCCGCACGGACTTTTTCGCCGCGGGCGGTCATGTCCGCCACCCGAGTCTCGATACGCTTGAGCAGAATGCCTTCGTCGACCTTGAGCTCGATAACGGCATCGAGCTTGAGACCGCGCTCGGTCAGCAGGCGGTCGAGCGCCTCGGCCTGCGGCACGGTGCGCGGGAAACCGTCGAGTACGAAACCGCGCTTGGCGTCGGGCTGGCCGATGCGGTCGGCGATAATCGCGACCACCACTTCATCGGGCACCAATTGCCCGGCTTCCATGATGCTCTTGGCGCGCAAGCCCACTTCGGTGCCCGCGGCCACGGCCGCGCGCAACATGTCGCCGGTCGAGAGCTGAACGATTCCGTAGTTGGCAACCAGGCGAAGTGCCTGCGTGCCCTTCCCCGCCCCTGGCGGTCCGAGCAGGATCAGTCTCATCGATTGCGCCCCCGCAATTTCGACCGTTTGATCAAGCCTTCATATTGATGCGCCAGCAGGTAGCCCTGAACCTGCGCCACCGTGTCCATGGTGACGCTGACCACGATCAGCAGCGAGGTGCCGCCGAAGTAGAACGGCACCGCCGCGTAAGAGATCAGGATTTCCGGAATGAGGCACACGATGGCGAGATAGAGCGCGCCGACCACGGTGATGCGCGACAGCACATAATCGATGTACTCGGCGGTGCGCTCGCCGGGACGGATGCCCGGCACGAAGCCGCCATGCTTCTTCAGGTTTTCCGCGGTCTCGGTCGGGTTGAACACGACCGCGGTATAGAAGAACGCGAAGAATACGATCAGCGCGATGTAGAGAACGAGAAACAGCGGCCGGCCGTGGCCAAGCAGCGTGGTGATAGTGGTGAGCCAACCGGGCCCGCCGCCGGCATTGAAGTTGGCGACCGTGGTCGGCAACAGCAGCAGCGACGACGCAAAGATCGGCGGGATCACGCCCGAGGTGTTGAGCTTGAGCGGCAGATGCGAGGACTGGCCCTCGAACATGCGATTGCCGACCTGGCGCTTGGGATACTGGATCAGCAGGCGGCGCTGCGCGCGCTCCATGAACACGATGAAGGCGATGACCGCGACCGCCATCACGATGATGAGCAAAATGAGCCCGGTCGAGATAGCGCCCTGGCGGCCAAGTTCGAGCGTACCGGCGATCGCCGACGGCAACTCGGCGACGATGCCGGACAAGATGATCAGCGAGATGCCGTTACCGATACCGCGCGCGGTGATCTGCTCGCCCAGCCACATCAGAAACATGGTGCCGCCGGTCAGCGTGATCGTCGTCGAAATCAGGAAGAAGAAACCGGGCTCGCTGACGACGCTGCCGGTGCCCTGCAGGCCAACGGCAATGCCGTAAGACTGGAACGCGGCCAGCACCACGGTGAGATACCGGGTGTACTGGTTCATGATCTTGCGGCCGGACTCGCCTTCTTTTTTGAGCGCCTCGAGCGTCGGCGACACCGTCGTCATCAACTGAATGATGATCGAGGCCGAAATGTAAGGCATGATGTTGAGCGCGAAGATCGCCATCCGATGGATGCCGCCCCCCGAGAACATGTTGAACATGCCGAGGATGCCGCCGGACTGAGTATTGAAAATCTGCGCCCAGGCGGTGGGATCGATACCGGGCAACGGAATGTAAGTGCCGAGCCGATAGACCAGCAGCGCGCCGACCGTGAACCAGATTCGCTTCTTGAGCTCGTCGGCCTTCGCCAGCGCCCCGAAGTTGAGATTGGCTGCTAGTTGTTCCGCTGCCGAAACCATCTGTCGCTCCTGGCCTTCGCTCTTGGCCCCCGCCCCGCGGCCCACCCTGCCGGGTTCCGCGAGCTTAGATAGGCATCGCGTCTCGAACTTGTAGCCGCCAACACGCCCGCGTGACGGGCGCGGTATTACTCAGCCTTGGCTTTGCCCTTCGGCTTTGCCGCTTCCAGCGCCATGCGCTTGTTCTTGCCGCGCGGCTCCTCGTCGACTTCCTTCTTCGGCGCCAAAATCTTCACGCTGCCGCCGGCCTTTTCGACCGCTTCGACCGCGGACTTCGAGGCGCCGAACACCGCGAAATCGACTTTGCTCTTGAGTTCGCCGCCGCCGAGCAGCTTGACGCCGCCCTTGGCGCGCCGCATTAGGCCGGCCTTGATCAAGGCGGCGCTATCGACCGGCGACTTGATGTCGATCAGGCCGGCGTCGATCGCCGCCTGCACCTTGGCAATGCTGGTTTCGTTGAGCTTGACCGCGAACGAGGTGTTGCGGAAGCCGCGCTTGGGCAAACGGCGATGCAGCGGCATCTGGCCGCCTTCGAAGCCCTTGATGCGCACGCCGGAACGCGCGGTCTGGCCCTTGCCGCCGCGGCCGCCGGTCTTGCCCATGCCGGAGCCGATGCCGCGGCCGATGCGCATGCGGTTCTTGCGGGCGCCGGGATTGTCGGCGATCTGGTTCAGTTTCATGGCAGCAGTCCTCTAAACTTCTCTACGTCGCAACTATTTGGCGTCGACGATGCGCACCAGATGGCTGAGCTTGCGGACCATGCCGTGCGTCTGCGGCGTGTCCGGCATCTCGCTGGTGCGGCCGACCTTGTTCAGTTTCAGCCCGATCAGCGTTTCGCGCTGGTCGTGGTGGCGGCGTGACGGGCTCGCCACCTGCTCGAGCTTGATCGTCTTCTTTGCGGGAGCCATGACGTTAGTCCTTAGTCAGCTGCGGGTTCGGCATCGGCGCCTTGGCGGCGCGACTGCAGCGTGGAAACCTTGAGGCTGCGGCGGGCCGCGACCGAACGTGGCGAGTCCTGATGCTTGAGCGCATGGAAGGTCGCGCGCACGACGTTGTACGGGTTCGACGAGCCGAGCGACTTGGCGACGACGTCCTGGATGCCGAGCGTTTCGAACACGGCGCGCATCGGGCCGCCGGCGATGATGCCGGTACCGGCGGGTGCCGCGCGCAGGAACACCTTGCCGGCGCCGTGACGGCCGAGCACGTCATGGTGCAACGTGCGGCCTTCGCGCAGCGCCACGCGGGTCAGCGCGCGCTTGGCGGCGTCGGTCGCCTTGCGGATCGCTTCCGGCACTTCGCGCGCCTTGCCGTGTCCATAACCGGCGCGGCCCTTCTGATCGCCGACGATGACGAGGGCTGCGAACGCAAAGCGCTTGCCGCCCTTCACCACCTTGGCCACACGATTGATGTGGACCAACTTGTCGGTGAATTCGCTGTCGCGCTCTTCGCGGCCGCCGCGATCGCGGCGTTGTTCTCGTCGGGGTTCATTCGCCATTTGTGTCTAACCTGTTCGGTGCAGTCCGTTTAGTTCTAGAAATTCAGGCCGCCTTCGCGCGCAGCGTCGGCCAGCGCCTTGATACGGCCGTGATACAGATAGCCGCCGCGATCGAACACCACGTCCTTGATGCCCTTTTCCTTGGCGCGTTCGGCAATCAACTTGCCGACCGCCTTGGCAGCCTCAATGTTGGCGCCGGTCTTGGTCTTCTCGCGCATCGTCTTCTCGAGCGACGAGGCGGCCGCGACCGTCACGCCCTTCTCGTCGTCGATCAGTTGCGCATGGATATGCTGGGACGAGCGGAATACGGACAGCCGGGTGCGCCCACGCGCAGCCAACTTGATCCTGCGTCGTACTGCTTCCGTCCGTCGCGCGGTCCGGTCACTTAATCTCGACATGGCTTGCGCCCTCTACTTCTTCTTGCCTTCCTTACGGAAGATGTATTCGCCGGCATATTTCACACCCTTGCCTTTGTATGGCTCGGGCGGACGATAGCCGCGGATTTCGGCGGCCACCTGGCCAACCTTTTGCTTATCGATCCCGGTGATCACGATTTCGGTCGGCTTCGGCGTCACGATGGCGATGCCTTCCGGAATCTTGAAGTTCACGTCGTGGGAAAAGCCGAGCTGCAGATTCAGGCTCTTGCCCTGCACTGCTGCGCGATAACCGACGCCGGTGATCTCGAGCTTCTCTTCGAAGCCCTTGGTCACGCCGTTGATCAAGTTGGACACCAGAGTACGCGAGGTACCCCACAGCGAACGGGCACGCTTGCCGTCGCCGCGCGGCTCGATCTTGAACGAGCCCTTGTCCATGGTGACGATGACGTCGTCCGCCAACACAAGCTGAAGCGCCCCTTTCGGACCCTTCACCTTGACGGTCTGGCCTTCCACGTTGGCGGTGACGCCGGTGGGGACCACGACTGCTTTGTTACCGATGCGGGACATTAGAACACCGTGCAGATGATTTCGCCGCCGACATTGGCATCGCGAGCGGCATGGTCGGCCATCACACCTTTTGGTGTCGACAGAATGGCCACGCCAAGACCGTTATTGATACGCGGCAGCGCCTTGACCGAGGCGTAGACGCGGCGGCCGGGCTTGGACACGCGCGCGATCTCGCGGATCACGGGCTCGCCGTCGAAGTACTTGAGCTCGATCTCAAGCTCGCTGCGGCCGTTGGCGTGCGCCACGCTGGCGTAGCCGCGGATGTAGCCTTCGGTCTTGAGCACTTCGGCAACGCGTTCGCGCTGCTTGGAGCCCGGCATGGAGACTTTGGATTTCGCACGCATCTGCGCATTGCGGATGCGGGTAATCATGTCGCCGATCGGATCGTTTACCATCGATAGTTCCTCACCAGCTCGACTTCACAAGGCCGGGAATCAGGCCCTTGTTACCGAGCTCGCGCAACGCGATACGGCTGAGTTTATGTTTGCGGTAGAAGGCGCGCGGACGGCCGGTCAACTCGCAACGATTGCGGATGCGGGTCGGGGACGAATTGCGCGGCAGTTCGGCCAGCTTGAGAGTCGCGGCAAAGCGCTCCTCCACCGGCAGGCTCTTGTCGCGAGTGATCGCCTTGAGA
The DNA here is from genome assembly GCA_903878085.1 of uncultured Hyphomicrobiales bacterium. Lineage (GTDB taxonomy): Bacteria > Pseudomonadota > Alphaproteobacteria > Rhizobiales > Xanthobacteraceae > Pseudolabrys. Next base: position 16,617 of record CAIRGJ010000044.1, on the reverse strand, counting down.
CGCGCACGCCGAGGACCGAAGGTCTTCGACATCCGCTTCCGCCGGTTGTTCTTCTCGATCGAACTCTTCTTCGCCATTTATCTTAGCTCCTTATTTCCGCGTTTGAGGTGGCCGAAGCGCCCCTCACTGCCGGAACGGGAAGTTGAATGCTGCCAACAGGGCGCGTGCTTCTTCGTCGGAGCGCGCGCTCGTGCAAACGGTGATGTCCATGCCCCAGGTATCGGTGACCTTGTCGAAGTCGATTTCCGGGAAAATGGTGTATTCCTTGATGCCGATGCTGTAGTTGCCGCGGCCGTCGAAGCTCTTCGGATTGAGCCCGCGGAAGTCGCGGATGCGCGGCAGCGAGATGTTCACCAGGCGGTCGAGGAAGTCGTACATGCGCGTCTTGCGCAGCGTGACCTTACAACCGATGGCCTGACCGTCGCGCAGCTTGTAGTTCGCGATCGACTTGCGCGACATGGTGATCACGGCCTTCTGACCGGCGATCTGCGACAGATCGGCGGCGGCTGAGTCCACCTTCTTGCGGTCGGCAACGCCTTCGCCGATGCCCATGTTGAGCACCACTTTGGTGATCATCGGCACTTGCATGACGTTCTTGTAGCCGAACTGCTTGGTCATCTCGGCGCGGATGGTCTCTTCGAACTGCGTGCGCAGACGCGCCTTGTAATCCGAAGCCACGCGAGGCTTCTTCACCTTCGGCGCGTCGCCGGCGGCCGGTTTTGCAACCTTTGGCGCCTTCGGCTTTTTAGGTTCGGTATTGGTTTGCGTATCAGCCATCGATCTCTGCTCCGGAACGCTTGGCAACGCGCACTTTTTTACGCTCGGTGCCTTCGCCGACGAATTTAAAACCAATGCGGGTCGGCTTACCGTCCTTGGGATCGGCAACCGCCAGGTTGGATAGATGGATCGTGCTCTCCTTGGAGATGATCCCGCCTTCCTGCTGCGCCGTCTGGCGCTGGTGGCGCTTGACGATGTTGACGCCACGCACGATGGCGCGGGCGTCATCGGGACGCACTTCGACGACTTCGCCGGTGCGGCCCTTGTCGCGGCCGGTCAGCACGACCACCTTGTCGCCTTTGCGGATTTTCGCGGCCATTACAGCACCTCCGGCGCGAGCGAAATGATCTTCATGTGGTTCTTGGCGCGCAGTTCGCGCGGCACGGGCCCGAAGATACGGGTGCCGACCGGCTCCATCTGGGCGGTGATCAACACGGCGGCGTTGCGGTCGAAGCGGATGACCGAACCGTCGGCGCGCTTGATGTCCTTGCGGATGCGCACGACCACGGCCTTCATGACCTCGCCTTTTTTGACGCGGCCGCGCGGGATCGCTTCCTTCACCGAGACGACGATGACGTCGCCGATGGTGGCGTACTTACGCTTGGAACCGCCCAGCACCTTGATGCACATGACGCGGCGCGCACCGGAATTGTCCGCTACGTCTAGGTTCGTTTGCATCTGAATCATGATGCGGCTCTTTCTGTCGTCTTAAACGGCATGACGCCTATTGAACTTTCTGCTTCTTCTCGCCGCGAACCACTTCCCAGCACTTGAGCTTGGACAGCGGACGGCGCTCTTCGATCCACACCTGATCGCCGACCGAGTATTGGTTGGTCTCGTCGTGGGCGTGGTATTTCTTCGAGCGGCGAACGGTCTTCTTCATCGTCGCGTGGCTGAAACGCCGGTCAACGCGCACGACCACGGTCTTGGCCTGCTTGTCGCTGACGACGACGCCCTGAAGCGTACGTTTCGGCATTTATGCCCCCTGCTTCTTGGATTTATTGGGCTTGTTGCCCTTGGCGCGCGCCTTCGACTTGGCGGTCGCGGGCCGTACGGATTTCGTCTTCTTCTTCGTGCTCGGCGTGGCGGCGGCTTTCGCCTCCGGCGTGCCGGCGCGCTTCTGTCCGGCAATCGTCTTCATGCGCGCGATATCGCGGCGGATGATGCGCGTGCGCGAGGTGTTCTCAAGCTGACCGGTGGCCCGCTGAAAGCGCAGGTTGAACTGCTCCTTCTTCAGCTTGAGCACTTCGTCGTCCAGTTGATCGAGCGTCATCGCTCTTACGTCGGAAGCTTTCATGTCCATCACTCGGCAATACGTTCGATGAAGCGGGTCTTGACCGGCAACTTGGCGGCGGCGAGCGTCAGCGCTTCCTTGGCGACGGCGATCGGAACGCCGTCGACTTCGAACAGGATGCGGCCTGGCTTGACGCGCGTGACCCAAAGCTCGGGCGTGCCCTTGCCTTTACCCATGCGGATTTCGATCGGCTTCTTGGACACCGGCACGTCCGGATAGACGCGGATCCAGACCCGGCCCGACCGCTTCATGAAGCGGGTGAGCGCACGGCGCGCGGCTTCGATCTGGCGCGCGGTGACGCGATCCGGCTCGACCGCCTTGAGGCCGTATTGGCCGAAGGCGAGCTTGGCGCCTGACGTCGCGACGCCGTGGATGCGGCCCTTGAACGCCTTGCGGAACTTGGTGCGCTTTGGTTGCAGCATGATCTACTCTGTGCCCTTAAGCGTTTTCGCGGCGCGGACGGCCGGCATCGCCTTCGGCGAGCTTCTTGTCCTGTGCCATCGGGTCGTGTTCGAGGATTTCGCCCTTGAAGATCCAGACCTTGCAGCCGCAGGTGCCGTAGGTCGTGAAAGCGGTCGACACGCCGTAGTCGATGTCGGCGCGCAGCGTGTGCAGCGGCACGCGCCCTTCGCGGTACCATTCCATGCGCGCGATTTCGGCGCCGCCGAGACGGCCCGTGCAGTTGATACGGATGCCTTCGGCGCCCAGACGCATGGCCGACTGCACCGCGCGCTTCATGGCGCGGCGGAAAGCAACGCGGCGTTCGAGCTGCTGCGTGATCGACTCGGCGACCAGCTGCGCGTCGAGCTCCGGCTTGCGAATTTCGACGATGTTGATGACCACGTAGCTGGCGGTGATCTTGGACACCAATTTGCGCAGCTTCTCGATGTCGGCGCCCTTCTTGCCGATCACCACACCCGGACGCGCCGAGTGGATGGTGACGCGGCACTTCTTGTGCGGGCGTTCGATGATGATCTTGGACACCGCCGCCTGCTTGAGCTCCTTCATGAGCGCAGCGCGGATCTTGATGTCTTCATGCAGCAGCGTGCCGTACTCGGCCTTGCCGGCAAACCAGCGCGAATCCCAGGTGCGGTTGATCCCGAGACGCAGCCCAATTGGATTGACTTTTTGACCCACTAAATCCCTCCTCAGGCTTTCGCTTCAGCCGGCGCCTCGACCTGACGAACGATGATCGTCAGGTGGGAGAACGGTTTTAAGATTTGGCCGACCCGGCCGCGGCCGCGCGGGCTGAAGCGCTTGATCACAAGCGCCTTGCCGACGTGGGCCTCGGCGACGATGAGATCGTCGACGTCGAGGTCGTGATTGTTTTCGGCATTGGCGATTGCCGATTCCAGGCACTTGCGCACTTCGGTCGAAATGCGCTTGCGCGAAAATTCCAGGTCGGCAAGCGCGGTCGCTGCCTTCTTGCCGCGGATCAGCTGCGCCACAAGATTCAACTTCTGCGGCGACACCCGCAGCATCTTGCAGATGGCCTTGGCTTCGTTGTCGGGAAGATCCCGTTCGCGTTTGCGCTTGCCCATGACGGTTCTCTAATCCTCAGCTTGCCGCCGCCGCGGGAGCGGCTGCAGGCGCGCTCGAGCGCTTGGCTTTGCGGTCGGCGGTATGGCCGTAGAACATCCGGGTCGGCGAGAACTCGCCGAACTTGTGACCGACCATCTCCTCGGTCACCATCACCGGAACGTGCTTCTGGCCGTTATAGACGCCGAAATTCAGGCCGACGAACTGCGGCAGAATGGTCGAGCGCCGGCTCCATATCTTGATCACCTCGTGACGGCCTGACGCGCGCGAGGCTTCCGCCTTGCGCAGCAGATAACCGTCGACGAACGGGCCCTTCCATGCGGAACGAGTCATTACCTATTTCCCTACTGCTGCTTCTTCTTGCGGTCGTGACGGCTGACCACAATGAACTTGGTGGTGCGCTTATTCTTACGGGTCTTCTTACCCTTGGTCGGGAAGCCCCACGGCGTGACCCAGTGGCCGCCGCCCTTGGTGCGTCCGCCGTGCGGATGATCAACCGGGTTCATGGTGATGCCGCGGTTGTGTGGCATACGGCCCTTCCAACGCTGGCGGCCGGCCTTGCCGATCGTGGTGTTCATGTTGTCCGGGTTGGACACCGCACCGACGGTCGCCATGCAGCGGCCATGCACCAGGCGCTGCTCGGTCGTCGACAGGCGCAGAATGACGTAATCCTGGTCGCGTCCGACGATCTGGACGTAGGAGCCGGCCGAACGTGCGAGCTGGCCGCCCTTGCCGATCTTCAATTCGACATTATGCACGATGGTGCCGACCGGAATGCTGGCGATCGGCATCGCGTTGCCCGGCTTCACGTCGGCCTTCTCGGCGGCGATGACCTGGTCGCCCGGCGCTAAACGCTGCGGCGCCAGAATGTAGGCCTGCTCGCCGTCCTGATACTTGATCAGCGCGATGAAAGCCGTGCGGTTCGGATCGTATTCGAGCCGCTGGACGGTCGCCGGCATATCGAACTTGGTGCGGCGGAAATCGATCAGGCGATAGGCCTGCTTGTGGCCACCGCCGCGGAACCGCGAGGTGATGCGGCCGGTGTTGTTACGGCCGCCGTGCGAATGCTGACCTTCGGTCAGCGCCTTGAGCGGCGGCCCCTTGTACAACGACGAACGGTCGATGTTCACCAGCTGACGCTGGCTCGGGGTGGTCGGATTGTAGGTCTTTAACGCCATCGATCCGCTCCCTTACAATCCGGTGGTCACATCGATGCGGTGACCCTCTTCCAGAGTCACGATCGCGCGCTTCACGTCGGACTGCTGTCCAACCTTGTTCTTGAACATCTTCACTTTGCCTTGGCGGATGAGCGTGTTGACGTTCTTGACCTTGACGTCGAACAGCTTCTCGACCGCTTCTTTGATCTGCGGCTTGGTGGCGTTGCGCGCCACCTTGAAGGTAACCTTGTTGAACTCCGAACCCATGGTGGCCTTTTCGGTGATCACCGGGGACAGAATGACGTCGTAGTGGCGCGGATCGGTCGTGCTCATTTGAATCGCGCCTCCAGCGCATCCAGCGCCGCCTTGGTCAGAACCAGGGTCTTACGCCGCATGATGTCATAGACGTTGATGCCCTGAATCGGCAGCACGTCGATATTCGGAATGTTGCGCGCCGCGTTGCGCACGTTCATCTCGACCTCGGCGCCGTCGATGATCAGCGCATTGACCAGGCTGAGCTTGCCGAACTGCGCGGCCAGCGTCTTGGTCTTGGAATCCTTGAGCGTCAGCTTGTCGACGACAATCAGACCGCCGTCCTTGGCCTTCGACGACAGCGCGTGCTTGAGCGCAAGCGCGCGGACCTTCTTCGGCAAATTGGTGGCGTGGCTGCGCACGACCGGACCGAAGGCGCGACCGCCGCCGCGGAACTGCGGCACGCGGGCCGAGCCGTGACGAGCACCGCCGGTGCCCTTCTGCGCGTACATCTTTTTGCCGGTGCGCCAGATCTCGGAGCGATCCTTGGTCTTGTGCGTACCGCGCTGACGCTTGGCGAGCTGCCAGTTGACGCAGCGCTGCACGATGTCGACCCGCGGCTCGAGGCCGAAAATCTCATCCGACAGGCTGACCGAACCGGCCTCTTTGCCTTCAAGCGTGGTGATTTTCATATCCATGTTATGCGCCCTCCTTCTCGGCGGGGGCAGCTTCGGCGGCGGGCACAGCAGCAGCCTCGCTGACGCGGAACTTGCCGGGCTTCGGCGTATCCTTGTGCGCCTTCTTCTTCACCGCATCGCGTACGGTGATCCAGCCGCCCTTGGCGCCAGGCACCGCGCCTTCGACCAGGATAAGGCCGCGCTCGACGTCGGTCTTGACGACCTTGAGGTTGAGCGTCGTGATGCGGTCGACACCCATGTGGCCGGGCATCTTCTTGTTCTTGAAGGTCTTGCCGGGGTCCTGACGGCCGCCGGTCGAACCGATCGAACGATGCGAGACCGAGACGCCGTGCGAGGCGCGCAAGCCGCCGAAGTTCCAGCGCTTCATGCCGCCGGCAAAGCCCTTACCGATCGAAATGCCGCAGACATCGACGAACTGGCCTTCGGCGAAATGATCGGCCGTGATTTCGGCGCCAACCGGGATCACCGAATCTTCGGTGACGCGGAATTCGGCGAGTTTACGCCGCGGCTCGACATTGGCCTTCGCGAAATAACCGCGGTCGGCCTTGCTCATATTGTTGGTGCGGCGCGGGCCCGAACCGAGCTGCAGCGCAACGTAACCGTTCTTGTCTTTGGTGCGATGGGCAATGACCTGACACTGCTGCAATTGCAGCACCGTCACCGGGATATGCTCTCCGCTCTCGGAGAACACCCGGGTCATTCCGACCTTCTTCGCGACCACTCCCGTACGCATTGTCGTAAGTCCTTATCCCGGCGCTAGAGCTTGATCTCGACGTCGACGCCCGCGGCGAGGTCGAGCTTCATCAGCGCGTCCACGGTTTGCGGCGTCGGGTCGACGATGTCCAAAAGACGCTTGTGCGTGCGCATTTCGAACTGTTCCCGGCTTTTCTTGTCGACGTGGGGCGAGCGGTTCACCGTGAACTTCTCGATACGCGTCGGCAGCGGAATCGGGCCACGGACCTGCGCACCGGTGCGCTTGGCCGTGTTCACGATCTCGCGCGTCGACGCATCGAGGATGCGGTGGTCGAACGCCTTGAGCCGGATCCGGATATTCTGGCCGTTCATTTTTGTTTCTCTCGTCCGTCACACCCGGCGTTTACACGTTGGGCATTCACGACACTGTTATTTCGCAAAGACGTGGATGGCCGGGTTTGAACCCGGCCATGACACTTGTCTGACTACTCGATGATGCTCGCAACCACGCCGGCGCCGACCGTACGGCCGCCTTCGCGAATGGCGAAACGAAGCTTTTCTTCCATGGCGATCGGCACGATCAGGTGCACTTCCATCGCCACGTTGTCGCCCGGCATCACCATTTCGGTACCGGCCGGCAGATGCACCACGCCCGTCACGTCGGTCGTGCGGAAGTAGAACTGCGGACGATAATTGGTGAAGAACGGAGTATGACGGCCGCCCTCTTCCTTGGTGAGGATATAGGCCTCGGCCTTGAACTTGGTGTGCGGCTTGACTGAGCCAGGCTTGCAGAGAACCTGGCCACGCTCGACTTCCTCACGCTTGGTGCCGCGCAGCAGCGCGCCGATGTTGTCGCCGGCCTGGCCCTGATCGAGCAGCTTGCGGAACATTTCGACGCCGGTGACGACGGTCTTGACGGTCGGCTTGATGCCGACGATCTCGACTTCCTCGCCGACCTTGACGATGCCGCGCTCGACGCGACCGGTGCAGACGGTGCCGCGGCCGGAGATCGAGAACACGTCTTCCACCGGCATCAGGAACGGCAGATCGATCGGACGTTCCGGCTGCGGAATGTACTCGTCGACCGCCTTCATCAGCTCGAGGATGGCGTCGTGGCCGAGCTTGGGATCCTTGTCGTCGAGCGCCATCAGGGCCGAGCCCTTGATGATCGGAATCTTGTCGCCCGGGTAGTTATACTTGGAGAGAAGCTCGCGAACTTCGAGCTCGACCAGCTCGAGCAGTTCCGGATCGTCGACCATGTCGACTTTGTTCATGAACACGACGAGGGCGGGCACGCCGACCTGACGCGCAAGCAGGATGTGTTCGCGGGTCTGCGGCATCGGGCCGTCGGCGGCGGACACGACCAGGATCGCGCCGTCCATCTGCGCGGCGCCCGTGATCATGTTCTTCACATAGTCGGCGTGGCCGGGACAATCGACGTGAGCATAATGCCGGTTCTTGGTCTCGTATTCGACGTGGGCGGTCGAGATCGTGATGCCGCGCGCCTTCTCTTCCGGCGCCTTATCAATCTGATCGTAGGCGGTGAAGGTCGCGCCGCCGGTCTCGGCGAGCACCTTGGTGATCGCCGCAGTCAACGACGTCTTGCCATGGTCGACGTGACCGATGGTGCCGATGTTACAATGCGGCTTATTGCGGAGGAATTTCTCTTTAGCCATTTAAACTCTCCCTGTCGGGTCTCTGCGAGTGCGTTAAAGTTTGCGCGTCAATGATCAGGCGTATTTCGCCTGAACCTCGAGCGCGACGTTGCGCGGAACTTCTTCGTAATGATCGAACTGCATCGTGAAGGTGGCGCGTCCCTGTGACATGGAACGCAGGTTGTTGACGTAGCTGAACATGTTGGCGAGCGGCACCATGGCGTTGATGACGTTGGCGTTGCCGCGCACGTCCTGGCCTTGAATGTGGCCGCGCCGCGAGTTGAGATCGCCGATAACCGAACCGGTATATTCGGCCACCGTCACCACTTCGACCTTCATGATCGGCTCGAGCAGCACCGAGCCGCCCTTCTGCAGCGCTTCGCGAAGTGCGCCGCGCGCGCAGATTTCAAAGGCCAGCGCCGACGAATCGACTTCGTGGTAGCGGCCGTCGATCAGCGTGACCTTGAGGTCGACCACCGGGAAGCCGGCGAGCAGACCTGCGCCCAGAACCGATTCGAGACCCTTCTCGACGCCGGGAATGAATTCTTTCGGCACCGCGCCGCCGACGACTTCGTTTTCGAAGATGAAGCCGCTGCCGGCCGGCAAGGGCTCGACGTTGATCTTGATCTGGGCGAACTGGCCGGTACCGCCGGTCTGCTTCTTGTGCTGGAAGTCGACCGTGACCGGCTTGGTGATGCGCTCGCGATAGGCCACCTGCGGCGCGCCGATGTTGGCGTCAACCTTGTAGGTGCGGCGGAGGATGTCGACCTTGATGTCGAGATGCAACTCGCCCATGCCCTTGATGATGGTCTGGCCGGATTCCTGATCGGTGTGAACGCGGAATGACGGATCTTCCGCCACCAGCTTGGCCAAAGCGACGCCGAGTTTTTCCTGGTCGGCCTTCGACTTGGGCTCGATCGCGATTTCGATCACCGGCTCCGGGAATTCCATCTTTTCAAGGATGACGGGCTGCTTGGGGTCGCACAGCGTGTCGCCGGTGCGCACTTCCTTGAGGCCCGCCAGCGCGACGATGTCGCCGGCATAGGCTTCCTTGATGTCTTCGCGGTTGTTGGCATGCATCAGCAACATGCGGCCGATGCGCTCTTTGCGCTCTTTGGTCGAATTGATGACGCCGGTGCCGCTGGTCAGCGTGCCGGAATAGATGCGGCAGAAGGTGATGGTGCCGACGAAGGGGTCGTCCATGATCTTGAAACCGAGCAACGCCAGCGGCTCGCTGTCGCCGGGCTTGCGCACAACTTCTTCGCCGTTGTCCGGGTTGATGCCCATGATCGGCGGCACGTCGAGCGGCGACGGCAGATAGTCGACGACGGCGTCGAGTAGCGGCTGCACGCCCTTGTTCTTGAACGCCGAGCCGCACAGCACCGGGAAGAAGGCGCCGGTGATCACGGCCTTGCGGATCAGCTTCTTGACCGTCGCCTCGTCGGGCATCTTGCCCTCGAGGTAGGCGGTCGCTGCGTCGTCGTCGAGTTCGCAAGCCGCTTCGATCATCAGGTCGCGATATTCCTGCGCCTGATCCAACATGTCGGCGGGAATTTCGATATCTTTGTAGTTGGCGCCGAGCGCCTCGTCTTCCCAGATCACGCCCTTCATGCGCACCAGGTCGATCAGGCCCTTGTAGTTCTGCTCGGAGCCGATCGGCAGCTGGATCGCGATCGGCCGCGCGCCAAGGCGGGTCTTGATGTCATCGATGCACTTGAAGAAGTCGGCGCCGATCTTGTCCATCTTGTTGGCGAACACGATGCGCGGAACTTTGTACTTGTCGCCCTGACGCCAGACGGTTTCGGTCTGCGGCTCGACGCCCTGGTTCGAGTCGAGCACGACGACGGCGCCGTCGAGCACGCGCAGCGAACGCTCGACTTCGATGGTGAAGTCCACGTGGCCGGGGGTGTCGATGATGTTCAGACGCTTGCCGTGCCAGAACGCGGTGGTCGCGGCCGAGGTAATGGTGATGCCGCGTTCCTGCTCCTGCTCCATCCAATCCATCGTCGCGGCGCCTTCATGCACCTCGCCGATTTTATGGCTCTTGCCGGTATAATAGAGGATCCGTTCCGTAGTCGTGGTTTTCCCAGCATCAATGTGAGCCATGATGCCGAAATTACGGTAGTCCTCGATTGCGTGGACGCGGGGCATATTAGTTCGATTCCTATAGGTTGTTCGTCGTCACCAGCGATAGTGCGAGAAGGCCCGGTTGGCTTCCGCCATCTTGTGGGTATCCTCGCGCTTCTTGACGGCGTTTCCCCTGTTATTGGATGCGTCGAGCAGCTCAGCCGAGAGCCGTTCGGTCATGGTCTTTTCGTTGCGGTCGCGCGCGGCGATGATGATCCAGCGAATGCCAAGGGCCTGGCGGCGCGACGTGCGCACTTCAACGGGCACCTGGTAGGTGGCGCCGCCGACGCGCCGGGAGCGCACTTCGATCGAAGGCATCACGTTGTCGAGCGCCTGCTGGAATACCGCGAGCGGCGCCAGCTTGGTCTTGCTCTCGATCATCTCGAGGGCGCCGTAGACGATGCCTTCGGCGACCGACTTCTTGCCGTCGTACATGACGGCGTTCATGAATTTGCTAACGACGATGTTTCCGAACTTCGGGTCCGGAATGATTTCGCGTTTTTCTGCGGCGTGACGACGGGACATAACGATTACCCTTATTTCGGACGCTTGGCGCCGTACTTCGAACGGCGCTGCTTACGATTCTTGACGCCCTGCGTATCGAGAACGCCGCGCAGGATGTGGTAGCGAACGCCCGGCAAATCCTTGACGCGGCCGCCGCGGATCATGACCACGGAGTGTTCCTGCAGATTGTGGCCCTCGCCCGGGATGTAACCGATGACTTCGAAGCCGTTGGTCAGACGGACCTTGGCGACCTTGCGGAGCGCCGAGTTCGGCTTCTTCGGGGTCGTCGTATAGACGCGCGTGCAAACGCCGCGCTTCTGCGGGCTCGCCTGCAGCGCCGGGACCTTGTTGCGGGTCTTAAGCGGCTGCCGCGGATTGGCAATCAACTGGTTAATCGTCGGCATCGTTCGCCTTCGCTACGTTCGTTTTGGGCACGAGCGCCCGTGAATCAGTCATCCGCGCGGGGTAGTACCCGCGCGCAAAACGAAATCGCGCCATCCGCATGAAACGCGGGTGCGCTTTTTCCGTTCGGACGAACGCGATTTTCATCGCGTCCGCTCTCCTAAACCTGACAGTGGCTGTCAGAGGCAGCGTTTGAGCTTCATCCGTCGAGGCGATTGCACCAGCCAAGCTCTGAGAAAACTCAAACAATCTCAAAGGATTAGCTGGGCGGCCGTTCCGAAGTAGCGAAGCTCACCGCCTGCCGTTAAGTGAGGCGTATGTATCGGCCACTCCCCCCCAAGTCAAGGCGAAAAGGGCCGGAAAACCGGGGTTTGGCGCGCCGTCGGCACCCTCGCTTAACGCGATTGCTGGGCTTTAGACACAAAGCTCGATAACAACCCCTTCGTGGCCTCGCAAGGCTATAGAATCGGCGACTTTTTGGCCGTCGCGGCCCGAATCGGTCGAAATCAGCAGATTTTCGGCGGTTGTGCCGGCTGGAACCCGGTAAACTATCGGTTGTGGCCCGAGATTGAGCACAACCAGCACCCGGTCGCCTGCCACTACCCGCTCGTAAGCCAAAATGTCGCAGGCGGCGGCGAGCGGACGGTAATCGCCTTGGCTAAGTGCCACCCGGGTGCGGCGCAGAGCAATCAGCCGTCGATAGAGATTGAGCAGCGACGACGGGTCGGCGCTCTCACGGGCAACATTGCAGGCGGCAAAGTCATCAGACACCGGCAGCCACGGCTCGGCTACCGAAAAACCGGCGTGGGCGCCGCCATCCCATTGCATCGGCGTGCGGCAACCGTCGCGGCCGGCGCCAAAGCCGGGCACATTCTTCTCCCAAGGGTCGCGCACCTGCCCAGGCGCAATCGCAGCCTGACGCATGCCGATCTCGTCGCCGTAATAGAGCGTCGGGGTGCCGCGCAGCGTCAGCAACAGCATGGCCGCCACCGCCATCTGCGCATCCCCCACCCGGCTCGCCAGCCGCGGCCGGTCGTGATTGCCGAGCACCCAATTCGGCCAGGCGCCGTCGGGCAAAGCCGCCTCGTAGCGGTCGATCAAAGCGGCAATGGCGCGCGCCTGCCACGGCGTCTCCAACAGGCTGAAATTGAACGGCAGATGCGCGCCGGAAAGATCGCGGCCGTAATAGGCGGCGAGCCGTTCGACCGGCAGATAGACCTCGCCGATCAGCAGGCGTTCGGGAAATTCGTCGATCACGGCGCGCAGGCCCTGGATGATGTCGTGCACCTCCGGCCGGTCGGTCGAATACAGCGGCAACAGACGCCGGTACGGCATCTCGCCATCCCGAAAATCCGGATTAGGCGGATTGTCGCGGAAGGCCTCGTCCTTGATGAGGTGCCAGATCACATCGACGCGGAAACCGTCGACGCCGCGGCGCAGCCAGAACCGCATCGTGTCGTGCATGGCGTCACGCACTTGCGGATTGCGCCAGTTCAAATCCGGCTGCGCGGCCAAGAAGGCGTGGTAGTAATATTGATCGGTGGCCGCATCGAATTGCCAGGCCGAGCCGCCGAACTCCGATAGCCAATTGTTTGGCGGACCGCCGTTCGGTGCGCCGTTACGCCAGATATACCAATCGCGTTTTGCCGACTGGCGTGAGGCTCTGCTTTCGACGAACCACGGGTGTTGGTCGGACGTGTGGTTGGGCACGAAATCCAACAGCACCTTGAGGCCTTGCGCGTGCGCTGCGTCCAGCAACGCATCGAAATCGCGCATGCTGCCGAACAGCGGATCGATCGCGGTGTAATCGGAGATGTCGTAGCCGAAATCGGCCATCGGCGAGACGAAGATCGGCGACAGCCAGAGGGCATCGACGCCGAGTTCGGCAAGATAAGGCAATCGCCGGACGATGCCGGGCAAATCGCCGACGCCGTCGCCGTTCGAGTCCTGAAACGAGCGCGGATAGATCTGATAGAGGACCGCCCGCTGCCACCAGTGCATGGGCGAAGTCCCTAGGGACGATTCGTTACGCCGGTGTGACGGCGATTACCCAATAAAAAAGGGCCACCCGAAGGTGGCCCTTTGATTTTGATACAGCGAGTTTTACTCCGCCGCGGGCAGCGCCGGCGCTGCCGCCGCTTCCGCCTTGGCCGCAGCCTTGGCGGCGTCCCGCTCGCGCTCCTCGAGAATGAGGGCGTCGCGCTTGACCGCCACTTCGCGCAGCACGTTCATCATCGCACCGGTACCCGCCGGGATCAGGCGGCCGACGATGACGTTTTCCTTGAGACCGTCGAGCGTATCCGCCTTGCCGTTGACCGCGGCTTCGGTGAGGACGCGCGTGGTTTCCTGGAACGACGCCGCCGAGATGAACGAACGGGTCTGCAGGCTCGCCTTGGTGATGCCGAGCAGAACGGGGTGACCGCTCGCCGGCTTCTTGCCTTCGGCGACGGCGCGGACATTGATCTCGTCCATCTCCGACCTGTCGATCTGCTCGCTTTGCAGCAAATCGGTTTCGCCGGCGTCGTCGATCTCGACCTTCTGCAGCATCTGGCGAACGATCACCTCGATGTGCTTGTCGTTGATGTTAACGCCCTGCAAGCGATAGACCTCCTGGATTTCGTTCACCAGATAGGCCGCAAGCTCTTCGACGCCCTTGATGGCGAGAATGTCGTGCGGAGCGGGATTGCCCTCGACGATATAATCGCCCTTCTCGATGACGTCGCCATCCTGAAGATGGATGTGCTTGCCCTTCGGGATCAGATATTCCCGCGGCTCTGCGCCCTTGTCGGTCGGCTCGATGGTGATGCGGCGCTTGTTCTTGTAGTCCTTGCCGAACCGCACCGTGCCGCTGATTTCGGCGATGATCGCCGCATCCTTCGGCTTGCGCGCTTCGAACAGCTCCGCCACCCGCGGCAGACCGCCGGTGATGTCGCGCGTCTTGGCGCTTTCGGTCGGGATACGCGCGATGACGTCGCCCGCCTTCACCTTGCCGCCCGGATCGACCGAGATAACGGCGTCGACCGCCAGCAGGTAACGGGCTTCGCCGCCGCGCGCCAGCTTGAGGATCTTGCCGTCCTTGCCGTTGATGACCATCGCCGGACGCAGGTCGGCCTGGTTACGGGACGAACCCGTGCGCCAGTCGATCACCACGCGCTTGGCGATGCCGGTCGACTCGTCGACCGCTTCCGACATCGACAGGCCGTCGACCATGTCTTCGAAGGCAACGGTGCCGTCGACCTCGGTCAGGATCGGACGCGTATAGGGATCCCATTCCGCGATGCGCTGGCCGCGCTTGATCTTGTCGCCGTCCTCGACCTTCATGCGGGCGCCGTACGGAATACGGTGATGCGCGCGCTCGGTCCCGTCGGGATCGACCACCGCCACCACCATGTTGCGCACCATCGCCACGACGTCGCCTTCCGAGTTCTTGGCAATGTTCTTGCCCTTGAACTTGAGCTTGCCGTCGAAGTTCGACTCGATGAACGACTGCTCCGAGATCTGCGCCGCGCCGCCGATGTGGAACGTGCGCATGGTGAGCTGGGTGCCCGGCTCGCCGATCGACTGGGCGGCGATGACTCCCACCGCCTCGCCCATGTTGACCGGAGTGCCGCGCGCCAGATCGCGCCCGTAGCAGGCGCCGCAGACGCCGTTCTTGGATTCGCAGGTGAGCACCGAACGAATCTTCATTTCCTGCACGCCGGCATTGGTGATCTGTTCGACCTCCGGCTCCGTCAGCAGGGTGCTGCGCTTGACGACGACCTTGCCGGTCGCCGGGTCCTTGACGTCCTCCGCCGTGGTACGGCCGAGGATGCGGATCGCCAGCGGCGCAACAACGGTGCCCGCGTCGATGATGGCGCGGACATTGATGCCGTCCTTGGTGCCGCAGTCATGGATCGTGATGATGCAGTCCTGCGCCACGTCGACGAGACGGCGCGTCAGGTAGCCCGAGTTCGCGGTCTTCAAGGCGGTGTCGGCCAGACCCTTACGGGCGCCGTGGGTTGAGTTGAAGTACTCGAGTACCGACAGACCTTCCTTGAAGTTCGAGATGATCGGCGTCTCGATGATTTCGCCCGAGGGCTTGGCCATCAGGCCGCGCATGCCGGCGAGCTGACGCATCTGCGCCGGCGAACCGCGGGCGCCGGAGTGCGCCATCATGTAGATCGAGTTGACCTGCATGTCGCGCCCGTTGGCGTCCTTCTTGGTGGTCGAAATCTCCTTCATCATCGCGTCGGCGATGGCGTCGGTCGACTTCGACCAGGCATCGACCACCTTGTTGTACTTCTCGCCCTGGGTGATGAGGCCGTCGTTGTACTGCTGCTCGAACTCCTTGGCGAGTTCGCGCGTGGTCTCGACGGTCTTCCACTTCGAAGCCGGCACGACCATGTCGTCCTTGCCGAACGAAATACCGGCCTTGAACGCGTGATAGAAGCCGAGCGCCATGATGCGGTCGCAGAAAATGACCGTCTCTTTCTGGCCGCAGTGGCGGTAGACCTGATCGATCATCCCGGAGATTTCGCGCTTCGTCATCAGCTTGTTGACGATGTCGAACGGCGCTTTCACGTCGCGCGGCAGCACGTTGCCGAGCAGAACGCGGCCGGGCGTGGTGTCGTACCACTTGGTGTAGTCGTTGCCCTTTTCGTCAACGCCGGTCCAGCGATAGCGAATCTTGCTGTGCAGCGTGACGACCTTGGCGTGCAGCGCGTGGTCGATCGCGGCGATGTCGCCGAAACCCTTGCCCTCGCCCGGCATGCCTTCGCTCATCAGCGAGAGGTAATAGAGACCGAGCACGATGTCCTGCGACGGCACGATGATCGGCTGGCCGTTCGCCGGATGCAGGATGTTGTTGGTCGACATCATCAGCACGCGCGCTTCCAACTGCGCTTCAAGCGACAGCGGAACGTGCACGGCCATCTGATCGCCGTCGAAGTCGGCGTTGAACGCGGCGCAGACCAGCGGATGCAGCTGGATCGCCTTGCCTTCGATCAGCACCGGCTCGAACGCCTGGATGCCCAGGCGATGCAGCGTCGGCGCGCGGTTGAGCATCACCGGATGCTCGCGAATGACCTCGTCGAGGATATCCCAGACTTCGGGCTTTTCCTTTTCGACGAGCTTCTTCGCCTGCTTCACGGTGGTGGACAGACCCTTGGCGTCAAGCCGCGAGTAGATGAACGGCTTGAACAGTTCGAGCGCCATCTTCTTCGGCAGGCCGCACTGGTGCAGCTTGAGTTCCGGACCGACGACGATGACCGAACGGCCCGAGTAGTCGACGCGCTTGCCGAGCAGGTTCTGGCGGAAGCGGCCCTGCTTGCCCTTCAGCATGTCGGACAGCGACTTCAGCGGGCGCTTATTGGCACCCGTGATGGCGCGGCCGCGACGGCCGTTGTCGAACAGCGCATCGACCGATTCCTGCAACATCCGCTTTTCGTTGCGGATAATGATATCGGGTGCACGCAATTCGATCAGGCGCTTCAGACGGTTGTTGCGGTTGATCACGCGGCGGTAGAGATCGTTCAGATCGG
>CAIRGJ010000043.1 GCA_903878085.1 uncultured Hyphomicrobiales bacterium | reverse complement strand
GTTGGGAATATCGCGGGTGATTTCCTCCGGGCCGAGTTTGGTGTCGCGGGCGGCGACGTCGAACTCGGAAATGTGTATGGAAGTATAAACGTCCTCCTTGACGACGCGCTCGGAGATGACGATGGCATCTTCGAAGTTGTAGCCATTCCACGGCATGAAGGCGACCAGCACATTGCGGCCGATGGCCAACTCGCCGTCTTCGGTGTTAGGTCCGTCCGCCAGCACTTGGCCCTTCTTGATTTTCTGGCCCTTGTGGACGATCGGCTTCTGATTGATGCAGGTGCCGGCGTTGGAGCGCATGAACTTGCGCAGCGGATAGGCCATGATGCCCTTGTCCACATGCGTCTTCACCGCTTCGGTGTCGCTGAGGAATTTCTCATCAGCCACGGGCATCGTGCCATCGGGAGTGGTGACAATGATTTCGGCAGTGGCGGCGGCCACGATGCCGTCCAACTCGGCGACCACCACAGCCCGCGAATCGCGGGCAGCCTTGCCTTCGAGGCCGGTACCCACCAACGGGGCTTCCGACACCAACAGCGGCACACCCTGGCGCTGCATGTTGGATCCCATCAACGCGCGGTTGGCGTCGTCGTGCTCAAGGAACGGGATGAGGCCGGCGGCAACCGACACCAACTGCTTGGGCGAGACGTCCATGTAGTGGACATCGGCGGGGGCGACTTCGATGAACTCGCCACCCTTTTCGCGGGCGGTGATGCGGTCGGTTTGGAAGTTGCCGGCCTTGTCGATCGGGTTGTTGGCCTGGGCGATGTGGAAGTTCTCCTCTTGGTCGGCCGTCAGGTACTCGATCTCGTTGGTGACGCGAGAGTCGACGACACGGCGGTATGGAGTTTCGATAAAGCCAAACTCGTTGATGCGGGCATAGGTACACATCGAGTTGATGAGACCGATGTTCGGACCTTCCGGGGTTTCAATCGGGCAGATGCGGCCGTAGTGAGACGGATGCACGTCACGCACTTCGAAGCCGGCACGGTCGCGGTTGAGACCGCCAGGCCCGAGCGCGGAGAGACGGCGCTTGTGGGTGAGTTCGGCCAGAGGATTGGTCTGGTCCATGAACTGGGACAACTGGCTGCGGCCGAAGAAGTCCCTAACCACTGCGGAGAGTGCCTTGGGGTTGATGAGCTTCTGCGGCGTCATGCCCTCGATGTTGACATCGAACAAGGTCATGCGCTCCTTGACGAGGCGTTCGGTGCGGGCGAGGCCGACGCGGCACTGGTTGGCGAGAAGCTCGCCGACGGCCCGGACGCGGCGCGAGCCGAGATGGTCGATGTCGTCGATGACGCCATCGCCCTTCTTCAACTTCAAGATATAGCGCACGGCGGCGAGGAAATCCTCGGGCACCATGATGCGCTGATCGGAGTCGACCTGGATGCCGAGCTTCTGATTGATCTTATAGCGGCCAACGCGGGTGAGGTCGTATTTCTTCGGATCGAAGAACAGGCGCTTGAGCAGGGCGCGGGAGTTCGAGGCGGTGGGCGGATCGCCGGGCCGCAGCTTGCGATAGATATCCTTGAGGGCGGACTCCTCGTCGCGCGCCGGATCCTTGCGGAGTGACTTGAGCAGGATTTCATCCTCGCGGCCGTCGATGACCTCTACCTGCGAATGGCCGAGGGCGAGCAACTGGCGGACGATGCCGATGGTTAGTGGCTCGTAGGCCTTGGCGACAACCATCTCGCCATCGATGACGTCTTCAAAGGGCACCTTGTGGCCGAGTTCGCCTTCGTCCATCTTGTCGCTCAGCGCCAGTTTCTCCGTGGCGTAGAAATGGCTGACAATATCGCGGTCGGTCGGATAACCCAACACGCGCAGGAAAGTGGTGGCGAGGAACTTGCGGCGGCGGCGGCGGCGGTCCAGATAGACATAGAGCAGGTCATTGGTGTCGAACTGCACTTCGAGCCATGAGCCGCGGTCGGGAATGATCCGGAAGGAATGCAAAAGCTTGCCATTGAGATGCTGGGAAATTTCAAAGCAAATCCCCGGCGAGCGGTGCAACTGGGACACGATCACGCGCTCGGCGCCATTGATGATGAACGTGCCGCGGCGCGTCATCATCGGCAGCTCGCCCATATAGACGCGCTCCTTCTTGGTGCCGGTCTCGTCCTTGAGCTTGAACGTGACGTAAAGCGCCGCACTATAACTCTCGCTGTTGCGCAGCGCGTCCAGCGAGGTGATCTTGGGGTTCTCGATGTCATACGTGACAAAGTCCAAATCAATGGCTTCATCATAACTTTTGATCGGAAAGACCTCGCGAAACACGGCTTGCAGGCCGGTATCCGAGCGCTCGCT
>CAIRGJ010000042.1 GCA_903878085.1 uncultured Hyphomicrobiales bacterium | reverse complement strand
TTACCCTCCCCCGCGAAGCGTGGGGAGGGTCGGCACGGATTGCGTGAGCAATTCGTGCCGGGGTGGGGGCCATTAAGATACTGATTGAATTTATCGCCCCCCACCCCTGACCCCTCCCCACCACTCGCAAGTGCTCGCGGGGGGGAGGGGAAATGAGACGCCGCCGTTCGCTGTTAAACTGAAGGAGTTCTACCCTTGCGTCCCACCAAAGTTGCGCGCGGCGCCGGCACCGGCGGCAGCGTTCCGGTCGAATGTTGTCAGGTCTGCGGCCACGCGCCGCTCGATGACGTGCTGTCGCTCGGCTACATGCCGCCGGTGAACCAGATGGTGCGGATCGGCGCGGTGCCGCTGCAGCAGCCGTGGTTTCCGACCAACCTGCTGCACTGCCGCAACTGCGAGCTGGTGCAGCTCGGCACCGTGGTCGATCCGGTCATCATTTTTCCGCCGGAATATCCCTACACCAGCGGCATGACTAAATTGCTGCGCGACAATTTTGCCGACCTGCATCGCGAGTCAGCGGCGCTACTTGGCCTCGGCCCCGAAGATCTGGTGGTCGACATCGGATCGAACGACGGCACGCTGATCTCGAATTTCCAGAACGGCGGCCACCGCATCCTCGGCATTGAGCCGACCGACGTCGGCGACATCGCCAACCGGCGCGGCATCCCGACGCTGAAGCGTTATTTCGGCACCGAGGTCGCGAATGAAGTGAAGCGCGATTACGGCGCAGCCAGCGTCGTCACCGCCGCCAACTGCTTCGCGCATATTGAAGATGTGCATGCCATCGTCGACGGCATCGTCGCGATGCTGAAGGACGACGGCGTGTTCATTTCGGAATCGCACTATCTCATTCCGCTGCTCGACACGCTGCAGTACGACACCATCTATCACGAGCACCTACGCTATTATTCGCTGACGAGCCTCAAGCATCTCCTGGAGATGCACGACCTCGAAGTCTTCCACGCGCGGCCGATCCCCAGTCACGGCGGCTCGATCCGTGTTTATGCCGCGCGCCGCGGCACCCATAATGTACAGCCGAGCGTCGCCCGCATGCTGGCGGCCGAGCCACGCGGCGAAGCCATGAGCAAGCGGCTCGCCGAATTCAAGCGCGACGTCATGTTGTCGAAGCTACGCCTGATGTCGATGCTGTGCGACTTGAAGGAAAAAGGCGCGCGCATTGTCGGCATCAGTGCGCCGTCGCGCGCCAGCACCATGGTCAATTACGTCGGACTCGATGAAGGCATCATCGATTACGTCTGCGAAATCGCAGGCTCGCTGAAGATCGGCAAGTGCATGCCGGGGACGCAGATCCCGGTGGTGGACGAAAGCCGCCTGTTTACGGATCAGCCCGATTGCGCGGTGATCTTCTCCTGGCACATCGCCGACGAACTGGCGCCCAAGCTCAAGGCCAAGGGCTTCCGCGGACAGTTGATCACGCCACTGCCGGTGCCGCGGTTTTTGTAATACGATGCCGCGATGACCGATTTCCCCAGGATCAAATCGCGGCAGACCATCGACATCTCGCCGTGGATGACGGTCATCGAGCGCGAGGTCGAGTTCGCGGAAGGTGCGGCGCCGGAGCTTTATCACGCGGTCGGCCAGCAGGATTATATCGCCATCGTCGCGCGAACGCCGGACGGCACGATTCCGATCGTGCGGCAGTATCGTCCGGCGCTGGAGCGCTTCACCTGGGAATTGCCGGCGGGACTGGTCGACAAGGGCGAAGCCGCGGCCGACACCTGCCGCCGCGAACTGCTGGAAGAGACCGGCTTCCCGGCGCTGGCGGTGCATGATCTGGGCAGCTTTGCGCCCTGCACGGCCCGGCTGTCGAACCAGCTGCATTCGTTCTTCGTAGCATGCGGCCCGCGCGCGCCTGACGCGGCAATCGAGCCTGGCATCGAGGTTAGGCTGGTGACGCCCGAGGAACTTGCTGCCCTCATTCGGTCGGGCGAGTTTACCCTCCAGCTTCACATCGGCACGCTGCTGCTGGCTGGAATGCGGGGATTCATCGATTTGGCGGCGTTCGCGGCTGGAAAATAGCCGTTTCCGGCTCTTTGACACCGATCAATGCGACACTTTGGAATGCCGGCAATCTTAGCCTCGACAAACCCCATAGAACCCTTCTAAAAATACCCGGTCCCCGCGTTTAGGCAGTAAAATTCCATGAATTATAACGCTTTTTTCGAGCGGGCCCTGGAAACGCTGCGGGACGAGCGCCGCTACCGGGTGTTCGCCGACCTTGAGCGCATCGCCGGGCGATTCCCCCATGCCCGCTGGCATTCGCCGGAAGGCCCGCGCGACGTCGTCATCTGGTGCTCCAACGATTATCTC
>CAIRGJ010000041.1 GCA_903878085.1 uncultured Hyphomicrobiales bacterium | reverse complement strand
CCATGCTGCAGGACATCGCGATCCTGACCGGCGGCCAGGCGATCTCGGAAGATCTCGGCATCAAGCTCGAGAACGTGACCATCCAGATGCTGGGCCGCACCAAGAAGATCACGATCGACAAGGAAAATACCACGATCGTCAACGGTGCCGGCAAGAAGGCCGACATCGAGGCGCGCGTGGCGCAGATCAAGGCGCAGATCGAGGAAACCACCTCGGACTACGACAAGGAGAAGCTGCAGGAACGTCTGGCGAAGCTCGCCGGCGGCGTTGCGGTGATCCGCGTCGGCGGCGCCACCGAGATCGAGGTCAAGGAACGCAAGGACCGCGTCGACGACGCGATGCATGCGACCCGCGCCGCGGTTGAGGAAGGCATTCTGCCGGGCGGCGGCGTCGCGCTGTTGCGCGCCACCGAGGCCCTCAAGAAGGTCAAGACCCAGAACGACGACCAGAAAGTCGGCGTCGAGATCGTCCGCAAGGCGATCCAGGCCCCGGCCCGTCAGATTGCGACCAACGCCGGTGAAGACGGCTCGGTCATCGTCGGCAAGATCCTCGAGAAGGATCAGTACAACTGGGGCTACGACGCCCAGGCCGGCGAATACGGCAACCTGATGAGCAAGGGCGTCATCGATCCGGCCAAGGTCGTGCGTTCGGCGATCCAGGGCGCGGCATCGGTTGCCGGCCTCCTGATCACCACCGAAGCGATGGTTGCCGAAACCCCGCAGAAGAAGGGTGCCGCCGGCGGCGGTATGCCCGGCGGAATGGGCGGCATGGGCGGCGGCATGGACTTCTAGTCCAACCGTTCAACCCCATCACGAAATGCAAAGGCCCGGGAGCAATCCCGGGCCTTTTGCTATCCACCTCATCCTGAGGAGGCCGGTCCAGGTTTCGGGTGGCGTACAAATGAAAACGACCACAAATGAAAGACGCGGGTACATCCGCCGTCGTCTTCATCGTGGCCGTCGGGCGATGGAGCCAGTACAAACGCGTCCCATCACCACTTGGCAAATTGTATACTTGGTAAGTATGACTGCAACATGACGAAAACCTTAACAAAACCTTACGTAAAAGCCTACGTGGGCGTTGGTGGCTGGACCTACGAGCCGTGGCGCGGTGTGTTTTACCCCAAGGGGTTACCTCACTCGAAAGAGCTGACCTACGCTGGCGAGCAGCTGACCTCGATCGAGGTCAACGGCACCTTCTACTCGACGCAATCGCCGAAGACCTATCGGAAGTGGGCGTCGGAAGTGCCGGATGATTTCGTGTTCTCGCTCAAAGGTCCGCGTTACGCCGTCAACCGCCGCGTGCTCGCCGAAGCCGGCGACTCGATAAAACGCTTTCTTGATTCCGGTATCACGGAGCTCGGACCCAAGCTCGGGCCCCTGCTTTGGCAGTTCGCCCCTCACAAAAAATTCGACGAGAAAGATTTCGGTGGCTTCCTCGATCTGCTACCGGACAAGTTCGATGGCCATGGCTTGCGCCACGTTATCGAGGTGCGCAACGATACCTTCAAGACCCCGGCCTTTATCGCGCTCGCGCGCCAGCACAACGTCGCGATCTGCTACGCCGAGCACGACACCTACACCGAGATCGCCGACATCACCGCCGATTTCGTCTACGCGCGGCTGCAGAAGGGCGACGAGAAACTGAAAGCCGGCTATCCACCCAAGGCGCTCGATGCCTGGGCCAAGCGCGCGCAAATTTGGGCCAAAGGCGGCGCGCCCGCCGACCTGCCGCACATCGACAAGACGTCCGCGCCGAAACAGCCGCGCGACGTCTTCATCTATTTCATCCACGAAGCCAAATTGCGCGCGCCGGCCGCGGCCATGGCGCTCATCGAACGGCTTACTTGATCCCGGTGCCCCAGCGCCGATGCAGCAGACGCTCCCACGGCGAGAACAACAATCGGTCGGCGGCCAGTCCGATCAGCACGATCATGATCATCACGCCGATCACCTGGTCCATCGAATTGAGCTCGCGGCCATATTGCAGGATCTGGCCGAGGCCGAAGCCGGTCAGGATGGTGACGAAGATTTCCGCCGCCATCAGCGAACGCCAGGCGAAGGCCCAGCCCTGCTTCATGCCGCTGACCACATAAGGCAGCGCCGCCGGCAGGATCACGTGCGTCCACATATCGATGCCCTGCGAACCCATGGTGCGCGCCGCCCGCGCATAGATCGGCGGAATGTTGCGCGCCCCGGCATTGGTGGCGAGTACCACCGACCAGACCGTGCCCATCACCACGACGAACAGCATGGCGAACTCGGTCTGGCCGTACCACAGCAGCGCCAGCGGCACCCAGCATACGCTCGGCAGCGTCTGAAGGCCGAGCGCCAGCGCGCCGATGGTGTCTTCGAGATAATGCGAGGTGCTGATGAGAAGCCCGAGCGGCAAGCCGATGACGATGCCGATGACATAGCCGATCAGCAGCCGCTTCACGGTGACGATGGTGGCCTCGAGCAGGCTGCCGTCGCGGGCCGCATCCCACAGATACTCCGCGACCGCCCATGGCGGCGGCAGCAGCACCGGCGACCAGCGGCCGCTTGCTGTCGCAGCCTGCCAGATCAGCAGCAGCACGCCGAAAAAGGCGATGACGACCAAGCTGCGCCTCATTCGGCGGCTTCCCGGGATTCGACCAGATGGCTGCGCAAGGCCAGCGTGATGCGCTGCGCGATCGCCGCCAATTCGGGACTGTTGATGTCGCGTGGACGCGCCAGCGGGATCGTGAATTCCTCGCGAATGCGCCCCGGGCTGGGCGACATCAGGAACACGCGGTCGCCGAGGCACACCGCCTCGCGCACATCATGCGTGACGAAGACGATGGTCTTCTTGCGCTTGCGCCAGATGTCCTGGATGTCGCCATAGAGTTGCTCGCGCGTGATGGCGTCGAGTGCGGCGAAGGGTTCGTCCATCAACAGCACATGCGGATCGGGCGCGAGCGCGCGCGCCAAGGCGACGCGCTGCTTCATGCCGCCGGACAACTCGTGCACGAAAGCGTGCTTGAATTTTTCTAAGCCCACCAGCCGCAGATGATAATCGGCGATGTCGCGGCACTCATTGTCGCTCAAGCCCGGCTTACGCTTGAGCCCGAACATCACGTTACCGAAGGCGTCGAGCCAGGGGAACAGCGCCGGCTCCTGGAACATCACCAGCCGGTGGCGCCCCGGCCCATCGACGACTCCGTCATCGGACAGCACCCGGCCTTCGTCGGCTTTGGTCAAGCCGGCCATGATGTCGAGCAGCGTCGTCTTGCCGCAGCCGCTCGGGCCGACCAGGCAGACGAACTCACCCTCGGCGACTTGCAGATTGATGTCGTCCAGCGCCAGGACCTGGGCGCGCGGGGTGCGAAACCATTTCGATACCCGCTCGACCACGAGCTTGGCCGGCGGTGCCGCCTGCAGCTCGAGGTTCGTTGTGCTCATGGTTTTTCGACCAACCGTGACAAATCCGGGGCGTTGCGCAAAAAGCCGACCGATTGCGCACTCGCGATCAGCGTCTTGAGAGCATCAAGCGACGCATCGCTTGTCAAGACGATCCGATTCCAGGCCGATACTACCAGTTCCGGGGCGAATTTCGCGTGGGTTTCGGCTTCAAGCTCCTCCCGCGCCAATCGCTGGGCCTCCGCCGGATTGGCTTTGATCCACTCGGTCAATTCGCGGTGCGCGGCCACCACCTTGCGCACCAGGTCGCGTTGCGTGGCGAGCACCTCGGCGCGCGCCACCAAAACCGTGGTGATGGCGTCGCGGTCGTCGATCAGCACCTTGCCGCCGGCCTCGGCGACGAGCCGCGACACCCAGGGCTCGACCGTCCAGACGCCGTCGAGTTGCTTGCTCTTGAACAGCGACAATTGGTCGGGGTTGGCGGTCGGCACCACCTGCGCGTCGCCGCCGGTCTGCGTGATCTTCAGCCCGCCCGCAATGAGCCAGGCGCGCGCCGCCACGTCCTGGGTATTGCCGAACTGCGGCGTCGCGATTTTTTTGCCGCGAAAATCCGCCGGCGTTTTCAACGTCGAATCGCTCTGCACGACCAGCGCCGAACCGCCATTGACCGCGCCGGCCACGACGCGTGCTTCCTGGCCGGCCGACTTGAAGTAGGCGTTGATCGCGGGATTAGGCCCGACATAAGTAAGGTCGATGGATTTCGCGAACACCGCCTCCATCGCGCTCGGCCCCGCATTGTAAATATACCATTCGATCTTGATATCGCCGCCGAGCCGCGGCTCGAACCAGCCTTTGCCGGTGCGCGACATGTTATGCGCGACCAGCGCCTGGATATGCGTGATGTTTGGAAAGTGCCCGATGCGCAGCGTGGTCTGCGCTTCCGCCGGAACCGCGACAGAAGTCGCGGCAATTGCCGCGGCAAGCACCAGGCCTGTTGTCGTTTTCATGTCGCAACCCTTCGAACCACGAGACATTTAATTTTCGTCGCGCGATCAGAACCATATTGCCACGCAGCCACGCAAGCTCGTTCCCTCAAATAAAATCAAAACAACTGCCGACAACGCTCTTGCAGAAATAAAAGTTCCAAAGCCGCATCTTACGCAACAGACTTCCTCTTGCCTCGCGGGCTTTGAAATACAATTTTAGGCCAATCCGAACCTCTTCACCATCGACACGCACGTCGGGCGCTGGAGATCCAAGCGGCGCTGTGAATAAACGCATGCGCATCAAGGTCGAAGACCTGATCCCGCCGTTATTCGAGCCGCCACTGTTCATTCGCTTGCCCGCCTTGATCTAGATCAAAGCGGCTGGCGGACCCCGTCACCAGATTGGATCTGTCGTTGCCGCCGGCGCCGCCGCAACATCGGGAAGAACAGTTCATGGCCAGAATCATTGGCGCAATCGCCGCCTCGCACACGCCGACCATCGGCTTTGCCTACGATCGGCATAAGGAGAACGATCCGGTCTGGGCGCCGATCTTCGAGGGCTTCAAGCCGGTGCAGCAATGGCTCGCCGACAAGAAGCCCGACGTCTTGTTCGTCATCTACAACGACCACGTGACGTCGTTCTTCTTCGATCATTATTCCGCCTTCGCGCTCGGCGTCGGCGAGAGTTATGCGGTCGCCGACGAAGGCGGCGGCATGCGCGAACTGCCGCCGGTCAAAGGCCATGCCGGACTATCCCACCATATTGGCACGGCGCTGATGGCCGATGAATTCGATATGTCGTTCTTCCAGGGCAAGCCGCTCGATCACGGCTGCTTTTCGCCGCTGTCGATGATGTGGCCGCATGTGCCGCAATGGCCCGGCGCCATCGTGCCGTTGCAGGTCGGCGTGCTGCAATTTCCGATTCCCTCGGCGATGCGCTGCTACAAGCTCGGCCAGTCGCTGCGCAAGGCGATTGAGAGCTATCCCGAGGATCTCAAGGTCGCGCTGGTCGCCACCGGCGGGCTGTCGCACCAGGTCCACGGCGAACGCGCGGGATTCAACAACACCGCCTGGGACGAGCAGTTTCTGGAATTGATCGAGAAGGGCCCGGCGACGCTGGCGCGCATGACACAGGCCGATTACGCGCGGCTCGGCGGCATGGAAGGCGCCGAGGTCATCATGTGGCTGGTGATGCGCGGCGCCCTGTCGGCAAACATCAAACGCGTTCACCGCAGCTACTATTTGCCCTCGATGACCGGCATCGCCACCGCCGTTTATGAGAACGAGGCGATCGAGCCGATGGCCGATATCCAGAGCGACTATCGCCGCCATATCGGGCATCAATTGGCCGGCGCCGAAGCCCTTACCGGCACGTATCCGTTCACGTTGGCCCGCAGCGTGAAGGGCTTCCGCATCAACTCGTTCCTGCATGCCCTGACCGACGCCGACAAGCGCGCGGCCTTCCTCGCCGACCAGGAGCAGGCCTTTGCGGCGGCTGAACTCAGCGACACCGAATGCGACATGGTGCGGCGGCGCGACTGGCGCGCGATGATCCAATATGGCGTCAGCTTCTTCATGCTGGAAAAGCTCGGCGCCGTCACCGGCGTGTCGAATCTGCACATCTACGCCGCCATGCGGGGCGAGACGCTGGAGCAGTTCCAGAAAACGCGCAATGCGCCCGGCGCGCTCTATTCGGTCGCAGGCGGCGACAAGCAGAAGCTTGCCTGGGACACGGCTGCCGCGGAATAAGCGCGTTATTCGGCCGCCACCTGGCGCCGGCGGTTTTCGGCGCCCGACACCAGCGCGCTGATCAGCAGCGAGTTGGCGACGAACACGCCGGCGACCATCGCCGTGATCGCGAGCACCAGCGAAAATCCGCCGTGGTCGTACAATCTGCCGATGCCCCAAACCGCGGGACCTGCCGAGGTGAAGTTGAGGAAGAACCGGACCGCATAGATGCGGCCGCGCCACGCCGGCGGCGTGTAACGCGCCAGCACGATGTCGTTGAGCGTCACCTGCCCGTAGATCGCGGCAATCGTAATTGCGAGTGCCGCCAGCATCGGCCAGCCGGTCGCGTAGTTCAGCCACACCACGCCGATCAATTGCGTCAGCGCCACGCCGGCGAGCAAATGATGCGGCTGGAAGCGATCGACCAGCCGGCCGACCGAGAGCTGCGCCGCCGCGCCGCACAGGAACACGGCGGTAGCGAGAAAGCCGACCATCGTCAGCGGAATGCCGTCGCCAAGCCGCGCGTCGATGATCTTCGGCAAGGTGACCGTCAGCGCGTTGAACGCCAACCCCGACGACAGCGCCAGTGCCATGAAGGCAGCGACCACGGCAAAGACCATGCGCTTGTCCAGCGCGACGTCCTGCGCATGCGGCGCGGCGCTGCGACGGCCGCCATGATCGTTCGGCGTCAGCGCCAGATAGAA
Source organism: uncultured Hyphomicrobiales bacterium (assembly GCA_903878085.1). Taxonomy (GTDB): domain Bacteria; phylum Pseudomonadota; class Alphaproteobacteria; order Rhizobiales; family Xanthobacteraceae; genus Pseudolabrys. The sequence goes on along the minus strand of CAIRGJ010000041.1, from coordinate 52,722 downwards.
AATGCCGGTGACAATAAAGACGGCGGCAGGAACGAAGAACGCCCAGCGCCAGCCGATCCACGCCGTCAGCGCGGCAGTGATCGCGGCGGCAACCGAGACGCCGATATTGCCGCACACGCCGTTGAGCGACATGGTGCGGCCGCGGTTGATGGCCTGCTCGACCAGCATCGGCGTGCCGACCGGGTGATAGATCGCACCGCAGACGCCAATGCCAAACAACGCGGTCGCCAGCAAAGTGAAGTTTGGCGCCAGGCCCACGGCCGCGGCCGAGACGCCGGTGCCGATGAAGAAGATCGCCATCATGTTGCGGCGGCTCCAGTGGTCGGCGAGCCAGCCGGCCGGCAGTGCGAACAGACCGAACGCGGTGAAAGCCGCGGTCGAGAGCCCCAGCAGGTCGCCATAGCTGCGGCCGTAGATCGCCTCCAGCCCGATCACCACGGTCGGAAAGATCAGGATGACGTAGTGGTCGAGAAAGTGCGCCCAGTTGAGAAAGCGGATCGAGCGCCGGCGCGCCGCTTCGTCGAAGGCGGCGGTGTCGGGGGTGGCTCTTGGAACTGCGGCGTCTGGGATCGAAGTCATTGCAAATTTCTCGGGCGCCACGGGGGCATTCCCCCTGGCCGACAAGTCAGGCAATTGGAAATATACCCGCCGTTTCGCGATGTTCGGTCGATTTTCGTCGTGAAAGGGCCACTTCCCATAACTATACCAAATACCGTCGCAACCTTGCCATCTGATCCAGGCCCGACACTATCGGGTTGGACAACAACCATAGATTGCGCGCAAGTTGCGGAGGTATGTTGTCGCCGGACCGATGGGGCTTGGGGGCCTCGATGCGTCGCGGAACGTGCGTCCCCGCTGCGATGTCCATCGTTGCGGTTTTTCTGGTCTGTTGCGTCTGCGTATTCGCCAGCCCGGCACGGGCTGACGATGACGACGAGTCGCGCGTCATTTTGTTTTCCGGCCGCGATCTGTGGCGTAACGGCGCCTTCGCCCACGGCGGCCTGATGTTCGCGCCCGGCGGTTTCGAACAGGACGGCTATTTATTGAAGGTGCTGCTGTCCGGCGGGCTCTATCGCTATTTCTCCGGCGGACTTGGCGGCGAACGCATCTACGGCGCCGAAGGCACGATCCAGGTGCTGCCGGGCTGGCGGATCAAGCGCGGCGACCTCGAAGCCAAATTTTTCTTCGGCCTCGACCTCGAGCGGCATCGGCTCTGGCCGGACGACCCCTTCAACAACCTGCAAGGCCGCAGCTTGGGCCTGCGCATGGCGGTCGACTTTTGGTACGAGCCGACGCCGTCGACCATGGCCGCGCTGGACGCGACGGTGTCATCGATCGCGACCAACCATTCGGCCCGCGCTGCCTTCGGCTGGCGCGTCATCGACGAACAGTTCTATTTCGGGCCTGAGATCGCGTTCTTCGCGTCCGAGGGCTACCGGCACGTCCGGCTCGGCGGCCACTTCACCGCGATGAAGACCGGCAATCTGGAGTGGACCGCCGCCGGCGGCTGGGCGCGCGACAGCAACCGCCAGTCCAGCCCCCTATGTCCGCCTCGGCATGATGCAGCGACTTTAGAATTAGTCGAGCGTCCGGCGGAAGCGCATCACCGCGACCGCCATCGCGACCAGCATCAGCACAAACATCGCCGCCGCGTCGTAATGCAGGTCCGACACCGACGAACCCTTCAACATGATCGAGCGCACGATGCGCAGATAGTGCGTCAGCGGCAGCGCCTCGCCGATCCACTGCGCCCAGACCGGCATGCCAGCGAACGGAAACATGAAGCCGGACAGCAGGATGTTCGGCAGGAAATACATCAGCGTCATCTGCATCGCCTGCAACTGGTTCTGCGCCACGGTCGAGAACGTGTAGCCGGTGGCCAGATTGCAGGCGATGAACAGCGTGCTCAACGCGGCCAGCACTGCCAGATTGCCGATGATCGGCACGCCGAACAGAAAGACGCCGATAAAGATAATCAGCGAGGCCTGGGCGAAACCGACGAACACATACGGAATGATCTTGCCGAACATGATCTCGATCGGCGTGATCGGCATTGCCAGCAAGGTCTCCATGGTGCCGCGCTCGATCTCGCGCGTTACCGACAGCGCCGTGAACACCAGCATGGTCATGGTGAGGATGGTGCCGACCAGCCCCGGCACGATGTTGAGCTGGGTCTGCCCCGCGGGATTGTAGCGGGCATGGCTTCTGATCTCGAACGGCATTTGCGGCTGGGCGGCGGGCACGGCGCGGTCGTGCGCCAGCGCAGTCTGCACCGCCATGCCGAGCGCGCCGAGCGCGGAGCCTGCGGCGACCGGATCGGTGGCGTCCGCCGCCACCCACATCGCGGGCTTGTCGCCGCGGCGCACCGCGCGCTCGAAATTCGCCGGAATCTCGATGGCAAACAGCACCTTGCCGGACGCCAGCAGCTTGTCGAGCTCGACCTCATTGGCCGGAAATTCCGTGACCTTGAAATAACGCGTGTTCTGCAGCGCAGCGACAATCGAGCGCGTCAGGTCGTTGTGCTCCTGGAACAGCACCGCGGTCGGCAGATCGCGCGGATTGGTGTTGATGGCGTAGCCGAACAGCATGAGCTGGATGAGCGGGATCATGATGATCATCGCGAACGACACGCGGTCGCGCTTGAGCTGAATGAACTCCTTGATCAGCACCGCCCAGGTCTTGCGCAGGAAGCCGTCGCCGCGGCTGCGCCGCGGAGCGGTGGTAGGGAGAATATGCGTCATTGGAAATTGTCCCGCGATTTGCTCATCAGATCGATGAACACATCCTCAAGCGACGGCGCGGAACGCTTCCACTCCAGCGCCTTGTGCTCGCGATAAGGCGCGATCGTGGCCTCGAGCGCTTTGGCGTCGCGTCCCGAGACGTGCAGGCTGGTGCCAAACGGCGCCACCATGTCGACGCCGGCGCGGCCGGTCAGTTCGTGCGTCAACTCGGCGAGACCGGTGCCATTGGCGCTGCTCACGATAAAAGTCGTCAGGTGCGATTGCTCGATCACTTCCTGGACCGTGCCGCGCGCCAGCAATTCGCCGTAGGCGATATAGGCGATCTCGTGGCAGCGCTCGGCTTCGTCCATGTAATGCGTCGACACCAGCACGGTGAGGCCGTTGGCCGCGAGCGCATGGATCTCGTTCCAGAATTCGCGGCGCGCTTTGGGATCGACGCCGGCGGTCGGCTCGTCGAGCAGCAGCAGTTGCGGGCCCGACAGCGTGCAGGCGCCGAGCGCCAGGCGCTGTTTCCAGCCGCCCGACAGTTCGCCGGCAAGCTGGTTCTCGCGGCCGGTCAAGCCCAACCGTTCGACCGCGGCGCGCGCCGCCGCACTCGGTTTATCGATGCCGTAAATACGGGCGATGAATTCGAGATTCTCGCGCACCGAGAGGTCTTGGTAGAGGCTGAAACGCTGCGTCATGTAGCCGACCTGGGTCTTGATCTGGTCGGTCTGGGTCCGGAGGTCGTAGCCGAGGCAGGTGCCGGTGCCCTCGTCCGGCGTCAGCAGCCCGCACAGCATGCGGATGGTGGTGGTCTTGCCGGAGCCGTTGGGCCCGAGAAAGCCGTAGATCTGGCCGCGTTTCACCTGCATCGACAGGTCGCGCACCACGGCGCGGCCGTCGAATTTCTTGGTCAGGTGATGGACGTCGATGACGACGTCGTGATCCGATTCATGACCGAGGGTCATTTTCCCGCCTCGTCCGGCAACGTGACGGTCACCGGCTGCCCGACGCGGAATTTTTCCGGCTGCTCCGGCCGGGCCTCGATCAGGAACACCAGCTTGGCGCGCTCGTCGAGGCTGTAGATCACCGGCGGCGTATATTCGGCACCCGACGCGATGAAGGTCACCTTGGCGGTCAGCCCCGCTTCGCAGCCGTCGCAGGACACCTTGACGGTGGCGCCGTATTTGACGTCCTGCACCACGCGCTCGGGCGCAAAAAACCGCAGCTTCAGATTGCCCGGCGGCAAAAGCGACATCACCGGGCGGCCCGGTGGCACCGTCTCGCCCGGGCGGAAATAGACCTGCTGAATGACGCCGGCGGCGGGCGCGACGGCGCGGCGGCGCGTCAGCCGCGTCTGCGACCATTCCAGATTAGCCTTTGCCTGCCGCAGCGCGGCCTCGGCATCCTCATAGGTCTTTTGCGTGCCGGAGGAAGTCTTGAGCAATTCCTTGGCGCGATCGAACTGCTGCTGCGCATTGGTCACCGCGACCTGCTTCACCGTCACATCGGCTTGCTGGAGATCCTCGTCGACGCCAAACAGCAGGTCGCCCTTCTGGACGCTGTCGCCCTCGCGCTTCTTCAGCGTTTCGACACGGCCCTGCTCGTCCGGGCTCACGAACACCAGTTCGGCCTCGACCCAGCCTTGCAACGTTCGATCGTTGCTCTTGCCACAACCGGCGAGCGTCAAGCCGATCAACAGCAGTGCGGCAAGATTGGTTTTCATGACGCTTTCCTCGAGGCCAACAGCAATTCGACATGGGTTTTCATCATCGCGCGCACATCCAACGGCTCGAAGCGATCGAACAATCCACTCCAGACGATGGCGACCAGCCCGGGCGCGACCAGAATTTGCGGGAAATCGGCCAGCGCCGCCGACACCTCGCCGCGCGCGGCGGCGCGGCGCAAAATCGCGCGCACCGCGGCGATGATGTGCGACAGCACCTCGCGATAGTAGAACTCGGCAATCTTGGGAAAACGCCGGCCCTCGGTGATCATCAGGCGGATGACGTCCTTGCGGCGGGTTTCGAAAACCTCGCGCACGAACATATCGACCAGCCGGTCGGCCAGCACCGCCAGCGGCGCTTCGATCGCGCCCACATTTTGAATGGTGCCGATGATCGGCGTGAGCATGTCGCGGATCAGTTCCTGGAACAGACTCTCTTTGTCGCGGAAGTAGAGATAGATCGTGCCCTTGGCGATCTTGGCGCGCTTGGCGACGTCGTCGAGCCGGGTCGCCTCGAAGCCGCGGGCGGAAAATTCTTCGAGCGCGGCGTCGAGGATGGCCTGGCGGCGTTCAAGGCTGCGCGCTTCGCGCGCAGTTGGACCGGATCGCGCCTTGGCGGACGCGCGCAGCCGCGCCGCTTTCTCGGGCGATGCGGTCTTTGCCGATACGGTGCGACGGGCGGCCATGGCGATTATTTATGACTGACTAGTCAGTCATTTATAGCGCCACCACGCGGCCGCCGCAAGACCGCGGCCGGGAAAAATAAAAGAGGGTTTATCAGCAGGTTAGCGCCCCTAAGGCGGTCAGCCCTTGGCGTCGCAGAAGAACGTGCGGATGACGCATTCCTTGCCGCCGTCGCGGTAGCAGGCTTCCAGCGCGGCATTCTGGCTGCCGCCGAGCCGCGGCCCCTTGCCCCAGCCATGAGCGCCGCATGGATTAGCGAAGTCGACCGCGAAAGCCGCGCAGCCGCGCCGTGCCGTCGTCACCACGCGGCAGGATTCGCCCTGGCATTTCGCCAGCGCGCTCTGGCTGGCCTGATCGATAGAGCCGAAGTCGAACGCCTCGCCAAAGGCGCCGCACGAGCCGATCGCCAGGGCGCCTGCGGCGCGCGCGGCATTGACAGTGACCGTCAGCAGCGTCGCCGTCGCCAGAAACAGGCTGGCCACGACAAGCGCGCGTACTACCGGCGTGTAGATATCGGTCATCGTCCCTCACCCAACCCTGCCGCCAGCTAAGCGGTGAGTCGCGGCGGCGATCAACGATTCGAGTCTCAGCTGCGTTCGATTTCTGCCTTGACGGCGGACAGCGACTCGGGAGTGTCGACGTCAGTCAACGCCGCGTCGCCAGCGACCGGGACCTCAACCACCGCCTCGGCATAACTGCCGATCAGGTGACGGGCGCCGATATCGCCTGTGATCGACATCAGATCGTTAAAGAATCGCCGCGCCCACACCACCGGATTGCCGCGCCGGCCGTTGATGCTCGGCACCACCACCAGTCCGCCGCGCTCGGGATCGAAGGCCGCGATCAATTTATCGATCAGGTCGCTGTCGACCTGCGGCATGTCGCCGAGGCAGACGATGGCACCGTCGGCCTCGCCCGGCACCGCGGCAATGCCGGCCTTCAGCGAGGTGCCGAGGCCGTCGACATAATCCGGATTGTGCACGAAACGGACCGCAAGCCCGTCGAGCGCATGCTCGACCTCGTACCGCTCATGTCCAGTGACGACGATGACCGGCTTGGCGCGCGAAGCCAGCGCCTGCTCCGCAGCGATGCGCACCAGCGGCTTGCCGCCGATCTTGGCCAGCATCTTGTTGACCGCGCCCATGCGGGTCGATTGCCCGGCGGCAAGCACCACGGCGGCGATACGGCGGCCCTTTTCCGGCGCCGGCTCGCTGCGCGGCTGCGGCCGCGTCACGATTTCCATCAACAGACCGCCGACGCCCATGCCCGTGATGTCGTCGCGCGTCACGGGCAAGCCGGCCAGCATCCGCATCAGCACCCAGTCGAAGCCGTTCTCCTTCGGCGAGCGCGCGCAGCCGGGCGCACCCATCACCGCGGCGTCGCGCAAGCGGCCGATCAGCATCAGGTTGCCGGGATCGACCGGCATGCCGAAATGCTCGATCTCGCCGCCGACCGCTTCGATCGCCATCGGGATGACGTCGCGCCGGTCGGCAATCGCCGAGGCGCCGAACACGATCACCAGTTCGGCGCCGGCAGCCAGCACCTCCTCGATGGCGCGGGCGAGCGCGGCCTGATCGTGCGGCACGCGGCGCTCGGCGATAATCGAAGCACCGGCAGGCGCAAGGCGCGTCGCGGTGATCTTGAGGGTCTTGTCCACCACCTTGGGCGACAGACCGGGCAGCAAAGTCGAAACGATGCCGATCTTGCGCACCGTGTAAGGCGCGACGCGAATGACCGGCTTTGCCTTGGCAGCCTCGGTCACCGCCTTGTCGCGTGCCGTGGCGGCAACGGCGAAAGGAATGATCTTCACGGTGGCGATCATCTCGCCTTCGACCACCGGCTTGAACGCCGGCAGCGTGGCGATGGTCACCGCTTCATCGATGCGGTTGAGCCGGTCGATCGCGTCTTTATCGACCACCAGGACGCCTGCGGCCTCCGCGAACAGATTGCAGCGCCCGGTGAAGGCGCGGTCGGGCCGCAGGCCCGAACCGGCGGCGGCGGCAGCTATATCGGCGGCGGCTTGATCCTCGGTGACGTCGCCCGGCTCCAGCCGAGCCACCACGATTTCCTTGACGCCGGCCGCCTTCAGCGCGGCGATTTCCGCCGGCCCAATCAGCGTGCCCTTCTTTAGCACGAGGTCGCCCTGGCGGATCGAATGCACCGCCGTGGCGCCGCGCGCATCGTCGGGAGCAACCGGGCCGAACTTCATGCCGCTTCCGCCTTGTCCACCTTCTGCCGCAGCCGCTGAGTGATCTCGGCCATGATTGATACCGCGATCTCGGCCGGCGACACCGCGCCGATGTCCAGCCCGATCGGCGCATGGATGCGCGACAATTGGTCGTCGCGCAGGCCGGCTTCCTTCAGCCGTGCCAGCCGCTTGGCGTTCGTCTTTCGCGAGCCGAGCGCGCCGATATAGAAGCAATCGCGCTCGAGCGCGTGGATCAGCGCCGGATCGTCGATTTTTGGATCATGCGTGACGGCGACGAAAGCCGTGTAGCGATCGACGTTAAGCGGCGGCAAGGCGACGTCGGGCCATTCGGCCACCACCTTGACGTCGGGAAACCGCTCCGGGCTGGCGAAGGCGGTGCGCGGATCGATGATGGTCACGTCGTAATCGAGCAGCTTCGCGATTGGCGCCAGCACCTGGCTGATATGCACCGCGCCGGTAATGACGAGCTGCGGCGACGGCACGTGCACGGTGACAAACACCTTGCCCTGCGCCGTCTCCTCCATGCCGCTTTTCGCCATGCGCAGATGCTTGTCGAGCACATCGGCGAGCAGATCTTTGCCGGCGTCGGCGGCTTTCACCAGCCGCTGTTCGCCGCTGGCGATATCCGTTACAACCGCCACGGCGCGCCGTGCGGCACGTTCAGCATTCAACGCCTGCAGGATTTCGAGTTTCACGTTAGCCCACCTTCTCGACATAGACCCTGATGGTGCCGCCGCAGGACAGCCCGACGTTCCAGGCCTGCTCGTCGGCGACGCCGAACTCCAGCATCTTCGGCTTGCCGCTATCGATCACGTCGATGGCTTCGGTCACCACTGCGCCCTCGACGCAGCCGCCGGAGACGGATCCGAGGAAATTGCCCTCATTGTCGATCACCAGATTGGAGCCGACCGGCCGCGGTGCCGAGCCCCAGGTCTCGACCACGGTCGCCAGCGCCACGCCGCGACCGGCCTTGCGCCAGTCCTCGGCCGCTTTGAGGATGTCTTCATCGCGCGAAAGCATGTTGGTTCTCCGTCAGGCGACGCTTCGCAGCATCAGTTTCGGATCGTAGCCTTTGGCCGGCGCGCCGGACAGGGCGCGCACGAGGTCGGTCATCGACTGCAAATTGTGTATCGACCGCAGTTCGTCAACATGCGGCAGCATGGTGCGCACGCCCTTGGCGCGGGCTTCGAAGCCCTCAAAGCGCAACAGCGGATTCAACCATATCAGACGCCGGCAGGATCGGTGAAGCCTGTCCATCTCGAATCCCAGCCTGTCGTCGGCGTCGCGCTCCAGCCCGTCGGTGATCAAAAGCACTACGGCACCCTGCCCCAAGACGCGCCGCGCCCAGTGCTTGTTGAAGTCGTGCAGCGAGGTGGCGATCCGGGTGCCGCCCGACCAGTCCGCCACATTGCCGCTGCAGGCGGCCAGCGCCTCGTCCGGGTCGCGCTGGCGGATGGCGCGGGTGACGTTGGTCAGCCGGGTGCCGAACAGGAAGGTGGTGACGCGCTTGCGCGCATCGGTGATGGCGTGGAGGAAATGCAGGAAAAGCCGGGTGTACTGGCTCATCGACCCGGAAATGTCGAGCAGCGCGACAATTGGCGGTTCCTTCTCCCGAGCGCCCAAATATTTCAGATCGATCAGCGCGCCGCCGGCTTTCATGCTGGCGCGCAAGGTGCGGCGGATGTCGATGATGTGACCATGGCGGCTTGGCTTGAGCCGCCGCGTCCGCACCAGATCGAGCGGCAGCACCAGCCGCGCGATAGCGTCCTTGGCGGCGGCGATCTCGGCCACGGTCATCTGCGCGAAATCTTTGCGCTGCAACACTTCGCGGTCCGACACGGTGAGGCTGGCATCCACCTCGATCTCGGACTTGTCCTGATCGCGCTCGTTGACGCCGGAGAACAACGCCTCCTGGATGCGCTGTGCACCCGGCGGCGGCGTCTTTTCCGCGACGGCAAGCGTCTCCGGCAGCATTGAGGCGATCAGCTTGTCGAGATAGCCGCGCCGGCGGAAGAAAATGCGGAATGCCTGGTCGAACAGCAAAGTATGTTCATGACGCTTCACGAACACCGCGTGCAGCGTCCAGTAGAAATCGTCGCGGTCGCCGACGCGCGCGACGCGCACGGCCTCCAGCGCATCGAGCACCGCGCCGGGTCCGAGCGGAACGCCTGCGGCGCGCAGCGCACGCGCGAAGTAGAGGATGTTTTCGGCGAGGCGGCCTTGAGGCTCAGCCATGGCTTTCACTCCGCCGCGTGCAATTCCGACTTCACCTCATCGAGCAGCGCCTTGACCTTGCTGCCGTCGAGCCGGGCGATGTCGTCCTGATATTTCAGCAGCACGCCGAGCGTATCCGACACCGTCGCCGGATCGAGCGCGACGGCGTCGAGTTCGGTCAAGGCGCCGGCCCAATCCAGCGTCTCGGCGACGCCGGGCGACTTGAACAGATCTTCCTTGCGCAGCGCCTGCACGAAGGCGACCACCTGCTCGGATAATTTCTTGGACACGCCCGGCACCTTGGCGCGCAGGATTTTCAGTTCGCGCTCGGCATTCGGGTAACCGACCCAATGATAGAGGCAGCGCCGTTTGAGGGCGTCGTGCACTTCGCGGGTGCGGTTGGACGTGACGAGCACGATGGGCGGCTGCGCCGCCTTCACCGTGCCAAGTTCCGGGATGGTGACCTGATAATCGCTCAGCACTTCCAACAAGAATGCTTCAAAGGCTTCGTCGGTGCGGTCGATCTCGTCGATCAGAAGGATCGGAGGCCCGGCGGTATCGGGCTCAAGCGCCTGCAGCAGCGGCCGCTTTATCAAGAAGCGCTCCGAGAAGACGTCGTGTTCGGTGCGGGTGCGGTCGCCCTCGCCGGCGGCCTCCGCCAGCCGGATCGCGATCATCTGGGCGCCGTAATTCCATTCGTAGACCGCCGACGAGATATCGAGGCCCTCGTAGCACTGCAGGCGGATCAGGCGCCGTCCCAAAGTTGCCGACAGCACCTTGGCGATCTCGGTCTTGCCGACCCCAGCCTCGCCCTCGACGAACAGCGGCCGGCCCATGGTCAGCGCCAGATAAAGCACCGTCGCCAGAGAGCGGTCGGCGATATAGTCGGCCTTAGCCAGCAGCGCGGTGGTGGCGTCGATTGAAGCCGGAAGCGGTGTTATGGACATTGGTCGGTACCTTGGATGACACTTTAACCGATACGGGCCTCAGCATACATCTAGTCCGCAAGACCGCCGCCCACCAGCCAGCGACCAATCAGGATAGCTGCCATGTCCAGCACCGCCACGACCGAAGCCCCGCTTCGCCTGCCCACCATCGACGCCGGCGTGCGCATCGGCCACGTCCACCTCAAGGTCGCCGACCTGCAACGGGCGCTGGATTTCTATTGTGGGGTGCTGGGTTTCACGGTCACCACGACCAGGCCAGGCGCCGCCTTCATCTCGGCCGGCGGCTACCACCACCATCTGGGCTTGAACACCTGGGAGAGCCTGGGCGGCTCACCGCCGCCGCAGGGCGCGACCGGGCTCTACCACACCGCCATCCTGTACCCGTCGCGGAAGCTCTTGGCCGACGCGCTACGCCGCCTGATCGTCGCCAAGATCCCGCTGGAAGGCGCCAGCGACCACGGCGTCAGTGAAGCGTTGTATCTGCGCGACCCCGATGACAACGGCGTCGAGCTGTATTGGGACCGGCCGAAGGAGCAGTGGCCGTCAAAGCCGGACGGCTCGCTGCAGATGTACACCCATCCGCTCGACCTACACGATCTGCTGGCCGAACTGGATGGTAAAGGCGCGAAGTAGTTTACCCGACAGCCTTCGCCACCGCGCGGCGGGCCAAGACGCCGACCAGATGCGCGCGATATTCGGGGCTGGCATGAATGTCGGCGTTCATGCCGGTCGCCGGAATGGACAACCCCTCGAGCGACTTCGGCGAGAAGCGCTTCTTCAACGCCTCTTCGAACGACTTCACCCGGAACACGCCGTTGCTGCCGGCACCGGTCACCGCAACGCGGATGTCGGAGCCGCGCTTCGACGCGAACACGCCAACCAGCGCAAAGCCCGAAGCTGGATGCTTGAACTTCTCGTAAGCCGCCTTCTTGGCGATCGGGAAGCTGATCTTGACGATAATCTCGCCGTCTTCCAGCGTGGTCGAGAACATACCGGTGAAGAAATCGTCGGCCACGATCCGCCGCTTATTGGTGATGATGGTGGCCCCGAGGCCGAGACAGGCCGCCGGATAATCGGCGTTCGGATCGTTATTGGCGATCGAGCCGCCGATGGTGCCGCGGTTGCGCACCTGCGGGTCGCCGATCGAGCCCGGCACCATAGCGAGGCCCGGCATCACTTCTTTCAAGACCGTCGAATTGGCAACGTCGGCGTGACGCGTCATGGCGCCGATCGTCACCGAGCGGCCTTTCAACTCGACACCGACCATGCCCTCGACCTTCGACAGGTCGATCAGCGCCGACGGCTGCGCCAGCCGCTGCTTCATCACCGGGATCAGCGAATGGCCGCCGGCCAAGAGCTTGGCCTCGGGATTACGCCCGAGCAGGCCCGCCGCCTGGCGGACCGTGGTTGGACGATGGAAGGTGAAATTGTACATCGGGCTCTCCTGTAAACTTTCTAAGCGACAATTCTCAAGCGACTTGGCGCGGTTTGGCGCGCTGCAACGCCGACCACACCGCATTGGCGGTGGCCGGCATTGCGAGATCTTCGGTACCGATCGCGTCGGTGATGGCGTTGATGACCGCCGCCGGTGCGGCAATCGCGCCGGCCTCGCCGCAGCCTTTGATGCCGAGCGGGTTGGACGGCGATTTGGTTGTCGTGAGGCCGACATGGAACGACGGCAAATCGTGCGCGCGCGGCATGGTGTAATCCATCATCGAGCCGGTCACGAGCTGGCCTTCTTTGCTGTAAACCGCGCCTTCCAGCAGCGCCTGGCCGACGCCTTGCGCGATGCCGCCATGCACCTGGCCTTCGACGATCATCGGATTGATCACGGTACCGAAGTCGTCGATCGCGGTCCAGTTGACGATGTCGGTCTTGCCGGTGTCGATGTCGACCTCGACCTCACAGATGTGGCAACCGGCCGGGAAAGTGAAATTGGTCGGATCGTAGAACGAGGTTTCCTTCAGCCCCGGCTCCAGATCGGCGCCGACGAATTTGTGCGCGATATAGGCGTTGAGCGCGACATCGCCCCAGGCCGCCGACTTGTCGGTGCCGGCGACGGTGAACTTGCCGTCCTTGAATTCGATATCGCCTTCGGCGGCTTCCAGCACATAGGCCGCGACCTTCTTGGCCTTGGCTTCGATCTTGTCGAGCGCCTTGACGATCGCCGACATGCCGACCGCGCCGGAGCGCGAGCCATAGGTGCCCATGCCGAACTGCACTTTGTCGGTGTCGCCGTGCACGATGGAGACGTTGTCGAACGGAATGCCGAGACGCTCGGACACCAGTTGCGCGAAGGTGGTCTCGTGGCCCTGCCCATGCGCGTGGCAACCGGTGAGCACCTCGACGCTGCCGGTCGGGTTGACACGCACTTCGGCGGATTCCCACAAGCCCACGCCAGCGCCGAGCGAGCCGACCGCTTGTGACGGCGCAATGCCGCAAGCTTCGATGTAAGCGGAATAGCCGAGACCGCGCAGCTTGCCGTGGCGCGCCGCTTCGCGCTTGCGCTTGCCGAAGCCCTTCACGTCGGCAAGTTCCAGCGCTTTCTTCAACGAAGCGTGAAAGTCGCCGGCGTCATAGGCCATGATCACCGGCGTCTGATGCGGGAACGCCGTGATGAAGTTACGCTTGCGCAGATCGGCGGGATCGATTGCCATCTGCCGCGCCGTCACCTCCATCAGCCGCTCAACCACAAAGGCCGCCTCCGGCCGTCCGGCGCCGCGATAGGCGTCGACCGGCGCGGTGTTGGTGTAGACGGCATCGACCTCGCAATAGATCGACGGAATATTGTACTGCCCCGACAACAGCGTGGCGTAGAGATAGGTCGGCACCGACGACGAGAAGGTCGACATATAGGCGCCAAGATTGGCAATGGTCTTGGCGCGCAGCGCGAGAATCTTGCCGTCAGCGTCGAGCGCCAGTTCGGCATGCGTGACGTGGTCGCGGCCGTGGGCGTCGGTAAGGAAGGCCTCGGAGCGATCCGAGGTCCATTTCACCGGGCGCTTTACTTTGCGCGACGCCCACAGGCAGACGACCTCTTCCGGATAGATGAAAATCTTGGAGCCAAAACCGCCGCCAACATCGGGCGCGATCACGCGCAATTTGTGTTCCGGGGTGATGCCAACGAACGCGGAAATCACCAACCGCGCGACGTGCGGATTTTGCGAGGTGCTCCACAGCGTCAGATGATCGCTGCCTTCGTCATATTCCGCGAGCGCGGCGCGCGGCTCCATAGCGTTCGGCACCAGGCGATTATTGACGATGTCGAGCTTGGTGACGTGCTTGGCCGCGGCGAAGGCGGCAGCGGTGGCCTTTGGATCGCCAAGGTGCCATTGGTAGATCGTATTGTTGGGAATATCGGCGTGAATCTGCGGCGCGCCCTTCGCCTGCGCTTTCGCCGGATCGATCACCGCTTGCAGCACGTCGTAATCGACTTTGACTTTTTCCGCGGCCTCCTTGCCCTGCGCGATGCTCTCGGCGATCACCACCGCGACCGCGTCGCCGACGCAGTTCACCTTGCCGGCGGCAAGCGCGGGATGCGCCGACATTTTCATCGGTGTGCCGTCCTTGGAATGGATCATCCAGCCGCAGATCAGGTTGCCGATCTTGTCGGTGGCCAGATCGGCGCCGGTCAGCACGTCGATCACGCCCGGCATTTTCTTTGCCGCACTGACGTCGATGCTCTTGATCTTGGCGTGGGCGTGCGGCGAGCGCACGAACACCGCGCGGGTCTCGCCCGGCCGCACCACGTCGTCGGTGTATTGGCCTTTGCCTGTAACGAAGCGGAAGTCTTCCTTTCGGCGCACCGCCGCGCCGATACCGGTCGCGCTCATGGCGGTCTTCCTCCCGTTGACGTTTTTAAGTTTTCGCTCTCTCGCTATTCGGCGGCTTGCTGCGCGCCGACCTTGGGCATGTTCTTCGCTCCCGCGGCGATGGCTTTGACGATGTTGTGGTAGCCGGTGCAGCGGCAGATGTTGCCGTCGAGTTGCTCACGGATGGTGTGCTCGTCGAGGTCGTTGCCGTTGCGGCGCACGATATCGAGCGCCGACATGATCATGCCCGGCGTGCAGTAGCCGCATTGCAAACCATGGTGTTCGCGGAACGCTTCCTGCATCGGATGCAGCGCGCCGCCCGGCTCGGCCAGGCCCTCGATGGTGGTGATCGAGGCGCCCTCGCACTGCAAGGCCAGCAAGGTGCAGGACTTGGCGGCGATACCGTCGACATGGATCACGCAGGCGCCGCACTGGGAGGTGTCGCAGCCGACATGGGTGCCAGTGAGCCGCAGTTGCTCACGCAAAAATTGCACCAGCAGCGTGCGCTCTTCGACGTTACCGGAAACGGCTTTGCCGTTCACAGTCATGGATACAGCCGGCATGACTTCCTCCCAAATTCGGGGGCCAAAAGCCCTCTTTTCGCCTTGGCCCCTCCGGGCTCCAGCGGCACAAGTGCGATTCGAGCCGTTTTCGACCCGAATGCGCCTTGAAACAAGAATAACTTTGAACCCCCGTTACCTCTCGGGTCAAGCGGTTCAAAGGGCGAAGTTCGTATAAACCGAGGTGGGCAGCCCGTTATGACGCATAATCTTATCCGAAAACCGGCACCCGGTTTCGGGATCAGGCGCTAACCGGCTGCAACCACCGCGGCGAAATTCTTGAAGAAATCGTCGGCGACCTTCTTGGCCGCGCCGTTCACTAGGCGCTGGCCGAGCTGCGCCAGCTTGCCACCGATCTGGGCCTCGACATTGTAGGTCAGCAGCGTGCCGCCGTCCTTTTCGGTCAAGGCGACGCTGGCGCCGCCTTTGGCAAAGCCGGCCACGCCGCCATCGCCCTCACCCGAAATCCGGTAGCCATTGGGCGGATCGAGGTCGGTCAGATGGACCTTGCCTTTGAAACGCGCCTTGACCGGCCCGATCTTGGTCACAGCGACCGCAGTCATCTCCGTATCGGAGGACTTGATGAGCTCCTCGCAACCCGGGATGCAGGCCTTCAAGATCTCCGCATCGTTGAGCTTGGCATAGACAACCTCGCGGCTGGCTGGGAGTTGGACCTCCCCGGTCATTATCATCGCCATCAGCGCCGTCTCCTTGATCACGAAGGCCGCAACGGCCTTGCGTACGTCACTTAAGCCGTCACGGGCCCGCTGAAAAGAGCTTTGCAGCGGCCACGGAGCGCTTTAAGGGTGTCGGCCACGTCCCGTCAAATAACGACAATCCGCGCCAGGGAGAATTTTCATGCCGATGATCGATGCCGACGGCTGCCAGATCAATGTCGAAGTGTCCGGCAGCGATAGCGCGCCGGCGCTGATGCTGTCGAACTCGCTCGGCACCGACTTGCGTATGTGGGACGATCAGGTCGGCGAGTGGTCCAAACATTTTCGCGTCGTACGATATGATCGCCGCGGCCACGGCAAGTCCGGTGCGCCGAAAGGCCCCTATTCGATGGAGCGGTTCGGCCGCGACGTGCTGGCGATCGCCGACGCGCTCAAGATCAAGAAGTTCAACTGGTGCGGCCTGTCGATGGGCGGCATGGTCGGACAGTGGCTCGGCGCCAACGCGCCGGACCGGATCGAAAAGCTGATCCTGTCGAACACGCATTACAATTATCCCGACAAGACGCCGTGGAACGATCGCATCAAGTTCGTCCAGGAAAAGGGCGTAATGGCGTTATTCGAGCCAAGCATGGAGCGCTGGTTCACCAAGGCATTCCGCGAGCGGGCGCCGCAGGCCATGGCGCACATGAAAGAGATGTTCCTCACCAACAATCCGGTCGGCTACATCGCCTGCTGTGAAGCCGTGCGCGACATGGACTTCACCGCGTCCAATCCAACCATCACCGTGCCGACCCTGGTGATCGTCGGCTCGCAGGATCCGGCAACGCCGCCGGCCGCCGGCGAAGCCATCGCCAAGCAGATCAAGGGCGCCAAGCTTGCGGCCATCGACGCGGCCCACATCGCCAACATCGAGCAGCCGAAGATTTACGCTGAGACGGTGATCAACTTCCTCAAATCCTAGAGGCGTCGCCATGGACGAGAAGGAACGCCACGAAAAAGGCATGGCTCAGCGCCGCAAGGTGCTGGGCAATGCCTGGGTCGATCGCGCCAACGCCAAGAAGACGGCGCTGACGTCCGAGTTTCAGGACTTCATCACGCGCGCCGCGTGGGGCGAAGTGTGGACACGGCCGCATTTCGACGAGCGCACGCGCCGCATCCTGGTGATCGGCACCATGCTGGCGCTCGGCCACTGGGACGAATTCCGCATGCATGTGCGCGCGGCTTTAGTCGAGGGCGGATTCTCGCAGGACGACATCAAGGAAATCATCCTGCAGCAGGCCATCTATGCCGGCGTGCCGGCCGCCAATCACGCCTTCAAGGAAGCCGCGGAAGTCATTACCGAAGTCGCCGCCGGCAAATAGCCGCGTTTAACGCCAGGGGCTGAATGAAGCCGCGGCGGACGGCATGGCGGCAATCGCTTCGCTGTCTTTGCGATAGCTGCGTTCGACCATGCAGAGCGCAGTGGCCAAACCGGCGAGCGCCAGTTGGATGACCTGCTCGCGCACCAGTTCGGTGTTGTGCGACCAGACCGCGGGCCCTGCCGACGCGATGGTGATCAGCACGACGAGAATGAGACCGCCTTCCAGAATGTCCGAAGACGGCGTGCCGCCAGCGAGACAACGCAGCCGGTCGGCAACATGAATGGCGCAGATGGCGGCGACGGCAAGCTTCAGCGTTCCGAAAAACGCGGCGAGTTGGATTAGCGCGACCGGTCCAAGATGGAACACGCTGCCGATGCCGAAGACGTATTGCGAGCGCCACACTTCCTCAAGCCCGAAGGTCGGCGAGGTCAGAATGCGCAGCGCGTCGAAGCCCCAGAACAGCGTGAAGTAGAGCGCGATCGCCATAATCATGGCTACCGTGGCGATGGAAACTTTCCGCATGCGTGCCTCCCCAACAGGAAGCTCAAGGCGTAAGCGCTTCAAATGTTAATTTCAAAAGAAACCAAACCTTTACCTTACCGGCTAGCCGCTTAACCACGCCGCACCTGTAGCGCACCGGACGGCCACCGCCACCCGACTTAATAACAAGGCGTTTTCGCCACGTTGCCGCTGCCGCGCCACCCTGTTAAGCATTTCGAACTGCAACATTGGCCGTCTGCCGGGCGGCCACCGAAAGGCTTGAGCCAAAGCATGGAAGTGTTCCTCCAGCAGCTCATCAACGGCATTACGCTCGGCTCAATCTACGGCCTGATCGCCATCGGCTACACGATGGTGTTCGGCATTATCGGCATGGTGAACTTCGCCCATGGCGACGTCTTCATGGTGTCGTCCTTCGTCGCCCTGATCGCCTTCCTGATCCTCACCACCTGGCTCGGCGTCACCTCGGTGGCGCTGGCGCTGCTGATCGTGCTGGTGGTGGCGATGGTGTTCACCTCGCTGATCAACTGGACCATCGAGCGCCTGGCCTACCGCCCGCTGCGCGGTTCGTTCCGTCTGGCGCCGTTGATTTCGGCCATCGGCATGTCGATCTTCTTGTCAAACTTCGTCCAGGTCAGCCAGGGCCCGCGCAACAAGTCGACGCCGCCGATGGTGCAGGGCGAATTCGTGCTGTTCACCAAGAACGACTACGGCGTCACATTGTCGTACAAGCAGCTCATCATCTGGGGCGTCACCGCGGTGTTGCTGGCGGCGTTCTGGTACCTGGTCACAAAGACCAGGCTCGGCCGTGCGCAGCGCGCCTGCGAGCAGGATCAGAAGATGGCGGCGTTGGTCGGCGTCGACGTCGACCGCACCATCTCAATGACCTTCGTGATCGCCGCAGCCCTCGCCGCCGTCGCCGGCACCATGTACCTGATGTATTACGGCGTCGTCAGTTTCGCCGATGGCTTCGTGCCCGGCGTGAAGGCGTTCACCGCCGCGGTCCTGGGCGGCATCGGCTCACTGCCGGGCGCGGTGATCGGCGGCATTCTGATCGGTTTGATTGAAACGATGTGGTCGGCGTATTTTTCCATCGACTACAAGGACGTCGCGGCCTTCTCGGTGCTGGTGATCACGCTGATCTTCCTGCCGCAAGGCCTATTCGGCCGGCCGGACGTCGAGAAAGTTTGAGATGACGGCGGAGGCCACTAGCGAACGCAGCAGGCTCACCGGCGCTCTCTACGACGCCGGCGTCACCGCCCTGCTCGCCTTCGGCCTGCTGCTGCCGCTGATTGGCTTTCTGACCGTCACCGACATCCGCAACGAACTTGTGCTGACCACGCGCTGGCCGCTGCTGTTTGCGCTGGCCGGCATCGCCGGCTTTGGCCGGCTGTTCTACGCGTTGTCGATCGAGCCCTGGCTGCGGCAGCGCGCTCTGCGCCCGGCCGCCGTGACGCCGCCGGCCTGGCGCGTTGTGCTCGGCAAATGGTTCGTGCCCTTCGCCGTCGGCTTCGTCATCGCCTATCCGGCCATCGTGCTTGCCATCAACGGCCTGGGCGGCTCGGTGAAATGGATCGACAATTTCGGCATCCAAATTCTGATCTACGTGATGCTCGGCTGGGGGCTGAACATCGTGGTCGGCCTCGCCGGCCTTTTGGACCTCGGCTATGTCGCATTCTACGCGGTCGGCGCCTACTCCTACGCATTGCTCGCCAAGGAATTCGGCTTCTCGTTCTGGATCCTGCTGCCGCTGGCCGGTCTGCTGTCGTCGTTCTGGGGCATCCTGCTTGGCTTTCCGGTGCTGCGGCTGCGCGGCGATTATCTGGCCATTGTCACGCTGGCCTTCGGCGAGATCATCCGGCTCGTCATCATCAACTGGGTCGACCTGACCGGCGGCTATGCCGGCATCAGCGGCATTCCGCGGCCGACGTTTTTCGGCATTCCGTTCACCGCCAACGAGGACGGCTTTGCCGCGGTGTTCGGGCTGGAGTTCTCGCCTATCTACCGCACCATCTTTCTCTACTATCTGATCCTGGCGCTGGCCTTCCTCACAGCCTTCGTCACCGTGCGCCTGCGCCGATTGCCCGTTGGCCGCGCCTGGGAAGCCTTGCGCGAGGACGAGATCGCCTGCCGTTCACTCGGCATCAACACTACCAATACTAAGCTCACCGCCTTCGGCATGGGTGCGATGTTTGCCGGTTTCGCCGGCTCGTTCTTTGCTGCACGGCAGGGCTTTATCTCGCCGGACTCTTTCACCTTCCTGGAATCGGCGAGCATCCTGTCGATCGTCGTGCTCGGCGGCATGGGCAGCCAAATTGGCGTGGCGATTGCCGCCGTCGTGATGATCGGCGGCACCGAGATTATGCGCGAGCTAGATTTTCTCAAGAAGATTTTCGGCGAAACCTTCGACCCCACCCAATACCGCATGCTGCTGTTCGGCTTCGCCATGGTGCTGATCATGGTGCTGCGACCGCGCGGGCTGATTTCGTCGCGCGCGCCTTCGGTGTTCCTGAAGCAGCGTAAGACCATCGGCGCTGATCTGGTCAAAGAGGGCCACGGCTGATGGCGCTGCTCCGAGTCGAGCACCTCACCATGCGCTTCGGCGGCCTCGTCGCGGTCGATGACTTGTCGTTCGAGGCGCAGGAAGGCAAAATCACCGCGCTGATCGGCCCGAATGGCGCGGGCAAGACGACTGTCTTCAACTGCATTACCGGCTTCTACAAGCCGAGCGAGGGCCGCCTGGGCCTGCGTCATGGCGATGCGTCAATCTGGAGTGAGCTGGATACTCTGACCGACAGCGGCAGCCGCAGCCTCGCGCGGGCGAACGGCAGTTTGTTCCAGCTTGAGCGTCTTCCGGATTACCTTGTGACACAACAGGCGCGCGTCGCGCGAACGTTTCAAAACATCCGCCTGTTTCCCGGTATGACGGTGCTGGAAAATCTGCTGGTGGCGCAACACAACCGCTTGATGCTCGCTTCCGGCTACACACTGCTCGGCATTCTCGGCTTTCCGTCATATGCGGCCGCCGAACGCGCCGCGATTGACAAGGCTCGCCTCTGGCTCGACCGCGTCGGGCTGCTGGCGCGCGCCGACGACCCAGCCGGCGATCTGCCGTATGGCGCGCAACGGCGCCTCGAGATCGCGCGCGCCATGTGCACCGAGCCGGTGCTGCTCTGTCTCGATGAACCGGCGGCCGGTCTCAATCCGCGCGAGAGCGGCGAGCTCAACGAGTTGCTGCTGACGATCCGCGACGAGCACGCCATCTCGATCCTGCTGATCGAACACGACATGTCGGTGGTGATGGAAATTTCCGACCACCTGATCGTGCTCGACTATGGCGTCAAGATTTCCGACGGCCCGCCCGAAGCGGTGCGCAACGATCCGAAGGTGATCGCCGCCTATCTCGGCGTCGCGGAAGATAAAGTGGCGCAAGTCGAAGCCGAGGTCGGGCTATGACCGCCTTGCTCAGCGTGCGCGGCGTCAAGACCTATTACGGCCGCGTCCAGGCGCTGCGCGGCGTCGATATGGACGTCAACGATGGCGAGATCGTCACGCTGATCGGCGCCAACGGCGCCGGTAAGTCGACGCTGATGATGACGATCTGCGGCAGCCCCCGCGCGCGCGAAGGCTCAATCGAATTCGCCGGCCGCGACATCACGAACATGCCGACCCACGAGATCGCGCGGTTGAAACTGGCGCAGGCGCCGGAGGGCCGCCGCATTTTCTCGCGCATGACGGTCCTGGAAAATCTGCAGATGGGCGCGACCACTGGAGAGCCCGCCAACTTCGCGCCCGATCTCGAGCGCGTGCTGACGCTGTTCCCGCGCCTGAAGCAGCGCCTGACGCAGCGCGGCGGTACGCTGTCCGGCGGCGAGCAACAGATGTTGGCGATCGCACGCGCGCTGATGGCGCGGCCGCGGCTGTTGCTGCTCGACGAGCCCTCGCTGGGTCTCGCGCCTTTGATCGTGCGGCAGATTTTCGACGCCATCAAAACACTGAACGCCCAAGACGGCCTCACCGTGTTTCTGGTCGAGCAGAACGCCTACCACGCGCTCAAGCTCGCCCACCGCGGCTATGTGATGGTCAATGGCCTGATCACGCTGTCCGGCTCGGGAACCGAATTGCTGGAGCGGCCGGAGATCAAGCAGGCCTATCTCGAAGGCGGGCGCGCATGAGCCTTACAGAACTGATCTTCGAAGAAGACTCGTTCGGCGTCTTCCTGCTGGTCACCGTGTTCTTGGGCGGCGGCGCCGCCTTCCTCGCCGGCCGCGCCATCGCCGCGACCTGGCGGCCGTGGTGGCAGGTCGCCGTCTATGGCTTGATCCTCGGCGCCACGGTGCGGTTCTTTCACTTCAGCCTGTTCGGCGGCACCCTGCTGTCGGCGCACTATTACCTGATCGACACCGCGGTTTGCCTAGCCCTCGGATTGCTAGGCTTTCGGGCCGCCCGCACGGCGCAGATGGTGACGCAATATCGCTGGATCAACGAGCCCGTGACCCGTCTGCGCTGGCGCCGCCGCGCGCCCTGAAGTAGCATTACCGCCATTAGAACTTGCCGGTTCCAAGCGAAGGGGAAATCAGATGAAGAGGATTGTTGCGCTCGGCCTTGCTTTGGGCTCCGCGATTGCGATGGCGGCACCCGCCACTGCGCAGGTCAAACTCGCCATTGGCGGTCCGATCACCGGCCCCAGCGCCGCGACCGGCGCGCAGATGAAGAACGGCGTCGACCAGGCCGCCGCCGACATCAACGCCGCCGGCGGCATTCTCGGTCAGAAGCTCGTGGTGTCCTACGGCGACGACGTCTCCGATCCCAAGCAAGGCGTCTCGGTCGCCAATAAATTCGCCGCCGACGGCGTCAAGTTCGTCATCGGCCACTACAATTCCGGCGTCACCATGCCGTCGTCCGAGGTCTACCAGGAAAACGGCATCCTCGAGATCACCCCCGCCTCGACCAACCCGAAAGTCACCGAGCGCGGCATGTGGAACATCTTCCGCGTCTGTGGCCGCGACGATCAGCAGGGCAAGGTCGCCGGCGATTACATCGTCAAGCACTTCAAGGGCAAGAAGATCGCCATCGTTCACGACAAGACCACTTACGGCAAGGGCCTCGCCGACGAGACCAAGGCCGCGATGAACAAAGGCGGCGTCAAGGAAGTGCTCTATGAAGGCGTCAACACCGGCGAGAAGGACTATTCCGCGCTTGTCTCGAAGATCAAGCAGTCCGGCGCCGACCTGATCTATTGGGGCGGCCTCTACACCGAAGGCGGCTTGATCGTGCGCCAGATGCGCGACCAGGGCGTCAAGGCGCCGCTGATGGGCGGCGACGGCATCACCGACGACGAGTTCGCCTCGATCGGCGGTCCCGGCGTCGAAGGCACGCTGATGACCTACGGTCCCGACCCGCGCAACAACCCGGCGGCCAAGGAAGCCGTTGAGAAATTCCGCGCCAACAAGTTCGAGCCGCAGGCCTACACGCTCTACAGCTATGCCGGCGTGCAAATCATTAAGCAGGCGGCGGAAGCGGCCAAGTCGCTCGACCCGAAAAAGGTCGCGGAGAAAATGCACTCGGGCATGAAGTTCAAGACCGTGCTCGGCGACATCTCCTATGACAAGAAGGGCGACCGCACCAACCTCGACTACGTGATGTACGTCTGGAAGAAAGACGCCAGCGGCAAGGTCACCTATGTCGAGTGCCCTGGCTCCGACTGCACCAAGATGAAATAGATTTTCGCCACGTTGAATCGAAAAGCCCGCCATCGCAGGCCAGCCTTGCCTGACTTGCGCTACTAAAATGCCGATCTCGGGTAAACCCGAGATCGGATGGCGGGCTTTTTCTTTTGGCGCTACCCAATCCTACCAAGCACCGGAAACAAATCCAGCAGCCACACGCTCATCTGGTTGATGCTGCCGGTGAGGAAGGCGATGCCGGTCAACACCAGCAGCGCTCCCATCGCCTGCTCGACCCGCAGCATGTGCTTGCGGAAGCGCGCCAGGAAAGCCGCGAAGGGTTCAATGGCGAAGGCCGCGACGATGAACGGAATCCCCAAACCGAGCGAATAGACCGCGAGCAGGCTGGCGCCTTTGGTTACCGTCTGCTCGGCCGCCGCCACCGCCAGGATCGCCGCCAGGATCGGCCCGATGCAAGGCGTCCAGCCGAAGGCGAAGGCCAAGCCCATGACATAGGCGCCCCACAGCCCGACCGGCTTGGCCACGGTCATCCGCTTCTGGCGGTACAGCAACGAAATCCGGGTCAGCCCGAGAAAATGCAACCCCATGACGATGATGATGACGCCGGCGATGGTCGACAGCGGCCCCGAATAGGCGCGGATCAGCGAACCGATGACGCTGGCGCTGGCGCCGAGCGCCACGAACACCGTCGAGAATCCGAGCACGAACAGGCACGCGGCCACCACGGTCTCGCGCTTGACGCGCGGCTCCGGCTCCCGATCGGCGAAACGCTCCAACGACGTACCGGCCAGGTACACCAGATAGGGCGGCACCAGCGGCAGCACGCAGGGAGACAGGAAGCTGACCAGGCCCGCGATCAGGGCGGCCAGAAAAGTGACATCGCCATTCATGCGCCCTAGATGCCCCGGCAACTATGGCAATGGCAAGTCAGCCGGGTCCGTTCTGACTTTGACGTGATCGGATGTGATCGGGGGCGGCGCATTGCCCCTCACCCGGCTTCCTCGCTAGGCTCCAAAGCCGCCCTCTCCGCGCGTTGCGGGGCCAGGTGAAGAAGGAGAGCAGCCGTTGCGCAATCTCATCACCGACATCCCAGGCCTGCGGGTTGGACACGCCGGCGACGGCAAGCTCGGGTCCGGCGCGACGGCGGTCGTGTTCGACAGAGCCGTGGTGGCGAGCGTCGACGTGCGCGGCGGCGGCCCCGGCACCCGCGAGACCGCGCTGCTCGATCCGGCGCAGACCGTGGACGGCATCGACGCCATCGTTCTGTCGGGCGGCTCGGCCTTCGGGCTCGACGCAGCCTCCGGCGTACAGGCTTATCTGCGCGAACAGGGCCGCGGTTTTGCCGTGCGCGAGGCGCGGGTGCCGATCGTGCCCGGCGCGATTTTGTTCGACCTGCTTTCGGGCGGCGACAAGAACTGGGGCCGCTATCCGCCCTATCGCGAGTTTGGCTACGACGCGGCAAAGAGCGCCGGCAGCGATTGCGCACTCGGCAGCGTCGGCGCGGGCTTAGGCGCCACCACCGTCAATCTTAAAGGCGGCATCGGCTCGGCGTCGGCGATGACGCGCGACGGCATTATGGTCGGCGCCATTGTCGCGGTGAATGCCGCCGGCAGCGTCACGGTCGGCGACGGCCCGCATTTCTGGGCGGCGCCGTTCGAGCAAAACGCAGAATTCGGCGGCCGCGGCTTGCCGTCAGCATTTAGTGCCGATGCGCTGGCGCTACGCAGCAAGGGCCAGCCGCGCCAAGCCACCACGCTCGCCATCGTCGCCACCGACGCAATCCTAACGAAGGCGCAGGCCAAGCGCCTGGCGGTTATGGCCCAATCTGGAATGTCGCGCGCTATCTACCCGGTGCATACGCCGCTCGACGGCGACATTGTGTTCGCCGCGGCGATGGGCGCCAAGCCCTTGCCCGATCCGCTGCTATCGATGAGCGAACTCGGCATGGTCGCGGCCAATGTGCTGGCGCGCGCTATTGCGCGGGGCGTCTACGAGGCCACTGCGTTGGCCTTTGCGGGCGCGCTACCGAGCTGGCGCGACAAATTTAAAGTTTAGAGAAACCGCTCCGCCGCGTAAGCCTGCGGATCGCAGAACGGCGTCGCGCCGGTGATCATGTCCGCGAGCAGCCGCCCGGTCGATGGCCCGAGCGTCAGCCCCCAATGCGCGTGGCCGATCGCCAGCCACAGCCCGCCGTGACCCGGCGCGCGTCCGATCACTGGCCTTGAATCCGGGAAACACGGCCGGCTGCCGACCCAGGTCTTGTCGTCGACACGTTCGCCGAGCGGAAACAGTTCGCGCGCCTTTGGCATCAGGCGGTCGAATTGTACCGGCGTAGACTCCGCATCGCGCGCGGCGAATTCAGCGCCGGTCGTCAGGCGGATGCCCTGCTCCATCGGCGTGATCAGGTAGCCATTGGCGACATCGACCACCGGACGCTCCAGCGCCGCATTGCCGCGCGCGGTGAAGTGCCGGTGATAGCCGCGTTTCACCGCCATCGGCAGCTTGAGGCCGAGCGGCTCCAGAAGATCGGGCGCCCAGGGCCCGAGCGCGACCACGACGTTGCTCGTATCGAGGCCGCCCTCGTTGGTCTCGACCCGCCAGCCGGAACCGGAACGATGCAGCGAGCGTGCATCGCCGGTCAGCGTCAGGCCGCCCAAGTCACCAAACCGTTTCGCGTAAGCGCGCGTCACCGCCAGCGGATTGCTCAAGCTCGCCGCCTGCGGCCAGAACACGCCGCGCGCGAACGCCGCATTGAGCGACGGCTCCAGCGCCTGCACGCCGGCGGCATCGAGCGCCTGCAACGGCAGGCCGAATTCCTGCGCCAGATCGAATTCCGGCTGCAACGCCTTGAAGCTTCGCTCATCGCGATAAAGTTTGAGCCATCCGGTCTTGCGCAAATAGCGCGTGGCGCCGGACTCCAGCATCAGCGCCTCGTGTTCGGCGATGGCGCGCGCGAACAAAGGCCGGTTCAGCCGCGCGGTCTCGGCGAGCCGCTCCGGCCGCGACGCGGCGCGGAACGCTAGCAGCCACGGCGCCACCTGCGGCAAGAATCCGAGATGATAATTGGCTTCGCTCGAACGCTTGAGCGCGACGCGCAGCAACGCGCCGAAACTCGACGGAAATGCCGGCGGCAAAATCGTGCTGCCTTCGATCACGCCGGAATTGCCATAGGAGGTCTGTTCGCCGATGCCGGCACGGTCGACCATCGCGACGCTCAAGCCGCGCTTGACCAGATGCAGCGCGATCGAGGTACCGACAATGCCGGCGCCCAACACGATCGCATCGGTGCGTGCCATTTAAGCCTTGCTCCTGCGCCTCTCTACCGCCGCGCCTTTTATATGGAATGGATCGGCCGCAGGCGCTATGACCCTGCGGCAACGTTCTGCCGGAGATCTGCCATGCCATTTCTGACTGCCTTGCGAGCCGCGCTGGCGTGGCTCGGCCGGCAAGGTACGCGCGCGCTGGCGGTCTCGGTGTTTTTCGGCCTCGCCGTTCCGCAGCTTGCGGTCTACGTAAAGCCCTATCTCGGCGAAACCGTGTTCGTGCTGCTGCTGTTTTCCTATTTGCGCACCGACCCGCTAGCCTTCGGCCGCCACCTGAAGACGCCGGGGCTCGCTATCGCCGCCGCGCTCTGGGTCATGGTGGCGACGCCGCTGCTGTTTGGCGCCGCCTATGCGCTGTCCGGCATCCGCGACACCATGCCGGCGCTGTACACCATCATGATCCTGCAATGCGCGATCACGCCGATCACTTCCTCTGCCGCCTTCGCGGCGCTGATCGGCCTCGACGTCGCGTTTTCGCTGGTCACGCTGATCATCTGCAACGCGCTGTCGCCACTGACCACGGTCGCGCTCAGTTACCTGTTCCTCGGCACGTCGCTGTTTTCCCCGATCGAACTCGGCATCAAGCTGTTCTTCTTCTTTGCCGGCGCGGGCGCTGTCGCCTTCGCGATCCGCCGCATCGCCGGCACGCCGTGGATCGAGCGTCAGAAGGACACCATCGACGGGCTGAACGTGATCGCGGTTTTCGTCTTCGCCATAGCGGCGATGGAAAGCGTGCCGCGCCACGTCATGGCCGATCCGATTTTCGCGCTCGAACTGCTGGTGCTGATCATCGTGCTGACCTGCGTGCTGATCGGGCTGAGCGCGCTGGTCTTCATCCGCGCCGGCGTCGATCGCGGGCTGGTGATCGGCCTGCTCGCCGCATTCCGCAATGTCGGCGTCATCATGGCCGCGCTCGGCAGCACCCTGCCCGATATGGCGTGGTTTTATTTTGCGATGTCGCAGTTTCCGATTTATTTGCTGCCGGCGCTGGTCAAGCCTTTGGCCAAGCGGCTGCAGCGGCGCGAGGCCGTTACCGGCGCATGACCTCGGAAGAGATCATGCGCCGATAAGTCTTAGACTACCGTTGACAGCGTCGACGTCATCGCGCTCAGCATCTGCGATTGCATCTTGATCAGCTGCTCCAGCAGGTTGACGCTGGACTGGCTGCTCGTGCTGTTGCTCGTGCTGCTGTTCGGGCTATTGCTGCCGGAACTGTCGCTCGAGGTTGAAGCGCTCGTCGACGCCGCCGCCGGCGTGTTCATGTCGATCGAACTGCCGTCGGCGTAGGAAATCGTCGTCGTGCTCGAGCCGTCGGCATTGGTCGTGGTCTTGGTCGTCGCGCCAGCGGTGCCCGACGTCAGGGCATCCGTGCCACCACCGCCGCCGCCATCACCGCCATCATGAACATGATGGTGATGGCCGCCGTGGTCGGCTTTGGCCAATTCGCTCTGGCTGACCGAGCCGTCGCCGTTGCCGTCTATCTTGTCGAAGACCGCATTGGCGACCGAACTGTCGACGCCGGCCTTGCTGGCGGCGTTTGCGAATTCGGTTTTACTGATTTTGCCGTCGCCGTCGGTATCGAGCTTCGAGAAGAAAGCCTGTTCTGGGCTGTTTCCGGACTGGGTTTGCAACGACAGCAACTGTGCCATCGTGCCTGAGCCAAACGGCGGAACGCCGGAACTGCCGGAGCCCGCCGCCTTGGTGCTTGTCGGGGACGTGAGCGGGTCCGTGCTTGTGCCGGACCCGGTCAAAGTTTGCATCAGTTCGGATAGAGGATCGGCAGCACCGGTCGACTTACTTGCGCCGGCAGTGCCTTGCTGCAGCAGCTGCTGCAGATAGGTCAGCGCATTCGACGATGCGCCCACGGACATAGACATTACTCAACTCCAGATTTCCACCGGTCGCGCCGGCGGTCGTCGCACCCGCCATGGGATTGCAAGAGCCGCGCCATGCGGTTCCACCATGAAAAGTTCGGGTTTTATTGGATATTCGGTGAAGCCCCCCCCGCACCGGGCCGGCGCCGCGTCCGGCAATTCTTGCCGGGCGGTGGCCCGCTTTGCCGGGGCACGTTTCGCACAGGCCTCGCGTTGCCCGTGGCCGCCGCGCGTGGTACGCGAAGCTCGTTTTTGGAGGCCCGTGAATGCCCCGCCCTTTGATCATCGCGCCGTCAATACTCGCGTCTGACTTCGCCAAACTGGGCGAGGAAGTGCGCGCCATCGATGCCGCAGGCGCAGACTGGGTGCATGTCGACGTCATGGACGGGCATTTCGTCCCCAACATCAGCATCGGCCCCGATGTGGTGAAGGCGCTGCGCCCGCACTCGAAGAAGATTTTCGACGTGCACCTGATGATTAGCCCTTGCGACCCCTATCTCGAAGCCTTCGCCAAGGCCGGCGCCGACATCATCACTGTGCATGTGGAAGCGGGCCCGCACATCCACCGCTCGCTGCAGGCGATCCGCGCGCTCGGCAAGAAGGCCGGCGTCACGCTCAACCCGGGCACGCCCATCAACACCATCGAGAACGTCATCGATCTGGTCGACCTCATCCTGGTGATGTCGGTCAGTCCCGGCTTCGGCGGCCAGGCCTTCATCCCGGCCGCGCTCGACAAGATCGGCGCGCTGCGGATGCTGGCCGGCGACAGGCCGATCGACATCGAAGTCGATGGCGGCGTCACCGCCGACAATGCCGCCAAGGTCGTGCAGGCCGGCGCCAATGTGCTGGTCGCCGGCTCCGCGGTCTTCAAGGGCGGCAACTACAAAGCCAATATCGCGGCGATCCGGCAGGCCGGCGCCACGGCGCGAGGTGAAACAGCGTGATCCCCCGTTATTCCCGTCCCGACATGGTGGCGATCTGGTCGCCGGAAACCAAATTCCGCATCTGGTTCGAGATCGAGGCGCACGCCGCCGACGCCATGGCCGAACTTGGCGTCATTCCGAAGGAAGCCGCCAAGACTATCTGGGCGAAAGGCAAGGACGCGAAGTTCGACGTCGCCCGCATTGACGCCATCGAAGCGGAAGTCAAACACGACGTCATCGCCTTCCTCACTCACGTTTCGGAAATCGTCGGCCCGGAAGCGCGCTACATGCATTCCGGCATGACCTCGTCCGACGTGCTCGACACCTGCTTCAACGTGCAGCTGACTCGCGCCGCCGATATCCTGCT
Source organism: uncultured Hyphomicrobiales bacterium (assembly GCA_903878085.1). Classification (GTDB taxonomy): domain Bacteria; phylum Pseudomonadota; class Alphaproteobacteria; order Rhizobiales; family Xanthobacteraceae; genus Pseudolabrys. The sequence continues at coordinate 23,137 of CAIRGJ010000041.1, read as the reverse complement.
TGCCGACCTCGACGCGCTGCTCGCCGCGCTCAAGCGCCGCGCCTTCGAACACAAGATGACGCCGACCGTCGGCCGCTCGCACGGCATCCATGCCGAGCCGACCACCTTCGGGCTTAAGCTGGCGCAGGCCTATGCCGAATTTGCCCGCGGCCGCGAACGGCTGGTCGCCGCACGCAAGGAAGTCGCGACCTGTGCGATTTCCGGCGCAGTCGGCACCTTCGCCCAGGTCGATCCGCGCGTCGAAGCGCACGTGGCGAAAGCGATGGGGCTGAGCATCGAGCCGATCTCGACGCAGGTCATCCCGCGCGACCGCCACGCCATGTATTTTGCGACGCTCGGCGTCATCGCCTCTTCGATCGAACGTCTCGCCATCGAAGTCCGCCATTTACAACGCACCGAGGTGCTGGAAGCCGAAGAGTTCTTCTCCGAGAAGCAGAAGGGCTCCTCGGCGATGCCGCACAAGCGCAACCCGGTGCTGTCGGAAAACGTCACCGGGCTTGCCCGCATGGTGCGCTCCTACGCGCTGCCGGCGATGGAGAACGTCGCGCTGTGGCACGAACGCGACATCTCGCATTCCTCGGTCGAACGCATGATCGGCCCCGACGCCACTATCACGCTCGATTTCGCACTGGCGCGCCTCGCCGGCCTGATCGACAAGTGGCTGGTCTATCCGCAGAACATGCAGAAGAATCTCGACAAGCTCGGCGGCTTGATCCATTCGCAGCGCGTGCTGATCGCGTTGACCAAAGCCGGCGTCGCCCGCGAGGATGCCTATCGGCTGGTGCAACGCAACGCCATGAAGGTGTGGAGCGGCGAGAGCAACGATTTCCTCGGCCTGCTCAAGGCCGACCCCGAGGTGAAGGCCAAACTCAGCGACAAAGAGCTCGACGACAATTTCGACCTCGCCCATCATTTCAAGCAGGTCGACACCATCTTCAGGCGTGTGTTCGGCTCAGCCTGAAACCACGAGGGTCGGAAAATTGCGAATGCTGATCGGTTTTGCCATCGCCTTGCTGGTCGTTGTCGCCGTTCTCGGCGGCATGATCGTGTTCGGCACTGGCAAGGCGCCGGAGCCGATGGCTTCGATCAGCAATCCCTTCACCAAGATCGACTACCGCGACCTGCCGCACGTCACCTGGATCAAGGCGCGCGACGGCACCTCGCTAGCGACCCGAGTCTGGACCACCGGGGCCGCCGCCGACGTCACCCGCGTCGTCATCGCCATCCATGGTTCATCGGCCATGGGTTCGAGCATGCATACGCTGGCCAAGGCCCTGTATGACGCCAAAACCACGGTCTATGCGCCCGACATACGCGGCCACGGCGACAGCGGCCGGCGCGGCGATATCGATTACACAACGCAGCTGGACGACGATCTCGCCGATCTGGTGGCCGAGATCCGAACGACGCATCCGAAGGCGACGCTGACCTTGCTCGGTTTCTCCTCCGGCGGCGGTTATGCCTTGCATGCCGCGGCCCTGCCGCTCGGCAAGCAGTTCGAACGCGCGGTGCTGATTTCGCCGATGCTCGGCGCACTCGCGCCGACGGCGCGTAGCGGGCCCAATGAATGGGTGACGCCGTTCATCCCTCGCATCATTGGGCTGGTGATCCTCGGCAAATTCGGCATTCACGCCTTCGACAGCCTCACCACGCTCACCTTCGCCATCGCGCCGGAGAATGCCGAGCGCCTGACCGGCACTTATTCGTTCCGGCTAATGAAGGACTTCGGCACGCTCGATTACGCGGCCGACCTGCGCAATGCGCAATGCCCCGTGTCGGTGCTGGTCGGCGGCGCCGACGAATTGTTTCTGGCGGATCGGTTCGAACCGACGATACACGCAGTCCGACCGGACGTGCCGGTCACGATCGTTCCCGATCTCGGCCACATTCCCATGATTCTTGATGCACGTAGCCTGTCCGCAATCGCGGCGGCGGTCAGCGGCCGGAAATCGTAAGCGATGCGCGACGCAACCGACGACTATGACTTTCTCGTTCTCCCTGGGTTGAACAATTCCGGCGTCGATCACTGGCAGTCGTTCTGGTGTCTGGCGTTCCGCAACGCCACACGCGTGCTGCAGGACAGCTGGGACAATCCGCGCCCCGAGGCCTGGCTGAAAAATCTCGACGCCACGATTGCCGGCGGCACGCGTCCCGCGATCCTGATCTGCCATAGCCTGTCGTGTTCGCTCGCCGCGCACTGGGCGGCGCGCGGGCAAGCCGGCCGCGTCAAGGCGGCGCTGTTGGTAGCGCCGTCCGACGTCGAGCGTCCGGAACCCACGCCGGACGGCGTCCGCCGTTTCGCGCCGATGCCGCTGAAAGCCTTTCCGGTGCCGTCGCTGGTGGTCGCGTCCAGCGACGATCCTTTTGTAAAGCTGGAACGCGCGCGGCTGTTCGCCAAAGCCTGGGGCTCTGACATCTGCGAAATCTCGGAGCTCGGCCACATCAATTCGGCGTCGCGGCTCGGCTTCTGGCCGCAGGGCCTGCTGCTACTCGGTCAACTGCTGGCGCGCGTATGACCGGCGTGAAGCCGCCGACCATTCTAATATTCGACTCCGGCGTCGGCGGCCTCACGGTGTTCCGCGAAATCGTGAACGCCTTGCCCGGCGCGGCTTATGTCTATGTCGCCGACGATGCCGGCTTCCCCTATGGCGACAAGCCCGAGGATGCGCTGATCGAACGCATCCTTAACGTGATCGGCGCGGCGATCGCCGCGCACAAACCCGATCTGGTGGTGGTGGCCTGCAACACCGCGTCAACGCTGGCGCTCACGCAGTTGCGGGCGAAATTCCCGGTGCCCTTCGTTGGCACCGTGCCGGCGATCAAGCCAGCCTGCGCGCAGTCGCAGAGCAAACGCATCGCCGTGCTCGGCACGCAAGCCACCGTGTCGCGCGAATATACCCGCGCGCTGATCCGCGAATTCGCCACCGGCTGCGACGTCGGCATGGTCGGCTCGTCGCATCTGGCGACCTATGCCGAAGCCGAGTTGAGCGGCAATCCGGCCGCCGACGACGCCATCAAGACCGAGATCGCGCCCTGCTTCGTCGATGCCGATGGCCGCCGCACCGATACGGTCGTGCTCGCCTGTACGCATTACCCGCTGCTGACGGCACGCTTCCGCGCCATCGCGCCGTGGCCGGTCGAATGGCTCGATCCGGCGCCGGCGATCGCGCGGCGCGTCGCCGATCTGATCGGCCCGCGCCCGCCAAGCGGCACACCTTCCCCGCCGCGCATGATCTTCACCTCGGACCGCGCGCCGTCGCCGGCGCTGACCAAGGCGTTAGCGGCCTACGGTTTTTAGACTCAGACGTGCGGCCAGATCTCCAGCGCGCCGCGCCAGATCATATCGAGCGCGACGTAGAGGATAATCGCCAAGCCGACATAGGCGATCCAGCGATGCCTGTTGAGCAGACGCGCGATGAAGCTCGCGGCGATGCCCATCAGCACGATCGACAGGCCGAGTCCGAACACCAGCGCCGCCGGATGCTCGCGCGCCGCGCCCGCCACCGCCAGTACGTTGTCGAGCGACATCGAGATATCAGCCACAACGATCTGCCAGGCTGCCTGCGCGAAGCTCTTGCGTGGCGCATGGGCGGCATCCGCCAACTCATCGCCGCCATGCGCCCCGGCGCGCAGTTCGCGCCACATCTTCCAGCACACCCACAGCAGCAGGATGCCGCCGGCAAACAGCAGGCCGACGATGGCCAGCAGTTCGACCGCGACGCCGGCGAACGCGATCCGCAGCACGGTCGCCGCGATGATGCCGACCAAAATGGCGCGGGCGCGCTGCTGCTTCGGCAACCCCGCCGCCGCCAGGCCGATGACGACGGCATTGTCGCCGGCCAGCACCAGGTCGATCATGATGACCTGGAGTAGCGCAGTGACGAAAGCGGGAGTGAAAAGGTCGACCATGTCGGCTCCAGGCCCTGCGGCGCATAATCAGTCCGACATCGCAGCCACTTGGCTGCCAGAGGGGCCCGGCCTGATCGGGATAAAATGGCCTCCCGCAGCCGCTTCGGCAAGCCCGCAAGCCTCCGGCGCGGCCCCCGCCGCCTTAACCGAGTACCGCTAGCGCAAAGGTTTGACACTGTGGGCCTTACCCCCTAAAACCCGCGCACCTTGCGGGTTTTTCAGTGCCCGCACGGTGTTTCGCGACCCGAGGCTCGCCTTACGCTTTAAAGGCCTGCCTGTCGGTTCTGGGGAGACCCGGAACAGAGGAGGGCGCGGTTCCTCAACCCACAGTCTGATACGAGGACGCGAATGACCAAGCGTATGGAATCTAAGTATAAACTCGACCGCCGGATGGGCCAGAACATCTGGGGGCGTCCGAAGAGCCCGGTGAACCGTCGCGAATACGGCCCCGGCCAGCACGGCCAGCGCCGCAAGAGCAAGCTCTCCGACTTCGGCGTGCAGCTCAAGGCCAAGCAGAAGCTGCGCGGCTATTACGGCAACATCTCGGAGCGTCAGTTCCGCGGCATCTACGACGAAGCGATCCGCATGAAGGGCGACTCGGGCGCCAACATGATCGGCCTCCTGGAGCGCCGTCTCGATGCGGTCGTCTACCGCGCCAAGTTCGTGCCGACGGTGTTCGCGGCGCGTCAGTTCATCAACCACGGCCACGTCAAAGTGAACGGCCGTCGCGTCAACATCCCGAGCTTCAAGGTCAAGATCGGCGATGTCGTCGAGGTGAAGGAAAAGTCGCACCAGATGAACCTGGTGCTCGAAGCGCAGGCTTTGTCCGAGCGCGACGTGCCCGACTACATCGATCTCGACGCCTCCAAGCTGACCGCCAAGATGACACGCATCCCGGTGTTCACCGATGTGCCCTATCCGGTGCAGATGGAGCCGCATCTGGTGGTGGAATACTATTCGCGCTGATCCTCCGTCAGCGCCGACACGATCCGAATACCAAATCCCCCGCCCCAAAGGCGGGGGATTTTGCTATTGTAGCTCCATGATGCTCACCCGCCGCACGCTGCTCGCGACATCGGCCGCCACCGTCGCCGCCAGCGTCGCCGCCAGTTCTTTGCCCGCCTTCGCGGCCACGCCTGCCTCATTCAAGCACGGCGCCTTCGAGGTCACCGTAGTGAGCGACGGTCATCTGGTGCTACCGACCTCGTTCCTCGCGCCCAGCGCCCCACCGGCGGAACGCGCCGCGCTGCTGCAAGCGGCCGGACAGACCCCCGAGCAATATGAATCGCCGACCAACATCACACTGATCCGCACCGGGGCCGACCTAATCCTGGTCGATATGGGTTCGGGCGACCGTTTCATGCCGAGCGCCGGCAAACTCTGGGACAATCTCAAAGCCGCCGGCATCGACAAGGCGAAAATCACCAAAGTGATTTTCACCCACGGCCATCCCGATCATCTCTGGGGCGCGATCGACGAACTCGACGATCTGGTGACGCCGGATGCGGCGTTCTATGTCGGCGCGACGGAATGGGATTTCTGGCAAGGCGACGATGCGACGCGCGGCCTGCCGGCGGAGCGCGCCGGTTTTGTCACCGGGGCGCGGCGCAACTACGCGGCGATCAAACAACGCGTGAAAATGTTAAAGCCCGGCGACGACATCGTCACCGGCTTGCGCGCCATCGCGACGCCGGGCCACACGCAAGGTCACGTGTCGCTGGCGCTGGCCGGCGGCGACGGGTTGATCGTCGGCGGCGACGCGCTCACCCACCCGCTGATTTCGTTCGCGCATCCGGAGTGGAAGCCGACCGCCGATCATGTGCCGGATCAAGCGGCCGAGACGCGCAAACGCCTGCTCGACCGTCTCGCCACCGACCGCTCAAAGCTGATCGGCTTTCATTTGCCTTATCCGGGCCTAGGCACCGTCGAGCGTAAAGATGGCGCTTACCGCTTTGTCGCGGCCTGAGGTCCTGAGGCGCGAACGGTCAGTGCGGCGCCGGGATCATCAACGTCACCAATACGCCAATCATTGGCAGCCAGGCGATCAGCATGCCGAGGCCGGCATTTCCGTATCGGCGCAGCGCCAATCCGGCAACCGGCGCGGCCAGGCAGCCAATCACGCCGACGGTGTAGACCGTCGCCATCAGCGCGCCGCCATGCAGGCTCTGCGGCCCGGTCCCGAACAGGTACCCGGATATACTGATCAGAACCGCAAACAGGAACAAATCTACGAGCGAGGCAACGAAAAGGAAAATGTTAGCCACGGTCGATGACGCCACCTGCGTCAGGCCGAGGCGCCGTCCTTCACCGCAACGCCCTTTTCCTTGAGCGTCGTTTGCAATTCGCCGGCCTGGAACATCTCGCGCACGATGTCGCAACCGCCGACGAATTCGCCCTTGACGTAAAGCTGCGGAATGGTCGGCCAGTTCGAATAGGCCTTGATGCCGTCGCGCAGTTCGGCGCTGTCGAGCACGTTGAGGCCTTTGTAGCTGACGCCAAGATGGTCGAGAATCTGCACGACCTGGCCGGAAAATCCGCACTGCGGAAATTGCGGCGTGCCCTTCATGAACAGCACGACGTCGTTGGCCTTCACTTCGTTGGCGATGAATTGGTCGATGCTCATGTTTTAAGTCCTATCTGGCGTGCGGCCTGAAGCGGCGCGGTCCCTTACCCGAACCATATATGTAGCGCAGATTCCGCCGCCAGCCCAAGGGCTCAGGCGCATGGTGGCCGGGGACAGGTTAAGGCGCCGGCTTGACGTAGAACGTGCCCTCGACCTCGACAATATCGTCCTGATTGAGGCCGGAAACCTGCAAGATCGTGCGCGGCGGATAGGGTCCGCCAGCCCAGAGTTCCGCCTGCACCTTGTTCACCAGCGGGCGCAGGGCGGCCATGTCGGTGACGTAGACGACCAGACGGACACAGTCCGACAGGCTGGCGCCTTCCGATGCCGCGATGGTTTTCATGTTCGTGAAAGCCTGGCCGATGCGGGCTTCCTCGCCCACGACCAGTTCATTCGTAGCCGGATCGATGCCGCGCATGCCGGCGACGAAGACGAAATCGCCGCCGCGCGCGCCGACACTCCAGGTTCCGGTCGGCGCGATGGCGGCTTTGGGGGATAAAATCTTGACGCCCATCGTGGGCGCTACGGCGTGCCGGTCTGCAGCGCCAGTGCGTGCAAGACGCCGCCCATCTGGCCCTTGAGCGCCGCATAGACCAGTTGATGCTGCTGCACCCGTGACTTGCCCTTGAATGAGGGCGAAATCACCGTGGCGGCCCAATGGTCGCCGTCACCGGCGAGATCGCGGATCGTCACCTCCGCGTCGGGAATGCCGGCCTTGATCAGCCGTTCGATTTCACCAGCGTCCATCGCCATTGCCAAACTCCTCCGCCGTCAAGATACGCCGCCTATGGCCTATCCGGCAGCCCCATTGCCGGAATGTGCACCCAAAATTTTCCAGGTGCGCGCCGGCCGCATCCGCGCGAGACTGGCTCTGACGTGAAAATGGGGGGACACCATGGCTTCGCCGATTAAGTTTTGGCCGACCGGAGGTTGGCCGCGGACTTTGGCGTCCGCCGCTCTCGCGCTTGCCGCCTTCACCGCCACGGCCGCCGCGCAGGTCACGCCCGAGCAGCAAAGCACCATTCGCTCGAATTGCCGCTCCGATTTCATGTCGAAATGCTCGGGCGTCAAGCCGGGCGGCAAGGACGCGTTGGTCTGCCTGCAGACCAACGTCGCCAGCCTGTCGCCGGCCTGTAAGACCGCGGTAAGCGCGACCATTCCGCCGCCGGCACCACCTCCGCCGCTCCCGAAACAGGCCGCGCCTGCGCCAGCACCCGCGGCGCCTCCGCCTCCAGCAGCGGCGGCAACCCCTGCGCCACCGGCCGCCGCGGCAGAGCCGCCGCCCGCCGCTCTGCCGGCGGTCCGTCAGGCGCCGCCAAAACCGGCGCAGCTTGCCAAGCCCGCCGCCGCGCCGAAGCCCGCACTGCCGGCCGCACCGGCTGCGCCGGCCGCAACTCCCGCCCAAGCGCCGACTGCGGCGCAAATGAACGCCATCAAGTTCACCTGCCGCCGCGAGTTCGCCAACAGCTGCCGCGGCGTCCCGTCCGGCGGAGCGGAAGCCATCGATTGCCTGCAACGTAACACCGGCAAGCTCACACCCGAATGCAAGACCTCGCTCGCCGCCCTCGGCGACGCGCGGCCCGCCACGCCCGGCACGCCGCCACCGCTGCCGGCCGGCACACCCAACGCACCGGTGGTGATGACGGCCGTGATCGGGAGGGCTTGCCTGCGCGATCTGGCGCTGCACTGCCGCGGCATCAAAGTCGGCGACGGCCGCAAGATTGCGTGCCTGATGGAGCGCGGGCCCGCGTTGTCGCCTTTGTGCAAAGCCGCGCTGAAGATCACCGAACCGGTGCGCTGATTAGACCACCGCGGGCGGCTCGCCGGCCATATAGCCGGGCAGCCAGCCTTCGAACTTGTCGTGCAAGGCGGCGAGCGGGATCGCGCGCTCGCCCGGCAGCACCAGCGTGTCGCCGCCGGTGGTGCCGATGCGCGACACCAGCACGCTGGCATTGCGGGCGCGGTCGATCACGGCCTTGGCCTTGGCCGCCGGCACCGTCATCAAATAGCGCGCCTGATCTTCGCCGAACCAAAAGGCATGCGCCGGAATATCGTCGGGCGCGTCGTCGAGCTTGGCGCCGACGCTTCCGGCCATCGCCATCTCCGCCATCGCCACCGCCAGCCCGCCGTCGGACAGGTCGTGCACCGCGGTCGCCGTGCCGTCGAGAATCAACGCACGGACGAAGTCGCCGTTCTCGCGCTCCTCGATCAGGTCGACCGGCGGCGGCGCGCCCTCCTCGCGGCTGCACAGCTCGCGCATATACATCGACTGGCCGAGCCAGCCGGTCGTCTCGCCGACCAGCAGGATGGTTTCGCCTTCGCGCTTGAACGCCAGCGTCGCCGATTTGGTGAAATCGTCGATCAGCCCAACGCCGCCGATCGACGGCGTCGGCAGGATCGCCTTGCCATTGGTCTCGTTGTAGAGCGACACGTTGCCGGACACGACCGGGAAGTCGAGCACCTTGCAGGCTTCGCCGATGCCGCGCACTGCTCCTACGAACTGGCCCATGATCTCGGGCCGTTCCGGATTGCCGAAATTGAGATTATCGGTGATGGCGAGCGGTGTTGCGCCCACCGCGGTGAGATTGCGCCAGCATTCCGCCACCGCCTGCTTGCCGCCTTCGAACGGATCGGCCTCGCAATAACGCGGCGTCACGTCGGTGGTGAGCGCCAGGCCCTTCGGTCCTTCCTCGACGCGCACCACGGCGGCGTCGCCGCCCGGGCGCTGCACGGTGTTGCCGCCGATGATGTGGTCGTATTGCTCCCAGACCCAGCGCTTAGAGCACAGGTCGGGCGTCGCGAGCAGCCATTCCAGCGCGTCGGCAATGCCGGCCTGCGCCTTGACGTCATCGGCATCGATCACCAGCAGCTTGGCGGCGCTGACGAAGGGCCGTTTGTATTCCGGCGCTGAGTCGCCGAGTTCCTTGATCGGCAGGTCGGCCATCACCTCGCCCTTGTGGCGCACGACGAAGCGCTTGCTGGCGTTGGTCTCGCCGATCACCGCGAAATCGAGCCCCCATTTGCGGAAGATCGCTTCGGCTTCCTTTTCCTTTTCGGGCTTGAGCACCATGAGCATGCGCTCCTGGCTCTCCGACAGCATCATCTCGTAGGCCGTCATGTTCTCTTCGCGGCACGGCACCTTGTCGAGATCGAGCGTGACGCCGAGATCGCCTTTGGCGCCCATTTCCGTCGCCGACGAGGTCAGCCCGGCCGCGCCCATATCCTGGATCGCGATCACGCAGCCTTTGTGCATGATCTCGAGGCAGGCCTCGAGCAGCAGTTTTTCGGCAAACGGATCGCCGACCTGCACAGTGGGGCGCTTCTCGTCGCTATCGTCGTCGAATTCGGCGGAGGCCATCGAGGCGCCGTGGATGCCGTCGCGTCCGGTCTTGGAGCCGAGATAAACGATCGGCATGCCGACGCCCGACGCCGCGGCGTAGAAAATCTTGTCCTTCTCCGCGATGCCGACCGCCATGGCGTTGACCAGGCAGTTGCCGTCATAGCGCGCATGAAAGCGCACCGAGCCGCCGACCGTCGGCACGCCGAATGAATTGCCGTAACCGCCGATGCCGGCGACCACGCCACCGACCAGATGCCGGGTCTTAGGATGCCCCGGCGCGCCGAAGCTCAAGGCATTGAGACAGGCGATCGGCCGTGCGCCCATCGTGAACACGTCGCGTAAGATGCCGCCGACGCCGGTGGCGGCGCCCTGATACGGCTCGATATAGCTGGGGTGGTTGTGGCTCTCCATCTTGAACACGCAGGCCAGCCCATCGCCGATATCGATGACGCCGGCGTTCTCGCCGGGGCCCTGGATCACGTGCGGACCCTTGGTCGGCAGCGTGCGCAGATGGACCTTGGAGGACTTGTACGAGCAGTGCTCGTTCCACATCGCCGAGAAGATGCCGAGTTCGGTCAGCGTCGGCTCGCGGCCGATGAGGTCGAGCAGCCGCTTGTACTCGTCGGCCTTGAGGCCGTGCTCGGCGACCAGTTCGGGGGTGATTTTGATGTTGTTGGCAGTCACTGGCTTATCAACTTTTCCACTGTCTATTTCTCTGTCATGGCCAGTATAGCCGTCCAAAGGACGGCGTCGCTTCGCTCGCCTATGTCCCGGCCATCTACGTCTTAATTTCCAATCGCGTCCCGAAAGACGTGGATGCCCGGCACAAGGTCGGGCATGACGAAATCACTTACGCCGCCCGTTTCAGCGCGTCCGCCAATCCCGCGAACAGCCCACGCCCGTCGGTGCGGCCGATCGCGGCTTCGACGTGATTTTCCGGGTGCGGCATCATGCCCAGCACGTTGCCGCGCTCGCTGACGATGCCGGCAATGCCGTTGATGGCGCCGTTGTGGTTCCAGTTCGGGTCGATCATGCCGTCCGGCGAGGCGTAGCGGAAAATCACCCGGCCCTCGCCTTCCAGCCGCGCGATGGTCTCGCCGTCGGCGATGTAATTGCCCTCGCCATGCGCCACCGGCACGCGGATCACTTGGCCCGCATTGTAGCCGCGGGTGAACGGCGTGTCGGAGCGCTCAACCTTGAGATAGACGTCGCGGCAAATGAAGCGCAGTTGCGCGTTGCGCATCAGCACGCCCGGCAACAGCCCCGCTTCGCACAAAATCTGGAATCCGTTGCAGACGCCGAGCGTCAGCCCGCCTTTGCCGGCGTGAGCCCGCACCGCGTCCATGATCGGCGCACGCGCCGCGATGGCACCACAGCGCAGATAATCGCCGTAGGAAAAGCCGCCGGGGATGACCACCAGGTCGGTGCCGGCCGGCAATTGCGTATCGGCGTGCCACACCATCGCGGGCTCAACGCCCGAGACGAGTTTCAGCGTGCGCGCCATGTCGCGCTCGCGGTTAATCCCGGGGAAAACGACGACGGCGGCTTTCATCGCGCCCTCATCCCACAACCTCAACCCGGTAATTCTCGATCACGGTATTGGCCAGCAGCTTGTCGGCGGCCTGCTTGAGCAGCGCCTCGGCCTTGGCCGGGTCGGCGCCCTCGATTTCGATGTCGAACACCTTGCCCTGGCGCACCGAAGCGACCCCCTCGATGCCGAGCGAGCGCAAAGCGCCCTCGATCGCCTTGCCTTGCGGATCGAGAATGCCGGTTTTCAGGGTGACGGTGACGCGCGCTTTCATGATTCGTAACCTAGAGACGCCGAAGCCCGGCACAAGACCGGGCTTCGGGTAATTCACATGCCAAAGGGCAGAACTGCAAAAAAGGCAGTCCTCGCGAATACCTAGCTCTTGACCAGAACCGGGCCGGAGCCCTGCGGCCGCTCGCCCTCGGCGACGATGCCGAGGCGCTTGGCGACCTCGGTATAGGCCTCCACCAGCCCGCCGAGATCGCGGCGAAAGCGGTCCTTGTCGAGCTTGTCGTGGTCTTGATATCCCACAAACGGCAGCTATCGGGCGAAATCTCGTCGGCCACGACAATGCGCATCACGTCGTTTTCCCACAACCGGCCGGTTTCCATCTTGAAATCGACCAGGCGGATGCCGACGCCGAGGAACAGGCCGGACAGGAAGTCGTTGACCCTGATGGCCAGCGCCATGATGTCGTCGATTTCCTGGGGGCTCGCCCAGCCGAAGGCGGTAATGTGCTCTTCGGACACCATCGGGTCGTTGAGCTTGTCGTTCTTGTAATAGAACTCGATGATCGAACGCGGGAGTTGCGTCCCCTCGTCGATGCCGAGCCGCGTCGCCAGCGAACCCGCCGCAACGTTACGCACCACGACCTCCAGCGGAATGATCTCGACCTCGCGGATCAACTGCTCGCGCATGTTGAGCCGGCGGATGAAATGCGTCGGCACCCCGATATCGTTGAGGTGCTGGAATATGTATTCCGAGATGCGGTTGTTCAGGACGCCCTTGCCCTCGATCACTTCATGCTTTTTGGCATTGAAGGCGGTGGCGTCGTCCTTGAAGTGCTGAATCAAAGTACCCGGCTCGGGACCCTCATAGAGGACCTTCGCCTTGCCTTCGTAAATGCGGCGGCGGCGACTCATCGGGGTGTACCGTGGTTTTTGAAAGTCCATCGGATGTGCCGTGGCTCCTGTTAGTGACTTAACGAATCCGCGGCGGCGGGACCGGACACTTTACGCTTACTGCGACGAAAGGTCCGGGCACTTCGCGAACCTAGCCGATCGGCCAGGTCAGCACAATTGAGCTACTCCTTCGTTTTCCACTTCGCAATACGCCTAAGAAAACCCGCGCGGAGGTTGCCTTGACGCTGGCACAGCGATATGCAAGGCGCAACAGTGAATGTGCGTAAGCGATCTTTACATATGTAACTGCATCGTCCGAAAGGATGATGCACGATTAACAACGAGGGCGGCATGACCACATTCGACAAGCGCGAAGACGGCTTCGAAAAGAAGTTCGCGCACGATGAGGAACTCCAGTTCAAGGCGAACGCGCGCCGCAACAAGCTGCTCGGCCTCTGGGCGGCGGCAAAGCTCGGCCTGTCGGGGCCGGAAGCCGACGCCTACGCCAAGGAAGTGGTGGTCTCGGACTTCGAGGAAGCCGGCGACCACGACGTATTTAGGAAAATCCGCAAGGATTTCGACGACAAGAAGGTCGCCTTGGCCGACGCCGAGATCCGCGCCGCGATGGATGAGCTGATGGCGCAGGCGGTCGCGCAGATCAAGCAGAGCGGCTGACGTGCCGCCGTTCGAGCTCGCCCGAAGGCTTCGCGCGGGCGAGACGGTGTTCTCGGCCTGGTGCAACCTCGGCTCGCCGGTCGTCGCCGAGACCATCGCGCGCGAAGGCTATGCCTGCGCGGTGTTCGATGCCCAACATGGCCTGTGGGACCTGAACGGCGTCATCGCCGGCATCGGCGCCCTGCATAATGCCGGCAGCACGCCCGTCGTGCGCGTTCCCCTCGCCGATTTCGCTTTCGTGTCCCGCGCGCTCGACTTCGGCGCCGAGGCGATCATCGCGCCGATGATCAATACCGTCGCCGATGCGCGCCAGTTCGCCAATGCCGCGAAATATCCGCCGCTCGGCGAGCGCAGTTGGGGCCCGCAGCGCGCCATGGTGCTGCAAGCCAAGACGGTGGCGGTCGATTACTTGCGCGAGGCCAATGACGGCACGCTGACGCTGGCCATGATCGAAACCGCCACCGCCCTCGATAATATGGACGTGATCGCAGGCACGCCCGGCATCGATGCGCTGTTCGTCGGGCCGTATGATTTGTCGACCGCGTTGAGCGGCGGCAAGGCGCAGGACGTCACCGCGCCCGAGGTCGAGCGCGCCATCGACAAAATTTGCGCCGCGGCGACCAAAGCCGGCAAAATCCCCGGCATCTATTGCCGCGACGCCGAGCGCGCCAAGGCGATGGCCAAACGCGGCTTCCGCTTCATCGCGGTTGGCAGTGATCATGGCCTGGTGCGTGAGGCAGCCGCCGCGCAGGTCAAGGCGCTAAAGGGCTAATCGCCGCGCGAATCCGAATTCCGCTCATTCCCGCGCAAGCGGGAATCCAGTGTCACAATAGAAATCAGGAATGCCGCCCTGGATCCCCGTTTTCGCGGGGACGAACGGTTACTGGATCGTCGCTTCGAGCCTGTCCAGCACGCCACCAACATCCTGCTCCACCTCCCCAGCCGCGATCTCGATCATCCGGTAGCCGCGTTCGGCGAGCCAGACGCGCTTGTCGGCGCGGGCCTGCGTGGCGGCGGCCGCCTCTTCCGCCGGCACCAGGTCGATCACGCATTTGAGCGGGAACGAGACGAAGTCGTTGACGTGCAGCCCGATCGGCACCTGCCGCTTGAAGCCGCGGCCGGCAAAGCGCCGGTCGTTCAGCAGCGCCTGCCACAGCGTGCGCTCGGCTTCCGTCGGGTTCCGCCGCAATAGCCGCGGCAGGCCGCGCAGCGGCGTGCGCTCCGACGGCGCGCGGCTGGCGCCATGCTCGGCCAAAAGGTCGCGCAAGGTCTGCGCCTGATCGCTGTCGAAAGTGCCGCCGCGCGCCGGACCTTTGCGCCCCTGCGACAGCGCCGTGACCACGCCGTGCAGCGTGCGGATGTCCTGCTTGGTCGGCGCGATGCGCTGGAAAATATTGCGCAGGTTCACCTGCATGACGCCGCGTTTCTCCGCCGGGCGGAAGAACTCGACCTTTTCCAGCTCGCGCTCGAGATCGCCGAAGAAGGCCTCGAGCTGCTGCTTGGCCACCGGCGGCGAGCGTTCCGGCGCGGTGAAAGGCATCGCCGCCGCCCCCGACTGCTTGAACCACTCGTAGCCGACGATCACCACCGCCTGCGCCAGATTGAGCGAGGCGAAGGCCGGATTGACCGGCAGCGTGATGATGCGGTCGGCTTGGCCGACCTCGTGGTTCTCCAAGCCGTTGCGCTCGCGACCGAATACCAGCGCCACGGTCTCGCCCGCGGCCACCCGCGGCGCCATCTCGGCCGCAGCGGCATCGGCGCCGACCACCGGTTTGGCCTGGTCGTGGTTGCGCGCGGTCGCCGCCAGCACGAAGCTGCAATCGGCGATGGCGTCTGCAAGGCTGTCATGCAGAGTCGCCGCCTCCAGCACCCGGTCGGCGCCGGCCGCCATCACCCGGGCCCGGTCGTTGGGCCAGCCCTGCACCGGCTTGACCAGCCGCAGCCGCGACAAGCCGAAATTGGCCATGGCGCGCGCGCAGGCCCCGATATTCTCGCCCATTTGCGGCTCGACCAGCACCACCACGGGCGCCGGCTGCTCGATCCATCGTTTGGTCTTGTCGGTGCCAGCCCCTGGCATGCAGTACTCCTCGGCAAGCAAAGCCCTAAAGGCCGTGCCCAAGCCGACCGCTTGCGTCAAGCGGCGGCACCGCCCGCCGTCGGTTATCTCGCGCCTACTAACAAGGCTTTTACCAGCGGAGTGTGGATGCTATAGGGCGCGCGCCGAACTCCTGTCAGCCGGATTCCCGGTTGGCGATGTCCGTGCCGAGAACAATCCATTTGAGGGCTCAGGGGGAAATCATTCCACGCGCCCGCCAATGTTCAGTTTCCGGTCGGCCCAACCAAGCACGGCGACCAGAGGTATAAGCATGCCAAATCTCGAAATCATGTGGACAAAGGTCGATGAAGCCCCGGCGCTCGCGACCTATTCCCTGCTGCCGATCGTCGAAGCCTTCGTGGGCGCGGCAGGTGTGTCCGTGACGCTGAAGGACATATCGCTCGCCGGTCGCATCATCGCGAGCTTCCCCGAGCGGCTCAAGCCCGAGCAGCGGATCAACGACGACCTGACTTGGCTCGGCGAGCTGACGCTGAAGCCCGACGCCAACATCATGAAGCTGCCCAACATCTCCGCCTCGATCCCGCAGCTCAGGGCCGCGATCAAGGAGCTACAAGGCAAGGGCTACGACGTTCCGGACTATCCGGACAATCCGACCACCGATGCCGAGAAGGAGATCAAGGCGCGCTACCTCAAGGTGTTCGGCAGCGTCGTGAATCCGATCCTGCGCGAAGGCAATTCCGATCGCCGCGCGGCCGCCGCCGTCAAGCAGTATGCCCGCAAGAACCCGCACAAGATGGGCGCCTGGAGCAAGGACTCCAAATCGCACGTCGCCTACATGCCGTCGGGCGACTACTACGGCTCGGAGATCGCGACCACCGTCGCGTCGCCGACCAACGTTCGCATCGAGCTGGTCGGCTCGGACGGCAAGGTCACGGTGCTGAAGGCGAAGACCGCGCTCAACGCCGGCGAGATCATCGACGCCTCCGTCATGAGCGCCAAGGCGCTGCGCAAGTTCTTCGCCGAGCAGATCGAGGACGCCAAGAAGCAGGGCGTGCTGTTCTCGCTGCACGTCAAGGCGACCATGATGAAGATCGCCGACCCCATCGTGTTCGGCCATGTCGTATCCGTATTCTTCTCCGATGTCGTCGAGAAGCATGCCGCCACGCTGAAGCGACTCGGCGTCAATCTCAACAACGGCTTCGGCGATCTGCTGACGAAGATCGAGACGCTACCGGAGGCCGAGAAGAAAGCGATCAAGGATGACATCGCGGCCGAGTACGCGAAGCGCCCGGCCCTCGCCATGGTGAATTCCGACAAGGGCATTACGGGCCTGCATGTGCCCAGCGACTTCATCATCGACGCTTCGATTCCCGCGATGATCCGCGAATCCGGCCGCATGTGGGGCCCGGACGGCAAACTGCACGACACCAAGGCCGTCGTCCCGGATCGCGCCTACGCGACGCTGTTCCAGGCGGCCATCGAGGACTGTAAAGCCCACGGCGCGTTCGATCCCAAGACCATGGGCTCCGTTCCGAACGTCGGGTTGATGGCGCAGAAAGCCGAGGAATACGGCTCACATGACAAGACGTTCGAGGTTCCCACGGGCGGAACGGTTCGCGTCGTCGCCGATGACGGCAAGGTGCTGCTGGAGCGTCCGGTCGAGACCGGTGACATCTTCCGCATGTGCGAGCTCAAGGACGCGGCCGTGCGGGACTGGGTCAAGCTCGGCGTCCGCCGCGCGCGCCTCACTGGCACACCGGCGGTGTTCTGGCTCGACGCCAAGCGCGCGCATGACGCGCAGGTCATCGCCAAAGTCGAGACGTACCTGAAGGACCACGATACAGCGGGGCTCGACATTCGCATTCTGGCGCCGGTCGAAGCGATCAAGTTTTCACTTGAGCGCATCCGCAAGGGGCAGGACACGATTTCCGTCACCGGCAACATTCTGCGGGATTACCTGACCGACCTGTTTCCCATCATGGAGCTCGGCACCTCGGCCAAGATGCTCTCGATCGTCCCCTTGCTGGCGGGCGGCGGTATGTTCGAGACGGGCGCGGGCGGCTCGGCACCCAAGCACGTCGAGCAGTTCCAGAAAGAGGGCTATTTGCGCTGGGATTCGCTCGGCGAGTTCCTTGCCCTCGGCGCGTCGCTCGAACATCTGGCGCAGACCTACAAGAACGCCAAAGCGCAGGTGCTCGCCGAGACGCTCGACACGGCCATCGGCAAGTTCCTCGAGTTCAACCGCAATCCTGCGCGCAAGGTCGGCGAAATCGACAATCGCGGCAGCCATTTCTACCTCGCCCTGTACTGGGCTCAGGCGCTGGCCGCTCAGACCAAGGACGCGGAGTTGCAAGGCCGCTTCAAACCGCTGGCCGAG
Source organism: uncultured Hyphomicrobiales bacterium (assembly GCA_903878085.1). Classification (GTDB taxonomy): domain Bacteria; phylum Pseudomonadota; class Alphaproteobacteria; order Rhizobiales; family Xanthobacteraceae; genus Pseudolabrys. The sequence goes on along the minus strand of CAIRGJ010000041.1, from coordinate 5,508 downwards.
ACGCTCGCCAAGAACGAGGCCAAGATCAATGCCGAGTTGATCGGCGCGCAAGGCAAGCTGGTCGACGTCGGCGGTTACTATTTGCCCGATACTACCAAGGCGTCGGCCGCGATGCGGCCGAGTGCGACGCTGAACGCCGCGATCGCCGCGCTTTGACGCCCTCGTCCGCGCAAAGCGGGCGTCCGCGAGACCATGACCCGCTCGATGACAAACTCATCGAGCGGGTTCTTTTTCGTCGCGTCTTGCTCGCAGCCACGCGCCTCTGGATGCGACTTAAGTTCACGAGCTAACCCAGTTTTCACGGCACGAAAGTCAATGCTATAGAGCCCGCCACGGCTGCGGTGTCTTCAATGAGCGCGCGCCGAATTTTCCGTCGGTCCGACGACCCTTACTAATGCCGGCTCGCAAAAGGTGGCTCCTTAAAATGGCGAAGATCAAGGTTGCTAATCCCGTCGTCGAAATGGACGGCGATGAGATGACCCGCATTATTTGGAAGCTTATCAAAGACAAGCTGATCCACCCCTATCTCGATATCGACCTGCTGTATTACGACCTCTCGGTCGAAAAACGCGACGAGACAAACGACCAGATCACCATCGATTCGGCCGAGATGACCAAAAAGGTCGGCGTCGCCGTCAAATGCGCCACCATCACCCCCGACGAAGGCCGGGTGAAGGAATTCAAGCTCAAGGAGATGTGGCGCTCGCCCAACGGCACCATCCGCAACATCCTCGGCGGCTGCATCTTCCGCGAACCGATCATCTGCAAGAACGTGCCGCGCCTGGTCCCCGGCTGGACCAAGCCGATCATCATCGGCCGCCACGCCTATGGCGACCAATACCGCGCCACCGATTTCAAGTTCCCGACCGCCGGTACGCTGACGATGAAGTTCGTCGGCAATGACGGCAAGGTGATCGAACGCGAAGTGTTCAAGGCGCCCTCCTCCGGCATTGCCTTGGCGATGTACAATCTCGACGACTCGATCCGCGACTTCGCCCGCGCCTCGATGAACTTCGCGCTCAACCGCGGCTACCCGCTGTACCTGTCCACCAAGAACACCATCCTGAAGCAATATGACGGCCGCTTCATGGAGCTGTTCCAGGAAATCTTCGACAACGAATTCAAGGCCGAGTTCGACAAGAAAAAGATCACCTACGAGCACCGCCTGATCGACGACATGGTGGCAGCGGCGATGAAATGGTCGGGCGGCTATGTCTGGGCCTGTAAGAACTACGACGGCGATGTGCAGTCCGACGTGGTGGCGCAGGGCTTTGGCTCGCTCGGCCTGATGACCTCGGTGCTGACCACGCCGGACGGCAAAATCGTGGAATCGGAAGCTGCGCACGGCACCGTCACCCGCCACTACCGCGAGCATCAGAAGGGCAAGCAGACGTCGACCAACTCGATCGCGTCGATCTTCGCCTGGACCCGCGGCCTTAGCCATCGCGCCAAACTCGACAACAACGATGCGCTGGCGAAGTTCGCCTTGACGCTGGAGAAGGTCTGCGTCGACACCGTCGAATCCGGTTTCATGACCAAGGATCTCGCGCTCCTGGTCGGCGCCGATCAGGAGTGGCTCTCGACCACCGGCTTCCTCGACAAGGTCGACGAGAACCTCAAGAAGGCGATGGCGTAAAGCCTCCGTCTCTTCCCGACATCAAAACGGCGCAGAATTCCGCGCCGCTTTTTTTATGCCTTGTCCGCATGCTCCTCCGGCTTCGCCGGCTCGACCGTCCGCCCGGTGCGCTTTTCCACCGTGTCCTTGATGCGCTCGGCGATACGCCGGTCGCGTTTCATCAAGGCGTGCAGATCCTGCGCCGACAGCACCAGCAGACTGCTGCGCGACAGCGCCGTCGCGGTGCCGGTGCGCGGCGCGCGCTTCAATATCGCCACCTCGCCGAAGAACTGCCCGGTGCCGAGGTTGACCTTCTTCTTCTCCAGCGCCATCTCGACCTCGCCGGCGGCGATGAAATACATCGAGTGCGCATGGTCGCCCTCGCGTACGATCACCTCGCCGGGCTCCACCAGTTGCGCGCGCAGAAGCTGACTGATGTCGGCGATCTCGGCGGCGTCGAGTTCGGCAAACAGCGGCACCTTGGCGATCATGCCCCACGTGACGATGAAATCGCGGCGGTGGATCTGCTCGGAAAAAGCGGTGGCGATGATGCCGATCGGCAGCGCCATCAGGATCAGGCCGATAAAAATCGTGCCGGTCGCGATAATCTTGCCGAGCGCGGTGACCGGCACCACGTCGCCATAACCGATGGTGCCGATGGTCACGATCGACCACCACAGCGCGTCGGGAATGGTGCCGAGCTTGTCGGGCTGCACGTGGCTTTCGGCGAGGTGCATCAGCGCGGCCGAGACCATGGCCATGCCAAGCGTGATGACCAGGCAGCCGGACAGCGCGCGGCGTTCGCGATACAGCACGTCGAGTAGCGAGCGCATCGCCGGCGAATAGCGCGCGATCTTGAAGAAGCGCACCATGCGGAACACCAGCACGATGCGAAAATCCGACGGCAACAGCAAGGCAAACCAGAACGGCAGCACGGCGATCAAATCGATGAGACCGGCTGGGCTCAGCGCATATTTCAATCTCGCGGCGGTGCCCGACAAATGCTGGTGCGGGCCGTGCTCGACGGCGCCCCACAGCCGCAAGAGGTATTCGACGCTGAACGCGACCAGCGAAAAGATTTCGATGACTTCGAAGACCAGCCCATAGCGCGCGCCATAGGCGGGAACCGACTCGAGTGCGACCGCGACCAGATTGATGACGATCAGCGCCATCAACAGTTGGTCGGTCACGACCGCCACGCGCTCGCCAACCGGGCCCTGTTCCAGCGCCAGATAGACCTGCCGGCGCAGCTGTTTGGTGGTTTCGCGTGCCATGCTGCCTTATATCCGAGCGAGCGCAGATTCGCTCGATAACATGGCGGCGCGCGCAGCCGGTTGCGCTGGGTCAAATCGCCCCTAGCCCAGCACCACCGCGACACTCACGGCGTCACGCCTAAGCGGGCTTCACCAAAGCCTTGATCGCGGCAATGGCGGCTGCGGCCTCGGTGCCATTGGGTCCGCCACCCTGCGCCATGTCGGGACGGCCGCCGCCGCCTTTGCCGCCAAGCGCGGCGACGCCGGCCTGCACCATCGCCACGGCATTGTTGGCGCCGGTCAGATCGGCGGTGACGCCGACCACCAGCGCGGCTTTGCCATCGGGATCGTTGGCCAGCAGCACGACGATGCCGGAGCCGAGCTTCTTCTTGCCGTCGTCGGCAAGGCTGCGCAGATCCTTGGCTTCGACCCCGGTCAGCACCTTGGCCATCACCTTGATACCGGCGACCGTCTCGACGTCGTCGTCCGCGCCGCCGGATGCGGTGCCGCCGCCGCCCATCGCCAGTTTCTTGCGCGCCTCGGTGAGTTCGCGCTCGAGCTTCTTGCGCTCGTCGACCAGCGCCGCGACGCGGGCCGGCAATTCCTCGGGTTGCGTTTTCAGTTCGGCCGCCGCCGCCTTGACGACCGCGATCTGCTTGTTGACGGATTTGCGCGCCGCGGTGCCGGTCAAGGCCTCAAGCCGTCTTACACCGGAAGAGACTCCGCTGTCGGACAGACCCGTGATCAGGCCGATGTCGCCGGTGCGCTTAACATGCGTGCCGCCGCACAATTCGACTGACCAGCCCAGCGTGTTGCCCAAAGAACATGAAGAAGGCTCGCCCATGGCCACGACACGAACTTCGTCACCGTATTTCTCGCCGAACAGCGCGCGCGCGCCGGAGGCCCGCGCGTCGTCGAGCGCCATCAGCCGCGTCGTCACGGCTGAGTTCTGCAGCACGATGTCGTTGGCAATGTCCTCGACTTTTTCCAATTCGGCGGCCGTCATCGGCTTGGGATGCGAGAAATCGAAGCGCAGCCGGTCGGGCGCCACCATCGAGCCCTTCTGCGCGACGTGATCGCCGAGCACCTGGCGCAGCGCCTCATGCAGCAAATGGGTGGCGGAGTGGTTCTGGCGGATACCGGCGCGGCGCGCGTGATCGACCTCGAGCAGCAGCGGATCGCCGACCTTGACTGAGCCCTGCTCGACCTTGACGACATGGGCGAAGACGTCGCCGGCTTTCTTCTGCGTGTCGCTGACGAGGAGCCGCACGCCGTCGCGCCGCATCTCGCCGGTATCGCCAAGCTGGCCGCCGCTCTCGCCGTAGAACGGCGTCTGGTTCATCACCACCTGGCCGCTCTCGCCCTGCTTCAACTCAGGCACTTCCTTGCCGTCGCGCACCAGCGCGGCAACGACGCCCTCGGCGGACTCGGTCTCGTAGCCCAAAAACTCCGTGGCGCCGGCCTTCTCGCGCAGGCCGAACCACACCGTCTCCTGCGCCGCATCGCCGGAACCCGCCCACGAGGCGCGGGCCTTCTCGCGCTGGCGCTCCATGGCGTCGCTGAACGAGGCGATATCGACGCTGATGCCGCGCGAACGCAGCGCGTCCTGCGTCAAATCCAAAGGAAATCCATAGGTGTCGTACAGCGTGAAGGCGGTGTCGCCGTCGAACATGTCGCCTTTCGTCAGGCCTTTGCTCTTGTCGTCGAGGATGGCGAGGCCGCGCTCCAGCGTGTTGCGGAAACGGGTCTCTTCCAGCTTGAGCGTCTCGGCGATCAGCGCTTCGGCGCGCACCAGTTCCGGGAAGGCCTGGCCCATCTCGCGGGTCAGCACCGGCACCAGCCGCCACATCAGCGGGTCCTTGGCGCCGAGCAGCTCGGCGTGGCGCATGGCGCGGCGCATGATGCGGCGAAGCACATAGCCGCGGCCCTCGTTCGACGGCAGCACGCCGTCGGCGATCAGGAACGACGAGGCGCGCAGGTGATCGGCGATCACCCGGTGCGACGCCTTATGCGGGCCGGCAGCCGACACGCCGGTCAATTCGGCGATGGCCCGGATCAGCGTCGCGAACAGGTCGATGTTGTAATTGTCGTGGGTGCCTTGCAGCACCGCGGCGATGCGCTCCAGCCCCATGCCGGTGTCAATCGACGGCCGCGGCAAATTGGTGCGTTCGCCGGAGGCGAGCTGCTCGTATTGCATGAACACGAGATTCCAGATCTCGATGAAGCGGTCGCCGTCGGCCTCGGCCGTGCCCGGCGGACCGCCCGGAATGTGCGAACCGTGGTCGTAGAAGATTTCCGAGCATGGCCCGCAGGGACCGGTGTCGCCCATCGCCCAGAAATTGTCCGAACCGGCGATGCGCAGGATTTTCCGGTCGGGGAGGCCTGCGACCTTCTTCCACAGATTGAAGGCGTCGTCGTCGTCGATATAGACGGTGACCAAGAGCTTATCGACCGGCAGGCCGAATTCCTTGGTGATCAGGTTCCAGGCGAGCTCGATGGCGCGTTCCTTGAAATAATCGCCGAACGAGAAATTGCCGAGCATCTCGAAGAAGGTGTGGTGGCGCGCGGTGTAGCCGACATTGTCGAGGTCGTTATGCTTGCCGCCGGCGCGCACGCATTTCTGCGCCGTGACCGCACGCT
>CAIRGJ010000040.1 GCA_903878085.1 uncultured Hyphomicrobiales bacterium | reverse complement strand
TCTCCCGAAGGACACGCCGTCAGCGAGCTCCTCGCGGGGCACCCTAGTGTGCCCGGGCGGGGTCCGGCGCCGCCCGGGAGTCTGGAGTGCGTTTCTCCAAACCCGCGGGCGCCACATCCTGTTCCACCATCCTGACGCCTCATGACAGCGCCCTCGATGAACAGGACAATACCAACATATAGTCCTAGGATTTAATGTCAAGTCTATCCTTCTGCGCAATCGAGTCAGATGCTTGACTCAGTCAACTATTTGCCCGACTCTGCCCGTGCCATGAAAAACCCCAAGTCGAACCCGCAAGGCATCGCGCAAAATCGAATTTCCGATGTGCGCCGCTTCAACCGCTTCTACACGCGCCAGATCGGCGTGCTGCGCAAAACTTATCTCGGCAGCCCCTATTCGCTGGCCGAGATGCGCGTGCTGTACGAGATCGCGCAAGCTGGCAAACTTGCCGGCAAACCTGACCCGCGCACCGCCAGCGATATCGGCCGCACGCTCGATCTCGATGCCGGGTACCTGTCCCGCGTGCTGCGCAACTTCGAGAAAGCCGGCCTGATCGCGCGCAAGCCCTCGCCCGACGATGCGCGTCAAAGCCATCTGATGCTGACGCCGCGCGGCGCCAAGACCTTCGCGCCCTACGAAAAGCGCTCGCAGGACGACGTCGCCGCGATGCTCGGCACGCTCGGCGCCAACCAGCAGACGCGCCTGATCGACGCCATGACGACGATCGAAACGCTGCTCGGCGGCGAGCCGCAGTCTGCGCCGTCGGTCACGCTGCGCCAGCCCAAGCACGGCGATTTCGGCTGGATCGTGTCGCGCCACGCCGAGCTCTACGCGTTAGAATACGGCTGGGGCGATCCGTTCGAAGGCCTGTGCGCGCAGATCGTCGCCGACTTCGTCAACAATTACGACGCCACCTGCGAGCGCTGCTGGATCGCCGAGATGAACGGCGACAACGTCGGCTGCGTCATGCTGGTCAAGGACAAGGAACCGGGCACGGCCCGCATCCGCCTGCTGCTGGTCGATCCGAAAGCGCGCGGCCTTGGCCTTGGCGTGTGGCTAACCGATGAATGCGTGAAATTTTCGCGCGCCGCCGGCTACAAAAAGCTCACGCTGTGGACGCACAGCATCCTTACCGCAGCACGGCACGTCTACGAGAAGGCTGGCTTCACCCTCACCTCGAGCGAGCCGCGCCATACCTGGGGCAAGGATGTCGTGGCGGAGTTTTGGGACATGACGCTGTGACCCAGCCAAAATTGCGCGTTACGCCGCAATTGATCGCCGATCACAAGCAAGAGGCATTGCGGTTGCGGCGGCTGGCATTTCGGAATGCATTCATAATGCTCACCCGCTACGCGGTGGCACCTTTCGCCTTCGGCCGCCGCAAATGCTCGTCGAGCCGCGGCAGGATTTCCACGAAATTGCACGGCCGGTAGCGGACATCGAGCTGGTGCACGAGGATTTCGTCCCAGGCGTCCTTGCAGGCGCCGGGCGAGCCCGGCAGGCAGAACACATAGGTCGCATTGGCGACGCCGGCGGTGGCGCGGGTCTGGATCGCCGAGGTGCCGATTTTCGGCACGCTGATCATCGTGAACAGCGTCGAAAAACCGTCCATGCGTTTCTCGAACAAAGGCTCGACCGCTTCCGGCGTGACGTCGCGGCCGGTGAAACCGGTGCCGCCAGTGGTGATGACGACGTCGATGAATTTGTCGGCGATCCACGCCTTCACATGCTGGCGGATCGCTTTGACGTCGTCCTTGACGATGGCGCGCTCGGCCAAGGTGTGACCGGCGGCGCGAATGCGCTCGACCAGCGTGTTGCCCGACTTGTCGTCGGCGAGCTCGCGGGTGTCGGACACGGTCAGCACCGCGATCTTGAGCGGCACGAACTCGCGGGTTTCGTCGAGACCGGGCATAGCGCCTATCCTTTAATGCTTGAGCATGATCTTTTCCGAAAACCGGCACCCACTTTTCGGGATCATGCTCTACAGCGAAGCCGCCGCGAACGTATTGCAGGCCGACACCTTGCCCTCTTTCAGCCCGGTGGTGAACCAGCGCTGGCGCTGCGCCGACGAGCCGTGGGTGAAAGCATCGGGCACGACGTAGCCTTTGGATTGCTGCTGCAAGCGGTCGTCGCCGATCGCCGCGGCGGTTTGCAGCGCCGCCTCGACGTCACCCGGCTCGATCGATTTCCACTTTTGATTGGAGCGATTGGCCCAGATGCCGCCGAAGCAATCGGCCTGCAACTCGACGCGCACCTGGATGCGATTGGCCGCCACCTTGTCGCCCACGGCGCGCTGCTGCGCCTGCGCCTTCGGCAGGATGCCGAGCAGATTCTGCACATGATGGCCGACCTCGTGCGCGATCACGTAAGCCTCGGCGAACTCGCAGGCCTTGCCGGTGCAACCTTTGAACCGCACGCGCATGTCGCGGAAGAACGAGGTGTCGAGATAGATGCGTCTATCGGTGGGGCAATAAAACGGCCCCATCGCCGCTTGCGCGAAGCCGCAGCCGCCTTGCTCGGAGCCGGCGAACAGCCGCAGCCGCGGCGGAATATATTTTTGCCCGGCTTCCTGGAAAATCACCGACCAGGTGTCTTCGGTATTGCCGAGCACGGCGGTGACGAAATCGCCCATCTGATCTTTCGGCACGCCGGTCGAGCGCCGCGCCGGCTGGTCGTAAGGCTGTTGGTACTGCCCGCCGCGGCCGCCAGTCGCGATCTCGGCGCCGCCGATCAGCACGCTGGGATCGATGCCGAGCGCCCAGCCGATCAGGCCGAGCACCACAACGGTGCCGATGCCGAGACCGCCGCCGCCCATCGGCAGCCCGAAGCCGCCGCCACCGCCGTCGCCGCCGCCACCGCCACCGCCACCGCCACCGCCACCGCGATCGTCTTCGACATTGTCACTGCGGCGAAAATCATCCCAGCGCATTTAGAAAATCCTTTGCACACATCGCATTCGCGATCATCGCGCAAGCGTGCCGTTGCGTCCAATTAGCTGCGATTTCGAGGCTTCGGAAGTCTCGCTAAGCCCCCGTACCATAGGCATAATTTGCCCAGTAATGGGACACTTTCATAAACCGTTTTTTCACCTTGAGGAGCCATATTGCATGCCTGTCGGTTGTAGGTCCCGCGTCTGCCGACCGCGTCTCCTGAGTCGAGTATTTGAGTCATGGTAGTGTCGCGTCGCGGGGCGCCCTCACGGGCGCCCCGTGGAGTTTCCGAGAACACCCAGCAGCATCGCATCCTGATCGGCGAGTGCGTCGATGAGATGGCGAAGCTGCCGGCGGGTTCCGTCGACCTGGTGTTCGCCGATCCGCCGTACAATCTCCAGCTTGCCAGCGATCTGAAGCGCCCGGACGACAGTCATGTCGATGCGGTGACCGACGACTGGGACAAGTTCGACAGTTTCGCCACGTATGACGCCTTCACCAAAGACTGGCTCACCGCCTGCCGCCGCGTCTTGAAGCCGGCCGGCACGATTTGGGTGATCGGCTCCTATCACAATATTTTCCGCGTCGGCGCCATGATGCAGGACCTCGGGTTCTGGATCCTCAATGACGTGATCTGGCGCAAGACCAATCCGATGCCGAATTTCCGCGGCCGCCGTTTCACCAACGCGCATGAGACCATGATCTGGGCCTCGCGCGACGCCAATGCCAAGGGCTACACCTTCAACTACGAAGCGATGAAAGCCGGCAACGAAGACATCCAACTGCGTTCGGACTGGACCTTCCCGCTCTGCACCGGCGAGGAACGGCTTAAAGGTACCGACGGCAAGAAGCTGCATCCGACGCAGAAGCCGGAAGCGCTGCTGGCGCGCGTGATCCTCTCAGCCTCGCGGCCCGACGATCTGGTGCTCGATCCGTTCAACGGCACCGGCACCACGGGTGCTGTGGCAAAGAAGCTCGGCCGCCGTTTCATCGGCATCGAGCGCGAAGCGAAATATGCCAAGGCCGCCGAGAAGCGCATTGCCGACGTGCAGGTCGTACCCTCGCCGTCGATCGCGCCGTTCATGACCGCGCGCGAGGCGCCGCGGGTGGCGTTCTCGGCGCTGATCGAGCGCGGCATGGTGTCGCCCGGCGCGATTTTAGTCGACGCCAAGAAACGTCATCGCGCTTTGGTGCGCGCCGACGGCGCGGTCTGCCTCGGCGAGAGCGTCGGCTCGATCCATCGCATCGGCGCGATTGCGCAGGGGCTGGACGCCTGCAATGGCTGGACCTTCTGGCACGTCGAGACGCCGAAGGGCCTCAAGCTGATCGACGAACTGCGCGCCCAGTTCCGCTCCGAGATGGCGGAAGCCGCGGAGTAGTCGCGGCCGGGCGCTTTGCCGGATCACGCAACCAGCGCGCGACGCGCCTACGCATATCAATTCAGCACAATTTTTTCGGCTGCACGTTAAAATGGCATCCGCGCTCATCGCGCGACGACACTTATATAAATACACAAAATAGATTGTCTATTTGACTTCTCTAAGCCAATTCCAAATAAAAGCGAAAAACTTAGAATGAAGTTCTGTTTCCGGCAGCGCAAAAGGCATTATTTTCGGATGTTTTCGTGAAATTCGAACGGCAACTGGCTTGGCCTTGCTGCGATTGTACCGTTCGCGGCTTGAGCTTCTGTAGCACCATGACCGATCCGGACGCGGGTCTGCCGGCACCGAAAAATCACATCCCGCAGCTTTTCTTCCACGTCGACAAAAACACCGTCATTCAGGAAAGCGGCACGCAATATTTCCCCGGGCCTTACGTCCTTTGCCAGGGCTGGGCCTATCGCTTCTTCCGGTTTCCCGACGGCCGGCGGCAAATCCTGTCGGTGCTCATCCCGGGCGATTTGTTTTCCGCCTTTGCGCTGTTCAACCCGCTGCCCGGCTTTTCCGTTCAAGCTGCGACAAATGCCCATATCTGCCAACTCGGCAGCGAGGGCATTAGAAAAGAACTTGCCGAAAATCCCAGTGTTCGCGAGGCCTTCGGGAGCCTGTGCGCTACCGAAATCGAGGAAAAGGCGGCGACATCGATCAACCTTGCCGAGCGTCATCCTCCCACACGCATCATCGGTTTCATCCGGCGTCTGGTCGAGCGTCTGTCGGCCCGCGGCATCCGCAATAACGCCGACGTCTATCCATTTCCGCTGACCCCTACGGAGATTGCAGACGCGACCGGACTCGCGCCGGACGACGTTAACCGTGCAATTCATGATTTACGCGAACAGCGCGTGGTTGACCTATCGAATGAAGAAGTCACAATTCTCGACCATGCCAAGTTCCAAAATCCAGCGTTGGTAGCCATTCGATAATGACCGCCTCATCATCATGCGAGCCGGCCCAGAAATCAGGCTGTACAAACTGCATCATGCGCGGGCTCGGCCTGTGCACTGTATTGATCGACCTCGGCTGGGAGCAGCCGTATTCGGCCGAGCGAGAAGCGATTCCGCAGAAGAAAAGCCCGTTCGCTGCACGCCGCACGATCTTCCATCAGAACGAAACCTTGGCCGGCGTACCAGTTATTTGTGAAGGCTGGGCGACAAGCGTCATGAAGCTATCGAACGGCCGCCGGCAGATATTGTCTATTCTCATTCCGGGCGAACTGGTCACCTGCCGCTTGCTATTTGAGCGGCAACTCCACCTTTCGATCGATGCCGTCACGCGCGGCAGCTACCGGATGTTCGATCTGACGCAACTGCGCGCCGCGATGACAGTGTCGCCAGGGATATTCGACAAATTATTGTCGGCTTATAACGACGAGCGAAACCGGGCCGATCATTTGATCGCCGACCTCGGCCGGCGCACGGCGACCGGGCGCATTGCGCGTCTGTTGCTCGACATCTGGAACAGGCTGGATAAGTCGGGCAAAGTCGAAGGCAACAGCATCGAATTCCCCCTGCGCCAGACCCACATCGCCGACGCGACCGGGCTGACCAACGTCTATGTGAGCAAGGTCATCAACACTTTCCGCAACGACAGCCTGGTCGAGTTCTCCGACCGCTCGTTGAAAATTCTGGATATCGAAAGATTGCGCCAACTGGCGATGTGAGCCTTGCCGCCTGTCAGGCCTTTTCGGACAGCACGTCCAACAGCAACGCCAACGCGCGCTTGACGAAAGCATCCATATTCTTAGCGCGGTCGGCGCTGCCGGTTTCCAGCGTGATCGCACGTTCGTTCGGGCCGGCAATCGCGATGCAGGTGTGGCCCGCCGCGTCGCCGTAGCGGTTGCCCGAAGGCCCCGTCGCGCCGGTTTCGCCTAGGCCCCAGGTCGCGCCGATCCGGTCGCGCACCCGCTGCGCGCACAATAACGCGTAGCCTTCGGTCGATGGCCGCAGCCCCGCCATCTCGGCATCGCTTATGCCCAGCAAGGCGAGCCGCGAGGCCTTGGTGTAGACCACCGCGCCGCCGACGAAGTAGGCCGAGGCGCCGGGCATCGACAGCAGCGCCGCCGCGATCAGGCCGCCGGTCGAGGACTCGGCGATGGCGATGGTCTCGCGGCGCTCGATCAGGACGCCTGCGATTTTTTCGACGAGCGATTGCATGGTCTAGAACTCCACACCGTGGCCGAGCTGGCACAGCACCCGGAACACGCCGACATCGGCCTGCGCAAATTGCTTCGATAGACGCTGCCCAAGTTTTTCCGCATCGGCCTGCCGCAGCGTATCGGCCATCAGGCAGGCTTTGATCTTCTTGTCGCCGCCGCGCAGCTTTTCTTCTTCCGATACCGGCTGGCCGGCGGCATCGACCGCGGTCCAGATTTCGCAGGCCGCGATCTTGGTGTCGCGCACCAGTTCGTCCACCAACAATGTCAAAGCCTCGGTGTCCACCGCGTCGTCACCGCATAGGCGCCGCGGAACGCGCCGCGCCGCAGCGTGCGATGGCAGACCGTGCGGTTCATGTTGAGAAACACGTTCGTCATGATCTGCTTGGTCATCGGCGTCGGGTTGTCGAGCCGCTCCAGATACGGCTTCGACGTCAGTACGGCGGGGGATTCGACCAGATAGAAATTGAACTGCCCGGCCGAGCCCGAGATCGCCTCGTGACGGCGCCCGAACAGAAAACCGGGCACCGCCAGCCGCTCCAACAAATGCTCGCTCTGGAACCAGGCGTCGAATTCGGCCTCGTGGCCGGCGCGAACGTCGTTCCAGATCGCGAGGATGCCTTGCTCTGTCATGTAAAAATTACTTCCCGGCCACCACCATGATCTCGACCTTGTAGTCGGGCGTGGCGAGCTTGGCCTCGATCGTGGCGCGGGCCGGTGTGTTGCCTTGCGACACCCATTCGTCCCACACCGAATTCATCTCGGCGAAGGTCGACATGTCCGTGATCCAGATATTGGCCGACAGCAGTCGGGTCTTGTCGGTGCCGGCCTTGGCCAAAAGGCCGTCGATCTGGCGGACGATATCCCTGGTCTGCTCGGCGACGCTCTTGCCCTTCGGGCTCTCCGCGACAATGCCGGCCAGATAGGCGGTGTCGCCGTGCACCACGCATTTGCTCATGCGCGGGCCGACGTCGTGACGCTCGATTTTCATGGGCCGCTTCCTTTTTCAAACCAATTCGGCGGGTTTTCTAGCCGTCTTTGGCGGCTATGGGAACTTGGAACCGGGCTGAGACTTATCGCAGCAGCAATCATCACGGAGGGTTTGGCCATGGGCTGGTTTTCATCCGATATCGATACATTCGACGAATTGTTCGTGCACACGTTGCAGGACATCTATTACGCCGAGCACCAGATCGAGAAATCGCTGCCGGACATGATCGCAAAGGCCTCCGACGCCGAGCTGAAAAAGGCCTTTCGGATGCACCTCAAGCAGACCAAGGGCCAGATCAAGCGCCTCGACCGGGTGTTCAAGATGATCAAATCGATCCCGCAGGGCACCGAATGTCCGGCGATCGACGGCATCATCGAGGAAGCCGACGAGATCGCCGACGAAATCGAGGACAAGGTCGTGCTCAATGCCGCGCTGATCGCGGCGGCGCAGGCGATCGAGCATTACGAGATCACGCGCTACGGCACTCTTGTTGCCTGGGCCAAGGTACTCAAGCGCAACGACGTCGCCAAGATCCTGAACATGACGCTGAAAGAGGAGAAGGCCACCGACAAGAAACTCGGCGGCATCGCCAAGCGCAAGATCAACGCCAAGGCGGCAGCACGCCACCTCAGGAAGCCGAGCCGCGGCGAGAAGGCGGAGAACGCGCTCCTCGATGTGGCGGCGGGAATACCGGCGATTTAGCTTCTCTCTCCCCCCGCGAGCCCTTGCGAGTGGTGGGGAGGGGTTGGGGGTGGGGGGAATTCCGAAATTCTCAACGCCCCCCACCCCGGATCACATCGCCCAAGCGATGTGATCCGACCCTCCCCACCGCTTCGCGGGGGGAGGGATAATTACCCGCCCGCCACGCCCTGCGTGTTGACGTAAAGCGAATACAGCGAATGCGCAGCCGCCATGAACAGGCGGTTGCGCTTTTTGCCGCCGAAACAAAGATTGGCGCAGCGCTCCGGCAGCGCGATGTGGCCGATCGGCTCGCCACCGGCCGTGAACACCCGCACGCCGTCGAGCTCCGGCGTCATGCCCCAGCCGCACCACAGGTTGCCGTCGATGTCGCAGCGCATGCCGTCCGGCGTGCCGTGCGGACCGGAATCGATCAGGATCTTGCCGTTCGAGATTTTGTCGCCGCCGGCGGCGACGTCGTAGACCAGAATGCGGCGCGGCTCGCTGCGCGATTCCACAATGTAGATTTTCTTTTCGTCCGGCGAGAAGCACAACCCGTTCGGCGCGTTGATGCCCTCAGTGACGATCGTCACCGCGGCGGTGCCGCCGTCGACGCGGTAGACATTCATCGGCAGCTCGGGTTCGGCGATCTCGCCTTCGTAATTGCCGAGGATGCCGAAACGCGGATCGGTGAACCAGATCGAGCCGTCGGACTTCACCACCACGTCGTTCGGCGAATTCAGCCGCTTGCCCTGGTAATTGTCGCAGATCACCGTGATGGCGCCGTCATATTCGGTGCGGGTGACGCGGCGCGTCAGATGCTCGCAAGTTATCAGCCGGCCCTGGCGGTCGCGGGTGTTGCCGTTGCCGTTGTTGGACGGCTTGCGGAACGGCGCGACCTGGCCGGTTTCCTCGTCCCATTTGTACATGCAGTCGCCCGGCACGTCGCTCCAGATCAGACAGCGCGTGTCGCCGAACCAGACCGGGCCTTCGCCCCAGCGCGTGCCGGTATAGAGCCGCTCGACGCTCGCCAGCGGCAGCCGGTATTTGTCGAAGCGCTTGTCGAGCGAGGTGACGTAAGGATCGGGATAGCGCAGGTTCGGCGTCCAGTCGGCCATGGCGTTTCCTCTTTTTAATGGCGCATGATCTTTTCCGAAAACCGGTACCCACTTTTCGGGATCATGCGCTCATTATTTTTTAAGCGCATGAGCTAACACTTTGCGCATGACGTTGGGCAAGGCCTCGTCGTGTGCCGTATCAAGCGGCGCCCAGCGCGCGCCCTTCGGCGCCGCCGTGCCGCGCGGCAGATGCGCGGCGAACACCGTCAGTTCGAGCGGGAAATGCGTGAACACGTGCGTGACGACGCCCGGCAGCTTGCGCCACTTGGCTTTGGCGCGAAAGCGCGGCGCGGCGTCGAGCGCATCCGCCACATCGAAGTCGTGCGACCAGTCGCTGCCGGGCACTTCGGTCATCGAACCGAGCAGGCCTTTCTCCGGCCGCTGCCGCAGCAGCACCGTGACGTCGGCGCGCAGGGCGACGAAGGCAGCACCCCGGCGCAATTTGCCTTCGCGCTTGGCCACCTTGTGCGGGAATTCTTCTTGTCGCCCGGTCGCATGCGCGACACAGACCTCGCTCCAAGGACACAAAGCGCAGGCGGGTTTCTTCGGCGAACAGATCGTGGCGCCGAGATCCATCAGCGCCTGCGCGAAATCGCCGGAGCGCGCCGGAGGCAGCAATGACGTCGCGAGTTGCTTGATGACGGGCTTGGCCGCCGGCAGCGCTTCTTCGACGGCAAACAGCCGCGTCACCACGCGCTCGACATTGCCGTCGACCGGCACCGCCGGTGCGTCGAAGGCAATCGAGCCGACCGCCGCCGCGGTGTAGTCGCCGATGCCGGGCAGCGCGCGCAGCGCCTCCATGTCGTTTGGAAAAACTCCGCCGTGGCGCTCGGCCACCGCGCGGGCGCAGGCATGCAGATTGCGGGCGCGGGCGTAATAGCCCAAGCCCGCCCAGGCACGCAGCACGTCGTCGAGGCTCGCCGCGGCCAGCGCCTGCACATCCGGCCAGCGCGTCAGGAATTTCTCGAAATAGGGACCGACGGTTTTCACCGTGGTCTGCTGCAACATGATTTCCGACAGCCAGACGCTATAGGGATCGGTGCGCTGACCTTTGCGCGCCCGCCACGGCATGACGCGCCGGTGGCGGTCGTACCAGGCCAGCAGATCGGCCGGGTCGGGAGCTTTCTTTCGCCTCGGCAATCGGGCTGCTACGCTCATATCGGCCACGATGGCATGAGAATCCCACCCGCGCATGATCCCGAAAAGTGGGAACCGGTTTTCGGATCAGATCATGCGCATGGAAAAGTGAGAATGAGCAAGCCTGCGCGCAGTTTTCCCCGGCCGCTTTCGGACTTCATGGCCGCGACCTTGACCGATGCGCTGAAGACGCAAGGCTTTGCCTCGTCCGAAATCATCGCGCGCTGGGCCGACATCGCCGGTCCCGAAATCGCCGCCCACAGCGAGCCGATGAAGATCAACTGGCCGCGCGCCCAAAAGAACCAAAATCCTGGAAGACTTGGCGAAGAGCCACCGAAACCGGCGACGCTGATGCTGCGGGTCGAGGGTCCCGCGGCGCTGGAAATCCAGCATTTGTCGGCGGTCATTCTGGAGCGGGTCAACCGCTTCTTCGGCTGGCAGGCGATCGGCCGCATCGCGCTGCGCCAGGCGCCACTGCGGCGACGGGAAAAGCCCGCCCCACCGCCACCGCCAGATCCGGCCATCGCCGCCCGCATTGCCGAGGGCCTGCCGGAGGTCGTCGACGAAGGCCTGCGCCAGGCGCTGGGCCGGCTCGGCGCCGCCATCAAGCGAAAGTGAGCCGAATTGCTTGGCTTTCCGGCCCGGCATTGCCACAATTGACTGTTCCAGCTAGCCATTCCTTCTTTGACGTCATCACACGGAGTTTCCAGTGCGGATCACCCGACGCGAGTTTTGCCAGCGCAGCGCCACCTTGGCGCTTGCCACCGCCTTGCTGACCACGACCGCACTGCCGCCTTTCGTGACGCAGGCCATGGCCGACAGCGTGCCGGAAATCGAACTGATGAAGCCGGATGCCCTGCCCGACATGAGCATGGGCAACGACAAGGCCTCCGTCACCGTCATCGAATACGCCTCGATGACCTGCCCGCATTGTGCACACTTCCAGGAAACCACCTTCCCGGAACTCAAGAAGCGCTACATCGACACCGGCAAGGTCCGCTACATCTTCCGCGAATTCCCGCTCGACGCCCTGGCCGCGGCCGCCTTCATGCTGGCGCGTTGCGCCGGCGAAAAGGACTCATCGCGCTATTTCGCGTTGATCGACACCATGTTCCGCCAGCAGCGCACCTGGGCGATCGAAAGGCCGATCCCGCCGATGATGGCCATTGCCAAGCAGGCCGGCTTCTCCGAGCAGAGTTTCAACGCCTGCCTGGCGAATCAGAAGATGCTCGACGGCATCGAAAGCATCCGCCAGCGCGCCGTGGACAAGTTCAGGGTGCAGTCGACCCCGACCTTTTTCATCAATGGAACCGCCTATCCGGGCGCGCTCGAAATCGACGAGTTCTCCAAGCTGATCGACGCCCAACTCAAGACCTGACAAGGGTTTTTTGCCCTGGGGAGCGCGTAAAACACGCGCTATCCACGCTTTAATTTTGCCGCGAATCGGCCGAAAGGTCTGGAAAACCGCGTCGCCCGCTTGCTCCGGGACCTTGGGCGATTCATTGTCCCGGCAGGGCACCTGAAGCGCGCCCGCAGTCCTGGCCAAGCCCCGGATTGGACTGCAAATTTGTTCAATGTAAAACCTGGCGTGACCACCGGCGCGTGGCGTCCGCGCTTAAGGTTTGGGGCACGAGGCCTGAAGCAATGAAACTTACGCGTCTGCGCCTGATCGGCTTCAAGTCGTTCGTCGAGCCGACCGATTTCCAGATCGAGCCGGGACTGACCGGCGTGGTCGGGCCGAACGGCTGCGGCAAATCCAATCTGGTCGAAGCGCTGCGCTGGGTGATGGGCGAGTCGTCCTACAAATCCATGCGCGCCTCCTCGATGGATGACGTGATTTTCTCCGGCAATAACAGCCGCCCGGCGCGCAATCACGCCGAAGTCGCGATCACGATCGACAATTCCGAGCGCTCGGCGCCCGCCGCCTTCAACGACAGCGACGGCATCGAAATCGCGCGCCGCATCGAGCGCGAGTCGGGCTCGGCCTACCGCATCAACGGCCGCGAAGTGCGCGCCCGCGACGTGCAGATCGTGTTCGCCGACGCCTCGACCGGCGCGCGGTCGCCGGCTTTGGTGCATCAGGGCCGTATCGGCGAGATCATCCAGGCCAAGCCCGAGCAGCGCCGCCGCGTGCTGGAAGAAGCCGCCGGCGTGTCCGGCCTGCATGCCCGCCGCCACGAAGCCGAGTTGCGGCTGAAGGCCGCCGAAGCCAATTTGCTGCGCGCCGAAGACGTCATCGGCCAGCTTGCCGGCCAGATGGAGGCGCTCAAGAAGCAGGCCCGTCAGGCGATCCGCTACCGCACCGTGTCGGCGCAAGTGCGCAAATCGGAAGCGACCCTCTATCATCTGCGTTGGACCGCCGCGAGCATCGAGGTCACCGAGGCCGACAGCGCCAAGGACGGCTGCTTGCGTGAAGTCGCATCGCGCACCGAGGCGCAGACCGAAGCCTCGAAGCGTCAGGCGCTGGCGGCGTCGTCGCTGCCCGAATTGCGCGAGGCCGAAGCGCGCGCCGGCGCGGCGCTGCATCGTCTCAACGTCGCCTCGCAGGAACTCGACCGCGAGGAAACCCGCGCCCGGGATCGTATCTCCGAACTCGAACTGCGGCTGGTGCAATTCGCCGCCGACGCCGAGCGCGAGCAGCGGCTCGCCGTCGACGCGCAAGAAGCGCTGGCCCGTCTCGACGCCGAGGAAGAAACCATCCGCGCCGAGGCGCGCGAAAGCGCCGGACGCCGCAGCGGTGTCGATGCCCGCGTCACGGAAGCCGACGCCGAGCTGGCCCAGGCCGAGACGGTGTTCTCCGAACTCACCGCGAAGCTCGCCGACCTCACCGCGCGCCGCAATCAGTTGCAAAACGCCGCGCAGTCGCACGGCCAGCGCGCCGCGCGTCTCGAAACCGAAATGGCCGGCATCGAAAGCGAAATCGCCTCGCTGCAATCAGCCGGCGGACCAGATCTGGCTGCGCTCGCCCAGGCTGTCGAAGCCGTGCAAGCCGCCGTCGCCGAGGCCGAGGCCGCGGCAATCGCCGCCGAAGCCGCGCACACCGCGGCGCGCCAGCATCTCGATGCCTCACGCACGCCTTTGGCCGAGACCGAACGCCGCGTGCAGCGGCTGGAGACCGAAGCCAAGACGCTGTCCAAGGTTCTCGCGGTCGAATCCAAGAATCTGTGGCCGCCGGTGATGGACCACATCTCGGTCGACAAGGGTTTCGAAAAGGCGCTTGGCGCCGCGTTAGGGGACGATCTCGACGCGCCGATCGATGCCACCGCGCCGATGCGCTGGCTCGGCTCGGCCGTTGATGCCGGCGACCCGGCTTTGCCGGACGGCGTCGAGCCGCTGGCGGCCCACGTCCAGGCACCGGCCGAACTCGCCCGCCGCTTGCATCAGATCGGCGTCATCGACAAGGCCGACGGCGCGCGTCTCACCCCGCTGCTCAAGCCGGGTCAGCGTCTGGTCTCGGCCGAGGGCGACTTGTGGCGCTGGGACGGCTTTGCCGCCGACGCGCATGCGCCGACCGGCGCGGCGCGCCGGCTCGCCGAACGCGCGCGTCTGGCCGACATCGATGCCGAACTACAGATCGCCCGCAGCGAGGCGGAAACCGCCCGCGGCGTCGTGGTCGCGGCCGAAGCCAGCCTGCTGACCGCGGTCGCTGCCGAGACCCAGGCGCGCGCCGCCGCGCGCGAACGCCAGCGTGAGGCCGTCACCGCGCGCGACCGGCATGAAGCCGCCGAGCGCGAGCAGAACCGCAACGCCGCGAGGCTGTCGGCGCTGACCGAAGCGCGCACCCGCCTCACCACCAGCCGCGACGAAGCAGCCGCCGCCAAGACCGAAGCCGAGACCGGGCTGGCCGCTTTGGCGCCGGTGGCCGATCTGGAAACCGAGCTTGCGAGCGTGCGCGAGGCCATCGCCGGCAAGCGCGCCAAGGCCGCCGAAGTGCGCGCCGAGCAGCAGGCCATCGTGCGCGAGGCCGAATTGGCCGACCGTAGGCTGACGGCGGTCGGCACCGAAAAGGCCGGCTGGCTCGAGCGTCAAACCGGCGCGCGCAACCAGATCGCCACACTCGAACAGCGCATCGCCGAGGCGACGCACGACCGCGCCGAACTTGAGAACGCGCCGGCGCAGTTCGCCGAAAAGCGCCAGGCGCTGATGACCGAAGTCGAGACGGCCAAAGCCGAGCGCCGCGCCTGCGCCGATCGCCTGCAGGAAGCCGAAACCGCGCTGGCCGAAGCCGACCGCGACGCCCGCGCCGCCTTGGAAGCCGCTTCCGCCGCGCGCGAGGAATTCGCCCGCGCCGAGGAGCGCCACGAAGCCGCCAAGCGCCGCCTCACCGACATCGGCCGCGAGATCCACGACATGCTCGAGATCGAGCCGTCGGGCGTCGCCGAACTGGCCGAACTCAAAGAGGGCGAGCCGCTGCCGGAACTCGCCGACATCGAGGCGACGCTGGAACGGCTGCGCCGCGAGCGCGAGCGGCTCGGCGCGGTCAATCTGCGCGCCGAAGAGGAACTCACCGAAGTCGAAACCCAGCACACCTCGCTCACCAAAGAGCGTGACGATCTGGTCGAGGCCATCAAGAAGCTGCGGCTGGGCATCCAGAGCCTCAACCGCGAGGCGCGCGAGCGGCTGCTGGCCTCGTTCCAGCAGGTCAACGCCCACTTCCAGGCGTTGTTCACCCGGCTGTTCAACGGCGGCACCGCCGAACTGCAACTGATCGAAAGCGACGACCCGCTGGAAGCCGGCCTCGAAATCCTGGCCAAGCCCCCCGGCAAGAAGCCGGCGACGCTGTCGCTTTTGTCCGGCGGCGAGCAGGCGCTGACAGCGCTGGCGCTGATTTTCGCGGTGTTCCTGACCAATCCGGCGCCGATCTGCGTGCTGGACGAAGTCGACGCCCCGCTCGACGATCACAATGTCGAGCGTTTCTGCGACATGCTCGACGAAATGACCCGTTCGACCGACACCCGCTTCGTAATCATAACCCACAACCCGATCACCATGGCGCGGATGAACCGGCTGTACGGCGTTACCATGGCCGAGCGCGGCGTTTCGCAGCTGGTTTCGGTCGATCTGGAGGCCGCGGTGCGGTTCCGCGAGGCGAGCTGAAAAAATCTTTTCGAACGCTAAAAAGGACGGAACCAAAGACGGGGAGCGCCGTTGTCAAGGCGTAGATTAAGCCGGGCGGCGCCCCCTTACCCCCCCGAATAGCCGTCTGGCGATAAGGCCTCGAGCTTCGGCTCGGGGCCTTTTTTCTTGTCCATCAATGCGTTAGCTGAGTTCCGCACCATCGATAGCGCGCCGAACCGGCCACGCTAGGAACATTGCGCCGATCTAGGCTAGGCTTATCCGGCACCAACTTTTTTCAGGAGCTGCTTGCCATGTCCAACACCGGCTGGATTGTTCTCGGCATCGTCGTCGTGATCGTGATCTGGGCCATCAGCGTCTACAACGGCCTGGTCGCCATGCGGCAGCGCACCAACCAGGCCTTCGCCGACATCGATGTCCAGCTCAAGCAGCGCCATGACCTGATCCCCAATCTGGTGGAGACGGTGAAGGGCTATGCCGCCCACGAAAAGGGAACTCTGGAGGCGGTCATCGCCGCGCGGCAGACCGCGGTCGCGGCGCCCGGCATCGAGCAGAAGGTGGCGGCGGAAAACATGCTGTCCGGCGCGCTGGGCAAACTGTTCGCGCTGTCGGAGGCCTATCCGGACCTCAAGGCCAACGCCAACTTCCGGCAATTGCAGTCCGACCTGTCGGACATCGAGAACAAGCTCGCCGCCTCGCGCCGCTTCTACAACAACGCGGTGCAGGAATATAACACCGGCATCCAGCAGTTTCCGGCGGCGCTGTTTGCCGGCATCTTCGGCTTCGGCCAGCGCACGTTCTTCGATGTCGGCGGCGACCGCGCGCAACTCGAGCAGGCGCCGAGCGTGAAGTTCTAAGGCGCGACGCGCTTCGCCGAAGGACCGAGCATGGCCGCTTACGGGCTCTACACCCACATCCAGTCGAACAAGCGGCGCTCGGTCGCGCTGCTGATCGGCCTGTTCTTTCTGGTCTACGTGCTGGTGTTCGCCGGCGCGTTGCTGGCCGAGGCGCTGTCGAACGACAACCCGCCGCTCGACTATCTGCTGCGCGCCGCGCGCTACGACTTCCTGAAGGCGCTGCCTTTCGCCACGGTCGGCGCCCTGCTCTGGATCGCGATCGCCTACAAATTCCACCAAAGCATGATCGACATGGTCACCGGCGCGCGCGAGGTCAGCCGCGCCGAGGAGCCACGGGTCTATAATCTGCTGGAAAATCTGTGCATCTCGCGCGGCATGCCGACGCCGACGCTGCGCATTGCCGACGACCCGGCGCTCAACGCCTTCGCCACGGGCCTCAACCAGAAGCAATATTCGATCACGGTGACGCGCGGACTGATCGATGCGCTCACCGATCAGGAACTCGAGGCCGTGCTTGGCCACGAGCTGACCCACATCCGCAACGGCGACGTGCGCATGCTGGTGATCGCGGTGGTGATCGCCGGCGTGATCTCGTTCTTCGGCGAGATGGTGTTCCGGCTGTTTTTCCAGAACGCGTTCTATTTCGGCGGCGGCCGGCGGTCCTCCAGCAGCAGCGATAGCGACAAGAAAGGCGGTGCCGGCCTCGCCATCGTCATCGCGCTGGCGCTCATTGTCGTGGTATGGATTCTATCGGTGGTGATCCGTTTTGCATTGTCGCGGCAGCGCGAGTATCTCGCCGATTCAGGCTCGGTCGAGCTGACGAAAAATCCCGACGCCATGATCTCGGCGCTGCGCAAGATCGAAGGCCGCGGCGAGCTGGAGCGCGCCAATTCCGCGGTGATGGAAATGTGCATCGACAACCCGCGCACCGGGTTTTCCAATATTTTCGACACCCATCCGTCGGTCGACAAACGCGTCGCCGCGCTGGTGCAATTCGCCGGCGGCCACGATCCCGGCCCGCTGGCCTTGCCTAGCGCCGACGCGCCGGCGCAGATCGAGCCGCCGCCGGCTGGCGGTCCTTGGGGCGGCGCTCCGCCGGACAGCGGCAAGCCGTTTTTGCCCGGCGAGCCGCCGATCGGACCCGGAAGCGGCAAAGGCCCTTGGGGCTGAGGCCATCGTAAATCCGCTCATTCCCGCGTAAGCGGGAATCCAGGGCCAAGAAAACAATGAAGAACGAGGTCCCCGCTTTCGCGGGGACGAGCGGAAATCCCGCAAACCTCGCTAATGCCCCTCGAACGAAATCAGCGTCCGCACCGGCACGTCCATCGCCCGCAGCTTGGCGGCGCCGCCGAGCTCGGGCAAGTCGATGACGAAACAGGCGGCCAGCACTTCGGCACCCATCTGCCGCAACAACTTCACGGCGCCTTCCGCGGTGCCGCCGGTGGCGATCAGGTCGTCGACCAGAATGACGCGCTCGCCTTTGGTGACGGCGTCCTCGTGCATTTCCATCTCGTCGAGGCCGTATTCCAGCGAGTAGCCGATGGTCACGCGCTTATAGGGCAGCTTGCCCTTCTTGCGGATCGGAATGAAACCGGCCGACACCTGATGCGCCACCGCGCCGCCGAGGATGAAGCCGCGGGCTTCCATACCGGCGACCTTGTCGATCTTGGAGCCGGCCCAAGGCTGCACCAGCGCGTCGACCGCGCGGCGGAACGCACGCGCGTTGCCCAAGAGCGTGGTGATGTCGCGGAACATGATGCCGGGCTTGGGATAGTCCGGAATGTTGCGGATCGAATCGCGCAGATCGTCGTCGAGGGTGGGTGCGTTCATGGGTAAACTCTAGCCTCTCAGCACGCGGCCCGCCACCGCGTCGAGCTTTTTGATTAATTCCGGATCGCGCGCTTCCGGTGCGGTGATCAGCGCGGTGTCGAGCGCCCGATCAGAGCCGATCGGACACTCCTCGTGCTCGCGCGGGAAATCCGCCGCCAGCCGCGCCACCAGCCGCTTGGCGCGGTCGGCATTGCTCACCAGCACCTTGACGATGTCCTGCACGGTGACGGCGTCGTGCTCGGGATGCCAGCAGTCGAAGTCGGTGACCATGGCGACGGTGGCGTAACAAATCTCGGCTTCGCGCGCGAGCTTGGCCTCCGGCATGTTGGTCATGCCGATCACCGAATAGCCGAGCTCCTTGTAGGTCATGCTCTCGGCCAGCGTGGAGAATTGCGGGCCTTCCATGCAGAGGTAAGTGCCGCTCCATTGCGGCTCGATGCCTTCCATGCGCGCTGCGTCGCGCAGCCGCCGGCGCAGCACCGGCGACACCGGATGCGCCATCGAAACGTGCGCCACCAGGCCTTTGCCGAAGAACGAACTCTCGCGCTTGTAGGTCCGGTCGACGAACTGATCGACCAGCACGAAGGTGCCGGGGGCCAGGTCTTCCTTGAACGAGCCGCAGGCCGACAGCGACACCAGGTCGGTGACGCCGACGCGCTTGAGGATGTCGATATTGGCCCGGTAGTTGATGTCGGAGGGCGACAGGCGGTGGCCCGTGTCATGGCGCGACAGAAACACCACCGGCAGGCCGTTAATGTCGCCGATGCGCAGCGCGCCCGACGGCTCGCCCCAGGGGCTTTTGACCTGCTCTTCGCGGACGTTCTGCAACCCCGGCAGATCGTAGATGCCGCTGCCGCCGATGATGCCGAGCACTGCCTTGGTCATAGCGGGCCCCAGTTCTGCGATGCCAAAAAACGAAAGGGGCCTAAACAGGCCCCTCGCGTCAAGAGATTTCGGTCAGGCTTAGTGGACCGCCGACCACACCTTCTTCTTGGTGAAGTACAGCAGGCCGGTCAGCACGATCAGGAAGATCATGACCTGGAAGCCGAGGCGCTTGCGCGCGGTCATGTGCGGCTCGGAGGCCCACATCAGGAAGGCCGAGACGTCCTTGGAATATTGCTCGAGCGTCTGCGGCGAGCCGTCGTCGAAGGTCACCTGACCGGCCTGCAAAGGCGGCGGCATGGCGATGATGTGGCCGGGGAAATATTCGTTGTAGTTGGCGCCCTGCGGCAGCTTGAAGTCCTTCGGCGCGTCGACATAGCCCTTGAGCAGCGCGGCGATGTAGTCCGGGCCCTGCTCCTGGTACTGCGTGAACATGTCGAACACGAACCACGGGAAACCGCGCGAATAAGTGCGCGCCTTGGCCAGCGTCGACATATCCGGAGGTGCGACGCCGTAGTTCGCCGCCGCCGCCGCATCGTTGGGGAACGGCGACGGGAAATGATCGGCCGGACGGCCGGCGCGTTCGATCGCCTGACCCTTGTCGTCGAAATCCTTGACCTTGTAGTCGGCCGCGACCGCCGCGGCCTGCTCCGGCGAATAGCCCGGGCCACCCGCATCGGCGAGATTGCCGAACGACAGCATCTCGAGCGAATGGCAGGTGGCGCAGACTTCCTTGTAAATCTTGAAGCCGCGCTGCAGCTGCGCCTCGTCGTATTTGCCGAACGGGCCGGCGAACGACCACTTTACGCGCGGCGGCGACGGCTGCGCGTGTTCTTGCGCGAAGGCAGGAGCTACGCTGACCGCAAACATAGCAGCAAGAGCAAGGGCGACGATGGTTTTTGTTTTGGTCATGGCTATAGCCCCGCTCACGCTTTCGCGCCCAATACCGATTCCGAAATCGAATTCGGTAACGGCTTGGTCTTTTCGAATATGCCGAGCAGCGGCAGCACGATGATGAAGAACGCGAAGTAATAGAAGGTCAAAAGCCGCGACAGGACCACATAGACGCCTTCCGGCGGCTTGGTGCCGAGCCAGCCCAGGCCGATGCAGGCGATCACGAACAGCCAGAAGAACTGCCTGAATACCGGGCGGTAGCGCGCCGACCTGACGCGCGAGGTGTCGAGCCAGGGCAGGAATGCCAAGATACCGATCGAACCGAACAGCGCCATCACGCCCATCAGCTTGTTCGGGATCGAGCGCAGGATTGCGTAGAACGGCAGGTAGTACCATTCGGGCACGATTTCGGCCGGCGTCACCGACGGATTCGCCGGGATGTAGTTGTCGCCGTTCAAGAGATAGCCCGGAATGTAGAACACGAACCATGCGTACAAGATCAAAAAGCACGCGATGCCGAAGGCGTCTTTGCTGGTCGCAAAAGGCGTGAACGGCACGCTGTCCTTGTCCGACTTCGGCTCGATGCCGGCCGGGTTGTTCTGGCCGCAGACGTGCAGCGCCCAGACGTGGAGGATGACCACGCCGGCGATGACGAAGGGCAGCAGGTAGTGCAGCGAGAAGAAGCGGTTGAGCGTCGGGTTGCCGACGGCGTAGCCGCCCCACAGCCAGGCGACGAGCGTTTCGCCGATGCCGGGAATGGCCGAGAACAAGTTGGTGATCACGGTCGCGGCCCAGAAGCTCATCTGGCCCCACACCAGCACATAGCCCATGAAGCCGGTGGCCATCATCAGCAGATAGATGATGACGCCGAGAATCCACAGCACCTCGCGCGGCTCCTTGTATGAGCCGTAATACAGGCCGCGGAACATGTGGATGTAGACCGCGAAGAAGAACATCGAAGCGCCATAGGCGTGCGAATAGCGGATCAGCCAGCCGAAATTGACGTCACGCATGATCGTCTCGACCGACTTGAAGGCGAGATCGACATGCGGGGTGTAGTGCATCGCCAGGACGATGCCGGTGATGATCTGCACACCGAGCATGAACGAGAGGATGCCGCCGAAGGTCCACCAATAATTCAGGTTCCGCGGCGTCGGGTAAGCGACGAACGAGGAATGCATCAGGCCGCCGATCGGCAACCGCTTCTCGAACCACTGCAGAACTTTGCTCTGCGGTTGGTAGGTCGAATTTCCGCTCATGGTCGAACCTTGAATGCGCTCGTTTCGGCTCAGCCGATCTGAATCTTGGTGTCGGATACGAATTTGTACGGCGGCAGGGGCAGATTCTTCGGCGCCGGTCCTTTGCGGATGCGGCCGGCGGTATCGTATTGCGAACCGTGGCACGGGCAGAACCAGCCGTCATACTCGCCCTGGTGGGCGAGCGGGATGCAGCCGAGATGGGTGCAGATGCCGATCACGACCAACCACTGGTCGTGGCCCTGCTTGACACGATCGGCGTCGGGCTCGGGGTCCGGCAGCTCGTTGAGCGCCACCTTCTGCGCCGCCGCGATCTCCGCCTTGGAACGATGGGAGATGAAGATCGGCTTCGAACGCCAGAACACCTTGATGATCTGGCCATCGGCGATCGGCGCCAGATCGACTTCGATCGGGGCGCCCGCGGCGATGGTCGAGGCGTCGGGATTCATTTGCGCGACCAGCGGTACCAAGACCGCGGCCGCACCAACCGCGCCGACGGCGGCGGTGGCGATGTAAAGAAAGTCGCGGCGCGTGTGCTCCGCAGAAGACACGGTCGTCACGTCTTGAGCCCTCTCCCCCGGCTGGCTTATCCATCCGCCCGCGGCTGGAGCCGGGGACAAGTCCCACGGCAGTGGGGCGGACCTGTTGCGGCAGCCCTGAGAAGACAGGACGGCGCTTCGGTGGCGTTCTATTGGCACCCTTGTGCTAAGAGCGCAAGCCCGGCGACGTTAAGTCACATAAATCGTTCGTCTATCAACCGATATTCCGCGCACAACTTGGACATCCCACAGGCCGGCCGATGCGAATTGCCCTGTACGAGCCGGACATCCCCCAGAACACCGGTACGATCTTGCGGACCTGCGCCTGCCTCGGGCTGGAGGCGCACATTATCGAACCGGCCGGCTTCCCGGTGACCGACCGCGCGTTTCGCCGCGCCGGGCTGGATTATCTCGACCAGGTCGCCATCACCCGGCACGCCTCGTTTGCGGCCTTCGACGCCTGGCGTCGCGGCGAAGCGCTGAAACTGGTGCTGCTGACCACAGCCTCAACGGGCAGCTATCTCGACCACAGCTTCCGGGCCGACCAAATCCTGCTGTTCGGCCGCGAAAGCGCCGGCGTCCCCGAAGCTGTGCATAACGCCGCCGACGCCAGGCTCTGCATCCCGATCCGGGCGGGCTTGCGCTCGCTCAATATCGCCGTCGCGGTCGCCATGGTGGCCAGCGAGGCGCTGCGGCAGACCGGCGGCTTTGCGCGCCCAGTCTGATTGCGGTCTTGTGTATATTAGAGTAATATACATTTATGGTTGATCTGGCCGCCGCCGAAAGTTTCGACTGGGACGATGGCAACGCCCGAAAGAACCTCGAAAAGCATGGCGTCAGTCAGGCGGAAGCCGAGCAGGTCTTTGCCAGCGAGCCGTTGCTGGCGGATGACGTCAAACACAGCCAAGCCGAACCAAGATTTCAGGCGCTAGGCAAGACAATCGACGGACGGTTTCTGCACGTTACGTTTACGCTGCGAGGCAATGACAAAAAAATACGGGTGATTTCCGCGCGCGAGATGAACCGGAAGGAAAGAGCCATCTATGACGAAAAAACTTAAGCCGATTCCCAAATTCCGCGGCGAAGCGGACGAACGGAAGTTCTGGGAGACGCATGACTCCACCGATTATGTGGATTGGAGCAAAGCGCAGCGCGTGCGCTTTCCCAATCTCAAGCTATCGACGACCGCGATCTCGCTGCGGCTGCCGCAAGGCACCCTCGACCGGATCAAAGTCGCTGCCAATAAGCGCGACGTGCCTTATCAATCGCTGATCAAAGTATGGCTGGCGGAAAAGCTGGACGCCGAATAGGACATCGGGATGGACGCTGGACAAATCGAAACCCGCAAGACCCGTGCCCGGATCTGGTTCGAGGCGCTGCGCGACGACATTTGCGCGAGCCTGGAAGCCGTCGAGGACGCCCTGCCCGCCGGCGCGCCCTTGGCGGATCGCCCGGCCGGCCGGTTCGTGCGCACGCCCTGGAGCCGCACCGACCATAATGGGCAACAACCGATCTCGGGTTTACCCGAGATCGGCATTTCAAATGCCGGGTCGGCTAAAGCCGACCCGGGTGGCGGCGGCGGCGTGATGTCGATCATGCGCGGCCGCGTGTTCGAGAAAGTCGGCGTGCATTGCTCGACGGTGCATGGCGAGTTCGCGCCGGAATTCCGCAAGGAAATACCGGGCGCCGCCGACGATCCACGGTTCTGGGCCTCCGGCATTTCGCTGATCGCGCACCCGCATAATCCGCACGTGCCCGCGGTGCATATGAACACGCGCTTTGTCGTCACCAGCAAAGCCTGGTTCGGCGGCGGCGCCGATCTGACGCCGGTGCTGGACCGCCGCCGTACGCAAACCGATCCCGACAGTGTCGCGTTCCACGCTGCCATGCGTTCGGCCTGCGACGCGCATACGAGCGTCGCGCCCTACGACAAATTCAAAAAGTGGTGCGACGAATATTTCCACCTCAAGCACCGCAACGAACCGCGCGGTATCGGCGGAATCTTCTACGACTATCTGGAAAGCGATTGGGACGCGACCTTCGCCTTCACGCAGGACGTCGGCCGTGCCTTCCGGAAGATCTATCCTGACCTGGTGGTGAAGAACTTCACGGCGCCGTGGAGCGAGGCCGAGCGCGACGAGCAATTGATCCGCCGCGGCCGCTATGTGGAATTCAACCTGCTCTATGACCGCGGCACGATTTTCGGCCTGCGCACCGGCGGCAATGTGGAATCGATTCTGTCGTCGATGCCGCCGCTGGTGAAGTGGCCGTAAGCGCATGATCCCGAAAAGTGGGAACCGGTTTTCGGATAAGATCATGCGCAAAATAAAAAGCTACTTAAACACCCCGTAGATCAGAAACACACCGCCGACCAGCACCACCACGTCGAGGATCGCGGTGTGCACGTGCACCGGCATGCGCTCGACGAAAGCCCGCGCGAGAAATGCGCCGGGCAGCGCGATGATGCCGATCAGCAGCGCGAAGGCCAGCACCTTGGCGCTGATCACGCCGGCCAGACCGAACACCGAAATCTTGACGATGCCGATCACCACCGAGATAGCCGCGTCGGTGGCGATCACCGCGGCGCCGTTGAGGCCCGCGGCCATCAGCAGCGATAGCAGGATCACGCCCGAGCCCGCGGTGCCGCCGACCACGACGCCATAGCCGACCGAGCCGAAGGCGAAGCCGCGGTCGCCGACATGGATGCCGTGATATTTCAGCAGCCGACGCAGCGGGACGCTCATGATCAGCATGCCGCCGATCACCAAGGCCGCGCCGGCGTTGGAGAGCTTGGTATAGCCCCAGGCGCCGAGCACGCAAGTCGGCACCGCCGCCACCAGCGCGATCCACACCCGCCGCCAGTCGGCATAGTTGATGAAAGCGGTGACGCGGCTGGTGTTGCTGAACATCGCCGAGATCGCGATGATCGGCACCACCGCTTCCGCGCCGACCAAAGGTACCAGCACCAAAGGCATCAGCGCGCCGGTGCCGTAGCCCGACACGCCGCCGAGCACGGAAGCGACAAAGGCGATGACGGCGACGGGAATCAGTTGCCAGATTGAGATATCGGCAAAGCCGGAGAGAATGTTCATAAGACTGTCGGGTCACACGACTGAGCCGCCGCGTCGATTATTGTGGCGAGAGAATCAGCATCGCTCGGAAACCCCGCCGCGATCCAGGCCGCTTCCGCCGCGCGCAACGCCGCGCCGAGCGCGGGGCCCTTCTCGATGCCGCGTTTGAGGAAGTCGGCGGCCTTCAACGGAAACACCGGCGCGGTCCAGCGTTGCGGCGTCGTCGTCATGGCGTGCCAATTGGCGTCGCTGGCCGGCTCCGCCGAGCGCGCCCAGCCGAGCAGCGCGTGATCGGTGAAGGCGAGCGGGCCGAGCCGGTAGATCAGGGCCCGCGCGGCCAACTCGCCGCGTTCCGGCGAAATGCGCCGCCAGCCTTCCGCCATCGACACCAGCCGTTCCTGCTCGACATTGTGCAGGCGCAGTTTCTGCGTCAGCCGCTCGGCGTCTTCGGCGACCAGCACGCCGAGCGCGCCGAGTCGTCGCACCGCATCGGGGGCTAAGCCGACCGCGGCCTCGACCTTGGCCATGTTCTCGAAGCTCGCCAGATAGCTGACGCCGCCGAGCACGCGCAGCAGCAGCCCGGCATCCGCCATCGCGATCAGCGTCGGCACCGCATGCGGCCCAACCAGAAGCTTCATCACTTCCATGCGCACGCGCTCGCGCGACAACTGATCGAGGCCGTCGCGGCCGACGATGCAAGCGGCGAGGCCTTGCGCGTCGGGATGACCGCCTTCGCTGTAGGCGGCGTGAAAGCGGAAGAAGCGCAGGATGCGCAGGTAATCTTCCTCGATGCGCCGCTTCGGCTCGCCGATGAAGCGCACGCGCCGCACCGCCAGATCGGCCAGCCCGCCGACGTAATCGTAGACCGCGCCGTCGTACGACGCCGACAGTGCATTGATGGTGAAATCGCGCCGCTCGGCGTCGGCCTGCCAATCGCGGCCGAAAGCGACCTTGGCGTGACGGCCGAAGGTCTCGACATCCTGGCGCAAGGTCGTGACTTCGAATGGATGCTTATCGACGACGACGGTGACGGTGCCGTGCTTGATGCCGGTCGGTACCGCTTTGAGGCCGGCGGCGGTCACACGCCGCACCACCTCCTCCGGCACCGCGGTGGTGGCGACGTCGACTTCGTGGATCGGCATGCCAAGCAGCGCGTTGCGCACCGCGCCACCGACCACGCGCGCCTCCTCGCCGTCACGATCGAGCACGTCGAGCAGACGCGCCAGCGCGCCGGCAACACTGCGCCCGGCCGCGCCCGCCGACGTCACTTGGTGGTTGCCGGTACGAATTTGCCATTCTCCATATGCGCCGGCACGTAAGTCGAGCCCGGCGGCGCGCCGGTGTATTCGGCGAAATAGAAGAAGCTCACCGCCATCAGCGCCAGCGCGACGATGGTCAGCGTGGCGATGCGCGAGGCCGGCCACGAATCCGGATGGAATACGCCGGCCTTGGTCGCCCACAGGAAGACGACGTAGAGCGCGAACGGCACCACGAACAACATGATTTCGGTAAAGACCTGGCGGATCATGTGTAAATCCGATCGAACAAATTGCGCAGGATGCCGGCCGTGACGCCCCAGATGTAGCGCTCGCCGAAGGTGATCGCGTAATAATGCCGCGTCATGCCGTTCCAGTCGCGGGAATGGCGCTGCACATTGGCCTGATCCATCAGAAAGGCGAGCGGCACCTCGAAGCTGTCGTCGACCTCGCCGGTGTTGAGCGTCAGCGCAAAGCCGGGCTCGACCCGCGCGATCAACGGCACGATGCGGTAGCCCTGCGTCGTCATGTAGAGATCGAGATAGCCGAGCGGCTCGACATGGCCGCGGTCGAGGCCGATTTCCTCTTCGGTCTCGCGCAGCGCCGCGTCGAGCGGGTGGGCGTCGGATTTTTCGATCTTGCCGCCGGGAAACGAGATCTGCCCCGGGTGATTGGGCAGATGCTGGGAGCGCTGCGTCAGCAGCACGGTCGGCTCCCGATGATCGACCACCGGCACCAGCACCGCCGCCGGGCGGATCGGGCGGACCTCGGCGATCTTCTGCATGATCGGATCGGCATCATGGTCGCCGCGCTTGGGCGTGATCGACGCGTCGTTCAAGCCCGCCGGCACGTCGAGGGTCAGCCGCGACCGCGCGCGCGCAAAGAATTCCGACGCCGACAAGTTCGTCACCGCATCCATCAAGCGAACTCCCGCACGACGCTGGCATCGGCCATGGCAAAAAATTCTCCGCCCGAGACCACGCCGAACATCGCCTTGCCGCCGATGCTGCGCTCCTCGCCGAGTTCGACCAGATCGTAAAACAACGTGCGCGTCACCTTGGCCCACAGATCGCGGCGGACATGGAGGAACGGCTTGAGCCCGCCGGTCGGCTCCGGCTCGAAGCGCAGGCCGTGGCCGGGCCCGGCCTCGACCCAGTCGTCGACATTGGTCCTAAACTTAAGCACCTGCCCGCCCGGACCCTGCTCGACCTTGAGCTCGACGGCGAGGAACGGCGCTTCTTCGACGATTAAACCGACCTTCTCGACCGGGGTTACCAAAAAATACTTTTGGCCTTCGCGCTTGAGCACGGATGCGAACAATTTGACTAAAGCCGGCCGGCCGATCGGGGTCTTTTGGTAAAACCAGGTGCCGTCGGCCGCGATCCGCATGTCGATATCGCCGCAAAACGGCGGGTTCCACTTCTCGACCGGCGGCGGACCCCGGTTTTCGCGGGGCAACGCTACGGCAAGGCCTTCCAGTCCGCCCATCCCCGCCAATTGCCCTGTCTTCGCCATTGTTTCCCTACGTACTCGTCTTCGCGCCGGGCCTGTTCGCAACTTCGTGACTCAACGGACCCGAGGCCAGAAGATAGCGTAAGCTTGGCCGCAGATTGAGGCAGATTCGACGGCTAATGCGCAGGAAAATCGCCTTTGGTGCGCAAGTTGCATAGCCTGTAAGCAGGCCCAAAGACACCCGGCACAAGGAACAGCATCATGGCGGCGGCAGGCGGCGAAAATCTCGACAAGCTGGAAGACATGATCGTGCGCGCGGCGGAATCGACCGCGGTCCATGTCCGCGCGGCCAAGGCCGCCATCGGCGCGGTGATCT
The DNA here is from genome assembly GCA_903878085.1 of uncultured Hyphomicrobiales bacterium. Lineage (GTDB taxonomy): Bacteria > Pseudomonadota > Alphaproteobacteria > Rhizobiales > Xanthobacteraceae > Pseudolabrys. Next base: position 83,109 of record CAIRGJ010000040.1, on the reverse strand, counting down.
TCGGCCAGGACATCGTGGTCGAGCGCGCGCTGATCACGATTTTGTCCGGCGGCCATGCCCTGCTGGTCGGCGTCCCCGGCCTCGCCAAGACCAAACTGGTCGACACCATGGGCATCGCGCTCGGGCTGGACGCCAAGCGCGTGCAGTTCACGCCCGATCTGATGCCGTCCGACATCCTCGGCACCGAGGTTTTGGAAGAATCCCCGGGGGGAAAACGCAGTTTCCGCTTCATCGCAGGTCCCGTGTTCGCGCAATTGTTGATGGCCGACGAGATCAACCGCGCCTCGCCGCGCACCCAATCCGCTCTGCTCCAGGCGATGCAGGAACAACACGTCTCGGTCGCCGGCGCCCGCCACGATCTGCCCAAGCCGTTCCACGTGCTGGCGACGCAAAACCCGCTGGAGCAGGAAGGCACCTACCCGCTGCCCGAGGCGCAGCTCGACCGCTTTTTGATGGAAGTCGACGTCGATTATCCCGACGAGGCGGCCGAGCGCAAAATCCTGTTCGACACCACCGGCGCCGAAGAGACCCGCGCCAAGGCGGCGATGACCTCCGACGACCTGATCGCGGCGCAGCGCCTAGTGCGCCGTCTGCCGGTCGGCGAGAGCGTGGTCGAGGCGATCCTCAGACTGGTGCGCTCGGCGCGTCCCGGTCCCGAAGCCGGCGACCTCGGCAAAGTCATCTCGTGGGGTCCCGGTCCGCGCGCCAGCCAGGCCTTGATGCTGGCGGTGCGCGCCCGCGCGCTGCTCGACGGCCGCTTCGCGCCGTCGATCGATGACGTGATCGAGCTCGCCGAGCCCGTGCTCAAGCACCGCATGGCGCTGACCTTCGCCGCGCGCGCCGAAGGCGAGACCATCACCAATGTCATCCAGCGGCTGAAGGCGCGCATCGGATAATCATGGCCGAGCCCCGACGCAGCGATCCGGAGAACGAGGCGGTAGAATCGGCTGTCGGCAAAAGCCGTAAGCTTGCCGCGCGCATTCCGCGGCTGATCCTGGAAGCGCGCCGCGTCGCCTCAACCGTCATTCACGGTCTGCACGGACGGCGCCGCGCCGGCGCCGGCGAAAACTTCTGGCAGTACCGGCGCTTCGTCAACGGCGAGCCGTCGCACAATGTCGACTGGCGGCGCTCGGCGCGCGACGATCATCTCTATGTCCGCGAACGCGAGTGGGAAGCCTCGCATACGGTCTGGCTGTGGGCCGACCGGTCACACTCGATGGACTTCACCTCTTCGCTGTCGGAGTGGAGCAAGCTCGACCGCGCACTGGTGGTAGCGTTCGCGCTCGCCGAGATCCTGGTGCAGGGCGGCGAACGCGTCGGCATTCCCGATTTGATGCGTCCGACCGCGAACCGCAACGTCATCGAGAAAATGGCGCAGGCCATCGTTCACGATGTTGCCGAGCATCCGAGTCTACCGCCGAGTTTCGCGCCGGCGCCGTTCTCGGAAGTGCTGCTGCTGTCCGACTTCTGGTCGCCGGTCGCCGAGTTCCGCCGCGTCATCGGCCAGTTGGCGGCCAACGGCGCGCGCGGCCATGTCGTGCAGGTGGTCGATCCGGCGGAAGAGACCTTCCCCTACTCGGGCCGTATCGAGTTCGTTGAATCGGAAGGGCTCGGCAGCGTCACCGCCGGCCGCGCCGAGACCTGGCGCAGCGACTACCAGACTTTGCTCGCCAACCACCGCGCGGCCTTGCGTGCGGAGTGCGAGCAGTTCGGCTGGAGCTTCACCGTGCATCGCACCGATCGCGGCCCGACCGAATTGTTGTTTGCGATCCATGCCCGCATGGGCGCCGGCGCCATGCAAACCACCGTCAACAGCCGGCATGCGCCGGCGCAGCCCAGGAGGCCGGCATGATCCCCGGCCTGCCGCTCGCCTTCGCCCAGCCGCTGGTGCTGCTCGGCCTGCTCAGCCTGCCGGTGCTGTGGTGGCTGCTGCGGCTGGTGCCGCCGCGGCCAAAGCGCATCGACTTCCCGCCGACGCGGCTGTTGTTCGAGATCGCGCCCAAGGAAGAAACGCCGTCGCGCACGCCGTGGTGGCTGACCTTGTTGCGGCTGTCGCTGGCGGCGCTGTGCATCATCGCCGCCGCCGGTCCTCTGTGGAATCCGCCGCTCGCCACATCAAGCCGCGCCGCGCCGCTGCTGATCCTGCTCGACGACGGCTGGCCGGCGGCCGCCTCCTGGGACGCACGGCTGCGCACCACCGACGAGTTGATCGCGCGCGCCGAGGCCGATAACCGCGGCGTCGCCGTGCTGCCGCTGTCGGAAACCGCGCGCGACATTTCGCTGCAGATCGCCGGCGCCGCGCGCATCCAGATCAAGCAGCTCAAGCCCAAGCCCCAGGGCGTCGAGCGCAGCGAGGCGCTGCCGCTGATCGAGCGTTTCCTGAAAGCGACGCCCGACGTCGAACTGGTCTGGCTGTCCGACGGCGTCGATCTCGGCTCCGGCGCGGCTTTCGTCGACGGCCTCAAGGGCGTGATCGGCAAAAATCCACTGACGGTGGTCGCAGGCGGCACCCCGACGGCGCATGCGCTGGCCGCCGCCGACAACGCCGCCGGCGCGCTGACCGTGAAAGTGCTCCGCGCGGAAACCGGCAGCGGCGACAACGGCATCGTCAGCGCCATCGATCTGAAAGGTCTGCCGCTCGGCGAAGCGCCGTTTGCATTCAAATCGAGCGAGCGCGAGGCCGAGGCCAAGATCGACCTGCCGGTCGAGATCAGGAACGACGTGGCGCGACTGGAAATCGCCGGCGAGCGCTCGGCGGGCAGCGTGCAACTGCTCGACAAGCGCTGGCGCCGCCGCACCATCGGCATCGTGTCGGGCTCGACCGCCGACCGTTCGCAGCCGCTGCTGGGTGCTACCTATTATCTGTCGCGCGCGCTCAATCCGTTCGCCGATGTCCGCCTCGCCGAAGGCGTCGGCCCGAGCGAAGCGGTGACGCGCTTCCTCGGCCAGCAATTGCCGATGCTGATCCTCGCCGACGTCGGCAACGTCGCCGACGCCATCGAGCCGCTCAACAAGTGGATCGACAATGGCGGCGTGCTGGTGCGCTTTGCCGGCCCGCATCTGGCGGCTGCCGACGACGCGCTGGTGCCGGTCAAGCTGCGGCGCGGCGGCCGTATTCTCGGCGGCAGTCTGAGCTGGGACAAGCCGCAGCAGCTCACGGCGTTCTCGCGCGACGGGCCGTTCAACGGCATGCCGGTGCCGAAAGACGTCACCGTGACGCGGCAGGTGCTGGCCGAGCCGGACGCGCAACTCACCGATCGCACCTGGGCGACGCTGGCGGACGGCACGCCGCTCGTGACCGCGCAACGCCGCGGCAAGGGCGTGATCGTGCTGTTTCATGTGACCGCCGATACGCGCTGGTCCGACCTGCCGATCTCCGGCGCCTTTGTCGATATGCTCCGGCGCATCGTGTCGCTCGCGGGCGCGACCGCGAACGCCGAAAAGAATGAGGCCGGCACCGGCGGCGCGACCGGCCGCAGCGCCAATCAGGCCGTGCCAGCGACGCGCGTGCTCGACGGCTTTGGCGCCTTCTCGGCGCCGCCGCCGACCGCGCGGCCGATCCCGGCCAATTTCAGCGGCCACGCCACCGCCGATCATCCGCCCGGCTTCTACGGTCCGCCCGAGGGCCTTGTTGCCGTCAATACATTGGCCCCGGCCGACCGGCCGCTGCCGCTCGATATCGCGAGCCTCAATGCCCGCGTCGACGTCTATCGTCACGGCGAGCCGCTCGATCTGCGCGGACCGATTTTCCTCGCCGCGCTGGCGCTGTTGTTGCTCGACGCGCTGGTGGTGTTCTGGCTGTCGGGCGGACTCGGGTCGCTGCGTATGCGCCGCCGCGTCACCGCGGCGTTGCTGATCGGCGGACTGCTCGGCGCCTTTGCGCTGCATCATCCAGCCCAGGCGCAAACGCCGCCACCGCCGCCAAAACTTTCCGTGCAACAAGAAGACTTCGCGCTGAAGGCGACGCAGCAAACCCATCTGGCTTACATTGTCACCGGCGACGCCGCGGTCGACGAAATCAGCAAAGCCGGCCTGCAAGGCCTGACGCTGTTTCTCGCGCAACGCACCGCGCTCGAACCCGCCGAACCGATCGGGCTCGACCCGGCGCGCGACGAGCTGTCGTTCTTTCCGGTGATCTATTGGGCGATTTCGCCGTCGGCGCCGAAGCCGTCGGCGCAGGCGCTGGAGAAGATCGACAGCTACATGAAGCGCGGCGGCACCGTGCTGTTCGACACCCGCGACGCCATCGACGCGCCGCCCGGCCCCGGCGGTGAAATGCAAGGCCCCGGCATGGTGGCGCTGCGCTCGATCCTGGCCTCGCTCGACATTCCTGAGCTTGAGCCGGTGTCGCGCGACCACGTGCTGACCAAGACTTTCTTTCTGATGAAAGACTTCCCCGGCCGTTTCACCAACGGCCAGCTTTGGGTCGAGGCGCTGCCTGCGGACTCGGAAGAAGATTCAAGCCGCCCGGCGCGCGCCGGCGACGGCGTGTCGTCGATCATCATCACCTCGAACGATCTGGCCGGCGCCTGGGCGATGCGGCCGGATGGCCAGCCGATGCTGCCGCTGGTGCCGGGCGAACCGCGGCAGCGCGAATTCGCCTTCCGCTCCGGCGTCAACATCGTGATGTACGCGCTGACCGGCAACTACAAAGCCGACCAGGTGCATATCCCGGCGCTGCTCGAACGGCTGGGGCAGTAAATGTTACTATTTACAATAGTATATTCATATGTAAACTTACTATTGCCTTTGAGCAATAGGAGTTTGGTATGAGCAAATATGAACCGTTGCCGCAGTTTTTGGCGTCGGCCGGCGGCAGCATACACCGGATGAGCTTTCGCGAGATCGAGCAGATTTTAGGCTTCAAGCTGCCGAAGAGCGCTTACGAACATGAGGCTTGGTGGAGCAACAACGCGACCGGGCACTCGCACGCGCGCGTCTGGCTGGAGGCCGGATGGCGTACTCAAGCCGTGGATTTGGCTGGCCGCAAAGTTACGTTTGAACTGACGCGATCGGAGACTCCGAATACGCCTGCGCAAAAGCGTGACCCGTGGGGCTGCATGGCCGGAACGATCACTATTTTGCCAGGTACAGATCTGACCGCTCCCACCGGCGAAAAATGGAATGCCGAGCAAGGGAGATTGCTCAATGAGTGACCTCTTGCTCGACACCTGTGCCGTTCTCTGGATTGCGCAAGGCGCAGAGATGACTCTGGCATCCCGCGCGGCCGTCGCGGACCATGACTTGCATGTGTCGCCGATCAGCGCGTGGGAAATCGCGAACTTGGTTCGCAAGGGGCGCCTTGCTTCCACCTTGCCAGTGGCAAACTGGTTCCGTCAAACCGTCGACAAGATGGCAGCGACAATCCCGCTATTGAGCGTCGAGATTCTAACCGGTTCTTGCAGCCTGCCCGGCGATCCACCGGATGATCCGGCCGATCGCATCATCATTGCAACGGCGCGCGAGTCCGACATGACGGTCGTGACACGAGACAGACAAATAATCGAATACTCGCGCGCTGGGCACGTTCGCACGTTGGTATGTTGACCATGAACCTCGGCATCTCATTCGCACCTTTGGTGCCCGACTATGTCGTCTGGGCAGCACTCGGCGTTGCCGTGTTGATTTCCGCGCTGCTGCTGGTGGCGCGCAGCCGCGGCGGGTGGATGCGCGCGATCGCGCTGCTGCTGTTGGTGCTGGCGCTGGCCAACCCGTCGCTGACGCGGGAAGACCGCGATCCGATCCCGTCGGTCGCCGCCGTCATCATCGACAAGAGCCCGAGCCAGGACTTCGGCGACCGTAACGCGCAGACCGAAGCCGCGAAGAATACGCTGGTCGAGCGGCTCAAGCGCATCCCCGGCCTGGAAGTACGCGTCGCCGAGGCTGGCGCCGCCGACGGCGAAACCGACGGCACCCGGCTTTTCTCGGCGCTGTCTTCGACGCTGGCCGACGTGCCGCCCGACCGTATCGCCGGCGCGGTGATGATCACCGACGGCCGCGTCCATGACGTTCCAGCCGACGTCGCGGCGCTCGGCTTTGCCGCGCCGCTGCACGCGCTGATCACCGGCCACGCCAACGAGATCGACCGCCGCGTGGTGCTGACGCAGACGCCGCGCTTCGGCATTGTCGGCCAATCGCAGACCATCGGCTTCAAGGTTGAAGACCAGGGCGCCAACGCCGGATCGGCCCAAGTCACGATCCGCCGCGACGGCGAGACGCTGGAAACCCGTAGTGTCGCGGTCGGCACCGAGATCAAAGTCAACATTCCCATTCCGCATGCCGGCGCCAACATCATCGAGGTCGAAGCCTCACCGCTCGACGGCGAGCTGACGCCGATCAACAATCGCGCCGTGATCTCGATCGACGGCGTGCGCGACAAGCTGCGCGTGCTGCTGGTGTCGGGCGAACCGCATGCCGGCGAGCGCACCTGGCGCAACCTCTTGAAGTCCGACGCCTCGGTCGACCTGGTGCACTTCACCATTCTGCGGCCACCGGAAAAGCAGGACGGCACGCCGATCAACGAGCTGTCGCTGATCGCGTTCCCGACCCGCGAACTGTTCCAGCAGAAAATCTCAGAATTCCAGCTCATCATTTTCGACCGCTATGCGCGCCAGGGCGTGCTGCCGCTGATCTATTTCGACAACATCGCGAAATACGTGCGCGACGGCGGCGCGGTGCTGATCGCGTCCGGTCCCGACTACGCCTCGCCGACCAGTCTGTGGCGCACGCCGCTCGACGTCATCTTGCCCGCCGAGCCGACCGGCGACGTCACCGAGAAAAGCTTCCAGGCGACGCTCACCGAGCTTGGCAAGCGCCATCCGGTAACGCGCGGGCTGGAAGGCTCCGAGACCGATCCGCCGCATTGGAGCCACTGGTTCCGGCTGGTCGATATCCGCCGCTCGACCGGCACCAATGTGATGCAAGGGCCCGACGGCAAGCCGCTGCTGGTGCTGGCGCGCGAAGGTGAAGGCCGCGTCGCGCTGCTACTGTCCGATCACATCTGGCTGTGGGCGCGCGGCTACGAAGGCGGCGGCCCGCATCTCGACCTGCTGCGGCGGCTGTCGCACTGGCTGATGAAGCAGCCCGACCTCGAAGAGGAAGCGCTGCGGCTGATCGTCAGCGGCCGCGATCTCACGGTGCAGCGCCAGACCATGGCCGACACCGTCAACCAGGTCACGCTCACCTCGCCGACCGGCGCGCAACGCACGCTCAATCTCAGCACCGTCGAGCCCGGCCTGTGGCGCTCGACGCTCACCGCCAACGAGCTCGGGCTGTGGCGCGCCACCGACGGCAAGCTCACGGCCTTGGTCAATGTCGGGCCGGCCAACCCGCGCGAATTCGCCGAAGTGACGTCGACTACCGAAGTGTTGAGCAAGCTCGCCAATGCCTCAGGCGGCGACGCGCGCCGGCTGGACAGCGGCAGCGGCCTTGCCGTGCCGCGCGCAGTCGCGGTGCGTTCGAGTTCGACCTTCAAGGGCGAGGACTGGATCGGCATGAAGATGCGCGACGTTTCCGTCGTGCGCGGCATCGGCGTGTTGCCGATTTTCGCCGGGCTGATCGGCTTGCTGCTGCTGGTCGGAAGTCTCGCGCTGACCTGGGCGAGAGAGGGCCGTTAGACCACTTCCCAATCCGGCCGGATCGTGCCGGCGACGCCCGCGAAAGCGCCGGGCACCAACTCCGCCACCAGCAAGCGGGCCGGATCGACCGGACCCGGCAGCTTCACCTGCCCCTTCGGGACGCGCTTGAAGCCGGACTTCGAGTAATACGGCTCGTCGCCGACCAGCAGCACCAGTTTGTGACCCTTGGCCTTGGCCTGCGCCAGCGCGGTCTTCATCAAGACCGAGCCGACGCCGCGCGAGCGGAACGGCGGCTCGACCGTGAGCGGGCCGAGCAGCAGCGCCGGGGCGGCGCCGATCGCGACCGGCGTCAGCCGCACCGAGCCGATCATCAGCGTGCCGATGCGCGCGGTGAACGACAGTTCGAGCAGGTGGCCGCGGCCCTCGCGAATGCGATAGGCGCTGCGCGCGTAACGGCCGGGGCCGAAGGTGCGCTCATGCAGCCGCTCGATCGCGGTCGCGTCGCCGGCGGTCTCCGGCGTGATGGTCAGCGAAAGTTCGCTCATGCGTAAAACGCTTGTCCCGGACTTGTGCTCAACGCGATTAGCATCTGGGCCGATTCTGGTCCAATCGCCCGTGGCGTTATGGCCTGCAACGCCCTAAATGACTAGCAATGCAGTGGGAGATTATCGCATGGGATTGCTGGTTGACGGCGTTTGGCAGCAAGACGGGCAGCGCACCAAAGACGGCCATTTCATCCGCCCGGCCGCCGGTTTCCGCAACTGGGTGACGCCCGACGGCAGCGCCGGGCCTTCCGGCCAGGGAAGCTTTGCCGGCCAAGGCGGTTTTGCTGCCGAGAGCGGCCGCTATCACCTCTACGTCTCGCTGGCCTGCCCCTGGGCGCACCGCACCGTCATCTTCCGCAAGCTCAAGGGCCTCGAGAACGTGATCTCGATGTCGACCGTGTCGCCGGACATGCTGCAGGACGGCTGGACCTTCAACAAGGACGAAGGCTCGAGCGGCGACGAGGTCAACGGCAAGAACAAGCTGTCGGAAATCTATGTGCTGGCCAATCCGAAATATACCGGACGCGTCAGCGTGCCGGTGCTGTGGGACAAGAAGACCAAGACCATCGTCAACAACGAGTCGTCCGAAATCATCCGCATGTTGAATTCGGCGTTCGACGCCTTCACCAACATCCACACAGATTATTATCCGCAGGCGCTGCGCGCCGAAATAGACCGGCTCAACGATCTGGTCTATCCGAACATCAATAACGGCGTTTACCGCGCCGGCTTCGCCACATCACAGGCCGCTTACGAGGTCGCGTTCCGCGGCGTGTTCGACACGCTCGACGAGCTGGAGCAGATCTTAGGCAAGCAGCGTTATCTCGCAGGCTCCGCGATCACCGAAGCCGACTGGCGGCTGTTCGGCACGCTGATCCGTTTCGATGCGGTTTATTATTCGCACTTCAAGTGCAACTGGCGGCGCATCGCCGACTATCCGAACCTGTCGAATTATCTGCGCGATCTGTATCAGGTGCCCGGCGTGCCTGAGACCGTCAGCCTGCAACAGATCAAGCGCCATTATTACGGCAGCCAGCGCCAGGTGAATCCGACCGGCATCGTCCCGGTCGGCCCGCAGCTCGACTTCGCCGCGAAGCACGATCGCGCGCGGCTCAAGTAGCGCTCACCACAACTCGCTGACCGCCGCGCCGCCGAACACCTCGGCGATGCGGGCGCGGGTGGCGCGGCTGGTGTCCTCCGGCAGTGCGTCGATCGCGAAAAAACCGTGCGCGATGATTTCGTAATTCGGCTCGGGCTGCCGCTCCTGCACGAAGTCGCGCACGATGAACAACACGACGTGGTCGCGACGTGACTCGCGGTTGTTGAAAAATATTCCATGCAGCTTGGGCTCGCCCGCAAGCTTGATATTGCCTTCCTCGAACAGTTCGCGGGCCATCGCCGCCACGGCGGTTTCGCCGAGATCGACGCCGCCGCCCGGCAGATGCCAGCCAGCCACATAGCTATGCTTGACCAGGAAAATGCGCCCGGCGCCGTCGATCACCATGGCACGCACGCCCGTCGTCGTTCCGTGTGAAATACGCCGGTAGAAATGCAGCAATGGCCGCAGCAACGGCCACAAAGCGTGCTGAAAATCGCGCATCGGCATATCCTTTTATGGCATTTCGAGTGTAAGCCGAGTGCACCCGGAAAGCCCGCATCCACAGGAACCAAACCGGCCCTTTCTTATTAGAATTATTCCAATATATAAACGGAATCCGGCTCGCCGCCTTAAGGACCCCCCGCGTGAAGAAATTTTCCGAATTGACCGAACAGGAAGTGCTGGCGCTGGCCATCACCAACGAGGAGGAAGACAGCCGCATTTATCGGGGTTTCGCCGAAGGCCTGCGCGAGCAGTTTCCGGCCTCGGCCAAGGTGTTCGACGAGATGGCGGACGAAGAAGTCACGCACCGGACGATTCTGTACGACCTCTACCGCAAGAAATTCGGCGACTACCTGCCGCTGATCCGCCGCCAGGACGTCAAAGGCTTCATCCAGCACAAGTCGTCGCTGTGGCTGATGCGGCCGCTCGGCTTGGACGAAGTGCGCAAGTTCGCCGAGAACATGGAGTTCGAAGCCGAGCGCTATTATCGCAAGGCTGCGGCGAACGCGCGCGACGCCTCGGTACGGCAATTGTTGATCGAACTGGCCGAAGCCGAAGCCGGGCATGAAAGCCTGGCGCACAAGCTGACCGAGACCATTCTCACGAAAGGCGCGCGCGAGAAAGAAGATGAGACCGCGCGGCGCATGTTCGTGCTGCAATTCGTGCAGCCCGGCCTTGTCGGCCTGATGGACGGCTCGGTATCCACGCTGGCGCCGCTGTTCGCGGCGGCCTTTGCCACGCATCACACCTGGGAGACGTTTCTGGTCGGTCTGGCCGCTTCGGTCGGCGCCGGCATCTCGATGGGGTTTGCCGAGGCGCTGTCGGACGACGGCTCGCTCACCGGCCGCGGCACGCCGTGGCTGCGCGGCGCGGTGTGCGGATTGATGACCATGATCGGCGGGCTCGGGCACACGCTGCCCTATCTCATCCCGGATTTCTGGACGGCGACCATTGTGTCGATCGTCGTTGTCGCCATCGAGCTCGGCGCGATTTCCTACATCCGCTACCGCTACATGGACACGCCGTTCCTGGCCGCGACGTTCCAGATCGCCTTCGGCGGCGCGCTGGTGTTCATCGCCGGGATATTGATCGGGAGTTCGTAGCGGGCTACGACATTTTCATGAGCATGATCATTTCCGAAAACCGGTTCCCACTTTTCGGGATCATGCTCTGATGTTCACCCTCGCCCATCTGTCCGACCCGCATCTGGCGCCGCTGCCGCAGCCGCACTGGAGCGAGCTGCTCAGCAAGCGCGTCACCGGCTATATCAACTGGCGGCGCAAGCGCCGCTTCATCCACGATCCGGCCGTGCTGGCGGCCATCGTCGGCGACATGAAACGTCAAACGCCCAACCACATCGCCGTGACCGGCGACATCGCCAATATCGCGCTGCCGCAGGAATTCCTGCGCGGCCGCGACTGGCTGGAAAGCCTGGGCGCGCCGCACGACGTGAGCTACGTGCCGGGCAACCACGACGTCTACGTGCCGGCGGCTGCTTCCTACGCCGCGCGGCAGTGGGGCTCCTTCATGAGCGACGACGAGGGCATCGGCGGCTTTCCGTACCTGCGACGGCGCGGGCCGCTGGCGTTGATCGGACTGTCGACCGGCGTGCCGACCGCGCCGTTCCTCGCCACCGGATGGCTGGGCGTCAAGCAACTCACCGCGCTGACCGCGATCCTCAACGACCTCAAAAATGAAAACCTGTTCCGCGTGCTGATGATCCATCATCCGCCGGTGACGCAAGCGACACGGCACAAGCGGCTGCTCGACGCGCCGGTGCTGTTGCGCATCATCGCCGCGCATGGCGCGGATCTGCTGATCCACGGCCACGACCATCGGCACATGCTCAACTGGCTGGAGGGGCCGAACGGCAGCAAGGTGCCCGCGGTCGGCGTGCCGTCGGCGTCGACTGCACCCGGCACCAACAAGGATGCCGCCGCCTATCATCTCTACCGGATCGGTGGCGCGCGCGGCGCGTGGACCTGCGAACTGGTGTCGCGCGCACTGGGTGCGGATGGCGCGGTCGTGGAGCAGAAGAGGTTTATGCTGACGGAGTAGCGTGTCCCGGGCGCAGCGCCATAAGCGCATTTACGCGCGTCTTCGACGCGCTATGGCGGTGCGCTGCAGAACCGGGACCTTCGCGAAGTTGGTGTTTGGAACGGTCCCGGATCTGCGTTGCAACACTGCGTGTCGCACCGCGTCCGGGACAAGAGCAACTACGGATGCGGCCGGTACAGCATAGCGAGCGCGAACAGCGCGGCGACGCCGACGATCAAACCGTAGATGAACGTGCGAAGCGCGCGGACGCGACCGCGGCGCTGCTCGTGCTCCACCAGCCTCATCATGCTGCCTTCGCCGAACGGCGCATCGTCGGTCAGCGCGCGCTCGCGTTCGACCAGCCGGCGCGCGACGTAACGCGTGACCGCCGATTTCATCTCGGCGAGCTCGTAGCTCTCCGCCAGCACGGCGCGGCCGTAGCGCGTGTCCTGCACGAAGCGGTACTGCCGCTTGTCGCGGCCCATCTCGACATGCGCGATGACGTCGATCCACAGCCGCGGCACGTCGCCTTTGCTGATGCCGCGATCGAACAGCTCGACGCCTTTGGGGATTTCCGCGAACAGCGGATCGAGCGCCTCGTTGAGCAGTTCGAGCCGCGCGACATCGGCGTCGCGCAGATCGACGACGACGCCGGAACGCTCCGCCGCCTCGATGCGCGCCTCGCGCACCGCGGCAGTCAGCGAACTTGGCGGCTCCGGCGTTTCCGCCTCGGTCGGTTTGCGGCGTCCCCACATCGGCGCAATTTAGCAACGGTCCGGCCGCCCGGAAAGCGGAAAGTTGAGGTTTTTCAAGAAGTTTGATGGTTAATTGGGGATTAAGGCGTTGCAATTAGGCCGTATGGACGGCCCCAGCCCAGGCCCGCCTCGGTGCGCCCGCGCGGGCGATATTCGCAGCCGATCCAGCCTCTGAAGCCGACGCGATCCACGGCCGCAAACACCGCCGGGTAATTGATCTCGCCCTCGTCCGGCTCGTGGCGGGTCGGCACTGCGGCGCATTGTATGTGGCCGATATCGGGCAGGAACTTCTCCAGCCGCGCGATCAGGTCGCCGCCGACGATCTGCAGGTGATAAAAATCGAACTGGATCTTGATGTTGGCGCGGCCCGCCTTGGCGATGATGTCGGCGGCGTGCTCGACGTGGTTGAGAAAATAATTCGGCCGGTCGCGCGGATTGATCGGCTCGATCAGCAGCATGATGTTCTGGGCGGCGGCGAGATCCGCGGCGGCCCTGAGATTGTCGATAAAGACGCGCTCGGCCGCCGGGCGCTGCTCGGGCGACACTTTGCCGGCCAGGCAGTGGATCGCGCCGCCGCCGATCGCCGTGATGTAATCCAGCGCACGGGCAAACAGCGCCTGCCAGGCTTTCTCGCGGCCGGGAACGGCGGCAAGGCCGAACGTACCCTCGCCTTCGCCCGGCGGCGTGTTGATGCCGAGCACGGTGAGCTTGTTGCGCTCGATCGCGGCTTTCACCTGCGAGGCCGGCACGTCATAGGGAAACTGCAGCTCGATCGCCTTGAAGCCGGCCGCAGCCGCGGCGTCGATGCGCTCCAGCAGCGGACGGTCGGTGAACAGGTAACCCAGATTGGCGGCAAAACGGGGCATACCCCACCCTCCTTGCGCAAAAACGCGCGGACGTATTCATTACCCATCCGACTATCCAAACGCCAGCCGGGTCTGCCATGTCCGCCAACGACGCTTTCAACATCGCCGTGCTGCCCGGCGACGGCATCGGTATCGAGGTGATGACGCCGACGCTCGAGATTTTGGCCCACATCCAGAAGACCACGCCGGGCCTCAAATTCCGCTTCGTCGAGGGCGCCGCCGGCGCCGAGCATTACAAAGCGACCGGCAAGTCGATGCCGGATTCGACCATCGAATTGTGCGAACAGGCCGACGCCATCCTGCTCGGCGCCTGTGGCCTGCCGAGCGTGCGCTATCCCGACAACACCGAGATCATGCCGCAGGTCGAGCTGCGCTTCATCTTCGATCTCTATGCCGGGGTGCGGCCGGCGCGGCTGGTGCCGGGCGTGCCCTCGCCGATCGTCGGCGCGCCAGAGCACGGCATCGATTTCGTGCTGATCCGCGAGTCGACCGAAGGCCTGTTCGCCTCAATGGGCAAGGGCGTCACCACCCATGACGAAGCGCGCGAAACTCTGGTCGTGACGCGCGACAAAACTGAGCGGCTGTTCGACTTCTCGCTCAGGCTCGCCGAGCGGCGCAAGAAACGCGGCAAGCCCGGCCGCCTGACGCTGGTCGACAAGGCCAATGTGTTCAAAGCCTTCAACTGGCAGCGCGAGATCTTCGCCGAGCGCAAAGTGAAATTCCCGGATGTGAAGACCGACCTGCTCTATGTCGATGCCTGCGCCGCCATGATGGTAAAGAAGCCGTGGGACTTCGACGTCATGGTGATGGAGAACATGTTCGGCGACATTCTCTCCGACCTCGCCGCCGGATTGATCGGGGGCCTCGGCATCGCGCCATCGGCCGACATCGGCGATAAGCACGCCGTGTTCCAGCCGTGCCACGGCACCGCGCCGGATATCATGGGCCAAGGCAAGGCCAATCCGACCGCGATGATTTTGTCGGCGGCGATGATGCTCGATTGGCTGGCCGACAAGCACGATCATCAACCGGCGGCGGACGCTGCGATCCGCATCGAGCGCGCGGTCGACGCGGCCTATGCGTCCGGCCTCAAGCCGATGGAGTATGGCGGCAGCGATGGCACCGCGGCGATTTCGAAGGCGGTGATGACGGCGCTGGGGTAGGACTTTCGTGTCCCGGGCGCAGCGCAGCACCGCTTGGTGATGCGCTGCAGAACCGGGACCTTTACGAATCCAGAGTTTGGAACGGTCCCGGGTTTGCAGCGCATCGTTCCGCTTTGCTCCACGCTGCGCTGCGCCCGGGACAAGGGTCAGAGCCCGACAAATCCCTTGATCGCCGCCAGGAACTGCTGCGGCTGCTCCAGCGGCGGGCAATGGCCGCAGCCGGGCAATTCGATATAATTCGCGCCCGGGACCTTGTCGGCAATCGCCTTGTTGAGTGCCGGCGGCGTCGCCTGGTCGAACTCGCCGCACACCACCAGCGTCGGCACCTTGAGGCGATGCAGCAGCGGCTCGAGGTCGGCCTCCTGCAAAATCTTGCACGCCGCCTGGAACGCCTTGGGGTGGATGCCCATCAGCACGCGCTTGCGCTCGTCGATCAGTTCGGGATGGGCGCTAAGATAGGCCGGCGAGAACACCCGCTTGGCGGCGATCTCGGCGATGGCGCCGAGCCCGCCTTCGGCGACTTTCGCCGCCATGACCTCGAACTGCTTGCGGCCCTCGTCAGGAAAGACCGCGGCGGCATCGCTGACCACCAGCTTGGACATGCGTTCGGGGTGCGCGAGCGCGAAAGCCAACGCCACGGTGCCGCCGAAGCCGTTGCCGATCAGCACGGCGTCGCTGGCAATTTTCCATTCCTGGAAGCCGTCTTCGATGGCGGCGATATAGGCGTCCATCAGCGCCAGCACCGCCGGCTGCGAACCGTGGAAGCCCGGCAGGTTGAACACGGTGACGCGGTGCCTGGCCGCGAAGGCCTCCAGCACCGGATCGAAGGCGTGGCGGTCGGCCAGCAGCGAATGCAGCACCACCAGGTCAGGCCCCTGGCCGGTGCGGACCCCGGTCAGCGCGCCATGGCCAGCGGTCAGTTGTTCGAACTGCATGAGTTCCTCCCTGCTCACAAACAAACGGCTGCACCGCACGCGGCGCAGCCGTTATCCTATAAGAACGCCGATGTGGGTTGTCAGTTCCCTTCGCGCCAGATGCCCAACGCCTGCTGCGCCGGCCTGTCCGAGATCGAAAATAGCACCGACTCTTCCGCCGGATTGTGCTGGTAGCGCTTCCAGGACGGCACCACGAACACGTCGTTGACGCCCCACTCATACGGCTTGCCGTCGATGATGGTCGTGCCGTGACCTTCGGCGCAGGCAAAGATGGTGGCGTCGGTCGAGCGGTAGGGCTCGCCCTTGAAACCCTTCGGCAGCAGCGCGAGGTGAGCGCCCATGGTCGGCAGCACCGGCCCGCCATTGATCGGGTTGGCGTAGCGCATGCGCGCGCCGTGCCGCTTGTCGATGTCGCCGGTCTTCTTCAGCCGCTCCAGGATCGGCCGCATCTTGGCATAGGGGTAGTTGATCACCGGGGTGCGGTTCTGCGTCACCGGCATGCCATCCGGCAGCACGCCGGAGGCGAAGCGCTCGAACGAGTCGCCGTCCTCGTGATTGGTCTTCTGCATCTTCTCGTCGAAGTGCTCGCCGAACGAGGTCTCGAAGTGGTTGATGGTCGGCATGTCGAGCACGTCGAGCCACATCACCGGCTGCTTGCCGGGATTGCCGTGATCGTGCGGCGCCCAGTTGGCGGTGATGATGAAGTCGCCGTGCTTCATCATCGACTTCTCGCCTTCAACGGCGGTGTAGGCGCCCTCGCCTTCCAGCACGAAGCGGATGGCGGACGAGACGTGGCGATGCACGTCGGCGATTTCGCCGGGCATGATCAACTGCACGCCGGCAAACAGCGCATTGGTGATCCGCGACTTGCCGGGCAGGCCGGGATTCTCCAGCACCAGCACGCGGCGCTCGGCTTCCTCGGCGCTGATCACCTCGCCGGCTTCGAGAATCAGCCGCTTGACGTCGGCGAACTTCCACACCGTCGGCTGCACCTGGGTCTTGGGCTCCGGCGTCACCAGATCCTTCAGCACCTCCCAGAGCGGCGTCATGTGGTACTTGGAAATCTTGTCGTAATAGGCCTGCCGCGAGGCCTGCACATTGTGCTTGGGACCGGGTTCGACAACGGCTTCGACGGACATGAGGCGCTCCTTGGGGATTAGTTCTATTTGAAACTACTATACCGCAGTTCGACTCCGGGCGAAACAGCTTGATGCACTGTAACTAATGATAGCAGCGGCGGCCGTCCACCCCGCGCCGGCGGCGAGCCGGCGCGAGGGGAGTTCCGAAAGCCAACCTGAACACAGACGGCCTTAGGGCGCGTCGCGATCCCCGAGACGGAAATCAGTCGAACGTCGCGGTCGTCTTGTCGGTTCGCTTGTTATAGCGGATCGTCACTTTTTCGACCTTGCACAGATCGATGTCGGTCCAAACGGCGCTGGATGAATCCACCTCATAGACGACCTTCAAGTCCCAAGAACAGGTCTTGTTGGCGCGCTGGAATTTGATTTCCCAGGCCTCGCCGTCGTCCAGCGTGTCTTTGCCGAGGACGTCTTCTTCCCACTCGTCCGATTTGCTGGGCGAAACGTAGACGTGTTTGATCTCATAGCCGGTTTTGTTGACCAACTCGAAATCCTGCTTGGCGTCGGCCGCGAAGGCCGACCCCGACAGGGCAGTGAGCACGAATAGTGAAATGGCGGCGATGATGTTGGTCGTTTTCATAAGGGTCCTCTTGTTCCGGCGAGGCCCTTATAGTTTGGACTTTGTGCAGTGCAAGGAAGCTCGGCAAAAATCGAGCGCGTCTCCGGAAAGTTTACGCCTCAGTTATTGACCGCGCCGCCGTCCACCACGATCGACTGGCCGGTGATGAAATCGCTGTCGCTCGAGGCCAGAAAAACCAGGGTTCCGAGCAGGTCTTCCGGATAGGCATCGCGTTTGAAGGCGCGGCTGTTGCGGACCGGCAGGCGCTCCTCTTCCACGTGTACCGAATTCTCCAGCCCGGTGTCGCTGAGGATGTAGCCCGGCGACAGCGAGTTCACCGCGATGCCGTAGGCGCCGAGCTCGCGCGACAGCGAGCGGGTGAAGGTGAGGATCGCGCCCTTGGATGTGACATAAGGCAGCATGCGCGGCACGCCTTTGTAGGCGGCACCGGACGCGATGTTGATGATCTTGCCGCTGCGGCGCTCCATCATGTGCGGCGCGACGTGGCGGACCATCAGATACGAGCCGCGCACATTGACCGCCATGACGCGGTCCCAGGTTTCGGTGTCCCACTCGTTGAAATTGCGCGGCGTCAGCGTCGAATAATAGGCGGCATTGTTGACCAGCACGTCGATCTGGCCGAAGCGCGCGATGGTCTGCGCCACCAGGTTCTTGACCGCCTCTTCGTCGGTGACGTCGAACTTGATGCTCGCGACCTTGTCGGCGCCATGCCGGCCGGCGATGTGGGCCTCTAGCTCCTTGCCGTCGGCGATATCGGCGATCATGACGCGGGCGCCCTGCGCGGCCAGCGCCTGTGAATAATGCCGGCCGATGCCCTTGGCGCCGCCGGTGACGATGGCGGTTTTGCCGGCGAGTCTTGGCATGGAGGTCTCCCACTATTCTTGCCGTTCCGTCGTGTATAAAGACGTGGATGCCCGGCACAAGGCCGGGCATGACGGAGAATGGGTCCATGCCGAGCGACACCGCCGACCGACTTGCCATCCGCGACTTGGTTGAGAACTGGGCCGTCTACCGCGACGCGCGCCTGTGGGATCAATTTCGAACCGTCTGGCACAAGGAAGGCTGGATGATGGCGACCTGGTTTCAGGGTCCGTTCGAGGAATTCATCAAAGTCGGCAAGGAAGGCTACGACAAGGGCGTGCGCTTCCTGCATTTTCTCGGCGGCACCTCGATCGAGTTGAAGGGCAAGCGGGCCATCGTGCAGACCAAGATGACGATCTCGCAGCGCGCCGAGGTCGACGGCGTGGTGTGCGACGTGCTGTGCACCGGCCGGTTCTACAATCTGGTCGAAAAGCGCAGAGGCCGCTGGGGCATTGTGCTGCGCGAAACGATTTATGAAAAAGACCGGCTCGATCCGGTCGACCCGTCGGCGACGCTCAAGCTCGACCAGACGTTGCTCAACAGCTTTCCCGAGGGCTATCGCCACCTTGCCTATCTGCAAACACGCGTCGGTTACCACGTGAAACCGGATATGCCCGGTCTCGACGGTCCGGAGCTCGACGCGCTCTATGCCAAGGGCGCCGCCTGGCTGAAAGGCAAAAAGCTGCCGCCGATGCGCGCCGGCTGAGGGCTTGGCGCAGCCGCCAAGAAGTGCGAATTTCACCGCGAGTAGTCGCTGCCTAGAACCGCCGGGGGCTCCATGTCGTTTGCCGACAAATTCAATCTGCTGAACGAGTTCAACATCCTGCGCATCATCTGCGCGCTGTTCTTAATTCCGCACATCGTCGCCAAGTTTACGGTGCCGCAGGCGCTGCAGTTCTACGTCAATGTCGGCTTCAAGCCGCCGGCGTTCTGGATGTACCTCGCCGGCGCAATCGAGACCGTGCTGACGATCGGCCTGCTGTTCGACATCTACACGCAATACGTCGCCATCGTCGCCTTCATCCATCTGATGGTCGCCTCCGCCGCCACCTACAAGCTGACCAAGAACTGGATCTGGGTGATTGGCGGCGTCGAATTCTGCGTGTTCTGGGCGATCTGCTGTCTGGTCGTCGCCATGCACGCGTGGCACACACTCTAAATTCGTAAGAAAAAGGAAATCCAACAATGGCTAGCGTTCTGTTTACTCCGATCACCATGCGCGGTCTCACGCTGCCGAACCGCATCGTGGTGTCGCCGATGTGCCAGTACAATTCCACCAACGGTTCAGCCAATGACTGGCACCTGATGTGGCTCGGCAATATGGCGCTCGGCGCCGCCGGCCTGGTGATGACGGAGATGACCAACGTCAATCCGCAAGGCCGCATCTCGCCGAAATGCGCCGGCATGTGGTCGGACGAGAACGAAGCGGCGCTCAAGCGCGTGCATGATTTCTGCCGCCAGTACGGCGTGGCGAAACTCGGCGTGCAGCTCGCGCATGCCGGCCGCAAAGGCCCAACCACGCCGCCGGGCGCCGGCGGCAAGCCGATCCTGGAAGGGCCGGACGCCTGGACCCCGGAAGCGCCATCGGCGATTCCCTACGACACCGGCTGGCCGACGCCGCATGCCATGAGCAAAGACGACATCAAGCGCGTGCTCGGCGAATTCGCGGCCTCAGCCAAGCGCCTCGACCGCATCGGCTATGACGTGATCGAGTTGCACGGCGCGCACGGCTATCTGGCGCACCAATTCCTGTCGCCGCTGTCCAACCGGCGCACCGACGAATATGGCGGCTCGAGCGAAAACCGCATGCGCTTTGCCATCGAGATGTACGAAGCGGTGCGCGCGGTATGGCCCGAGCAAAAGCCGATCGGCATGCGCGTGTCGGCGACCGATTGGGTCGATGGCGGCTGGACGCCGGAAGAAACCGTCATCCTCGCCAAGGAATTGAAGAAGCGCGGCATGGACTACATGGACGTCACCACCGGCGGCCTGCATCCGGCGCAGAAGATTCCGCTGGCGCCCGGCTACCAGGTGCCGTTCTCGGAGAAGGTGAAGAAGGAAAGCGGCCTCACCACCATGACGGTCGGCCTCATTGCCGGCTACCAGCAGGCGGAAGATATCGTCGCCTCCGGCCAGGCCGACATGATCGCCATCGGCCGCGCCGCGATCTACGATCCGCGCTGGGCCTGGCACGCCGCCGAGGAACTGGGCGCCGAAGCGCCGTTCGCGCCCAAGACCATGGCCGGACACCCGAAGCTGCGGCCGCAGCTGTTTCCCAAGCGGGCGCAGCCGGCGGGGTGAGACTCTGACTTGTCCCGGGCGCGGCGCACGGCGAAGCGGTGCGCTGCAGACCCGGGACCTTCACATATTCGAAATCCGGTAAGGCCCCGGATCAGCGGCGCACCACGCCGCTACGCTGCGTGCAGCGCCGCATCCGGGGCAAGCGCCCTACACCTTCACGCGCGCAATGAACTTCGCGAAGGCCGCGAGCTGCTGCTTGATGATGTCCTTGACCGCGTCGTCGGTCAGTTCGCCGGTCTTTTCGTCGATCTTCTTGGCAGCGAAATTCACGAACACTTCCGGCTTACCGAACATCTGAGCGTCGATCGACGTCAGGATCATGCGCAGGTGATATTGCATGCGGCCGCCGCCCATCTGCCCGCCCGCCGCCGACTGCAAGGCGACCGGCTTGTCCTTGAACGGCACGTCCTTGAGCTTCGACATCCAGTCGATGGCGTTCTTCAGGACGCCGGGGACCGACCAGTTATATTCCGGCGAGACGATGATGACGCCGTCGGCGGCGCGGATGGCGGCGGCCCAGGCCTCGACCTCGGCGGGCGCGCCTGACGCGAGCCGCACATCGTCATTGTAGGCCGGAAAGCCGGCGTAGGGCGGTGCATCGGTAAACGACATCCCGGGGGGCGCCAGCGACGGCAGCGCGCGCGCAATTGAAGCGTTGAACGAACCCTTGCGCAGCGAGCCGCAAATCACAAGCACCTTAAGCTGATCGGCCATTTCCTCGTCCTCTGTTTCGATAGGCAGCCGCTTTACTGCGGCGTCAGACCCGCCTTGTCGCGCACCGCATGCCATTTCGCAACTTCGTCGGCGATATGCCGGCCGAATTCTGCCGGTGGCGCGATATGAGCCGAGGCGCCTGCCTTTTCCAGCTGCGCCTTGATCTCCGGGCGGGCCAGGATGTCCTTGAGCGCGGCATAGGTCTTGTCGACGATCGGCTGCGGCGTGCCCGCGGGATAAACGAAGCCGTACCAGCCCAGCACCGCGTAACCCGGCACGCCGGATTCGGCGACCGTCGGTACATTGGGAATGGTCGGCCACCGCGTCGGCGAGGCGACCGCGAGCAGCTTCAATTCGCCGGCTTCGACCTGGCCGCGCACCGCGTGCAGCAGTTCGACGGCATAGTCGACGTCCTTGGCCAGCAAGGCCGTGATCACTGCCGGCGTGCCGCGATATGGAATATGTTTGACGTCGATGCCGGTCATCTGGCCCAGCAGTTCGCCGGCGAAATGCTGGGTCGAGCCGAGGCCGACGCTGGCAAGGTTCAGCTTGCCGGGCTGCGCCTTGGCGAGCTTCACCAGTCCCTGGATGTCGTTGGCCGGGAAATCCTTGCGCGCAACCACGACGAAGGCCGAATCGGCGACCAGCGCCACCGCAGCGAAATCCTTGACCGCGTCGTAGCGCACCGCCTTGACCATCACCGCGGACACGGTGTGGCCGGCGCTGATCATCGACGCGGTGTAGCCGTCCTTGTCGGCTTTCGCGACCTGATCGCCGGCGATGGCGCCGCCAGCACCCGGCTTGTTCTCGACGATGACGGTCTGGTGCAGCATCTCGGACAACGGCTGCGCGACGATGCGGGCGACGATGTCGGTGCCGCCGCCGGCGCCGAAGCCGACGATAACGCGGATTGGCCGGTCATTCGGCCATTCGGAGTGCGCAGCCGAGACGAGACCGATACCGATACCGATACCGACGGCAAACGCCACCGCGACGATAACGTGTTTCATAATTGCCCTCCCCAGAGCCTGCTCACCTCCATGCGGGAGGTGCGCTTGTTGTTGTCGCTAAGGGAAGGCGGGCATGCAGTCGGTGTCAACGGGGCGCTTCTCCCCTTCCCCCGCGAGCGCTTGCGAGCGTGGGGAGGGGTCGGGGGTGGGGGAAAATGTGCCACGAGCAAAAGCCCCCACCCCGACACGCATCGCTATCGCGATGCATGTCGACCCTCCCCGCGCTTCGCGGGGAGGGAAAGAAGGCTACTTCTCGTCCTCGATGCTGTTCTTCAGCACGCCGATGCCCTGGACTTCGACCTCGACGGTGTCGCCCTGTTTCATCCAGACCGGCTCCGGCTTGCGCGCATGGCCGACGCCCGACGGCGTGCCGGTGAACAAAATGTCGCCGGGCTCGAGCGTGATGCCCTCGGTCAGATAGACCAGCGACTCCGCCACCGGAAACATAAAGAGATCGGTGTTGGACGACTGCATGCTGTTGCCGTTGAGCCGGGTCTCGATCTTGAGGCCCTTGCCGCCCTTCGGCAGTTCGTCGGCGGTGACCATCCACGGCCCGACGCTGCCGGTCTTGTCGAAGTTCTTGCCCATGCCCCACTGCGTGGTGTGGCGCTGATACTCACGCACCGAACCTTCATTGCCGACGGAATAGCCGGCGATGCAGTCGGTGGCGTTTTCCAACGTCAGATGCTTGGCGCACTTGCCGATGATCACGACCATCTCACCTTCGTAATCGAGCTGGATCGACTTCTTCGGCCGTATCAGCGGCGTCAGATGCGGCGTCAGCGACGTCAGCATGCGGAAAAAGATCGACTGGAATTTCGGGATGTTGTCCTTCTGCGGGCCTTCCTTGACGTGGTCGAGGTAATTGAGGCCGAGGCAGATGATCTTGCCGGGGCGCGCCACCGGCAGCGTGAATTTCAAGCCGGCGAGCGGGATGCGCGCGGAGGCCGGCGCCGAGGCTGCGAGCGCGGCCAGCGGCTTCAGGTCGCCATTGTTGGCGCGGAGGTAGTCGCCGAGATCGCTCGGCACGCTGGCGTCCACTGCCTGGATATCGATGACGTTGTCGCCATCGACCACGCCCAGCCGCATTTTATTGTTTGCTTCAAAACCGACGATTTTCATTGAAGTCCCTGCCCTGTAAACACGCATCCGATTGCGGACGGCGTGACTTAGCGCAGGCGGAGGGCTTCGGGAAGGTGGCTATTCTGCCGGCCGCACCGGCGGCGCGCCGGTCAGCCTGAAGGCCTGGATCGAGAAATATTTGTCCGGATCGGTCCACACGCCCGCCGGTAGCCAGCCGACGCCGCGGGCCAAGCCGCCCAGCGACTCGACGCTGTATTTGTAAGAGTTCTCGGTGTGGATGGTTTCGCCGGCGCGGAAGTCGAAGCACGCGCCGGCCACTTTCACCTTCTGCCGCTTCAGGCTGGCGAGGTGCATTTCGATGCGGTTGCGCCCGCGGTTGTAGAAGGCGTGGTGCTCGAAGCTGTCGAGCTTGAAGGTACCGTGCAGTTCGCGGTTGATGCGCGTCAGCAGATTGAGATTGAACGCGGCGGTGATACCGGCCTTGTCGTTATAGGCAGCGTTGAGAATGTCGACAGCCTTGATCAGATCGGCCCCGACGATCAGCGTGGCGCCGGGCCCGAGAATTTCCGCGGCGTTGCGCAGAAACGCCGCCGCTTCATGCGGTTCGAAATTGCCGATGGTCGAACCGGGGAAAAATCCGACGCGGGCCGGTGCAGCTTTCGCTTCGCCCGGCAGCTCGAATGGAAAACAAATGTCGGCGACGACCGGCAGCACCTTGAGCCGCGGGAAATCCGGGCGCAATTCGGCCGCCTCCTGCTCCACCATCTCGCGGCAAATATCGACCGGCACGTAAGCCGCGAGCGCCGGCGCCGCGCGCAGCAGAATGCGCGCCTTCTTGCTCGAACCGGCGCCGAATTCCACCAGCGCGGCGCCAGGCGGGATCAGCCTGGCGATCTCGGCGGCGTTGTCGCGCAGGATCTTCATCTCGGTGCGCGTCGGGTAATATTCCGGGACTTCGGTGATGCGCTCGAACAATTTCGAACCGACGCCGTCGTAGAAATATTTCGCCGCCAGACGCTTCGGCGTCGCGCTCAGACCCGCGAGGACGTCGGCTTCGAAATCCGACGCCTCCGCGCCTTGCGGCATAACAACCTGCGAGCGTGCGAGTGCGACCATCTCTAATTCCTGTTTACTCAACCAAATTCGGCGAGCCGCACGCCGCTGAACTGCCAGCGCGCCGGCGGATAGAAGAAATTGCGGCAGCTGACGCGGGCGTGCCCCTCGGGCGTTGCCAGCGACGAGCCGCGCAACACCATCTGGTTGACCATGAACTTGCCGTTGTATTCGCCGAGCGCCCCTTCGGCCGCGCGGTAGCCTGGAAACGGCAGATAAGCACTCCGCGTCCATTGCCAAGCCACCCCGAAGGCGTCGGCGATGAGCCCGGCGCGGGCCGCAACCTCCCATTCCGCCTCGCTCGGCAGGTGCTTTCCGGCGAACCGCGCGAAGGCCTCGGCTTCGTAATAGCTGACATGCATCACCGGAGCCTGCGGATCGACCGGCTTGAGGCCGCCGAGCGTCATCGCATGCCAAGCATCGTCCTTGAGACGCCAATAGCCCGGCGCCTGCCAGACTTCGGCCTGCACCGCCGCCCAACCGTCGGAAAGCCACAGCGACGGCGTCGCGTAGCCGCCGGCTTTGATGAATTCCAGCCATTCGGCATTGCTGACGAGGTGGCGCGCGATGCGCACTTCCGGAATGAGCTCATCATGGAACGGCGTCTCGTTGTCGAAACAAAACCCGTCGCCTTCATGACCGATGGACATGATTCCGGCCGGCACATCGACAAAGCCCCGCGCCCCCAACCCGGCGCGCGGCGCTTGCCATGACGTGTCATAGGCGGGGTCGGTCGGATTCTGTGCGAAGGCATGCAGGATATCGGTGAGCAGCAGTTCCTGATGCTGCTGCTCGTGATGCAGACCGATTTCCAGAATCGAAAACACCTCGGCCGCTATTTCCGCCGGCACATTGGCGATCAGCTTCTCGACCGCGGTATCGACATGGGCGCGGAAGCCGGCGACATCAGTGCCGTTCGGCCGCGTGATCAGGCCGCGCTGCGGGCGCGCATGACGCGGGCCGGCGGCGACATAATAGGAATTGAACAGGAACGGAAAACGCGCGTCGAATATCTTGTAGCCCGGGTCGTTCGGCACCAGCAGAAACTGCTCGAAGAACCAGGTGACGTGGGCGCGATGCCATTTGGTGGGGCTGGCGTCCGCCATCGACTGGACGATCTGGTCCTCGACCGACAGATGCGCGGCGCGCGCCTCGGTCTCGGCCCGGACGCGACGGAAGGTTTCGGTCCAGGCAGCGCGCACTTCCGGCGTCGGCCGCTTGTTTGGCGCGGCTCCCCGGCTGTTGTCGCTGTCCGGGATCGGCATCGTCGCGCTGCGCGCCATGGGACTTATTCTCGCGTTTCCGGCAGGAGCAATCGCACCCGTTAGATACGAATTATCCAAGCAATAGTTCCATCGCAGCCAGCGGGCGGCAACCTTAAACGGGCGTATTCGCGCGGTCTGACGCCCTTGTGATGCCGGGGTGACCGCAGCCTTTACCATGACATTTAAGCTTGCTTCGGAGTTCCGCTAGGCAGTCAAAAATCTGCCATATAGCAAGGCGGCTAAGGGAATTAGGCGGGGCGATGCAGACCAAATCACGAGAACTGGCGGATATCGACCGCCGGCTGGACGACGCCATTATCCAATTGCGCGAACAACAAGCCATGGTGGCCTTGATCGATTGCGAGCACGAAACCAATGGCGTGCTGCTGAGCCTGCTCTCGAGCGTGCTGGAGCAGTTCTACAGCCTGCAAAACCACCGCAAGGCTGTGCTCAAACGGCCGGAAAGTCTGATTTAGCGGCGTTGCGCGGCCTCTCCACCCGGAAATTCAGACGTCTCAGGCCGCCCGCTCCAGCAAGGCGATGAGCCCCTTCAGGAGTTCGGTCGGCGACGGCGGACAGCCGCGAATGTGCAGGTCGACCGGCAGCACGTCCTTGACGCCCCCTTCAACCACATCGCTGGCGGCGAACAGCCCACCGTCGACCGCGCAGGCGCCGATCGCCACCACCCATTTCGGGTCGGGCATGGCATCGTAGGTGCGCTTGAGCGCCTCGCGCATATTCTTGGTGACTGGGCCGGTTACCGTCAGCACGTCGGCGTGGCGCGGCGAGGCGACGAAGCGCAGACCGAAACGTTCGAGATCGTAGAACGCGTTGCTCAGCGCATGCAGTTCGAGCTCGCAGCCATTGCAGGAGCCGGCATCGACATGGCGAATGGAGAGTGAGCGCCCAAGCTTGGCGCGGGCGGCGCGATTGACGCTTTGCGCCAGCTCGGCGAGGCCGGCTTCATCGGGCGCGGGCGGCGGCTCGGTGAGCGGGCCGCGGGTCATGCTTTCGAACAAGGTCTTGCGCATCAGAGGTCGTGTCCCGAATACGAGCAATTGAACGACTTATTGCAGAGCGGAAAGTCGGCGACGATGTTGTCCTTGATGGCGGTCTCCAGCAACGGCCACTGGAACCAGGACGCATCGCGCAGATGGCAGCGCGCGACCTGGCCGCTGGCATCGAGCCGCAGCCAGACCAGCACGTCGCCGCGGAAAGCTTCGACAAGACCGAGGCCTTCGCAGGCTTTGCCATTGGCCTGAATGGCAGTCTGGATCTCGCCTGTCGGCAGCAGGCTGAGAATTTGATCGATCAGCGCCAGGCTCTGCTCGACCTCGCGAATGCGGATCCAGATCCGCGCGTTGACGTCGCCGGCGTCCAGCACCGGCACTTTGAAAGCAAGATGACTATAGGGCTCGTAGCCGACTGCGCGGCGCGCGTCGAAATTGCGTCCCGAGGCGCGGCCGACATAGCCGCCGGCGCCATACTGGCGCGCGTAGTCCGGCTTGACGATGCCGGTGGTGACGGTGCGGTCCTGTAGCGACGCGGTGTTGTCGTAAAGTTCGACCAAGGGCGGGAAGGCGCGGCGAATTTCGCTGAGCAATTCTTCCAAACGCGCCGGGCCATCGGCAGCGAGATCGTGGATGACGCCGCCTGGCACGATGACGTCCATCATCAGGCGGTGGCCAAAACAGAGCTCAGCCGCGCGCAGCGTGCGCTCACGGAGAATGCCAGTTTGCGTATGCATCAGCGCGAACGAGGCATCGTTACAGATAGCGCCGATATCGCCGAAATGATTGGCGAGCCGCTCCAGTTCGGCCATCAGCGCGCGCAGATAAACCGCGCGCGGTGGCGGCGCGATTTGCAGCGCGGCTTCCGCGGCCAGCGCGAAAGCATATGTATAGGCCACGGTGCTATCGCCGGAGGTGCGCGCCGCCAATTTCGCCGCGTCGTCGAGCGTGGCGCCACTCATCAGCGCCTCGATGCCCTTGTGCACATAGCCGAGCCGCTGCTCCACCCGCACGATATGCTCGCCATTGGCGGTGAAGCGGAAGTGTCCGGGCTCGATGATGCCGGCATGCACCGGACCGACCGCGATCTGATGCAGGCCCTCGCCCTCGGCCGGCAGGAATGCATAAGGCGCGCCGCCGTGATCGAGCCACGGCCGCGTATCGACGGCGCCGGCTGCGTTGAGCTTGTGCAAATCGCGGATCGTGCGCTCGAGCCGGATGGCCGGCGGATGTCTGGCGCCGACACTCGGATAGGCGCCGTCGCGGCAGGCGTAACTCAGCACCAAAATCTCGGCCGTCGCCTCGTCGAGCAGCGCCATATAGACGCACGGCGCATCGCCCCACAACCCGAGCAACGTCAGGCCGCCGTTCGCCAGGCGATCGCTCGCCTGGTTCCAGCCCTCCTCGGTGACGATGGTGCGCGTCAGCTTCATCGCTATCCCAACAATCTGGCGACGTTTTGGAAGCCGGCCACCAGCGGCGGCGGCAGATAAATGCCCGCCATGAACACGATGGCAAGGTGAGCGAACATCGGCACGTAGGACGCCTCGGCCGGCGCGGTGGAGCCGCGTGGCTCGCCGAACGCAATGGTATTGAGCCGCAGGAACAGCGCGCCGAGCGCGACGAGGATGCCGAACACCAGGATCATCGCCAGCCACGGCGCGCGCGAGAAGGTCGAACTCACCACCAGGAACTCGCTCATGAAAATGCCGAGCGGCGGCAGTCCGGCAATGGCGACGACGCCGAGCACCAGGCCCCACCCCAGCAACGGATGGGTGACGGTCAGCCCGCCCATGTCGGCGATCTTCTGCGTCCCTTTGATCTGGGCAATGTGGCCGACCGCGAAAAAGATCGCCGACTTGGTCAGCGAATGCATAGTCATGTGCAACAGCCCGGCGAAGTTGGCGAGCGGGCCACCCATGCCGAAGGCGAACACGATGATGCCCATGTGTTCGATGGAGGAGTAGGCAAACATCCGTTTGATGTCGCGGCGCCGGTACAGCATGAAAGCGGCGAACACGCAGGACAACAGGCCGGCGGTCACCATCAGCGGCCCTGGCGCCAGCGCGGCCGGATTGAGCGCCAGGATCATCTTGAAGCGCAGCAGCGCATAGAGCGCGACGTTGAGCAGCAGGCCGGACAGCACCGCCGAGATCGGTGTCGGACCTTCGGCGTGCGCATCCGGCAGCCAGGCGTGCAAGGGCGCGAGGCCGACTTTGGTGCCGTAGCCGAGCAGCAGAAACACGAAGGCGACATTGAGCAGCGCCGGATCGAATTTGGCTGCTTGCGTGACCAGCACCGTCCACACCATGGCGTCGAGACCCTCGCCGATCACTGGACGCGCCGCCATGTAAACCAGAATGGTGCCGAACAAAGCCAGCGCGATGCCGACGCTGCCAAGGATGAAATATTTCCAGGCCGCTTCCAGCGCCTCGTGGGTACGATAGATGCCGACCATCAGCACGGTGGTCAGCGTCGCTATTTCGATCGCGACCCACATCAGGCCGATATTATTGGCGACCAGTGCGAGGTTCATGGCGAACATCAGCACCTGGTACATGGCGTGATAGAAACGCACGTAACTCAGTTTCAGGCGGCCGATCTCGATCTCGTGGCCGATATAACTGGCGCTGAAGGCGCTGGTGGTGAAGGCCACGAAGGTGGTCAGCACGATGAAGACCTTGTTGAGGTCATCGACCAGCAGATAGGGCCCGGATTTGGGCTCGACCACGAACAGCGACACCGCGGTCACGAATGTCGCGAGCGCCGCCAGCACATTGAACCGCGATGTCAGCCGGTAGCCGGGCAAAGCGGCGAGCAGGCACGCCGACAGTGCCGGGATCAGCAGCACGCCGATGAGTGCGTCGAATTTCATCGCTGCTCTCCGCGAAACCGGTCCATCGCCTGCATATCGACGGTGTCGAAGCGTTCGCGGATGCGGAACAGGAAAATGCCGATGACGATGAAAGCGATCAGTACCGAGAAGGCGACGCTGATCTCGACCACCAGCGGCATGCCTTTGGCGCCGGTCGCCGCCAGCACCAGGCCGTTCTCCAGCGACATGAAGCCGATCACCTGGCCGACAGCGTTACGTCGCGTCACCATCACCAAAAGGCCGAGCAGCACTACCGACAGCGCAAAGGCGAGGTCTTCGCGCGCCAGCGGATCGGCTTCGGCGGTGACCCGCAGCATCACCACCATCGACAGCGCCACCAGCCCGATGCCGACCAGCATGGCGAGGCCGACGCCGACCACCGCCTCGATCTCGCGGTGGATGCCGAGCCGCACGATAATCCGACGCAGCGCCACCGGAATGACGATGGCCTTAAACACCAGCGCAATCACCGCGGTGATATAGAGATGCGGCGCTTCCTGCACGAAAGCCTGCCACGCCACCGACAACGCCAGCACCAATGCGTGCATGGCAAAGACATTGATCAATGCCGACAGCCGGTCTTGATAGAGCTGCAGGAAACTCACCAGCACCAGCGAGCCGGCCAGCATATGCGCGATGTCGAAGCTCAATCCGCGCATCAGAAGCTCCTCGAGACGAAGCGCAGCAGCGCTGCCAGCAGCGCCAGCATCAGCGCGGCGCCGAGGAAGCCCGGCACACGGAACACCCGCATCTTGGCAATGGCCGTTTCGAACAGCGCCAGCATGACGCCGGCAACCGCAAGCTTGCCCACATAGGCCACGACGCCGATAGCCAGATGCACCGGATCGGCGGTCGGCGGGCTGATGCCCCAGGGCACGAACAGGCAGGCGATCAGCGAGATATAGAGCAGCAACTTGAGCATCGCCGCCAATTCGATCTGCGCCAGATGGCGGCCGGAATATTCCAACACCATGGCCTCATGCACCATGGTCAGCTCGAGATGCGTTGCCGGATTGTCGACCGGGATGCGGGCGTTTTCGGCGATCGCCACGATGATCAGTGCAATCAGGCCGAGACCGAGCGACACGCGTAATCCCACTTCCGGCGAATTCATGAAGGCCGACATGGTCGAAAGCTGGGTCGAGCCGGCGATCAAGGCGAGCGTGAACATGATCATCAGCATCGCCGGCTCGGCCAGCGAGGCGATCATCACCTCGCGGCTTGAGCCAATGCCGCCGAACGCAGTGCCGACGTCGAGGCCGGCCAGCGCCAGGAAAAACCGCGCGCTGCCGAGCACTGCGATCAGGGCGATCAGATCGGCCGACCAGGAGAACAGCAGTCCGCTGCCGAAGGTCGGCACCAGCGAGGCCGCGATCCAGGTGGCGGCGAACACGAAATAGGGAATGACGCGGAACAGCCACGACGCGTTGTCGGCGAGCACCGCGTCCTTGCGCATCAGCCGGATCAGATCGCGATAGGGCTGCAGCAGCGGCGGGCCTTGCCGCCGCAGCAGCCGCGCTTTCACCTTGCGCACAAAGCCGGTGAGCAGCGGCGCCAGCAGCAGCACCAGCAGCATCTGTCCGCCCTGAAAGGCTATGTCGCGGATCACGGCCATATCGCGAGCACCAGCAGAAGCAGCACCAGCGCCGTGAACACCAGCGAGAGATAGCTGCGGATGGTGAGGAACTGCAGATAATTGAGGCGCTCGGCGGCGAACGCGACGCCGGCGGCGATCGGGGCGTAGAGCGAATCCCAGATCAGGTCGTGCAATTCGACGGTGAGCCGCGCCGGCTCGGTCGAGCCCGGCGGCGGCATCTCGCCGATCTCGCGGGCGCGGAACACGACGGTGCCGAATACGCGACGAATCGGCTGCGCGAAACTATCGGCGGTGTATTGCGTCGCCGTGCTGGCGTCGGGATAGCCGCAGCCCCAGGCCGGGCCGCGGCGCACTTTGTCGGAAGCGAGGCGGTGAATGGCGAAGGCGGCAATCGCGCCGGACGAGATCATGAACACGAATACCAGCAGCCCATTATAAGAACTGCGGCTTTCGGCGATCGGCACGATCGACAGCCATTCGACGCTGGTTTGCACCGGCATGCGGCCGCCGACCAGAGATTGCACCACCGGCGCCAGTGCATCGATGAAGACGCCGGGCAGAATGCCGGCGATCAGGCAGAGCGCGGCGACGATATACATCGCCGCCAGCGAATTGCTGTCGGTCTCCTGCGCGCCGCTCGCAGCCGGCGTGCGGGCGCGGCCGAGAAACGTAAAGCCGAAGGCGCGCACGAAACAGGCGGCGGCCAATGCGGCCGATAGCGCCAGCAGCGCGCCGACCGCCGGCACCATCAGCTTGAGGCCCCATGACGGCAATTGCGGGCTTTGCAGAATGGCCTGGAACGTCAGCCATTCCGAAACGAAGCCGTTGAGCGGCGGCAGCGCCGAGATCGCGACGCAGCCGGCTAGGAACACAAAGGCGGTCTGCGGCATGCGGTGGATCAGCCCGCCGAGTTGCTCGATGTCGCGCGTGCCGGTGGCGTTGAGCACGCTGCCGGCGCCGAAGAACAGCAGGCTTTTGAACAGCGAATGATTGAAGACGTGAAACAGCCCGGCAGTGAGCGCCAGCGCCGCCGCCCAGTTGAGCCCCTCGGTCTTGAACGCTAGCGCCAGGCCAAGCGCGGCAAAGATGATGCCGATATTCTCGATTGTTGAGTAGGCCAGAACGCGCTTAAGGTCGCGCTGCATCAGCGCATAGAGCACGCCCATCACCGCTGTGGCGCCGCCGATGGCGAGCACCACCAGACTCCACCACCAGGCCGGTGTGCCGAGCAGGTCGAACACGATGCGGACAAAGCCGTAGACCGCGACCTTGGTCATCACACCGCTCATCAGTGCCGAGACATGGCTGGGCGCGGCCGGATGGGCTAGCGGTAGCCAGGCATGCAGCGGAATGAGGCCGGCCTTCGAGCCGGTGCCAACGATGGCGAGAATAAAAACCAGCGCGGCAACGCCGGCCACCGGAGGCGCAGCGCGAATGGCGTCGAAGGCATAGTTGCCGGCGGCGCCGGCGAGCAGGCCGAAGGCGAGCAGCAGCGACAGCGTGCCGAAACCCGCCATCAGCAGATAGATGAAACCGGCGCGCAGGTTCTCGCGCACGCGGTGATTGGAGATCACCAGCGCCCAGGAGGTCAGCGACATGAATTCCCACGACACCAGGAAGCTGAAAGCGTCATCGGCCATGACCACGAGATTCATCGCGGCGAGATAGACCGGATAGAACGGCAGCACCCGCAGCGGCGACTCTTCGTGGCGGCCATAGCCGAGCGCAAACAGGCTCGCCGCCGCGCCGCCGAGATTGACGACGACCAGGAAGAACGACGCCAGCGCATCGATACGGAAATGCGCGCCCAGCCAGGGCAGCCCGAGCGGCAATGTCGCTTGCGAAATCGTGTGCGAAACGTCGAACAGGCTGAGCAGCGCAATCGTGCACAGGCCCAGCGTGACGATCAGGCAAGCGCCGTAGATCAACGTGGTAGTGGTGTCTTTGCCCTGCGACACACCGAACGCGACCGCGATGGGGGCCAGAGCGACCAGCGCCGCTACACCGAAAAGTGCGTAGACGACCATCATTTCAGCCGCACTCCGCGGCCACCGCCGCCGCTGACCGCACCCTCGCCGATCAGTTCGATGCCGGCGGCGGCGAGAGCATCGACCAGCTTCATCAGGGAGTCGACATTGCCGCGGACCACGCCGGCGCTGGCTTCCATGCGCTGGATGGTCGGCAGCGACAGGCCGCAGGCTTTCGCCAGTTCGCGCTGGTCGAGACCCAGCAACGCCCGTGCGGCTCGCAACTGCGCGGCGGTAATCATGCGATTACGACCATTCTCGTGACTCAGAATGTGATTTGTAATGTTTTATATCGCTATAGTCATGTGTCAAGTATCACATCGCAGGAACTGTTGGCGGTGGATAGCATTCCGGCGGCGCGCAAGCATGCCGGGACCGGCTCCGGCAGCCCGTAACCGCCGCGGCTGGTGCTGAAGTCCGGGAGCGAACGCCCGCGCGGACTATTCTTGTGATTTCAAGGGATTAGGGTGAACTTGGTAGCGGGGGAGGGATTTGAACCCCCGACCTCCGGATTATGATTCCGCTGCTCTAACCAACTGAGCTACCCCGCCATCTCGGCAATCGCTGACTGCCGGAATGGCCGCGATATAGGAAGCCGCGGCAAAGCCTGTCAAGTTAAGCGCTTCGCCAGCGGGCCGAAAAGCCGTTCCGGCACCGTCACTTCGGCTTAATCGACGGATCGCCGCCGGGGCTGCCTGTGCCGCGCTAAAGGCGCTTGAACCGGATCAGCGAGAAATGCCCGAGCGGCTGTATTGGACGGCGCTCGATCAGGCGCACGCCGCCATGGTGCTCGGCCCACGCACTCAGGCGCTTGAACGGAAATTCCGGCCGCCAGCCGAGCCGCCGCGCCAAAGGCGCGAAGCAGAATTCGAACAACCAGCGCGGTCCGCTCTCGGCGCCGATATGATTGACCAGCACGATCTCGCCGCCCGGCTTGGTGACGCGCGCGAATTCGTCGAGCGTCGCTTCGGGATTTGGCACCGCGGTGATGACGAACTGCGCCACGACAACGTCGAACGAACCGTCGGGCAGCGCCATGTTCATGGCGTCCATCACCGACAAGGCTTCGATATTCTGAAGTCCGTGCTCGACGACGCGTTCATGCGCCTTGCGCAGCATGGGCTCGGACAGATCGACGCCGACGATGGTGTTATGCGGCGCGTAATCCGGCAGCGAGATGCCGGTGCCGACGCCAACGTCGAGAATGCGCCCGCCGGCGCCGCACGCCAGTTCGGCGGCGATAATCGCCGCGTACCGGCCGGGGGCGAAGACCTTGCCGAAAACGAAGTCGTAGATCGGCGCCCACCGGGCATAGGCTTTCGCGACGCCTGCTTTGTCGATGTCCGCCGCCATGCGGATATTCTACTCGGCCGCGACGGTCTTGTAAGCGGCCTCCGCACGCGGCGTGTCTGCCGCCTTCGCCGCGCTCTTAATGAAGCCGCCGCCCAAGACGCGCGCCTGGCCCTCGCCGGCATCGTAGAAAACGCAAGCCTGGCCGGGTGAAACGCCATGTTCGCCTGCGACCAGCTCGACTTCGTAGCCCCCCGCACCGTGACGCAGCCACGCCGCCTGCGGTGGCCGCGACGAGCGCACTTTCACGAACACTTCGCGGCGGTCGTCGGCGAGCGCCTCGTCGATGCCGGTATCGCCGATCCAGTTGACGTCGCGCAGCACGATGCGGCTGGTGCTCAGCGCATCGCGCGAGCCGACCACAACGCGGCGTTGCTCGGCGTCGAGCCGCACCACGTACAGCGGCGCCGAGGACGCGATGCCCAGCCCTTTGCGTTGGCCGACGGTGAAATGAATGATGCCAGCATGCGTGCCGAGCACCTTGCCGTCGAGATCGACGATCTCGCCGGCTTCCGCCGCGCCCGGCTTCAAGCGCTCGATGATGTCGGCGTAGTGCCCGGTCGGCACGAAACAGATGTCCTGGCTATCGTGCTTGTCGGCGATCGCCAATCCATATTGCCGCGCCAGTTCGCGCGTCTCGGCCTTGGTCCGCTCGCCGAGCGGAAAGCGCAGAATGTCGAGTTGCTCGCGGGTGGTACCGAACAGGAAATAGCTCTGGTCGCGCTCTTCCTCACGCGCCCGGAACAATCCGCGCCCGCCGGAGGGCAGTTCGCGCGACGCGACATAGTGTCCGGTGGCCAGAACCTTGGCGCCGAGTTCGCGCGCAGTGTTCAGCAGATCGTGGAACTTGATCGACATGTTGCATTCGACGCAGGGCACCGGCGTCTCGCCGTCGATATAGCTCTGCGCAAAACGGTCGATCACCGCTTCCTTGAAGCGGCTCTCGTAGTCGAGCACGTAATGCGGAATGCCGATGCGCTCGGCGACGCCGCGGGCATCGTAGATGTCCTGCCCGGCGCAGCAGGCGCCCTTACGATGGGTCGCGGCGCCGTGGTCGTAGAGCTGAAGGGTGACGCCGACCACGTCATAGCCCTCGGCTTTGAGCAGCGCAGCGGTCACCGAGGAATCGACGCCGCCCGACATGGCGACGACGACGCGGGTGTTTTCGGGGCTGCTGTCTAGTCCGAGGCTGTTTGGCATGGTCAGGTTCTTACTACAGATGGCGACGGGGCGCGCGCAATGTGAGGGTTCGGCGGAGGACTTGACCGCAATTTGCAGGCGAAAGACGGCAAATCTTGCCGGTTCGCCAGCTTCGGCTGCCGGCTCACCCCTCTTTACGGCCGGAGGTACCCTAGTATCCAATTGATATAACACGATATTTATCAATTCCCGGACTGGCCCGCCGATTGCAGTTTGAAGGCGGACTTTCCGGAGGTTCCCCGTGCCCATCGTTGCGTTCGAGCCCATTATTACGCTGAAGCCGATCCTGACCGCCCGGTCGATCCCCGACCGGAGCGCGGCTACGCCGTTTGAGAGCCTGTTGGATAACCCTCCGCCTGCCGACAACCGTCCCGCGGACAACCAGTCCAATTCGGATGCTTCGAGCGCCGACCGTAACCAGCCGGCCGCCAAGGATACCAATAAGGCGAAAGCCAGCGATCGCACCGACAGCAAGCCGGCGAACGCCAAATCGGCCAACGACAAGGCTGACGATGCCAAGACGGCGTCGAACGACACGAATCCGCCTGCCAAGGCCACGACCGATGCCAAGCCAGCTGATGCTGAAAAGGCCGACAAAGACGCCAAATCGGACACCAAGATGAAAACCGGCGTCAAAACCGCCGAACAGATCGCCGCAGAGGCCAAACTGGTGGGTGACGGCAAGTCTGCCAATGCCGCGGCCACCACGGCCGTCGCCGCCGCAATCCCGACTTTGACCCCGGCCGACGCCATCGCGACCGCGGTGCCGAAGACCGTCGACGGCGGTCCGCAGGCAACAGGTGCCGACGCCAGTCCGAAGACAACGATCGTCACCACGGCTGATGCCGATGCTGTGATCGCCGCAGCCGGCCAAGACAAACCCGGCAAGGCCACGGCCAAAAAGGCCGAGGCCGAGACCGGTAAAGCCGGCGACGAGGCCAAGGCGGCCAAATCCGCCAAGACCGCGCAGAATTCCGACGGCAAGCCGCAGACTGTCGATGCCGATAAGGCGGACAAAGCCGACGCCGGTGCGCGTGGCGATGCCCAGGCCAGCACTCACCGCGTAACCGCCGAAATCGTAGCCGCGCCCGCAGCCGACACGACTTTGGACGCGCCGAAAGCCGGTACCGACATCACCCAGGCCGCCGCCCTGACCGCACTAACCCAGACGACCGCACCAGCCACGCCGGCCGCCGCCCCTGCCCCGCTCGCGCCGCAAGCAGCCGCCGTGCCGCTCTCGGGTGTCGCGTTCGAAATCACCAGCAAAGCGCTGTCCAGCACCAATCATTTCGAAATCCGCCTCGATCCACCCGATCTTGGCCGCATCGAGGTTCGCCTCAACGTCGATCGCGATGGCACCATCACCACGCACATGATCGCCGACCGCGCCGACACCTTGGATCTGCTGCGCCGCGATTCGTCGGGTCTGGAGCGCGCCATGCAGGATGCCGGACTGAAAACAAACGATAACGGCACGCAGTTCTCGCTGCGCGACCAATCCATGAGCCAGCAGCAGAGCGGCACCCCGTCGCAGACCGCGCGGCTGGTCGTGGACGATGAAACGCAGAACGCGGCACCAGCAATCGCGCGCGACTATGGCCGCCTCGCCGGACAGCGCGGCGGCGTCGATATCCGAGTTTAAGCGGCAGCTTAGGAACGATCATGAGCACGATTACAGCGACCCCCGTCCCCACGACGGCCGGCACCACCGCAAGCACCGCCACGCCGGCGACCGGCGCCGACAGCACGATGATCGCCAGTAATTTCACGACATTCCTGACATTGCTGACCACCCAGCTGAAAAACCAGAATCCGCTCGATCCGCTCGATACCAACCAGTTCACCCAGCAATTGGTGCAGTTTGCCCAGGTCGAACAGCAGATGAAGTCGAACGATCAGCTGTCGACCCTGGTCTCGCTCGACAAAGCTGCGCAGGCGACCACAGCACTGGCCTATGTCGGCGCCAATGTGGTGGTCGATGGCTCGACCGCGAACGTCACGAACAGCAAGGGCTCCTGGAGCTTCAACGTCACCAAGCCCGCGACCGCGACGGTCACCATCAAGGATTCGACGGGTCAGACTGCCTATACCGGCAGTTTCGCCGTCAATCCGGGCAGTCAGAACTTCAGCTGGGATGGCAAAGGCAATGACGGCAAGCAGTGGCCGGACGGCAATTACACGCTGAGCGCCAGCGCGGTCGACGCCAGTAAACAGTCGGTGGGTATTTCAACCGAAGTGACGGCGACCGTAGACTCGGTCGATCTCACCCAGAACCCACCGCTGCTGTCGATCAACGGGCAAAACTTCACGGTCGACAAGATCAAGCGCATCGTGCGGCAGGGCGCCTCTGCCTCTTCCTGACCGGCGATTTAAAGCGGGTATTGCTGCTTTCCCGGACTTCTTTTAGCCGTCGCCGGGTGGAACTTTAGGACTGGCGCAGCGCTTAATGTTCGTCCTAGCCTATATCCGCCAGGCCAAAACGATCTGGCGCTGCCGTGCTGGAAGCTATCGCGGGCGCCACAAACGTAACCAAAAGGTTAGCAAATGCAGGGCAAACATTTCCCATTCTGCGCCGCATGCTTAGGCAAATTTTAAGTCGCGGCTTGTAGCTTCCAGGAAGTTAGTTGTTACCAGTTAGTCCGTGTCTTTGTGTTTGTGAGTGTACCAATGACCGAACCCCACCGCCCGAGGGTAAAATACGTCATCGGGCCCGATGGCAGTCCCCTGACGATTGCGGATCTGCCACCGCCGACAACGAAACGTTGGGTCATCCGCCGCAAGGCCGAGGTGGTCGCAGCAGTACGCGGTGGCCTCTTGTCGCTCGAGGAAGCCTGCGCCCGCTATACGCTGACGGTCGAGGAATTCCTGTCCTGGCAGTATTCCATCGACCAGCACGGCCTCGCCGGCCTGCGCACCACGCGCATCCAACAGTACCGGCAGTAGCCCACCCCCCGAATTTCATTTGATCGCCGGCCCCCCCAATGGGCCGGCGATTTTCGTTTGGGACGCATTCGCGGCCAACCGGCAAGCGGGTTTTAGCCTTACGCCTTAACACGCACGAAGGGTTTCACCCCGCAGGCTCGTGCATTGCGGCGGCACGCAATTTTGCCGAGTTAACCGGACGCTAACCATAAACTGGGCAAATCTTGCCGGGTGGAGCGCTCAACGCGCGCATAGGGTGGGACGAACAGCCAGTGCAAGGTTTCTTCGACTTTGTGAAGTCGCTGGGTGCGGCGCGAATGGCGGCGATGGCGGCGGTGACGCTGGCTCTCATCGGCTTCTTCGCCTTTCTCATGATCCAGATGTCGGCGCCGCAAATGGTGCCGTTGTTCACCGATCTGTCGGTCGAGGACTCCTCGGCGATCATCAAGGACCTGGAACGCCAGGCCATCCCCTATGAGATGAAGAACGACGGCGCGATCATATTGGCGCCCAAGGACAAAGTCGCGCGGTTGCGCATGAAACTCGCCGAGGGCGGCCTGCCCAAAGGCGGCGGCGTCGGCTACGAAATTTTCGACAAGTCGGACGCGCTCGGCGCCACCAGCTTCATCCAGAACATCAATCATTTGCGCGCGCTCGAAGGCGAGCTGTCGCGCACCATCCGCGGCATCGACCGCGTCCAGGCCGCCCGGGTTCACCTGGTGCTACCCGACCGGCCGCTGTTTGCCCGTGACAAGGCCGAGGCCACCGCCTCCATCGTGCTGAAAGTGCGCGGCAGCCTGGAGCCGCAGCAGGTTCGCGCCATCCGCCATCTGGTCGCCACCGCGGTCAACGGCATGAAGCCCGAGCGCGTCTCGGTGATCGACGAAACCGGCAAGCTGCTCGCCGACGGTGCCTCGGCGGACAATGACATGAGCGGCGCCGGCGCCGACGAACGCAAATCGGCCTTTGAAAATCGCCTGCGTCAGCAGGTCGAGGCCATCGTGTCCTCGGTGGTCGGTCCCGGCCATGCCCGCGTGCAGCTCAACGCCGACTTCGACGTCAACCGCATCACCCAGACTTCGGACAAATTCGATCCGGACGGCCGAGTGCTGCGCTCAAGCCAGACCCGCGAAGAGCAATCGTCGTCGAGCGATGGCAAGGAAGGCGGCCCGGTTTCCGCCAGCACCGAACTGCCGGGCACCAACAAGCCTGAAGGCGCAGCCACGGCCCGCGACCAGAACAAGAAGACCGAGGAAATCGTCAATTACGAGATCTCGCGCATCACCAAGACCGAGGTGATCGAGGCCGGCCGCGTCAATCGCATTTCGGCGGCGGTGCTGGTCGACGGCACCTATGTCAAGAACGACAAAGGCGAGATGGTCTATCAGCCGCGCGCCAAGGAAGAAATCGACCGCATCGCGGCCCTGGTGCGCTCGGCGGTCGGCTTCGACGCCAAGCGCGGCGACCAGGTCGAGGTGGTCAACCTGCGCTTTGCCGAAAACACCCCGATATCGCTCGGTGAGCCGACCAACTGGATGACCTACCTGACCTTCACCAAGGAAGACATCATGCGTGGCGCCGAACTCGGCGTAATGGCGCTGCTCGGCCTTATCGTGCTGCTGATGGTGGTGCGTCCGCTGGTACGCCGGATCGTAACGCCGGAAAACGCCGCGGCCGCGGCAAACGCTGCCGGTACCGCCGGCGTCGCCGGCGCCATCGGCGTCGACCTGAACGTATCCGGCAACGGCAGCATCAGCGGCAATGGCGGCGCCAACATCTCGATCGTCGGCGGCGGCGAACAGGTCGCGATTTCCAACCGCACCTCGGCAATGATCGACGTTGCCAAGGTGCAAGGCCAGGTTCACGCCCAATCGGTTCAGAAAGTCGGCGAACTGGCCGAGAAGAATCCACAGGAAGCAGTCTCGATCGTCCGCTCGTGGCTCCATGAGGACGCGGCCTAAACCATGGCATCCGCCAATTCCGAAGAGAGTAAAACGGCCGACCAGCTCCGCTCCGATATCGGCGGACTGATGGCGGAGCTCGCCAGCCGTCCGCAAGTCAACCCGGGACGGCGCAAGCTGTCGGGTCCGGAACGCGCGGCGGTCCTGATGCTGGCGCTCGGCGAGCAATACGGCGGCAAGATTTTCAGCCAGCTCGACGACGACGAACTGCGCGAGATCTCCATCGCAATGTCGTCGCTCGGCACGGTCGAGGCCGAAGAAGTCGAGCAATTGCTGCTGGAATTCGTCGGGCGCATGTCGGCCTCAGGCGCGCTGCTCGGAAACTACGACGCCACCGAACGTCTGCTCGCACAATTCCTACCCGGCGAACGCATCGCCGGCATCATGGATGAAATTCGCGGACCGGCCGGCCGCAATATGTGGGAAAAGCTTGCCAACGTTCAGGAAGAGGTGCTGGCGAACTACCTCAAGAACGAATACCCGCAGACCGTGGCCGTGGTGCTGTCGAAGCTTCGCCCCGAACATGCCGCGCGTGTGCTGGCGATCCTGCCGGAGGATTTCGCCCTCGACGTCGTCAACCGCATGCTCAAGATGGAATCGGTGCAGAAGGACGTGATTGAGCGCGTCGAGCAGACGCTGCGCACCGAATTCATGTCGAATTTGTCGCAGACGCGCCGGCGCGACCTGCACGAAGTGATGGCGGAAATCTTCAACAATTTCGACCGCCAGACCGAAACCCGTTTCATCACCGCGCTGGAAGAAGAAAACCGGGAAGCGGCCGAGCGCATCAAGGCGCTGATGTTCACATTCGACGATCTGATCAAGCTCGACGCAGGCTCCGGGCAGACGCTGATGCGCAATATCGACAAGGACAAGCTGGCCATTGCGCTCAAGGGCGCGGCCGAGCCGGTCCGCGAATTCTTCTTCAAGAACATGTCGTCGCGCGCTGCCAAGATGCTGGTCGAGGATATGCAAGCGCTCGGTCCGGTGCGCCTGCGCGACGTCGACGAGGCGCAAGGCCTGCTGGTCAATATCGCCAAGGATCTCGCCGCCAAGGGTGAAATCCTGATCTCCAAGAGCCGCGGTGACGAAGAGCTGATTTTCTAAAGGCGCATGATCCCGAAAAGTGGGTACCGATTTTCGGATCAAAAAGGCAAGTAAATGAAACCGACCGCGAAATTTATGTTCGACGAGGACTTCGCCACCGGCACCAAGCCGACCATTACCGTGGTCGAAGCCGAACGCCGGCGCGAGGATGCCGAAGCGCAGGCGCACCGCAAGGGCTTTGCCTTGGGCAAGGCGCAGGCGCGCGGCGAAGCCGAACAGCGCATTGCCGCGGCGCTCGGCCTGATCGCCGACGGTCTGTCGCGACTCGATCATGCGCTCAACGGCATCGAAGCGCGGCTGGAGACCGAGGCCGTGGAAGTTGCCGTCGCTGTTGCCGCCAAGCTTGCGCCGCAACTGATCGCGCGTGAGCCGTTCGCCGAGATTTCCGCGCTCGCCAACGAATGTTTCACTCAATTGGTGACCGCGCCGCATATCGTGGTCCGCGTCGGCGCAGACATCTATGACGCCGCCAAGGACAAGCTCGAAGAGATCGCGCGCGCCAAAGGCTTCGAAGGCCGGCTGGTGGTGCAGGCCGACGCTGCGATGGCGGCCGGCGACTGCCGCATCGAATGGGCCGACGGCGGCGTCAATCGCGATTCCGCCGCGACGTTATCCGCTATCGACGACGTGGTCGGCCGCTACGTGGCGGCGCGAATAGCGGGCGCATAATGAACAACGACAATAAGAATTTTGGAGACCAAGACAAATGAGTGACGACAGCAAAGTGCCGCTCCCGGATCTCGAGAATGGCGGGATGCAGACCATCGACAACGCCGCAGCGCTCGCGCCCGAAGCGGAGACGACCACGCGTGGCGCGTCCGATCTCGAGGCGCTGTTCGACGTACCCGTAAAAGTCTCGGCCGTGCTCGGCCGCGCCCGCATGGATGTTGGCGAATTGTTGCGGCTCGGCCCCGGCGCCGTGCTCGAGCTCGACCGCAAGGTCGGCGAAGCCATCGATATCTACGTCAACAACCGGTTGGTGGCGCGCGGCGAAGTCGTGCTGGTGGAAGACAAGCTCGGCGTAACCATGACGGAAATCATCAAGTCTGAGCACAACTAGAGCGCATGATCCCGAAAAGTGGGAACCGGTTTTCGGACAAGATCATGCGCAAAACTAAAGCGTCGTAAGACTGAGAACTGAAGGAAAATACCATGCGCCTATTAATCGTCGGCACCCTCGGAGGCCAGCTCACCATCGCGAGCAAGATCGCGATGGACAAGGGCGCGGCCGTCACCCACGCCGATAGCAACGAGCAGGCGCTCGCCGTGCTGCGCTCCGGGCGCGGCGCCGATCTGTTGTTCGTCGACGTCAACCTCGACATCCGCGACCTGGTCGACCGGCTCGATGCCGAACGCATCCATGTGCCGATTGTGGCCTGCGGCGTCACCAACGATGCCCGTGCCGCGGTGCGAGCAATTCACGCCGGCGCCAAAGAATACATCCCGCTGCCGCCCGATCCCGACCTGATCGCGGCGGTGCTGGCCGCCGTCGCCAATGACAGCCGCGATATGATCTACCGCGACGACGCCATGGCCGCCGTGGTCAAGCTCGCCCAGCAGATCGCCGGCTCCGACGCTTCGGTGCTAATCACCGGCGAGAGCGGCACCGGCAAGGAAGTGCTGGCGCGCTATCTGCACACCCGCTCGCAGCGTTCGAAGAAGCCGTTCATCTCGGTGAACTGTGCGGCGATGCCGGAAAGCCTGCTGGAATCCGAACTGTTCGGCCACGAGAGGGGCGCCTTCACCGGCGCACTGGCGCGGCGCATCGGCAAATTCGAAGAGGCCAATGGCGGCACCCTGCTGCTCGACGAAATCACCGAAATGGACGTGCGGCTGCAAGCCAAGTTGCTGCGCGCCATCCAGGAGCGCGTGATCGATCGCGTCGGCGGCGGCAAGCCGGTGCCGGTCGACATCCGCATCGTCGCGACCTCGAACCGCAACCTCACGGACGCGGTTCGCGAAGGAAAATTCCGCGAGGATCTGCTGTTCCGCCTTAACGTCGTGAATCTGAAAATTCCGCCCTTGCGCGAACGTCCGGCCGATATTGTCGAACTGGCGCAATATTTCATCAAGAAATATTCGGAGGCCAACGGCCTGCCGGTTCGCGCGCTGTCGGCGGAAGCGCGCCGTGCGCTCAGCATCAATCGCTGGCCGGGCAATGTGCGCGAGCTGGAAAATACGCTGCATCGCGCGGTGCTGCTCTCGACCGGCGCGGAAATCGGCATTGACGGCATTCTGGCGCCCGACGGCGTGCGGCTCGATCAGTCGCGAAGCGTCGGCGCCGCCGCTCTGGCCGCCAACACTGCCGAGCAGGTGACGCGCAATCTGGTCGGCCGCACCGTCGCCGAGGTCGAGCGCGACCTGATCCTGGAGACGCTCAAGCACTGCCTCGGCAACCGCACCCACGCCGCCAATATCCTCGGCATCTCCATTCGCACCTTGCGCAACAAGCTCAACGAATATTCCGCCGACGGCTCGCCGATTCCGCCGCCGCATGGCGGCGAGGCGATGCACGGCGCGGCGTAACCGCCCTCGCCGCCCCATCAACAAAAAGTCCGGCGTGATGCCGGGCTTTTTGCTTAGGGATATCCAGTTGGGAAATCCAATGTGCAGCGGCTTAACCGCTGCCGTGACGGCGTTATCGCGCCGATTTTTGTTTGTTCTCGCGGCCGGTGTCGAGTTCAACCGCCTTGGCCATAAGCTCATTGCTTATCGCTTCCAGGTCGGCCGCAATCTCTCTTCCGGCACGTGCCAACCGGATACACCGATCGGCGGTTTGGATAAGGTAGTCCTCAGTTTTCGACATCACGTCCCTATTTTGCTTTGGGCCGCGTGTGGCGTGCAAAAAAGGCACAATCAAGGTTGTGAGATGGCAAATGCCGAGCATCTACAAGATTGTCCCCGCTGATTTGTGGCGGAAAGCGCAGGCCGACGGTGTATTTCGCGGCTCGGAGGTCGATTTGCGCGATGGTTTCATTCATTTTTCCACGGCGGCGCAGGCGGTTGAGACGGCGGCGAAACATTTTGCCGGTCAGCGCGACCTGCAGTTGCTGCATGTCGATACGGCTCGGCTCGGTGGCGGCCTCAAATGGGAGCCGTCGCGCGGCGGCGCGCTGTTTCCCCATCTCTATGGCGATCTGGCGTTGGCGGCGGTGACGAAGGTCGATCCCTTGCCGCTCGGCTGCGGCGGAGCCCATAAATTCCCCGC
Organism: uncultured Hyphomicrobiales bacterium; assembly: GCA_903878085.1. Classification (GTDB taxonomy): domain Bacteria; phylum Pseudomonadota; class Alphaproteobacteria; order Rhizobiales; family Xanthobacteraceae; genus Pseudolabrys. The sequence goes on along the minus strand of CAIRGJ010000040.1, from coordinate 38,308 downwards.
CCTCATCGATTGAGCAGGCATATCCGGGAACCGCCGGGTACCTCGAGGCATTGTTGTTGCGGCGCAGCAACGAGGTGACCAATGGCCATGACGACGCAGAATTGGAGCGCTCGTTCCGCCTTCAACCCGGCCCCCGGCATGACGCGGCGGGTTGTGGCGATCATGCGGGCCCACGGCGCATTGCGCTATCAGTGCCCGGCCACCGGCAGCTTTGTGCTGGTCACCGACGACGCGACTCTCGCCAGTCTCGCCAAACCCCGTTCGCGCGTCCGCTGCATGGGCTGTGGCGAGATGCACCTGCTCACGCGCGACGGCCACAAATGTGATCCGGCCCTAATTGTCCCCGCCCCGGCGACCCCGTAAAGTTTAACATGGCCGTCTTGTGTGACTGCTGGGGCTGATGGATCTCGACGCGAACCGAAGCTTGATCGCCGCCGCACTGGTCCACATTCCGGCCGGTGACCGCGCGGCGTTGCAAACCGTCTACCGGCTGACCTCGGCGAAGCTATTTGGCGTCTGCTTACGTATCTTGGGAGAACGCAGCGAAGCCGAGGACGTGCTCCAGGAGGTCTATGTGACGGTGTGGCGCAAGGCCGCCGACTTCGACGCCGCCCGTGCCAGCCCGATGACATGGTTGATCGCGATCGCCCGCAATCGCGCTATCGACCGGCTGCGCGCCACCAAGCAGAGCCGGCGCATGGACCCGATCGAAGTGGCGGATGGTATGGCCGACTCCATGCCGACGGCGGACATCGCGCTGGAGAATGCGCAGGATTACGCAAAGCTACACGGCTGCTTGGGTGGGCTCGACCCGCGCGAACGCGCAGCGTTGCGCGGGGCCTTCTTCGACGGCAACACCTATGAGGATCTGGCGACGCGGATGAGCGTGCCGCTCGGCACCATGAAAAGCTGGATCCGGCGCGCGATGATCAAACTAAAGAGCTGCCTGCAGCAATGAGCGACCTGACCGACCATAGCCCTGAGGACGATCTGCTCGCCGCCGAATTTGCGCTCGGCGTGCTGGCGGACGCCGAGCGTGCCGCGGCCGAGCAGCGCATCGCGGGCGACCGCGGTTTCGCGCTGGCCGTTGCGGCATGGGAAGAACGGCTGGCGCCCTGGGCCGCCGAGATAACCGAAGCTGCGCCGCCAGCGGTTTGGGATCGCATCGCGGCCGCTTTGCCCGCTGACAAGCCGCAAGCCGACGGCATTTGGCAGAATTTGGCGTTCTGGCGCATTTTCGCGCTCGCAAGCGCGCTCGCCGCCGCGTGCCTTGGTGCGTTTATTTATGTCGGCGCCATCAGCCAGCAATCGCCGCTGGTCGCCGCCATCGAAGCCAATGGCAGCCGCGCTTTCGTTGCCACCATCGACGCCCGGCGCGGCACCATCGCGGTGCAGCCCGCCTCTTATGCCGCCGATGCCACCCGCGAGCCCGAATTGTGGCTGATCCCGGCCGACGGCAAGCCGCGCCCGCTCGGCATGTTGCGCGCCGACCGCGCCGTCAGCATCGCAATTCCATCCGATCTCGCCGCGCTGACAGTCAGCAACGCGGTGCTGGCGGTGTCGCTGGAGCCGCCGGGCGGTTCGCCTACCGGCCAACCGACCGGACCGGTGATCGCCACCGGCAAGCTCACGAATCTGTGACCGCGCTTCTGCATCCGAGAGGCTCAGCGCCCCGTAGCTCTCAATGTCTCCGCCAAATTCCTGGAATTGGGGACGTGAAACGAGCAAACGGAGTTGACGATGAAACAGATTCACAAAGTCGCCTTGGCCGGAGCCGCGCTAGCTTTCGCGCTCGGTGCGAATTTCTACGCCCCTGCCCCGTCATTCGCGCAGGAACAGACCAAGATGGTCGGCGGCGCCGCGATGTATCCCTCGAAGAACATCATCCAGAACGCCGTGAATTCGAAGGACCACACCACGCTGGTCGCCGCCGTGAAGGCCGCAGGCCTGGTCGATACGCTGTCGGGTAAAGGTCCGTTCACGGTGTTCGCGCCGACCAACGAAGCCTTCGCCAAGCTGCCGGCCGGCACCGTCGATACTCTGCTCAAGCCGGAGAACAAGGCGCAGCTCACCAAGATCCTGACCTGCCACGTTGTCTCTGCCGATGCGATGGCGAGCGCGATCAAGAAGATGGTCAAGGACGACAACGGCGAGCACAAGGTCAAGACCGTCGGCGGTTGCGTCTTCACCGCCAAACTGATGGGCGACAAGATCGTCCTGATCGATGGCAAGGGCCAGACCTCGACCGTGACTATCGCCGACGTCAAGCAGTCGAACGGCGTCATCCATGTGGTCGACACCGTGCTGTTGCCGGGCTGATCCGACGAGTCTTCCCTCGGACGTCCAAGAAGGCCCTCCCCCATCCCCGGGGGGAGGGCTTTCGTTTGCAGTTTCAGACTTTCCAGCCGGCAGAGACGTCTGCGTTAACCCGCTGCTAACCATAAAATGGGCAAATATTGCCGGGTATCGGCCACCCCTCGGGCTGGGCGTCAATTCGGCAGGTAAATCAGCGGCATGAGCGACGTCACGGCCGCCCCGGCGACAGCCACCGGCGGCTTCAAACTTCCGACCCTCGCCGAATTCGGCACGCTGCTCAAACGCGGCGATCTGGCGCTCGCCATCGGCGTGCTCGCCATCCTGGTCGTGCTGATCCTGCCGCTGCCGCCGCTGCTGCTCGATCTAGCGCTGGCGATCTCGATCACGCTGTCGATTCTGATCCTGATGACGGCACTATTCATCCATACACCGCTGGAATTCTCGTCGTTCCCAACCGTGCTGCTGATCGCGACCATGTTGCGGCTGGCGCTCAATTTGGCGTCGACGCGCCTAATCCTGTCCCGCGGTCATGAAGGCACCGACGCTGCCGGCCATGTCATTGAGGCCTTTGGCAATTTCGTGATGAGCGGAAATTTCGTCATTGGCATCATCGTGTTCGTGATCCTGGTGATCGTGAATTTCGTGGTCATCACCAAGGGTTCCGGCCGTATCGCCGAAGTGGCGGCCCGCTTCCACCTCGATTCGATGCCCGGCAAGCAGATGGCGATCGACGCCGACCTGTCGGCCGGCATGATCGACGAGGCCGAGGCCCGCCGCCGGCGCAAGACGCTGGAAGAGGAAGGCGGCTTCTTCGGCGCCATGGACGGCGCGTCCAAGTTCGTGCGCGGCGACGCCATCGCCGGCCTGCTGGTGGTGTTCATCAACGTCATCGGCGGCATGATCATCGGCATCGCGCAGCAAGGCCTGAGCTTCGCCGAGGCCGCGCGCTCCTACACCATCCTGACCGTCGGCGACGGCCTGGTGACGCAGGTGCCGGCGCTGATCGTCTCGACCGCCGCAGGCCTGCTGGTGGCCAAAGCCGGCATCGCCGGCGCCGCCGACAAAGCATTGATGCGGCAGTTGTCCGGCTATCCGAAAGCGCTCGGCATGTCGGGCGGCGTCATGATCCTGATGGCGCTGCTGCCCGGCATCCCGATGATCCCGTTTCTGGCGCTGGGCGGCGGCGCCGCCGCGCTCGCCTTCATTTTCGACAAACGCGCCAAGCAGGTGGTCGCCACCGAGACCAAGAAGACCGAGGCTGCCGCCAAGGTCGAGGCCGCCGAAGAGCCGATCTCGTCGTCGCTCAAGATCGACGACCTCAAGGTCGAGCTTGGCTACGCGCTGCTGCCTCTGGTCAATTCGCCGGATGGCACCGACCGCCTCACCGAGCAGATCAAGGCGCTGCGCCGCTCACTGGCGACCGAAATGGGCTTCGTGATGCCGGCGGTGCGCATCCTCGACAACGTGCAGCTCGACGCCAACGCCTATGTCATCAAGATCAAGGAAGTCGAAGCCGGCTCCGGCAAGGTCTGGGCCGGCCAGTTCATGGTCATGGACCCGGCCGGCGGCCAGGTGAAACTGCCCGGCACCCACACCACCGAGCCGACCTTCGGTCTGCCCGCTACCTGGGTCGATGCCGCAATCAAGGAAGAGGCGATGATGAAAGGCTACACGGTGGTCGATGCCGCCACCGTGATGTCGACGCATCTGACCGAGCTGCTCAAGAACAACATGTCGGAACTGCTGTCCTACGGCGAAGTGCAGAAGTTGTTGAAAGAACTGCCGAAGGAGCAGGCCGAACTGCTCAAAGACCTGGTGCCGTCGCTGATCACCGTCTCCGGCATCCAGCGCGTGCTGCAGCTGCTGCTCGCCGAGCGCGTCTCGATCCGCGACCTCTCCACCATCCTGGAAGGCATCGCCGACGGCATCGGCTCGTCGCGCAACCCGGTGACGCTCTGCGAGCATGTGCGCGCCCGCATCCAGCGCCAGATCTGCGCCCAGCACACCGGCAATGGCGGCTATCTGCCGCTGATCGCGCTGTCGGCGAAATGGGAGCAGGCCTTCGCCGAGTCGATGATCGGCACCGGCGAGGAACGCCAACTGGGGATGCAGCCGTCGAAGCTGTCGGAATTCATCACGCTGGTGCGCGAGAAGTTCGAGACCGCGGCGCGCGAAGGCGAAGCCCCGGTGCTGGTGACCTCGGCCGGCATCCGGCCATTCGTGCGCGGCATCGTCGAGCGCTTCCGCTCCCAGACGCCGGTGATCTCGCAGTCGGAGATTCATCCGCGGGCGAGGCTCAAGACCGTCGGCAGCATTTAAGGCGCGGTCTCGTCCACCGGCAGCCAAGTGTCGGCGTGCGGCATAACGTCTGTTATTCGGGCAAGCCGGACATTGCGCGAATTCGTCGGCATATCCGCTATTGTCCAAAACGGACATAAGCGCCTTTCACGGAAACTCTTCCGAAGGCGGACATGCAATCAATTGGCAGCAACGTAATGAGTCGATATCCTAATGCAGGTCCTCGATCGAGAACATTTGACTCGTCTCGTCGTAGGCAAACACTTCAGCGTATCGACCCCAATTTGTGACGGTGGCAAGCGCAATTTTTGCTTGGTCCTCGCCCATGTAGTCTTCAAGTTCCTCTCGGAAACGAGATGCTGGCGCCTTGTGGCTCGGTCGCTCGTCGAGAACCTGTTTGATACGGGCGGCGATTGGCACATAGGTCATAAGATGATCGCGGAAAACGGACTTGCGCGTATCCGTGTCGGCGTCGGCGAAGCGTTTTCCGGCGGCCGTTAGGGCGATATCTCCTTCAGCAATTTCCACGAACCGCAGCAATTGAAGCGTCTCGGCGATCGGAAACAAATCGTCGACTTCCATATGCAGACTATCCGCCAACGCCGGTATGTCGGCTTTGCCTTCGTAGGGCGGAGCCGCGATTTCCTCCATCATACCTGCGAATGTATTGGTTGAAATGCGCGGCAAAGCCATGCCGATGCCAATGCCCGGGAGCTTTCCATCGCGGCCCTTATCAGTCTCAGTCCGCTGGGTCATTGTTGCGTAAATCTGATCTACGAGTTGACGGAACGCCGGATCGAGACGATTGCGGGGATGCTGTAGCCCAACCTTGATTTCGGCGGCGATCCGGCCAGGATTAGATGAGAGAATGACAATGCGATCACACATCAATACGGCTTCTTCGATGTTATGAGTCACCATCAAAATCGACTTGATGGGCATACGACCTTCGACCCAAAGGTCGAGGAGATCGGTGCGCAGCGTTTCGGCGGTCAGCACGTCAAGTGCGGAGAATGGTTCATCCATCAAAAGGATGTCGGGTTGTACGACGAGCGCGCGCGCAAATCCCACACGCTGGCGCATACCGCCCGAAAGCTCTTTCGGATAAGCGGACTCGAAGCCGTCTAAGCCAATAAGATCGATGGCGGCCAATGCCCGCTTTCGAGCTTCCGCTGCCGGGACCTTTCGCGCTTTGAGTCCCAGTTCGACGTTGTCTAGTACAGAAAGCCAGGGGAACAAGGCGAAGCTTTGAAATACCATCGCAACGTTGCTTATCGGGCCAGAAACGGCGGCTCCACGATAATTTACGTCGCCTGCGGCGGGGTGCGCCAAGCCGGCGACTATTCTTAACAACGACGATTTGCCGCACCCGGAGCGGCCAAGGAGGCCGACGATCTCGTTTTGATCGAGACGAAGCGAGACATGGTCAAGCACAAGTGCGCCAGGCGTATCGTCGCCATTTGAATAGCTTTGGCAGACATTGTTTACTTCCAAAAGAGTCTTGGATTCGACGTCGAGCATGTCTGACATCCTTACATCAGCCGAAGGCGGCGTTCGGCAAAGCCGAACAGCGGCCTCCAGAAAAGTCGGTTAAAAGCGATCACAAAAATCGACATTACGGCCACGCCTAAGACGATACGCGGATAGTCCCCGGCTGCTGTGGCCTTGGCGATATAGGCGCCGATGCCATGGGCCTCAACTTTATCGTCGCCCCATTTGACGTATTCAGCAACGATCGCCGCGTTCCAGGACCCGCCCGATGCGGTCAGCGCGCCCGTGACGTAATAGGGGAATACTCCAGGAAGGATCACGCTCTTCCACCAGGTCCATCCCTTGATCCCGAAATTCGCCGTGACCTCTTTAAGGTCATTGGGGAAGGCCGACGCACCCGCGATCACGTTAAAGACTATGTACCACTGGGTCCCGAAGACGATCAGAAAGCTCAGCCAGACATCGGGGTTGAGCGACCATCTCAGGATGGCGATAACCGCAACCGGGAACACGACGTTCGCTGGAAAGGCCGCGAGAAACTGTGCAAGCGGCTGAGCTTTCTCGGCTAGCGCTGGTCGCAGTCCAATCCAGATACTGATCGGCACCCAGAACACGGTCGCGATCGCGATCAACACAACCACCCGCACCATCGTAATGATTGTGAGAGCGACGGCTTCGCTCAGGTCGGCCCAAGAAAGCGTTGTCGACACGAAACCGACGATCTGCCAAGCCGACCAAACCGCAAGCACGGCCAACACCGCGTACCAGAGGATATCCACAATCCTTGCGACGTGCGGACCCGCCCATCCGGGCTGAAACTTGGAATCTCCGACCCAGTCAAGGCGCATTAGACCAATGGTCTTGATGGCCTCTCCAGGGATAGCGGCGATGCGCCGCAAGCCGGTCGCTCGCACAAAAATGTCGCGTATCCAGGAACGCTCCTGAAATTGCGACATTGAAAGTTCGACACGAAACTTTTGGGAAAAGACAACAAGGGGTCTGAACAGAATCTGGTCGTAAAGAATTATGATGACCAGCATGGCGACGACCGCGCCGATCACCGCCGTTACATCCTTGTTGTCGATAGCGACCGCAAGCCAGGAGCCGATGCCTGGAAGCTTAATGGTCGTGTCGCCGACTGAAATAGCTTCCGATGCGACGACGAAAAACCAGCCGCCCGACATCGACATCATCGTATTGTAGGCCAATCCAGGCATCGCAAACGGCGCTTCGAGCTGCCAGAATCGTTGCCAGGGCGAAAGCCCAAAGCCGGTGGCCACTTCCTCCAAATCTTTCGGTACGGTTCGCAATGACTGGTAGAACGAAAACGCCATGTTCCAGGCCTGGCTGGTGAAGATGGCAAAGATGGCGGCGCATTCGGCTCCGAGTGTTGAACCGGGAAACAGCCCAAGAAAGAACGTCACGGTGAAAGATAGGAAGCCAAGGATAGGGACAGATTGCAGAACATCCAACAGCGGGATCAATATCTGTTCGGCCCGGCGGCTCTTCGCGGCCAGGGTTGCGTAGGTCAATGTGAACACGAGAGATGCGGCGATAGCGGCAAACATTCGAAGGGTCGTCCGCAACCCGTAATATGGCAAATCCCAATAGTTCAACTCCATCGTTGCGGTTTCGACGCGCGATAGAGGCGCGGTAATGCCGTGCGAGCCCTGAGCCACCGCCACGAATATGGCCAACACGATCGCTAGAGCGGCGATGTCCCATTGGTTTGGCAATGCCTTTCGGCCGAGCGACGTAAAGGCGACAAATCGAGAAAACATTTAGACCCCAAAAGAGAATACTCGTGCCAGCCTAGGTCGACTTACCCGATGACAACGATGTGACGAAGGCCGCTCGACCATGCGCCGTCGTCGAACATAGTACCGATCAGGCACTCAATCGCGCCGATCAGGGCAATCGATGGCGCGTCGATGCCTAGCTCTAGCGCGAGCGCGCGGCTGTTTAGGCGTTACCATATTCAAAAATCAAGCCAGAGCATGCACGACTATGATCTAATCGACGACGCGGAAAACATATATCGAAATAACAGGCGCCAGCGTGAAATCTTTACGTGCCGGTTATATGAGCATCCGCCACGATACTGCGGCGAATGCCTTTTCATTTGCGTTGCCTGCTATGCTTGTCAGCTAGGGCCTCGTTGCGCCCAAATGGTCTGAGCCGCAAAGTCATGCCTTTCGCTAAATCGTTTGCACGACAATTCGAGCGATTACGATTCCTGAGCGCAAGCGCCGGGATTCTTCTTGCAATCGCGATGCTACGATTGGCCGGCATCCTCTACCGAAACCGCCTTTTGATCCCCATCGATTTAAAACGGGCATCACGTGCCAGTGAAAAGATACGGCGGTTAAGCTGGTCCCTGATCAAGCGGAGAGGCCGCTAAGAGCCCACGACGAACCACAGGCACGACGCCTGCTTGTGGCCCTTGCGAACATGCCGGCGAGAGTGCGCCGGCGAAAGTCCGCTTTCGGGGAAAGAGCGGACCTCGCGTAGATGAGCGGTCGGAATAAAAAACAGAAAAATTGGGCGTAGGCGGAAAGGCGCAGCGAAGAAGCAATAGTCGAAGTCGCTCCGTCAGCCAGTTAGGTCAGCATCACTGTCTATTGGCAACCGATTTTTCTCGACTTGCCAGATAGAAGGCATAGGCTTTCAAAATCCATTCGCGGGCTTGCCGCGTTGGGGCCACCAAGCTTGCAAATCACTACGCGGACCGGCGGCCAGTTTGAGGTCCGTTGGGCCATTCCCTAACCTTAATGGGAGCGGGTGCGATCAGCGTGAGACCGGAATACCGGTTATTTCGTCGCGTTTAGCCACCAATCTTTGGTTGGCAATCATTGCCCACAATGGAGGCGCAACATGAGATCAATCCCAGATAAGCGACCTGAGCCACTAAGCATGGCTGACCGCATTACTTATGCAATTGTGGCGGGAGTAGTCGTCATAGCAATAGTCGCTTTTTTCCTGTCTAAATAAATTTCCCATGTCGACTATTGGCCCATCGCGGCCATTCGCGGCGCGCCAATAAACTTCCGCGCCCGGGGAACGACCGGACTTGTCGCGCGCAGCATTTCGTTTGGTGCAATCGACGCCCTCTGCTGGGGGCGGCCGCCTTATTCCAGAGAAGGTCGCAAGCGCGATGTCGCGTGTTGGCCCATCGCGACGCTTTTGGAATGGCACCCCCATGACGATTCCACAGATTAATCGTTAATTCGATCACACATTGAACTGCTGTAGAGAGACGCTATCGTCAAATTGCTTCTCAGGTGTAGCTCAACGGCAGAGCGCCACCTTCCACGGCTGGGGCCGTAAGTTCGACTCCCATCCGCCTGCTTAATTACACGTCGCTCAACTGATAGAGCGGCCTTATGGTTATTGCCAGCATGACTGTCAAAGTTCTTTCGGACGTTTTGGATTCGAACCGCAACTCTTTCAATCTCATTCGATTGGTAGCCGCCCTGAGCGTGCTGGTTTCGCATTCTTACTCAATGCAGACCGGTCTGAAGGCCTCCGAGCCTCTCTCCAATTTGACGAATTTCTCGCTGGGTCAGCACGCGGTGAACGCGTTCTTTGTCATTTCGGGCCTTACACTCGCGCAAAGTCTTGTCCGCACCCCCGACCTTGTTCAGTTCGCCAAAGCCAGGTGCTTGCGGATTGGTCCGGGACTCTTTGCCTATGGAGCGATCTTCGCCTTTGTCGCGGGCCCGTTCCTCACTTCCCTGCGCACCATCGACTATTTCACCGACGCACACACATGGTTCTATCCAGTCGCCGTCATGGTGGAATTTGCGAAAGCCACTCCGCCTCCTCATATTTTTTCCGGCGTGCTGCTTTCGGAAGTCGTCAACAACCCTCTTTGGACCATCAAGTACGAGATCCTTGCCTATATCGGGTTAGCAATACTTTTCCGTCTCGGCCTCTTTCACAAGACATCCGCCTTGATTTTGAGTGTTGCCGTCGTCTTGGGTACGCTCGTCATCGTCGGCCCGGCCCCTGACATTGGGCCGGTGTTACTGAACCACGCAGCCCGATATGAATTTTGCTTTCTGCTGGGTGTTGCCGCCCACCACTTTAGTGCGCGGCTTCCTGTTTCTCCTTGGCTCCTTGGTATTTCAGCGGCTTTTGCTTATTTGAGCGCTGGCTCGATATTAGAGGGCTGCGCATACATGGTGCTCGTGGGCCATTTAGTTTTGGTCGCTGGCGCAAGAGACTATCTGTTTCTCACCTCGTTCACCCGCAAGACTGACCTCTCTTATGGCGTCTATATTTACGGCTGGCCCGTGCAGCAGTCACTTGTCCAGATCGTGCCCGGTATTGGGGTTGAAAGCCTGATTGTCCTATCTCTCGCAGTTGTTCCGCTTATTGCTACGGCATCGTGGAATTTGGTCGAAAAGCCAGCTTTACGACTCAAGCACGTGAAGACGAAATGGTTGCTTTCACGCTTCCAGCCCCTCAAGGCCAATTGATAAAAACACAGCCTAAATTTCACGGCCAAAGCCTTCACCCGTTGTTCCAGCAGTGGGCAGGCGAGGTGATCGAATAGCGGTGCGATTGCTGCAGCACGTTGAGATGCAAGGCGGTCGTGAATGGCCCTTAGCGAACGTGCCGGCGGCAGTGCAGCACGTCCGCTTCCGGGGGCATCGCGGACATGGGCTAACCGTCGCGCACGACTATCAATTTATGAGTTGCGGCCTAGCCAAACGAAACTACTCCGCCGCCTCCACCGCCGCCGCTCTATCCGCCGCCTGCGAGCGGGCCCGCACGCCGTCGTCGCGATATTTGCGCGCCAACGCGGCCTCGCCGCCGGTGGTCTGGTGATACAGATCGAGCGCCTCAAACTCGTCGGAGCGCGGCGGCGCGATGGCGAGATCCGAATAGGTCCAGCGGTCAGGCGCCTTGAGCGCCGCGGTGAGCATCGCCTTGCAGCGCAGATAGACCCGCGCATATTGGAAAACCTTGATCGCGGTGCCGCCCCAGTATTTGGCATAGAACACAAACGGGTTCTCCCGCTTCATGCCGGAGCGCCGGTCGCGGCGTATCTTCAGCCGCAGCGCGCCGCCCTCGAGCGGATGCACGCCCTCGAACAGGATCATCAGATAGAACCACAGGATGGTCGACAGCGTGGTGCCCGGACGGCCAACCGGACAGGCGCAGGTGCGGCGCAAAATCGTGTTGATGTGCTCGGGCGTATAGAAAGTGTCCCAGGCCATGCGATAGGCCTCTTCCCACTCCTGGTCCGACATCTTGCCGTGATGCGAGACGCGGTGATTGAGGTCGTATTTGTTCATGTCTGGGTCCATCCAGATTCCCTTGGCGTTGAGAATCTTGTGGTCCTCCGAGCCCGGCAGCGGCGTCAGGAAAAAGAACTCGAGAATATCGAGCGGCAGTTCGCGCTTGATGATCTCGATGTCGCGCCTGATCGATTCCTTGGTGTCGGCGGGGAAGCCGAGAATATAGCCGGCATAAGTGATGGCGCCGTGGTTGCGCCACATCTGCAGCATTTCACGATACTCGGTAATTTTGTTCTGCCGCTTCTTGGCGGCGATCAAATTATCGGGGTTGATGTTCTCCAGGCCGATGAAGACGCGGCGCACGCCGGCCTTGGTTGCCTTCTCGATGAAGTTCGGAATCTTGTGGCACAGCGTATCGACCTGGATGGTGAAGCCGATGTTCATCTTCTCCTCGACGCGCATCTTGATCATGCGGTCGAACAGCGGCTCCCAGTCCTTGTTGCGCGCAAAATTGTCGTCGGTGATGAAGAACCGCTTGATGCCCTCGGCGTAGTTCTCGCGCACGATGTGTTCGAGATCGTCCGCCGAGCGGATGCGGCTCTTGCGGCCCTGCACGTTGATGATGGTGCAGAACGAACACTGGTACGGACAGCCGCGGCCGAGATCGATGCTCGACAGCGAGCCCGAGGTGCGGCTGACATGCTTGCGCGGCAGGAAAGGCGGCGGCTCGCCGGTGAGCGCCGGCAGATTGTCCATGTAATTGTACAGCGGCTTGAGTTGGCCGTTGAAAGCGTCGCGCAGCACGCCGTCGAGCCGCCGCTCCTCGGCCTCGCCGGCGAAGAACGCGATGCCGAGAGCCTGCGCCGCTTTGATATCGGCCGGCAGCTCCGGCAGCATGGCGATGCAGCCCGAAATATGGAAGCCGCCGATGCAGACCGGCAGCCCGGCATCCAGAAACGGCTTGGCCAGATCGACGGCGCGGGGGAATTGATTGGACTGCACACCGACCAGGCCGATCAGCGCGCGGCCGCCTTCGCGGCGGATCATATCGATGATCTTGGCGGGCCGGACGCGGCGATTGGTCTCGTCATAGGTATGAAGACGGATGTCGACGCCGGTGCCGAGCACCTCCCGCCGCTTGGCGTCTTCCGCCAAGGCGTTCAGGCAGGCCAGCGTATTGGAGGGGATCGCCGAGCGTAGCCACTGGATCGGATAGCCGTCGTCGTCGTAATGCGTCGGCTTGATCATCACGAAGTGGAAAATCTGGCGTCCGGTCTGCGCTACTGACATTATGCCCCTCGGGCACGCTTGCCGCCGTCAAAACACCATGAACAACTGTAAGTATATGCCACTCTCGCGGGCCCGCACAGCCGCAATTGATGGCACTACGGGCCCCGCGAGGGGCAAATGCCGGCATTTTAGGTAGCTTTTCGGGAACTTTAGCCGCACTTTGCACTGGCAGGACCCCGCACCAATCCCCATATTGGCCGTAACAGTTTCATTCATTAGGCCCGTGCAGGGTCACGGGAGATTTGACATGAGCAGGTTCGATTACAACGCGCCGGCAGAGCTTTTCCCGTCGCGCAATCGCAAGATCGCCAACAAGGTAAAATATCGCCGTTTCGACCGCGCCTCGGACGCGATCCGTTTCGCGATCGAAGAGCTGCCGGAGCCCTTGCTGCTCGGCGCCTATATCGAAATCAACGAAGAACGGCTTGGCCATAAGGACATTCGCGCGCTCTATGAAAGCGAGAACTTTCCGTCCAAGGAACTCGCGAATTAGGACGTAACGCGCGCAAACAGCGCGTGTTTGACGGTTCCGGCGTTTCTCTATAGATTTAAACCGTTGAAACTTTGGTTTTTGGTATTGCCTTGGCTCGGCTGCCCTTTTCGGGCGCTTAACAATGCACCGCTGAAACTGGGATGTTTCGATCGCTCGGGACGATAACCGCCTGAGCGCATCACACCGCACAGCGTATGACGCAAGGATAGTTAAGATGGCCACAGGTACCGTTAAGTTCTTCAATACCCAGAAAGGTTTCGGATTCATCACGCCGAGCGACGGCTCGAAGGACGTTTTCGTGCACATCAGCGCGGTCGAACGCGCCGGCATGAGCACCCTCAACGAGGGCCAGCGCCTCACCTATGAAATCGTGACCGAGCGCGGCAAGCAGGCAGCGTCGAATCTGGCAAACGCCTAAAGCGACCGACTTTTTCTTTTGAGACTGCGCAACGCCCGGCCCCGCGCCGGGCGTTTTCGTAGAGCTTCATGGCCAAGCCATGGGAAGCGAGCACGCACATGACGCATCGATATTCAGCCGGCCAGGACGTTTATTACGAGCCGACGTTCGGCAATGCCGCCGCGCGTGGCAAATACAAAGTCGTGCGCGCGCTGCCGGTCGAGAACGATAACCGTCTGTCCTACCGGATCAAAAGTCTCGCCGAGAATTTCGAGCGGATCGCCGAAGAGCACCAGCTCAGCAACGGCGAGTAAGCGCACCTGTCCCGGGCGCAGCGCAGCGTGAAACGGTGCGCTGCAGAACCGGGACCTTCACAATAATCGACCCTGGAATGGCCCCGGATCAGCGGCGCATCACCACAGCGCATCGCAGACGCGCGTAACCGCGCTCACGGTGCTGCGCCGCGTCCGGGGCAGAACCTAGCCCGGGAGCGGCGTATTTCGCGCCCAGTTCCAGCTCGTTCACCGCCGATCACTGCTTTTCACCGTTCCGTGATGCGCCCTTTGGAACCTAGCCGCCGTAGCTACGTTAGCCCAGCGAATGACTTTGAACCTTTCTCAAGGCCGGCCCGACATAAGAGCGAAGGCGTTGTCCTTGGAGGATGCCATGAACTGGTCGATGTACACCGCAGACCGCACCACCCACCTCAAGATCGTGGTGGTCGGACTTACCGCAGCGCTACTGATCGCGGTGATCGGCATTTCGGCGCGCGGGCTTAATCTCGGAACCGACATTATGAGCACGCAAGGCCCGGCCGTGATCAAAGCGGGTGGGCCGGTCGTCTTTACCGATCAGGGCACCACCACCATCCGCTAGTTCTCATCGTAGAGACCCCCTCCCCACTTTATGCGCCGCTTTTTAGCGGCGCGTTTTTTTATGGACCGGGCTATTTGATCACGACCGACGGCAGCCACAGCGACAGCGCGGGGACGAAGGTCACCAGCATCAAGACCGCGAACAGCACGCCGTAAAACGGCCAGATGCCGCGCATCACGTCTTCCAGCTTCACCTTGCCGACGGCGCAGCCGACGAACAACACCGAACCGACCGGCGGCGTCAGCAGGCCGATGCCGAGGTTGAGCAGCATGATCATGCCGAAATGCACCGGATCGACGCCGAGCTTCATTACCACCGGCAGCAAGATCGGCGTGCAGATCAGGATCAACGGCGCCATGTCCATCAGGCAGCCGAGCACCAGCAACATGAAGTTGATCAGCATCAGGATGACGTATTTGTTCTCGGATACCGTCAGGAAGAACGCCGTGATCTTGGCCGGCATCTGCATCAGCGCCATCACGTAGCCGAAGCTCGAGGCCATCGCGATCAGGGTCATGACCATCGCCACGGTCTTGAGCGTGCGATGGACGAGGCCGGGCAGATCCTTCCAGCTATAATCGCGGTAGACGAACATGGTGATGCAGAACGCCCAGATGCAGGCGACAGCGCCGGCCTCGATGGCGGTGAACACGCCCAGCAGAATGCCGCCGATAATAATGACGATGGTAATGAGGCCCCACATCGCATCGATCGTGATCCGCACGGCGTCACGCAACGGCACTGCGGTGCCGGTCGGGTGGCCGTCGCGATAACCGAAGAAAATGCACAGCACGATCAGCGAGACACCGAGCAGCAGGCCCGGCACCACGCCGGCCATGAACAGGCTGATGATCGATATGGTGCCGCCAGTCGCCAGCGAATAGATCACGGCATTATGGCTGGGCGGCACCAGGATCGCCTGCACCGAGGCGCTGATGGTGACGTTGGTGGCGAAGACGCGCGGATAGCCCGCCTTTTCCATCTGCGGGATCATCACCGAGCCGACCGCCGACACGTCGGCCACCGACGAGCCGGAGATACCGCTGAGAAACGTGGTGGCGAGGATGTTGACGGCGGCCAGGCCGCCGCGCACGCGCACCACGCCGATCACGACATTGGCGAAGGCGACCAGCCGGCGCGCCATGCCGCCTTCCGCCATGATAGCGCCCGCCAACACGAAAAACGGAATGGTGAGCATCGCCACTTTGCTGACGCCGTCGGAGATTTTCAGCATCACCGCCTCGGCGGGAATGCCGATCCACAAGGCGCCGACCAGGGCGCCGATGCCGAGCGCATAAGAGATCGGCATGCCGATGCCGAAACACAAAAACAACGTGCCGAGCAGGATGAAGAGGTCCATGTGCGGGCGCGCCTATTCGACCGGAAGGTGCGGATCGCGGCCACCGTCCGGCGGCCGTCCGATGGTCAGATGTTCGATGATGAAAAGCAGCGTGAAAGCGCCGCCGATGGGAATCGGCGAATAGACCAGCCCGACCGACAGAAACGGAAACTCGGCGATCGAGTTCTGCCAGGTCGCCTGGCACAGTTTGATGCCGTAGACGATCATGAACACCGCCATCGTCGCCATCAGCAGTTCGACGATGAAATCGGTCACCCGGCGGGCGCGTGGCGGCAGCATGTCGGCGGCCACCGTCACGCTCATATGGATGCCGAGCCGGTAGCAGGCCGCGGCGCCGAAGAACGTCAAGACGACGGTGAGCAAAACCGCCGTGGTTTCCGGCCACGAGGCGGCGCTGTTGAGAACGTAGCGGGTGAAGACGGCCCAGGGAATGATCGCTGAAATCAGCACCAATGCGATGCCGGCGATGACGACGCAAAGGAGATAAACTTGATCCATCGCCCTTCGGTAAAGCGCGGCCATTACTGTCAGCCCCCTCGTCGCGAATTCAGCCGTTCATCCGCTCGTCCCCGCGCAAGCGGGGACCCAGTCTTGAAACGCAATACAGCGTAGCCCTGGATTCCCGCTTGCGCGGGCATGAGCGGGAGTAACCGATGCACGCCGGCTATTTGGTTTCCTGGATGCGCTTGACCGTGTCTGTGTATTTCGGGCCGTATTTGTCCCACACCGGCTTCACGGCGTCCTGGAACGCTTTCTTGTCGGCGGCCGCCACCTGAATGATCTCGATGCCGGCGGCCTTGGCCTTGTCCATCGCCTGCTTCTCGTAGACGTCCCAGAGCTTGCGCTCTTCCTGCTGGGCTTCCTTGCCGAACTTCGCCAGCAGCGCCTGTTCGTCCTTGGACAGCGTGTCCCAGATCTTCTTCGAGAACACCACCATCTCCGGCACGATCAGGTGCTCGTCGACGGTGTAGAATTTGGCCGCCTGATAGTGGTTGTCGAACACGAAGCTCGGCGGATTGTTTTCGGCGCCATCGACCACGCCGGTCTGCAGCGCGGTGAACACCTGGTCGTAGCCCATGGCGATGCCGTTGCCGCCCATCGCGTTCGCCATATCGACGAACATCGGATTGCCCATGACACGGACCTTCATGCCCTTGAGATCGGCCATGGTCTTGATCGGCTTCTTGGTGCTGTAGAAATTGCGCGCGCCGGCATCCATCCAAGCCAGGCCTACTAGGCCCTTGCCGCTGTTGGTCACCTTGTCGAGCAGGTCTTGGCCGATCGGTCCGTCGATCACATGCTGCATGTGTTCGGTGTTGCGGAACACGTAAGGCAGGTTGAACACGTTGAGATCGTCGACCACCGGACCTAATGCCCCAACGGAGACTCGCGCGAAGGCAATGGCGCCGACCTGGGCCTGCTCGATGGCTTCCTTCTCGCCGCCGAGTTGCATCGACGGATACATCGCGACGCTGAGGCGGCCGTTGGTGGCCTTCTCGAGTTTCTTGCCAATGTCCTCGACCGCGACCACGGTCGGATAGCCGCCCGGATGCACGTCGGAGGCTTTGAGGACCAACTTTTGCTGCGCGAGTGCGCCGCTTGAGGCAAAGGCGGCGGCCAGAATGCCAGCCGCAACCAGAGTGTGTTTCATGGCGACGATCCCTCCCAGGATTCGTTTTTCAGCGACGAACAGGCGTTTCCGTTGCGGCTCATTGATCCACGCGACCGCGCGTGTTAATTGTTTGTGCAACATGCTGGCTTTACCGGGTCGCGCGGTCAAGCGATTGAATCGGCATTCGCCGCAACTTCTGACGCGGCCACGCCGAACGCCTGTGCACAGCCGCACTGCACAATTCATCAGAGACGGTCATGAAAAATGTTCTCGTTACCGGCGCCGCCGGCGATGTCGGCACGCGGATGCGCAAACTCTTGAAGGGCGCCTATCCGCGCATCCGCTGGAGCGACATCCGCACGCTTTCCGACCTGGCCGCCGACGAAGAGTTCGTCGCCGCCGATCTCAGCAAGATGACAGAGGTCGAGAAGATCGTCGAAGGCATCGACGGCATCGTGCACTTCGGCGGCTTCTCGGTCGAAGGGCCGTGGGACACCATTCTGCACAGCAACATCGTCGGCACCTATAATTTGTTCGAGGCCGCCTATCGCGCCGGCGTCAAGCGCGTGGTGTTCGCTTCCTCCAATCACGCCATGGGGTTCTACCCGCGCAACAAACGCATCGGCATCAACATGGCGGTGCGGCCGGACAGCCGCTACGGCGTCAGCAAGGCCTTCGGCGAGGCCATCGGCGCCCTCTATGCCGACAAGCACGGCCTACGCGTCACCTGTCTCCGCATCGGCAATGTCGGCGACGCACCGGTCGACCAGCGCCGGCTGGCGATCTGGCTCAAGCCTCAGGACCTGGTGCAGTTGATCCGCATCGGGCTGGAGCATCGCGACATTCAGTTCGAGATCTTCTACGGCGCCTCGAACAATGCTGCGGGCTGGTGGGACAACAGCAACGCCCAGCGTTACGGCTATCATCCGGAAGGCCGAGGCGACGATTTCCGCGATCAGGCCATGGCGGCGCAGGCCAAGCTGCCACCCGATCCGGTCGCCGACCGGTTCCAGGGCGGGCCGTTTTGCAGCGCCGAATACGATGCCGACCGAAAGCCATAAGGTCGCGGGGCGATAGCAGAATCGCCATAAATGGCCGACATAAGGACCGGCATGGACGGTTCTAAAATTCGTAATTTCTCGATGGGCCTGATCGCCGCCACGCTGCTGCTGGCGGCCGCGGTGCCCGGCTTTGCGCAAAGCGGCGATTATCAGGCGCGGCTTTCGCAATACACCCGCGCCCACGACGCCTATGAGGAGGAAGCCTCAAGCTATTGGGACCAGGTGGTCGACAAGCGCCGGCTACGCAACGCCAAACGGCGCGCCAATGAGCCGATCACGGCCAGCGACTATGTGCTGACCCAGCCGCCGGTTTACGCCGGCCCGCCGCGCCCGATCGATCCCAATGCGCCGCCCGGTCCGCAGCCCGGCGAACGGCCGCCGATCCCAGTGCTGGCCGACTTCCTCAAAGCCGCGAACGAGCAATTCGGTTTCGTGCCGGACCGGCCCAGCGAACCCGATTTCAAGCGCGCCTATGCGCAGGCCGCCGGCGCCGCGGGACTGACACGCGACCAGATCGTCGGCGTCTACGCCTTCGAAACCGGCGGCAATGGCACCTACGACATGCAGGCCGGCGTCTCAGTGACGCGGCCGAACGCGATCTCGCCGGCGATCGGCTACAACCAGTTGCTCAGCACCAATTCGGTGTCGATTTTGGCCGAGCACGGCGGCGGCCTGCTCGCCGTGCTGCGGCAGAAATCGAAAGCGCTGACCGGACCGCCGAAGATCGCGCTGGAGCGCAAGATCGACGCGTTCAAGCGCATGATCGCTTATAGCCGCAGCGTGCCTCCAACCTGGAACGAGTTCGACAAGCTCGCCAAGACGACCCCCGGCGGCCTCGGCATCCATGCCGCAATCCTAGACCGCGACATCGGCCCGCTGCTGCAGGTGCAGAAGTTGATCAATTCGGTGCGCTTTGCCCGCACCAAGCATTACTTAGCGCCGCTGAGCGCGGCCGAACTCGAGCTGATGAACCTCACCGGCGACGGCAACGGCATCGACATGGTGACAATGCCGCCGGATCTGCGCGCCCAAGTACCGACGGCGAATTTCTTCCAGCAGTCGGGCTATGAGCGCAATCCGGTGGCGCGCCGCACCGGCGTGGTCGGCAACCTGATCGCCGACATCGAGAGCAAGATGGCGCGCGGCGCGCAGTCGCCCGGCGCCAGGGATCTAGCGGCGGCGTTTTAGCTACGGCCCCAGCTTGATGTTCGCCGCCGCCAAAGCCGAGGCCAAAGCGCAGAACGACGCGCTCAAGGCCGCACTGACCAGGCTCGAGGCCGAGCTGACGCAGTTGAAGGCAAAGCCAGATCCGGCGGCAAAAAAGTAGCTCGATAAGGCGACCGCTATTTGCCGACCGGAGTTCGGCGTGCGCCGCCTTTGACGCGCGGTTGATCGTCTCGCCCGAGATGAGACAGGCTGAGAACGACGCCGATGAGCAAGAACAGAATGGTCAGCTTTGGGTCCATCGATCGGCCTCCTCTACTCACTGCCTGCCGCTACCAACGATAATTCAGACCGACACGCGCCAGGTTGTCGGTGATCGGCACCGCCAGCGTCGGCGTGCCCGAGGCCGCGCCCATGAAGGTCGCGGTGCCGAGATCGACATGGAGATATTCGACCTTGGCGCTCCAGTTCGGGGTGATGCCATATTCGATGCCGCCACCCGCGGTCCAACCGGTTCTGGTGCTCGAGCTGTTGCCGGCCGGCTGCATGGCCTGAATGTCGCCATAGGCGACGCCGCCGGTGATGTAAGGCAGCCAGCGATCGAACGCATAACCAACGCGGGCCCGCGTGGTGCCGAGCCAGCTTTGCTGCGTCTGGCACGCGCCGCCACCATCGGTGGCGCAGACGCCGCCGGCGCCGCTGCTGCCTTTGGCATTGATCCAGTCCAGATCGGTCTCGACGCCGAGCACGACCGAACCGGTCTGCCAGTTATAGCCAAGCTGACCGCCGAGCATTCCGCCCAACGTGTTGAACCGACCGGAATTTGCGCCAACCGCCGGGTCGCTCCAGTTCGAGCGGCCCCAGGCGTAGCCGCCATTGATGCCGAGATAGAATCCAGTCCAGTCGTAAGCCTGCGCCGGCTCGGCCTTGTAATAAGCCGGCGCGCGCGCCGGCACATCGGCGGCTTGCGCAGACATCGCGCCGGTCATCGTGGCGGCAGCAGCCAATGCAAAATACAAGGAGCGCTTCATACGAAATTCCCGTGACGCAAACCCATTCGCCCCACGGATAGAAGAGCGCCCGTGTGGTGATTTTGTGAAGTTAAAGTTCCTCCATGAATAAACGTGGTTTACGCCAGCGCCTGTACCGGTTCACAAATGCGGACAAAATCCGACAAGCATTTGCCGCATTCTGAAATGCGCTATCGCGCAATGTTGGCCGAACAAGCCGATTTCAAAAATAGCGCCGTCAGGCCTGCTGCAATCCAGCCAAGACCTTTCGCCGACGTGTTCGCGATTGGCTGAAATAATTTACGCAAAAAATATTGCGCGCCGGAAATAATCAATTGTCCGTCGCCGCGCGATGCCTCAATGAAACAGCTTGAGGATGGCCTGATCGCTTTGCGCGGTGAGCGATAAGGCCGTCGCCGACAGGCTCTGGCGGGTCTCCAGCGCCAACAGATTGGCGCCCTCTTCGTTGGTATCGGCAAGGACGAGCGCATCGGCGCCGGTCTGCAAGACATTGACGCTGCTCTTGGTGAAATCCGAACGGATCAGCAACGTGGTGAGGCTCGATCCGAACTTCGAATCTTGGCCGCGGAGCGCCGTCAGCGACGCGTCGAGGGCCGCAAGTATGCCGTCGATGGTGCTGTCGGACTGAAATTCCGTGCCCGACAGGGTCGACAGGCCGAGACCCGCGGAATCGTACGACACGCCGGCGATCGCCAACGCACTGCCGCCGCTTTCATTGAACCGGACGTTCAGGCTGCCGCCTTGCAGAAGGTTGACGCCGTTATAGGACGAGTCCCGCGCCAGCGCGTCGATCTGCTGCAGCAGATCGTTATAGAGCGTCTGATAGCTGGCCCGATTGGAAGCCGGATTGGTTGCGATACCGAGCGCGGTGCCACTGGCAAGGCCGAGCGCGCCAAGCGCGCTGCCGCTCGTCGTCAGCGAGTTTTGCGTGCCGGTTGTGCCGGCGACATCGAGCGTGACATTTTGCGCGGAACCGTTCTGCGTCAGCGATGCCGAGACCCCGCTGCCGGCGAGCGCGGCTTGCAACTCCGCGAATGTCGAGACTTGCGCGCCGCCATTGCCGAAGTTGACGGTTTTCACAGTCCCGCCGTTCGCCTGCACGGTCAAGCTGGTGCCGGACAGGCCGGAAACCGCCTGCAGCAGATTGGTCGACGTGCCGGTCTGACCGGCGATGCCGAGCGCGGTCGCCGCCGCCGAGCCCAGGACGCTGAAGCTGGTGTCGGTGCTGTTTGCGGTCAGCTTGATGTATTTTCCCGTGGCATCGAGCCCGGCCGTCACCGCGCCGCCGGCGCCGAGACCCGCAGTATTGTTGATGTCGGCGATGATGGCGTTGATGCCTTCGGTCGCAGGCGCCGACGCCTGATGCACCGTGTAGGTGGTCGCGCCGACCTGGATCTGCAAGCCGTTCACGACGGCGGCAAAGCCGCCGGACGTATCGACATTGCCGGTAACGCTGCCGGCGGCTTCAGCGCCGGCGTCGGCCGAGCCGGTTTGATCGATGGCCGCGTAACTCGTCGCTGGCGGCGGCGTTTGGCGCGCCTGCCACGCCAACGATTTTGCGCTTTGGACGAGATCGACCAGCGCTGTCACACCGCGCGACGCTTCTTTCAGCGTATTTTGCGCTTGACCGATATTGTCGAACAGCGCGTTTAAATCGCTGGCGCGATTATTGAGCGACAGCGACGTAAAAAAAGCGTCCGGATTGTCGAGCGCTGAATTGACTCGCTTACCGGACGCCATTCGATTTTGCGTAACGCCCAGCTGCGTCGCGGTATTCTGCAGCGAAGCCAGGACCGATCGGATGCCTTGCGACAGGGAAATTCCGGACATTCGGCGATCCAAGCGGTCCTATGACGCGTCGAACGGTCCGGAATTACTCCAAACGCTGAAATTCGCGGCGGCGCTCGCAAGGATGCGCAGACGGCCGCTCGTAAAATCGATGAAGCCGGATGTGGGCGGCCTGCGGGTTAAGCGTGCGACGCGTTGGTCGAGAAACGCATCGCGGCGATGCGGTCGAGCTCGGTCTGCTCGCGCGCATTGGCCTCGGCCTTTTCGCGGGCGTGATCGCGTTCGTCGAGCATCTCGACTTTCTTGAGTTCTTCGAAGGCCTCGCCGAGCGCGGCCTTGGCATCGTCGGCCTGCACCTTGAGCTCGTCGGCCGAACGCTTGAGGTTCTCGCGCCGTCCCATCGCCGCCTTGGCGTATGTCGGATAGGCAAAATGCGCGGGATCGGAGATGCCGGCGCGGTCCTGCTCGAGCTTGATCTCGCGGTCGAGCTCGGCCGCGATGCGATCGAACTCGGCGATCATGGCTTCGATTTGCGCGACCTTGCGCCGCTTCTCGTCGACCTGAAATTTCTTCAGGCGGATGAGGGTTTCGCGTGACTTCATCGACTAAATACTCCCCCGAAGCCCCGAATAAGCGCCCGACGTATGCCGATACCGTCGGCAGCGCGGACATCCCGGACGTTCAGCGGAGTGACTGTGGCGCAATATCGTTAGTTTTGTGTTGCGGTATTGGAGAGGATTTGCTCTAGCCGCTGATATCCCTCCGCCATACTCGTTGACTCGTCCTTAAGCTGGGACAGGAAGGCCTCCAGCGGCTTGTGGAAGGCAATGGCCTCGTCGACGTCGGCGCTTGAGCCCGGCCGGTAGGCGCCGAGACGGATGAGTTCTTCCATGTCCGAGTAGGTCGCCATGATCTGCTTGGCCCGGTTCAGCACCGGCAGGTAAGCCGGATCGGCGGCCCGCGGCATGGTGCGCGAGATCGACTTCAGGATGTTGATCGCCGGAAAGCGTCCGCGCTCGGCAATGGCGCGTTCCATTACGATGTGGCCGTCGAGGATACCGCGCACCGCGTCGGCCACTGGCTCATTGTGGTCGTCGCCGTCGACCAGCGCGGTGAAAATGCCAGTGATGGTGCCCTTGTCGGTGCCCGGACCGGCGCGCTCCAGGAGCCGCGGCAGCTCGGTGAACACGGTCGGGGTATAGCCCTTGGCGGTGGGCGGCTCGCCGGCAGAGAGCCCGATCTCGCGCTGCGCCATGGCAAAGCGCGTCACCGAATCCATCAGAACCAGCACGTCCTTGCCGACGTCACGGAAATATTCGGCGATGGCCAGCGTGAGGTAAGCCGCCTGGCGGCGCATCAGCGCCGGCTCGTCCGAGGTCGACACCACCACCACCGAGCGCGCCAGACCGGCGGCGCCGAGGTCATCCTGGATGAATTCCTGCACCTCGCGGCCACGTTCGCCGACTAGGCCAATGACCGACACGTCGGCCGACACGTTGCGCGCCAGCATCGATAGCAGCACCGACTTGCCGACGCCGGAGCCGGAGAAGATGCCCATGCGCTGGCCGCGGCACACCGTGAGGAACGTATTGAGCGCCCGCACGCCGAGATCGAGCGGCTCGCCGACCCGCATCCGGGCATGCGCCGGCGGCGGCGACGAGCGGTACGAATAGGGTGCCGGGCCCGAGGGCATCGGTCCTTGGCCGTCGATCGGCTCGCCCATGGCGTTGACGACGCGGCCGAGCCAGCCCTCCGACGGCCGCACCGCGCCGGCGGCGGATGCCACGACGGCGCGGCAGCCGCGCCGCACGCCTTCCAGCGCCGCGAACGGCATGGCCAGCGCATGGCCTTCGTGGAAGCCGACGACCTCGCAGGGGATCGGCTTGCCGACCGCCGTTTCGATGGTCAGACGCGCGCCGACCGACATGGCGTGGATCGGCCCGGCGATCTCGACCATTAACCCGCGCACCCCGACCACCCGGCCGTAAGTCTCGACGCCATCGATATCGACAATTTGTTCGGCGAGGGCTTTCACGCGTTTCGTCCCGCAAAATCAACGCGGAAAAAGCGTAAACCCGCCCTTAGGCTTACCGGTGTAAGGCCGATATTAACTTGGTGTTTACCCGGGTCGTTAATCATTGGGTCATCGTCCAAGGGATACGGCTCAACGAATCGCCCGGCCAGGACGGAAGGGCGAAACACAAGAGTCGGTTATTTCCGACTCTTAAACTAGGGCATGAACCGGAACGTGGCCAAAAAACCACTCTTTCGCAACATCTTACGGCGATTCGGCTTGACCTCGCCAGCGAATGCTTGCATGGGAGAATCAGGTTTTGTTAACCATGTCCGCATAGTGTCGAATCGGTTTGTCCCACCGCGTTTTTTCACACTCGCCGCCTTTGCGGCGCTGACCTTAAGCCCGGCTGCGGCGAGATAGGGGACTGGCATGCGCGTTCTACTTATTGAAGACGATAGCGCGACCGCTCAATCGATTGAGCTGATGCTCAAATCGGAGAGCTTCAACGTCTACACCACCGATTTGGGTGAGGAAGGCGTCGACCTCGGCAAACTCTACGACTACGACATCATCCTTCTCGACCTGAACCTGCCCGACATGTCGGGCTTCGAGGTTCTCCGGTCGCTGCGCGTCTCCAAGGTGAAGACGCCGATCCTGATCCTCTCCGGCCTCGCCGGCATCGAGGACAAGGTCAAGGGTCTCGGCTTCGGCGCCGACGACTACATGACCAAGCCTTTCCACAAGGACGAGCTGATCGCGCGCATCCACGCGATCGTGCGCCGCTCCAAGGGCCACGCCCAGTCGGTCATCGACACCGGCGATCTGGTGGTCAACCTCGACACCAAGACGGTCGAAGTCACCGGCCAGCGCGTCCATCTGACCGGCAAAGAATACCAGATGCTCGAGCTGCTCTCGCTGCGCAAGGGCACCACGCTCACCAAGGAGATGTTTCTCAATCATCTCTACGGCGGCATGGACGAGCCGGAACTCAAGATCATCGACGTGTTCATCTGCAAGCTGCGCAAGAAGCTCGCCAACGCCTCCGCCGGCAAGAACTACATCGAGACGGTGTGGGGCCGCGGCTACGTGCTGCGCGAGCCGAGCGACGTCGAAGAGCGGATTCCAGCTTAATTGCTCATTGCCGCATACAGCGGCGATCGAGAGCGACCAGTTTCCGGAAGGGCGTAGAGCAATCTGCGCCCTTTTCGTTTAGGCGCCCTGCCCGTGACCTTCGTGTGAGGTTTCCGATCCACGCGTTGCGTCCGCGTCGTCTTGAGCCGAGCCCCTTTGGGCTCCCCCCAACTCCCCGGGCGAAAGCCCGGTTTTTTTTTATTGCGTGGTGACGATAAAGTCGGTCTCAGAGCCGGTTTCATCGCTCAGCGCATTGTCCGACACGATCAGCGATGAGCCCGGCGCCAGCAGCTCGGAGATGCGGTCGACCGCCTCTTTAGGCATCTCGAATCGCTCCAGCGCCTCGGCGGCCTGCGGCGCGTGCGCCAGATCGAGAGCCAGCTTGTCGCGCCGGTCGATTTCCTTTTGCGACAGCTTCTTGCCGCTTCGGCCGTGCTCGGCCTTCGGCAACGACCCGCTGGGGATCGTCACCGACGTCCAGCGCACTTGGCCGTCCTTGATCGCCATCGCCGTGAACACATGCGTGCCCCAAGCCTTATCGGGGTCGGCGATGGTCACCGCGGCATCGAACAGTGGGGCAAAATCCTGCCGCACATACAGCCTGCCGGTCTTGCGGCTGACAAAGACCTGTACTGGGCCTTTCCGCTGGCGCGGCTCGGCGGCGGGCTTTGCAGCATCGGGCAAACTCGCCGCATTTTGCTCTGGCAGCTTGATGATGTCGGGCACGGCCAGTTTGGCGGCCACGTTCTCTCCGGCCAGGCTGTCCGACGTGGCGCCGGCCGCGCGGACGTCGGCGACCTGGACCGTGCCGATCGTGGCCGGGCCCTTTGCACTGAGGGCCTCGCTCGCTGCGTCGGGCTGCTTGGATACGAACAGGCGCGGACTGCTGATTTCCACCGGCGCTACTGGGTCGCGCACGACGATGACCCGCGTGCCAAGCTTGCTGATCTTGAACAGACTGGCCGCGAACGGCCCCGGCAGGCGAATGCAGCCGTGCGACGCAGCGTGGCCCGGCAGCGGTCCTTCGTGCAGCGCGATCCCCGACCAGGTGATGCGCTCCATATAGGGCATCGGCGCGCCGCTATAGATGTTCGACTCGTGGTAGCGCGCTTTGGAAATCACGGCGAAAACGCCCAACGGTGTCTCGTGGCCGGCCGTTCCGGTCGACACCGGCGCCTCGGCAATGATCTTGCCATCGCTGAACAGCATGACGCGCTGCTTGGCGATCGATACGATGATCGTCAGCGGCCCGGTCGGCGTCGGAAATTTGCCGGCCTCTTTATCGTATCGCGTGGAGTGGTGCGTGCGCCGTTTCGTCGGCTGATCGGCCGGTTCAGGATCGGGTTGCGCGACCTGCGATCGCGGTGCGCGCGACCAGTCGAACCAGCCAGCTTGCGCCGGACCGGCCGCGAGCGGTACCGCGATCAAAGTCGCACAGACAGCCAGACGCGCGGAGCATCTCATCAAACCAACGACTTCCAAGGGCCTCACGCCGCTCTCCACGTCCATAACCTGTGCCCACGTAAACTATAGGTGTGATCGCCGATTGCGCGATTCGCATCTACAGCTTTGTCGTAAGCTGACGTGATTTGGTTCAATAAAACTTTAGCGTCCCGGTGCGCGAGGGACACTCGCCGACCGCCGAAATCAGCGGTGCTCGTTGCCTTCGATGCCGGTCATGGCCGCAGCCAGAAACAGAAATGCAAAAATGCCGCCGACTATTTGGAACGCCAGCATGGGAACGATCCTTATCCGTTACTAGAAAGTCTCGGCAATACCGGCCGGGGTTCTGACAGGTAATGCGGTCCTGACACCTGATAAGCCCGCCAGGGTGCGCTCGTTCCATGGGATCGCCGCCTATTGCGGCCTGGCGGGGCAAATTCGTCACAATCCAACGCCGCAACCATGCGAACGGATGGAACTTTCACCCTCGCTGCGACTTGAGGTGATGTATCCAGCCGCATCGGCGCGGTGCTGCCGGAGCAAAGTTGCCCTCGCCGGGCTGGTCGGTCCGCGCATGCGCCAGATCGTCGATTAAGTACTTCCCGTCAGCCCATAGAAGGAAACGAACATGTTGAAAATCATGACTGTTGCGACCATTGCCGCACTGACCCTCACCGTCGCACTGGCGCCGCAACCCGCCGCCGCGCGCGATGGCGCGATTGCCGCCGGCGTCATCGGCGGCCTGGCGGTCGGCGCCATCGTCGGCTCGCAGATGAATCGCGATGGCTATCGTGAAGACCGCGGCTATTACCGCTCCGGTTACCGCGAATGCCGGATCGAGCGCCGGGATTACGAAGACCGCTACGGCCGTCTTCATGTCCGCAACGTTCGCGTCTGCGACTGATCTATAAGCGAACGAAGCTCGGGTCTGAACCTCCAAGCTCAAACCCCGCCGGAAACGGCGGGGTTTTTCGTTTGGCAGAAGAAGCGGCCTTACGCCTTCAGCGCAAATTTCAACACGTTGCTGGGCTCGGCACGCGCGCGTTTGGCAGGGTTCGGGACATAGAGCCCGCGCCGGTCGGCCATCGGCTTGAACGCGTCGGTCAGGCCGACCACGGTTTCGGCGGCGCCAAGGGCTAGGAAGCCGTCCTCCGCCATCTGCCGGGCGATGCGGTTGAGCACGTTGATCTTGGTGTCTTGGTCGAAATAGATCAGCACGTTGCGGCAGAACACCATGTCGAAGGTGCCGAGGACTGAGAAATCCTTGAGCAAATTAAGCGGACGGAATTGCACCATGGCGCGGATTTCCGGCGCGATCTGCCAGGTCTCGCCGACCTGGCTGAAGAACTTCACCAACTGTTGGATCGGCAACCCGCGCTGCACTTCGAACTGGCTGTAGATGCCGGTCTTGGCGCGCGCCAGCACCTCGGTGGATATATCGGTGGCGACGATCTCGGTGCGATAGCCGGCAAGTTGCGCACTCATGCTGCGGAGCGTCATCGCCAGCGAATAAGGCTCCTGCCCGGTCGAGGCCGCGGCGCACCAGATGCGGATGCGCTTTTCGCGCGCCCGCGCGGCGATCAGCGCCGGCAGCACGGTGTCGCGGAAGTGGTCGAACGGCAGCTTGTCGCGGAAGAAAAACGTCTCGTTGGTGGCCATCGCCTCGATCACGTCGGTCGCCAGCCGTGAATTCTCCGCAGTTTTGAGCGTGCCGACCAGGTCGGCCAGGGTAGCGATGCTGTGGCGGCGCGCGACCGGCACCAGCCGGCTTTCCGCGAGGTACTGCTTCTCGGCCGACAGCACGAGGCCGGACCGCTCGCGCAGCAGCTTTCGCAGATAATCGAAATCTTGCGGGGTCACGTTCAGTCTCCCGCGAACAGACGCGTGAGCCGCGGCGCAATCTCGTTGATCGGCAGGACGGCCGAGCACAGCCCAGCCAGCGCGACTTGTCCGGGCATGCCCCAGACCACACTGGTGGCTTCGTCTTGCGCCATGACATGGCCACCGGCCGCGACAACGGCCTTGGCGCCGCTGAGGCCGTCGGAGCCCATGCCGGTGAGCACCAGCGCCATCGCTTTGGCGCCCCAGACCGTTGCGGCGGAGCTAAACAGCGGGTCCACGGCGGGCTTGCAGAAGTTGACCAGCGGGCCGTCATCGATCGCGATCACGGCAGCAGCGGCGCCGTCGCGGCGCGCGACCGTCATGTGCTTGCCGCCGGGCGCGAGATAAATCTTGCCGGCGGCAATCTCCTCGCCGTCTTGACCCTCGTGCACTGGACATTTGGCGACGCGGGCAAGGTGCTCGGCCAGGATCGCGGTAAAGGTCGGCGGCATGTGCTGGGTGATCAGCACCGGCACGTGTTGGATCACGGCGGCGATATGGCCGACAATGGTATTGAGCGCTTGCGGCCCGCCGGTGGACGATCCGATCAACAGCACGCGCGGCGGCGTGAGAGGCATCGCTCGCAGCACGATCGGCGGATGAACGTGGTCATGGCGAAATTTGGTGTAGGCCGCGGTTTTTGCGTCCGGCGCGACGGCTGCGCGCGGCGCGACATGCAGCAATCGCTTCGAGCGGGCGCCGAGATGACGGATTTTCTCGATCAGATCGCGGCGGAAGCTGACGGCGCCGGCGACTTCCTGGTTGCTGGTCGGCTTTGGAATGTAATCGGTGGCGCCAAGCGACAGGGCGCGTAGGCTGATCTCCGCGTTACGCCGCGTCAGCGTCGAGGCCATGATCACGATCAGGTCGCGCTTTTTTTCCAGCAGCAACGGCAAAGCGGCGATGCCATCGAGATCCGGCATATCGACGTCCAGCACGACGATGTCCGGATCGGCGCGTTCGACTTGGGTGACGGCCTCGCGGCCGGTGCGTAGCGTCGCGACCACTTCCAGGTCGGGCTCGGCTTCAACCCAGCGCGCGAACAGGCCGCGCACCACGATGGCATCGTCCACGATCATGACGCGGATGCGCCGGCCGTGAGCCGCGGCGGCCGGTGGCGACGATGGGACGGCGAGGTTCATTGGGCTTTGCCCGGCTGATCGATCGTCAAAGCAGCCCGACTTCCTGGAACTTGGCCTCGACGATTTCCTTGTCGAACGGCTTCATGATGTATTCGTTGGCGCCGGCATGCAGCGCCCGCGCGATGTGAGCGACGTCGTTCTCGGTGGTGCAGAACACCACTTTGGGACCGTCGCCGCCCGGCAACCGGCGCAGCATGCGCAGGAATTCGAAGCCGTCCATCTTCGGCATATTCCAGTCGAGCAATATGCCTTCGGGAAGCTGGCGCTTGCAGGCATCTAGCGCCTGTTCGCCGTCTTCGGCCTCCTCGATCTTGAAATCGAGCCCTTCGAGAATTCGCCGCGCCACCTTTCGGATGACGCTGGAATCGTCAACAACCAGACAGGTCTTCATCGTTTAGCCCCATGTTGCATGCGGGACCGGCCCGCAAAATATTGATCCGTTATGCCGCGATCGATTTGACGCTGAGGTCGAGGACGCGATCGACGTCGATCAGCATCAGCAGTTGGCCTTCCAGCCGATGAATTCCGGCCGACACGCGGGCAAGACGCGGGTCGAGATTGATGGGATTGGGCTCGCGCCCGGCATCGTCAAGCTTGAGCACCTCGCCGATGCTGTCGATCAGCAGCCCGTAGGATTCGCCGCCCGATTCCACGCCGACCGCCATGACGACACCTTCGCCGACGCGCTGCTGGAGCCCAAGGCGGTCGCGCATGTCGATCAGCGTGACGATGCGGCCGCGCAGATTGAGCACGCCGGCGATTTCCGGCGGCGCCAGCGGTACGCGCGTCAGCCGTTCCGGCATGAATACATCCTGCACCTGCTGGATCGGCAGCCCGAACAGTTGTCCGCCGATGGTAGCGGTGACGTATTCCTTGAGGTTGCTGACGGCTGTCTCGGTGCTCATGGTTTGCCCTTACGCCGCACGACCGACGTCGGTCTGCTCCTTAAGCGCCGCGATCAAACCCTGCCGGTCGAACTTGGCGACATAATCGTGAAAGCCGACCCGGCGGCCGCGCTCGACCGCCTCGGCGGACACGACCGACGACAGCGCGATGATCGGCAAGTCGGCGGTCCGGGTGTCGGCGCGGACGGCGGTCGCGAATTCGAAGCCGTCCATGTCCGGCATTTCGGTATCGGTGATGGCGGCATCGAAAGTACGGCCGTCGTTGAGCAAGGCCAGCGCCTCTTGCGCCGAGCCGGCTGCGGTGACCGCATAACCGGCGGCCTGCAGCACCGGAGTGAGCATGTCGCGGAAGAACGGCGAGTCGTCGATCAACAACACCGACCGCGGCTTAGCACGATGCGGCTGATCCTTGCGGCGGAACCAGTCGGCGAAGGCGAGCGGCAGGAAATGTCCGACATCGATGATCTCGGTCGCCTGCCCCTTGATGATCGCGGAGCCGATGACCCCGGCATTGCCGCTGGCAACCTGGATGTCGAGGCGGTCTTCGACGATATCGACGATCTCATCGACGACCAGTGCCATCGAGCGGTTGCCGTCGGAGAACACCAGCAGCGATTGGGCGCCCTCGCCTTTGATGTTGACACCTTCGTTCAAGGTGATCAGCGGCATCAGATGGCCGCGGTACTGCACCATGTGACGGCCGTTCGACAGTTCGATCTTGCGGGCGTCGATTTCCTCGAGCCGAGTGATCAGCGACAACGGCACGGCCTTGAGCTGGGTCGAGCCGGCGCGGAACAACAACAGCGAGGTGGATTGCCCGGCCGTGGCGTCCGGAGCGGCGTGCGCGGTGTTCGCGGCGTCGATCTGCGATGTGACCGATTTGCCCAGCGCCTGCGCGGCGCCGTTCGGATCGATGATCATGATCACCGAGCCGTCGCCGAGGATCGTGTTGCCGGAAAACATCGCGATGTGGCGAAGCTTGCTCGACATCGGCTTCACCACGATTTCCTCGGTGTGAAACACTTTGTCGACGACGATGCCGAAGATCTGGCTACCGACCTGGGTGACGACGATGAAGCCGCTCTCGACGTCACCGGCGGCTTTGCCGCCGAGCAGATCGGACAAGCGGGCGAGAGGCAGCAGCTTGTCGCGCAAACGCAGCACCGGGGTATCCTTGATGCGCTCGATGCGGTGCTCGCTGCCGAGGCGCGCGCGCACCAGTTCGATAACCGAAAGCTGCGGAATGGCGAAGCGTTCGCCGCCGGCTTCGACGATCAGCGCGGCGACGATAGCGAGCGTCAGCGGGATCTTGATGATGAAGCTCAAGCCCACGCCGGCGACCGACTTGACGTCGATGGTGCCGCCGATCTGATCGATATTGGTGCGCACCACGTCCATGCCGACGCCGCGGCCGGAGACGCTGGTGACCTTGGCCGCGGTCGAGAAGCCGGGCGCAAAGATGAATTTGTGGATTTGCGCTTCCGACATCTTGGCGAGGTCGGCTTCGGAGACGAGGCCCTGCGCGATCGCCTTGGCCTTGATGCGTGCGGTGTCGAGACCGCGGCCGTCGTCGGCGACCTGAATGATGATGTAGCCGCCTTCGTGATAGGCCGACAGCCGGATGCGGCCGTGCGGCGGTTTGCCTGCGGCGCGGCGTTGCTCGGTGGTTTCGAGGCCGTGGTCGGCGGAGTTGCGCACCATGTGGGTGAGCGGGTCTTTGATCAGATCGAGCACCTGGCGGTCGAGCTCGGTCTCGGCGCCCTGCATTTCCAGGTCGATCTGCTTGCCGAGCTCGTTGGACAGGTCGCGCACGATGCGCGGAAATTTCTGCCAGGCATTACCGATCGGCTGCATGCGCGTCTTCATCACGCCTTCCTGCAGCTCGGCGGTGACGTTGGACAGCCGCTGCAGCGGCGTCTTGAATTCGGAATCCTCGTGACGGCGCACGATCTCGAGCAGCTGATTTCGCGTCAGCACCAGCTCGGACACCATCGTCATGAGATGCTCGAGCGTGTCGACGGTGACACGGATCGACTGGCCGCTGCTCTTGGCGGCGTCATCGTCCTTGGCTGCATCCTTAGCCGCAGCGGCCTCGGCCGGCGCAGGCTTCGCGGGCTTTGCCGGCGGCGGATCGACCGGCGTTTCACGGAAGGCCCGCTCCAGTTCGTCGAGCGAGACCTCGCCTAGGCGCAACGGGCGATCCAGCACCTGCGGCGTCAGCGTGCCGACAGCATATTGCGGCTCTTCCGCAACCGGCTGCTTCGATCCAAGCTTGAGGACCATGCGCTCTAGTTCGCCGATCAGATCGGCGTCGGTGCCGTCCGGCTCGCGCTGGGCGCGTTCCAGCGACTCCAGAATCTGCTTGATGCGGTCGATGGTGGCGAGGACGAGCGTCACCGCTTCGTTGGTCGCCGACACACCGTCGCGGAATTTTCCCATCAGCGTCTCGGCGGCATGCGCCAGCGCTTCCAGCCGCGGCAGATTGAGAAAGCCGCAGGTGCCTTTGATGGTGTGGACCAGCCGGAAGATATTATCGAGGATCTTGGCGTTATTCGGGTCTTGCTCGAACCGCACGAGTTCGACGTCGACCACGTCGAGACTCTCGTTGGTCTCGGTCACGAATTCCCGCAGTAGGTCGTCCATGGAAACCGCCTTGATCGACCGGCTTTGGCCCGTCTGCCGCTTCCCGTCGGAAGCGCGGCCAGTGTGTCGATGAAGGGTTTAATTTTAGTTGCGTATCGCGGTGCGATTATAGGGCATTAACGTTCTGTTAACCGGCCAGCGCCGGATGCCGCCGGTTTATTGAGCAGCGACGACCACCGTCTCGCCGTCCATGGTCATGGTGGCGGTGACGCCGACGGCCCGCGCCAGCAGCCCGGCATAGAACGGCTGGATGTGGTGGGCGTTGAGCGGCTCGCCGCCAATGTCGCCCGCCAACAAGGGCGGCGTGGTGGCGAGAATTTTGGCGTTGGTCCCGGTCGCACTCACCTTGAAGCCCATCGCGTCGCCGTCGCCGATCGGATCGATCGTGAGCTTGCCGCCGCGCGGGATCGCCTGGCCGGCGATCAACAGCATATTGAGCAGCAGCTTGACCTTGTTCTTCACCATCAGCACGCGCGGCAGGTTCCATTCGAGCTTGGTCTTGTCGTCCTCCAGAAAGCCGCGCGCGACGGTCTGGGCATCGCCGAGATCGATCTGGGCGCCGGCGGAGCCGGCCGCGCCAAAGGCGATGCGGCAGAACTGCAGCTTGGCCGAGGCGTTGTTGGCGCTTTTCTTGATCAACTCGAGAGCGAAATTCTTGGTCTCTTCGTCTTTGGCTTCCTCCAGGACTTCCAGGCCGTTGACGATGGCGCCGACCGGACTGATCAGATCGTGGCAAACACGCGAGCACAGCAACGCGGCAAGATCGAGCGCCTCGATGGAAGATCCGGACATAGACTGCTCTCCGCTGGACGTGCAGGCTGCGGTACTTTCAGCGAATCGCTGATTCCGCGGCACCGGGGCGTGATACACCGCACCCCCTCAACCGCCAAGGACCGGCGTAGCCGAAGGGCAACTGGGGCACTGCAAGGCGTGACAAGCGGACAAGAAATCACCCCGCAGCTTGCGGAACAGCATCTGGAGGCGCTGACGGACATCGTGGCGCGCGCCGCGGCCGCCACGCTCGCCACGCCGTTTCACTCGGTCGCCAGCCGGATCAAGACCGACCTGACGCCGGTGACGGCGGCCGATGAGGCATCCGAAGCGCTGATCGTCGAAGGCCTCGCCGGCCTGCTGCCCGGCATTCAGGTGATCGCGGAAGAAGGTGCCGCCCGCAAGCTGCCGCCGACCCTCGATTCGAGCTTCGTGATCGTCGATCCGCTCGACGGCACCCGGGAATTTCTCGCCGGGCGCGACGAGTTCACCGTCAACGTCGCCATCGTGACCAATGGCGTTCCGATTGCAGGCCTGATCGCGGCGCCGGCGCGCGGCCTGTTGTGGCGCGGCATTGTCGGTGGCGGTGCCGAGCGGCTGCATCTGCGGCTCGGCGCCGGCCAATCCAGTCCCCTCGCCAAGGCCTATGGCCGCACCCCGATCCACACCCGGCCGGCGCCGGCGCGGCTCACGGTTGCGACCTCGCGCAGCCACCTCGACGAGGTGACCGAAGATTTCCTGGCGCGGCTGCCGCTGGCCAAACGCTATCTGTGTGGCTCGTCGGTGAAATTCTGCTACCTCGCCCAGGGCGAGGCCGATGTTTATCCGCGGCTGTCGCCGACCCACGAATGGGACATCGCGGCCGGTTACGCCATCCTGACCGCCGCCGGCGGTTGCGTGACCACGCCGCAAGGCGGGCCGCTGCCGTTCGGACGCTTGAAGGAGAAATTTCTGGTGCCCGGCTTCATCGCTCTGGGCGATCCGGCGGCAATGAGTTCGATGCCGGCGGTGACGACCGTTTGACCTCGGTCAGCGTCCGATGCCCCGCGCGACCTCAGGC
Organism: uncultured Hyphomicrobiales bacterium; assembly: GCA_903878085.1. GTDB lineage: Bacteria > Pseudomonadota > Alphaproteobacteria > Rhizobiales > Xanthobacteraceae > Pseudolabrys. Next base: position 2,892 of record CAIRGJ010000040.1, on the reverse strand, counting down.
CATTTGCGCTCGGCGGTCTCGATGTAGCGGCCGGGATCGGCGATGAAGGCCTGGCGCGCCGCGTCATTATAAAAGAGATAGAGTCGGCCTCCCGCCACCGTCCAGAACAGCGGATGGCCCGGGACCGAAGTGCCGCGGGCGATCGCCACCGGATCGTAGCCGCCAAAGCGTGGCGCATAGACCTCCGGATTTTCCGCGAAGGCGGCGCGGTTGCCCTCGTTGGCAAAGCGCCAGACCACGCCGCCTTGGCTGAATTCCATCTCGGGCAGGCCGATTTTCGGCTTGTTATCGGTGAAATAAGCCACCGGATCGAAGCCGCTGAGGCCGAGACCGGTGCGGGCATTGACCACCGTCCGGTCGTCAAGAGCGGCCTGGGCCACCGCCTGTTGGCCGATACAGGCGGCCAAAACCAGCCCGACTGAGGCCGCCAAGGCCAGACGTGACTTCCGCTGCTGCCGTGCTGCCGTCATAGTCCTGACAATAGATGCGTGCGATTCGTGGTTTTCGCCGCCACATTACTGCCGCCGGCGTGAGCATACGGTTAAGCCAGCTTGCGTTTGGGCCCGGGACTTCGGGGCCTTGTCGTTACAATGGAGCATTCGATGCGCGCCAAATTGCGGTTTGCGACCTTGGTGCTGTGCCTGCTTGGCTTTGGCGGCGGCTTCGCCGTCGCTCAAGAGATGGCGCAAGCGCCGGCACCGCCACCGCCACCACCCCAAAACCGGCCCAGCACCTTCGCGCCGGGCGAACTGGTCAATGAAGGCCACCGCTTTTTCGGCACGGTGTCGCGCGGCCTGGCGCAGGTCGTGGAACAAGCGGTCTCCCGATGGGGTCAACCGAACGGCTATATCCTCGGCCAGGAAGGCAGCGGCGCCTTCGTGGTCGGCCTGCGTTACGGCGACGGCAAACTCTACACCAAGAATGCCGGCGACAAACGCGTGTTCTGGGAAGGCCCGTCGATCGGCTTCGATACCGGCGGCGAAGGCGCCCGCACCATGATGCTGGTCTACAATCTGCCCGCCACCGAGGCGATCTATCAGCGCTTCGCCGGCATCGACGGCTCAGCCTATTTCATCGGCGGCTTCGGCATGACCGCGCTCGGCAACGGCGACGTCATCGTGGTGCCGATCCGCTCCGGCGTCGGACTGCGGCTCGGCGCCAATATCGGCTATCTCAAGTTTACGCCGAACGCGACCTGGAACCCGTTCTGACCGGCCGCTCGCGTCCAATTGCTTAACGACGGTCCGCTGTTCCTCGCGACGAGGCCGCGGGTTTAGGTTAATCTCCACTTGTCCTGGCAGCGACAAACCCTCCGTGCGATGGTTTCTTCGGGGTTACCAGGGCTTGGGCAAGTTTGGAGAGTCGTTTCATGATTGAACCGATCATGTATTTCGGGATCGGCTTCCTGGTCGCAGCCCTGTTCGGGCTCGTGATCGTCCCCCTTGTCCACGGCCGCGCGGTGCGCTTGACGATGCGGCGCCTCGAAGCCGCGACCCCTCTGTCGATGGCAGAAATCCAGGCCGACAAAGATCAGCTGCGCGCCGAGTTCGCGATGTCGACGCGACGCCTTGAGGTCGCCGTCGAGGGCCTGCGCACCAAGAGCACCAGCCAGCTTGCCGAACTCGGCAAGAAGGGCGACGCCATCAACCGGCTCAAGATCGAGCTCGGCGAAAAGACCGCGACCATCTTCGCGCTTGAAGCGCGCGACAAGGCGCTGCGCGATCAGTTGCGCGCCACGGAAGAAGAATTCTCAGTCAAGAGCGGCATCATGCTCGATGCCCAGCGCTCGCTCGCCGACAAGGAAGCCGATCTTGCCAAGTTGATCAGCGAACTCGACGAACGTTCGAGCGAAGCCGACGCGCACAAGATCGACATCATCGCACTCAAGACACAGGTCGAGGCGCTCAAGGACCGGCTCTCCGACGCCGGCCATGAACTCAAGACGGTGGAAGACCGCCGCGACGCCGAGCGCGTCGAGCTCAAGGCGGCGACCCAGGAACTGACGGAAGAGCGCGGCAAGGTCGAGAATCTCGGCCGCCGAGTATCCGAACTCGAACAGGCGCTGGTGGCGCAGACCACCGAAGCGGAAATCCTCGGCCGCCGCGCCCAGGATCTGGAAAACCGCCTCGGCGAGCAGTCGAAGGCGCTCAACGAAAGCGAATTCGAACTCAAGCTCCTGCGCGGTGAGATCGAAACCGCGCGCAAGACCGAAAGCGATCTTCGTGCGGCGATTGCCGAACTCGACGGCCGCGCCAGTTCGGCGACCCAACAGCTCAAGTCCGAAAATGCCCAACTGCTGGCCGAAGTCGAACGCACCAAAGCCGAGCGCGACCGCTTCGCCGCCGACCTCGGCGCGATGAAGCGCGAGACCGAGGAAAGCTGGGCCGCCGAGCGCGTCGAGAACGCAATGCTGCGCGAGCGCATCAACGACGTCGCCGCGGAAGTGGCACGGCTGGCTTCGGCGCTGGAAGGTCCGGATTCGCCGATCGATGCGATCCTGGCCGCCGAAACGGCGCGCGATCGGGCCGCGGGCGGCATCGTCGCCGCCAACGCCAATGTCGAACTCGCGGCGACGCCGGCCGTCGGCGGCAACCTCGCCGACCGCATCCGCGCCTTACAGCAAGCCTCGCGCACGCCGCATAGCGACGACCCGAAAAGCCACAACTAGCCGCACGCAGGCCGGTTGGCTTGACACTCCCGATACGCACTCCTTATATCGCCCGGCCTGTAACAGGCCGGGCGGTTAGCTCAGCGGGAGAGCACACCCTTCACACGGGCTTTCGCCTTGCTATAACGTACTGCCGCTGCTCACTTATTTTGTAGGGCAGAGGTTCATTTGAACACGACGGGCGGTTAGCTCAGCGGGAGAGCATTCGCTTCACACGCGAAGGG
>CAIRGJ010000039.1 GCA_903878085.1 uncultured Hyphomicrobiales bacterium | reverse complement strand
GCTGCGTCGCGCCCGGGGCAAGAAGAGTTTACTCGCCGGTGCCCTGGCGCACTTGCCAGAAGCGCACCACGCGCTGGGCGGTGGCCGCGGTCAGCTTTTCGAAATTCTCGTAAGCGGCGTCGAGCGCTTGGCTGGTGGGCTTGGGACCTGGGCGCGAGATGACCACCTCGCGCACCGTCGGCCAGCCGAAGCCGGCGGACCGCGCCAAGATCAGCACCGGATCGGCGCGCTCGCCGCTCATCAGGCGATCGACCACCTCGACCGGCACCGCGCACAGCGTCGCCAGCGCAGCGATGGTCTCTTCGTATTGGCCGGCCTTGGCATATTCGGCGATATTGGCCTCGGTGAGCTTCTTGTCTTTATGCAGGGCGCGCACGGTCGCCAGCGCCGCAATGTAATTGCGCGGCGCCGCCTTGGCGCCGACTTCGTCGATGACTTTCGCCAGCACGCGGCGGATTTCGGCCTGGGTGTCGGGCTTGGCCGTCGCCAGCAGCCGCTTTTGCACGACGTCGCTTGCCTGCATCAGCAACTGGCGGAACAGCCGCGGCGGAATATCGGTGCGCAGGCCGACTTTCTCGGCCAGCACACCATCCTGCTCGGCGCGTTTCACCAGCGTGGTGAAGGCGTTGTCCGACAGTTGCGCCCGATGATTGGTGGCGATGCTGCGCGCGACCTCGCGGTCGCCACGATCGACCAGTATCTCGGACAGCGCCTCGCTGATGCCGACGCGGCTCGACAGCGCCAGAAGATGGGCCTGGCTCTTGGTTTCGGCTATATATTTGAGATCGGGGTCGGTGAGGGCGGCACCCTGGAGCAGCGGGCCGGCGACCTCGATATTGTCGTTTTTGGCGAGTTTGCTGACCACGCCGGCCGGCGCGTTGGCGACAGGCGCGATCCGCCGCGCCAGTTCCGCCAGCGCCTTGGCCTCGATCTCCTCGATCAGACAGCCAATGACGTCGTCGAACAGCGCGACGTGTTCCTCGTTGAAGAGGCTGGCGCTGTCGAGGAATAAAGTGGTGATGCGGCGCAGCGTTTCCGCCCGCTTTTCCGCCGAACCATGCGCAACGACTTCTTCCAATTCTGGAAGCAGAGATGCGGGAGCACCCATACTAAAACTCACAAAACGCCTGTGGAACTCGCCCGATCGACGGCTTTACGCATATTTAAGCTCGATTTCTGAAGGAAGGGTTAGCTCGGTAATGGTCTGTTACCCTTGCATCCATCTGAAAAACCGCTATGTTTCCGAGGTCGATCAATACACCCTCATAACCAATCAGGTTTTGAGAGTGGGTCCCGCAAGGACCCGCTCTTTTTTGTTACGCAAATGGCCACAAGCGAAGCACTGCAGGCGGACGCGGCCATCGACGCTGCGCCCAGCGCGAGCGAACCCAGGCTGATCACCGAGCCGGGGATGCCGGCGCGCGTCGCGTCGATCGCCGAGCCGGTGATCGAGAGCCTCGGCTACCGGCTGGTGCGCGTGAAAGTGTCGAGCACCGAGGGCGCCACCGTCCAGATCATGGCGGAGCGGCCCGACGGCAGCATGACGGTGGAAGACTGCGAGACGATCTCGCGTGCGCTGTCGCCGGTACTCGATGCGTCCGACCCGATCGAGAAGGCCTATCGGCTGGAAATTTCGTCGCCCGGCATCGACCGTCCGCTGGTGCGCAAGTCCGACTTCGACCGCTATGCCGGCCATCTGATCAAGATCGAGATGGAACTGCCGGTCAATGGCCGCAAACGTTTCCGCGGCCATCTGGCGGGAACCGACGGCAACGCCGCGCGGCTGACGCGCGACGATGCGGCGGAAGGCGAGGAAGCGGACGTGCTGCTTCCGATCGAAGACATGAGCGACGCCAAGCTGGTGCTCACCGACGAACTGGTGACGCAAGCTTTGCGGCGCGAGAAGGCCGCCAAGCGCGACGCGCGCGCGGCGAAACGGGAACATCGTCGGCTCAAGTCCGGAAAATCCGGAAGAGTTTCAATTTGAAAAAGGGAGACTGAGCTATGGCTGTTAGCGCCAACCGGCTCGAACTGTTGCAGATCGCGGATGCAGTCGCGCGCGAGAAATCCATCGATCGCGGCATCGTCATCGCCGCGATGGAGGACGCCATCGCCAAGGCGGCGCGCTCGCGCTACGGTGCCGAGACCGACGTCCATGCCGAGATTGAGCCGAAGACCGGCGATCTGCGGCTGACCCGCCACATGCTGGTGGTCGAGGCGGTCGAAAATTCATCCAATCAGATCACGCTCGAGGACGCGCGCAAGCGCCACCCGGCCGCCCAAGTCGGCGACACCATCGCCGATCCGCTGCCGCCGCTGGAATACGGCCGCATCGCCGCGCAATCCGCCAAGCAGGTGATCGTGCAGAAAGTGCGCGAAGCCGAACGCGACCGGCAATATGCCGAGTACAAGGATCGCATCGGCGAAATCGTCAACGGCGTCGTCAAGCGCGTCGAATACGGCAACGTGGTGGTCGATCTCGGCCGCGGTGAGGCCATCGTGCGCAGAGACGAGTTGCTGCCGCGCGAAGTGTTCCGCAACGGCGACCGCATCCGCGCCTATATTTATGATGTACGGAGAGAACCTCGCGGCCCGCAGATTTTCCTCTCGCGCACTCATCCGCAATTTACCGCCAAGCTGTTCGCGCAGGAAGTGCCCGAAATCTATGACGGAATCGTCGAGGTCAAGGCGGTTGCCCGCGATCCGGGCTCGCGCGCCAAGATCGCCGTGATCTCGCGCGACTCCAGCGTCGATCCGGTCGGCGCCTGCGTCGGTATGCGCGGTTCGCGCGTGCAGGCGGTGGTGAACGAATTGCAGGGCGAGAAGATCGACATCATTCCGTGGTCGCCGGATATCGCCACCTTCGTGGTGAACGCGCTGGCGCCGGCGGAAGTCGCCAAGGTCGTGCTCGACGAAGACAAGGAGCGCATCGAGGTCGTGGTGCCGGATCAGCAGCTCTCGCTCGCCATCGGCCGCCGCGGCCAGAACGTGCGCCTCGCGTCGCAACTGACCGGCTGGGATATCGACATCCTGACCGAGCAGGAAGAATCCGAACGCCGCCAGGCCGAGTTCGAAACCCGCACCAAGATTTTCGTCGAAGCGCTCAACCTCGACGAAGTGGTCGGTCAGTTGCTGGCGTCGGAAGGTTTCGGCTCGATCGAAGAGCTCGCGATGGTCGACGAAAAGGAAATCGCCGGCATCGAAGGCTTCGACGAAGAGACCGCGAAGGAACTTCAGGAACGCGCCAAGGAATATCTCGACAAGCTGGAAGGCGAACTCGACGCCAAGCGCGTGGAGTTGGGCGTTGCCGACGAGCTCAAGGACATCCCCGGCGTCACCACCAAGATGCTGGTCGCGCTCGGCGAGAACGGCGTGAAGAACGTGGAAGACTTTGCCGGTTGCGCCACCGACGATCTCACCGGCTGGACCGAGCGCAAGGATGGCGAAGCCAAGCATGAGCCGGGCTTCCTCGACGGTCTCGAGGTATCGCGCGAGGACGCCGAGGCCATGATCATGCAGGCGCGCCTCAAGGCCGGCTGGGTGACCGAGGCCGAGCTTGCTCCGCCGCCGGCCGCCGAAGATGCCGAAGCCACCGCGGAGGCACCGGGCGCATGATCCCGAAAAGTGGGATCCGGTTTTCGGTAAAGATCATGCGCGTCTAAAGGAGACTGGATGCTGGCAGAGGTTGCGGACATTGTGCAGGACAACGATCTCGACCGCGGAGCGACCAGTGTCGCGCCGGGGACCGAGCGTACCTGCGCGCTGACCCGCAAGCTCAAGCCGGTTTCCGAGCTGATCCGCTTTGTGGTCGGGCCGGCCGGCGAGGCCGTCCCCGACATCAAACGCAAACTGCCCGGCCGCGGCCTCTGGATCGACGCCACCCGGGCGGCGGTCGAGGAGGCGGTCAAGCGTAACGTCTTCGCCCGCGGTTTCAAACGCGACGTGAAAGCTGGCCGCGACCTGGCGGCCCAGACCGAGCAATTGCTGGAGAGCGCCGCGCTCGATGCGCTGGCCATCGCCGGCAAGGCAGGCCTGGTGACCGGCGGTTTTGCCAAGGTCGAGGCGGCGCTGGGCCAAGCCGCGCGCCATGACGGGGTTCTGGGGCTCATTCACGCCTCGGACGCCGCCGCCGACGGAAAGCGCAAGCTGGACGGCGCTTTGCGCCGCAATAGAGACGGTAAATCGCGGGAAATCGCGATTATCGACATTTTTTCCGGGCGGCAATTGGATTTGGCATTAAACCGCCCAAATGTGGTACATGCAGCCCTGCTTGCCGGCCCCGGGAGTGAGACTTTTCTCGCTCGCGTCGCGCGCTTAGCGCGCTTTCGGACCGGAAATTCGCCCGATGCAGTTAGCGCCGATGCGCCGACGGACGGCGCACGTGATGTGAATGCGCCAACGGGTGGCGCACAAGGAACAAGTTCGTAATGAGCGAAACGAAGAACCCTGGCGAAAAGAAACTGACGCTGTCGCTCAAGCCGCGCACCGAGACGGGCGTGGTGCGCCAGAGCTTCAGCCATGGCCGCAGCAAGCAGGTCGTCGTCGAGAAGATCAAACGCCGCAACATTGGCGGCCAGCCCGAGGCAAAGCCCGAGCCGGCGCCGGTCGAAGCGCCGAAGCCTGCGGCACCGGTTGCCGCCAAGCCCGCGCCGGCGCCGGTCGAGGCCAAGCCCTCCGGCGTCGTGCTGCGCACGCTGACCGAAGAAGAACGTGTCGCGCGCGCCCACGCGCTCGCCGACTCGCGCGTCCGCGAAGCCGAAGAACGTAAGATCGCCGAGGAAGAAGCGCGCCGTCGCGCCTCCCGCGAAGTCGTCGACAAAGTCGAGCGCGATGCCGCAGAGCTGCGCAAGCGCGAGGAAGACGAGCGCCGCAAGCACGAAGAAGAAACCAAAAAGAAGGCCGGCGAAGTCGCCAAGAAACGTCTCGGCGGCGAAGACGAAGTCAAGAAGCCGGTCCCCGGCCGCATGACGCTGGAAGCCGAAGAAGACGATGCGCCGCGCGTGTCGCGCCGCCCCGGTGGTGGTGGCGCCGCGCGCCCGGTCACCGCACGTCCCGCGGCGCCGCGTGCCGCTCCGCCAAAGGAACGCGGCCGCCTGACGCTGGTCACCGCGCTGCGCGCCGACGAAGTGCGCGAACGCTCGGTCGCTTCGTTCCGCCGCCGCACGCAACGCCTCAAGGGCCATGCTTCCAACGAGCCGAAGGAAAAGCTCGTGCGCGAAGTCACGATCCCTGAAGCCATCACGGTCGGCGATCTCGCCAACCGCATGTCGGAACGCGCGGTCGACGTCATTCGCCTGCTGATGCAGCAGGGCCAGATGCTGCAGATCAACGACGTGATCGATGCCGATACGGCGCAACTGATCGCCGAAGAAATGGGCCACACGGTCCGCCGCGTCGCCGAAGCCGACGTCGAAGAAGGCCTCTTCGCCGCCGACGAAGCGGAGCAGATGCTGCCGCGCGCGCCGGTCGTCACCGTCATGGGTCACGTCGACCACGGCAAGACCTCGCTGCTCGACACGATTCGTTCCGCTGACGTCGTTTCCGGTGAAGCGGGCGGCATCACGCAGCACATCGGCGCCTATCAGGTAACCTCGCCGTCCGGCGCCAAGATCACCTTCATCGATACGCCCGGCCACGCCGCCTTCACGGCGATGCGTGCGCGCGGCGCCAAGGTCACCGACATCGTCGTGCTGGTGGTCGCCGCCGATGACGGCGTCATGCCGCAGACGGTGGAAGCGATCCATCACGCCAAGGCGGCCAAGGTTCCGATCATCGTCGCCATCAACAAGATCGACAAGCCGGACGCCAAGCCGGATCGCGTGCGCACCGAACTGCTGCAGCACGAGATCCAGGTCGAAACGCTCGGCGGCGACGTGGTCGACGTCGAAGTATCGGCGACCAAGAAACTCAACATCGACAAGCTGCTGGAAATGCTGGGTTTGCAGGCCGAAATCCTCGACCTCAAGGCCAATCCGAACCGCCCGGCCGAAGGCACGGTGATCGAAGCCAAGCTCGACCGCGGCCGCGGCTCGGTGGCGACCGTGCTGGTTCAGCGCGGTACGCTGCGGGTCGGCGATCTGGTCGTTGCCGGCGCCGAATGGGGCCGCGTCCGCGCTTTGGTGTCCGACACCGGCGAGACCATCACCAGCGCCGGACCGTCGACGCCCGTCGAAGTGCTCGGCTTCTCCGGCACGCCGGACGCCGGCGATCGTCTGGCGGTCGTTGAGAACGAAGCCCGCGCCCGCGAAGTCACCGACTATCGCGCCCGTCAGAAGCGCGAGAAGAGCGCCACGCGCGGCACCGCCATGCGCGGTTCGCTCGAGCAGATGATGGCGCAGGCCAAGACGTCGGGCCGCAAGGAATTCCCCCTGGTCATCAAGGCTGACGTGCAGGGTTCGCTGGAAGCGATCGTCGGCGCACTCGACAAGATGGGCACGGACGAAGTCGCGGCGCGCGTGCTGCACGCCGGCGTCGGCGGCATTTCCGGCTCGGACGTAACGCTGGCGGAAGCATCGGGCGTTCCGATCATCGCCTTCAACGTGCGCGCCAACAAGGAAGCGCGCGAGTTGGCCGAACGCGTTGGCATCGAAATCCGCTACTACAACATCATTTACGATCTCGTCGACGACGTGAAGAAGGCGATGTCCGGCCTGCTGCCGCCGACGATGCGAGAGACCATGCTGGGCAATGCGCAGATTCTGGAAATCTTCAAGGTCTCAAAGGTCGGCAACATCGCCGGCTGCCGCGTCACCGACGGCACCGTGGAACGCGGCGCCAATGTGCGCCTGATCCGCGACAACGTCGTGATCCACGAAGGCAAGCTGTCGCAGCTCAAGCGCTTCAAGGATGACGCCAAGGAAGTCTCGTCCGGCATGGAATGCGGCATGGCTTTCGAGGACTACCAGGACATGCGTGCCGGCGATGTGATCGAATGCTACCGGGTGGAGACGATTCAACGCAGCCTGTGAGTCCAAATCTCACGGCTTCGGAATAGTAATTCTCCGCTCTTTTCACCGTACAGCCTGGGCCTCAAAGCCCAGGTCATTGTGTGCCCCTTTATTGGAGAAGGGCACGGCTGGCCGGAATATTTCCGGCCGTGACGAATGTTTTTTGGAACGACATGGTACGCAAGAAATCACACCGCGACAGCGGCACGCCCGGCGGCTCGCAGCGTCAGTTGCGCGTCGGCGAACTGGTGCGCCACGCGCTGGCTCAACTGCTGATGCGCGGCGAGGTGCATGACCCGGTGATCGAGGGCCACCTCATCACCATCCCAGAAGTTCGCATGACCGCGGACCTGCGCCTCGCGACGGTCTACGTCATGCCGCTGGCCGGCCGCGACACCGACGACGTGATCGCCGCCTTCGAGCGCAACAAGAAATTCCTGCGCGGCGAAGTCGCGCACCAGGTCAATCTCAAATTCTCGCCCGATCTGCGCTTCCGCATCGACGACCGGTTCGAAGAGGCCGAGCGCATCGACAGACTGCTGCGCTCGCCGCAAGTGAAGCGCGATCTGGATAAGAACGAGAGCGGCGATGAATAAGTTTCTGGAAACAATGGCCGCCCCGGCCGAGGTGGACGCAGAAGCGCCGGTCGAGACGGCTGCGCCGTCGATCGACGACGCCACATCCGAACTGCCCCACAATCCCTCCCCCCACGGCGGCCGCGAGAAGAAAAAACAATTCAAACGCGACAAGCGCGACGTGCACGGCTGGCTGGTGCTCGACAAGCCGGTCGGCATGACCTCGACCCACGCGGTCAGCGTCATCAAACGGCTTTTCACGGCCAAGCGTGCCGGCCACGCCGGCACCCTCGACCCGCTGGCCTCCGGCTGCCTGCCGATCGCACTGGGGGAGGCCACCAAAACGGTGCCTTTCGTCATGGATGGCCGCAAATTGTACCGATTCACCATCTGCTGGGGCGAGGAACGCGACACCGACGACACCGAGGGCCGCGCCATCGCCAATAGCGACCTGCGGCCCACCCCCGAGGCGATCCGGGCCTTGCTGCCGGCCTATATCGGCACCATTCAGCAGGTACCGCCGAAATATTCGGCCATCAAAATCGAGGGCGAACGGGCCTATGACCTCGCCCGCGACGGCGAAACGGTCGAATTGGCCGCCCGCCCGGTCCAAATCGACCGTTTGGAGCTGGTGGACGTCCCCGACGCCGACCATGCGGTCCTGGAAGCGGAATGCGGCAAGGGCACTTATGTCCGCTCGATCGCCCGCGACCTCGGCCGGGCGCTGGGCTGTTTCGGCCATGTCAGCGCCCTGCGGCGCACCGCGGTCGGGCCGTTCATCGAAAAAACCATGATTTTACTGGAAGATCTGGAGGCACTGTGTCATAGAGCCGCGTCCGGTGAGGCTAGCCTCGCGGACGCCCTCATGCCCGTTGAGACCGCGCTGGACGACATCCCGGCGCTGGCCATCAGTCGGTCAGATGCGGCGCGGCTCACACGGGGCCAAGCCGTTTTGTTGCGCGGACGGGACGCACCCAATTTCCGCGGCACGGTCTACGTCACGGTCTCGGGCCAACTCTTGGCCCTTGCCGAACTGGATCGTGGCGAGATCGTCCCCAAGCGCGTGTTTAACCTCGCCGGCCTGATTGGCAGAGCCGGCGTCAAGAAAGGATAACCGATGTCGGTTACCACGGGCCGCAAGGCCGAAGTGATCAAGACCTATGCTCAGAAGCCCGGCGATACCGGTTCGCCCGAAGTTCAGGTGGCGATCCTGTCCGAGCGCATCAACAATCTCACCGAGCATTTCAAAGCCCACGTCAAAGACAATCATTCCCGTCGTGGGTTGCTCAAGATGGTGAGCCAGCGCCGTACCCTGCTCGACTACCTGCGGCGCACCAATGAAAGCAGCTACAAGTCGCTGATCGAGAAGCTCGGCATCCGCCGCTAAATTATTTCCGCGTGAGGCGCGCATCCGTGTGCGCCCCGCGCGTTCCGAAGGCGAATGCAATAAGGCATTCGCCGATATGATCCGGCGGCGATGGCGCTGCCGGCGACAAGCAAGAGCCGACAAGTTCGCCTCTTGCGACACGGCAAGGCTCAGAAACGCCATGGCAGGATCGCCAGACGCTGTTCGCTTCCCGCTTCACACGGGCACGCGTGACAGCTTCTCGCCGTCTTGCTCATGGCTTTCGGGCTTGGCCGCAAAACCATGAGAGAAAAACGCAATGTTCGATATGCATCGAGTTGAACTCGATTGGGGCGGGCGCAAGCTCGTCCTCGAGACCGGCCGCGTCGCGCGGCAAGCCGACGGCGCCGTGCTCGCCACCTACGGTGAGACCACCGTTCTCGCCACCGCCGTCGCTGCCAAGCAGCCGCGCGAAGGCGTCGACTTCCTGCCGCTCACCGTCGACTACCAGGAAAAATATTACGCCGCGGGCCGCATTCCCGGCGGCTACTTCAAACGCGAAGGCCGTCCGACCGAAAAGGAAACGCTGGTTTCCCGCCTGATCGACCGCCCGATCCGTCCGCTGTTCGCCGACGGCTGGCGCTGCGAGACGCAGGTGATCGTCACCACGCTGTCGCACGATCTCGAAAACGATCCCGACATTCTCGCGCTGGTCGCCTCGTCGGCGGCGCTGACGCTGTCGGGCGCCCCGTTCATGGGCCCGATCGGCGCCGCGCGCGTCGGTTTCGTCAACGGCGAATACGTGCTCAACCCGACGATCGACGAGATGGCCGAGAGCCAGCTCGACCTCGTCGTCGCCGGCACCGCCGACGCAGTGCTGATGGTTGAATCGGAAGCCAAGGAGCTGTCCGAGGAAGTCATGCTCGGCGCCGTGATGTTCGGCCACCGCCATTTCCAGCCGGTGATCGAAGCCATCATCAAGCTCGCCGAAAAGGCCGCCAAGGAGCCGCGCGATCATCAGGTCGCCGACGATACGGCGCTGCTGAAGGAAATGCTCGGCATCGCCGAGAAAGAGTTGCGCGCAGCCTACGCCATCCCGGCCAAGCAGGAGCGCCAGAAAGCCGTCGCCGTGGCCAAGGCCAAGGTGATGGAGCACTACTTCCCGGGCGGCGTCGACAATCCGGCCTTCACCAAACTGCGCATCGGCGGCGTGTTCAAGGAACTCGAAGCCAAGATCGTGCGCTGGAACGTTCTCGACACCTCAAAGCGCATCGACGGCCGCGACCTCAAGACCGTGCGTCCGATCGTGTGCGAAGTCGGCATCTTGCCGCGTACCCACGGCTCGGCGCTGTTCACCCGCGGTGAAACGCAGGGCCTGGTGGTTGCCACGCTCGGCACCGGCGAAGACGAGCAGTGGATCGACGCGTTGCAGGGCTCCTACAAGGAATCCTTCCTGCTGCACTACAACTTCCCTCCCTACTCGGTCGGCGAGACCGGCCGCATGGGCGGCACCAAGCGTCGCGAAATCGGCCACGGCAAGCTGGCCTGGCGCGCGCTGCATCCTCTGCTGCCGAAGGCGGAGGAATTCCCCTACACGATCCGTCTGGTTTCCGAGATCACGGAATCCAACGGCTCCTCGTCGATGGCCTCGGTGTGCGGCGGTTCGCTCGCATTGATGGACGCCGGCGTGCCGATCAAGCGGCCGGCGGCGGGCATCGCGATGGGCCTCATCCTGGAGGACAAGCGCTTCGCCGTGTTGTCGGACATCCTCGGCGACGAGGATCATCTCGGCGACATGGACTTCAAGGTGGCCGGTACCGATCAGGGCGTCACATCGTTGCAGATGGACATCAAGATCGCCGGCATCACCGAGGAGATCATGAAGGTTGCACTTGGCCAGGCCAAGGAAGGCCGCCTGCACATCCTCGGCGAAATGGCCAAGGCGCTGACCAGCGCCCGCGCCGAGCTGGGCGAGCACGCCCCGCGCATCGAGATGTTCAAGATCCCGACCGACAAGATCCGTGAAGTGATTGGCACCGGCGGCAAGGTGATCCGCGAGATCGTCGAGAAGACCGGCGCCAAGATCAACATCGAGGACGACGGTTCGGTGAAGGTCGCCTCCGCCGACGGCGAGTCGATCAAGGCCGCGATCAACTGGATCAAGTCGATCGCCTCCGATCCGGAGCCGGGCAAGATCTACGAAGGCACCGTGGTCAAGACGATGGACTTCGGCGCGTTCGTGAACTTCTTCGGCGCCAAGGACGGCCTGGTTCACATCAGCCAGCTGGCCGCCGGCCGCGTCAACAAGGTCACCGACGTCGTCAAGGAAGGCGACAAGGTCAAGGTCAAGCTGTTGGGCATGGATGAGCGCGGCAAGGTGCGCCTGTCGATGAAGGCGGTCGATCAGACCACCGGCGAAGACCTCGAAGGCAAGCAGAACGGCGATCAACAGCCCGCCACCGGCGCTGCGGAGTAAGCCGCTTACCTGTCCCGGGCGCGGCGCAACACGAAGTGTTCGCGCCGCAGACCCGGGACCATACCAAACTCCGTCTTCGTGACGGTCCCGGTTCTGCAGCGCATCGTTCGCTTTGCTCACGCTGCGCTGCGCCCGGGACAAGAGGAATCAAAGGGCGGCCCTCGCGGCCGCCCTTTTTATTTGTGGGACTTTATTTTGTTTTGCGCAGCCACACCGAGCGCCTGCGTCACGACCTTCCCCAGCGCCTCGAAATCCTTGCGGCGTGGTGACGTGCGGCGCCAGGCGAGACCGACCGAGCGGCCGGGCTCCGGATCGCGGAAGCGCAGCAATTTGACGCGCTCATCGTGCAACTCGGCATCGGCCGCAATTTGCGGCAGCAGCGTCACGCCGTAGCCGTTCGCCACCATCTGCATCACCGTCGTCAGCGATGTTGCACCCAGGCTTGCCGGTGCATCACGCTGCGGCGCGCCGCAGAACGCCAGCGCCTGATCGCGCAGGCAGTGGCCTTCCTCCAGCAAAATCAAGCGGCGCTGGTCGACGTCGTCGATGCTGACGCGCTCGCGCGCGCTGAACTTGTCGGTCGCCGGCACCGCCAGCAGGAACGCGTCGTTAAACAGCGGCAGCGTCTCGACATCGGCGCCCTCGACCGGCAGCGCCAGCATCACGGCATCAAGCGCGCCACCGGACAGCTCATCGAGCAGCAGCTTGGTCTGGGTCTCGCGCACCTCGAGCCGCAATTGCGGATAGTCGGCCTGCAGCCGCGGCAGCACGCGCGGCAGGATATAAGGCGCCAGCGTCGGAATAATGCCGAACCTAAGCTGCCCGCTCAGCACCGCGCGGTGGCGCGCGAAATCCACCAGATCCTGGGTCGCGATCAAGATCTGCTCGGCGCGCTGCGCTACTTCCAGGCCGGTGTCGGTGAGCGCGATATCGCCGGGCCGGCGCTCGACCAGCTCGGCGCCTATTTCTCGCTCCAGCTCGCGGACCTGCATCGACAGCGCCGGCTGGGTCACGGCGCAATCTTTAGCCGCGCGGCCGAAATGGCGGTGGCGCGCCAGCGAGGTCAAATAGCGCAACTGTCGCAAGGTGATCATATTGATAAGTTAAACTTATCGACAACGCGGAGCAATACGATTGGACCTGATCGTTGATCTAGCGCAAACAACCGCAACTTTCCTCCCGCTAGGGAGGCTAGCCAGCAAAAACAACGCACTCAAAGGCGGAGACACCCCATGGCCGACAATCCCACATCGACCCCCAGCGCAGGCCAGTGCCCGGTCGCGCACACGACTGCTGCCAGGGCCAACCGGGGCTGGTGGCCGAACCAGTTGAATGTGAACATCCTTCACCAGAACTCTGCCTTGTCCAATCCCATGGGTGAGGCGTTCAACTACGCGGAGGAGTTCAAGAAGCTCGATCTCGCGGCGCTGAAGAAGGACCTCACCGCGCTGATGACCGCCTCGCAGGACTGGTGGCCGGCCGACTTCGGTCACTACGGGCCGCTGTTCATCCGGATGGCGTGGCACAGCGCGGGCACCTACCGCACCGGCGACGGCCGCGGCGGCGCCGGTGCCGGCCAGCAGCGCTTCGCGCCGCTCAACAGTTGGCCGGACAACGTCAACCTCGACAAGGCGCGCCGGCTGCTGTGGCCGATCAAGCAGAAGTACGGCAACAAGATCTCGTGGGCCGACCTGATGATCCTCACGGGCAACGTCGCCCTCGAGTCGATGGGCTTCAAGACATTCGGCTTTGGCGGCGGGCGCAAGGATGTCTGGGAGCCCGATGAGGACATCTACTGGGGCCCCGAAGGCAAGTGGCTGGCGGACGAGCGCTACAGCGGCGACCGCGATCTTCAGAATCCTCTCGCGGCCGTGCAGATGGGTCTGATCTACGTCAATCCGGAAGGGCCGAACGGCAACCCGGATCCCCTCGCAGCGGCGCGGGATATCCGCGAGACCTTCGCGCGCATGGCGATGAACGACGAGGAAACCGTCGCGCTCATCGCTGGCGGACACACGTTCGGCAAGACCCACGGCGCCGCCGATCCAAGCAAGTATGTCGGCCCCGAGCCCGAAGGCGCCACCATTGAGGAGCAAGGCCTCGGCTGGAAGAACACCTTTGGCACCGGCAACGGAGACGACACGATCGGCAGCGGCCTGGAAGTTATCTGGACCACGACGCCGACGAAGTGGAGCAACAATTTCTTCTGGAACCTGTTCGGCTATGAATGGGAACTGACCAAGAGCCCGGCGGGCGCGCATCAGTGGACACCGAAACATGGCGCAGGCGCCAATAGCGTGCCGGACGCGCATGACAAGTCAAAGCGTCACGCGCCAACCATGCTGACCACCGACCTCGCCTTGCGCGTCGACCCTGTTTACGAAAAGATTTCAAGACGCTTCCACGAGAATCCGGACCAGTTCGCAGACGCGTTTGCCCGGGCGTGGTTCAAGCTGACGCACCGCGACATGGGTCCGATCGTGCGTTATCTCGGCCCGGAGGTCCCGAAGGAGGAACTGCCGTGGCAAGATCCGATCCCCGCTGTGGATCATCCGCTGATCGGGGAGCAGGACATTGCCGCTCTGAAGGCGAAAATCCTCGCCTCTGGCCTGTCCGTGTCCCAGCTGGTCTCGACGGCTTGGGCGTCGGCCTCGACGTTCCGCGGCTCTGACAAGCGCGGCGGCGCGAACGGCGCGCGCATTCGCCTTAGCCCCCAGAAAGATTGGGCGGTCAACCAGCCGGCTCAACTGGCGAAGGTCCTTTCGAAACTCGAAGCGATCCAAAAGGAGTTCGGCAAGAAAGTTTCGCTTGCCGACCTGATCGTTCTCGGCGGCTGCGCAGGCGTAGAGAAAGCCGCGAAGGACGCCGGGCACGACGTGAAGGTTGCCTTCACGCCGGGGCGCATGGATGCGTCACAGGAGCAAACCGACGTCGACTCCTTTGCTCCGCTCGAACCGACCGCAGACGGGTTCCGCAACTACCTCAAGGCCGAATACACCGTATCGGCAGAGGAGCTTCTGGTCGACAAGGCGCAATTGCTGACGCTGACCGCACCCGAGATGACGGTTCTCGTTGGCGGCCTGCGCGTGCTGGGCGCCAATGCCGGGCAGTCGAAGCACGGCGTCTTCACCAAGCGGCCCGAGACGCTGACCAACGACTTTTTCGTCAACCTGCTCGACATGGGCACGCAGTGGAAGGCGGCATCGGACGCCAAGGATGTGTTCGAGGGACGCGATCGTGCAAAGGGCGACGTGAAGTGGACCGGCACCCGTGTCGATCTGATCTTCGGTTCGCACGCGCAGCTGCGAGCGCTCGCGGAAGTCTATGCTCAGGCCGACGCGCAGCAGAAGTTCGTGCGCGACTTCGTGGCGGCGTGGACCAAGGTGATGAACGCCGACCGCTTCGACCTTGCCAAATAACGGCGAACGGACTCCGCCAAAACAAAACGGCCGGGGAAATCCCCGGCCGTTTTTTGTATGTCGCCCCCGCGAAGGCGGGCACGACAACAATTCTATTTCTCGCCATTCTCCACCGAACCGTGCGCTTCCTTAAGCGCTTCCGGCTGCGGCATGGCGATGACGTTGTAGCCGCTGTCGACGAAGTGCACCTCGCCGGTCACGCCGGTCGACAGATCGGAGCACAGATAAAGCCCGGCGCCGCCGAGTTCCTCCAGCGTCACGCCGCGGCCGAGCGGCGAATATTTCTGCTGGAACGCGAACATGTAACGCGCATCGGTGATGCCGGCGCCGGCCAGCGTGCGGATCGGACCGGCTGAGATCGCGTTGACGCGGATTTTCTGCGGACCGAGATCGACCGCCAGATAACGCACCGAGGCTTCCAGCCCGGCTTTGGCGACGCCCATCACATTGTAATTCGGCATGGCGCGCAGGCCGCCATTGTAGGTCAGCGTCAGCATCGAGCCGCCATTCGGCATCAGCGCCGCGGCGCGCTTGGCCGCTTCGGTGAAGGCGTAACAGGAGATCACCATGGTGCGGATGAAGTTCTCGCGGGTCGAATCCGCGTAACGGCCCTTCAATTCAGTCTTGTCGGAAAAGGCGACGGCGTGCACGAGAAAATCCAACGTGCCCCATTGCTTTTTGATCTCATCGAACACCGCGTCAACCGAAGCAATGTCCTCGACGTCGCACGGCATCAGCATCGACGAGCCGACCGACTCGGCGAGCGGCTTCACACGCTTCAAAAGCGCGTCGCTCTGATAGGTGAAGGCGAGCTTGGCGCCGTGATCGCTCAGCATCTTGGCGATGCCCCACGCGATCGAGTGGTCGTTGGCAACCCCCATGATCAGCCCGCGTTTTCCGTCCATCAATCCCGGCATGTCTCAACCTCTCCGCCGTCATGCCCGGCCTTGTGCCGGGCATCCACGACTTTCTTACTTGCTATTAAAGACGTGGATGGCCGGGACAAGCCCGGCCATGACGATAACTATTACCTTCGTGCAATGCATCAACTAAGCATCCACGTGCTTGAGCACGATCGAGGCGTTGGTGCCGCCGAAGCCGAACGAGTTCGACAGCACGGCGCCGAGCTTCACGTTGTCCTTGCGCTCGCGCAAAATCGGCATGTCGGCGAAGGCGGGATCGATGGTCTGGATATTGGCGCTCTCGCACAGGAAGCCGTTGTTCATCATCAGCAGTGAGTAAATCGCCTCCTGCACGCCGGCGGCGCCGAGCGAGTGGCCGGACAGCGATTTTGTGGCCGAAATCGGCGGACACTTGTCGCCGAACACCTGACGGATCGCCCCGATCTCGGCGGCGTCGCCGACCGGCGTCGCGGTGGCGTGCGGGTTGATGTAATCGATCGGCACCTTGCAGGTTTCGAGCGCCATCTTCATGCAGCGCATCGCGCCTTCGCCCGACGGCGCCACCATGTCGTCGCCGTCCGAGGTCGCGCCGTAGCCGGCTATTTCTGCGTAAATCTTTGCACCTCTCGCGCGGGCATGTTCGAGTTCTTCCAGCACCAGCACGCCGGCGCCGCCGGCGATGACGAAGCCGTCGCGGTCCTTGTCGTAGGCGCGCGAGGCGGTGGCCGGCGTGTCGTTATACTTCGTCGACATCGCGCCCATGGCGTCGAACATGTTCGACAGCGTCCAGTGCAGCTCTTCCGAGCCGCCGGCGAACACCATGTCCTGCTTGCCCCATTGAATGAGTTCGGCGGCGTTGCCGATACAATGGTTGGAGGTCGCGCAGGCCGACGAGATCGAATAGTTCACGCCCTTGATCTTGAACCAGGTGGCGAGCGTCGCCGATGCGGTCGACGACATGACCTTCGGCACGGCGAAGGGGCCGATGCGTTTGGGCGAATTGTTTTTGCGCGTGATGTCGGCGGCTTCGACCAGCACACTGGTCGAAGGACCGCCCGAGCCCATCACAATGCCGGTACGCGGATTGACGATATCTTTTTCCTCGACGCCGCTATCGCGGATCGCCTGTTCCATCGCGACGTGGTTCCAGGCCGAGCCCGGGCCGAGGAAACGCATGGCGCGGCGATCGATCGAGCCTGCCGGATCGAGCGTCGGCATGCCCTGCACCTGGCATCGGAAGCCGTGGCTGGCGAATTCCTCCGCGCGCGAGATGCCGGATTTGGCTTCGCGCAAACTGGCGAGAACTTCCTGGGTGTTGTTGCCGATGGATGAAACAATGCCCATCCCGGTCACGACGACTCGTCTCATGGCCGTATTTCCTTACCTAAAGCCGCGGAATATCGATGATTGGCCCACATTTGGGCCGCCCGAGGCAACCGCGCAAGTACACTCTTCGCGTGCGCCGACAGAAAGCACCGCCCTGCCGCGCTGCGTCAGGCGCCGCTCGGCTGTAACGCTTCTTCCTGCTTGAACAGGCCGACCTTGAGGTCGCTCGCTTTGTAAATCACGGTGCCGTCGGCAGAAAGCCAGCCATCGGCGATCCCGAGCACCAGTTTCGAGCGCATCACCCGCTTGAAGTCGACGCCGTAGACGATCTTTTTCACGCTGGGCAGCACTTGGCCGGAAAACTTCACCTCGCCCATGCCGAGCGCGCGACCCTTGCCGGGTGAGCCCAGCCAGCCGAGGAAAAAGCCGACCATCTGCCACATCGCGTCGAGGCCGAGGCAGCCGGGCATCACCGGGTCGCCCTTGAAATGACAAAGGAAAAACCAGAGGTCCGGCTTCACGTCGAGCTCGGCGCGCACCATGCCCTTGCCGTGCTCGCCGCCCGTCTCGGAAATCTCGGTAATGCGGTCGAACATCAGCATCGGCGGCAGCGGCAATTGCGCGTTTCCGGGGCCGAACAATTCGCCGCGGCCACACGCCAAGAGATCCTCGTAGCCGAAGCTGGAACGCCGATTATCCATGAGTCTTGTCTTTCCGAGCGGCGTTTGCTGCCTGATTTTTCACGGCGAATTCCTAACACACCGGGGCTGAGGGGCAAAGATGGCGGCCAAGCCGGGATCGCCACAAATCCCGCGAAAACTGCGGCAAATTGGCCGCCTTTGGAAATTGCGAAGCAGTTGCATCTGGGGTGCCATTGCGTATATGTTGCAGATGAAACGGGTTTCGTCGGCCTTCTCGAAGGTGGCCAAAATGGCCGGAATCATGAGTCAGATGCGTAACATAGCGATGCCACTTGCCAAGGCCGACGCCGTGCCGACGTCCGGTCGCACCGACCTTACCGGTTGCCCCTGGCACGACGTCAAATCGATGCTGCGCAAAGTTGGCCTGCGCCCCACCCGCCAGCGCATGGCGCTGGGCTGGATCCTGTTCGGCAAAGGCGACCGCCACCTCACCGCCGAGGCGCTGTACGAAGAAGCGACCCGCGCCAAAGTCCCGGTGTCGCTGGCGACCATTTACAACACGCTGCACCAGTTCACCGAAGTCGGCCTGCTGCGACAGGTCGCCGTGGACGGGTCCAAGGCCTATTTCGACACCAATGCCTCCGCGCATCATCACTTCTTCGTCGAAGGCGAGGATGAACTGCTCGACATCCCCAGCGCTGAAGTGCTGGTCGGCAAGACACCGGCGGCGCCGGAAGGCTACGAAATCACGCGCGTCGACGTGGTTGTGCGGCTGCGGCGCAAGAAGTAATCGCTTTCAGGTCTTGAAGTTTAAGCCGCGCCTCGTGCGCGGCTTTTTATTTTTGCCAGAACCACTTTGCACATTCGTGCCGCCGCTCTTTTTCGGTTCGGCCGATATCCGCCAATAGAGATGCATCGAGTCCGCGCAAGGCCCTTCGTGTTGCCGCGCGCCTAAGCCAAATGGCGACCGTGGCACGCATGGCTGGCAGCAAATGCCGTTGCCTTCGCCATATGGCGCACCGTTGTTCGGCTATTGTCATGGCCGCACACTGCGTGGCGGCGGGTGAAAATGTTACGGTGACGGCCGAAGCATTTCGTTGCGGGACGGCCTAAACTCGCGGCGATGCTGGGAGGCCGGTAATGACCAGAACCGCCGTATTTGCGGAAATTGCCACCGCTGCCGGCGACCCGGCGCGCGCCGGCATGCTCAACGCATTGATGGACGGCCGCGCCTTGACGGCGTCCGAACTGGCGCGCGTGGCCGGCATCACGCCGCAAACAGCGAGCGGCCATTTGGCGCGCTTGACCGTGGCCGGCCTCATCGCCGTCGAAAAACAAGGCCGCCACCGCTACCACCGCCTCGCTACGCCCGCCGTCGCACGAATGCTGGAAAGCATCATGCAAGTGGCCGCCGACGCCGAACCGCCGCGAATTAAAGCGTTCGTCGGTCCGCGCGACGCAGCCATGCGCGCGGCGCGTACTTGCTACGATCATCTCGGCGTGGCGCTTGCCGATGCCATGGTGGCGCGCGGTCAGATTGAGCTGGCGCCCGACGCCGGCATCGTCACCGACAGTGGCGTCGCCCTCTTGCAACGACTCGGCATCGATCTCGAGGCGCGCGGTAAACGCAAAGGCCGTCTGCTGTGCCGCCCCTGCCTGGACTGGAGCGAGCGGCGCCCGCATTTGGCCGGCGCCGTCGGCGCGGCGCTATGCACGCATTGTTTTGACGCTGGCTGGATCAAGCGCGTCGAAGGTACGCGCGCGGTGAAGGTCACCACCAAAGGCGAGCGCAATTTTCGCGAAATATTTGGGATCGGCGGCTAGCCCGCGACCACGCGGTCAGTCGACTTTCTCGTTCGGGTAGGCGCCCCACAGCCGCTCCTGCTTGATCCAGCCGCTGAAGTTCTTGCCGTTGAATTCGCACCACGCGCCGTTGCAGGATTTCAACTGGCCGAGCACGCCGGATTGCAGGCGGGCCACCACGGCGGATTCGACATCGGTGTTTTCGTACAGCGGCACCAGATCGTCCTTCAAGGTCGGCACCACCACGGCACTGCGCCGGCCGCTGAGCAGCGAGTGGTAGACCCAGCCCTCCGCACCTTCCCAATCGCGGATGCGGCGCCAGTTCTCGAATTCGGCGGTGACCTCGACCGGCATGCCGGCGCGGGTATAGACCCAACGCACCTCCTGATCCTTGTTCGGGCCCGAGCGGACATTGACCCGATCCGACTTTAGGCTGACGAAGCGCGGCACCGGCAGCCCGCTGACCGAGCCGGTCGACCCTTCGCCGGCGCCCCAAGCGGTGCCGGCCAGCGCCACCAGCACCCCGCCGGCAAGCATAGCGCGGCCCAGGGCCTTGCGGGCGGCCCGAAAGCTTTGTGTTGTCACTGCCATCTGGTAGGAAAATGGTTGGATTTCGACCCGTCCCGCGCTTGCGCCGCAGTGTGGGCGAGCACGGTTAAAGAGGCCTGAACGGCGCGTCCTTTGGCGGCAAAAGCACCGCCAAACTTGCGGTAAAAGAGCATGGCAAAGAACAAGAAGCCGGTGGTGGTCGTCACCCGCAAACTGCCCGACAGCGTCGAGCTGCGAATGCGGGAACTTTTCGACGCCCGGCTCAATGCCGACGACAAACCGATGACTGCGCATGAACTCGCCGACGCGGTGCAGACCGCCGACGTGCTGGTGCCGACGGTGACCGACCGCATCGATGCCGCGGTGCTCGGCAAGTCGGGCGAGCAACTCAAGCTGATCGCCAATTTCGGCAACGGCGTCGATAATATCGATGTCGTCACCGCGGTTCAGCGCGGCATCACCGTCACCAATACGCCGGGCGTGCTGACCGAAGATACCGCCGACATGACCATGGCGCTGATCCTGGCGGTGCCGCGGCGTCTGGTGGAAGGCGCGGCCGTGCTTACGACCGACAAGAATTGGGCCGGCTGGTCGCCGACCTGGATGCTCGGCCACCGCATCTGGGGCAAGCGCCTCGGCATCATCGGCATGGGCCGGATCGGCCAGGCTGTGGCGCGCCGCGCGCGCGCCTTCGGTCTGCAGATCCACTATCACAACCGCCGCAAGGTCGCGCCCAAGATCGAGGAAGATCTCGACGCCACGTATTGGGAAAGCCTCGACCAGATGCTGGCGCGCATGGACATCGTCTCGGTGAATTGCCCGCACACACCGGCGACCTATCATCTGCTGTCGGCACGGCGGCTGAAGATGATGCGGCCGGAAGCCTACGTCGTGAACACCGCACGCGGCGAAATGATCGACGAAAATGCGCTGGCTCGCATGCTGGAAGTGGGCGAACTCGCCGGCGCCGGTCTCGACGTGTTCGAGCACGAGCCGGCGATCAACCCGAAGCTGGTCAAGCTGGCGCGCGCCGGCAAAGTGTTGGTGCTGCCGCATATGGGCTCGGCCACGATGGAAGGCCGCGTTGACATGGGCGAGAAGGTCATCATCAACATCAAGACCTTCATGGACGGCCATCGGCCGCCGGATCGTGTCTTGCCGAGTATGTTGTAAGCGAACGCGCGTCCAATTCCGCTGTCATCATCCGCGAAGGCGGATGATCCAGTAAACGCTAACATCAAACGTCGCGCGAGAACCTCTGACGATCGCGATTGCTGGATGCCCGCCTGCGCGGGCATAACAGTCATTTATGTATCGACAGATTCCTGATCGTCGGCTTTTCGCCTGACAGCGGGTTGTCCTTGTCCCACGCGTAATTCAACGTCTCGAACCGCATCGAGCGGGCGTCGACCATCAGCAGCCGGCCGACCAGGCCTTCGCCGAAGCCGACGATCTCGCGGATGACTTCCAGCGCCATCATCGAACCGAGAATGCCCGGCAGCGCGCCGAGAATGCCGGCTTCGGCGCAAGCCGGTATCGTGCCGGGCGGCGGCGGCTCGGGGAACAGACAACGGTAGGTCGGATTACGCACGCCATCGCGCGTCTCGTGCGCGCGCAAGGTGGTGAGCGAGCCATCAAAAATGCCGACCGCGGCGGTGACCAGCGGCTTCTTGGCAAAGTAGCAGGCGTCGGACACCAGATAGCGCGTGGCGAAATTGTCGGAGCCATCGGCAACGACGTCGTATTTTGAAATCAGGTCGAGCGCATTACTCGCGTCGAGACGCATCATATGGGTCTCGACCGATACATGCGGATTGAGCCGCGCGATCGCGGCCTCGGCGCTGTCGACCTTGCGCAGGCCGATGTCGGGCGTGGCAAAGATCACCTGGCGCTGCAGGTTCGACAGCGACACCGTGTCGTCGTCGACCACGCCGAGCGTGCCGACCCCGGCGGCGGCGAGATAAAGCAGCACCGGGGCGCCTAAGCCCCCGGCGCCGATCACCAGGACGCGCGCGGCCTTGAGCTTGGCCTGGCCCGGCCCGCCAACCTCGCGCAGCACGATGTGGCGCGCGTAACGTTCGAGCTCCTGAGCGTCCAGCATGAGGTTAACCCTATGGGGTTACGCGCCTTTTTGCCAGCCCAGCACCGCCTTGCACCTCGGGCGCGATGCTCTAAGGTGCCCCCAAACGCGGTTAGGGTTTTGTTAACACATGCGTCTCCTGCCGATCCTCGGGTTGCTGCCGATCCTGCTCTGCGCTTCGGCGCAGGCCGAGGAGGCCAAGAGCATTTTAGACTTGCTCAAACCGGCTACCGAAAAACCGGCGGAGCCAAAAGCGGCCCCCGCAAAGCCAGCCGCCGCCAAGCCAGCAACGACCAAGTCCGTTGCGCCGAACACGACCCTGGCGAAGGCCGAGCCGGTCAAGTTGCCGCCGCCGCGGCCGGAACTGGCCAAAGCGATTGAGCCCAAACCCGAAGCGAACAAGCCTGAGCTGAAGAAGCCCGAGCTTGCGAAGGCGGAGCCGCCGAAGGCCGAACCGGCGGCGGCTGCAGCCGCCGGAATTCCCGCCGCCGATCGCCAGAAGGTCCAGGCCGCACTGCTGTGGTCGGGCGACTATGCCGCTGCTGCCAATGGCGAAGACCCGATGGTCGCCGCCATCAAGAATTACCAGAAGCGCAGCAAGGGCAAGGTCACCGGCGTGCTGACCGATGCCGAGCGGGGCTACCTGCTCGCCGCCGCGAGCAACCATGAACAGGAATTCGGCTGGAGCGTCGTGGTCGATCCGGCGACCGGCATCCGCATCGGCCTGCCGACCAAGATGGTGCCGAACGCGAACGAAACGCCGCGCGGCACGCGCTGGTCGTCGGCGCACGGCGACGTGCAGGTGGAAACCTTCCGCATCGCCGACCGCGAACTGAAGCTAAGCACACTGTTCGAACAGGAGAAGCGCGAGCCGGCGACGCGCAAGGTCGAATACAGCGTGTTGCGCGACGACAGTTTCTTCATCAGCGGTTTCCAGGGCCTCAAGAAATTTTCCGTGAAGGCGCAGCTACGCGACGGCGAGGTGCGCGGCTTCACCATGATGTACGACCAGATGATGGAAACCATCGTCACGCCGGTGATGGTGGCGATGGCGTCGGCCTTCTCGCCGTTTCCCGAGCGCAGCGCGCCGTTCGCGGCAATGGCCAAGTCGGTCGAATACGGCAACGGACTGGTGGTGAGCGCGCAAGGGCACATCGTCACCGACCGCAAGCTCACCGAAGGCTGCCAGGTGATCGTCGCATCGGGCTTAGGCGACGCCGTGCGCATCGCCGACGACAAGGATAGCGGGCTGGCGCTGCTGCGGGTCTATGGACCGCGCCAGCTGTCGCCATTGTCGTTTGCCCAGGACGCCAGCAAGAGCGGCGATGTTTCTTTGGTCGGCATTCCGGATCCGAAGGAACAAGGCGACCGCAAGCTCACCGAGATCAAGGCGCGGCTGGTCGGCGGCACGGGAATCGAACTACGGCAGCCGGTGCCGATGGCCGGATTTTCCGGCGCCGCCGCGCTCGACGGCCAGGGCCGCTTCCTCGGCATGATGGAAATGCGCAACGCCGTGCTGGCCAGCATCGAGCCGTCCGCGCCGCCGGTGCGCCTTGTCCCCGCCGAAGCCATCCGCGGATTTCTCGCCGCGAATAATGTTGCCGCCGCGCCCGCGCCGGCCGGCGACCCCAAGGCGTCAGACGCCAAGGCGTCGGTGGTGCGGATGATCTGCGTGCGGAAGTAGAACCTGTCCCGGGCGCAGCGCGTCACAATAAGCGCGTACACGCGCGTCTTCGACGCACTATGGTGATGCGCTGCAGAACCGGGACCGTAACGAGCACGGCAGCCAGCGATGCGCCCTTGCTACGTTTACATCCTGTCAAATCGACGATATGGCGTGCTTTACCTCGGATTTACTAACGACTTGGCGCGCCGTATCTCTGAGCACAAGACACGCGCGACTCCCGGCTTTGCATCTGACCACGGCGCGACACGTTTGGTTTACGTCGAAGAATACCCAACAGCTTCGGAAGCACGCTCCCGCGAACGCAGCTTGAAACGCTGGCGGCGCGCCTGGAAGCTCAAACTCATCAATGAATTCAATCCGGCCTGGCGCGATCTCGCCGGAGAATTGCCAGCATAGACCTCGTGCCCGTACGGCCCCGGATCTGCGGTGCACCGCTACGCTTCGCTTGCGCTGCCCCGCGTCCGGGGAAGGAGCTCCAGCCGCGCGCGTGAATGAGCGTCCCTGTCCCGGGCGCGGCGCATCACGAAGCAAAGCGGAGTGATGCGACGCAGAACCGGGACCGCCACGAACACAGCAATTCAACGTGGTGCGACACGCTAGAGAAATAGCCGCATAGCCCCGGTACCGTTACGGCCCCGGATCTGCGGTGCATCACTCGCTGACGCTCGCGCTGCACCGCGTCCGGGGCAGGGCTACTTATTCTTCCAATCCGGTTTTCGCTTCTCGACGAAGGCCTTCATGCCTTCCTTCTGATCGGCGGTCGCAAACAGCGAGTGGAAGAGGCGCCGTTCGAAGCGCGTGCCTTCGGCCAGCGAGGTCTCGAACGCGGCGTTGACCGCTTCCTTGCCGGCCAGCACCGAGGGCAGCGACATGTTGGCGATGGTGTCGGCAACCTTCATCGCCTCGTCCATCAAGCTTGCCGCCGGCACCACGCGGGCCACAAGCCCCGAGCGTTCGGCTTCGGCGGCATCCATCATGCGGCCGGTGAGGATCATGTCCATCGCCTTGGCCTTGCCGACCGCACAGGTCAGCCGCTGCGTGCCGCCGATGCCAGGGATGACGCCGAGCTTGATCTCCGGTTGACCGAATTTGGCGGTGTCGGCGGCGATGATGAGGTCGCATTGCATCGACAGTTCGCAGCCGCCGCCGAGCGCGAAACCCGCAACCGCGGCGACAATCGGCTTGCGGGCGCGGGCGACGCCGTCCCAACTGGCGCAGAAGTCGCCGAGATAAGCCTCGATGAAGGTCTTGTCCGCCATCTCCTTGATGTCGGCGCCGGCGGCGAAAGCCTTCTCGTTGCCGGTCAGCAGCATGCAGCCGATGCCGCCGTCGGCTTCGAAGACGGCAATCGCCGCGGTGAGTTCCTCGATCAGCGCGCGGTTGAGCGCGTTGAGCGCCTGCGGCCGGTTGAAGCGGATGACGCCGACGCGGCCTTTGGTCTCGACGATGATGTTTTGATAGGTCATTCGGGACTCCAGAAATTCGTCTGTCACTTCTAGCCTGTCATGGCCGGGCTTGTCCCGGCCATCCCGCTTAGGGATGTACCGTGCCCGCCTAAGCGGGATCACCGGGTCACGCGCCTTCGGCGCGGCCCGGTGATGACAAAGAGAGAAATTATTCCAGTTTGATGCCCGCGCGGCGAATGACTTCGCCCCATTTGGCCGAATCGTCTTTGATCACCGCCGCGAAATCCTCAGGGCTGCCGCCGCCGCCCTCGTCGCCGATCTTGGCGAATTTATCCTTGAAGCCGTCCGACAGAATCGCCTTGTTGATCGCGGCATTGAGCTTGTCGACGATTGCGCGCGGCATGCCGGCCGGCGCCACGACGCCGGTCCAGGTCGGCGCCAGATAGCCCGGTACGGTTTCGCCGATGGTCGGCAGATCGGGGAAAGCCGGCGAGCGCGCGGCGCCGCTGACGCCGAGCGCATGCACCGTGCCGGAGCGCGCGTGCGGCGCGATCGATTGCAGGCTTTCAAACATGATGTCGACATGACCGGCGATCAGGTCGTTGATCGCCGACGCGCCGCCGCGATAGGGCACGTGGACGATCTGCGTGCCGGTCATATATTTGAACAGTTCGCCGCCGAGATGACCGGGCGAGCCGTTGCTCGACGACGCGTTGGTCAGCTTGCCCGGATTTTTCTTGGCGTAGTCGATCAACTCCTGCACCGAATTGATTTGCAGCTTGGGCGAGACCGCGAGCAGCAGATGGCCGCGCGTCACCAGGCAGATCGGCTGCAGATCGCGTCCGATATCGAGCGGCATCTTCGCCACCATATGGCGCGTGATGGCGAGCGCGCCGATCGGACCCATGCCGATGGTGTAGCCATCGGGCGGCGATTTCGCGACCAGGTCGAGCCCCAGTGTCAGCGCACCGCCCGGACGATCGTCGACGATGATGGTCTGCCCGAGTTCGCGCTGGAGTTCGGCGGCGAGAATGCGCGCCGCGGTGTCGGTGGCGCTGCCGGCCGCCTGCGGCACGATCAGCCGGATCGGATGGTCCGGATATTCCGCCGATGCGGCGCCCGTCAAGCAGGCCAGTACGAATGTAACAAGACCAAGTCTGCGCATGTCATCGACCCCGGCAATGAAGATACCTAGCTTGGCTTACTTCTGGCAGGCCGGGCAATAGAAGGTCGAGCGGCCGTTTTGCACGATGCGTTTGACCGTGCCCTTGCAACCGTCCGGGCACGGCTTGCCCTCGCGGTCGTAGACCAGAAAATTGTGCTGGAAATCGCCCAGCGAACCGTCGGCGCGGCGGTGGTCGCGCAGCGACGAGCCACCGGCCTTGATGGCATCGTGCAGCACCGCCTTGATGGCGTCGACCAGCGCGACGGCGCGCCCGTTCGGCTGGCCCTTGCGATCGGCGATGGTCGAGGCCTGGCGCTTCGGCGACAGCCGCGCGCGGAACAGCGTCTCGCAGACATAAATATTGCCGAGGCCCGCGACCACGCGCTGGTCGAGCAGCGCGGCCTTCAGCGAGGTCTTCTTACCGGCGCAGGCGTGCGCCAGCATGGCGGCGTCGAATTCATTGCCCAAGGGCTCCGGGCCGATGGACCGCAAGAGCGGCTCCTGATCCATCTTGGCGCGCGCCACCAGCTTCATCGAGCCGAAGCGGCGCGGATCGTTGAACGTGACGGTGGCGCCGTTCGACATGTGAAACACCACATGGTCGTGCGTCGCACTCTTGGCTTTCTCATGGTGATATTTGGCGATCTTGCCCTCTTCGCCGTCCTTGGCGACGCGGAACGAGCCCGACATGCCGAGATGCATCACCAGCACGTCCCCGGACGACACATCCACCAGCAGATATTTCGCCCGCCGGCCGACGCCGTCCACCGTTTTGCCCTTCAGCCGCTTTTCGAAGTCCTTGGCGATGGGCCAGCGCAGGCCGCGGTGCCGGACTTCGACATTGTCGATCCGCGCCCCCTCCATGGCGGGCGCCAGGCCGCGGCGGACAGTTTCGACTTCGGGCAGCTCGGGCATGGTCCTTCCTTCACCTCCCCCTGGAGGGGGGAGGTCGGTCTGCGAAGCAGACCGGGAGGGGGTGATACAACAAACGACGCTTTCACCCCACCCCGCGCGCCATAGCGCGTTGAAGACGCGCATGAACGCGCTTATGGCGCGCGACCCTCCCCCTCCAGGGGAGGGTGAAGGGTGTCATGGCGCCGCCGCCTGGGAGTCGCTATGGTCCTGCCCGCAAAGGATTATTGGCCAAAGAAAGCAACGATGACGGCTCGCCCGGACGACAGCAAAGACACCCATTTTGGCCAGCGCACCGTGCCGCTGTCCGACAAGCAGGGCATGGTCGACGAGGTTTTTCACTCGGTCGCCAAGCGCTACGACCTGATGAACGACCTGATGTCCGGCGGCCTGCACCGGGCCTGGAAGGACGCGCTGGTCACGACGGTCAATCCGCCCAAAAGCGATCGCGACTTCGCGCTGCTCGATCTGGCCGGCGGCACCGGCGACGTGGCGTTCCGCGTGGTCGAGGCCGGAGGCATGGGCACACGGGTCACGGTGTGCGACATCAATGCCGAGATGCTGGCGGTCGGCCGCGAACGCGCCGTTGAGCGCGGGCTGGACGGCATGGTCAGCTTCGAGCAAGGCAACGCCGAGGAGCTTCCCTATCCCGACCGCAGCTTCGATTGCGTCACGATCGCCTTCGGCATCCGCAACGTGCCGCGCATCGAGCGCGCGCTGAGCGAAGCCCACCGCGTGCTCAAGATCGGCGGCCGCTTCCTGTGCCTGGAATTCTCCTCGGTCGACGTGCCGGGCCTCGACAAGATCTACGACCTGTTTTCGTTTCAGGTGATCCCGCGCATCGGGCAAGCCGTGACCGGAGACCGCGAGGCCTACCAATATTTGGTCGAGTCGATCCGCAAGTTTCCCAAGCCCAAGGCTTTCGCGCAGATGATCGAGACGGCCGGCTTCCGCCGCGTTTCGTTCAAGGCCATGACCGGCGGCGTGGTCGCGCTGCATTCGGGCTGGAAGCTGTGATGAGCAAGGCGTTTCTTTCGGGCATTTTCGCATGATCTCCGCCCTGTCCCATCTCGTCCGGTTGTCCCGCGCCGGCTTCGTGTTCGCGCGCGAGGGCGTGTTCGCGCTGGTGGATACCCGCCCATTGCCGTTACCGGCCAAGACCGCGATTGCAATCGCGCGGCTCATTGAGCGGCCGACGGCCAAGGACGGCTCCAGCCGCCTCGCTGCGGCGCTGACCAAGCTCGGACCGACTTACGTCAAGCTCGGCCAGTTCATGGCGACGCGGCCGGACGTGGTCGGCACCGCGATCTCGCACGATCTCGAAAGCCTGCAAGACAAGATGGCGCCGTTTCCGCAGGCGCAGGCGGAGGCGGTGGTCGCCGGGGCTTTGGAAAAGCCGGTCAGCGCGGCCTATGTTACGTTCGGTCCGGCGGTGGCGGCGGCGTCGATTGCGCAAGTGCATAAGGCCGAAGTGGAGACCGATGACGGCCGCAAAGCGGTCGCGGTGAAGATCCTGCGGCCCGACGTCGCGCACCGCTTCAAGATCGATCTCGACGCTTTCATGTTCGCGGCACGCAAGGCCGAGGATGTGTCGCTTGAAGCGCAGCGGCTGCGGCCGGTCGAAGCGGTGGCGACGCTGGCGCGTTCGGTGGCAATGGAGATGGATTTCCGTCTCGAAGCCGCCGCGCTGTCCGAGATGGCGGAAAATACCGCCGAGGACGAAGGCTTCCGCGTGCCGACGGTCGACTGGGACCGCACCGCGCGCGAAGTGCTGACGATGGAGTGGATCGACGGTACGCCGCTCAACGACCGCGCCGCGCTGGAAGCGCGCGGCTTCGATTTGCCGGCGCTCGGCCACAAAGTGATCCAGAGCTTTCTGCGTCACGCTCTGCGCGACGGCTTTTTTCACGCCGACATGCATCCGGGCAATCTGTTCGTCGATGCCGAAGGCCGCCTCGTCGCCGTGGACTTCGGCATCATGGGCCGGCTCGGGCCGAAAGAGCGCCGTTTCCTCGCGGAAATTCTGTTCGGCTTCATCACCCGCGACTATCAGCGCACCGCGCAAGTGCATTTCGACGCCGGCTATGTGCCGCGCCATCACTCGGTCGAGAACTTCGCGCAGGCGATCCGCGCCATCGGCGAGCCGATCCACAATCGCACCGCCGAAGACATCTCGATGGCCAAACTTCTGATGCTGCTTTTTGAGGTCACCGGCTTATTCGACATGCGGACGCGGCCGGAATTGCTGCTGCTGCAAAAGACCATGGTCGTGGTCGAAGGCGTGGCGCGCACGCTCGACCCTAAGCTCGATATGTGGGCGGTGGCCGACCCGGTGGTGCGCGAATGGATCGAGCGTAATCTCGGCCCGGCCGGCAAACTGCAGGATGTCGCGCAAGGCGCCGGCGAGATCGGGCGCTTCCTCGGCCAAGTGCCGTCATTGCTGACGCGCGCCGGCACATTGATCGATCAGTTCGACGACATCACCCGCAACGGCCTGGTGTTGTCGCCGGAAACCGTGGCGGCGATTGGCAAGGCCGAAGCACAGCGCAACCGCTGGACCGCGGCGGCGCTATGGTCGATTGCGGCGCTGCTGGCCGCGATTGTGTGGATGCTCATTTAACCGTTCGTCCCCGCGAAAGCGGGGACCCAGAGCTCGGGATTCCCGCTTTCGCGGGAATGAGCGGATTAAGTCATCAACCTCTGGCCACCAACTCCCCCAGCTTGTCGATGCTCTGGTTCCAGCCGGCGTTCATACCCGCCAGCATCTGCGGCGCGATCGGGACATGGCCGACGGCGTGCGACTTCAACGTCATTGTGGTCTTGCCGGCGTGCTCCGCAAGCGTGACCGTTGTCTCTCCCTCGAGCAGATGATTGCCGTCTTGATCGACGGCGATAAAGCTGTACGCCAGCCGCTCCGGCGTTACGATCTCGCGAAACGTGCCCTTCATCGGATAATCGTTGCCATCCGGTCCGTGCATGACGATGCGCAAGGCGCCGCCGACACGCAGGTCCCATTCGGGCACCGAGCTGGTGAAGCCGCGCGGACCGAACCACTGGGCCATCATCTTCGGATCGGTCCAGGCCTGCCACACCAGCGCGCGCGGCGCGTCGAACACGCGGACGATCTCCACGGTGCCTTCGCCGAATTTATTTGCGGCGATCTTTCGCGTTAGCGCCTCAACGTGCTCGGCGAGGCGGGCCATGGTCTGGACCAGGCCTTTGTCGGCGCCATATTCCTTGATCACCCGCGCGCGCTCTTGCGCCGACGGGAATGTGCCGTGCCAGGTGAGGCGTGTCTGGCCGTTGCCGAGATCCTCAAAAGTGACGGTGGTGTTGAACTGCACCGGCTCGACATCCTCGCCGCCGCCATGGTGGTAGACGATGCGTTCCGGCGGAACGATCTCGTCATAGGTGACGCGGTTCTGGTAATCGCGGCCATCCGGCCCATGCATCACGAAACGCCAGACGCCGCCGGGTCGGAAGTCGAAAGAATGTGTCGTGATCGTGAAGCCATCCGGGCCCCACCATTGCGCCAAATGCTTCGGATCGGTGAAAGCGGCGAACACCAAGTCGCGCGGCGCGCGAAACACGCGCGTGCCGATGATCGAGCGCGGGTCCTTTTCGAGGTCGAGGCTATTTTTCTCGGCCACGGGTTTTCTCCTTGGCTTTGATTGGTTTGGCTTTGGTTTCTTTGTCTCGCGGGGCTTTCGCCTGAACCGTTTGCAGATAATCTTCCAGACGATCGAGCCGCTGTTCCCAGAGCCGGCGATATTCCTCAAGCCAATCGTCGGCCTGCTTCAGCGCGGCCGCTTCGATCTTGCACGGCCGCATCTGCGCGTCGCGGCTGCGGGTGATCAGGCCGGCGTGCTCCAGCACTTTGAGATGCTTGGAGACGGCGGGCAT
This sequence comes from uncultured Hyphomicrobiales bacterium, assembly GCA_903878085.1. Lineage (GTDB taxonomy): Bacteria > Pseudomonadota > Alphaproteobacteria > Rhizobiales > Xanthobacteraceae > Pseudolabrys. The sequence continues at coordinate 28,841 of CAIRGJ010000039.1, read as the reverse complement.
GCTCATCTCGAAGGGCTTCGCCAATTCCGACACCGAGGTTTCGCCGAGCGCGAGGCGCGCCAGAATGGCGCGGCGCGTCGGATCGGCGAGGGCCTGAAACGTGGCGCTGAGGCGGTCGGTCGGCGCGGTCTGCATTTGTTATGAACCATTCGGTTAAATAACTGATTGGTTAAATACATAAAGCGCCCAACACGGTCAAGTCTGGCGAAATGATTGCATTGATTGCACTGCAATCAATTGCCTGCTAAGTATCTTCATTCACGATGGATTTTCTCATGGCCTCACTGACAATCCGGCAACTCGACGAGCGTCTGAAGAAGCTGCTGCGGCTGCGGGCGGCGCGCAGCGGGCGTTCGGTCGAGGACGAGGTGCGCACGATTTTGCGCGCGGCAGCCGACGAGGACGGCGGTGAGGCGGCGGAGCCGATCAGTCCCCCGGCGTCGAAATCCCCTCGCCGCCCGGCAATTGCGCCCGGCGTCAAACGCGTGCTGCTGATCGTCGGCGGCGGCATCGCCGCCTACAAGTCGCTCGACCTGATCCGGCGGCTGAAGGAGCGCGGCATTGCCGTGCGTTGTATCCTGACCAAGGCCGCCGAACATTTCGTCACGCCGCTGTCGGCCGGCGCATTGGTCGGCGAAAAGGTGTTCACCGACCTGTTCGATCCGGCCGGCGAGTTCGACGTCGGTCATATTCGTCTGGCGCGCGAGACCGATTTGATCGTGGTAGCGCCGGCAACTGCCGACCTGATGGCGAAGATGGCCGGTGGTCACGCGAACGATCTCGCCACCGCCGTGCTGCTGGCAACCGATGCAAGGATTCTTCTGGCGCCGGCGATGAACCCGCGCATGTGGTCCAACAAGGCGACGCAGCGCAATCTGGCGCAGCTTGTCGCCGACGGCGTCGCGCTGGTTGGACCCAACGAAGGTGAGATGGCGGAATCCGGCGAACGCGGCACCGGCCGCATGGCCGAGCCGCTCGAGATTGCCGCTGCGGCGGAAAAACTATTGAGCGCCGGCGCAGAGCGGCCGCTGGCCGGCAAGCGCTTGCTGGTCACATCGGGCCCGACCCATGAGCCGATCGATCCGGTGCGCTATATCGCCAACCGCTCATCCGGCAAGCAGGGCCACGCCATTGCCGCGGCAGCCGCAGCCGCCGGCGCCGACGTCACGCTGGTCAGCGGCCCGGTGAACCTGCCCGATCCAGCCGGCGTAACGGTCATCAAAGTCGAAACCGCGCGCGAGATGCTGCAGGCCGTCGAGCGTGCGCTGCCGGTCGACGTGGCGATTTTCGCCGCCGCGGTCGCCGACTGGCGCGTCGCCAACGAGGGCTCGCAGAAGATCAAGAAGAAGGCCGGCCAGGCCACGCCCGACCTGACGCTCACCGAAAATCCCGACATCCTGTCGACCATCGCGCATCGCAAATCGCAACGGCCCAGACTGGTGATCGGCTTTGCCGCGGAAACGGAAAACGTCGCAGCCAATGCGAAAGACAAACTGGCGCGCAAGGGCTGCGACTGGATTCTCGCCAATGACGTATCGCCGCAGACCGGGATCATGGGCGGCGACAGCAACACCATTCAACTGGTGACGGCTAAAGGCATCGAGCCATGGCCGCCGCAGACCAAGCAAGATGTCGCCGCGATGCTGATCGCGCGCATCGCAGCGGAGATCGCTCGCAGTTAGAGCCGGATCTTTTCCACCGGTCATTCCGGGACACCACGAAGCAGTGGACCCGGAATCCAGATACAAATTCAAATTCAGTTTCTGGATTCCGGGTTCGCTCGCCATAGCGCGTCGAAGACGTGCATGAACGCGCTTATGGCGCGCGCCCCGGAATGACAAAGGATAGACGCCAAATGACCACCGACATCCGCATCACGCGTCTTCCCCACGGCAACGATCTGCCGCTGCCGTCCTATCAAAGCCCGCTGGCCGCAGGCCTCGACCTGATGGCCGCGGTGCCGGCCGATCAGCCCGTCCTCATCGCACCCGGCGCGCGCGCTTTGGTGCCGACGGGCATCGCCATCGCGCTGGCCGAAGGCACCGAAGGCCAGGTCCGGCCGCGCTCCGGTCTCGCCATGCGGTACGGGCTCACGGTGCTCAACGCCCCCGGCACCATCGACGCCGATTACCGCGGCGAACTCCAGGTGCTGCTTGTCAACTTGGGTGGCGAATCAGTCAGCATTACGCGGGGCATGCGGATCGCGCAGTTGGTGGTTGCAGCCGTAGCGCGTGTGCAGATGTGCGAGGTGGCTTCGCTCGACGAAACGCGCCGTGGCAGCGGGGGTTTCGGTTCTACCGGGGGTTGAAGCGAGAAGTTTGGTGTTTGGCGCTAGACGGCTGCATGACTGTAGCCTATTACCGCTGTAATTAGTTGCAAGTGGTGCCAATCATGCCGCTGGTGTCTCACAAGGGCATCCTTGCCATTGCCGCCGTTATCGATGTCGCGATCCACGCCAGTGGACGACCGGTGTCGGCCAAAGCTTTGGCTGCACGCCACAAGCTGCCACCCCGTCATCTTGAGCCGGTTCTACAAGCTTTGGTGCGCGACGGCATCCTGAAAGGGGTGCGCGGGCCGCACGGCGGTTACGAACTGGCGCGCGACCGCAAGCAAATCACCGCCGAAGATATTCTGCGCGCCGCCGGCAGCGCCGAAGACGCCGACGAGCCGCCGCTGCCGTCATCCGCGCTGGTGACCGACGTGGTGCGGCCGGCACTGGCCGAAGCCGAGCGGAGTTTTTCCGCGGCGCTGGGCCGGATCAATGTCGAAGACATCGTCAAGCAGGCCGAAGGCCTGAAATAGTCCAATCGGGCTGAAGCCCTGACGCCATTCCGGCCAGCCGCCACGCTCAATTACCACGTTCACGGTCTGGACTCTTTCGGCGCGATTCCCCTTGAGAGTAAAGTCCAACGATTCGCGGACGGTGTGGCGGACACCGTCCCGCATCCCTGGGGCAAGCCTGAATGCCGGAGACAATCCGGGCGGCGAACGAGAGGCTGCGTTCTCGTCCTCGGCGGGGCGGTCTGCTGGTCGCCTTCCTGATCCCAAATCTTTGCTCGGTCACGGTCACGCCGGCGCGCGCTGATACGGGCGGCGTCAGTGCTGTGATCGAGACAATCGACACCGCCCTCGCCACGATCGGGCAGCAGCAGATCGCCACGCTCACACTGACGCTCGGACTGGTGATCTTCGCGGTGCTCGCCACCATCGCGCTGTTGCGTGCGCGCAAGGCGGCCGATCGCGCCAAAGCCGGATCGCGCGACCAGACGATGGAACTGCGCGCCGAGATCGACCGGCTCAAGACGCTGCTGCTGTCGGAGCCGCAGGTGCTGGTGGCTTGGGCGGCGGCGAGCGACGAGGTGGATATCCTCGGCGACAGCGGGCTGATCGTCGCCGGCGACGTACCCGAGCGCGTGCTGGCGTTCGGCAGCTGGCTTGAGGCGGCGGCGGCGCAGCGCATGGAGCATGCCGTCGAGACGCTGCGCGCCGAAGGCCGCGGCTTCGTCATGACGCTGACCACCACGGCCGGGCGCCCGATAGAAGCCGAGGGCCGCGCGGTCGGCGGGCGCGCGGTGCTGCGGCTGCGCGACGTCAGCGGCATCGAGCGCGAATTGATCGATCTGGCCGCGCGCCACGACAGGCTGTTGAGCGACGTTGAAACCCTGAAGGCGCTGCTCGACTCGCTGCCGGCGCCGGTGTGGGCGCGCGACGCGGCGGGCAAGCTGGTGTTCGTAAACCAGGCTTATGCCCGCGCGGTCGAAGCCAAGGATTCCATCGACGCGGTCGAACGCGAGCTGGAATTGCTGGATCGCGCCGCCCGGCACGAACTGACCCGCGCACGCAGCATCAACGAGCCCTATTCCGGCCGCCTGCCCGCGATTGCCGCCGGCCAGCGCCGCATCTTCGATGTGGTCGATGCGCCGAGCGGCGCCGGCAGCGCCGGCATGGCGATCGATCGCACCGAAGTCGAAACCATGCGCACCGAACTCGCGCGCATGGTCGAAGCCCACCGCCGCGTGCTCGACCAGCTCGCGACCGGCGTCACCATCTTCAATGTCGATCGCAAGCTGATCTTCTACAACAGCGCGTTCCGCTCGCTGTTCGATCTCGAGCCGGCCTTGCTCGACAACATCCCGACCGACGGCGCCGTGCTCGATGCGTTGCGTACCGGACGCAAGCTGCCGGAAGAGACTGACTTCCGGCAATGGAAGGCGCAACTTTACGAAGCCTATCGCGCGGTCGAGCCGAAAGAGCATATGTGGCATCTGCCGGACGGCCGCACGCTGCGCGTCGTCACCACGCCCAATCCCGAAGGCGGCGTCACTTATCTCTACGACGACGTCACCGAGCGGCTGGCGATGCATCGCCGCTACGACGCGTTGATCAAGGTGCAGAGCGAGACGCTCGACCACCTGGCGGAAGCGGTTGCGGTGTTCGGCAGCGATGGCCGCGTGCGGCTGCACAATCAGGCGTTCCAGCGCATGTGGAAGCTGGCGCCCGAGGCGCTCGACGCGCTTCCGCATATCGAGGCGGTTGCCGCCTGGTGTCAGGCGCTGCATGACGACAACGCGGTGTGGCGTAACCTGCGCGGCGCCGTCACCGCGATCGACAACCGCGAGCCGATCGTGGCGCGCATCGAGCGGCGCGACGGCGTGATGATCGACATGACCACCATGCCGCTGCCGGACGGCGCGACGCTGGTGACGTTCCAGGATGTCAGCGACACGGTCAATGTCGAGCGCGCGCTGCGCGAACGCAACGAGGCGCTGGTCGCCGCCGACGTCATCAAAATCGATTTCGTGCACCACGTCTCGTATGAGCTGCGCTCGCCGCTCACCAACATCATCGGCTTCGCGCATTTCCTCGGCGATCCGGCCTTCGGCCCGCTCAGCGACAAACAGCGCGAATATCTCGGCTACATCACCACCTCGACCAATGCCCTGCTGGCGCTGATCAACAACATCCTCGACCTCGCCACCATCGACGCCGGCGCCATGTCGCTGACGCTGGGTGACGTCGACATCCGCGCCAGCATGGAAGCCGCCGCCGAAGGCGTGCTGGACCGGCTGGTAAAGGACAATCTGAAGCTCGAGATCAACGCCGTGCCCGGCATCGGCAGCTTCAGCGCCGACGAGCGGCGGTTGCGGCAAATTCTGTTCAACCTGTTGGCCAACGCGGTCGGCTTCTCGCCGGCGGGCGGCGCCGTCACGTTGACCGCCGAACGACGCCCGGAAGCCGTGGTGTTCACGGTGACCGACCAGGGCCCCGGCATACCGCCGGAGCAGAAGGACAAAGTGTTCGACTGGTTCGAGACCGACTCGCGCGGCTCGGATCACCGCGGTACCGGCCTGGGACTGTCGCTGGTGCGTTCTTTCGTCGAACTGCATGGCGGCTCGGTGACGATCGATTCGACGCCGGGACAGGGCACCACGGTCACCTGCGTATTCCCGGTGACGCACGCCGCCCAGCCGCTCACCAAACAATCGGCCGCTTAAAGAAAAAAGGCCTCCGCGCTGCCGAAGCGGTGAAACCGTGGCGTGACGATGGCAACTAAACCAATCAGCCCGCTTTGGCGTGGACCGCCGCAATCGCCTTGCGGCCGACGGCCTCGGCATAGTCGGCGATCGCGAGCGGCCGGCCGGTCAAATAGCCTTGCACTTCGTCGCAGCCTTCCTCGGCAAGGATATCGTGCTGCGCTTTGGTTTCGACGCCTTCGGCCAGAATCGGAATGCTGAGACTGCGGCCCAGCCCGATCACCGCGTGAACGATCGCGATCGATTGCGGATTGGTCCCTAAGTCGGTGATGAACGAGCGGTCGATCTTGATCTTGTCGAACGGGAACGCGCGCAGATACGACAGCGACGAATAGCCTTTGCCGAAATCGTCGAGCGCGATGCGCACACCCAGCGACTTGATCCGGCGCAGGATCGACACGGCGCGGGAGAAATCGTCGATCAGGACGCCTTCAGTGATCTCAAGCTCAAGCCGGTTCGCGGCGAGCCCGGTCTCAAGCAGAATGGAATGCACCAGGCGCGGCAGATCGCCGTGGCGGAATTGCACCGGCGAGACATTGATGGCGATATTCAGCGGCTTGTCCCAAGAGGCCGCCTCGCGGCAGGCTTCGCGCAGCACCCATTCGCCCAGCAGCAGGATGAGGCTGCTTTCTTCGGCGAGCGGGATGAACTCGGACGGCGGCACCACGCCGCGCTTGGGACAATGCCAGCGCGCCAAAGCTTCGAAGCCTTTCATCTCGCCGGTGATCTTCAACTGCGGCTGATAGTGCAGGCGCAGTTCATTGCACTGGATGGCGGATTTCAGATCGGCCTGGAGCGCCGTGCGTTCGCGCAGCCTTGTGGTCATCTCGGTCTTGTAGAACGCCACCGAACCGGAGCCTTCGGCTTTGGCACGGTACAGCGCGGCGTCGGCGTTGATCAGCAGCGTCTTGGCGTCGGCGCCGTCGGCCGGATAAACCGCGACGCCGATGCTCAAGGCTTGCGGCAGGCGGCGTTCGCCGACGTCGAAGTCCTCGACGAAGGCGGCGCGCAGCCGCGCGGTCAACTGCTCGAGATCTTCCCGCGTCCGGTTTTCAGCAATCATCGTGAATTCGTCGCCGCCCAGCCGCGCAATGAAGCAGCCCTCCGCGAAGGCGCGCAAACGGTCCGCGATCTGGCACAGCAGCGTATCGCCGGCGGCGTGGCCGTAGATATCGTTGATGCCTTTGAAGCCGTCGAGATCCAGGCACAGGATCGCGAAAGTTTGCCGGTCCGCCTCGGCCGTCTTCAGCGTCGCGGCGAGCCGCTCGTTGAAGGCCGACCGGTTCGGCAGGTCGGTCAAGGGATCGCTGAGCGCCATATGGGCGATGCGCTGCTCGGCGCGCCGGCGCTCGGTGATGTCTTCGATCAGCGTCAGGATATATTCGGGCGCGCCGTCATCGCCCGGGATGGCCACCTTTTTCGTGCTGGTGATCCTGTCGCCCCGATAAGTCGAAACGGTGTGCTCTTGAATGGAAATCCGGCTTTCATTGCGCAGGCATTCGGCGTCCTGCGCAGCGATACGTTCGGCGCGCTCCTTGGGAAATATTTCGAACAGCGTCTTGCCGACCGTCCCTTCACGGCGATAGCCGTGCAGTTCCTCGCTCGCTCTGTTGAGCAACATGAAGCGGCCATCCGTCGCGGACTTCACCACGATCGGCAGCGGAACGTTTTCGATCACCGCATCGAGAAACTTCTTGGTGCGGCGCAGGTCGTTCTCGGCCATTTTTTGCGCGCTGACGTCATAGGCCGCCACCATGCGGACCTGCCGGCCCTCGTAGATCATGTTGCGCGAACAGATCGCGACCGGGAAAACCGTGCCGTCGGCGCGGCGATGCATCGTTACATTCTGCTTGTTCTGAATTTCCGGGAGCGCGCGGATCGCGGCCTCGGCACTCACAGGATCCTCGGCGCGCGTATCGGTCGCCCTCATCGATAAAAATTGATCGCGGGTAAAGCCATAGCAATTTAGCGCGGCGTCATTGACCGCGATGTATTGCAGGGTTTTGCGGTCGAACAGCCACATCGCCACCGGATTATTCTCGAACAGCAGCCGGAACGATTCATCGCGGCGGCGCAGTTCGGTGCGATCCTCGTGGGTCGCGACCCAACCGCCGTCGGCAGTCGGGTAATCGGTGATGGCGATCTCGCGGCCATCTTCGGTTTCGACAACGCGGCGGACAACCTTTTGCGTCGCGAATCGCGCCAGCGTATCGGCGCAATATTCCTCGGCGTTGCCTTTGAGATGGCCGCGCTCGACGCGGTGCCGGAAAATCTCGAGCAGCGAGGCGCCCGGCTTCACGATGTCGGCGGACAGATTGTACATCTGCAAATAGTAGTCGTTGCAGACGACGAGGCGCTTGTTGGAGTCGAACATCAATATCCCTTGCGGAATATTGTTGAACACCATCGACAGCCGCTTGGCCTGTTCGGTATTGTAGCGTTCGGCCTGCTGGTGCGCGGACTGATCGATCCAAAACTTTAGAATGCGCCGAAGAAGATAAAGCGTCAGCAAAAAGCCGACCGCCGCGACAAAGCCGAGCAGCGTGCTGATCGCATCGGCGTCGGATTGTTGGGACAGATCGAGCGTCTGTCTAAATCGATCGAGCAGCGCCGGCGCGGCGTAAATGAGGAGGCCGAGGCCGGCGGCCGCCAGCCCATCGCGAACCTCCGCGCGGCGCAAAGTCGAAAGAACCTTTTGAAGTGCGCTCATTGCCGCCGGTGTCCAGATGGAACCGGCAAAATCTAGCGGTCACCGGTAATGGAAAAGTGAGCATACCGGCGAAACCGCGGACGTGCTTAATCTTCGGTTGAGCGAGCCGCGCCATATGTCGGGTGCTGGGTATAGGCTGTCGCCGTTTATCGTAGCGGTTTTCGGCCGGCAGGAATTAGCGCCTATTAGACATGAATTTGGGTTAACCGCGCTGTGGCGCTATTCTGTTAACCGTGCCGCAAACCCACAACGCGCAGGGGCACCTCACATGGGACACCCGCTCGATCCGCTGGTGCTCGACCTCGTCGAATGGGTCGCCAAAGAGCCGCGGTCCTACGCAGCGGTCATCGACGCCTGGCGCACGTCATGTCCGCGGCTCACGGTCTGGGAGGACGCAGTCGATCGCGGCCTGGTCAAACGCGAGCCGGTGCCGGGCCAGGCCATGCGCGTGATCGTCACCGCGACCGGCCAGGAATTTCTCCGCGACAATGGCCGACCGGCCGGCCCGCGCCATTAGCGGCAAGCTTCTACCCTCCGTCCGCGACGTTTATAAGGTTTTGGCCTTCACGCGGATGATTCGATGTTTCCCACGTCTCCCGACAGCTTCAGCTTCACGGTGGCGCTCGAGGACGAGCAGGCCACCCGCCGGCTGATGACCGACATTGCCGCCGCGATCGAGCCCGGCGACCTGATCACGCTGTCGGGCGACCTCGGCGCCGGCAAGACCACATTCGCGCGCGCGTTGATCCGGCATTTCGCCGGCGACGAGAGTGTCGAGGTGCCGAGCCCGACTTTCACGATCATGCAGACTTACGAGTTGCCGCGCTTCAATCTGCTGCATGCCGACCTCTACCGGCTGTCGGGACCGGGCGAACTCGCCGAACTGGGTTTCGAGGACGCCTCGGAAAACGCCGTGACGCTGCTGGAATGGCCCGATCGCGCCGCCGGCTTTCTGCCGCCGAACCGGCTCGATGTCGCGCTGACGCTGTCGCCGCAGCATGGCGAAACCTTCCGCAACGCGCGGGTCACCGGCTACGGCGCCTTCGCGGCCAAGGCCGAACGCATCGCCGTCATCCGCAATTTCCTGGCCCGCGCCGGTTTCGCGCTGGCCGAGCGGCAGCACATGCAGGGCGACGCCTCGACGCGCTCCTATGAGCGGCTGACGATCGACAACGCGACTTACATCCTGATGAATTCGCCGCGTCGCCCCGATGGCCCGATCGTGCGCGACGGCAAGCCCTATAGCGCCATCGCGCATCTGGCCGAGGACGTGACGCCGTTCATCGCCATGACGCTGGCGCTGCGCGAGCTTGGCTTTTCGGCGCCGGCGATTTTTGCCAGCGACCGCGAGGCCGGGCTGCTGTTGATCGAGGATCTCGGCCGCGAGCCGGTGGTGACCGGCGATCCGCCGGCGCCGATCGAGGCGCGCTACGAAGTGGCGGTCGACATGCTGGCGGCGCTGCATCGCAACCCGCTGCCCGACATGCTGCCGGTCGAGCCCGGCGTCGAATACCGGCTGCCGCGCTATGACCTGGAAGCGCTGCTGATCGAAGTGGAGCTTTTGCTCGACTGGTATCTGCCGAAACTCGACACCAAAATTTCCGACAACACGCGCGACGTCTATCTGTCGCTGTGGCGCGATGCGCTGATGCCGACGATGCAGGGGCAGCAGACTTGGGTGCTGCGCGATTTCCATTCGCCCAATCTGATATGGCTGCCGGAACGCCAGGGTCTGGCGCGCATCGGCCTCTTGGATTTCCAGGACGCGGTGATGGGATCGCCGGCTTACGACGTTGCCTCGCTGCTGCAGGACGCCCGCGTCGATGTGCCGGAGCTGCTGGAGATCGCGCTGCTGTCGCGCTACACGCGGGCGCGGTTGAAAACCGAAACCGGCTTCGACGCCCCGGCTTTTGTACAAGCCTATGCGACGCTGGCGGCGCAACGCGCCTCGAAAATTCTTGGCATTTTCGCCCGGCTCGAGAAGCGCGACGGCAAGCCGCAATATTTACGTCATCTGCCGCGGGTATGGGGCTATCTGCAACGCTCGCTGGCGCATCCCGCTTTGGCGCCGCTGCAGAGCTGGTACAAGCTGCATGTGCCGCCGCTGAAGGCTTTGAAATGACGTCAACGAACTCCCCGCGCCGCGCCATGGTGCTGGCCGCCGGCATGGGCACCCGCATGCGGCCGCTCACCGACACCCTACCGAAGCCATTGGTGAAGGTCGGCGGACGCGCGCTGCTCGATCATGTGCTCGACCGGCTCGGCGACGCCGGCGTCGAGCGCGCTGTGGTCAACGTTCATCACTTCGCCGAGCAAATCATCGCGCATGTCGCTGCGCGCACGCGGCCGCAGATCGTCATCTCCGATGAGCGCGGCCTGCTGCTCGATACCGGCGGCGGCGTGGTCAAGGCTTTGCCCGAACTGGGCGGCGCGCCGTTCTATCATCTCAATGCCGACACGCTCTGGATCGACGGCGTGAAGCCCAATTTGACTCGGCTCGCCGAGACTTTCGATCCGGCGACGATGGACGCGCTGCTGCTGCTGGCGCCGATTGCCGGCAGCATCGGCTATGACGGGCGTGGCGATTTCAACATGGCGTCCGACGGCCGCCTGCGGCCGCGGCCCGAGCGCGAGGTCGCGCCCTTCGTCTATGCCGGCGCGGCGATCCTGGTGCCTTCGCTGTTTGCCGATGCGCCGCAGGGCAAATTCTCGCTGACCACGCTGTTCATGCGCGCCGCCGAAACCGGACGGCTGTCCGGCCTGCGGCTGGAAGGGCTGTGGATGCATGTCGGGACGCCCGAGGCCATCGCCGCCGCCGAGACCGCGATCCGCAACAGCGCGCAGTAGCGCCGCGCCAAAGCGTGTATAGATTCCGGCCCTATGCCGGTAGCGATAGCCAATGTCTTCACCGTCCCCGCCTCGGCGCCGTTTCTGCGCACGCTGATCGACGCCTTGCGCGCCGGCAAACTGGTGCCGGGCTTTCCGGCCTCGGACGATCCGCTGGAGCTGGCCCGCGCCACGCTCTATCTGCCGACGCGGCGCGCCTGCCGCCTGGCGCGCGAGATGTTCCTGGAAAGAATGGACGCCGAGGCCACCATCCTGCCGCGCATCGTCGCCATCGGCGACCTCGACGAGGACGAGATCGTGTTCGCGCAGGCCGCGACCGGCGAACTGGCCGAGGCCGCGCTCGCTTTGCCGCGCGCCATCGAGCCGCTGGAACGCCGCCTGCTGCTGGCCGAGCTCATTCTGAAATGGGCGAACTCGCCCGAAGTGCGCGGCGCGCATGGCGCGGCGCTGATCGCCAACACGCCGCAGGCAGCCCTCGGCCTGGCCGACGACCTCGCCCGCCTGATCGACGATATGACGACGCGGCAGGTGAGCTGGGACCAACTCGACGGTTTGGTGCCGGACGAGCTCGATTCCTATTGGCAACTGTCGCTGCGCTTTCTCAAGATCGCGCGCGTAGCCTGGCCGGCGATCCGCGCCGAGCGCGGCGCCATCGAAGCGGCCTCGCGCCGCGATCTGCTGATCGAGGCCGAGACCAAGCGTCTCGCCAACAGCGCTGCGCCGGTGATCGCCGCCGGCTCCACCGGCTCGATGCCGGCCACCGCCAAGCTGCTCGCCACCATCGCCAAACTGCCGCACGGCGCCGTGGTGCTGCCGGGCCTCGACACCGATCTCGATGACGCCTCATGGAAGTTGATCGCCGGCGACGCTGACGGCAAAACCCATGAAGCCTTGCCGGCTGCCGGTCACGCCCAATTCGCCATGCAGGCGCTGCTCTCGCGCATCGGCATCGCGCGCGACGAGGTCAAGCCGCTGGGCGCGCCCGCGCCGCACGGCCGCGAGAGGCTGGTGTCCGAAGCCTTGCGCCCGGCTTCCACCACCGAACATTGGCTGGCGCGGCGCAGCGCCGAGGCCTTCGACGCCGCCGCCGATAACGCGCTGCAGTCGGTCGCCATGATCGAGGCGGCCAATGCCGAGGAGGAAGCGCTCGCCATCGCGGTGTGTCTGCGCGAGGCGGCCGAGACGCCCGGCAAGACCGCCGCGCTGGTGACGCCCGACCGCGCGCTGGCGCGCCGCGTCGTCGCCGCGCTGGAGCGCTGGAAAGTTGAGGTCGACGATTCCGGCGGCGATGCATTGGCCGACACGCCGGCCGGCGTGTTCGCGCGGCTCGCTGTGGAAGCGGCACTCAAAGGCCTGGAACCGGTGACGCTGCTGGCGCTGCTGAAACACCCGCTGCTGCGGCTCGGCGCTGCGGCGGGCGCACAGACCAGAGCCATCGCCACGCTGGAGCGCGCGCTGTTGCGCGGGCCGCGGCCGCGCCGCGGATCGAGCGGCCTCGAACACGCGCTGTCGAACTTTCGCGCCAACCGCGACGCCATGCACCGCAGCGATCCGCGCTGGTTGATTGCCGACGACGAGTTCGACGTCGCCGCCGAGTTGATCGCGCGGCTCGCCGCCGCTTTGGCGCCGCTGGAAAATCTCAGACGTGCCAAGCCGCTCAACCTTCTTGCAGCCAGTCACGGCGAGATCGTTACCGCACTCAGCACCGACGCCACCGGCGCGGTTGCGGCGTTTGCCGGACCTGACGGCGTTGCGCTCGCCCGCGCCCTGGAAGACCTGGCGCTCAGTCCTTCAGCGCAGGGCCTCGCCGTCGAGATCGCTGACTATGCCGAACTGTTCCAGGCCGCCATCGGCGACCGCGTGGTGCGGCGTCCGGAAATCCGCGATGTCCGCATACGCATCTTCGGCCCGCTGGAGGCGCGCCTGCAATCGGTCGACCGCGTCGTGCTCGGCGGCCTCAACGAGACCACCTGGCCGCCGGAAACCCGCAGCGATCCGTGGCTCTCCCGGCCGATGCGCCGCGACCTCGGCCTCGATCCACCGGAGCGCCGCATCGGCCTGTCGGCGCACGACTTCGCGCAGGCGCTGGGCGCGCCGGAAATCGTGCTGTCGCGCGCGGCCAAAGTCGGCGGCGCGCCAACGGTGACCTCACGCTTCGTGCAGCGCATCGGCGCGCTCGCCGGCGAGGCGCGATGGACCGAGGTCCTCCAGCGCGGCCACCGCTATCTCGATTTCGCGCGCGCGCTCGATCATCCGGCAAAGATCGAGGCCGCCACGCGCCCGGCGCCGAAGCCGCCGCTCGACGCAAGGCCGCAGCGATTGTCGGTGACCGCCATCGAGGACTGGCTGCGCGATCCCTACACCATCTACGCCAAATATATTCTGCGGCTGATGCCGCTCGATGCCGTCGATACGCCGCCGGGCGCGCGCGACCGCGGCACCGTGATCCACGGCGCGATCGGCGATTTCACCCTTAAGTTCGCCACCGGGCTGCCGGACGATCCCTTGAAGGCGTTGCTTGCACTCGGCGAAAAACGCTTCGAACCGCTGAACGATTACGAGGAAGCGCGCGCCTTCTGGTGGCCGCGCTATCAGCGCATCGCGCACTGGTTCGCGTCGTGGGACAGCGAACGCCGCGCCGGGATCGCGAAGCTCCACGCCGAGATCAAAGGCGAACTGAAATTTGCCGTGGGCCAACGCGAGTTTACGCTGTCGGCGATCGCCGACCGCATCGAGCAACGCAGCGACGGCTCTTACGCCATCATCGACTACAAGACAGGGGCGGGTCGGACGGAAAAACAAGTGCGCACGGGCCTCGCGCCGCAATTGACGCTGGAAGCCGCGATCCTCCGTGGCGGCGGCTTCAAGAACATCGCGCCCGGTTCGGTGTCGGAGATCGCCTACGTCACGCTGAAAGGCGGCGAGCCGGCCGGCAAGCCGAGCGAGATCAAGTTCAAGGACGGCACGCCGGGCACGCAGGCCGATCATGCTTTGGCGCGGTTGAAGACACTGGCGGCGCAGTTCGAAAACGCCGGCACGCCTTACCTGTCGCTGGTCCATCCGATGTGGACCAACCATTACGGCGACTACGACCACCTCGCCCGCGTCAAGGAATGGTCGCTTAGCGGCGGCAATGATGATGAGGGCGGTGAATGAGCGCGCTATCGCTGGCCTCTGCCTCGCCTCATATCCTTTACGACTCGCTTGTTTTCAGCGATACGGCTGGCATTAGCCTCTTCGTCCGATACCGCGATGGGCAACAGGAGTTCTATCGGCACGCTAAGCGCTCGGGCAAGCTTTTGATGCAGCGCGACGGGGCCTTTTCGCTTGCCGGCTTCGAGATCGGACAGGTAACCCTGTGTGATGCCAACCGTCGCCACGAGTTCGGCTTGAGTCGTGCCTTGCCATTCGCGCAAGACGCGGATCGGATTTTCGCCAGCCGCCAAGCGATCGACGACGAGCTTGGGCAGCACAACCTCGGTACCGGCAGCGATTGCGGCGCGCGCCTTGCGCACAATTCTGGCCGTACCGACATCCTCGTCGGCCGCCAGAGCGGTGAGCCGTTCGTATTCGCGCTTCGGCAATACGGCGAGTTCCTCGCCGTCGGCCGTTTTGATGAATTGCACCTTGTTCATGACAGCCTCTCAATCGTAAATTTCGCGACGGTGCCCAACGGCAGCAACGACAATTGTGTCGCCCTCGACGTAGAAGATCACCCGCCAATCACCCACCCGCAGCCGCGCCCCAGCACGGCCCTTGAGCCGCTTCACGTCGCCCTGTCCGGTCTCGGCAAAGATAGCGAGCTTGCCGTCGATGCGACGCCGCATATCGGCGGACAGTCCAAGCCATTGGCGCGTGGCCGCGCTGGTGAACGCGATCTGCACAAATGGAATATTGCACATTGCGATAATTCAGTCAAGAGCGATATCGCATTATGCGATGCGGTGGGGTTGGCATGAGCCGCCTCATCCCCAAAGACGTCACCGATGCGCAGATCGACGCCGCCGATCCCGACGTATCGGCTTTCGTCTCCGCCAATGCCGGCTCCGGCAAGACGCATGTGCTGGCGCAGCGCGTCATCAATCTGCTGCTGCGCGGCGTCGACCCGGCCAAGATCCTCTGCATCACCTTCACCAAGGCGGCGGCCGCCAATATGGCGAACCGCGTGTTCGGCATATTGGCGGAGTGGACCACGCTCGACGACGCGGCGCTCGACGAGAAAATCCGGCTCTCGACCGGCAAGCCCGCCAGCGCCGCGCAGCGCACGCGGGCCCGCCGGCTGTTTGCCTCGGCGCTGGAGACGCCGGGTGGGCTGAAGGTGCAGACCATCCACGCCTTTTGTACCCGGCTGCTGCACCAGTTCCCGTTCGAGGCCAATGTCGCTGCGCGCTTTACCGTGCTCGACGAAGCCACCACGACGCAGACTCTCGACCAGCTCACGCTGGACGTGCTGCTGGAAGCGTCCGCCAAGCCCGACAGCGCGCTGGGCAAGGCGCTGGCCACTGCCATCGTCGTCGCCGCCGATCAGACCTTCAAGGACGTCGTCAGCAACGCCATTGCCGAGCGCGATGCCATCAATGCCTGGATCGCGCGCGCCGGCAGCGTCGACGCGGCGATTGCCGAACTGTCGGCGACGTTCGGGCTCGCGCCGAGCGACAGGAGGGAAACGGTCGAGGCGGAATTCTTCTCGCATTCGTTGATCCCAGCCACCGAATGGCCGGCGCTGATCGAGATTTTCGAAACCGGCTCGGCCAACGACAAGAAACATATCGCCGCTTTGCAGGCCGCGCGCACTGCCGTCGGCCGCAACCGCATCGACAACTATCTCAAGGTGTTCTGCACGGCGACGCTGGAGCCGCGCAAGAATGTCGTCACCGGCGCGATCGCAAAGGCGTATCCCGATTGGCTCGATCGATTGATGGCCGAGCAGCGCCGTGTCTGCGCTTTGCTCGCCCGCGAACGGGCCATTGCCGCGCGCGACCGCACCGGCGCGCTGGTTACCATCGCCGCCGAGGTGATTACACGTTACGCCCGCGAGAAGGAGCGTCGCGCGCTGCTCGATTACGACGACCTGATCGACAAGACGCTCGAGCTGTTCAGCCAGTCGTCCGCCGCCTGGGTGCTGTACAAACTCGATCTGGGCATCGACCACGTGCTGATCGACGAGGCCCAGGACACCAGCCCGAAGCAGTGGAGCATCGTGCGCACCATCGTGTCGGAGTTCTTGCCCGGCGGCGCGCGGCCCAACGTCAAGCGCACGGTGTTCGCGGTCGGCGACGAGAAGCAGTCGATCTTCTCGTTCCAGGGCGCGGCGCCGAAGGAGTTCGACACGATGCGCCACGTGTTCGAACGACAGTTCAATACACCGGAACAAGGCTGGCGCTATTTGAAATTCCACAGCTCATTTCGTTCCGGTGAGAACGTGCTTGGCTCCGTCGACCAGGTATTTAAGGCGCGTGAAATCTACGCCAGCATTACCGCCGACGACGTTGGCATTCCGGAACACAAGGCGCTGCCCGACGCAGCGCCGGGGCTGGTCGAACTGTGGCCGCTGCTTGCGCCCGCCGAAAGGCGCGAGATGGAAGGCTGGGACGCGCCATTCGATACCGAGAGCGAAGAGAGCCCGCGCGTGCTGCTGGCGCGCCGCATTGCCGGTCAGGTCAAGCTCTGGATGTCGCGCGGGCTGAAAGCCGGCGACGTGCTGGTGCTGGTGCGCCAACGCGGGCCGCTGTTCGAGGCCATCATCCGCGCGCTCAAGACCGCCGAGATTCCGGTGGCCGGCGCCGACCGCCTGGTGCTGACCGAGCACATCGCGGTGATGGATCTGATGGCGCTGGCGGACAGCCTGCTGTTGCCCGACGACGACCTTGCGCTCGCCAGCGTGCTCAAGAGCCCGCTGTTCGGCTTGAGCGAAGAGCAGCTGTTCACGCTGGCGTGGGACCGCAAGGCGTCATTGCGCGACAGCCTGCGCAGCAAGGCGAATGACGACCCGGCATATGCGGCGGCGAATGCTACGCTGGATGAATTGGTGCAGGCCGCGCGCAAGCTGACGCCGTTCGGTTTTTTCGCCCATGTGCTCGGCGCCACGCGCGGCCGCCAGAAAATTCTGGCGCGCCTCGGGCCGGAGGCCAACGACGCGCTCGACGAGTTCCTCAATCTTGCGCTCGACTATGAACAGCGGCAGACGCCATCGTTGCAGGGCTTCGTCGCCTGGTTGCGCGCCGCGCGCGCCGAGGTGCGCCGCGACATGGAAATGGCGCGCGACGAAGTCCGGGTGATGACCGTGCACGGCGCCAAGGGGCTGGAAGCCAACACCGTGATTCTTGCCGATACCACCACCAAGCCCGGCGGGCCGAAAGATCCGCCTTTGCTGGGATTGGCGAGCGGAGCTTTGGTCTGGGCCACCGCGCGCGCCGCCGATGTCGGCGCCATGGCGGAGGCGCGCGCCCAGGCGCAGCAAGAGGCGCGCGACGAATATCGCCGGCTGCTTTACGTAGCGATGACGCGCGCGGCCGAGCGGCTGGTGATTTGCGGCACCCAGGGCAAAAACAAGATTCCGGACGGCTGCTGGTATCAGCTGGTCGAGGCCACGCTCGGGCCGGATTGCGTCACCGAACCGGCCGACGACGGTGACGGCGAGGTTCTCCGCTTCCGCAAGGGAGATTCCCTGCCTCAGCAAGCCCCCGGTGAGTCGGATAAAGGCACAACTTTCGCGGGTTTGCCGCCGTGGCTCTCGGTCAACGCGACGCCGGAACGCGCGGCGCTGCGCACCATCACGCCGTCGAACGTCGAGGACGACGACGCGGCGCGGCCGATCCAGCCGGCCGGCTCGGCCACCGCTTTGCTGCGCGGTAAGTTATTGCACCGGCTTATACAATCGCTACCGGATATTCCTGCGGAGCGCCGCGCCAAGGCGGCTGAGGACTATCTCGCCCGCGCCGGCACCGAGCTTGACGCCACGGAGCGCACGCAACTCACCGGGCAAGTCATGCGCGTACTCGAGGATCCGCGCTTCTACGAGCTTTACGGGGCGGGCAGCTGTGCCGAAGTGCCGATCGTCGGCCGGGTCGAAATCGGCAGCAAAATCATGCGGGTATCGGGCCAGATCGACCGCCTGGCGGTGACGCAAAGCTCGGTTTTGATCGCCGATTTCAAAACCAACCGGCCGGCGCCGCAGCGAATCGAGGACGTGCCGCCCGGTTACGTCCGCCAGTTGGCGCTGTACCGCGCCGTGCTTGCCAAATTATACCCGGACAAGACCCTGCGCGCCGCCTTGGTCTGGACCGAAGTACCTGATCTCATGGAGCTTTCCGCCGAGGCGTTGGATGCCGCATTGCTGGACATCAACCTCGCGTGACCCCGCCTTGACGCTGCCGAACGACGTTCATAGGTTCACCGCCTCGCAATTATCTTCCCGATTTTCGGGGCGCAGTTTCCGCCCAATACATGAGGACAGTGCCATGGCCGTCGGCAAAACGTCGGACGCAAGCTTCGAAGCGGATGTGTTGAAATCGTCGGAGCCGGTGGTCGTCGATTTCTGGGCGGAATGGTGCGGCCCGTGCCGCATGATCGCGCCGGCGCTGGACGAGATTTCGGGCCAGGTCGGCGACAAGGTCAAGATCGTCAAGCTCAACGTCGACGAGAACCCGGACACCGCCGCGAAATACGGCATCATGTCGATCCCGACGCTGCTGATGTTCAAGAACGGCGAAATCTCGTCGCGCCAAGTCGGCGCCGCGCCGAAGCAGAAGCTGCATCAGTGGATCAGCGGCGCAGTCTGATCGACGGGCGACTTTATTTGTGAGCGACGGCCGGCCTTGTGCCGGCCGTTTGCGTTTCAGGCAGGCAGCGTGCCGTTCTCGCGCAGCACGTCGCCGGCGAGGTAGAGCGAGCCGGTAATCAAAATACGCGGCGGCGGGTCGAGATCGAGCTTGCACACCGCGTCGAGCGCCTCGTCGAGCGAGCCACGGCTTACCGCCGGAAGATCGACGGCGCGCGCAGTCTCGGCCACCGCTTCCGCGGTCATGGCGTTGTCGGACACCGCGACCGGCACCGCAATCAGCCGCCGCGCCAGCCCGCTGAAATTGCGCAGAAAGCCGGCGCAGTCCTTGGTGCTCAACATGCCGACAATCAGTACCAGTGGGCGCGACACGCGCTCCTCAAGATCGGCCAGCGCCGCCGCCACCGCGCGGCCGCCGTCGGGATTGTGCCCGCCGTCGAGCCACAGCTCGCTGCCCGGTGGGGCCAGATTGACCAGCCGTCCGGCGCTTAGGCGATGCAGCCGCGCCGGCCAGTCGGCCTTGACCATGCCGGCCTCGAACGCCGCTGGCGAAATCTTAAATTGCGGGATCGCGCGCAACGCCGCGATGGCGAGGCCGGCATTCTCGAACTGGTGGCGGCCGTAGAGTTTCGGCGCCGGCAGATCGAGCAGGCCGTTGTCGTCCTGATAAACCAACCGGCCGCGCTCCTCGGTCGCGGTCCAATCCTCGCCGGCGATTTTCATCGGCGCCTGCAGCCGCGCCGCTTGGCGTTCCAGCACGGCGAGTACATCGCGGTTTTGCGCGGCGACGATCGCCGGCACGTTGCGCTTGAAAATTCCGGCCTTCTCGGCGGCGATCTTCTCCAGGGTGTCGCCCAGAAAATCGGTGTGATCGATGGAGATCGGCGTAACGACAGTCGCGAGCGGCTTGTCGATCACATTGGTGGCGTCGAGCCGTCCGCCGAGCCCAACTTCCAGTAGCAGCACATCGGCGGGGTGGCGCGAGAATAGCAGCATGCCGGCGGCGGTGGTGATTTCGAACACGGTGATCGGTTGGCCGGCATTGGCGCGCTCGCATTCTTCCAGCGCCGCTTTCAATTCAACGTCGGAGACGAGTTTGCCCGCGCCCACGTCGCCTAAGCGAAAACGTTCGTTGAAGCGCACCAGATGCGGCGAGGTGTAAGTGTGCACGCGCAAGTTTGCGGCTTCCAGAATCGCGCGCAGGAACGCGACGGTCGAACCCTTGCCGTTGGTGCCGGCGATATGGATCACCGGCGGCAGCTTGCGCTCGGGATGATCCAGCGCGGCGAGCAGCCGTTGCAGGCGCTCGAGCGACAGATCGATGCGCTTGGGATGCAGCGCGTTCAGCCGCGCGACGATGGAGTCGATGGGAGTCATAACTCTTCTTTGTCATCACCGGGCCGCCGCGACGCGGCGTGACCCGGTGATCCCGATATATGTGGCACGATCTTGCGTCCCTAAGCGAGATGGCCGGGACAAGCCCGGCCATGACAGCTAGGCGTGCGCCGAAACCGGCAACGTCTGCGTCGCACCGGGGGCCGGCGCCTTGGTCAGCAGCCGGCACAGCTCGGCAATGGTGCCGCGCAGCTTGTGCCGGTGCACCACCATGTCGACCATGCCGTGCTCGGTAAGGTATTCGGCGCGCTGGAAACCTTCCGGCAGTTTCTCGCGGATGGTCTGCTCGATGACGCGCGGGCCGGCAAAACCGATCAACGCGCCGGGCTCGGCGATCTGCACGTCGCCGAGCATCGCATAAGATGCGGTGACGCCGCCAGTGGTCGGATTGGTCAGCACCACAATGTAGGGCTTGCCGGCTTCGCGCAGCATCTGCACCGCGACCGTGGTGCGCGGTAATTGCATCAAAGACAAAATGCCTTCCTGCATGCGCGCGCCGCCCGAGGCCGCAAACATGATGAAGGGCGTCGAACGCCGCACCGCCATCTCAAGACCGGCGATCACCGCTTCGCCGGCGGCCATGCCGAGCGAGCCGCCCATGAAATCGAAATCCTGCACGCCGATAGTAACCATCAGGCCTTCGAGGCGGCCGATGCCGAGCTTGATGGCGTCCTGCATGCCGGTCTTGGTGCGCGCGTCCTTCAGCCGGTCGGCGTAGCGGCGCTCGTCGCGAAACTTCAGTGGGTCGATCTGCACGTCCGGCACGGCGATGTCTTCGAACGTGCCGTTGTCGAACATGGTCTTGAGCCGCGTCGTGGCGCTGACCCGCATGTGATAGTTGGAACTCGGAATGACGAACTGATTGGCCTCGACGTCCTTGTAGAACACGAGCTGGCCGGTCTCCGGACACTTGATCCAGAGATTTTCCGGCGTTTCGCGGCGCAGGAAGCTGCGAATTTTCGGGCGGACGACGTTGGAGATCCAGTTCATGGTGATTCCATATAGGCCCGTTGTGGCGGCATTATAACCACCGACGCGAGGGAATGGTTACTCGGCTGCGACCCGCTTGGCAGCCCTGACGCCCTGGGCGAGGTCGGCCACCAGATCGGTGACCGCTTTAACCGTTTCAGGCGTGGCTTTGCCCGCTTTATCGAGGCTGGCGCGCAAGACATCGATTAGCGCCGAGCCGACCACCACGCCGTCGGCGTTCTCGGCAATGGCGCGGGCCTGTTCGGCCGTGCGCACGCCGAAGCCGACCGCGACCGGTAATTTCGTGTGGCGCTTGATGCGCGCCACCGCCGCCGAAACCTTGCCGGCGTCGGGCGCAGCCGCGCCGGTAATTCCCGTGATCGAAACGTAGTACACGAAGCCCGAGGTGTTGTTCAGCACTGTCGGCAGCCGCTTGTCGTCGGTGGTCGGCGTGGCGAGGCGGATGAAGTTCACACCGGCCTTGAGCGCCGGCAGGCACAGCTCGCCGTCTTCCTCGGGCGGCAGATCGACCACGATCAAGCCGTCGACGCCAGCGACGATGGCGTCGGCGAGGAACTTGTCGACGCCGTAGATGTAGATCGGGTTGTAGTAGCCCATCAGCACGATCGGCGTGTCGCTATCGCCGGCGCGAAACTCGCGCACCAGCTTCAGCGTCTTGATCATGGTCTGACCGGCGGCGAGCGCGCGCAGGCCGGCGGCTTGGATCGCCGGACCGTCGGCCATCGGATCGGTGAACGGCATGCCGAGTTCGATCAGGTCGGCGCCGGCCTTCGGCAGCGCCTTCACGATGGCGAGCGAGGTGTCGTAGTCTGGATCGCCGGTCATAATGAAGGTCACCAGCGCGGCGCGGCCTTCTTGCTTCAGCGCGGCGAAGCGGCGGTCGATGCGGGTGGTCATCGTTTCTTGCTCTCGAGAAACGCTTGTACGCTGGCGAGGTCCTTGTCGCCGCGGCCGGAAAGATTGACCACCATCAGGTGATCCTTCGGCTTCTGCGGCGCCAGGTCCATGACGCGCGCCAGCGCGTGCGCCGGCTCCAGCGCCGGGATGATGCCTTCGAGCTTGCTGCACAACTGGAACGCCGCCACCGCTTCGTCGTCGGTCGCCGACAAAAACTCCACGCGGCCCATATCCTTGAGCCAGGCATGCTCGGGGCCGATGCCGGGATAATCCAGACCGGCGGAAATCGAATGCGCCTCGGCAATCTGGCCGTCGGCGTCCATCAAGAGATACGTGCGGTTGCCGTGCAGCACGCCGGGACGGCCGCCGGCGATCGACGCCGCGTGCAAGCCGGTGGTGATGCCGTGGCCGGCGGCTTCGACGCCGTAGATTTCAACGCTGCGGTCATCGAGGAACGGATGAAACAGGCCCATGGCATTGGAGCCGCCGCCGATGCAGGCGATCAGCGAATCGGGCAGCCGGCCTTCGGCGGCTTGCATCTGCTCGCGGGTTTCGCGGCCAATGATGCACTGGAAATCGCGCACCATTGCCGGATAAGGATGCGGGCCGGCCACCGTGCCGATGCAATAGAACGTGTCGCTGACATTGGTGACCCAGTCGCGCAGCGCTTCATTCATCGCATCTTTAAGGGTCTTAGAACCCGACTCGACGGCCCGAACCTCGGCCCCGAGGATCTTCATCCTCAGCACGTTGGGCTGCTGCCGCTCGACGTCGACCGCGCCCATGTAGACGATGCAGTCCAGGCCGAACTTGGCGCACAGCGTGGCAGTGGCGACGCCGTGCATGCCCGCCCCGGTCTCGGCGATGATGCGCTTCTTGCCCATGCGCAGCGCCAGCATGATCTGGCCGAGCACGTTGTTCACTTTGTGCGCGCCGGTGTGGTTGAGCTCCTCGCGCTTGAAATAGATTTTCGCGCCGCCGTCCGAAAGGCCGGAGGCCGTCTGCCTTAAATGCTGCGTCAGACGCTCGGCGAAATACAGCGGCGACGGCCGGCCGACATAGGTCGCCAGATGGCCGTCCATTTCCTTCTGATAATTCGGATCGGCCTTGGCGGCGGTGTAGGCCGCTTCCAGTTCGAGAATATTCGGCATCAGCGTCTCGGCGACGAAGCGGCCGCCATAGATGCCGAAATGGCCGCGCTCGTCGGGGCCGGTGCGGTAGGAGTTGGGCTGCACGGTCATGCGCGGCTCACGATCTTGGCGGCATCAAGCTGCAAGGTGTCGGCCTCGCGGGCGGTGCGGATGAAGGCGCGGATTTTGTCCGGGTCCTTCTCGCCGGGCGCACGCTCGACGCCCGACGACACGTCGACGCCGGGCGCGCCGGTGATGCGGATCGCCTCCGCGACGTTCGAAGCGTCGAGCCCGCCCGACAGCATGAACGGAATGCCGGCGTTGATGCCTTGCAGCAGTGTCCAGTCGAACGGCGTGCCGAGCCCGCCCGGCCGGGTGGCGTCCAGCGGCGCGCGGGCGTCGAAGATCAGACGGTCGGCGACCTTGGCGTAATGCCGGATCGGCGACAGGTCGGCGCGCGTCGCGATCGGCAGCGCCTTCATGACCGGAAGTCCGAAACGCGAGCGGATATCCGCGACCCGCTCGACCGTCTCGGTGCCGTGCAGCTGCAGCAGATCGGGCTTCAAGGCGTCGACGATGTCGTGCAGCAAGTCGTCGGTGGCGTTGACGGTCAGCGCCACCTTGAGGGCGCGGCCTTTGACCTGCGGTTCGAGCGCGGCGGCGGCCGTGACGCTGAGATTGCGCGGGCTCGGACCGAAGAACACGAAGCCGACCATGTCGGCGCCGGATTCCAGCGACACTTCAAGGGCTTCCGGCGTCTTCAAGCCGCAGATTTTGATCGTCAGGGGCATAATAAAGGGCGTTCTACCCCCTTATTCCCTCCCCGCAAAGTCATACCGGGGCGGGTAATACCCCTTGTTTCGGCTTGTTATGGCACCGGCGGCGGCAGAGCCGGCCGGATCGTGGGGTCGAAAAAGCTGGTTTCGGGGGGCGCGGCGGCGGCCGGCTCGCTGACGGCAAAGCGGCGGCGGATGGCGTCCAGCTCGGCGCGCAGCGTGCGGATCTCGCCGTCGAGCTGGCGGGCGGTGCGCCGCCATTTGCTCTGCCGGATCCAGGCGGCGACGCCGCCGACCACCACGCCAATAATCAGCACCAGCAGGATGACGGCGAACAGCGGCAGCGTCGCCGCATAAGCCGGGCTGGTCGACGAGAACGGGTCGAACGACACCGTCACCGTCTCGCGGTTAGCGACGGCAAAAGCAATGATCACGGCGGCCAGCGGCACGACGACGATCGCGGTGACGATTTTACGGAACATTGATTACCTCGCGTCCCGAACGAGCGGAAAAGCCGCGCCGAAACGACGCCGCTCAGGCGCTGGGCGCGGCGCTGTCGGGCTTGTTCAGGCGCTCGCGCATTTCCTTGCCGGTCTTGAAGAACGGCACCGACTTCTGATCGACCGAGACATGGGCGCCGGTGCGCGGGTTGCGGCCGGTGCGGGCCGGGCGGTGCTTGACCGAGAAGGCGCCGAAGCCGCGCAGTTCGACTCGGTCGCCCTGCGACATGGCGTTGGTAATCTCGCCGAGGATGGCGTTGACGATGTTCTCGACATCGCGCTGATAGAGATGCGGGTTCTGCGAGGCAATGCGCTGCACGAGCTCAGACTTAATCATCGGACGCCGCCCCACTTAGGTCGAACTGGTCAGTTCGCAGCCGGAGGGTGCCAAAGCGCCAAGAGACCGTCAAGATTAAGTCGCTCGATGGCCTGCACCGCGCCCCACTCCTCGAGCCTTTGCGCGGCGGCGCTCAGGCCCATCGCCTGGAAGCCCCAGGCGGCGACATGCAGGAAGGAGAATTCGTTGAATCGCGGCTCCAGCGACACATCGCGCACCCGCGTGGTGGCCGGGACGTGCTTTTCCTTCTCCAGCCAGGCCAGCGCGGTCTGTTCGTTGCCGATCTCGTCGACCAGCTTGAGCGGCACGCCCTGCCGGCCGGTGAAGACGCGGCCGTCTGCCACTTTGGTCAACTGGGCGTCGTCCAACCGGCGGCGATCCTTCACCAGGCCCTTAAACCAGGCGTAGGAATCGACCACGATGGCCTCTATTGCCGCGCGGGCCTCCGGGCTGGTCGGCTCGAAGCCGTTGGGCGCGGCCTTGAGCGGCGAGGATTTGACCTCCTCCATCTTCACGCCGATGGTTTTGAGCACTTCGGTGAAATTCGGGAACTGGAACAGCACGCCGATCGAGCCAACCAGCGAGGTGTCCTGCGCCACGATGTGTTCGGACGACAGCGCGGCGATATAGGCGCCGGAGGCTGCCAGCCCGTCGACCACCACCACCATCGGCTTCTTGGCCTGCAAGGCACGCAGCGAGTCGTACAGCTGTTGCGAGCCGGCGGTGGTGCCGCCGGGTGAGTCGATATGCACGATCACTGCGCGCGCGCGCGACCGCGACAGACGGTCGAGCGCCTCGACGCGGTCCTGGTTGCCGCGGATCAGGCCCTGCACCTTGATGCGGGCGATGTAAGCGGTGGCCGGCATCAGCCGGCTGCCGGGCACCAGCGCGAAACCCGCGCCGACCACGGCGACGAGAACGACAAGGATCGCGCTGACGCGCCAGAAGGTGAGCTTGCGCCGCATGCGGCGGCGATCGACGATGGCATCGGCATCGAACGACATGGTGTTGGTCCTCTAGATGTCGAATCGCCCCCGAGATAGGGGGTGATTGTAGTCCAGATGTAGCGATTTACGATAGCCGCCAAGTTAAATGCGTTGGCGTGGAGTGATCAAGAAAACCTTTAAGATAGAAGCGGAAACTCTGGGTCGGTAAGCGGCTTATTATTGCGCTTTCGATATTCTAGAAATCGATTCATGATTTTCCACGTGCGATGAGATAGCTCTGCATTGGTCTTAGTATCGACCGGATCAAATACTCCATGCCGGTGAGAAATAGACTGATCAGAGATAAATTTTATATAGCCGGCGCTAAGATTTAGCGCGACTCTCATCTTTTCCCAAGCCGGCGCTCTGCTAGCACTCGCCGCTGTTGGCAGAATCATTGTTCTGATCGTTTCGACAACTCTCGCGCAGTTTATGGTCGTGCGATTTGGAACAAAGCAGTCGTTCAAATCCCTGAGGGCGTAGTGAATAAGCGGCTCTTTCACAGCCAGATCCAAAATATCCAAGATGCTTTGTCCGGACAAAGTGAAAGCCGTGCAGTGTTGTGCCAATGTAGGATCGGCGGAACGAATTTCGGTCGTTGTGCCGTCTGGCACTGTCATGGTTTCGAAGACAATCGTCGTTCCGGTGCCCAGTGCAAAGCTCGATAAGTTTACTAGTATGCCGCTGAGTTCAAATGCCTCCTTATATAAAAGCGCAAGATGTTCGTTTGAATCAAACTTACTTAACTCGCACTTGGCTGTGAGCACACCATCTGTAATTGTTACTTCAACGATTCCGTTAAACCCGGTTTGTTCGTTTTTCCAACCGAGAGAAATTGGTTGGCTGAGGGTCAGCTTCAATAACTCAGGAAAGACCCTTCCTTTGAAGGTCACTGTAGGCATGGCGCAGCCCCCCCGGAACAACAAGCTGAACGTTTCGTGGCTCTAGATTCTACGTAAATTCTGTGTAAGCGCGCAGCGAATTATAGCCGCAGGCAAATCCCGCCCTCCCCAAACGAAAAACCCCCGGAGCTTGCGCCCCGGGGGGGGGCTCGATTTTGGCACTAATCAGAACATCTCTGGATTCCGGGTCTGGCGCTTACGCGCCGTCCCGGAATGACAGGTTACTCGCTCTTTTCGGTTTCGGTGTCGCGCTGCTTGAGCGCGGCGCCGAGAATCTCACTCTAAGAGACGCTTAGGTCGCCTATGGTATTTATACCATTGACGCGCGGGCATAGCCGTATTATGTTAGTTCTGCCATAGGAGGCCTTATGGTAAAACTGCCGGTCATGAAGCCGTGCGAGTTCATCGGCGCCGCGCGCGATGACCTTTCCAGTATGCCTCCGGAGGTCAAACGCAGCTTCGGATTCGCGATCCGTGCAGCACAGCGCGGCAGCAAACATCCGGACGCGAAGCCGCTGAAAGGATTTGGCGGCGCAGGCGTTCTCGAAGTTGTCGAGAACTTCGACGGGGATACCTATCGGGCCGTTTACACAGTGAAGTTCGCCGGAATGATCTATGTGCTTCACGCCTTCAAGAAAAAATCGAAGAAGGGCAGCAAAACGCCCCAACCCGACATGAAACTGATCGAGTCACGGCTCAAGGATGCCCAGGAAAAATACGACGCCAAAACTAAGAAGAAAAAGTGAGCTTAACACGACGCTTAGCTTACGCAGGAATCAGGACTTGCCATGCCCCGCAAAACAACCTCAAGCACGGGAAACATCTTCGCCGATATCGGGATTCCCAACGCCGACGAACACGCGCTTAAAGCCGACGTCGTGATCAAGCTTGGGCTGCTCATCGACAGCAAGAACATCTCTCAGACAAAGGCCGCAAAGATAACCGGGATTTCCCAGCCCGATCTGTCACGTCTGCTGCGAGGCCACTTCGACGGTTTTTCGATGGACCGTCTTTTGCAGGCTATCTTGCTGCTCGGCTCCGATATCGAAATCCGCGTGAAGAAGCCCGCCAAGAACAGACCCGGCAAAGCGCGCGTCATGTCGGAGGCGTTCGCCTAAGCTTCACCTCTGATCCGCACAACGAAAAACCCCCGGAGCTTTCGCCCCGGGGGTTCTTGATTGTTTGGCGCTGGATTCCGGGTCCGGCGCTTTTGGCGCCGTCCCGGAATGACAGGTTACTCGCTCTTTTCAGTTTCGGTGTCGCGCTGCTTGAGCGCGGCGCCGAGAATGTCGCCGAGCGAGGCGCCCGAGTCAGCCGAGCCGTATTGCGCCATGGCTTCCTTCTCCTCGGCGACTTCGAGCGCCTTGATGGAGACGGCGACCTTATGCGTCTTGCGGTCAAACTGGGTGACACGGGCGTCGACCTTCTGACCGACCGCAAAGCGCTCGGGGTTCTGGTCGCCACGCTCGCGCGCCAGCTCGTTGCGCTTGATGAACGAGATGAGATCGGTATCGACGATCTTAACCTCGAGGCCGCCGTCGGTGACCGCGGTGACTTCACAGGTGACGACCGAACCCTTCTTGAGTTCGCCAGCCGCGCCCTGCGTCATCGGATCGCCGGCAAGCTGCTTGACGCCCAGCGAAATGCGCTCCTTCTCGACGTCGACGTCGAGAACCTGCGCCTTCACCATGTCGCCCTTCTTGTATTCCTCGATCACCTGCTCGCCCGGACGCTTCCAGTCCAGATCGGAGAGGTGGACCATGCCGTCGACGTCGCCGTCGAGGCCGAGGAACAGACCGAACTCGGTCTTGTTCTTGACTTCGCCTTCGACCGTGGTGCCCGGCGGATACTTCTCGACGAACAGTTCCCACGGATTGCGCATGGTCTGCTTGAGGCCGAGCGAGATGCGGCGCTTGACCGGATCGACTTCGAGGATCTGCACCTCGACTTCCTGCGAGGTGGAGACGATCTTGCCGGGATGGACGTTCTTCTTGGTCCAGCTCATTTCGGAGACGTGGATCAGGCCTTCGATGCCCGGCTCCAGTTCAACGAACGCG
>CAIRGJ010000038.1 GCA_903878085.1 uncultured Hyphomicrobiales bacterium | reverse complement strand
CTCGTCGAGCCCGCTGACCGTCACCGCAAAAATGCCGGACAACGGCAATCGCTTGCGCCGCAACTGCACATTCGCAGTCGGAAAGCCCAGTTGTCGACCGATCTTCTCCCCGGCGACGACGCGGCCGGCAATGCAATAAGGACGGCCGAGCAAACGCGCGGCGTGATCGAGATCGCCGGCTTCGAGCGCCTCGCGTACCGCGGAACTCGACACCCGTTCGTCTTGCCATTCGATGGTCGCCATGGCTTCGACCGTGAAACCGTGCGCCGCGCCGGCGGCAGCCAGCATCGCAAGATCGCCGGCGCGTCCGCGGCCGAAGCGGAAGTCATCGCCGATGATAAGGTGCCGGGTATCGAGGCCCCGCACCAGAATGCTCTCGATGAAGTTTTCGGCGGTCAGCGAAGCAAGTCGCTTGTCGAAATGGCATACATAAACCCGATCGACATTGCAGCATTCGATCAGATTCAGTTTTTCTCGCAGGCTGGTAAGCCGCGCCGGCGCCTGGTCGGGAGCAAAGAATTCGCGCGGATGCGGCTCGAAGGTCAATAGCGCGGACGGTAGTCCGAGCCGGCGGGCATCGGCGGTCAGTCGCGCGAGCAAGGCCTGGTGTCCGCGATGCAGGCCATCGAAGTTGCCGATGGTCAGCACCGTCGGTGTCGTAGCCTTCTCCGGGACTTTGCGAAAAACCAGCATGAACAGCGCCGAAAAAAACGCTGATTATAACAGCCTGAGATCCGCGCCCCGGCGCGCTGTGGTGCGAAAACAAGGCATGGCGGGCGTTAGTCTCTTATCGATGAAGTCTTGACAGAATTGGAGAAGACTCTCGCGAAGCGAGCCAATCAGTCGCCCCCCCGAGAGGGGGAGGATGGGAGGGGGCGGGCCTTCTTGCTGCTTTTCCGGAGTTCCGGCTCGGCCGGCTTAAGTCAGCCTGGATTTCGCCAGCGGCGGATTCCTGGCGAAGTAACGCTTGATGCCCTTCAATATTGCCTGGGCCATTTTGTCTTGATACGCCTCGTCATTGAGACGCCGTTCCTCTTCCGGATTGGAGATGAACGCTGTCTCGACGAGGATGGAAGGAATGTCAGGTGCCTTCAAGACGGCGAAGCCTGCCTGTTCGACCCGGCCCTTGTGCAAGGCATTGATGCCGGAGAGTTCGCCCAGCACCGCCTTGCCGAGCTTCAGGCTGTCGTTCTGCGTTGCCGTCTGACTGAGGTCAAGCAGCGTGCGCGCGAGGTCGGGGTCCCTGACGGCAACATTGACGCCGCCGACCAGATCGGCGGAATTCTCCCGCCGTGCCAGCCAGCGAGCGGCCGACGATGATGCGCCGTGCTCGGACAACACGAAGACACTGGAGCCGCGTGCAGTGGACTTGACGAAGGCATCGGCATGAACGGAGACGAACAGATCCGCCTGCAAACGGCGCGCCTTGTTGACCCGTTCGTGCAAGGGGATGAAATAGTCGGCATCGCGCGTCAATACCGTACGCATATTCTTCTCGCCGTCGATCAGCGTCTTCAAGCGGCGCGCGATCGATAGGGTCACGTCTTTCTCCTGACTGCCGCCGCTGCCGACGGCACCCGGATCCTCGCCGCCATGGCCGGGGTCGAGCACGATCGTAATCATGCGCACGATATCGCTGCCTGACTTGTCAGACGTTTTCCTTTCCTCGCGCGCCGCCTTTTCGTCACCCGCCTGCGGCTTTTCGAGCAGTGCCATCAAGGGATCGATGGGCTGGCTCGGATACAGGTCGAGTACCAGCCGGTGACGGTATTCGCCGAACGGCTTCAGGGTGAACACCTGCGGTTTGACATCGCCTTTGAGCTCGATGACCAGGCGCACGACGCCCGGCCGGTTGCGCCCGGCCCGGATCAGTTTGATGTAGGGATCGCTCGAAGAAATCTTGTCCGGCAGATTCGCCAGCACCGAGTTGAACTCGACGCCTTCGAGATCGAGCACCAGTCGCGCCGGATCCTTGACGCTCTGATGCGTGAAGTTGAGCGCCTCGCTGTGCTCGATGGTGATGCGCGTGTAATCCGCCGCAGGCCAGATGCGCACGGCCACGACGCTGGCTTCGCCGCTCGGAACGGCAGCGAACACCGCGCGGCAGATCGCGAGCGCAGCCGAACCGGTGGCGAGCCTTAGGACGTCGCGCCGCGTAACGGCTTCAGCGAACTTAAGCAAGTCTCGCCCCGCGCGCCGGCTGCAATGAGTTCTGCACGGCGGCCCGCGCCGCTTGCACCGTGGGTGAGCGAGAGGCACACGCGCAAGTCCGGTGGCGGCAAATAGGAGCCCGCCTTCTCTGGCCATTCCACCAGGCAAACACCATCGCCTTGGAAGTAGTCGTCGAGTCCG
>CAIRGJ010000037.1 GCA_903878085.1 uncultured Hyphomicrobiales bacterium | reverse complement strand
TGGCCAGCCCCCATTAGGTGGTCCGGGTTGAATGTTAGTGCATGACCAGTCGTGGCGCTACGGCTGGGGTGGCCGGCGAAGCTGGTCCGGGTTGCGAAGCCGGCCATTGTAGAGCCTCTGGGGCCGGCGGTTTGTAGCCGAGCGATGAGTGCGGTCGAACCGTGTTGTAGTGCCGCCTCCAACGCTCGATGATCACCCTGGCTTCTTCCAGCGTGTAGAAGATTTCCCCGTTGAGCAATTCATCGCGGAGCTTTGAGTTGAAGCTCTCGCAGTACCCGTTCTCCCACGGGCTGCCCGGCATGATGTAGGCGGTCTTGGCGCCGACCGCCGTTATCCAGTCCCGCACAGCCTTGGCGACGAATTCCGGGCCGTTGTCTGAACGAATGTGGCCGGGGATACCACGCAAGATGAAGAGGTCCGAGAGAACGTCAATGACGTCATTTGACTTCAACTGACGAGCGATCCGGATTGTAATGCATTCACGTGTGAACTCGTCGATCACGTTGAGCATGCGGTACTTCTTTCCATTGTGGGTACGATCCTCAACGAAGTCGTACGACCAGACGTGGTTCTGGTACTCCGGCCGCAGCCGAACGCACGATCCGTCGTTGAGCCACAGACGCCCGCGTTTGGGTTGTTTTACTGGAATCTTCAGCCCCTCACGTCGCCAGATCCGCTCGACACGCTTGACGTTCACCACCCAGCCGGCATTCCGCAACAGCGCCGTGATCCGGCGATAACCGTAGCGTCCGTACTGGATGGCAAGCGCGATAATGTCGGCGGTCAACGCCGCTTCATTATCCAGTGTCTTTGCGATCTTGCGTTGCGTAGAGCGATGCTGGCCAAGAACCCGGCAGGCAAATCGCTCGGAGATGCCGTGTTCAACAACTACATGCTCCACGCAAGCACGGCGACGCGCGGGGCTTAGAAGTTTCCCGAGGCAGCCTCTTTCAGGATCAACTTCTCAAGCGTCAGATCCGACACCGCGCGCCGAAGCCGGGTGTTCTCAGCCTCCAGCTCCTTTAGCCGCTTTACCTGGTCGCCCTTGAGCCCACCGTATTCTGACCGCCACCGATAATATGTAACTTCCGTCACGCCTATCGATCGGATCGCCTCAGCCACCGACTGGCCTTGTCCAATCAACACCTCAACCTGTCGCAGCTTCGCGACAATCTCTTCCGCCTTGTGTCTCTTCCTTGGCATTCCTCAGTCCTCCATCAGGCCATAAGCCATACTTCAGGGAGGACCACTTTTCAGGGGGCAGACCAATCAGCGACATAAACACATGACAGCATCGAACTACGACGCCGCGCTCGCGCGCCTGCTGGTGCATGAGGGCGGCTACACCAATCATCCCGCCGATCCGGGCGGCCCGACCAATTTTGGCATCACGATCTTCGACTACCGCAAATACGTGAAGTCGGATGCGACCGCCGCCGACGTCCGTGCGATGAAGCTCGACGACGCCAAGGCGATCTATCGGGCCAAATATTGGGATTCGCAGCGCTGCAGCGAATTGCCGCCTGGGGTCGATTACGCGGTGTTCGACTACGGCGTGAATAGCGGCATCGGCCGCTCCGGCAAAGTGCTCCGGCGTGTGCTCAGGCTGCCGGACAATAGCAGCATTGTGAATGACGCGGTGATCGCGGCGGCGAGCGCGACCGACGCCAAGGCACTCGTAACGGCAATCTGCGACGAGCGGCTGCGGTTTTTGCAGTCGCTGAAGACCTGGCCGGTGTTCGGCGCGGGTTGGGGACGGCGGGTTGCCGAGGTGAAATTTATGTCGCTAGCAATGGTTGCGGGCGGTCCTGTACCCGACCTGCAGTCCGCGAACGCCAGCGGCCGAGCCGTCGTGCCGGTTCCCAAGAGCGCGCAGCAACGGTCGGCCGGCGCCATCGCGGCCACGGGCGCCGCCACCGCGCAACAGGCGCATCAAGCAGGCCATCGGCTAGTGACGGTCGCGACCATTCTGGTCCTCACGCTCGCAGTCGCCACCGGCGGCTGGCTGTTCTGGCATTGGCGTCGGGCGCGGCAGCAGGACATGCCGGCGTAAGCGCACGACATACTCATTCTCATTTAGGCTTCGAAGGAGATCAGCACATGTGGAACAAGATCAAAGCCTGGTTCAAAAATTCCATCACCATTTTGTGGGCGCGGGTCGTTGCATTGTCCGGCTTGCTGCTTGTCGCGGCGCAGTCGCTGCTTCAAGACCCAAATGTGGCTGCCGCGATCCAATCGGTCCTGCAGCCGCGGTTCATTCCGTATTACGTGATCGCGATCGGCGTCATCACCGAGATCGCGCGCCGGCGCACGGTCGGGGGCGCGTAAGATGTTCGCCACCGTGCTGGGCTGGCTTGGCAACCTGATCGGCGGGCCGTTTGCCAAAGCTGCGGTCGATGCTTATCGCGCCAAGCTCACCGCCGAGAATACCAGCGAGAAGATCGCCGCCGATCTGGCGGCGCGCGAATTTGGCGTCGAACAGCGCGAGGCCGAACTGGCGAACCAGGCCGTAATCGCGGAACAGGGGCGCTGGTACACCGCGCTGCCGCGGCCGTTGTTTGCCTTCGCCTTTGTCGTTGTGGTGTGGAAATTCGCCGTGTGGGACGATTGCTTCGGTTTCGGCCGTCACGCGCCGCTCGATCCACAGATGGCCGAAGTGTTCAAGATCGTGCTGACGGCCTATTTCGGCGGTCGGAGCATCGAGAAGGTGGCGCGGATACTTTCCCGCAAATAACGCCACGCGCTTGGCAGCCGCCCCGCCGCCCGTCACACTCTCCACAATACCGTGGAGAATCCGATGGACGTGTTCGAAGCTGTTGCCTCGCGCTACTCCTGCCGTGCCTTCCTGCCGACGCCGATTCCGGAAGCAACCATCCGCAACATCGTCGAACGCGCGGCGCGGGCGCCGTCCGGTGGCAACCTGCAGCCCTGGCGCGTGCATGCGTTGGCCGGGGCAAAGCTCGAACAGCTCAAGGCGCTGGTGCGGGCACGGCCCGAACTGCTGCCGCGCGGCGAGGGCGCCGAATACGACATCTATCCGCCTGGTCTGAAAGAGCCCTACGTGACGCGCAGTCGCCAGGTCGGCGCCGCGCTCTATCAGTCGATCGGCGTGCCGCGCGAGGACCGCGCCGGACGCTATCGCCAATACGCGCGCAATTTCGAATTTTTCGGCGCGCCGGTTGGGCTGCTGCTCTCGATTGAGCGCGGCATGGGTCCGCCGCAATGGTCGGATCTCGGCGGCTACATCCAGACGGTAATGCTGCTGGCGCGCGAGCATGGCCTGCACAGCTGCGGCCAGGAGGCCTGGACCCACTGGCACAAGACCGTCTATTCCCTGCTCGATATTCCCCCGAACGATATCTTGTTCTGCGGCCTGGCGCTTGGCCACGCCGATCCGGACGCTGCCGTCAATCGCTGGCGCTCCCCGCGCGAGCCGCTCGAAGCCTTTGCGACGTTTTCCGGCTTCGAGGAATGACGTTCACCCCGCGTTCACCGGCGCGCGCCTAAACACCCTGCCATGCCGGTCTCCCGACTACTCCCCGCTCTCTCTATACTCTGCCTGCTGGCGGGCGCGTTCTTAGCGCCCCCGGCTTCGGCCGCAATTCCGCCGGAACATAGTTGTCTGACCAAGGCCGAACAGCGTGCCGCCGTGGCCGCCAACAAGGCCATCTCGCTGGCCCAGGCGATCAAGTCGTTGCGTAACCACGGCCACCGCGCCGAAGTGGTGCGGGCCAGGCTTTGCCGGCACGACGAAACATTGGTCTATGTGCTGACTCTGCTCGGCCACAGTGGCAAAGTGATCAGTGTCAATATTGACGCCGGCACCGGCGAGCCGACCAGCCGCTAGCGGAGCACGAGCCCTTGCGCCTCCTCGTCGTCGAGGACGACCCCGACCTTAATCGCCAGCTCGCCACGGCTTTGTCCGATGCCGGCTATGTCGTCGATCGCGCCTTCGACGGCGAGGAGGGGCATTTCCTCGGCGAGTCCGAGCCTTACGACGCGGTCATCCTCGATATCGGTCTGCCGAAGATGGACGGCATTTCGGTGCTGGAAGCCTGGCGGCGCGCCGGCAAGATCATGCCGGTGCTGATGCTCACCGCACGCGACCGCTGGAGCGACAAGGTGCAAGGCTTCGACGCCGGCGCCGACGATTATGTGGCCAAGCCCTTCCATCTCGAGGAAGTGCTTGCCCGCGTGCGCGCGCTGCTGCGCCGCTCGGTCGGCCATGCCAAGAGCGAATTCGAATGCGGTCCGGTGCGGCTCGATTCGCGAACCGGACGCGTCGCGGTCGACGGCAATCCGGTCAAGCTGACCAGCCACGAATACCGGCTGTTGGCTTATCTGATGCATCACACCGGACGTGTGGTGTCGCGCACCGAACTGGTCGAGCATCTTTACGACCAGGA
Organism: uncultured Hyphomicrobiales bacterium; assembly: GCA_903878085.1. Lineage (GTDB taxonomy): Bacteria > Pseudomonadota > Alphaproteobacteria > Rhizobiales > Xanthobacteraceae > Pseudolabrys. Next base: position 53,660 of record CAIRGJ010000037.1, on the reverse strand, counting down.
CTTCGACCGCGACTCCAATACGATCGAAGTGTTCGTCGGCCGTATCCGCAAGAAGCTCGGCGTCGACATCATCCAGACCGTGCGCGGACTTGGCTATTTGCTGGCCGCTCCGGGCACGTGAGTTTCATGCGCGCCAATTCCCTCGCGCTGCGCCTGTTCCTGTCGGCCACCGCCTGGATCGTGGTCATTCTTCTTATAACCGGCGTGGTGCTGTCGTCGCTCAACCGGCAGGGCGTCGAGCGCGCCTTCGATCGCCGTCTCGGCGTTTATTTGCGCACGCTGGTTGCCGACGTCGCATCGCCGGACGATGCGAATGATAAGAATCAACCGTCGCTCGGCGAGCCGCTGTTCGAGCTGCCATTATCGGGCTGGTACTGGCAGATCACACGGCTCGATCCCGGCAAACCCGACCTGCGGGCGTCGCGGTCGCTGTGGGATGGCGGCCTGCCGCATCTGGAAAACTCGGGCGTCGCCGCGAGCGCCAACGGATCGCGCGAGGGTTACGTTGCGGGCCCCGAAGACCAGCGACTGCGTCTGGTCGAGCGCGACATCGACCTTGGCGACGAGGGCCATTACCTGGTCGCGGTCGCCGGCGACGCGGCCGAGATCAACCAGGAGACTCGCTCGTTCGATCAGGCGCTGATCGTTACTTTCTCGCTTCTTGCCGTTGTATTGCTGCTGACCACGATGTTCCAAGTGCGCTTCGGCCTGGCGCCGCTCAAGCGCATCAGCGATGGCCTTGCTGCGATCCGCGCTGGATCGGCGGAGCGGCTTGCCGGCAAATTCCCCGAAGAAATTGCGCCACTGGCGCGCGAAACCAATGCGCTGATCGACGCCAACAAGGAGATCGTCGAGCGCGCCCGCACTCATGTCGGCAATCTGGCGCATGCGCTCAAGACGCCGCTGTCGGTGATGGTGAACGAGGCAGCGGCACGCGGCAACGATCCGTTCGCGCTCAAGGTTCTAGAGCAGGCCGACATCATGCGCGATCAGGTCGCGCGGCATCTTGAACGGGCGCGGTTGGCGGCACGCCTGACCGTGGTCGGTTCGATCACCGATGTCGCGCCGGTCGTGACGGCGCTGGCGCGCACCATGGAAAAAATCCATCGCGACAAGAATGTCGCCATCGAGGTTCACGCCGACGACAAGGTGCGATTTCGCGGCGAGCGGCCCGATCTGGAGGAGATGATCGGCAACCTGGTCGATAATGCCTGCAAGTGGGCCGCGTCGCGCGTGATGATCGAGGTGGTGTGTGAACGCCCCGATCCCGCCAGCGCCAACCAGGTCGTGCGGCTGGTGGTCGACGACGACGGCCGCGGGCTGTCGCCGTCCGAGCGCGAGCAGGTCGCCAAACGCGGCCGGCGGTTGGACGAGACCAAGCCGGGCTCGGGCCTGGGCCTGTCGATCGTGGTTGATCTCGCCGCGCTCTATGGCGGCGGCCTCACGCTCGGCACCGCGCCGATCGGCGGCCTGCGCGCCGAACTGGTGCTGCCGGCTGGGTGAGGCCCTTTCTCAGGGGCAATTACCGGGAGCGCCGGACTTTTGCCCCAATCCTCCCCTCTCGATAGACTGTTCCTGCGCCCAAGCGGGGTGCCGTTTTCATCAGGTTGTTTCCGGGGGTCGCTATGTCTCTGTCCAAGTTTGCCGCCGTTGCCGTGATCGGTCTGTCGCTTGCTGCCTGCGCCGGCAGCCCGGACGGAAGCGGGCCGGGGCCGCGCGAAAACTCCGGCACGCTGCTTGGCGCCGGTGGCGGCGCGCTGCTCGGCGCGGCGGTCGCGGGCGGCGGCACTGGCAACCGGCTGGCAGGCGCGGCGGTCGGCGGCTTGCTCGGCGGCCTGATCGGCAACCGGATCGGCGCGTCGATGGACGACGAAGACAAGCGGCGTGCCTATGAGGCGCAGATGGAGGCGCTTGATCGCGGCCAGTCCGGTGCTCCGGTGTCGTGGAAAAATCCGGACTCCGGCCGCTACGGCACCATCGTTCCCGGTCCCGCCTATCAGGATGTCGATCGCACCTGCCGCTCGTTCACCCACACCATCTATCTCGACGGCCGGCCGCAGACGGTCCGCAGCACTGCCTGCCGCAACCCGGACGGCACCTGGTCGTCGGTCGGCTAAACGGGCACCGTTAAAACGGTGTCATTATGCTTAATGAGTTATTAACGACGCTGGCCGTATCTATCCACTTGGTCTAACGGTGGATTGAGCCGGCGATGTCGGGTACCGACACAGTCGAACGATTGCGGCAATTCCTACGCGAGGTGTCGCCTCAGGCACGCTTGCTGCTGATCGGCGAGCTCGAGCGCTGCGTGCTGCGCGGCGAAGATATTGCCGGCGCCGATCTCGTTTTGCAGGAATTGCGGCGGGTGATGCGCGAGCAGCGCGACGGCCCACCCCGCATCGCCAGTTCCGCCCGGCTGTTCTTCAAGCCGCTCGAACCGTTTCTGGTCGACGACGTCGGCAATCACACCCATCCCGGCCGCATCGCGCGCTCCTCGCTTGAAACGCTGTGGACCTGGGTCCGCCGCGATCTGTTGCCGGTCGATGCCAAGATATTGTCTGACGATATTGGTAGCGCCTTGCTCGTCAATGACGAGGCGAAGGCGAAACTCATCACCCGCCAATTCCAGGACCGCGCCGCTGCCGCGTTCGACACTCACTTCGGGACCGCCGCCTCGGATGAAAGAGCCCGCCGCCGTCTCTTGGCGCAAGTCGGCACGCAACGTCCCGATGAAGACTCCACCGCGCTGCGATGCGTGCTTCAGGGCCGCGACCGCCTGGCGGACTTAGGCGAGCGCTTGCCGCTGCGCATCGGCAATCTGGCGAATGGCCAGTTGGACGAATGCAAGATGCTGATCGAAGCTGTCGAGGACGCCGACCGCGAGCTGTTCTTGTACGCGCTGCTGACGGTGAGGGACCGCTTGGCGGCGCCCTGGCAGTTGGTTCGCTTGGGCACCAAAGCTGCCGGCAGCGACACCGCCGCGCGCGTCGCCGAGACGAGGTACCGCGTCACGGTATCCATCGTGCTTGCCGATCTGGAGCGCATGGTTCGGGAATTGCGCGACGAATTGCACAGCGGCCGCGGCATCGCTGTTGCCGCGCTGCTCAAGACCATTCACGACAGCGCGCGGGGCCTGCGCACCGAACTGGACCTGCCGATCGGCAGCACCTGGGGCCGCGCGCTTGGCGCGATCCGCACAAACATCGCGGACCTGCTGCGCACCGAAATCGAATCCATGCCGGGCCGGGTCCGGACTCTGCTGCGGCCGCGGCCGTCTGACGAAATCCGGCCGAATTCGGTTCTCGATCCGGACGCGGTGAGCGAGATCGGGACGCTGGTTGAATTTGTCGTCGCCTGCCGGCAATTCGCCAACGAGCTTGCGGTCAGCGAAATGACCCAGCGGACCTTCGCCGAACTCCAGCAAAATCTCGATTACGACATGCCGGCGTTGCTCGACGGCGTGCGGCACGCGGGGGCGGCCGACCGCGGCTTCCGGCAATCGCAGGTCGATGCGGCCGTGCGTTTGTGCACCAAGGTGTTCGGCAAGGACTATGCCGCGCTGATGGGCAAGGCCGCGGAAGTTGCCGGCGGCTGGGAACGTAAAGCCGGCTGAATTGTCGGGCGTTTTGCCGGATATCCCTCCCACTTTTACCTCGATTATTGCTGGTCGCGATGGTGAAGCGGCGCAAGACCGTCGCCACTTTAGCCCTTGCGCTGAGCGAGACCGAGCAGCGGCGGCTATCCACTTTGGTCGCACCTCCTGCTGTGGACCATTGATTAAGTTATTGAATTTCAAGCCTAATTTATTTTCTCCACCTTACCGAAGTTTAATCCCCTCGACAGAACGCTGTAAGGCTCATCGCCCCATCTTCAGGTTCGAAACGGCGCGTACGCGCCCCCGAATTGAGATGGAGATTTCCCCATGAGCCCGAGCGTCATTCCCGCTCCTAATCCCCCGAAGAAATCGCGTGTGCTGTCCATTCGCCGCGCGGTTCTGCTTGCCACTACCGTCGCCAGTCTCAGCGCTGCCGCGCTCGTCGTCGCCCCCGGCTTGAACCTCCAGGGCTATCCGGCGGCAATTGCGCAGAACCTGAGTGAGCAGGCGAAAAAGGTGGCCGCGCCGGTTGGCTTTGCCGACATTGTCGAGAAGGTCAAACCGGCCGTTATTTCCGTCCGCGTCAAATTGGACGGCGGTTCTCAGGCTGACGGCGTCGGCGGCCAGAACATGGAAAATGTGCCGCCGGGCTTGCAGGAATTTTTCCGCCGCTTCGGTATGCCTGACGGCCGCAACGGTCCGCAAGGCGGCCCTGAAGGCATGCAGCCGCGAGGCCGCGGCCATGGCACCGTCATGGGTCAGGGCTCGGGCTTCTTCATCTCCGCCGACGGCTATGCCGTGACCAACAATCACGTGGTCGACAAGGCCGAGAGCGTTCAGGTCACCACCGACGACGGCAAGACGCACACCGCCAAGGTCATCGGCACCGATCCGCGCAGCGACCTCGCGCTGATCAAGGTCGAAGGCGGCTCGTTCCCCTATGTGAAGCTATCCGACACCACGCCGCGCATCGGCGATTGGGTGCTCGCGGTCGGCAATCCGTTCGGCCTCGGCGGCACCGTGACCGCGGGCATCGTCTCGGCGCGCGGCCGTGACATCGGCGCCGGCGCCTATGACGACTTCATCCAGATCGACGCGCCGGTGAACAAAGGCAATTCCGGCGGGCCGACCTTCGACACCGAAGGCAATGTGATCGGCGTCAATACGGCGATCTTCTCGCCCTCCGGCGGCTCTGTGGGTATCGCCTTCGCGATTCCCTCCGACACCGTCAAGACCGTGATCGCGCAGCTCAAGGATCACGGCTCGGTCACACGTGGCTGGATCGGCGTTCAGATCCAACCGGTGACGCAGGATATCGCTGACAGCCTCGGTCTCAAGAAGGCAGAAGGCGCGCTGGTTGCCGAACCGCAAGCCAACAGCCCGGCAGCCAAGGCCGGCATCGAAGCGGGTGACGTCATCACCGCCGTCAACGGCGATGCCGTGAAGGATGCGCGCGATCTCGCCAAGAAGATCGGCTCGCTGGCCCCGAAGGCCACGGTCAAGCTCGCGGTTCTGCACCAGGGCTCGGAAAAGACCGTCAGCCTGACGCTCGGCGAATTGCCGAACGCCAAGGAAGCGCGCGCCGCGACAAGCGACGAAAACGGTAGCGCCGACAACGGCGCCACCGACATGGGCAAGCTCGGCCTCACGCTGGCGCCCGCCGCCCGCGTATCGGGTGCCGGAAGCCAGGGTGTCGTGGTTACCGGAGTCGACGGTTCTGGCATTGCTTCCGAGCACGGCTTCTCGACTGGCGATGTGATCCTCGAAGTGGCCGGCAAAGCCGTCTCGTCGCCGGCCGACGTGCGCAAGGTCGTGTCCAGCGCCCGGAGTGAGGGCAAGAAAAGCGTGCTGATACGCGTGAAGTCGGGTGACAACACCCGGTTCGTCGCGCTGCCGGTCGGCCAAGGTTGATAGACGCCAAGGTTGAAGGATCGGGCTAACGAGACTTGAGGTTGAAGGTGTTCCGCCGGCAACCGTCGCCCCCGTTGGCGGTTCCTCCTCATCGGGGCGGGCCTTGTGCCCGTCCCGACAATTTCCCGGAAGCGGTCGGCCCAAAAGCCCGCCGCTTGCGAACTGAGCTTCACCCTGGCAACCGTCGCCCCCGCTTGGGTGGGGTCGTTGAGGGGGTGGCGGGCCAACCCCGCCACCCCCTCGCGTACGAAAGAGGCCCCGGCAAAGAGGGGCTTGCCACCAAATTGACTGGAATTGGTGTGACCGATGCGCACTTATGCGGATAATCAAGCGATACGCGCCCTAGGCCGGACGGCCGAGGCGCAGCCGGATCGGGTCACAATGCGCCTTCTGATCATCGAGGACGACCGCGACGCTGCGGACTATCTGGTCAAGGCGTTCCGCGAGGTCGGGCATATTGCCGATTCGGCCAGCGATGGCGAAGATGGCCTGGCCATGGCGCTGGACGGCCAATACGACGTTCTGATCGTCGATCGCATGCTGCCCAAGCGCGACGGCCTCTCGCTTATCGGCACGCTGAGGACCAAGGGCATCGCGACACCCGCGCTTATTCTCTCTGCACTCGGCCAGGTTGACGACCGGGTCAAGGGCTTGCGCGCCGGCGGCGACGACTATCTGCCCAAACCCTATTCATTCTCTGAACTGCTGGCGCGGATAGAGGTACTGGCACGCCGGCGCGGCGGCCGCGAGGAAACCGTGCTGCGCGTTGGCGACCTCGAGCTCGACCGGCTGTCGCACGAGGTGCGCCGTGGCACCGAAGAAATTACCCTGCAACCCCGCGAATTCCGCCTGCTCGAATACTTGATGAAGCACGCAGGCCAGGTGGTGACCCGCACCATGCTGCTGGAAAACGTCTGGGACTATCATTTTGACCCCCAAACCAATGTGATCGACGTCCACATCTCGCGCTTACGCTCGAAAATCGATAAAGGATTCTCCCAGCCGCTTTTGCACACGGTCCGCGGCGCGGGATACATGATACGTGACGGCGCTCGGTAAAGTTTTTCGTACCACCACGTTCAAGCTGACGCTGGTCTATTTGACCGTGTTCGCGCTGTTCGCGGCGTTTTTGCTTGGCTATTTCGCCCTCAACACGCGCCGCCTGATCACCGAGCAGATCACCGAAACGGTCGATGCGGAAATCACCGGCCTGTCGGAGCAATACCGGCAGGGCGGCATCCGGCGGCTGGTGGTCGTGGTCGACGCGCGGGCGCGGCGACCGGGCTCGAGCCTCTATCTGGTCACGACGTTCAACGGCGAGGCGCTGGCCGGCAACGTCACCGCGCTGCCGCCGGGCGTTCTCGACAATCCGGGCTGGACCGAGACGACCTACCGACGGCTCGACGAAGCCGAGCCGCCCGAACATCCCGAGCGTCCGGAGCACGAGCACCTGGCGCTGGCGCGGGTGTTTCAGCTTCCCGGCGGTTTCCGCCTGCTGGTCGGCCGCGACCTCGACGAGCGCGAGCGGCTTTATCACATCGTCGTCGACGCCGGACGCTGGTCGATTGCGATCGTGCTGGTGTTGGGTCTCGCGGGTGGGCTGTTCGTCACGCGCCGCGTGCTGCGCCGTGTCGATGCCATGACGGAAACTACCCGCAGCATCATGGCGGGCGATCTCGGCGAGCGGCTGCCGGTCGCCGGCACAGGCGATGAGATCGATCGGCTCGCCGAAAACCTCAACGCCATGCTGGAGCGCATCGAGGCGCTGATGCGCGGCTTGAAGGAAGTGTCCGACAATATCGCCCACGACCTTAAAACGCCGTTGACCCGGCTGCGCAATCGAACCGAGCAGGCGCTGCGCACCGCGCATAGCGAGCCAGAATTCCGCGCCGCCTTGGAGGCGACCATTGAAGAATCCGATGGGCTGATCGCGACGTTCAACGCGTTGCTGATGATCGCGCGCGCGGAATCGGGGCAGTTCGGCGACGTGCGTGAATTCGACGCTGCCGAAATCGCCAACGACATCGGCGAGCTGTACGAGCCGCTGGCCGAGGAGAAGGGCATCGTGCTCAAGGTCGAGGCTTCCGAAGCGGCGCCGGTCAACGGCAACCGCGAACTGGTCAGTCAGGCGCTCGCCAATCTGGTCGATAACGCCATCAAATATACTGAGCCGGTCGATAAGGCGGCGAATGGGGCGATGCCGGAAATCGTGGTGCGTGTGCTCAATGCCGGCGACCGTATCCTGTTGTCGGTGTCCGACAGCGGGCCAGGCATTCCGGAAGCCGACCGGTCGCGCGCGGTCGAGCGCTTTGTCCGGCTCGAACAGAGCCGCTCGAAACCCGGCTCCGGGCTGGGCTTGAGCCTGGCATCCGCGGTGGCGCGGCTGCATGGCGGCGAACTGACGCTGGAGGATAACCACCCCGGTCTCAAGAGCGTCATTGCCTTGCCGCGCGGAGGGCCGGTACAAAGTGTGGGATGAGGCCGCCGGGCAAAAAGAAGGTCAAGAAGGCCGCCAAGAAGGTGGTCAAGACAACCGCGAAGAAAGCGGCCCAAAAATCCGTTCCCAAAAAATCCGTTCCTAAGACTCCCGCACCCAAATCGGGTGACGGCGAGACGCTCGCCGAGCGGCTCGTCACGGCGCCGAAGCTGACAGAGCCGATAGCTGCCAGCGCCAGCGTCGCCAAATGGCTCGCCACATTGCCGGCGGGCGACGGCAAGCGCCTGAAAGCGCTGCTCGTCGCACACCCTGTCATCAACGCGATATTGGAAAGTCTCGCCGAGACCTCGCCCTATTTGTGGGAGCTGGCGAGCGGCGATCCGCCACGCCTGCTGCGGCTGCTCGAGGCGGACCCGGATCGCCACCTCAGCGAGTTGCTGGCCAAGACTGGTCACGCCGTCGCATCGAGCCAGGACGAAGACGAGGCAATGCGGCTGCTGCGCCGCATGAAAGCGGAAGCCGCGTTACTGATCGCACTCGCCGATATCGGCGGCGCCTGGCCGGTGATGCGGGCGGCGCGTGCGCTGACCGATCTCGCCGACACCGCAGTCGATGCCGCGGTGCGTTTTATTCTGGCCGAGGCGGTGCGCGCCGGTCAGCTCAAGCCGGAGGACAGATCGCAGCCGCAGATCGGCAGCGGCTACATCGTGCTGGCGATGGGCAAGATGGGGGCGTTCGAGCTCAACTACTCGAGCGATATCGACCTCATCGTGCTCTACGACCCCGAAGCATCGGTGGTGCCGAAAGAAGCGGTGGCGGCGCCGTTGTTCGTGAAGATGACGCAGCGCTTGGTGAAGCTGCTGCAGCATCGCACCGGCGACGGCTATGTGTTCCGCACCGATTTGCGGCTGCGGCCCGATCCGGCCTCGACCGCCATCGCAATTTCGACTGCGGCGGCAATGTCCTATTACGAAAATGCCGGGCAAAACTGGGAACGCGCCGCCATGATCAAGGCGCGCGCCTGCGCCGGCGACATCGCGGCCGGCGAGGCAGTCCTCAACGAGTTGTCGCCCTTCGTCTGGCGCCGCTATCTCGACTTCGCGTCGGTGGCGGACGTGCACGCCATGAAGCGGCAAATCAATGCCTTTCGCGGCCACGGCGAGATCGCGGTCGAAGGTCATAACATCAAGCTCGGCCGCGGCGGCATTCGCGAGATCGAGTTTTTTGTCCAGACCCAGCAATTGATCGCCGGCGGGCGTAATCCGGCGTTGCGCGATCGCGATACGTTGACGACGCTCGACAAGCTCGAGCATGACCGCTGGATCGACGCCGCGGTGCGCGACGACATGAAAGCGGCCTATTGCTTCCTGCGCACCGTCGAGCACCGCCTGCAGATGCTCAATGACGAGCAGACCCAGGTGCTGCCGGCCGAGCCGGCGCAGCTTGAACGCTTCGCACGCTTTCTCGGTTACGCCGGCCGCGATGCCTTCGCCAAAGCGATGCTCGGTCATCTTGAAAAGGTGCAAAGCCATTACGCCCGGCTGTTTGAGACCGCGCCCGGCGGCGATCAGCCGGCGCTGGTGTTTCCGCCCGACGCGGACGACCACAAGACGTTGGATCGCCTGGCCGAGCTGGGCTTTCGCTCGCCGCTCGAAGCGTCCACGATCATTCGTCATTGGCTCGCCGGCGGGCATCGCTCGCTCAAAGGCGAGGTGGCGCGCGGGCACTTGGCAGCGCTGCTGCCGGTCCTGATCGGGCATATCGGGCGAACGGACAATCCTGGCGCCACCTTGGTGCAGTTCGACCACTTCCTCGCCAATCTGCATGTCGCGGCGCGGCTGTTGTCGCTGTTGCGGCAAAAGCCCGACCTCATTGTGCTGATAACCCTCGTGCTCGGCATCGCGCCACGGCTCGCCGATACGCTGGCGCGCGACCCGCAGGTGATGGACGCGCTGGTTGACCCGAGCTTTTTCGGCGCCTTGCCGGACGACGCCGAACTCAACCGGCGGCTCGACGCGGCGCTGGCGCAATCGCGCTACGACGAGGACCTGCTTGAGCGCATCCGGATGTTCGGGCTGGAATACATGTTCCTGATCGGCGTGCGGATTTTGTCGGGGACAGTGACGGCGCGGCAAGCCGGCGAAGCTTTTGCCCGGCTGGCGGACGCCGTGATCCGCGCCGTTCATCGCGCTATTGCGGAGAATTTCGCCGTCATGTACGGCCACATGCGCGGCGAAGAGACCGCGGTGCTAGCCATGGGCAAGCTCGGCGGCTGCGAAATGACCGCGACCTCCGATCTCGATCTCATTCTGGTCTACGACTTCGACGAGCGGCAGCCGGAGTCGGACGGCAAGCGGCCGCTTTATGGCGGGCAGTATTTCGCACGGCTGACCCAGCGCCTGATCAATGCGCTGACGGCGCAGACCAATTACGGCTCACTCTATGACGTCGATATGCGGTTGCGGCCGTCGGGACGCGCCGGGCCGCTGGCCGTGCAACTCGCCGGTTTTACCGGCTATCACGCGAGCGAATCCTGGACCTGGGAACACATGGCGCTGACGCGCGCGCGCGTGGTGTCGGCGTCACCGGCATTCGGTGCGCGTGTTGAACAGGTTATTCGCGACGTATTGCGGCGGCCGCGTGACGCAGCGCTGATCGCCGGCGACGTCGTCGAGATGCGGGCTGCGATTGCTGCGGAAAAAGGCGACCGCGAGCGGTGGGATCTGAAATACGCCGCCGGCGGCTTGGTCGATCTGGAATTCATCGCGCAGTATTTGCAACTGGTGCACGCGCACCGGCTACCGGATATTCTAGACACCTCGACCGCGCGCGTGCTCGACAAAGCGTGGCAGTTGCAGGTGTTGCCGGTCGAGGATACCGAGGTGCTGCGCCCGGCGGTGCAATTCTATCACGACCTGACGCAGATATTGCGGTTGTGTCTGCCCGGCCCGTTCGATCCGAAGACGGCGGGGGCGGGACTATTGCGCCTGTTGGCGCGCGCCGCCGACGTGCCGGATTTCGCCACGCTGGATGCGACCCTGATCGAGATGCAAGCGAAAGTGCGTGCGAGTTTTGTGAAGATCTTAGGCGCCAAACCTTAGGCCGCTTCTTCCTTCGGCAGCAGGCATTGCGGCTTGAGCGGTAGCCGCACCAAGACCAACGTGCCGCGGCCGGGCCGCGAGCGAATGCGCATGCAGCCGCCGTGCAGCTCGACCAGCGACTTGGCGATCGCCAGACCCAGCCCCGAACCTTGATGGCTTTTGGTCAACTGGCTTTCGACTTGTTCGAACGGGCGGCCAAGCTTGGCGAGCGCTTCACTGGCGATGCCGATGCCGGTGTCGGCAATGCCGAGCACGACAAACTCATCCGACATCCGCCCGCGCACTGTGACGCTGCCGCCGGGCGGCGTGAACTTCACCGCGTTCGACAGCAGGTTAAGCGCGATCTGCTTGATGGCACGGCGGTCGCCCCGCAACTGCAGATCGGGCGCGATCCGCGCCGAGACCTCAAGCTGCTTTTCCTGAGCCTTGGCGGAAACGACGCGCATGGATTCGGCCAGCAGCGTGTCGAGATCGAGATCCTCGAAGTCGAGGCGGATGCGGCCGGCCTCGATCTTCGACATGTCGAGAATGTCGTTGATGACCTCGAGCAGATACTGCCCGCTGTCGCGGATGTCGCTGCAGTATTCATTGTACTTGTCGGCGCCGAGCGGGCCGAACATGCCGGACTCCATGATCTCGGAGAAGCCGATAATGGCGTTGAGCGGCGTGCGCAGTTCGTGGCTCATATTGGCGAGAAATTTCGATTTCGCGGCGTTGGCTTCCTCGGCGCGGGTTTTCTCTTCGGCATATTTCTCGGCCAGTTCGGCCAGCCGCTGCTGCGAGGCGCGTAAGTCAGAAATCGTCGCGATCTGCCGCTTCTCGCTGTCGACCAGCTTTTCTTCGTGGGTCTTGAGCGCGGTAATGTCTGTGCCGACCGACACATAGCCGCCGTCCTTGGTGCGCCGCTCGCTGATGTGCAGCCAGCGGCCATCCTCAAGCTGTGCCTCGAAGGTGCGCGCGCCCGGCACTGTCGGGCCTCCGGTGACAACTTTGTTGCGCACGACGGGCTGGTTGCCGGCATCGACCACCGACTCATAGGATGCGCCGACCATGATCGCTTCGTCGGGGAGATTATGCAGTTCCTGGAAGTTAGAATTGCACAGCACCAGCCGGTTGTCGGCGTCCCACAGCACGAAGGCTTCCGGGATAGTTTCAATAGCGTCGCGCAGGCGCATGTCGGCGGCGACGGTCTTTTCGACCAGGCTTTTCTGCTCGGTGATATCGACCGCGATGCCGATCAGGTGCAGACCCGGCTCGCCGTGCTGGCGGACCAGTTCGCAGCGGGCGCGCAGCCAGACCCAATGGCCGGTGGCGTGGCGCATGCGGAAGGCGTGGTCGATGGACGTTACCTTCGCTTCGGCGAGTTCGGTGGCGAGCTCGTAGAGCTGGACGTCGTCCGGATGCACCAAATTGCTGACGTCGCCGAAGGGCATCAGGTTGTCCACCGCCTTCAGCCCGAGAATGTCGAACATTGATTGCGACCAGAAGATGCGGCCGCGCGAAAGGTCCCAGTCCCACAAGCCGCAGCGTCCGCGGTTGAGCGCGGTGTCGATGCGGCTGCGAACGGTTTCGTAGATCGTGTCCGCCTCGCGGGCGCGGGTCGCCTGCCAGTGGAAGGCGAAGCCGAGGATCAGCACGACAAAGCCGGTGGTCGCCGACAGGGTGACGGTCAGCGTGGTGATTGAGCGCCAGGACGCCAGCGCGGTATCGCGCGATTGCACCACGGCGAGCTGGCCGAACGGGGCATTGAGCATGCGCACGGTGGCAAGCGCGCGGCTGTCATCGGGCAGGGCGATTTCAAGCACGCCGGCGCTGGCGCCAAAGGTGGTGAGCGGTTGGGTGGGGCCGAGCAGGTCGATCAACCGGCGGCCGACCGTGCCATCGGTGGCAAGGATCGCGGCAGCGACGATGCCTTCGACGTTGGTCAGGATGAATTGGCGACCGGCGCCGGTAGCCCAGGAGGGTAGCGCGCGCGCCAATACCTCCTGCGGCCGCTCGTTGGCGTCGGCCGGCTGTTTGAGCGGTCGCTGCAGACGTTCGGCGGCAAGATCGGCCAGCGCGTCGAGCGAAATCGCCATGGCGTTGAGTGTCTGGCGGCGCTGATCGAGCACCTGCACGCCAGCACCGACGCAGATGGTGACGAGAAATGCGATGATCAGAACGGGAACTGCACGCCGGAGCAAAGGCTCTGCCGTCAGCAGCCGCCGATACGCCGGTTTGGCGATCGATTGCGCGAGGCCCTTGATGGAATCCGGGTGTGCAGACGCACTCGCCAAATTGGCGCGCGCCATGTAGGCCTCCGTTCAGTAAGTCCCCTGCCAAGAATCGGAAGGATGTGCCGCATCTCTTGCCGAATCACTCATAGGATTTGAATCGATGGCCGCCGATTTGTCGAGAGTCCGCAGAGTCAATTATTGAAAAATCGTTACCCACACAAAAGGCAGGCGGCGTAACGGCAAAGCCGGGGTCGCTAAAGCGGCGGAAACGGCGGTAACCCGCGACTCGAGGGTGCTAACCGAGGGCGCGCTCGACGATGTCGGACAAATCGCGCGATAGGTTGGGCGCCGATTTGATCCGCGTCAGCGCCGTCTCCGCCTTGGCGCGGCGGCCTTGCTCCAGCGTGCGCCAGGTGCGGAACGCGGTCGCCAGCCTTGCCGCCAGTTGCGGATTCTTCGGATCGAGCGTCAGGATCGTGTCGGCGATGAAATCGTAGCCGGCGCCGTCGGCGCGGTTGAACTGGGTCGGATTCGATTGGGCAAAGGCGCCGATCAGCGAGCGGACGCGGTTGGGATTGGCGAAGGAGAAGGCCGGGTGCGCGGTCAATTCCCGCACCTTGGCCAGCGTGCCCGGCTGCGGGATCGTGGCCTGAAGCACGAACCATTTGTCGACGACCAGCGGATCGTTGGCGAAGCGGACGTAGAAATCGGCGATGGCGCGCTCGCGCTCCGGGACGTCATGCAGCGACAGGGTCGCCAGCGCCGCCATGCGGTCGGTCATGTTGTCGGCGGTATCGTACTGCCGGGCCGCGCGCGCGATGGCTAAGGATTCGGCCGTAGCGGCGAGAAGATCGAGCACGATATTGCGCAAGGTGCGCCGGCCGGCGTCTTTGGCATCGGGAGAGTAGGGGCCGGTGATGGCCAGGCGGTCATAAGCGACAGCCAACGTAGCGCCGAGACGGTCGCCAATGGCGGCGCGCAAGGCTTTGCGGGCCTGGAAGATCGCGTCGGGGTCGATGTCGTTGCCGATCTCGCGCGCGATATCGCCTTCGCCGGGAGGCACCAGAGCCAGCGCGATAAAGGCCGGCTCAAGCTTGGCGTCGTCAAGAACGGCGGCCATCGCCGCAAGCAATTTATCATCGGTGCGCGGCGCTTTGCCGGAACGCAGCGCCGCGACATTGTCAATCAGCAGCCGCGTCGAGACGGTCTGCAGCGCCTGCCAGCGATTGAAGGAGTCGGCGTCGTGCGCCGCCAGAAAATCGAGATCGCTAGCGTCGAGATCGGTAACGAGCTTGATCGGCGCCGAGAAGCCGCGATTGATCGACAGAACCGGGCGCTCGGCGATACCGGCGAACTCGAAACTGTGCGCCGGTTCGGACAATTCCAGTACGCCGCGCTCGATGGTGTTGCCGTTCGCCAGCACCATCGGCCAATCGCGGCCGTCTTTGCCGACCAGCCCGGCGCGAAGCGGGATCACCATCGGCACTTTGGTTGGCTGGTTTGGCGTCGGCGCCAGGCTCTGTTTGCATTCGACGGTGAAGGTCTTGCGCGCGGCATCGAAGCGGGTGCTGACCTTGACCTCAGGGGTGCCGGCCTGGCTGTACCACAGCTTGAACTGCGTCATGTCGCGGCCGCTGGCCTCGGCGAAGCATTGGATGAACTGCTCGACCGTCGCCGCGTGGCCGTCATGGCGCGCGAAATACAGATCCATGCCGGCGCGAAATTTCTCCGGCCCGATCAAACTGTGCACCATGCGCACCACTTCCGAGCCCTTCTCGTAAATGGTCGTCGTATAAAAGTTATTGATTTCCTTGTATAATTCCGGCCGGACCGGGTGCGCGAGCGGGCCGGAATCCTCGATGAACTGGGTGGCGCGCAGATTGCGCACATCCGAAATCCGCTTGACCGGTCGTGAGCGCGTGTCCGACGAAAATTCCTGGTCGCGGAAAACGGTGAGGCCTTCCTTCAGGCACAACTGGAACCAGTCGCGGCAGGTGATGCGGTTGCCGGTCCAGTTGTGGAAATATTCGTGCGCGATCACCGCCTCGATCTGCGCGAAGTCGGTGTCGGTGGCGGTCTCGGGCGTCGCCAGCACGTATTTGTCGTTGAAGACGTTGAGGCCCTTGTTCTCCATCGCCCCCATGTTGAAGTCGGAGACGGCGACGATCATGAAGATGTCGAGATCGTATTCGCGCCCGAACGCGGTCTCGTCCCAGCGCATCGAGCGCTTCAGCGCATCCATGGCGTAGTCGCAGCGGCTTTCCTTGCCGGGCTCGACATAAATGCGCAGCACGACGTCGCGACCTGACATGGTGCGGAAGTTGTCCTCGACATGGCCGAGATTGCCGCCGACCATGGCGAATAAATACGACGGCTTGGGGTGCGGATCGTTCCAGACCGCAAAGTGCCGTCCGCCGGGCAGGTCGCCGCTCTCGATAAGATTGCCGTTCGCCAGCAGCACCGGCGCTTCGGCTTTATCGGCCTCGATGCGCGTCGTGTAGACCGCCATCACGTCGGGCCGGTCGGGGAAATAAGTGATGCGGCGAAAGCCTTCGGCCTCGCATTGGGTGCAATAGGTGCCGCTGGAGCGATACAGCCCCGAGAGCTGTGAGTTGGCGGTCGGATCGACCAGCGTCTCGATTTCAAGGGTGAAGGGCCGGTTCGGCACCTGCGGGATCGTCAGCCTATCCGGCGTAGCGATGTAGTTCTCGGCCGGCAAAGCCGTGCCATCGATTTTGAGCGACACCAGCGATAGTCCGTCGCCATCCAGCACCAGCGGCGCCGCGGCGGCATCGGGATTGGGCTTGAGCGCCAGCGTCGCGCGGACTTTGGTCTGCGTCGGATGCAGCGCGACCTTGAGCATGACGGTTTCCACCAGCCAGTCCGGCGGGCGGTAGTCTTTGAGGAGAATGGGTGGATGAGTGTCTGTACGCATGGGCTTTGATTTAGGACGGGAACGTGAGAATTGGAAGACGGCGAAGGTCGTTAGCCGCGCGGCTCGGTGTGGCCGATCACGCGCTTGATCGAAGGCGAGCGCACACGCAGAGCACGTTCCAGCGCATCGACCTTCTCATGCACCGTCTGGACGCTGAGGTCGGGATCGACGCGGCAGTGGAAATTGACGATCTCGCCCTCGTCGGTCTCGCGTACCCGCACATCGTGGATGTCGCGGATGATCCTGGTTTCCGGGGCGAGTTCCGTCAGCGCGATTTCGACCGCCTTGACCCGCTCCGGCGGCGCCTCGCGGCCCGATACTTCTTGCGGCTGCAGCGGCTCGATATGCGTCTCGACCTCGGCGTCGAGGCCGAGTTCGCCGGCGATGGCGTTTTCCAGACCGTCGGCCAGCTCATGGGCGGCGCCCAGCGACAGTTTGCCGTCGACTTCCAGATCGAGCGAGATCGCCAGCCGGTCATTGATGTCGTGCACGGTCACGTGATGCACGGCCAGCGCGCGGTTGCGCGCAATCACCATCACGCGGTCGAGCACGCTCTCGTTGCTGAGCGCGACCGGTTCGGTGGTGACGGTCAGTTCGGCCCCCGGCATATTTTCACGCAGTGCGGCCTCGACCGCGCCTTTGATCGCGGTCACGCGGTCAAGCGGCAGCGTGCGGCTGACCCCGACCACCAGATCGATAAAAGTCTTGTCGCCGACCGCGCGCGCCCGCACCTGCTGGACCGCGACCACGCCCGGCACTTTGGCGGCAATCGCCGTGATCGTCGCGACGGCGCCGGCCGGTGCCGTGTCCGTCAGCGTATCGATGGTGCGCCGGCCCAGCCGCCAGCCGGCGCTGCAGACCAGCGCGGCCACCAGCAAAGCTGACGCCGAATCGGCCCACACCAGCCCGAAATGAACGCCGACCAAGCCGACCAGCACCGCGAGGGAAGACCACATGTCGGAAGAAAAATGCAGCGCGTCGGCTTCCAGCGCTTGGCTTTGCGTCGCCTTCGCGGTTGCCGTCAGCGCGCGGGCGCGGAAAAAATCGACCGCGATGGACACCACCATCACGCCGAAAGCCCAAACCGTCGCGACCACTGAATGCGGCTCATGATCAATGAGGCGCATGACAGCCTCCCAGATCACCACGCCGGAAAGCAGGAACAGGAGCGCAGTTTCACCGAGCGCCGAGACGCTCTCGATCTTGCCATGGCCGTAATGGTGCTCTTCGTCGGCGGGCTTGCCCGAGACGCGCACCGCGCCATAGGTCATCACGGTGGCGCCGAGATCGATCAGCGAATGGCCGGCCTCCGACAGGATCGCGAGCGAACCGGTGGAAAAGCCGACCAAGCCTTTGGCAACCGTCAGCACGGCCGAGGCCACGATTGAGGTCAGCGCGACTTGTTCTTTTTCACTTTGCATGAGTGCGCCCTTGGCGCATTTTTCATGCGCATGATCTTGTCCGAAAACCGGTTCCCACCCTCGGATCAAGTCCGAGGGCAGGCTTTTTCGGGATCATGCGCTGTCTAACCCAAACGCGGTGCAATTTCGAGCGTGTTAGTCTGCGTTGCGACTAAGTCGCGACTGGCTTGCCGTCCGCCGCCGCCGAGCGCGTCACCCCGTCGAGAATGCGGATATTGGCGAGCAACTGCTCGGTCGTGAAGCGGTAGGGGGCGCGGCCTTCGACCGCGTCGGCCCAGGCCTCGAAATTCGCCCGCACCGTATTGCTGTGGCCATATTCGCGCGTGGTCCGGCTGCCATCCGGGCCGCAGTGGACAAAGCTTGACGGTATTCCCTTGTCGACATTGCCGCCTTCCTGCACCTCGACCCAGCCTTGGTCGCCTATCAGCGTGAACCGTCCATAGAACGGCGGCGTCGACAGGCAGGTGATGCGGCCGCGCGCGCCATTGGCGAAATCAATGTCGGCGCCGACGAAGTCCTCGGCCGGCGAGGGGAAAATCTGCGAGGCGGTGCGTGCCGCGACGCGCGTCGGCGGTCCGGCGAGCGAGACAAACATGTCGCCAAGATGGATGCCGAGCGCGGTCCAGGCGCCGGCCGGCGCGTGCTTGGGATCGCGGCGCCAGTTCGATGGATCCATCTTGCGAAAATTATTGTGGCTGACATTGGCGTCCATCAGCAAGATGTGGCCCAGCGCGCCGCTCTCGAACAGCTTGCGCATGTCTTCCATCGCCGGCTCGTAGCGGCGTTCATGGCCGATGCCGAGCACACCGCCGGCTTTGGCGCAGGCGGCGAGGATTCGCTCCGCGCTCGCCGTGGTCAGCGCCAGCGGCTTCTCGCAGAACACCTGCTTGCCGGCGGCGAAAGCGGCGACCGCCATCTCCTCGTGCAGCGCGTGCGGCGTCACCACCGCGATCGCATCGATATCGGCGCGCTTGAGCAAGGTTTTGTAATCGCCGACCAGATCGAAGTTCTGCGCGGCGGCGAATGGCGCGGCCATCGCGCCATCGATATCGCAACCCGCCACCACCTTGAATCGCGGGCTTTCGGCAAGGCACGTCACGATCTGCTTGCCCCACCAGCCCAGCCCGATAATGCCGATCCGGATCATTGCACGTCGTTCCTCTGTTTTTTGCCGCCCGACAATGCGGGGCCGCGGCGGGATGCGCAATGGCCAACACTCGACGCCGGCCATGAGCGACGCCTATACTCGATCAACAAAAAAACGTCGGGGAACGCTCATGCTGCTGCGCAAAATCTTGACCGCCATCGCTTTGTTGCTTTGCATAGAGTGCGCGGCGACTGCCGAGACCTTCCCCTCGCGTCCGATCATGCTGGTGGTGCCGCTCGGCGCCGGCGGGGCGATGGATGTGATCATCCGCACCATGGGACCGAAGCTGACCGAGCTGTTGGGTCAGCCGATGATAGTCGAGAACAAGACCGGCGGCGGCACGGTGACCGCGGCGCAATATGTCGCCAAGTCGGTCGCAGCCGACGGCTACACACTGCTGGTCGCGCCCAGCGGCACGCTCACCACCAACGCCGCGCTGTACAAGACGCTGCCCTACGATCCGATCCAGGATTTCGTGCCGATCGCGCTTTATACGAAAGTGCCGTTCGTGCTGGTGGTGGATCCGTCGCTGCCGATCAACAACATTGCCGATCTCGTGCGCTACAATAAGAGCGGCGGTGCGCTGTCCTATGCCTCAACCGGGACCGGCGCGGTGCCACATCTGGCCACCGAGCTCCTGAAAAGCGCGCTCGGCATCGAGATGACGCATGTGCCTTATCGCGGCGCGCCGCCGGCACTGACCGACGTGGTCGCGGGCCATGTGCAGGTGACCTTTGCCGATCCCTCGCTGGCGCCGCCGATGCTGAAAGACGGCAAGGTCCGCGCGCTCGGCGTCTCGTCGCTGTCGCGGATCGGCATCATGCCGGACGTGCCGCCATTGGCGGAGGTCGGCGTGCCGGGCTTCGAAGCGGTGTCGTGGCACATGGTGGTTGCACCGGCCGGCACGCCGCCCGACGTCGTCGAAAAGCTGCACGCCGCATTCAAAGCGGTCGGCAAGCTGCCGGAGATTCAGGAGCGGCTAGTGAGCATGGGCCTGATCCCGATCGACACGCCGTCGGTGCCGGAGCTCGAGAAATTCCTTGAGGCTGAAATGATCAAATGGCGGCTGCAGGTCGAAAAGGTTGGGATTGCCGGTTCGATGTAGACTCGGGCCGGCGTTGCGCGCGGGGATTGGGACCGCTCAAGTCGTGAAACCGCCGTCAACGAATAGCGTCTGGCCCGTGACGAAGTCGGAAGCGCCGCTGGCGAGATAGATCGCAGCGCCGACGAGATCGGAAGGCTTCGCGAAGTGGCCAAGCTTGATGCGGCTGCGCATCTGTTCGAAGCGCGCCGGGTCTTTAAGCACCCTCTCGTTAGCCGAATCGGTCGTGGTGGTGGCCGGAGCAAGGGCGTTGACCCGGACGCCGAGCGGCGCCCATTCGGTCGACAGCGCCGCGGTGAGCTGCGAAACCGCCGCCTTCGCGGCACAATAGACGCTCTTTCCCGCTTGGGTCGTGACCGACCAAGTGGAGCTCATATTGATAATCTTGCCGTAGCCCCGCTCGATCATCAGCGATCCGATCTGCTGCGAGCAGAAGAACGTGCCTTTGACGTGAGTTTCGAACAGTGTTTCCCAGTCCTGTTCGCTGACTTCCATGGCGGGCTTGGTGAAACCGAAACCCGCATTGTTGACCAGCACGAGTTTGCGGTGGTCTCGTTGCACGAGCTTCTGAACGGACTCCGCGAGCGCGCGAAGCTGGCCGATCTGTCTCACATCGGCCGGAACAATTTCGGCGCTGCCGCCCCGGTCCGTGATGACGGCGCGGACCTCCTCAAGCTTTTCACGCCGCCGGCTCACGAGCACAATGCTGGCACCGGCGCGGGCAAAACTTTCGGCGAAGGCGCGCCCAATCCCCTCACTGGCCCCGGTGACGATGATCAGGCGATCATCGAGCCGGAACGAGGTGAGGGGATCATCGGTCATGGCTTCATTCATCGCGTTTTGCGTCCAGGCCTCGCAAGACTCATTGCCCATCCATCGTGATGCCTGCGCTCTTGATAACCTTTTCCCATTTGTCGCGGTCCTTCTTGATTAAGGCCGCGAATTTATCCCGCTCCAGCAGCATCACACTCAACTGCTGTTCCTTGAATTGCTTGACGACGGCGGGATCTTTCATGACGGCGGTGGATTCCGTCACAAGCTTGTCCACGATGTCCTTCGGCGTACCGAGCGGGACGATAAGGCCGACCCATGGCGCCATGTCGAAGCCGGGGATGGTTTCGGCGATGGTCGGTACATCGGGCAGATCCGGCATGCGTTGCGGTTCGGCGACCGCGAGCGCTTTCAGCTTTCCAGCCTGAGTTTGCTGCAACAAAGTCGAGACGTTATTAAATCCGGCATGCACTTCGCCGCCGAGCATCCCCACGGCTAAAGGGCCCGTCCCCTTGTAGGGAACGTGCACCAACTTTATGCCCGCGGCCTGCGAGAACAATTCCATCTCTAGGTGGCTGAAGTTGCCGACGCCGGCGGAACCATAATTAATGGCGCCCGGCTTCGACTTGGCGAGCGCGATGAATTCCGCGACGTTCTTGACAGGAACCGATGGATGGACCGCCAGCATCGACGGCAGGCGTATCAGTGAGATGACCGGGATGAAGTCACGCAGCGCATCGTAGCCGATATTCTTGTAGATCCAGGGATTGACCGTCATCGGCGTATCGGACGTGACTTCGATGGTGTAGCCGTCCGGCGTTGATTGTTTGAGCGCCATCAGCCCAATCTGGCCATTCGCGCCGCCGCGGTTTTCGACGATGATCGTCTGATGCAGACGCTCGCCGAGATATTTTGCGACGATGCGGGCGACGACGTCGGTGCCGCCGCCGGCGGGAAATGGAACGATCATGTGGATCGTTTGCTTCGTTGGCCAATTCTGCGCCATTGATGGCACTGCCGTCACCGCCAATAGCGCGGTCGCGGCAACGAGTGTTGGTATTAGTTTTTTCATTGTCTCCTCCCTGTTCGTTTCATTTTATTACCAGCCGTGCGGCTCGGTATCGAAAAGTCCGAGCGTTTCGAGCGTGCGCCTGATTTCGTTTTTCCTGGCTGCCGTCAGCGGGCGGTTCGGCAGCCTTGGCGCGCCGACCGGTCGCCCCATGATCTCCCACATCGCTTTTGTCGGCGCGGGATATTCGACCTTGGCGATCTGATACAGTTCGGAAAATTTATATTGGAGTGCGAGCGCCTCCTTGAGCTGGCCGCTCGTCGTTGCGTCGAACAAAGACCGCACGAAACGCGGTGAAATGCCGCCAAAGACCGACATGCAGGCGGTGCCGCCAAGGGTGAGGCATGGAATCATCCATTCGGTCCCGACAAACAGACCGAAATCCGGACGGATCTTGCGGGCCGCGCGCCCGAGTTCGATATATTTCTCCCAATTGTGGCTGGCTTCTTTGAGGCCGATGAATTGCGGGAAGCGCTCCATCAATCGCACGAGCGTCTCGGGTAGCAGCCCGACGCCGTCCATCAACGTCGGCGAGCTATAGGCGACGAAGGGTAGCGCAGTTGCCGATATGATCGCCGCAAAATGCTCATAGAGCGCGTCCTGCGACGGCTTCCAGTAATAGGGCGCGATGGCGATGATGCAGTCGGCGCCAACCTTTTCGGCATGGCGCGCAAGGTCCACAGCCTGGTCGGTGCCCGGCGTGCTGACGTGAACGATGACCGGCACGCGTCCGGCCGTCACCTCAACCGCCGTCTTGGCAAGAAGCTTGCGTTCGTCGAGTGCGAGATTAAGAGATTCCGCAAGATGCAAATTCACGCACAGCGACGACGCATTATGGCGAAGCAAAAACTCGACAACACGTGCAAACGTGTCGAGATCGATCTCGTTGTCCGCGGTGAACGGTGTGACCGGAACATCGACAATCCCTTGAGGAATCGCCTTCATGGGATCGCGTTGAGGCATGGTTCTAATTCTCCGCTGCGTATTTGTTGCATATCATGGGCTAATGGCAACAGCGGTCATCTTGACCTTCGTCAAATGTCCGTCGATGAGTGAAACGCTGCACCTGCGTGTGCATTGCAGCAAGCGAATGGTCTTTCGTGCATACTGATGCATCTCGGCGTCGAAGGGAATGTAAATGAAACCGCACATCGGAATTATCGGTCTCGGCATTATGGGCGGCGCGATGGCGGAAGCCTTGATCGCCGCCGGCTATCGTGTTTCCGGCTTCGATGTGCATCCGGCCGCGCGGCAGCGGCTCAAAAAAGCCGGCGGGCGCGCACTTTCATCATGCGCCAAAGTTGCGAGCGGCGTCGATGTCGTCATCACATCTTTGCCGTCGGTGGCGGCGCTGGATGATGTTGCCCAAGAGATTGCCGTGGAATTTGGGGCGAAACGCAAGGCCAAGACGCATTTGGTCGTGATCGAGACGAGCACGCTGCCGATCCGCGACAAGGAGCGTGCATTGCGCCAATTGGAAAAAGTCGGCGCTACGCTGCTCGACTGTCCGATTAGCGGAACGGCGCGGCGCATGAAGGAAGGGTCTTGGACGATTTTCGTCAGCGGCAACGCCGCCGCCTGCAAAAGCGTGCGCGGCATCTTCGAGGTGTTCACCCGTAACGCGCCTTATGTCGGCGTGTTCGGCCATGGCAGCAAGATGAAGTTCGTCGCCAACCATTTGGTCGCGATCTATAACGTCGCGGTCGGCGAAACGATGACCTTCGCGCGCACGATGGGGCTCGACCCGCAGCAAGTGTGGGATTTGTTCGCGGCAAGCCCTGTGGTCGGAACCGGCGTGTTCAAGTTGCGCGGCAAGTTCATGGTCGACCGCAAGTATGTGCCGCCGACGATGAAGGTCGAAGTCTGGCAAAAGGACATGCAGGTCATTGGCGACATGGCGCGATCGGTCGACTGCCCGCTGCCGCTTTTTACCGCCTGCATTCCCGTCTACAACGCGGCCATGGCGCAAGGTCTCGGTCAATCCGACACGGCCTCGGTCTGTGAAGTGCTTGACGGCATGGCGGGGGGCAAGCGCTCACGCCGATCATAATTTGGCGAAACCTTTGGCATTCACGGCGGGACGGTGGGCGACGGTCGAGCCGAGCGCTTCCGATACTGTGGCTGCTATTTTGGCGAGCGCATGCACAAAGACCGGTTCGTCGCTCGGCCGGAAGCGGAACGCCGGCACGGTGACGCTGACGTTTGCGACGACCTGGCCGGCGGCATCGAAGATCGGCACGGAAATCCCGACGCCTTCCGGCGTGCGTTGTTTCTGAGTGATCGCATAACCCTTGCTGCGAATGTCTGCGAGCGACTTGCGAAGCTCCTTGGCATCCAGCGGCCGGCTATCGACAGGCGACGGCTCGGCGCGGCGGATGACCTCGGCAATTTCAGCTTCGGTCAAATAGGCCAGGATGGCGCGGCCCGAGGCGCCCCAGCCCAGCGGAACGAGGCTGTTGGTCTCGATGACGTAGCGCATGGGTGCGCTGGTCTCGGCCTTGGCGGCAAAAAACACCTTCAATTCGTTGCGGTCGACAACGGTCAACAGCGAGGTCTCGCCGAACTGCTGGGTGAACTCCGTCAGCAAAGGCAGAACAATCCGGCGCAGCGGCATCTGGAATGAGAGGCGCCCCGCTAAACGGAACAGCGCCAGCCCCGGCCGGTACGTGCCAGCGCCTGCGGTTTCGACGAAACCCTGGGGGCGGCAGAGATTGAGCAGCCGGTGCACGGTGCTGCGCGGCAAATTGAGCCGCTGCGACAGCGCGCTGACGCCCCATTGATCGCGCTCGGCGAGGCATCCGAGCAGCGCCAGCGTCCGTGACACAGTGCCAGTATCGTCCGCCATCTGCTGTCCTAGGCCGCGTTGCGGCCGGTGGTCCGCGCCCGATTGCGTTGACAACGCAGGTTACCGGGCGGTACCGTTTCGTTCAACAAGATACTGTTCCGATTAACGGAACATACTTTCGGCAGGGAGCGGCCCTTGAAAATCGGGATTTTGCTGGGTGACGACATCGGGCGCGAAGTCGTGCCCGAATGCGTCAAGGTGATGAAAGCGGCAGCGTCGCGCTCGGGACTGAGCATCGATTGGCAGCCGCTGCCGATCGGAAAGGCCGGGCACGAAGAGCACGGCGATACGCTGCCGGCGGTGACCGAGCAGGCCTTGCACAAGCTCGACGGCTGGGTTTTGGGCCCGATCGGCCACGCGAATTATCCGCGCAACGACCCGACCTGGGTGATGCCGCCGATCCGGAAAAAATATGAACTGTTTGCGGCCGCCAGACCGTCGCGCTCCTTTGCCAATCTGAAGTCGATCCACAAGAACGTCGATATCGTCTTCGTGCGCGAACTCACCGAAGGCATGTTGTATTCGGAGACGGTGGTGGCGGGCTCCGCGGAATTTCGGCCGAATGACGACATCACCGTCGGCATGCGGGTGATCACGCGGAAAGGCTCCAACCGCGTCGCGCGCGAGGCCTTCGAGATCGCGCGCACCCGCGAGCGCAAGAAAGTCACCGCCGCGCACAAGGAGCCGGTCTACCGGCTGGCTTGCGGCATGTTTGCGGAAGAATGCCGCAAGGTGGCCAAGGACTACCCCGACATCACGTTCGAAGAAGCGATGATCGATACGATCTCGATGAAGCTCGTGATGGCGCCGCAGCAATACGATGTCGTCGTCACCACCAATCAGTTCGGCGACATTCTGTCCGACATCGGAGCGGGGTTGGTCGGCGGCCTAGGCCTTGCTCCGGGGCTTTGTGTCGGCGAGCGTCAGGCCATGGCGCAGGCCACGCACGGTTCGGCACCGGACATCGCCGGGCGCAACATCGCCAATCCTTACGCCATGATCATGTCGGGGCAGATGCTGCTGGCTTGGCTTGGCCGCAAGCATAACGAACCGAAGGCGGTGGCGGCTGCCGACTACATGCTGAAGGCGGTTGGCAAGGTTATCGAAGACGCCAAGCACCTGACCGGCGATCTTGGCGGCAAGGCCAGCACCCAGGAAATGGGCGACGCCATCGCAACGGCCGTCACGCAATAGCGGGACTTACCCAGGACCACGAAAACTCGGACATCCAAAACCATGTACAATCTTCATCTTAGCGCCGAGCAGTTGGAAATTCGCGACACGGTTCGCGACTTTGTCACGCGGGAAATCAAGCCGGTTGCGCTCAAGGCGGAACGGCTCGATGTCTGCGACCGGCGCCTGCCGATGCAACTGCTCGACCAGGCATCGCAGATGGGATTGCGCACTTTGGCGTTGTCGGAGGACCGCGGCGGCGCCGGCTCGGATCACCTGACCTGTTGCATCGTCACCGAAGAACTGGCGGCCGGCGACGCCGACATCGCCGCGACGCTGATGACGACCTCATGGCTCGGCCATCTCTTGTTCGACCGCGCCATGACCGACGCCCAGCGCGAGCGCTTCCTGCCGAAGTTCGCCGCTGACGATCGCTTTCATCTCGCCTTCGCAGGCCATGAGGTCGAAACCGATACAAGGCTCGGCGTCAATTATCACCGTCCTGTAACGACTGAGGCTGTCGTTAAAACGACAGCGGTGAAAGCCGCCAATGGCGAATGGGTTATCAACGGTGTGAAAGACTATGTCGTCAATGCACCGATCGCCGCGCTTTTTGCCGTACTGGTGAAGGTCCCGGGACAGTCCAGCGTCAAGGTGCTGCTGGTGCCGGCGGATGCGCCGGGCCTCAGCGTGAGCGCACACGAAAAGCCTTGGCAGCATGGCTCAAGCGGCGATGTAACTTTCAAGGATTGCCGGGTTCCGGCCGGCAATCTGCTCGGCGACGAGGCGGCAGAGCTGCTGGCCGGCGTCGATGCGCCGGGCGAGGGCGTGCCACTGTTCCAGGCGCTGGCCCTCGGCGTCGGCCGTGCGGCCTACGATGCCGCGGTCGATTACGCACATTTGCGCGTGCAGGGCGGACGGCCGCTGATCGAACATCAAGCGATCGGGACCAAACTCGCTGAAGTCGCGATCAAGCTTGAGGTCGCCCGCGCAACGATCTGGCAAGCGGCCTGGGCGTCGGACCATCCAGCGGCCGTTGCCGACCGCAGTCTGCCCGATCTGCCGCTGCAAATGATTGCCCAGATCTTCACCTCCGAGATGATGGCGAAGGCGACCAAGGATGCGGCCGAGATCTTCGGCGCCATGGGCGTGATGCGCGACATGCCGTTGCAGAAATATATCCACGATGCCCGGGTGTGTCAGCACAGTGGCAACGGCAATAGCGACGCCAAGCTGCGCCTCGCCGAGGTCATCGCCGGCTACCGGCGGCCCACCAACGAAGCGATGGCGATTGCGGGCGAGTGATCGCCACCAACACTCACGAGATCAGGTGCTCTCATGGACTTTTCACTCAGCAACGAACAACGCTCCTGGCAGATGCTGGCGCGCAAATTCGCCGACGAGGAGATCCGCCCGATCTCGCTTGCATGCGATGCGATCCCGACGGCACGCGAGACGTTCGATTGGGAGATCATAAAAAAGGGCTCCAAGCTCGGCCTCCGCACCATGGCGGTGCCGAAGAAATATGGCGGTCTGGAAACCGATTTCGTCAGCCAGGCGCTGGTGATGACCGAACTCGCCAAGGCCGACAGCGCGATCTCGAAGGCCTTCAGCCAAAACTGGAAATGGAGCCACCTGATTTCCGCGGCCTGCACCGAGGAGCAGAAGGAGCGCTTCCTCAAGCCGTTCGTTGCCGACGACACGTTCGTGCTCGGCAAGGGCATCACGGAGCCGGGCGCCGGCTCCGACAATCGTCTGCCGCCGGACGACGACTCCAAGCCGGGTCTGAAGCTGAAGGCCGAGCGCCACGGCGATGAATGGATTCTCAACGGCGAAAAGGCGTTCATCGCCAATGCGCCGATCGGCAAGCTGTTCTTTATCGACGCCCGGACGGACCCGACGGTGCCGCTCAAACAAGGCATCACCATGTTCCTGGTTCCGAGCGACACGCCCGGCTTCCGCATCGGCAAGGTGTTCAACAAGAGCGGCTGGCGGTTCTACCAGAACGGCGAGATGATCTTTGAGAACGCGCGGGTGCCGCACGCCAATATCGTCGGTGGGGTGAACGGCGCCGTCAGCAAGACCGGCGGCGAAGGCGGTGACACTACGGGCGGCGACCTGTTCGGCGATCTTGAGCTTTGCGCCAACGCGCTTGGCATCTGCGACGATGGCTGCCAGAGCGCGTTACGCTATGCCAAGACGGCGCAGCAGGGCGGCCAGGCGCTGTTCGCCCAGCAACACGTCCAGCTCAAGTTGAACCGGATGTTCATGATGACCGAGGCGCTGCGTTCGTTCGTCATGCGGGTCGCCTGGGAGCATGACCAGAAAATTCACTCTTACAATGCCGGTCTGGCGATGAACTATTCGACCGACGTCGTACAGGACGTTACCGAGCTCTATATGGACATTCGTGGTGCCGAGGGCCGCTACATGGATCATCACACCGACAAGCTGGTGCGCGATTCATTCATTTGGAGCCACCTTGCCGGAGACAGCGTCTCGCGCATGAAGGTGACGCGCCGCATCAACTGAAGCGGCTGTAGCTTCGCTGGAGACCGAACTTGCGCTTTGGCTGCCGGCGCGGTTCCATGGCCGGCAGGGAGGCAAGCTATGGATCTGCCACAGGCCAATCTCGACCCTGAATTCCGCATCACCCGGACGAGCCATGTCGTCCTGACGGTGAAGGATCTGGCCGCAAGCCGCGACTTCTATACCGAGGTCATCGGGCTCGTTCTGACCGCGGAGGAGGGCGATGCGCTCTATTTCCGCGGCGTCGAGGAGGCATGTCACCACAGTCTCGTGCTGCGCAAGGGCAGCGAGCCGTCTTGCGCCCGCATCGGCATGCGGATCTTTACCGAGCGCGATCTGGACAAGGCCAAGGCAGTGTTCGATGCCAAAGGCTGTCCGACGGCGTGGGTCAAGATCCCGCACCAGGGCCGCACGCTGCACGTCACCGATCCGGTCGGCACGCCGCTGGAATTCTGCGCCAGCATGCCGGTGATGCCGCGCATGATCACGAGCTTCAGGCAGCACAAAGGCGGCAGCGCGCTGCGGCTCGATCACTATCAGATCCTCACGCCGGAGGTGCGCAAAGCCTGCGAGTTCTATATGTCGCTCGGCTTCATGCTGACCGAATACATTGCGCCGTCCGGCGGCAACGATCTGCGCGGCGTGTTCCTGCAGCGCAAAGGCAACCCGCACGACATCGTGTTCTTCAACGGGATCGGTCCGCGGCTGCATCATTTCGCGTTTCTGGCGCCGGAAGTTCACCACCTGTTGCACGCCTGTGACGTCGCCGGGCAGATGGGTCTTGGCAGCCGCGTGGATCGTGGGCCGGGCCGCCACGGCCCCGGCCACGCGATGTTCGTCTATTTCCGCGATCCGGACGGCCACCGGTGCGAGCTATTCAACACCCACTATCAGGTCATCGACGTCGAAAGCGAGCCGGCCGCCTGGGATCCCGCGGATCCTAATGTCTCGTTTCCCTGGGGGCCGCCGGCGCGGCGTTCGTGGTTTGAGGAAGCGACGCTGTTTAAGGATACTCCGGTGCGCGACCCCGCGATCAAGCCGAATCCGATGACGCTGGAGAAATATCTCTCCATAGAAAAAGCCTAAGGAGCGTTCGCTACTCGACGTCCTGCGGCACAACTAGGCCGCAAGTGCCGAACTACGTCACGCGAAGCTCAATTCAGCCATTTCCTTTTTGGCAGCCGCAATGCCTTTCATGAGGCCGTGAATAAATGGCGATCCGCTGACTTGCGCAGGCGGCGCCGGAATT
The DNA here is from genome assembly GCA_903878085.1 of uncultured Hyphomicrobiales bacterium. GTDB lineage: Bacteria > Pseudomonadota > Alphaproteobacteria > Rhizobiales > Xanthobacteraceae > Pseudolabrys. The sequence goes on along the minus strand of CAIRGJ010000037.1, from coordinate 24,159 downwards.
ACAGGAAAATGCAATCTGGGCCCCGCCACCGATTGCCAGCCTTGAAGAAATCCTTCGGCAAATTTCTGTTTGTCGTCCATTGGCAACCCCGGTCGCCTAACGTGGCTGGGCCGCGAAACTCAAACGCGGTCCGAAATGAGTGGTCTTTGTGAAGCGGGCCTCCCAGAAGTCAGACTTCATGACAGGTGCTGCCGCATACGGGCTCGTGCTCGGCGCGGCCGATACGGGGCTCGGCGCGGGTGCCGGTACGCCGGCCTGCAACGCCGATACAGAGATGGCGTCAATCAACCAAAAGCCGTCAACGGGCAGGTAGTCGATTGCAAAATTGATTTGTAACGGACGCGACGGAAAGAAGCCGGTGAGCCTAAGGAGGCCTTGCGGCGTCACTGCCGGAGTCGCCGTAAACTGCGGCGGCAGGACGAGGACTGGTGACAGATCGAGATTTTGCTTGCGGAGGCTCACGAACGCCTTGCCGAACTGGGCGGGATTCACGCGTGTTTGCAGCGCCGGTGTCGTCATGCCGTGCAGGACGGAATAGTTCTCCGTGAAATTTGCCTGATTAACGCCCGCAAGCGCGGCACGCACCATGATCACAAGCACGTCGGGCGGCGGGGTGGTCACGGGGATTGCAAGGCCTTTGGCGTGCCGTTGCACGACGATGTGCCGCACGACTGGTTTCGGCGGCACGACCTGCGGAATGGGTGAGGCTGGTGGGGCGGCAACAGCAATCGACGGCTCGGTCGGTGGCGGCGATCTTTCTTGATACGAGCGCGCCGTCGCCCACTGAGCTTGCGCAGCAACGGAACCGGCCATGATGATCATAGCGACCGTCAATCCGAACGCAAGAATGAAATTCCTCATAAGGCACCCGTCACACGGTGTCAGCTTTTCACTTGCGATACGCAGAGAGCCGAACCTTGGTTCGAATCCGGCTCTCTGCAATGTCATGCCTGGCCGTTACGCCGGCTTTACTTCACGCTGCGGAACGAGGCGAATGAGCCAGCGCCCATTGCGGACACCGACGCGCTGGCGCCGGTGCCCATGTTGCCGGCAGCAAGCGTGATCTTGCCGGTATTGCTGACAGCGCTGCCCGCATTGTTGGTTGAGCTTTGCGTGATGTTGCCCACCTGCGGAATGCCGCCGACGGTCGTGTCGTTGATGCTGCTGGCCGAGAACGACGAGGCCGCACCGGTCGCACCGATATTCGCCGAGCTGCCGACACCACTGAGCAGGCCTGCCGAGATGATGCCGGTGTTGCTGACCGGTCCCGTGCTGGCCGTGGTCTGGCCGACGGTGCCAACGGTATTGACCGCCGCATTGCTGGTGTTGCTCGAAAGCGAGACCGAGTTCATGCCGCCCGTCGCGCTGATCGAGACACCGGCGCCGCTGCCCGAAATATTGCCGGTCGTCACGGTGCCGCCGGTATTGCTCACGCCGGTCGCGTTATTGTTGGTCGACGACTGAGTGATGTTGCCGACGGTCGAGCTGCCGACGCCAGCGCTGCCGATCGAGGCAACGGAAACGGACGCGGCCGCACCCGTGGCGCCCACGGACGCCGACGCGCCGTTGCCCGAGAGGGCTCCGACGGTGAATCCAGTCGAACTGTTGGAGGTAGCCCCCGTGTTCGATACGGTTTGCCCAACTCCCCCCGTCGCACCGATCGTGGTGCCGGCGATGGCGCCGGCAGTGGCGCCAGGGCTGTCGATCGAGGCAACGGAGACGGAAGCCGCCGCGCCGGTGGCGCCGACCGACGCCGATGCGCCGCCGCCCGAGAGGGCGCCGACGGCCAAGCCGGTTGAGGTGTTGCCGATCGTCCCGCTGTTCGTGACGGTTTGCCCGACCCCGCCGATCGTCGTGGCCCCGAACGACGTTGCGTCGATGGAAGTTTTCGACACCGTGGCCATGGCACCGGTCCCGCTGACCGAGGCAGATGCGCCGCTGCCGCTCAGTGTCAGACCAGCGCCGACGATGCTTCCGGAGTTGGTAACACCTGCGGCGTTGCCGGAGGTCTGCGAAACGGCGCCGACAGTCTGTCCGGTAAAGGTTGAGTTAGTACCAACACCGGTACCGCCGATACCGGCGAGCGATAGCGCGGCAACCGCGCCGCTTGCCCCAATCGATGCCGACGAACCCGACCCAGCGGCACCCGTACCGATCGTCAGCGTCCCGAGGTTGCTGACATCGCCGGCCGCTGCGTTGGTTGCACCTTGCGTGACGGAGCCGAAGGTCGGCGCGTTGAAGGCCTGGTTGATCGCCGTCGCCGAGGTCGACGATACGGCGCCGCTGGCGCTGATCGCCACCGAAGCGCCGAGCCCGAGGTTGCCGACCCCGGTGTCGATCGCGCTCGTGGCAAGGTTGGATACGGCCGAGTTGTTGGTCGCCGTTTGGTTGACCGCCGTCTGCGCGAAGGCATTGGGCGTGGCAGCCATGATCGCTGCCACCGCAACGCTCGCCATGAGATAGTGATACTTGCGTGTCATTTTAGTTCCCCTTGTTGCGGATAAATTCACAGAGTTTTGTTGGTTGGGCTTAAGTTCATTTCACACTACGGAACGAGACGAACGAACCCGCGCCCATCGCCGAGACCGCCGCGCTAGCACCATTGCCCATGTTGCCGGCAGCGAGCGTTACTGTGCCGGTATTCTGCACAGCGTGGTTCGTGCTCGAAGCTTGAGTGATATTGCCGACCACCGGAATGCCGCCGACGGTCGTGTCGCTGATGCTGCTTGTCGAGAACGACGTGGCCGAACCTGTCGCACTGATGCCGGCCGAGCTGCCGACGCCGCTAAGCGGACCCGACGAGATGGTGCCGGAGTTGGTAACCGGTGCAACGCCGCTGCTGGTCTGGTTGACCGTACCAACAGTATTGACCGCCGCATTGCTGCCGATGCTTGCCAGAGAAACGGAGGACATGCCTCCTGTGGCACTGATGGACACACCTGCGCCGCTGCCCGAAAGCGCACCAGTCGTCACAGTTCCACCGGTATTCGTCACGTCCAATAGACTCGCTGCCTTCTGACTGACGTTGCCAACGTTCGTGCCGGCGACACCGGCGCTGCCGAGCGAAGCAACAGAAATCGATGCGGCCGCGCCAGTGGCGCCCACCGACGCCGATGTACCAGCACCTGAGAGGTCGCCGACGGTCAGCCCGGTCGAGGTGTTGCCGATGGTGCCGGTGTTTAAGACAGACTGCTCAACCGTGCCGATTGTCCGGGTCCCGGATGACGTTGCGTTGATGGACGTGCTTGATACCGAGGCCATACCACCGGTCGCGCTGACCGAAGCCGACGCGCCATTGCCGGATAGCGTCAAACCGGACGCGGCGATGCTTCCCGAGTTGGTGACAGGTCCGGCATTGGTGATGCTTACCAACTGCCCGTTTACTGGAATATTCGGCGTACCCGTACCTTGGGTCACGTTGCCGACGGACTGCGCGGCGAAGGCTGAGTTATTGGCGCCACCGATGCCCGTGAGAGAAAGAGCGGCAACCGCGCCGCTCGCGCCAACCGATGCCGAGGATCCCGCTTGAGCTGTGCCGGCACCAATTGTGAGCGAGCCGGTGTTGCTAATACCTATGTTAGGAACGCCCCATTGGCCGTTGGTTGCAGCCTGATTAACATCGCCAATGCTTGGCGCGTCGAACGCCTGGTTGATCGCGGTCGATGAGGTGGAGGATACGGCGCCGCTCGCGCTGACTGCCACAGAGGCACCGAGGCCTAGGCTGCCGGCGCCAGTCCCGATGGTGCCGGTGTTGATCACGGCGTTGTTGTTGAGTGCCGTTTGGCTGACCGCCGTCTGCGCGAATGCGCTGGGGGCGCCCGCCAGGAGCGCCGCTACGGCAACACCCGTCATAAGGTAGAGAGACTTCCCTGTCATTTTCCTTCTCCTGTTGCCGGCTCAGTTCAATAAAGTCCGGTGATCGCGGCCGTTGCCAAACTCTGCGGATTGTCACTTTGATAGTCATCTTTGATCAGCAGGTCGGCGATCTTCTCGAGGCACTCCTGCCGTGCGCGCGGGAATTCCTTCATGATCACGTCGGCGATGCCGAGCGCGATCGGTCCATTGAGCGCCTCGAGTTGAAGACGCTCTTGATTTTGCACATTGGCGCTGCCGGTCACGAGCGAGTTGTTGAATATCGCCCCTGAGGTCGCGCCAAGTTGGGTGTAGCGCACCGGACGCTGAATCATGCTCATTTGCCGGTTGACCCGCGTCGCCACTTCATCGAGCTGTATCGAAAGCGAAAGCTGTGCCCAACCGAGTTCGAGCGTCGGGCCAATGCCGGAAACCCGTACATCGGCTTGCGCGAGCGTGCCGAAATCGAGGCTGTTGAAGATGCCGTTGACGGCGTACTGCGAGGGCACTGCCTTGGTCGGCGTCCCGAAGTAAGTCGAAACCACTTGGCCGCCGGCTTTTGTCAGTGCGTCGGTGACGTAGGACGAACTGCCGCCCTGTGGGATGAAGTTGCCGGTCGCGCCGACCGCCACCGCGTTGATCTTGCCGGTCGAGTCGGCGAACGGGCCAACAACGAAGGTCTTGCCACGCAGTACGCCGGTGCGCCGGATGCATTGCAGCGTTCCCTCGATGCGGGGATAGGGCTGCACTGAACTCGGCATCGACGCCTTGGTGACGGGGACCCTGATCTTGCGGTCCGGCCCGCCGAGATCGGTATCGGAGGTGTTCCAGAACGACGAGCCCCCGGCGCATCCACCCAACATAAGCGTGGCGGCCATCAGAGCCGCTTTGAGGGCTGCATTGCGCCCTGCACTTAGCCCCCCCCCATCGCTCGCATGGTACCTAACTCACTTCCCGCGCGGATGCTCCGCGCACTGCATGCCGTGAAACGTCCCGTGCTTCGCCGTTTCTATGGCGAGTTTCTCGCGATCGTGCCGTTGTTCGATACGGATCCGGAGTTCGTCGAGGTTTGTGTCGTGTTCACATTGGTCGAATTATTATTCCCAAGGACCGTCGTGCTGACGATGTTCTGTGAGCCGATAGACGTGATCGTTAAGCTCGGTCCGTTACCGATGAGCATGCCCAGCCTGGCGGCGTTCACTTGGCCGGCGGCGTTGGCGTCCTGGCTATGTATCGTGCTCGAATCCGTTGCGTTGCCGGTCGAACTGGACGATCCCCACATCCTGCCGGAGGCGGCGTTCGAGCCATTGCTCGATGTGCTTTGCGCCTGAGCGGCCGTCGAAAGGACCAACAGTCCCGCCGCCGCCAACGTCGCGCCTATTGGTCGCAATGATTTCATCGCCCCAGTCCCCAAACCGCCGCCTGTTGGTTAACGAAAGTCTAACGGGGCGTATTTGGACCGGTTGCAGGCGCGGTCGCCATACCATGAAGAGGGTAGTGCACTGGCCTACCGCGCAAGTTCAGCATGGCTTCTTCCGGAGCGGCGCTAGACCAGGAGGCCACCATGTCTCATTTCAGTACAATTAAATGACAATCCCAGGCGCCGAAGCAGGTATAGTGCAAGTCTATGGGGCGGCTGCTGCGGCAGCGGGCGAAGTGGGCGACATGAAGCGTCAAGCCGAGACTCCTTGTCGCATCTTACTGATCGAAGATGACACGCCCGTGCGCGAGCGCCTGGCGGCTATCATCAGCAGCTGGCCCGGAGGGCAGTTGGTCGCGGCATGCGGCACGCTTGCGGAGGCTAAAGCTGCGATCAGCGATAAACCCATCGATCTTCTGATCACCGACCTCAACTTGCCCGATGGTCATGGGGTGCAGGCCATTCGCATGCTGCGGACAAATCAGCCCGATGCCGAAGCGATGGTGATCTCGGTACTGGCCGACGACCGCAATGTGATCGAAGCCATCGAAGCGGGGGCCACAGGCTATCTGCTGAAGGACAGCGATCCGATCGATATTCTCGACGCCATCACCGAACTGCTTGCCGGACGTTCGCCGATTTCATCGACCATCGCCCGCACCATCGTGCGCGGTTTTGGCGCGCGGCAAGCCAAGCCGAATTCAGCTCCCGAACAGACCGACGTACAGCCGCTGACGCCGCGCGAGATGGACATTTTGTGGGGAATTGCCAAAGGCTTCACCTATGGCGAATTGGCCGAGCGGCTGGAAATCTCGAAACAAACAGTGCCGGTGCACATCAAGAATATCTACCGCAAACTACAAACCAACAATCGATCGGAGGCCGTCTATGAGGCTTCGCGGCGCGGCCTGATCCGTCTGTGACCCGGGGGCGATCCTGCGGCGGCTCGCGATAAATATCTTTTCGCCTTCGTCCGATCGATTAACGGCGCGTCTAAAATGAGGCCGTAGCCTCTGAGGTGTTTTATTGCCGAATCGGACGGCAGATGGGCGTATCGTGGAATATTGGAGGCGCGCCAGATACACGCGCGAAATCATCGATGCCGCTAATGCCTCGTGCCGCTCTGTGATCCTCCTGTGACCTGGACCCGCTCCATCCGCTGGGCTGCGGTGGTGATCGCCACATTGGCGTTTGCCGCGGCACCGGATTTTGTGAAGCAAACCGAGCCGCAGGATGCAATCGTCCTCGATCATGCAGTTTACGAATTCGGCAGCGAGGATGGCAGGGAGGTGGCTCTGCCGCATGCGATGTATCCGCAGCTCAGCCAGTCCGCGACGGCACGATATAGGATCCACTTCGAATTATCGGCCGTACCCGACGATGGCTTGTTTCTCTACATTCCAACGCTGAACCGGCACATATCGCTCGCGCTCAACGGTGAGACCTTGTTTGACAGCGTCTCAACCGCGCTATGGACTGGCCCCGTCTCTAACACATCCGATCTCGTTCACTTGCCGCGCCCTGTACTCATCGCCGGCCGCAATCAACTTGCGATCATTTTCCAAGTTGGCCGCTCCGTTACTCCAACTTATCTGTCACGACTGTATCTCGGCAGCGAAGCTTCGTTGGCGCCGCTCTTCAAATGGCGGCTCTTCCTGGATGAACATGTGAAATCCATAGGATTTGGCGCGCATATCCTAACGGGCATCGGCTTGATTCTTGTGTATTTTATGCGCCGCCAGGATACGATGTTTTCCTGGCTCGCAGCTTTGAGTGTCGTGACATTCATTAGTGCGACCGGAAATCTCTTAGGGTTCCAGCCAGGCTTTGAACTTGCATGCCGTATTTAACTGCCGTCATACCGGCGGCGGGACTTTTGCTCGTCGGTACAGCGTGGGCGGTGGTTGATGTGCGTCCGCCGAGAGCTTTGTTGGGTTTGATTATTGCCGTGACGTCCGTCTGTCTCATCTGTGCATTCCTCGGTTCCCCTCTCACCAGAACAATTTCCGCGCTCAGTGCCGCCGCCTTTGGACTCTTGGCATTACGTCCTCGACGGCCATTCTTGTGTGGGGCACTATCTGGAAAAGAAACGCCGACGCACGTCTGTTGTTGGCGCCGTTTTTCGTTTGGACCTGGTTCTCGGTCCGGGATGTTTACGTCGTGGCGACGCTCCCGGCGCATCCGTTATTCTTGTTGACGCCATATGGACGGCCGCTTTTCTTGGCGGTGCTCGCAGCGGTTCTGATGCGCCGCATGGGCGTAAGCCTCGGTCGCGTCGATCGGGCGAACGAAACGCTCCAGCGCACGCTGGCCGAACGCGAGGCTGAGCTTGCCGTCTTATCTCGCAAAGAGCGGATCGAAGCCGCCCAGCTCATTCGCGAACAGGAGCGTCAGCGGCTTACTCACGATCTGCACGACGGCATCAGCGGCCACTTGGTGTCGATCATCGCCCTGTCGGAGCGGTCCGGCGAGAAGCCAACCGAACTTGCTGCTCGCGAGGCCTTGAACGACCTGCGGCTGGTGATCTATTCGCTCGATCTCGGCGATCGCGAGCGCCTTATGCCTCAATTGCAGCGCCTTGGCATCGACTTGGACTGCTCGATTGCCAGTTTGCCGGAAGTGTCCGGCGTCACACCAGGCAATGCGCTCGCGGTATTGCGCATCCTTCAGGAGGCGATCACCAACGCGCTCAAGCATGGACCCGCGCGCAAGATTATCATCCGCGGCGCAACGGCGCCGGACGGCATAGCCGCACTTTCGATCGAAAACGACGGCAGGCCGTTTGCGGAGGCGATTGGCGGCCACGGACTCGGCAATATGCGGCGGCGGGCGCTGCAACTACGCGGCGTCTTGATGACGGAGCCGCTCAATCTAGGCACGAAAATCACCTTGTTGCTGCCATCGTGCCTGCCCGATTTCGAAGATGAAGCGGTTGTATAGGGCAGTAAGCCTTTACCGCTGCTATATTCCTGTTACATTGATCTGACTGAGTTTTTGCAACCGCCTGTATTCATTGCTTTGGGCCGTCGTACATAGAGTTGCGTAATGAATCGGCGGCTTAGCGACTTGCTCTGGCGGGTCATCGCGATCCCTCTTATTGGCATTGCGATCGACACATCGGCGATCGCCATGGAAGGCGTTCAAAGTCCATATTTGAAGGGCTATCGCGACTTCCTCACCGGCGTATTGCCGCCGCAAGGGCTGCAATTACGCCAAGACTTCTACATGTACAGCGGGACCGAACGCTCGACGATTCCGCAAGGCCAACTCACCGTCAATTTCAAGGCCATCGCCAACGTCCTGGGAGCGACCTACGTCACGCCGTATCAAATTCTTGGCGGCGATTATGCCTTTTCGGTGCGCGGCGCCTATTCGGATGTCAAAGCCGACCAAACGGTGGTCCAGCCCGCTCCGAGACCGGCCGCCATTCGTAGCGGCAGCCTCGACGCTTTCAACGATGTCGTCGTCACGCCCTTGGTCGTTGGCTGGCATTCCGGTTATCTGCATTGGAATATTTCGACGTCGATTTGGACGCCGAGCGGGGCCTATGACAAAAACCGGCTCACCAACACGGGCCGGAATGCTTGGGCTGTGTCGCCGCAACTCGGCGTCACCTATTTCGACACGAATTCCGGTTGGGAATTGTCGGGCGCGCTGGTCTACGTGACCAATTTCAAGAACACCGCCACGAATTACCAGTCCGGCAACATGGCCCACATCGATTTTGCAGCCGGCAAAATGCTGACGCCGCAATTCAAGCTCGGCTTGGTCGGCTATTACGCGCAGCAACTCACTGCCGACAGCGGCGCCGGCGCCATTCTCGGCGATCGCAAATTGCGGGTCGTCGCGCTCGGTCCCGGCGCCAGCTACACCTTCGTTTTGAACGATGTAACCATGAATCTGGTGGCCAAATACTATCGCGAGTTTGACGCGCAAAACACGACGCAAGGCGACACCGGCACTTTGTCGGGGCGGGTAAAATTCTGACGCGTGTCGTCACCGTCACGACGGTCTTGGATGATATTGCACTAGAACGGCTGCTCGGTTCCCGAAGTGCTTCTCGCCAACGGGCGGCCGGCCGCCGCGCGAACAAATTTGCAATATTCAGTTATTAGTTGTGAAATCCAATGATCAACAGAGGACCGATCCTTGGAGTTCCGCCAAATTCGATATGCCCTTTCGGTAGCCAAGGAGCGCAGCTTCACCAAAGCCGCCAAGCGCCTCAATATTTCGCAGTCGGCGGTCAGCGAACAGGTGAAGATGCTGGAGGAAGAAGCCGGCTTTCCGATCTTCCGGCGCACGGCACGCGGCATCGATCTCACTGAACGCGGACGGACGTTTCTTTACGAGGCCGAGCGCATCGCCAGCGATTTGCTAAGTCTCACCGATACGGCGCGGCGGCTGCGCGGTGCCATTCTCGACACGTTTTCGATCGGCATGGGTTCCGGCATGGCGCAGATTTTCATGCCGCGGCTGTTTCGCAATCTCGAGGAAATGATGCCCGGCGCGCGGCTTGAGATTTTCACCGCCCCGACCAAGAGCGTCTTCAACGATCTGCATGAAGAACGGATCGATGCCGGCATTGCCATCGAGTCGGAGCCGGACCGCGTGCCCGCCGGCTTGGTGTTTGACCGCTTGGCGGTGGTCGAGATGGCATTGATTGCTCATCCGAAGCATCCGATTGCCAAAATGCGCCAGCCAATCGATGTCGGACGGCTGGTAGCCGAGCCGATTGTGATGAGCGAGCTCTCCGTCGGCTACGGTCAGGTAGTGCTGTCGTTATTTACCGATTTAGGCATTCGCCCGAATATTCTCGCGATTGCAGATAATATCGAGACGATGAAAGCGATTGTGCAATCGGGCAAGGGGATCGCCATCGTGCCGCGACCCTGCGCGGACAATGAAGTGGCACTTGGCGTCCTCAAAATAATGTCGATTGCGCCGCCCCGTAGCGTTGCGCTGTCGCTGTTTCGCAGGCGCCAGGCGCTGTCGCGCCGCAAAGAAGGGTTTCTGACGGCACTGCGTGAGTCGCTCAAGGATTAGCCGATAACATACACAAGCCGGCCTATCGGTTTCTCCGATAGTGCTATCTTGAAAGGGTTTTTGACTCAATCGCCGCATGCCGCCGATACTGGCTGCATGATGCATAACAAGGCCCGCCTTCGTGTCGGTATCGATACCGGCGGCACTTTCACCGACATCGTTTCAGTCGACGCCACAACCGGCGCGATGCGCGTCACCAAAGTCGCCTCGACGCCGGCCAATCCCGCAATCGGTCTGGTGCGCGGGGTCAACGCGATCCTGGCGGCAGGCGACGCCGCTCCCGGCGACGTCCTCGGTATGGCGCATGGCACGACCGTCGCCACTAACGCGCTATTGCAGGGCGAAATTCGCTCGCTCGGCCTGATTGTGACCGAAGGTTTCCGGCATATTCTGGAGATAGCGCGGCAGTCGGTGCCGGAGGGGTATGGCAATTCCTATTTCTGGGTGAAGCCCGACCGGCTGGTGCCGCTTCAACTTGTGCGCGAAGTCGGTGGGCGCATGAATTACCGTGGCGAAGAGCTTCGGCCGCTCGACGAGGCCAGCGTCCGGGCGGCGGCGAAATTCTTCCACACGCAAAAGGTGCAGTCTATCGGCGTTTGTTTGATGCATTCCTACGCCAATGACGCCCACGAACGCCGTGTTTCGGAGATAATCCTTGAGGAATATCCGGAGGCGACGCTATCCATCTCGTGCGTCGTGCTGCCGGAATACCGCGAATACGAACGCGCCGTGACCACCCTGGTCGATGCCTTCGTCAAGCCGCACATGGACCGCTATCTCAAGCGGATCAACGACGAACTCGGGCCTGAGCTGCGCGATAAGCCCTTCCTGATCATGCAATCGAGCGGCGGCGTCGCCAGCGCATCGCAGGTCGTGAAGAAGCCGATCATGACGGCCTTGTCGGGGCCCGCGGCCGGAGCGCTGGGCAGCGCCGTGATCGCCGAGCTCGCCGGTTTTCCCGATCTGGTCACGCTCGATGCCGGCGGCACCTCGACCGATTTCTGCCTGATCGAAAACGCCAAGCCGCATCTGACAAACGGCGGCTCGGTCGGACAATTCCCGGTCCGCATTCCGATGATCGATATCGCCACCATCGGCATCGGCGGCGGCTCGATTGCCTGGATCAGCCGGGAAGGCCACCTCAAGGTCGGCCCGCGCAGCGCTGGCGCCGAGCCGGGGCCGATGTGTTATCCGAATGGCGGCAACGAGCCAGCCATTACCGACGCCAATGTCGTGCTCGGACGCCTGCCGCCCGCGCTGATCGGCGGCGGCATCGCCCTCAACGTCGAGCGCGCCCGTGCCGGCATCGCGGCGCTGGCCAAGCGGCTGCCCGGCAACATGAGCGCGGAACAACTCGCGCACGGCATCATCGAGATCGCCAACTGGGCGCAGGCGAATGCCATCCGGCAGATGACCATCCAGCGCGGTATCGACCCGCGTGGCTTTGCGCTGCTGTCGTTCGGCGGCGCGGGACCGGCGCAGTCGGCGGCGGTGATGGAATTGCTCGGCATGAAAGCCTGCATCGTGCCGCCGAACCCGGGCAATCTTTCGGCCTTCGGACTTCTTGCTGTTGACTGGCGCACCGATCACATCGTCACCAAAGTAATGCACGAGGACAATGTCGATCTCGCTGCCATCGCCAAGCATTATGCGGCGCTGGAACGTGAGGCGGTCGATACGCTGGTGCGCGACGGCATCAAGCGCGAACAGATCCGCATCACCCGCGAGGCCGATATCCGCTATGCCGGGCAGTCGATGGAAGTGCGCGTCGCCGCGCCCGGCGGCGAGGTCGATGGCACGTTTCTGGCGCGCCTGATCGATGCCTTCAACACCGCGCACTTGCGCACCTTCGGCTATAATTATGCTGGGCAGCAGAAGGTCGAATTGGTCAACTTTACCGTGTCCGGCTTCGGCCTGATCGAGCGGCCGAGCATGCCGAAGCTCGCCGCCGGTACCGCCAAGCCTGAACTCAAGGGCAAGCGGCCGGTTTATTTCTCAGGCGCTTTCCATGACACGCCGGTCTACGATCGCGACACGCTGCCGCCTGGTTTCATGCTTGAAGGCCCGGCGGTGGTCGAAGAGTTCGGCTCGACCACGGTGGTGTTTCTAGGACAACATCTTGAAGTCGATCCCTATGGCATTTTGATTGTCTCTTTGGGTGGCGTTGCGCCATGAACATTCAAGCGCCATCCGTACATGCCAAACCGTGGCCGACCGCGCCGAAGGCTGCTGTTACTGCGGTCGATCCGATTATTCTGCAGATCGTCGAAGGCACGCTTAATTCAATCGAAGCCGAAATCGAATTCGCCATCGAGCGCACGGCACGCTCCCCGATGATCCGCGAGGCGCACGACTATCGCGTCGGCCTGTTCGACCGCTATTGCCGCAAGCTGACCGGGCGATCTTATTCGGCGATGCCGAACGCGGTGGTACGTGACTTTCCGCCCGAGACCATGAAGCAGGGCGACGTCTTCCTGATGAACGACACCTATCTCACCGAAGGTTCGATTGGGCATCTGCCCGATCTGTGCAGCACGGTGCCGGTGTTTCATGAGGGCGAGGTGGTTGCCTACATCCAGGCCTTCGGCCATCACGACGACGTCGGCGGCCGCGTGCCGGGCTCGATGCCGGGCACGGCGGTGACGGTGTTCGAAGAGGGCCTCGCGATCCCGCCCGTCAAGCTCTACAGCGAGGGCGTGCGCAACGACTCTGTGTTCACCATCCTGCGCCGCAACACGCGCGTGCCGGAAATGCTCAATGCGGACATCGATTCGGAAGTGCAGGCCTGTATCATGGGCGCGCGGCGCATGGCCGGACTGTTCGAGCGGTTCGGCCGGACGCAAATCGAGGCCTGCTTCCAGACGATCCTCGACAAATGTCGCGACATCTATCGCAACGAGTTGCTCGCCAAGATCGCCGATGGCGAATATTCGTGGGAAGATTACGTCGAACATGACGGCGTCACCGACCCCAAGCTGCACAAGATCGCGCTGAAGATGATCAAGAAGGGCGGGCGGATCACGCTCGACTTCAACGGCACCGATCCGCAATCGAGCGGTCCGATCAACTGGCCGGCGGATTATGCCGACGGCGCCTTTCTGATCAAATGGATCGCGCCGATCTTGCGTAATCTCGCCGATACGCCGGAGCGCGCCGCCGAAATCCACGTCAACGAAGGCGTCTGCGAGGTCTTCGACATTATCTTCCCGCCGAAAGGTACGCTGATCACGCCGGTATGGCCGGCGGCGACCAACGCACGCTCGTTCGTGCTGTTACGCTGCCTCGGCCTGCTCGCCGGGGTCGTGGCGCAGGCGGTCGATGGGCGCATGCCGGCGGATCAGGAAACCATCCGCTACACGGGATTTTTCGGTAATGACGCGAACGGCAAGCCGTTTCTGTCGCGCGAAGTGCTCGGCGGCGGCTCCGGCGGGCGCTATTACGCCGATGGCAATGACGCCATTCACATCGTGCCGGACTCGCGCAATCAGCCGGCGGAATTCACCGAGACGCGGTTTCCGCTGCTGGTCGAGAAACTGGCGTTGCGCACCGATTCCGGCGGCGCGGGCATGCGCCGCGGCGGACAGGGCTATGAGAAGCACTACCGTGCGCTGGTCGATTGCCGCACCATTGTTACCGCCGACCGTGTCCGGCTCGGTTGCTATGGTCTCAACGGCGGCAAGGCCGGCCAGCCGTTCTGCGTGACCGTCGACGCCGAAGGCGCCGCCGTCGATCTCGGCGGGCTGGTGGACGGCGAAAGCGTGCTGAGCGGACAGGTGGTCCGGGTGGTAACCACGGGCGGCGGCGGCTGGGGCAATCCGCTCGAGCGCGAGCCGGAATTCGTGCTCAAGGATGTGATCGAGGGCCGGGTCTCGGTGCAGCGCGCGCACGATGACTATGGCGTCGTTCTGGTCCAGGATGCCGAGGGCAGCGCCGTCGATGGCGCCGCCACGATGAAGCTGCGCGCGGCGATGTTGTCCAAGCGGACGGCTAAACTGCCCATGATCGACCGCGGTGCGGGATTCGAGAAAATGATGCGCGGGGAATGCGAACCGCGCATGCGTTAGTTCAGGAAATGAAGCAATGGCCATTGAAGTCGCGAAAATCGAACTGAAAACCGTCCAGGACGCCACCGGCCTGGAGGACCTGATCAAGGCCGGCACGTTTGCCGCCGATCAGGTGATTGCCGTTGTCGGCAAGACCGAAGGCAATGGCGGGGTGAACGATTTCACCCGCATTCTCGCCGACCAGGCTTTCCGCCGCGTGCTGATGAAGCACGGCAAGCGCAGCGAGGCCGAGATCCACAACGTGCCGATGGTGTGGTCTGGCGGATGCGATGGCGTGATCACGCCACATGCCACCGTATTCGCGCGCAATGACAAGACCGGCCCGGCTGACAAATCACGCCTCGTCATCGGCACTGCACTCAGTGCCGAACTGCTGCCGGAAGATATTGGCCGCATCGCGATGGTGGAGAAGGTGGCGGTGGCGGTGAAGGCGGCGATGAAGGACGCCGGCATCGGCGATCCGAAGGACGTGCATTACGTCCAGACCAAGACGCCGCTGCTGACCGTCGAGTCGGTTCGCGACGCGGAATCGCGGCATCAGACCTTGTTCTGCGAAGTTCACGACTCCATGGGTGTGTCGAACGGCACCACGGCGCTCGGCATCGCGGTGGCGCTCGGCGAGATCGCCATGCCGAAAGCCGAAGAGATCTGCAAAAACCTCGACCTCTATTCGTCGGTCGCCTCTTGCTCGTCCGGCGTCGAATTGACGCAGGCGCAAATTGTTCTCTTGGGCAACAAGCGGGGTGCCGGCGGGCGGTACAAAATAGGTCATTCGGTCATGAAGGATGCCCTCGATATCGACGGCATCTACGATTCGATCCGTAACGCCGGGCTCGCACTGCCGGACCGGCCGCGGGCCAGCGACCTCAACGGTAAGCTCGTGAATTGCTTCATGAAATGCGAGGCGGATCGGACCGGCAAGTTGCGCGGCCGGCGCCAGATCATGCTCGACGATTCCGACGTATCCTGGCACCGCCACATCAAAGCGGCGGTGGGCGGGGTCGCGGCGGCTGCCATTGGCGATGCGGCGGTGTTCGTCTCGGTCGATGCCATGCATCAGGGCCCTCCGGGCGGCGGCCCTTGCATCGCTATTATCGACGCCGGCGAGTGACTTTAGGATCGTCCGACGGCACGTTGTTTGCTTGCATATGAACGAAATCGCCGGGGCTGGATCCCGGCGATAGTTTGGAAAGCCCTGTAAAAACGCGGAGTTGCTGAAATGAAGATGTTTTCCCAGTCCCGGCGGCAGTTGCTCGCCACCGCATTCGCCGCGGCGACGCTGTTGAGCCTGCCGGCCGCCGCCCAGACCCCCGACACGGTTAAGGTCGGCGTGTTCCCGATCTCGTCGTCGCTGCCTTATTTCGTCGCCATCGACCTCGGCTACTTCAAGGAACTCAACATCGAGCCGGAGACGATCAAGCTGATGGGCGGACCGCCCAATGTGGCGGCGCTGATCACCAATCAAATCGAGGTTTCCGCCGTTCTGGTGACGCTCGAAGGCCTCAACGCCGACATCAAGAAGCCGGGCGTTGCCATGTACGTCGCCATGCACAGTCAGAACGCCCAATATAAAATGGAGCAGTTCGTGGTGCGCGAAGGCCTGGTCGACAAGGTCAAGACGCTGAAGGATTTCAAAGGCCTCAAGCTGATGTCGGCGCCGGGGCCGGCGAACCTCAACACCGCCAAAGGCATTCTCGCCAAGATGGGCCTGAAGGACGGCGACTACACCATCGACCAGCTCGACATGGGCCAGCACGTCAACGCGCTGAAGGCCGGCACCTTCGACGGCGGCTACACGCTCGAGCCGAGCGCCACCATCATGCAGAACATCGGCGCCGGCAAAACCGTCGAAGCCGGCGTCATCGCCAAATACATTCTTGGCGATCCGAAGGCCGATGCTTATGCAGCCGGCTGCGCCTTCACCACCGACTTCATCACCAAGCGCCCCGACGTGGCGAAGCGCTTTGCCGCCGCCTGGGCCAAGGCGATCATCTACATCAACGCGCATCCGGATGAGGCGCGCAAGCACCTCGCCAAGAACACCATGACGCCGGACAATGTCGTCGATACCGTGCCGATGCTCGGCTACATCATGACCAAGGACATGAGCCCGGTGCAGCTCGGTTATCTGCAGAAGTTCGCCGATTTCGGCACCGAGATCGGGGTTGTTCCGGAAAAGATCGACGTCAAGACGGTCTTGAAGGCATTCTGAAACGTCCATAAGGGTGATCGGCGATGAACGCGGCACAGCACGCTCTTCGATTACAATCGACGGGCGTGCCGTCGCCGGTCACGGGCGCTTTGCGACGGCCGCATGTCACCATTCGTGGCCTGAGCAAGACGTTCGGCAAGGCCGTCATCTACGACAATTTCGATCTCGACATCCCGCGCGGTGAGTTGATCTCGGTGTTCGGGCCGAACGGCTGCGGCAAGAGCACGCTGATCAACATGATCGCCGGACTGATTCCGGTCGATGCGGGCGAAATCCTGTTCGACGGCATGCGGCTTGACGAAATCAAGTTCGGCTACGTGTTCCAGAATTACCGCGAGGCGCTGTTTCCCTGGATGCGCGCCTTTGACAATATCGCCTATCCGCTGAAGATGATGAACGTGCTGCCGGCGGAACGTAAAGCGCGCACCGAGCGGCTGGTGGCGCATCTCGGCATCAAGCTCGACCTCAATCTCTATCCGTATCAAATGTCCGGCGGCCAGCAGCAGTTGGTGTCGATCATGCGGGCATTGGTGGTGGAGCCCGAAATCCTGTTTCTCGACGAGCCGTTTTCAGCGCTCGATTACGAGATGACGCTGTTCATGCGCGAGCAGTTGCAGAAGCTGTTCATGGATAGCGGCACCACCATGGTGCTGGTGTCGCACGACCTGGAAGAGGCGGTCTATCTCGCCGACCACGTCTTGCTGCTGTCGCGACATCCGGCGCAGGTCGCCGACTTCACGCTCGTCGAGGCCGCGCGGCCGCGCACTGACGCGACACTGTCCGATGCGGGGTTCGTGCGCACCAAGGCGCATTGCCTTGAAGTGTTCCAGCGTGAGGTGAGGCGGGCATGAACAAGAAGTTCGAGCCGTTCCTGCCGATCATCGGCGTCGCCGGCCTGTTCGCGGTCTGGTTTGCGGCCACCGCGGCGAAATTGGTCGATCCGGTGCTGCTGCCATCGCCGTTCGAGGCTGGCAAGGCATTCTGGCAGGGCATGCACGGTGCGCTCGGCTTCGATTTCGTCAAGACCATTTATCGCACGTTGATGGCGACGGCGATCGCCGCCGTGATCGCCATTCCGCTCGGCATCGTGTTGGGCGCCTCGGAGAAACTGTACCGCTCGCTCGAATTCGTCATCGACTTCTTCCGCTCCACCCCGGCCTCGGCGATGTTTCCTTTGTTCCTGGTGCTGTTCGGGGTCGGCGACGAAACTAAGATTTCGGTGGCGGCCTTCGGCGCCATTCTGGTGATCTTGTTCAACGTCGCCTATGGCGTCATGAATGCGCGCAAGACGCGGCTGCTGGCGGCCAAAGTGATGGGCGCCTCGCGGCTGCGCGTGTTATTCGACGTCATGCTGTTCGAGTCGTTGCCGCAGACTTTCGTCGGTCTGCGCAACGGCGTCTCTTTGGCGCTGGTCATCATCGTGGTGGCCGAGATGTTCATCGGCTCGCAGGACGGGCTCGGGCACAGCGTGTTCGAAGCGCAGCAAATGTTTGAAATGCCGCGGATGTATGCGGCGATCTTCGCCGCCGGGGCGCTGGGCTATGGACTCAATCTGATATTCCTGCTGATTGAGCGGCGTTTCGTCCACTGGTCTGGAAAATAGTTTCAATGCCGAATGCAAGTCTGACCCGGAAGTCGGCCGGCGAATTGGTCGCGCTCGTCAAGTCGCGCGAGATCACGCCGGTGGAAATTCTCGACGCGCATCTTTCGGCGATCGACCGCATTAACCCCATTCTCAATGCTATCGTCACGCTGGCCGCCGACCAGGCGCGCGCCGCGGCGGTTGAGGCGGGCGACGCGGTGATGCGCGGCGACGCGCTCGGTCCGCTGCACGGCCTGCCGATGGGCATCAAGGACATCACGCCGACCGCCGGAATCCGCACCACGTTCGGCTCGCCGCTGTTCAAGAACTATGTCCCGGCCGAGGACGCCGAGGCCGTGCGCCGTCTGAAGGTGGCCGGCGCCATCGTGCTGGCCAAAACCAACACGCCGGAATTCGCCGCCGGCGCTAACACATTCAACGACGTGTTCGGTGTCACCCGCAATCCGTGGAACCCGGCGCTGAGCCCATCCGGATCGTCCGGCGGTTCCGCGGTCGCGGTGGCGACCGGCATGTTGCCGCTGGCGCAAGGCACCGATTTCGGCTGTTCGATCCGCATGCCGGCGGCGTTTTGCGGCATTGTCGGTATCCGGCCGACGCCCGGCCTGACGCCGAATTACCCGATGCCGCTCGCCTGGGACCCGGGGCAAGTGCACGGACCGCTGGCGCGAACCGCGGAGGATGCCGCGCGTATGCTCGACGCGCTGGTCGGCTACAGCTCGCTGTCGCCGATTTCGGTGGCACCGCCGTGGCAGAGCGCGCTGGCGTATGTCGAAGCCAGCCGCGACGCCAAGGGCCTGCGTATCGCCTACGTGACCGACATTGCCGGCATCGGCGTCGATACCGAGATCGACGCCATTTGCCGCATCACCGCGATGTCGCTGCGCGACGCCGGCGCCAGCGTCGAGGAAATTTCGTTTGATGCCTCCGAGGGCAAAGTGCCGTACCAGGCCTGGCGCGGGCTTTGGATGGTTGGCCAGCAACTCGCCAATCTCGACCGGCTCGAACAGTTCGGTCCCAATCTCAAAGGCAATGTCAAAGCAGGATTGAAGGTGACGCCGACCGATTTCGCGGTCGCCGAGCATGCCCGCGCCGCACTGTTCCAGAAATTCCGTGCGTTGTTTGAGCGCTTCGACCTGCTGTTGATGCCGGCCTCGCCGGTGAAACAGTTTCCGGTGGAGCAGAATTTCCCGACCGAGATCAACGGCAAGAAGCTTGACAACTACACCGATTGGATCGCGGGCTCATTCCTCATCACTTTGATGAGTCTGCCGGGCGGCAGCGTGCCGGCGGGATTGACGCGTGACCGCCTGCCGGTCGGCATGCAGATCGTCGGTGCGCGCTTCGAAGAGCCGAAGATTTTGTCGCTCGCCAAGCTGATTCAGCAGATGCATCCGATCGGCTGGCCGCCGCTGGTGTAGCGCCGAAGCGGGCAGGCGCCATCGCCCTTATTCTTTGCGGCACCGGGCCGGCCGTCGTGCTCTGTATTCCGTTCTCGATTCTGTGTCATTTCTCCGAATTGAGAGCGCGCTGCAACTGTCGAATGATGACGCCGCGGGCACGGTCGTCGGCTGCCGCTTCGATCCGATCGTTAATGTCGAGGATTAGTTTCGACATGTCGTTATGCCAATCGAGGGCGACCACGGCTTCGGGCGCGAGCCGGCGTCGCTGCGAAACGTCGATGGGCGTCGGTGCGGATGTCGTCAGTTCGTAGATGTCATCCATGATTGGACGGAAGACTTGCGCCGTCGGGACAATTCGCTCGGCGATTCGTTCGGACAATCCGGCGAGCGCCGGTTCCTCGCCATGGACGAGATACACGCCTCTGTGAATGGGGCGGCGCGCGGCAATCCAGCGGGCGAGCTCCGGCCCATCGGCATGTCCTGAATATTCATCGATGCGCCGGATCCGGGCCGCGACTTTGATTTCGTCACCCTGGATGCGCACGGCCTTGGCGCCATCGTCAAGAAAACGTCCGAGCGTGCCTTGGGCTTGATAGCCCACCAGCAGAACCGTTGCGCTCTTGTGCCAAAGCCAGCGCTTGAGATGATGACGGATGCGGCCGGCATCGCACATGCCGCTGGCGGCAATGATGATGTGAAAGCCGGTGAGCATCGCGATCGCCTTGCTTTCGTCGACCGTCTCGGTGCAGCGCAGATGCGGCGAATTCAATAGCCGGGCGACATCGACATCGGCGCCGAGGCTCGATGCATGCTGGCGGAACACTTCGGTGGCGCGAATGGCAAGCGGCGAATCGAGAAATATTGGCGCGGTCAGAACCTCGCCGCGATCCATCAGGTCGACCAGATCGACGATCAATTCCTGGGTGCGCTCGACGGCAAAGGCCGGAATGAGCAGCGCGCCATCGGCGGCGTGGGCGGCACGCACCTCGACGGCCAGGCGCTGGCGCCGCGTTTCGGATGTGATCGGCGGGCGGTCCGTATCGCCGTAGGTCGATTCCGAAATCACATAGTCGAAGTCGGCCGGCGCCTTTGGCTCGGGTTGCAGCAACTTTGCATCCGGGCCGATGTCGCCCGATGCGAGCACCCGCAACGGCGCTCCGGAGCGGCCCTCGCCGGCGAATTCGATTTCGATCGACGCCGACCCGAGCAGATGACCGGCGTTCCAGTAGCGGGCGCGAACGCCCGGCATGGCCTCGATCCAAGTTTCGTATTCAACCGGTTCGAATGCACCGAGGGCGGCGACCGCGTCGGCCTGCGTATAGATCGGATTGACCTCCGCTTTGCCGCGCGCCGAATTGCGCCGGTTCAGCGCAGCGACTTCCGATTCTTGGATGCTGCCGGAGTCGGGGAGCATGTAGGAGCACAAGTCGATCGTGCCCTGTGTCGCTATGATGCGTCCGCGGAAGCCTTCACGCACCAGCTTCGGCAGCAGGCCGCTATGGTCGATATGGGCGTGGGTCAGCAGCACGACGTCGATGTCAACCGGCCGGAAGGGGAAGGCGCCGTAGTTTAGCGCCTTTAACGTCTTGGGGCCCTGGAATAGTCCACAATCGACCAGCAAGCGTCCGGTTTGCGTTTGAAACAGATAGCAAGAGC
This sequence comes from uncultured Hyphomicrobiales bacterium, assembly GCA_903878085.1. GTDB lineage: Bacteria > Pseudomonadota > Alphaproteobacteria > Rhizobiales > Xanthobacteraceae > Pseudolabrys. The sequence goes on along the minus strand of CAIRGJ010000037.1, from coordinate 2,909 downwards.
CGGTGACTGTGCGGGCCGCGCCGCAAAATTTAATGGTCACGCTCATGATGTGGGTCCTGGATCGACTTCTTTGCGCAATGCCCCGGCGAGGATCTCATCGAGCCTGATCGCATTGGACGGATGCGGCACGCTGTTGGTCGATTGGATCGAACGGATGCCGGCACGCGAAAAATCGCCGATCATCTCGGACGGAAACAGCGCATGGGTGATGACGGCGTCGACCGATGCGGCGCCGGCCGCCGCGAGCACCTTCGCGCAAGCGATCAAAGTGCCGCCCGAAGCGACAATATCGTCAACCAGTAGAACCGGCCGCCCCGCGAACAATCCTGGATCGGAAAATGTGATGTCGACGGTGCGATCGCTGCGGCGTGTTTTCCGCGCAACGGCGTGCGGCGTTCCGAGACGGCCGGCGAGGTCGCTGACCCAAGGTCCCGATTCGGCATCGGGGCCCACGACGACCGTCTTTGGATCGAGGCGAGCAGCGCGCAGCGCATCGGCGATCGCCGGCATTGCCGATAGATCGACGGCCTCGATGCCCTTGAATACGCTTTGAATATCCTTGGTGCGATGGAGATGGGCGTCGACCGTAATCACCCGATCCACGGTACCGGCTAACAGTTGGCCGATGACCTTCTGGCTGATCGCTTCGCCCGCATGAAAGTCTATGTCCTGGCGCATGTAGCAAAGATACGGCGCCACCAGAACGAGCCTTTCGGCGCCGTTACGCCGCAGCGCTTCGGCGGCAAACAGAATTGCCAGCAGCTTGTCGTTCGGCCGATCGAGCGGGGCATAAATTATAGCCGTTGGCGAGGCCGGGCCAACGGTGACGCGGATTTTGCCGTCCGGGAATCGATGCATATCGATTGCATGCGTCGGCACGCCAAGCCGGCTGGCAAGCCGCGCGGCATCATCCGTTGCGGACAGACTATGAATGATGGCCGTTTGCACGGCTATGGCCCGTTTCGGCTTGATCGCGAACCGAGGACGTAACCCGCATCGATCTTGGCGGCAGACACCGCGAGATCGAATTCCGAGTCGTCGAATGCGTGGATGCGATAGAGCGGTTCGCCTTGCTCGACGCGGTCGCCGATCTTTTTGAACACCTTAATGCCGGCGCCCGTGTCGATGGGCGCGCCGGCAGTGCGCGCAAGACGATTCAGGCGAAGACAGTCGATCGCTTCGACGACACCGCTGCGCGGCGCGGGCACATCGGAGGTCAAGGTGCCCAGATCGGTGCGGCAACCGGAGGGCCCTTGTGCGTCGATGATCTTGTTCATCTGCTTGAGCGCGGCGCCGCTCTCAAGTAGGTCGCGCGCACGGGCATATCCGGTGCCGCCGCGCAATTGCGGATCGTATTCGAGCAGGCGGGCGGCAAGCTGCAGGGATTTCTCACGCAGATCGGCCGGCGCACTCGGATCGTTCGCCAGTACGGCCATGACGTCCTGAGCTTCGAGCACGGGGCCGATGCCGTTGCCGATGGGCTGGCTCCCGTCGGTCGTTACCACTTCCACGGTTATGCCGAAATGATCGCCGACGAACTCGAACAGCTTACGCAGCCGCATCGCCTCGATCGGGCTCCTAAGCTTGGCGGCGGGGCCGACCGGAAGGTCGATCAACAGGTGGGTGGAGCCTGCCGCGATCTTTTTCGACATGATCGAGGCGACCATTTGCTCGCGGGTATCGAGGCTCAGCGGCCGCTCGACCGAAATGAAAATATCGTCGGCGGGCGACAGGTTGACGTGCCCGCCCCAAACCAAACAACCATTGCAGACTGTCACGACCTGCTTCATTTCATCGACGCTGAGGTCGACGCGTGCGAGCACTTCCATGGTGTCTGCGGTGCCTGCCGGCGACGTGATCGCGCGCGACGATGTCTTCGGAATCGTGAGGCCATGCGCCGCGACGATCGGGACGACGATCATCGAGGTTCGGTTTCCTGGAATTCCGCCGATGCAGTGCTTATCGACAACAATTGGTACATCCCAAGTCAATTGTGTTCCGGCTTGCGCCATCGCATGGGACAACGCGAGCAGTTCATCGCTGGTCATAAAGCTGGCCGAGCCCACCAGAAACGCGGCGATTTCCATGTCCGAGTATCGGTAGTGGGTGACGTCGTCAACGATGGCGCTGATTTCGGATGCGGTCAGCGCTCGGCCCTGGATTTTCGCGCGCACCGCGTCGAGGCTGTCGGGTGGCGTGACCGGTGTAACGGTAACGAGGCCGCCGACCGGCTCGCCAAAACGCCGGAATGCCGGATCGGCCAAGCCGAGTTCGTCCGGGGCGACCAAGCCATCGTCGGTGAGAATAAGCGTTGCCAGCAAGACCTTGGAATTGCAGCGAAGCTCGACGCGGCTGAAGCCGCGAAATATTTCAGGCCGCAGCGCTTTGGACCGCCGCGAGATCACCACGACGTTTTCGCGGCCGGTGTCCAGACTGATGCGGCGGATCTTCAGCTGGGGCCGCGATATATTGGCAGCATTCATTTTGTAAGGCCCGAATGTAAAATGCGAAACAGAGAGTAACGGCTGGACGCCGAGCGCCTTTGATGTAGACCGGAGCTTTACGTAAAAATAGCATCGGAGAGAATGATGACATCATGCCAGAAATTGCATTTGATGTCTGATTCTTATCATCGGTACTATGCCGAGTGCCGGCGCGAGAAACAGACGGGACCGATAGATTCCGCTGGCAGCACTTGAATTGCGGCTTACCGAATGCGGTCAGTGCGGATTTTGCCGCCGCATTTCGTCATTAAAATCAGGCCTGCTTACTCCGCCGCCTGCGCCTGCTTGCGGGTCGGCAGGCCGAGCTTGTCCCACACATCGACCAGCGCTTCGGCGAGGGCGTCGATCAGCGCGTCGTCATGATACGGCGACGGCGTGATGCGCAGCCGTTCCTCGCCGCGCGGC
>CAIRGJ010000036.1 GCA_903878085.1 uncultured Hyphomicrobiales bacterium | reverse complement strand
CGGGATGCCGGGTGGGTGGTGAACGTCAAACGGGTCGAGCGGATCTGGCGGCGGGAGGGGCTGAAGGTTCCGCAGAAGCAGCCGAAGAGAGGCCGGCTCTGGCTCAATGACGGATCGTGCATCCGGCTGCGGCCGGAATATCCCAACCATGTCTGGTCCTACGACTTCGTCGAGGATCGCACCCATGATGGAAAGAAGTATCGCATGCTCAACATCATCGACGAGTTCACGCGGGAATGCTTGACGATCCGAGTGAATCGAAAGCTCAGATCTACCGATGTGATCGACGTACTCTCGGACCTGTTCATCCTGCGCGGAATCCCTGGGCACATTCGTTCCGACAATGGCCCGGAGTTCGTCGCCAAGGCCGTCCGCGAGTGGATTGCAGCCGTTGGAACCAAGACCGCCTACATCGAGCCAGGCAGTCCATGGGAGAACGGCTACTGTGAAAGCTTCAACTCGAAGCTCCGCGACGAACTGCTCAACGGTGAAATCTTTTACACTCTGCAAGAGGCCAAGGTGATCATCGAGAACTGGAGACGGCACTACAACACCGTTCGCCCGCACTCTTCGCTCGGCTACCGACCACCCGCACCGGAGCTATTCATGCCCGCGCGCCCGGCTTCGCAATTCGGGCCAGCTACGCCGGACGCGCTCCCGCTGGCACCGCACCCAACCTTAAACTAACATGCCCACCGGACCACTCGATCGGGGCAGGCCAGACAAAGCTTCATCACCTCCTCGCAGTAGCCGTTCTCGCGGCCGTGGTGCGAAGCGACGAAGATGTTCACGCCGGAAAGCATGGCGACGAACTCCGGGTCCTGTAGCAGCCTGCGCCAGCCGGCTTTCTCCATATCGCCCGGAAAGATGATGCGGTGCTCGCCGCAGGAGAGAAAGACGACGAGGCTGAGGTTGTTCTCATCGTCGAAACCGAACGGGGGAGTGCCGTATGGGTTGCTGAAGGTACGTATTGTCGTATCGCCGAAGTAGTTGTCCGGCAGGGTCGGGCCGGTGAAGAGATGGTCGATGGTGTGCGTGAGAGTCTGGATGCCCGCACCGATGCCGTCCTCGGTCTTGAGATAGCGGATAGTGGCCGCGTTGACCCGGTTATTGCGCTGTAGTCCTCCGATGACGACATTCTCAAGAAGGTTGCGATAGCCGGAGACGTGGTCCTCGTCGTAGTTGGTGACGATGAGCCGCTCGATTGAGGTGATGCCGCGCTTGCGCAGGACGGTGCCGGGCTCCCAGCCCGTGGAAGTGTTGTCGCCGCAGTCAATGAGGATGTGCTTGCCGTTGCCGGTGGTGACCAGCGCGCAGGCTCCATGCTCGACGTCGAAAACTTCAAGGATCATCTGACCCTCCGCCATGCTCACCGGCTCCGCCTAATTTCGAGGCGGAGCCTACTAAAAGAAATTGGTTAGGGGCCGCTCGGCGAGAATACGCTGAGGGCCGATTTCCTAAACCACGGGCCAACGAGGCCGAAACTCACCGACAACAACCTGTAGTCGGAAACACGCCAACTTCGGCATGGCACCCACTATCACGGAACAACTATGCCCCTAATCGCGGACAAACTATGCCCCGCTTTAGACCGCTCTTGCGCGGCGAATAGTTTGCCCGCGATCACCCTCTAAAATCCTTGAATCTATTGAGCCCACGAATCGCGCAACGCGAAAGTGCGCCCGCGTGCCGGGAAATAGTATGCCCGTGATTCTTAGAACCGAGCTCGGCTGGGAAGGGGCCGTTCCAGCGCCTTACAGCGAGTGCACCGCGGACGTCGGTCCACAGATCCATTCAAGAGCCCGCGCGCGTACCTCGGCGTTGATCTCTTGGATATCATTTGGCTGCGCCGGCGTAGAGGCGATCGGTCCGTCATTGACAGGCGCGTCAGGCAGGTGGAAGCGGATCGCAAACTCCGACGCGAGTGGCACAGCAAACGCCCCTTCGATCCGCTTCGGCATCGGTCTGTCGGAGATAATGAAGCCGGGGACCGGGGCGCGCAGCAACGTCCAGCCGAAGCCCAAGAGTAACTCGGCGACAGGAAGCGCTCCTGCTAGGACGAGCTCAGGGTTGTAAAAAGCTTCATATCCATGCGCTTCAAGCACTGCCGTCAGTTGACCCTCCAACTGATCCGCCGGCGTGGACGCTAGGCGTTGAGCTTCTGCTTCCGTGAAGTGCGCTCCCGGAAGCAGCCCACTTTCTTGAAGGCACCGATTGAGTTCGGTCGCGTTTCCAGCTTGAGCGCAATCCCTGATGCCAATGGCCAAGTAGCGACCGAGGTCGAGCCGGCGTGAAAACTCCTCAGGGTACCGGCACGCCTGCAAAGCTAGGAAATATGACAAGTCGACTCGCGCCAGAGGATCGATAACGGCTGTCGTACGTACGCGATCGATAGCCGCCATGGCGATTGTCTCTCTCGCGGAGAGAACATCTTCGATCCGGTCGCTTGGGCGGTGGTAGGCGTCGAACAAAATATTTGCATAGCGCTCAGCCATCTTGTCGCCCGGCCCTTGTGCAGGCAGACACTCGCCCGTCTTCACGTTCTTGTAAAAAGGGCCAGGCTGGCCTGGATTGGCGAAACGACGTTGCCATCCTTTCGGGACTACGTGGTGTTCTATTTTTGTAAAGCGTGGCGCAGGGGGAGGCGAGCTCTGCATTGATCGGCACTCCGTAGGTTCGTGTGCGGGGGCCACTGGCAGTTACTTACTCAAGCGAGGATCGCAGGTAAAATCTAGCCCCCACCTTCGCCGCCTTAAGCGCGGGCTCGATTCCCTGCGCTTCGAGTTTCTTCAACACTTGCTTGAAATGCTGCCCGCGCTGCTCCGCCAGCATGAACAGCGACACATACGATTGCTCGAAGCGCTCGATCTCGGCGAGCGGAATCATCACCTGCGGGCAGCGGTTCACCGGGTTCAGGGCGACGAACGTCTTTAACTCGCCGGCGTCGATCAGGGCGGTGATGACCTTATCGGTAGTGCGGAGCCGTTGCGCCGCCTGGCGGCAGATCAACCCCTCAACCTCCGGACCACGCACTTTGCCGCGGATCTCGTCCACGTCGACGAGGACGGACAGATAACCGCGCCCGGACCTAAGGCGACCGACCCAATTCAGCTTGCGATCGAGGATGAGGCGCAGGATGTCGCCGGCGGAGCAGCAGGCCCGCTTCGCCGCCGACGGGATCGGCATGCGGTTTTCCGGCGGCGCGTCCATGACCGCCGCGGTCTGCAGCAGACGGGCGAGGAAGGCGTCGAGATCGGTTTTGGCGTAGCGGTCGTAGGCAGCGAAGGCCCGCGCCGCCACGTAGGGCACGATGAAGCCCTCCCGGGCAAGAAGCTCAATGTGGACGCGTGGCGCATTGAGGTAACGCCCGGCCTCTTGCAGCGGCAGTGCTCCCTCGGCCTCGGCGACCACCACCTCGACCGCCTGGGCCGGAAACACCGCGTTGTTGTAAGTCGCCTGCATCTGCGCGTCGCCAATGATGCCCGCGGCCCGCAGGACCTTGCGGAGCCGCTTGATGTGCAGGCCGGTCTCGGTCGAGAGGGTCCGGACGGAATGCAGCGTGCGGGCGCTCACCGGCTTGCCGAACACGTTGTCGCCGGGCCCGAGGGGCAGGTGCGCGATCGTGTAGTCGGCAATGATGGCGCGGACCGCATCGTAGACCGGGTCGTCGGCGCCGAAGGCGAGCATCTGGTAGGCGCGGCCGAACAAGGCCTGCGGCCCTTCGTTCGAGGAGCGCCCGTAGGGATAGGTGCGCTGCAGGTCGGCAAGGAGGGCCTCGATGCCCGGGCGGCCTTGCGAGACGACCGCAAAGCCCGCGGCGCCGGCCTGCCACCATTCGTCGTCGGTCAGCCGCTTGGTGTTGGGCGTGCGCCCGAAGGCCGCGACCACGCCGAAGATTTCGCAGATGCGGATTGCGGCATACAGCGGCAACCTATCCAAAAATTCGACCGGCCGCATGCCGGCTAGGCGATCGAGAACGTACCGCTCGAAACCACTGGGCGGACGCCTGGCGGCGTCGGCAAGCAGAACATCTAGCTGCGGCAACGCCAAGCGAACATGGAAGGCGAAGTCGTGCAGGGCAGTCGGCGCGAGGTCGTCCGCGATCTCAACAAGGGCCATGCTGTGCACCTCACAAGTCTTGATGGCCTCAATCACCCAGATCGCCCGATTGCGTGCCGCCGCCTCGGGCGGCAGCTGCGGCTCGGCGGCAATGTCGGCCTTTATACAAGCGGGGCACACATGAACGCGGCTCCGCCGCAGCGCGCCGCGCGTCAGTATCTCATCCCGGTGAACGTACCGTCGGTCCTGCGTCCTGACGAAAGCGTGCGCCGCCAGCGCGTCCGCCGATACGTCGCCCAAGCCCGCCAGCTTCAGGAGAGCCTCGCGCTCACCGTCGACGACCCCCTGAAAAACAACCGTGAAGTCCAGACAGAGCTCGCGACCCGCGATGCCGAAGGCGGCGGCTATCCGCGAGGCGAAGCTCGCGGGCGGCTCGTCCAGGCCCAGTCGGACCGAGTTGACGAGGCTCACCGGCCACGACCCTTGCCCTGGCCGGGGGCGCTTTGCTCGACCAGTTTCTTGCGGATCATGCTGCAATCGATCGTGTGCCAAGCGGCGGCGAGAAACGGGTTCTGGTCCACGGGCTGCATGGTCCGCCCGGTGTAGGCGTTGGCGAAATCGCGGATGGTCAGAACGTCATGACCATCAAGCAGGCAAGTCTCTATGGCTTCGATGATGATCTCCATCACCAAGCCGAACTGGTAGACGGCGGCGTGGCATAGCCGCGGGACGATGGCGTCGCCGGACGCGAGATCGACGGGCAAGTTAGCAGCGTTCGCGTAGTCGGCGATCGCGGCTTCGACCAGTTCAGCGTCGCGCGGCAGTTCAATCGCGGGGAACGCGATGCACTGGACGCGCCGGCGCAGCTGGCGGTCGATGGCCAGAAGATCCTCGACCTCGGAAACGCCGCTCAAGATCAGCTGGATCGGCCAATCGCGCCTCAGCATCAGCGCGCGGAAAGTGTCGGCAACCTTCCTGATCTCGTCGGCGCCTTTCTGGTGAAGGACATTGCCCGCCTCATCGATCCAGATGAAGAAGATGCCCTTATTTTTGAGCAGGGTACGGGCGCGTTTCCAGGCGACGTTCTCGCGCAGATCCCGCTCGGGCACGTAGCCCAGCTTCTCCATGATCAACAGTGCCAACTGGCCCAACGTGCAGGGGCTCGGCGCCTCGACCACGATGATTGGGCAGCCGGAGCCGACGACGTCGAAGCCGGCGAAGGCCGGATAATTCCGGATCACCCGCTCGATGATCGTCGACTTGCCGGCGCCGCTTTCGCTGATGACGGCGACGCCGACGCCGTTCTTGCGGTTGTCCGGGCCATCCGGCAGCTTCGGAAAGCGGCGCTTGCAGGCGCTGCGATGAAGCCGCTTGATTGCCCGCGACACAACGTCGTCGCGGTCGGTCTCGACATAGCGGGCGCCCAGAACCTCGATGAGGCGCGCGATGCGGAGGTCTTCTTCAGCGAGGAACGAACGCAGCTTGGCAGTCGGATCGATGGTCATGGGAGTCATTCCTTAAAGGTCCAAACACGTTTGCTGCCGCGGTCTGCGGCTGGCCGGTCAATGGTTGCTGCGGGAACGTCCGCGGGCGGCGGTTCGGGCGCGGGACTGCCGACTTCGAGCGCGTCGTCATACAGGCCCCTGGTCGCGGCTTCGGCACGCGGGTCGCGCTGCTCGGGAAAGTCGGCGCCGATCGTCATGCTCCGCTCGGCCGCGCGCAGCTGCTGGATGGTCGCACGCGCATCGTCGATGCCGATGCGTTTTCGGCCGGCCTCCGCGATGTCGCGGATGTCCCTGAACGCCTTGTGGCGCACCGGGGCGGTGACGTCGGCAGTGCGCCGGCCGCGCCGGCGCTGGTCGGCTTCCGTCTCGATCCACAGCCATGCCGGCACGCCTTCGAAATCGGGCGGTCCCATCACCGTCAGCCAGTGCTTGCCGGTGCGGACGGAGATGGCGCCCAAATTGCGCTCGTCGACGCGGGTTTCGACGTCTACGACGCCGTGCTGCACGAACCAGGCGTGGAGCTTCTCGGATCGGTACTGCACGTTCAGGAAGCGGATGCCGGCCGGTCCGAGCGTGCGGGTGTCCTCCAGACCGAACACGTGGCGGCGTTTGTGCCAGTCGGGCGGCGGATCGACGCCGAACTCCTTGGTGAGCCGGAGCCAGCACTCGCGCGGGGTTTCGTAGTTCAGCGAGGGATGAGGCGTGTTGTGATGGACGTCCACGGCCCAGCGAACGAGCGCAAACGCCAGCTCGTCGACGCAATTGCCGGCGCGTCCCTCCGAGTCGTAATCGCCCTTGCGCATGATGTCCTGGAAGGTGCGGCCGTCGAACCGGGCGACGGCGCCTTCGTGTATCTTGCGGAAGCTGCGTTCGATCAGGCCGCGCAGATGGGCGAGGCCGTTAGGCGGTATCTCGAAATTGATGCGGAGGCCCGACAACGCCTGCTTGAAGGCGTGGTTGGCGAAGCCGCCGTCGGCGATCATCCACCCCATGGTCCCGCAGATGTCCCACGGCGTTAGAGCGCCGGCGGACGTGGCGTAGTCATGCTTCTCGCTCACCGCCATGTCGAGAAGTTCGACGGCGCTTTGCGCCGTCGCGGTCTCCGTCATCCGCAGTGCCGAGAAACAGCGCGTGCGCCGGCACGCCACGGCGCCCAGCACGTAACGTTTCTTCTCGACTACGGCCTTTTCATCGGGCGTCAGATCGTCCCAAACGCGGGCCTTCTTGCAGAGCGCATGGAGCTGGATATTCCAGTGATCCATCTCCGTGTGCTGCATCGGCCGGTAGACGTCCTGCAACCCTTCGCCGACCGGACGGAAGCGTTTCATCGCCGCCTCGGCGCCCTCCCGCGAGGCGACCTTTTCGTATGCAGGGACTTCTTTGATGCGGTCGCAGAGAGCGTCGTAGGTCGGCACCTTCAGGAGCGGCAGATCCTTCTCGGCGCGTTCCGCGTTGCGCGTGTCGACCTCGGCTTCCATGTCGTCATGAACGGCCGAGATGCTCGGCTGGCTCGGGATCAGCCAGCGGTCGGTGAATTCGTCGAGCAGATCGTCCTTGTCCTCGTTCTGCTCGGGCTTCCTGCCGCAACCGCTGTAGTCGTCACGCAGACTGAGAGGGTTGTAGTTGTCCTCGACCAACATCTTCGTCCATTCCCGGAGGCGCTTCGGCCCCGGAGGATCGCTGTGGGGACTCTGGCGGCCGGCCCGACGGCGCCTACCGGCGGCGGTTGCGACCTTGGCCTGCGCGTTGAGAGCTTCGGCGATCTTCGCGATCACGGCCTTCATCGACGGATCCCCGCGCGTAACCGTCGGATCGCTTTTTTCGAGGGCCAGGAACGCCATCACGTAGTCGTATTTGAACTGGATGCGCTCCCGCTCCCATTTGGGAAGATGAGAGATGCCGGGGACCCCGGCATGAAGACGGGCCTTGGCGTCGCCGATTGCGTACCATTCGCGGTCGTGCCCGAACGAACTCGAACGCTTGATGACCGCCATGTCGTCATGGGTTTCCGACCGGGTGATCTTGGCGTCATGCTCGGCGGTGAAGACGTGGCCGTGAGTGTCCGAATGGGCGCAGCGGTAGGCGACACCTTCGATCACGATGCGGTCGCGCGGCCCGAAATGCAGTCGCACCACCGGCCCCGGCGGGACTGGTGGTGCGGCTGGGACATCGCGGAGACGCGGCATGGATCAGCCCTGCCGGCGCTCGACGAGGACGGAGTGCGCGATCATCCCGCGCTTCATGAGGCGCAGCTTGCCGTCGGCAATCGCCCGAACCACGGCGCGGAAGCCGAAGCCGTTCAGTCCGCTGTTCTCGACCAGCTCCGCGATCCTGACCGGGCCGTTCAAGTCTGCGACGAGGTCGGCGATCACCGCATCGTCCTCAAGATATGGCTCGCGGCGGACCTCCTGAATGAGCTCGGCGTTGTGGAGATCGGCGCGCGTGAGGTTCTTCTCGGTGATCGGTACGACCTGTTGCGCGACCGACGGCGACATCTGCGTCGCGATCAGCTTCAACATCCGGCGCATCGACGGCTTGAATAACTCCGAAGGCTTCACGAATACGGCCGACCGCGTGCCATCGGTCCGCATCACGTGCAGGTCGAAGGTATGTTCGTGAACCTCGCCGTCGTCGTCGACCCACTCGACACGCGGGGACTGCTCAACCACCCAATCCGTGTCGGGACGGGCGAGGACGGCGAGCGCGACGTTGCGCTCCAGCCGGCTCTCGAAATCAAGCAGGCATTCGACGAGCACGATGTGTCCGTGGGACGAACCGCGCGAACGCATCGGCACCGCGCGGAGGCCGCGGCTAGACTCGGGCGGCGTCCATAGCTCGGGTGTCGGCCTTGGCGGCCGTAGAAACGGGTTGGGCTTCAGATACTCGTCCAAGGAGGTCAGCATCGCTCGCTCCGGGCAAAGGGGTTCCGTCCGCCGGGAAGCCGGCGTTCGGCAGGTCATCGATGTCGTTGGGACCGCGCCGGGAACTACCGATGCCTGCGCGCTTGCGTCAGACCGGGGAGTAGGCAAGAATCAGAGCGTTAGTGGTGGTTCTGGCTCTCGCCTTTGGGCGCGACCGCAATTACTGGCAGGCGGTCCGTTTCAGCGGGCCGCCTGTTCGTTTTTTGGCGGTTAAGTCTCCGTCATTCCCACCTTTCGTTCTTCCGGGGCGGCGCCCTTTCAATGAAAAAGGGCCATAAAAATCAGGCGATTACTAGGGTCGGCTTGTCGCGCCAGCGGCGCCGAGTGCAATAGGCGCGCCGACGGCGTGCGCGCCGAAAAACAAACGCGGAAAACGTAAAATTCCAGAAAGGAGCTGAACATCGATCGATCTTCGATTCTGGCGCGGAAATGCCGCTGTCGTCGAATCCTTGAAGCCGTTGATTTCTTTGCCGATTTTGCCATTTTAACTACTTGTGGATAACTCAGTTTGTCCGCTGTCATTTCGTCCCGATCGTCAAATTACTGCGGATTCGCGATGCTCCGCGGTGTGCCGGCCATGACGGCGCGCACCTCGTCGGTCGAGAGATAGCGCTTCTCCAGGAGCAAATCGGCCACCCTGATGATGTCGCTCTGGTGCTGGCGCACCAAGAACTCGGTCTTCGCGGTCAAGCTCCGCAAATGAGATTCGACCTGGTGACGAAGCTCCGGATCGAATGCCATCACCTGCGACATCTCATGCATCGTGCCGCGGAATGTGGCGCCGCCGCCGGCCAAACCCAGGCTTGCGTACATCGAGGCGACGAACCGCGTGGCGTGCGCCAAGTCGGAGTTCGGGTCGCCGCCGGCGCCTCCAGTGGGACTTCCGGAGATGACAATTTCGGCCGCCCGCCCAGCGAGCAGCACCGTGACGATTGCCTCGATCTGCTCGCGGCCTTCGAGGACGAGGTCACCTATGCCGTCAATTGCGACACGCCCTTCAGTGTTGCCTTTGGGTTGAATCGAGACGCTCCGGACCGACGCGATGCCGACGGCGAGCGCAATTACGATATGCGCGGCTTCATGGATGGCCGTGCGCCGGCGCTCGACGGGCGTGCGAGTGTCAGGAGGGCAGACCACGTGCGCGAGATCCTGCAACACCATAGCGCGGCCCTCCGTCTTCGCCTGCCGGCGGGCAGTCCGGATGTAGTCCATTACCGTGGCGGGCGTTGCGCCGAGCACAATCCGCGCCAAAGGGAGCAAGTCGTCGCCCGCAAGGGCGCCCTGCAGATGAAATCTGAACACGCTCTCCAGCGCCTCCGCCGAAGCCGGCGACCTGATCTGGAACACACGTTCGAGACGGCCTGGACGGAGAAGCGCCTCATCGATGTGTTCGACGTGGTTGGTCGCGGCCAGAATGATGACGCCCTTGGGCGCATTCGCGACGAGGATCAGAAAATCGTTGACCACGGTGGTCCACCATTCGCGAGCCCGCGCCTCCATCGTCGCCCGGTTCGGCAGCGCGTCCAGTTCGTCAATAAATAAGACGCACGGGCGCAGTGCGGCGGCGCGGGCGAACAGTGCACGACTGGCCTTGACCACTCCGCCGAGATAGCCGTCGCCATTGGCGAACAGATCTCCCAGCGACGCGCTCACGAAGGGAATCCCACATGAACGCGCGATGACCTTGGCCAGGACCGACTTGCCCGTACCCGTACCGCCTGCAAACAGCGCGCCGCGCGGCAGAGATTCGAAGTTGCCGCTTTGCTTGGCTTCCGAGATGTCTACGGCAAGATCGAGCGCCCAGTCGCGCGCCGGCCCATAAAAGATGGCATCAGCCAGCTTGGGCAGCGGTTCGCCGTCGTCGTCATCGACGTGCGCGGCAGCTTGAAAAGCCTGCAATCTGCGGATTGCCTCGACCGGCTTTGTGTTCTTGCGGAAGGCCGCGATGAGCTCGGGGAAATCCATTCCCGCGCCCAGATCTGCCGGCAGGTCCGGCGGCACACGCCCGCGCAGGCACAGCCGCATGGCGCGCGCGATCACCGCGGTGTCGGGGCGCTTCACAGTGACGTTCAGATCCGCGCTGGCCAGCAGGAGCGACGGCAAAAAACGGGATGGATCCTGGGAGATGCCCAGTACGATCTCGCCGTCGGCGAGCGAATTGGCCACAGCCTCGTTGCCTTCCGCCGGATGATCGCGCTTTTCGCTGCCGTTCCTGGCATAGCGGGACGCTATCGTAATTTCTTCGAGATATTTGGCGAGGGGTCTGACCCAGGCTGCGCTGGGCACCGTAACGACGATGGCAATGCCGTCGCTCTGAAGCATGCGCCGGCGCACCGAGGGCGGTATAGATGCCTCGAAGGCAGCACGCGCCAAAGCAGGGGCCGCATCGACGAGGACTCGTCCGGACGCCGCCGGCTTTTCCGCATCTGATGGGTCATCCACCAGCGTGACGTCTTGCAACACGGCATTCCTCGCCCACTCGTTCATCGCTTTGAAGCTGCGCTCCGTCGGCTCCTTGGAATCCGGCTTCAGCGGAACGATCTTGGCATCATCGTCCATTTACGATCTCCTGATGCTTACTTTGGTGTCCGGCCCGAGGTGGCCTGCCGCGAGTTCGAGCTCGATCGCGTCCGCGCACGCCAAGGAGAGCACCGCGCCGCTGACGTCATGCTGCGACCGGATGCTTCTCAGCAGATCAAAAAGCCGGAGCGGTCCATCTTCGGCCAGCATGTGAAGGATCTGGATCCGGAGCGCGAAGGGAACAGCGCGCATGCGATACGCCCATACGATCCCGCAGTTCGTATGCATCGGCTCCCGCCTGATCTCGTCCAGAGAGACCTGCGCGACTTCGATGTCGAGCCCGGCCAAGGCGAGCAGGACGAGCGCGTCGTCGTCCATGTTCCGGGGCTGCCGGGCCTCCGGAACGTCCAGCGCGATGCGCTTCCCATCCCGTTCGACGACCACGGCATCCACGGCGATGGCCGCGCCCTGGAATTGCGCCGACGGAAGGTGACGGATCGAGTTGACTGCAGGATCGAGCACGTTCTGTACCAGCAAAGCGTACATGCTGGCCGACCGCACTGGGATGATGCCGTGGACTTTGGTCGCGGAAAAAGGGCGCGATTTCCCGTCCGGTTTACGCCGGGGATGCAACATGACTTTGACTCTTTGGATTGGACGTTGGTGGAGTGGTCTAGCTAGGCGGCTTATCTCCTGAAGTTCGGTTTTCCTGTCTTCTGATCTGATTTCGGTTTCGTGGCGCTCTACCAGGTGACGTCATCGGGCACCGGCACGGCGATGAACGTGTCGCTGTGGCGGTCGTAGCGCCGGCAGTTGACTACGTGCACCTTGCCGTCGATGGACCGCCAACGGATGTGTAAGCCGCGATGGTGAGGGCGCTCTTCGATGAGATCGCCTGCGGCATGGTCGCCGCACAGCGTCTGAAGGAAGCCGCGGTCGTCGTGAAGACGCCCCTCGGCCCCGCACTTCTCGCAGGTCGAGGAGGCCCGCGCCTCGGCGAGCTCCACGGCATCGCCGACCCTGTCCATCGCGTCGTCCGGAACGCCGTTGGCCTCGCACTGGACCCGCAAGCCGCCCATTTTCTGCTTGATCTCGACGATCCGGAGCGCGTCCGGACGGCAGCCATTCGTCGCCGCAGCGATCCGGACGCACATCCGGATCAGGATGTCGCTCCAGCCATCACCGCACGTGGGGTAGCCGGAATGACCGCGGAAAAGCCCGGGATATCGGCCTATCAGGCGCATTCGCCAAACGTGATCGGGGGTGTTCATGACGCAGATCACTCACAGCTACGTTCTTGTTCTGTTCTTCTCTGTCCTTATCGCTTAAACGAGTCAACAAAAATATTCTAGAATGTTTTTAGGACTAAAATAATGTGGATGGTAGCCGGGGTGCCTTTGCAAAATCCATTTGTGGTGCAGAGTGTTAGCCGTCAGAAATATTGGAGAAGCCATGTCCAAGGCTGAAAAGAAGACCCCACCTCGCGACGACGGCCGGCGCCAACTCACCACCTTCATGGATCCGACGATCCTGAAGGAGCTGAAGATGGCAGCGCTCGCCGAGGACAAGAAAGCCTACGAATGCGTCGAGGTGGCAGTCGCCGAATGGCTCAAGAGGCGGAAGACGAAACGGACCAAATAACTTGAATCTCGGTAGGGGAGCCGAAGCCGCAGATGCCGACTATCTACGACAACGTCGACGAACGGCTATTCCCGGCCCTGTCGGCGACTCTGACGCTTTCCGATCAATCGGGTTTGATCGACGAAGAAACGCCTAGCTATACGCTCGGTACTGGGGCCGCTGCGGCAGAGGATGAAATGCCAAATCAGAAAGTCGGTCCTAGGTATCGCGCCGACATAACAGCAGGCTCTTTGAAGGTGACCGAGAGCCGCCGCATCGCCGACCTGTTGCTTCACAAGATTGATGCCGAAGGCTGGGTCAAAGCGATCGTAGAGCGCAACATCCTTCAAACGCGAAATCCGGCGACCGCGCAGCGGCTCGCAAAGCTCATCAGATCTCGCCTTGAGACGATGGGCCCGGATATGTGGAAGTTGGTCCGCGACGGAAAAGGTTCGGTGGCAACGCACGCGATCTTTGCGGCGGCCGTCAAGCAAAGTCCTTTACTCGGCGACTTTTTGGGCATGGTCGTCGCTGATCAGTACCGGCGGTTTGGCAAGACGATTTCGAACAATATGTTCTCCGACTACCTGGATGGCTGCCGCGAACGCGATCCGCTGATGCCGGCGTGGACAGAAGAAACCCGTCTAAGGATACGATCCTCGGTTTTCCAGATGTTGGCGCAAGCCGGATACATTGAAAACACCCGCAGTCTCAAACTTCAGACCGTCCATATCGCGGACCAGGTCGTTCAATGCCTCAAGGCCAATCGCGAGGATTACGTTCTCCGCTGCTTGCAGGTCGCGCCATGAGTGGGCCTCTCAGCGAACGATTGAACAAGATCATGCCAAGGATCGTCTCGGACGAATTCCTCAGTGGCTCGGGCATCGGCAACGAGATCGCCTTCTACATCTTCGACTATCCCCCGGAAGATGAGCTCCGCGTCCGCGACTTCCTCCGGACGCTGCTCCTCCACATCCCGACGCAGCGTCACGGAATGCGCGCGAAGCACATCGATCTGTTCGATTTCATGCTGGATCACCTTCGCGGCCGGAACCTGCTCGATAAGGCCATCGAACTTCAGCGGGCGAAGGGGGACCAGGCGCTGAAGAAGGCCCTGTCCGGACCGCTGCACGAATCGAAGTTGAGCATGCCGTTCGCGGAAGCCGCCCAGCCGGCAGAACACGATCTGATCATCGCGTCTGGAGCCGGCCTGGTCTGGCCGCTGCTTCGCACCCATTCGTTGCTGAACAATCTGCAGCCCATCATGGGCAATACGCCGCTGCTCCTATTTTACCCGGGACGCTACGACGGGCAGTCCTTGCGTCTGTTCGGCAAACTGAAGAGCAACAACTATTACCGCGCGTTCAAGCTGGTCCCGTAGGTCGAGGCTGTCATGCTTATCAAGAACCTCTTTGAACGAGATATCTTCCGGCCAATCAACGGTGTCGTGAAAGCGGACCAGCTTGACGACTCGTCCGTATGGCAGGAGCTCGACGAATTCGTCATCACTCAGGAATTGGACCTGCATTTCAGCAAGTTCATCTCCTGGTATCTTGAGTCCGTCGATCAGGGCAAAGCGTCCGATCCTGGCGGCAAGATGGGCGTGTGGATTTCCGGGTTCTTCGGCTCCGGCAAATCCCACTTCCTGAAGGTGCTGTCCTATCTGCTCCGGAACCGGGTTCACACGCACAACGGTGAGAGCAAGCAGGCGGTCGATTTCTTCTCCAGCAAGGTCAAGGATGCGGTTCTCTATGCCGACATCAAGCGGGCGGTGGTCACCGGAAACACCGACGTCATTCTCTTCAACATCGACAGCAAGGCGGCCCACGGCAACGAGACCGGCCGCGACCTGATCCTGCGGGTCTTTCTCAAGGTTCTCAACGAACTCCAGGGGTACAGCGGCGATCACCCGCACATTGCCCACATGGAGCGGTATCTCGACGGGAAGGGAAAATTTGCGGCCTTCCAGGATGCCTACAAGAAGCATACCGGCAACGACTGGCTCGCCGAACGAGACGCCTACGAATTCAACCAGGACGAGGTCGTCAAGGCGCTCTGCGAAACGCTGGGACAGAGTGAGGCGACCAGTGTCCGCTGGATCGAAGGCGCGGAGAACAACTTCTCGATCTCGGTCGAAAACTTCTGCAAGTGGGTCAAGGAGTACCTGGATTCGAAGGGCCCGCTTCAGCGTATCGTCTTCCTGGTGGACGAGGTTGGCCAGTTCATCGGCACCGACTCCCATCTGATGCTCAACCTCCAGACCATCACGGAGGAGTTGGGCACGGTTTGCCGGCGCCGGGCTTGGGTGGTCGTGACGTCGCAGGAAGACATGGACGCCGTACTCGGCGACATGAGCCGGGCCAAGAAGCAAGATTTTTCGAAGATCCAGGGCCGGTTTTTCCCGCCGCTGTCGCTTTCCAGCGCTAACGTCGACGAGGTCATTCAGTCCAGGCTGTTGGCAAAGCTTCCGGAAGTGAAGGCCGGTCTCGAAGGCGAATTTATCGCCAAGGGCGACATCCTCAAGAACCAGCTTACCTTCAAGGATTGCGGGATGACGTTCCGTCCCTTCAGGGACAGCGTCGACTTCGTCAAGAACTACCCGTTTGCTCCGTACCAGTTCCAGTTGATCCAGAAGATCTTTGAATCCATCCGGAAGGCCGGCGCCACTGGCTTACACCTGGCGCGAGGCGAGCGTTCGATGCTGGACGCCTTCCAGTCCGCAGCAAAGACAGCCTCACAGAAGGAAGTCGGCATCCTGGTGCCGCTCTACGATTTCTACCCGTCTATCGAGAGCTTCCTCGACACCGTTGTGAAGAAGACGATCGACCAGGCCGGCTCCAATCCGAGCCTTCAGCCGACCGACATCAAGTTGCTCCAGGTTCTGTTCCTCATCCGTTATGTGGAGGAAATGAAGGGCAACGTCGACAATCTGGTCACGCTCTGCCTCGACCAAATGGACGGCGACCGCATCGCGCTGCGGCGGCACATCGAGGAGAGCCTAGGGCGCCTGGAGAAGCAAACGCTCATCAGCAGGAACGGGGACGTCTACACCTTCCTGACCAACGAAGAGCGCGACATCAACAAGGAAATTAAGAACGTCGACCTGTCGAGCGGTGAGCAGGCGAAGCTGCTCGGTGAGATCATTTTCGAAGACGTCTTGAAGGGACAACGCAAGCACCGTTTCTCCGCCAATAAGATGGATTTCGACTTCAATCGCCGCTGCGACCACGCCTATGTCGGCAATCCGAGGGACTCGGCGCTTTCGGTGTCTGTAATCACGCCGATGGCGGACGGCTATGATCTCTACGACAAGGTGAAAGCACTGCTCGACAGCACCGCGGAAGATGGTTGCGTCATTATCCGGCTTGGCAACGACGAGGGGCTGGGCAGAGAGCTTCAAACCTACCAGCAAACCAAGAAATATCTCCTCAAGAAAAACGACGGCACTCTGTCCGAGTCCACCAAGCGAATCCTTCGTGATTGCTCGGAGGAGAATAATGCCCGGCGGGACCGGCTAACCGTTCTGCTCGGCGAGATGCTGGCCTCAGGCGAATATTTCGTGGCTGGTCAGCCGTTGAAGATCAAGGCATCGACGCCATCGGCAGCCTTGAGCGAAGTCTTGGAGTACCTCGTCCAAAACACCTTCAACAAGATGAGCTACCTGAAGAACCTCTCGGCGGAGCCGCTGAAAGAGCTCCAGGCCATCCTGCGTAGCAACGACACCGCAAAGGAAACAGCTCACCTCCAGGCCGGCGAGAACAATCCCGAGGCGATCGAGGATCTTCGTACCTACCTGCATCTCAGCTCGATGAAGAGCCAGCAGGTCGTGCTGCACGACATGCTGGAGAAGCGGTACTCGATTCGGCCGTACGGCTGGCCCGAGGACGAGGTTTTGCTGCTGTTGGCCCGCCTCATTGTGTTGGGCGAGGTCAACCTGATGATGGACGCTTCGTTGCTGCCGATTGACAAGGTCTACGACGCCATCACGACGCCGGCGAAGCGCCGCAAGATCGTCGTGCGTAAGCGCGAGACGGCTGATCCCAAGTCCATCCAGGACGCCCGCAGCCTTGGAAAAGAACTGTTCGCAGAAATGGGCCCGGACGGCGAAGACGCTTTGTTCATCTACCTGCAGGCGAAGATCAGGGAATGGCAGGTGGCGCTCGGTGGCTACCGACAGCTCGCCGATACGGGAAACTATCCCGGCGGCAGCGAGATTGGTGATGCGCTGGCGCTGATAGGCCCATTGCTTGCCGATACCGACAGCCGAAAATTCGTCGAACGATTCAACGGACTGAAGTCGGATCTCCTGGAAGTCGGCGAGCAGTTTCACGAACTCGACCACTTTTACAATCATCAGAAGCCGGCCTGGGAACGACTACGGAAGTCGCATGCAGCGTTCCAGTTAAACCGACTGGAACTGGGGAAGGACGAAAAGGCCGGCCCCGCATTGATCCGGATGCGGGAAATTTTGGAGGCAAAGAGCCCGTACAAGCTTATCAAGGAGGTCGATGCCCTGATCGGCGTTGTCGATGCGGTCAATTCGTCATTGCTGGCCGAACGACGCGCCCAGGCAATCGTCAAGATCGACGGCTACGTCAAAACGCTCAATACCGATCTCGCCACAGCCAATGCCGATGTGGTTCTCCGAGCCACGTGCCTGAAGCCGCTTGAGTTGCTCGGGTCTCAAGTTGAGAAGCAGGAAAGCCTGGCTCACATCACCCAGGCCGAAGGCGAGGCCGTCAAGGAGTTCGACCTTGCCCAGGGGCGGATTGAGGAGTTCCTCCGCAAGGCTCCCGCAGTGGTTCCGCCGGGGGGGCCGGGCGGCCCGCCTGTAGCGCCTCCCAAGGTGAAAAAACAGAGGATCGTCAAACCAGCTGATCTGGTCGAGGTCACATACCTGGAGACGAAAGACGACGTGAACCGGTTTCTCGGCGCTCTTCGGGATGAACTCGAAGACGCTTTGGCCAAGAACGAACGCATTCAGATTCGGTAGTGGCCAGCATGAACCGCAATAAGCTCAAGACTTACGCTCCGGAGGCTCGCCGCGATTTCATCCAGGCGATGACGGACCGCGCCGCATTTTACGGACTGACTGCTTCGAAAATCGAACCGGCAGTTGTCCGTGGGGATGTAGCCGTAATCGCGGGGCGTGATCATCCTCGCGCGGTTGCCGACAAACGTAAAAAGCTTGAGGCGCGCGTCGAAAGGGATGGGTTCGAAAAGACCATGGAGGCGCTGGCCTACACATGGTTCAACCGCTTGGTTGCGATCCGCTTTATGGAGCTCCACGAATACTTGGACCACGGCTACCGGGTTTTGAGCCATCCAGAGGGCAAGCAGACCCCGGAAATCCTTGAGCATGCCGAACACGTCGACTTGCCTGGCCTAAAGAAGGACATGGCGATCGACCTGAAGCTGGAAGGAAACAGGGAAAGCGAGCTTTATCGCCTTCTGCTCACCGCCCAATGCAATGCGCTGCACAAGGCGATGCCGTTCCTGTTCGAGCGCATCGACGACGAAACTGAACTGCTGCTCCCGGACAACCTGCTTCACTCAGACTCCCTCATCCGAAAGCTAATCGACGGAATCGACGAAGACGACTGGAGAGAGGTCGAGGTTATCGGCTGGCTGTACCAGTTCTACATCTCGGAGAAGAAGGACGAGGTCATCGGCAAGGTCGTTGCCAGCGCCGACATTCCCGCAGCCACTCAGCTTTTTACGCCAAACTGGATCGTTAAATATTTAGTTCAAAACAGCGTTGGAGCACAATGGCTCGCGAGCCGCCCAACCAGTTCGCTCCGCAGCCTCATGGACTACTATTTGCCGCCTGCGGTTCAAACGGGAGATGTTCTGGCCCTGATGGAGGCGAGACCAACAGATCTCAAGCCGGATACCATAACTTTCTTAGACCCGGCTGTGGGTTCTGGTCACATCGTTGCAGAGGCGTATGACCTTTTCCTCGCAATGTATTTGGAGTGCGGGTACACGAAAAAGGAGGCTGTACGAAGCATTCTCACGAAAAATCTTTTTGGACTCGATATTGATAATCGAGCTGCGCAATTGTCTGGCTTCTCATTATTGATGAAGGCTCGCGCTGACGATCGAACAATTTTGGCAGATCCGCCGTTACTCAATGTCCTTTGTTTCGATGACAGTTCCTCCCTGGATTCCGCTAAGTTGGCGGACGCGCTGCTGTTCGAGGAAGGGCGCTATGATCTTGTTCCAAGCGACGATTTGATCCCAGAAACCATTCCTGAGCCCACTCTAAGTAGCCATGATTATGGGGGGCCGGTTCGGAAGGCGATTTCTGCGATCGTTAATTTGTTCGTTGACGCGGGAACGATCGGATCTCTGATCAACGTACCCGCAAGCATCTTAAGTATCTTGCCGTTGCTCGACACGGCAATCGCTAAACCAATCAGCAGAGACCTGCTACGACGCAATCTTCAAATAGAAGCTCGGGACCAACTTGAACGGTTGGTGCGCCAAGCTCGAATACTGAGCGGCAAGTACGACTGTGTTGTTGCGAACCCGCCGTACATGGGCGCGAAAGGCATGAACGCCAGCCTTAAGTCATACGCAAGCAGGGAGTATCCAGATAGTAAGGCCGATCTCTTTGCGATGTTCATCGAGCGGAATCTCGCTTTCGCAGCGGACCACGGGACCGTAGCGATGATCACGATGCAAAGCTGGATGTTCATTTCATCCTATGAGGGATTGCGCGCAAAATTGCTGAAGAACAACACAATTTCTAGCATGGCCCATCTGGGCTCGCGCGCATTCGACAGCATCAGTGGTGAAGTCGTTTCAACGACAGCTTTTGTTTTGAAAAAGTGTCGCATTCCAAATTTCAACGGCAACTACCTGCGGCTTATAGATGGAATTTCAGAGGCTCAAAAAAAGGAGTCTTTCCGTCAGGCGATTGCTCAGTTGGATTGCCGCCTTCGTTTCTATGCCTCTGAGGAGACGTTCAAAGGAATTGGCGGGAGTCCAATCGTTTATTGGGCCATCCCCGAGGCGCTGAAAGCGTTTGAGTATGACGGCGTCGCTGAAACATATGTTGTAAAAAAGGGAATGGCGATTGGCGATAACGCGAAATTCCTTCGTCAATGGTTTGAAGTTCCGGCAGACGATATTGAGTTCTCCGCAAAAGGTCCCTCAGATACATCCGATAAGACTTGGTATCCTTGTCTTAACGGCGGCCCATATCGAAAGTGGTCAAGCAACAAAGAGGCTGTCGTAAATTGGAAAGATAATGGCGACGCACCTAAGTCCGCCATTACCGAACGAACCGGTGATCACTGGTCACGATATATCATCAGCACCGACCTGTTCTTTAAGCCAGGAATAAATTGGTCAGACATTTCTACGTCTTCGTTTTCCGCTCGACTGCATTCCGAAGGGTTTGCGTTCACGAGCATAACGATGGCTGCCTTTAATGATAACGAAGATCCGATGTCGTTGCTGGCTTTCGCTAATTCAACGGTCGGAACGTATTTTTTGTCCTTGTTAAGTCCATCAATGCACTATGGGATTGGCGAGTTCAAGAAGCTACCTCTGTCACCAAATTTCAAGAACCAGACCGCGATCACGAACGCGAAAGATCTACTAGAGATATCTTCTGCAGATTGGGATTTGTTCGAAACTTCCTGGGGATTTGCATCTTCACCGCTGGTCAATGGGGCCAGGTCTATTGTCGATGCCTATAATTGTATGCGCGCCGAGTGGCGTGCTCGTACCGTGGAGATGCAAAAATTAGAGGAGTCTAATAACCGGTTGTTTATCGATATTTACGGCCTAGCCAATGATTTGCTGCCGGACGTCCCCCTCAACCAGATAACGATAAATAACAATCCGTTTTACCGATACGACGACGATCTTTCTGAGGTTGATCGGGAAGATCGCATGCGAAGCGACACGGTGCGCGAATTCATGTCCTATTTCATGGGATGTGTAATGGGGCGCTTCAGTCTGGACAGGCCCGGCCTAGTTTACGCTTCTAATGGAAACGACGGGTTCGACAGCGCTGCCTACACAAAGTTTGAAGCCGATAGCGATGGCATCGTTCCATTGCTGGATACCGATTGGGGAATGATTGACGACGCAACGGATCGTTTGGCCGATTTCATCAATTGCACGTTCTCTCCAGAGTCTTTGCAGGAGAACGTGAAGTTTATTGCCGACGGACTTGGAACCAATAATGGCGAGTCACCGATCGCCGCGATACGCAAATATCTCGCTGGTGGCTTCTACAAACATCACCTCGCTGCATATAAGAAACGTCCTATTTATTGGCTTTTTTGCAGCGGCAAACAGCGGGCTTTTCAGTGCCTTGTATACCTTCATCGCTACAACGAAGGTACCCTGGCGCGCATGCGGACAGAGTATGTGATTCCACTACAAGGCCAGGTCGGCAGCAGGATCGAACAGATCGAAGCCGACAAAGGAAAAGCGTCCAGCACTAGCCAGCGCAAGAAATTGCAGAAAGAGCAAGACGATCTTAAAAAGAAGCAGACCGAATTACTCATCTTCGATGAGAAGCTGAAGCATTTTTCGGATCAGAAGATCAGCTTGAATCTCGGTGACGGTGTGAAGGTCAATTACAGCAAATTCGGGGACCTTCTGGCCGAAGTGAAAGCGGTCACTGGCGGGAAAGACGACGAGTGAGCGATTTCAAGCAAATCCACGCCGCGCTCTATCGTGTCTTCCACGAGGAGGACCAGCGCATCGTCTTCTGGAACGATCCGGATCGCGAATTCTTGGATGCGCTTCCGACGATTGTCGTAGACGGGGTTACGCCGGTGCGGTTGGACCAAGTTGGCGCGCTGGAGGTAAAGATCCGCGTAGAGCGCGACGAGCCCACGACGAAATTCTTGCTGTACTCTCCTGCGGAGGAGCCGGACTACGAGGACGATTGGCTGCTCGATATCAGACTCTACAGCCGCAGCTTTCGTGCTGATCGCGCCAGCATCCTGTTGCAGGACTTGGGTCTGACCAACCAGCACCTGCGAAGCCATATCGCGGATCGACGTAAGTTTTTCGATGCCAAGGACCGGTTTCAGAAAATCAAGGGGTTGGTTGCGCCGGACGATACCGCGGCTGACATCGATCGCAAGATGATCGCGGTCGTCACCAAGGCGGAGCAGCCGGAACTGTTTAACATTCTCCGGACGATCTTCCATGCATGGGTCGAGGCCGGCGTTGATGTTGACGTCGACGATCCTCCGGTCGCCTGGGCGAATGTCGAGAAATTCGATCTGGACGGTCCATTTTGGCAAATGGTGAGGACGGCGTTCGGGTACGCCGATGAACATCCGTCGCTGAAGAAGCTGCTTTTTGCGCTGTTGGTGACTGACTACGCCCATCAATTGAACGGCGATATTCCCCAGGCTGTTCGCGGCTTCGTGCTACCGCGAGCCGGAGCGTCCAATGTGGTCGTTTGTCTCGCGCAATGGCGTGACAGCAGCAGCAAGGGTGGAAGCTACGACAAGCTCTCCGGTCTGGCTGCTGCCATCCTCAAGATTGAGGATCATCTAGCCGACCTTGAGATCGATCAACTAGCCAGCGTGATGACGTTCTTGGCCGTTGAGAAGCGCATTGCCAGCAGTTTGCGGGAGCGTGTGCAGACGACGGCCGAGACGATTAACGCCGACGACATTCGCGCCATCGCCGCGCGCCGCCAAGTTGGGCACTGGGCATCCCTTGAGGGGGCCGAGTCTCCAGACGCTCCCAGAAAGGCCCTCCATGACGTGTATGACGCCTTGGTAGCGGCATCTGAGTTTTATGCGCTGCGGAACATCCACAAAACCGGCTTCGATTATCCAGACGCGACGGCGATGTACCGTGCGTACGAGGCCGAGCTTTATCAATTTGATCAGCTTTACAGGCGCTTTTGCGAAGCCGCCGACAGCGCCGAAGTGCGTGGCTGGAATATCGTCAAGCCGCTGCGGGCGGAGATCGAGGCTCACTACGGCAACTGGTATCTGACGTCGCTTTCGTTGGCTTGGGGCAAGTTCCTGGAGCCGAAGGATGGCTTGCTGGCAAAGTGGCAGATCAACGACGTCCCGAACCAGTACCGGTTCTACGAGCGCCACGTGCGGCCCTGGGTGGAGGAAGCTGATAGTCGGCGGGCATTCGTCATAATCAGTGATGCCTTCCGATACGAAGCGGCTCACGAGCTCACCGCTGAGCTGAACGGGAAATACCGGTTCGGCGCGGTCCTGTCGTCTCAGCTTGGCGTGTTGCCTTCTTACACGGCGCTGGGAATGGCCAGTCTGCTTCCGCACAAGTCGCTCGCGTACAAGGGGGCTGACGTGCTCGTGGATGGGCATGCTAGCGCCGCTGGCGACAGGGACGGGATCCTAAAGGCCGTAGGCGGGATGGCTTGCAAGTACGACGAGTTGATGTCGAAAAAGAAGGAAGAAGGGCGTGAATTCGTCAAGGACAAGCGGGTGGTCTACATCTATCACGACGCTGTCGATGCGATCGGGGACGACAGCAAGACCGAGGGCCATACCTTCGAGGCGGTAAGGAAGGCGATCAACGAATTGACGGCCTTGGTCGGCTACATAGTCAACAGCCTCAATGGCCACCACATCCTCGTTACGGCCGACCACGGCTTTCTCTTCACGGAAACCGGGCCTGTCGAGACGGACAAGAGCAAGCTAAGCGACAAGCCGGACAACGCGGTCATAGCCAAGAAGCGCTACCTCCTCGCCCCGCATCTTCCGGACCACGACGCCGCCTGGCATGGCAAGACCAGCGTTACCGCCAAAGCCGACGGCGACATGGATTTCTGGATTCCGAAGGGAACCAACCTGTTCCACTTCGTGGGCGGCGCCCGATTCGTGCACGGTGGAGCCATGCCGCAGGAGATCGTCGTCCCGGTGGTCACCGTCAAACATGTCCGCGGAAAGTCGGCTCAGGAAACCAAGACCAAACCGGTCACGGTTCAGGTGCTCGGGACCAATCACCGCATCACCAGCGCCTATTGCCGGTTCCAATTGATCCAAATGGAATCCGTCAGCGAAAGGCTGAAGCCGATAACGTTGCGAGTCGCCGTTTATGAGGGCCAGGAGCCTGTAACCGACGTCCAGACAATCAAGTTCGACAGCGCGTCGGGAAACTTCGACGAACGAAAGAAGTGGGTCAACCTGGTTCTGAAGGACCGGGACTACAACAAGAAGACACCGTACCGCTTGGCCCTGACGGACGCGGAAACGGGCATCGAGCAGCAGAGTGTTGAAGTTCTAATTGACAGGGCGTTCACCGATGACTTCTGAAAGCCAGGTACTCGACAGCGGATTGGATGACCTGCTGAACCGGCATTTTCCCGGCAAGGTCGTTCGCAAGGACTTGACCAAGCTGGTCAAGGAAGGCGCCAACGTCCCGGTTTACGTGCTGGAATATCTCCTCGGCAGCTATTGCGCGTCGAACGACGAAGTCGTGATCGCCGAGGGTCTCCGGACGGTCAAAAAGATCCTCACCGAAAACTATGTGAGGCCGGACGAAGCCGAAAAGGTGAAGTCGACGATCCGTGAGCGCGGCAGCCTCAAGGTGATCGACAAAGTCACGGTCACGCTTAACGAAAAGCGCGATGTCTACGAAGCGGTCCTGGGTAACCTCGGGGTCAGCAAGATCGTCGTCCCAAGTTCGATCGTGAAGAAGTTCGAGAAGCTTCTGGTCGGCGGCATCTGGTGCATCGTCACGCTGGAATACTTCTTCGAGGAAGACCAAAAAGGAACTCCGTTTCTACTTGGGGACCTGAAGCCGATCCAGATGCCGAACATGGATATGGACGAGCTCTTCCATGCCCGGGGTGAATTTAACGAGGGGCAATGGATCGACGTCCTGCTGCGGTCCACCGGTATGGAGCCGACCAATTTTAAGGAGCGTGTGAAATGGCACCTCCTGGCCCGCATGATCCCGCTGGTCGAAAACAACTACAACCTCGCGGAGCTTGGCCCACGCGGTACGGGTAAGAGCCACATCTACAAGGAAATCAGTCCGAACAGCATTCTTATCTCGGGTGGCCAGACCACTGTCGCCAACCTTTTCTACAACATGGCCAGGCACCAGGTCGGCCTTGTCGGGTTGTGGGACGTAGTTGCGTTCGACGAAGTTGCCGGCATCTCGTTCAAAGACAAGGACGGCGTGCAGATCATGAAGGACTACATGGCGTCGGGGTCGTTCGCCCGCGGCCGTGATTCGGTCAACGCGTATGCCTCAATGGTCTTCGTCGGTAACATCAACCAGTCGGTCGACACTCTGGTCAAGACGAGCCACCTGTTTGCTCCGTTTCCGGATGTCATGATCGACTCGGCGTTCTTCGACCGGTTTCATGCCTACGTTCCAGGCTGGGAAATCCCGAAGATGCGGCCGGAGTTCTTCACCAATCAGTACGGCCTAATTGTTGACTATTTGGCCGAATGGCTCCGGGAGATGCGGAAGCGAAACTTCGGCGATGCGATCAATAAGTATTTCAAGCTGGGCCGGGACCTGAACCAGCGCGATACGATCGCGGTGAAGCACACCGTCTCCGGCCTCCTGAAGCTGCTCTATCCGAATGAGCAGTATGACAAGGAGGCCGTCAGGCGGTGCCTGGAGTATGCACTTGAGTGCCGCCGGCGCGTGAAGGAGCAATTGAAAAAGATCGGCGGCATGGAGTTTTTCGACGTCCACTTCTCCTACATCGACGTCGAGACTCTGGAAGAGAAATTCATCAGCGTACCGGAGCAGGGCGGCGGCTCGCTCATTCCGGACGGTCCGTTGAATCCTGGCGTCATGCACACCGTCGCGACGGGATCCGGCGGCCACCTCGGTCTCTACCGTCTGGAAACGCAAGTTACGGCTGGAAACGGCGCCTTGAAGACCTCAGGGCTTGGATCCAACTCAGGTGCCCGAGAAGCGATCAAGGTCGGCTTTGATTACTTCAAGGCGAACGTCCACCGCGTGAGTGCGTCGATTAAGGCCGGTGATCACGACTATCACCTCCATGTCGTCGAACTCCACAATACTGGGGCGACCACGGCGATGACGCTGGCGACATTTGTCGCCCTCTGTTCTGGAGCGCTGGCCAAGCCGATCCAGCAACAGATGGTCATCCTTGGTAACATGAGCCTGGGTGGGAACATCGTTCCCGTAGAGAACTTGGCTGAATCTCTGCAAGTGGCGTTCGACGCCGGTGCCAAGCGCATCCTGCTGCCCATGGCCAGCGTGAAGGACATTCCGACGATCCCAGGAGAGCTGTTTGCGAAATTCCAGACCGGATTCTATGCGGACGCTGGGGATGCAGTATTTAAGGCTCTCGGCGTGAGTTAAGCGGATGCCGATCGGTTATTGCCGCTTCAGCGTCACAGATCGTTTGAGGACCGCGGACTTGGAGCGGCAAGGCTCACCAATCGTCTGAGATTCCCTAGCAGCCGCTGCTGCGCTTCCGCCGCAGTAACACCCCAAATCTCCGCGAGCGCTCTTTCGGCGATCGCGGTATCCCATGGAACAAGAGAACGGCCGTCGACCTGGGCAAACGGTCCGTCCGACTCCGTAAGGATCCGGTCGGGCGGCATCGCCGCTGCCATCGCGCGGCCTTTCTCGCTGGCGAGCATCGCCGGTCCCACGCTGAACCAGCAGCCCTGATCGATCGCGCGTTGAAGTTCGCGTTGCGATCCCGAGAACCAGTGGAGAACGGCCACGCCGGCGTCCTCCCTGGAGGCGAGACATTCGAGTACCGGTGTGGCGGCGCGTCGACTGTGGATCGTCAGAATGCGACCGCCGGCGGCGCCGCACATTCTCAGGATCTCGTCGAACACCCTTCGCTGAACTTCCCATGTATTCTTGAGCTCGGAACCGCCGTCGAGACCGATCTCTCCAACGTACCGCGACTGCGGAAGTAGCTCATCAAAGAGCGCGAGTTCTCCGTGGCGTTCCTGCGCGATTTGCGGATGCAGACCGATGGCTGTCCGGATGCGGGGGGCGTCCTTCGCGAGAGCGGCTGTACCCGACCAGGCTGAAGGCGTTGTCGTTACAGACAGGACGAATAGGTTGCGCTCAACGCATTCCTTCGTCGTAGCGATTGGGTCCGGATACAAATCGAGATGGGCGTGGAGATCGATCACTTGACACCGTGTTTGACGTGCAGCGCGCCGAGCTCGGCTAACCCTCGGCGCAGCATATCTTTCAACTCGTCACGTTGGTCGAGCCGCGGCCAGGACAAGGCGCTCCCGAGCCATTCATCGAAACTTCCCCCCTTCACTGCCGCCAAAGCCATGCCGACCGAACGCACGTCGTCGAAGCCGGCATGATCATGATCGTCGCGTCCGAGGGGTTCGAAGACATACTCGGTCGGATCGCCTTTTCCCCACGCGAGGAAGGCCGCCCTTCTGACTTGGCAGGGCACGCAGCGTCCGCAATGGCGATAGTTGAACCGTTGAAAGCGTCCGCAACTTGTCGAGGTCGCAGCCAGCTCAGTCAGCAGCTTCTGATCGGCGCACTCCTTGAGCATCTCTCCCTTCGTCTTGATGGCGTAAGGGGTGCGGATCTGCACACCGATCTTCGCGGCGTCGAGAACATCCTGGAAAAGCCGCAGGAAATAAGGGTGTGCTGTTCGCGTGCTGAGACTGCCGATGCGGCTGCCCGTGAGCGGAGGGTTGACGGCGATGAAACCATTTTCACACACGTACAGCGGCAAATCCCCACCGGTACGATACGGCTTAAGCGACGTTGCGATTAGAATGCCGAAGGCCAAAAAAATGATCGAGCGCGCCCTCTGTGATGTGTCTTCGGGACCTGGGACGCTTGCGTTGTCGTTCAACTGGAAGTGCCTTAGCCCGCCGCCGATCCTTGATGCGAAGTCGATCTGCTTGGCTGCATCACCCCGAACCGTCTTGCTGACGGCAACCGGCCGGTTGCCTTGTGCGGCGAGATCGATCGCTCCGCTCAGGCTGTCGAGACCGCCGGATAGCAACACAACCGAGCTTTCGGGAGGTCTGAAGGCCTCCGCCGGCGGGGTTGGGGCGGCGCCGCCAGCGATGAAGCGGAATCGCCAACGGTCGGTCGTGAGAAACGCCAGCGCATCCGCAAGTGGGGCGGCCGCCCCGTTCCAGAACGTCGGCTCGGCGACTGCAATCTCCATTTCGAACTCACGAGTCCAGCCGTCGGGGCTCTGACTCCGCGAGCCGGCCGCATCCGCCGCCATAGCCGACATAGCGATCGAAATGAGGTCCCAGGCTCGGCGCGTCGGACCGAGACGGGCCCTGCGGATATCGTTACGAAGCGCGGCTCCCGCGCTCGCGCGGTCGTCGGCGCCAGCCTGTCCGTACAGGACGACCCTAAGGGTATCTTGCTCGTTCATGCGGCCGACTTCGGCCGGCGCACACAGCAATCTCATTCTTCGTATCCTTCGAAGACCTCGAACGTCTCGCGCAGCGCGGCTTGCACGACGCGTGCGATACGACCTGGTGAGAGTGTTCTTCCCTGATCCCTCAATTTGCGGAATGAGGCGGCCACTGTCTCCTTAATGTAGGAACGCATCTGCTTCAGCCGCGCCATCGCTACCGTAGCCGTCGCTGCCTTTTCGAGCAGGTGTTTGCCGACATCCAGCTCGAAGCGCCGTGCAACGTCGATTGCGGTGAACCGTTCGATGACGAAGTCCCTTTGCTCGTCCGACAGATTGAGCAGATCGGCGTCCGGGAATTCGCCGAGCAGATCGGACATCGCGTCATGGATCGCGGCACGTTCGGCTTCCGCGTCCTGAGTACCATCAACCGGTCTAACGGCTTCGATGATTGCGGTCGCGATCTCCTCTGTGGATCGCCCGGCGAGAGATGCCGTGTCGATCGGGGCATCCGCGGCGCCGCTTGCGGTGGAAGAGAACGCGTGCCCGAGCGTGCCAGCGGTCTGAGCGGTCCCGCCGAACCGCCTCGTGGCGGTGTTCGAGCCTCCATAGCCGTTGCGGACGTAGTGCCCGAGTCCACGCTTGAGATCGTGGTTGTCCCCGGACCGGGCGAAGTTTCCGAGACTCGTGCGAACGCCACCGAACCGCTTTTCGGGGGCGATCGGTGAGGGCGGAAGCACGGGCGGTGGGGCCGCAAGAGGTGCTGTAGGAACGCCGGGCTGAGCCCCGTCGTCAGTCGTGTCGTCCGGAGCTTCGCCGGCCGGAGGCTGGGGTGCAGGATCTTGAGGCGCGGCAGGCGTCCATGGCGGCACCATCGGCACGCCGGGGCCCGGTCCATCGCTAGACTGCGACGTGCCCATTTTCCCTCGTCCTCTTGATCGCGTTCTTGACCGGCCTAGAAATCTCAGTCGACGAATTCCACGCGTCGAGAACGGAGCCCGCCCATGGTCGGTCGCTGATCTTCGGTACGATGCTGGGCTGAATCTGCTGCGGTGGCCGGCTCGCTAGAAATGCCGCCAACCGTGGTCCTTGGACCGGATCGGCGTCTGCGAGGGCTATACACGCGTTGAGTATCGGCGGCGCACCCCATTCCTGCTCTTTCCTGGCGCGTTCCAGCAACCGGTCCATCATTACGGTTGTTTCGATGCGCGGCACGCGCACGAGCCGCTCCTTCAGGCGAGATGCCACCTCCGGATGTTCAAGCATAGCTGCGAGGAGTTCAGCCGCTTCGGACGACAGCCGATCCTCCGGCGTGATCAACGGCGCATGCTCGCGGCTGACATAAAGCGCTCCACGAAGGTCGGTGTCATTCAGTGGCGGAGACAGCGCCAGCCACTCCTTGACGAAATCGCCTGTCCACGGTCCTTTCAGATCTAAATCGCGGCCGGCGATGGCATCCTCCTCCCACTCCTTAAGGAACGTTGGCTTGCCTTCGCTGTCGATGCTGACGTTCTTGACCAGTTCGGCGTATGCGGCAGCGTCGCCGATGCGCTCAAACAGCAGCAGCTTGGCGAGTACGGCTTCATCGACGCCGACGCCCTGCGCCTTCGAAATCGTCATGCGGATCGATAGCGCGTTGAGGAATCGCTTGATGAGACGCGGATTGCCCAGGATTCCCGACGCGGTCGTCATGAGCGATGAGAGGCGTTCGGCGGTGTCGAACTGCCCTATGAGTTGTTCGGGCAGCGTCACGCCTAGCGACTGAACGAAAGCGCGGTCGACCTTTTTGCCTTGCCACGTCCGCTTGAGTTGATCGATCACAGACGCGCGGATTTTTTCCTTGTCACCCTCGGAAAGCCCGCTGTTCTCCACGAACAGCAGCATGATGTAGGCTCGGACTTCCTGAGTGCCCAGCTGCGGCACCCGGATTGGCACCTGGATGAGCTTGTCGAAGTAGTTGGTTATAAGCAAATCGTCGTTTACGCCGACGAAATGCTTCCGCACGGCGTGTTTGATCATGTCGTTGTCGGCTGCGATGACGAAGGCGGTGTTCTTTAGGAAGAGGAACAGCCGGATCGCTTCCAGCGTCGAGATTGTCGTCTCGGGCAGGCACCGGTCCAGATCGTCGATCAGAACGACGAGCGTAATCCCAAGCTCCTCAAGGGTCTGCTCGAAGGCATCCCGCAGGGCCTGGATCTCCTTCGGCGGAGATGTGTCCTCCTTTGGCTTCAGGAGCCCGCTGCCCTCCGCAGCGACGTCCGCTGCTGCCTTCTTGGCCGCGTCAGCGGTGTCCTTTCCGACGCCCTCGGTCCAGACTTTCTTGCCGAGATCGAAGAGTTCGCCGGCGGCGCCAACCGGAGGGATGCCGAAGTATATCGAGGCGGTGGAGGTCGCGGCGAGCCTCGCGGCCCGTAGCCACTTGATCCGCTTGGCCAGCGATTTGACCTTGTCGAGTGCGGTCTGGCGGCTCTGGGCCTCCTGCTCAAGCTTGTCCGCAATGACGTCCATGAGCGCCGCGCGCGCGTCGTCATAGCCCTGGTAGAGCCAGGCGTTGAATTCGACGAAGACGTACTTGCTGGCACCGTCTTTGCTCTCGCGCGCCGCGACTGCGGCTCGCGTGAGTTTGATCATCGACGACTTGCCGATGCCCCAGGCTCCCGACACCCCGATTGAAATCGGCCGTCCTCGCGCCTGAACGATGATTTCCGCTACGGTATCGGCGACACCCGAGAAGTTCAGGAAATCACGCTCGGTCTCGTTATCGGGCCACATGGGCACACTCGTGTTTACGAAATTTTACGTCTCAGAGTTGATTCACGATTCGTTCGTTGAGCCATTACGCGGCGAGCCAAAGCTCGCCGCGTTTGCATTTCTCGGCCAGATCAACGGCGCCGAGCGGGCTTTTTACTCATCGCGGGCAAACTTTGCCCGGCACTTCAACCGCCCGCAATTTTTAGGTTTCAACTACACCCGCTCGTCGCGCCGCAGGTGTCGCACTTCATGCAGGTGCCGTTCCGCACAAGCGTGAAGTTGCCGCACTCGCCGCAGGAGTCGCCTTCGTAGCCCTTGGCCTTGGCCTCGGCGCGCCGCTCGGACGCGGCCTGCTTGGCGGTCGGCTGCGTGCGCGTCTCCAGTTGCTGCGCCGGCGACAGCTTCATTTCCGGTTCGGCTTTGAGCGCGGTTGCGGCATTGCCGTGCAGCGCGGTCACGTTCAGCGACCCGCCATGGGCGGAGGGCGAAGTGGCATGCGCCGTGCCGGACGAGCTCACCACCGACAGCTTGTCGGCGCGCGAGCGGGTCAGGCCCTTGGAGACGAAGTTCGGCGCAGGCTTGCCTTCGTCGATGCCTTCGCCGAGTTCGTCGAAGCCGCCTTTGGTCGGATCGACATGGGCGAGGTCGAAACGCTCGAGGTAGCTCACCGCCAGCTCGCGGAACACGTAATCGAGGATCGAGGTGGCGTATTTGATCGAGTCGTTGCCCTGCACCGGGCCCTGCGGCTCGAAGCGCGTGAAGGTGAAGGCGTCGACATATTCCTCCAGCGGCACGCCGTATTGCAGGCCGAGCGACACCGCGATGGCGAAGTTGTTCAAGAGCGAGCGCAACGCCGCGCCTTCCTTGTGCATGTCGACGAAGATCTCGCCGATGCGGCCGTCGTCGTATTCGCCGGTGCGCAGGTAGATCTTGTGGCCGCCGACCACCGCCTTCTGGGTGTAGCCCTTGCGGCGCGACGGCAGCTTCTCGCGCTCGCGCAGCACGGTGATGCGCTCGACGATGCGCTCGACGACTTTTTCGGCGAGACCCGCGACGCGCGCGGCGTTCGGCTTGTCGATGAAGCTCTCGACGGCGTCGTCTTCGTCCTCGTCATCGGCGATGAGCTGCGAGTTGAGCGGCTGCGACAGTTTCGAGCCGTCGCGGTAGAGCGCGTTGGCCTTGAGCGCGAGCTGCCAGGACAGGAGA
Source organism: uncultured Hyphomicrobiales bacterium (assembly GCA_903878085.1). GTDB lineage: Bacteria > Pseudomonadota > Alphaproteobacteria > Rhizobiales > Xanthobacteraceae > Pseudolabrys. Next base: position 105,252 of record CAIRGJ010000036.1, on the reverse strand, counting down.
TAGGCCTCCTTGCAGTCCTCGACGGTCGCCTCGTTCGGCATGTTGATGGTCTTGGAGATGGCGCCGGAGATGAAGGGCTGCGCCGCCGCCATCATGCGGATGTGGCTCTCGACCGACAGGTAGCGCTTGCCGGTGCGGCCGCACGGATTGGCGCAGTCGAACACGGCGTAGTGCTGGGGCTTGAGGTGCGGCGCGCCTTCCACCGTCATGGCGCCGCAGACGTGGATGTTGGCGGCCTCGATCTCGCGCTTGCCGAAGCCGATGGCGGTGAGCAGGTCGAAGTTCGGCTGCGCGATGGTCTCGGCCGCAATGCCGAGCGCGTCGCGGCAGAAGTCCTCGCCCAGCGTCCACTTGTTGAAGACGAACTTGATGTCGAAGGCTGTCGGCAAGGCCTTCTCGGCCTTCGCCAGCGCCTCGTCGGTGAAGCCCTTGGCCTTCAAGGTGGTGTGGTTGATCGCCGGCGCCTGGCCGAGATTGCCGTGGCCGACGGCATAGGCCTCGATCTCGGCGATGTCGCTTTCCGAGTAGCCGAGCGTGCGCAGCGCCTCAGGCACAGCGCGGTTGATGATCTTCCAGTAGCCGCCGCCGGCCAGCTTCTTGAACTTCACCAGCGCGAAGTCGGGCTCGATGCCGGTGGTGTCGCAATCCATCACCAGACCGATGGTGCCGGTCGGCGCGATCACGGTGGCCTGCGCGTTGCGGTAGCCGTGGGCTTCGCCGAGTTCCAGCGCCCGGTCCCAGGCCAGCTTGGCGTGGGCCGACAGTTCGAGGAAGCCTTTGAGCGCGACATTGCCCTTCACGCCGTCGAGGATCGAGGTGTGATCCAGCGGCACCGGCGCGATCGCCAGCTGCTCGTAGCCGTTGGCTTCGCCGTAAGCGGCGCGGCGGTGGTTGCGGATCACGCGCAGCATGGCCTCGCGGTTCTTGGCAAAGCCGGGGAAGGGGCCGAGCCCTTTCGCCATTTCCGCCGAGGTCGCATAGGACACGCCGGTCATGATCGCGGTCAGCGCGCCGGCAATGGCGCGGCCTTCCGCGGAGTCATAGGGAATGCCGGAGGTCATCAGCAGGCCGCCGATGTTGGCGTAGCCTAAGCCCAGCGTGCGGTACTCGTAAGACAGCTCCGCGATCTGGCGCGACGGGAACTGCGCCATCATCACCGAAATTTCCAGGACGACGGTCCACAGCCGGACGCCATGCTCGTAGCTCTCGGCGTTGAACTGGCCGGTGTCCTTGTCGCGGAAGGTCAACAGGTTCAGCGAGGCGAGGTTGCAGGCGGTGTCGTCGAGGAACATGTATTCCGAGCACGGATTGCTGGCGCGGATTTCGCCGGAAGCCGGGCAGGTGTGCCAGTCGTTGATCGTGGTGTGGTATTGCAGGCCCGGATCGGCCGAGGCCCAGGCGGCGTAGCCGATCTTTTCCCACAATTCGCGCGCCGGCAGGCTCTTCTTGACCTTGCCGGTCTTGCGATAGGTGAGGTCCCAGGTGCCGTCGGTCTCGACCGCACGCAAGAAGCCGTCGGTGATGCGCACCGAGTTGTTGGAGTTCTGCCCGGCGACGGTGAGATAGGCTTCGCTATCCCAGTCGGTGTCGTAGATCGGCAGATTGATGTCCTTGTAGCCCTGCTTGGCGAACTGGATGACGCGTTTGATGAAGTTGTCCGGCACCATCGAGCGGCGCGCCAGCTTGATCTCGCGCTTCAGCGCCGGGTTCTTCTCCGGCATGAAGCAGTCGTCGCCGGAGCCTTCGCAGTTGACGCAGGCTTTCAGGATCGCCTTGAGGTGCTTCTGGTTGATCTTGGAGCCGGTGACGAGGGCTGCCACCTTCTGCTCTTCCATCACCTTCCAGTCGATGTACTGCTCGATGTCGGGGTGATCGACGTCGACCACCACCATCTTGGCCGCGCGGCGCGTGGTGCCGCCCGACTTGATGGCGCCCGCGGCGCGGTCGCCGATCTTGAGGAACGACATCAGGCCGGAGGAGCGGCCGCCGCCGGACAGCTTCTCGCCTTCGCCGCGCAGCCGCGAGAAGTTCGAGCCGGTGCCGGAGCCGTATTTGAACAGGCGCGCCTCGCGCACCCACAGATCCATGATGCCGCCTTCGTTCACCAGGTCGTCGTTGATGCCCTGGATGAAGCAGGCGTGCGGCTGCGGATGCTCGTAGGAGGATTCCGACTTGGTCAGCGTCTTGCTGAAGGGGTCGACATAGAAGTGGCCCTGGCTCGGGCCGTCGATGCCGTATGCCCAATGAAGTCCGGTGTTGAACCATTGCGGCGAGTTCGGCGCGCACATCTGCGCGGCCAGCATGTAGCGCAACTCGTCGAAGAAGGCCTGCGCGTCGGCTTCGGTGTCGAAGTAGCCGCCCTTCCAGCCCCAGTAGGTCCAGGTGCCGGCCAGGCGATCGAACACCTGCTTGGCGGAGTGCTCGCCGATGATGCGTTCTTTTTCGGGCAGGGCAGCGAGCGCGTCCTCGTCGGCGACCGAGCGCCACAGGAACGAGGGTACGGTGTTTTCTTCCACCTTCTTCAGACATGACGGAACGCCAGCTTTGCGGAAATACTTCTGCGCCAGAACGTCGGAGGCGACCTGCGACCAGAATTCCGGGACCTCGACATTATCGAGCTTGAACACGATCGAGCCGTCAGGATTCTTGATCTCGCTGGTGGTGAGTCGGAAATTCAGGCCGGCGTAGGCTGACTGTCCGTCCTTGGTGTAGCGCCGATCGATCCGCATGTTCTCTAGCCCCTTAAATTGGCCAGGCGGCTTGCCGCCCGATTATGACCGGCGGACCTGTCCCTGTCCGCCTGTTTTGCTCTACGCACGCCGTTCGACACGCCACCGTTACGTTAAGTCCGGTACTCTGATCCGGCACCGGTACCGCCCGGGTTTTTTGACCCCCGCGACACAGAAGTTCCCCGTCCCAAAACGCCATTTTCTGGCGTGGGCTGAGCGACTAAGCGTCGTTTTGAACGTTCGGGCCGCGACTTAAACTCACACCGCACCGAACAATCTGAAGCTAAGTGGACTCACCCAAGACGTCAAGCGATAGTATGTCCCGCTGGTTAACAAACTACCTGTTGTGCCAACCCGGTGGAATATGGGGACAAAGCTGGATGAGAACGAGGGCAGTATTGAGCTATCCGGCGGCCCCGGAAAGGGTTTTTCTTGTGAGCAGCCGGTAGGTTTTAATCCCGGCCGGAATGAAGGAAAAATGACGCAAAATGGGGATTGCGGACTTTTCCCCCGCCAATAGGCCGCGCCGCCGCGCCGTGGACAACTGCGGGAAAACTAATGGCAAGCGGCAACCGCGCTCGCTGATTCTCGAAACCGCGTCAGTGCCTTAGATGGCATCCGCGGACCGGCGGTCAGTGTGGGGAGGATACTCCGGACTGTGAATTCACCCGCGGCCGGGGAATTGCCGAATTTTCGGAAACTCCGGCCGTAGAATGAACGAAATGGCGCAGCTACTACTTAGCCTCGTGACCAGACCCAAGAAAACCAAAGGCAAAAAAATGCTGATCGACGTCAGAACCGACAACATCCGCGAAGGCCACGAGGCACTCGCAACCCACATCAAAACCGTGGTGGAGAGCGCGATGAGCCGGTTCAGCGACCGAATTTCCCGCGTCGAAGTCCATCTCAGCGACGTGAATGGCCATAAAGTCGGCCGCGATGAAACCCGTTGCGTGATGGAAGTCCGGCTGCTGGGACGTCCGGCGATTGCCGTGACCCACCAAGATACGACGCCAGACCTGGCCGTCGATGGCGCCGCCGGCAAGCTCAAGAGGCTGATCGAGAGCACGTTGAGCCGCGAAAGCAGCCTGGCGGGCCTGCGCGATCACCACTAGCGGCGGCTAATGGCCCAAGACGCGAAAAAGGCGGACCTTTTCGGGTCCGCCTTTCGCACCGGCACTGTCATTCCTGAATATCGGCGCTCACCTGATCGAATTGCCCGACTCGGCATCGCGCTGATGAATTCCTAGGCACCATAACCGCAAAAACTAGACAGGCGCAATATCAATGAGCCGCCGCAACCCGACGCGCTGCCCCGTGCATTTCGCAGGGGAGGCGTGCTGGACATGCGCCGGGCGAGGTGCCAAAACGCCTGTGTCGCAAACCTCTTCAAAGCGCGATGGCCATGAAAATTTTTTTCCTTAAGCTATTCACCTGGTGGAACGGTCAGACCTTCGGGACCCAGTTCTGGACCTGGCTGTATGGCGAAGCTGTCGGCGAAGACGAGTTCGGCAATCGCTATTACCGCACTGCCGGCGGCAAGATCGACAAGCGGCTCCTCTTCGAGCGGCGTTGGGTGATTTTCAATGGCTATGCGGAGGCCTCGAGCATTCCGCCGTCTTGGCATGGCTGGATGCACCACACCGTGGATACGCCGCCGACGGAAGAAAACTACCAGCCGCGCCCGTGGCAGAAGCCGCACCGGGTGAACATGACCGGCACGTCCGGAGCGCTGCGGCCGCCGGGATCGACGCTGGCCTCCGGCCGGCGACCCAAGGCGACCGGCGATTACAAGGCCTGGACGCCGTAGGCGGCGCCGTCATCACGATCCCGAGATTGTCTTATTGCTTCGGTATAGCTGCCATAAGCCGGGCGGACTCACGTCCGGCTTTTTCAGCATCGAAACTGACCGCGGCAATCAAGCCGCACAGAGGGAGCGACTGACATGCGCCGCTTGGCAATGACCTTGATGATCGGAGCGCTGTTGGGGCTTTCGCCCGCGCTTGTTCAGAGCACCTTCGCTCAGACGCCGGTGCCGAAGGCTGCTGCCGCGGCAAAGAAGGAAGCGCCGAAAGAGGCGCCGAAGGCCGCACCGAAGGCCGTCCTGATCGACATCAACCGCGCTTCCGCGGCGGACCTCGACGCGCTGCCCGGTATCGGCGCCGCGCGGTCACAGGCCATCATCGCCGGACGGCCCTATAAGGCGAAGGATGAACTAACCCGGCGCAAGATCATTCCGCAGAATGTCTACGACGCCATCAAGGACAAGATCATCGCGCATCAGATGTAAGGCACGACGCCCAGGCCGTTTGGCGGAATCGCCAAACGGCGCGATGTCGATCGCTACTGCGAGCCCTCGAGCCCCAGCTTCTTCACCAGCGAGCCCCACTTCTCCCGCTCGGAGGCCAGATACTTGTCGGTGTCGGCGAGTGAGGGCGGGTCGATCGGCAACAGGCCGATGGTCAGGATTTTCTGCTTCATCTCCGGATCGCGCATGATCTTGTCCATCTCGGCGTGAAGCTTCTCGACGATCGGCTTCGGCGTCGCCGCCGGGGCAAACAACATGTGCCACGACACCGCTTCGAAGTCGGGCGCGTTGGCGGCTTCGGCGAACGGCGGCACGTCGGGCAGGCTCGGCAGCCTGGTCGAGGCCGACACCGCGAGCGCGCGCAGTTTGCCTTCGCGGATCAGCGGCAGCGAGGCGCCGGCTTCGGCAAAGCCGAGTTGCACGTGGTCGGCGACGATGTCCTGGATCGACTGCGGCGTGCTGCGATAAGGCACGTGCGTCATGTTCAGGCCGAAACGCTGCTTCATGTATTCCATCGACAGATGCTGGGCGACGCCGGCGCCTGGCGAACTGTAGTTAAGCGGTGTTGGCCGTTCCTTGGCGAGCTTGATCAACTCGGGCACGGTCTTGGCCGGCAGGTCCGGATTGGTCACCAGAATGAACGGCGACTTGAGATAATACGAAACCGGGGTGAAGTCCTTCACCGCGTAGTTGACCTGCTTGTACAGCGTCAGATTGATCGCCATCGCCGAACTGGTCGAGACCAGCAGCGTGTAGCCATCGGGCGCGGCGGTGGCGACGTATTGAGCGGCCAGCATCAAGGCGGCGCCGGGCTTGTTCTCAACGATCACCGGCTTGCCGAACGCTTGCGACAGCTTGTCGGCATAAAGCCGCACCACCGCATCGAGGCCGGAGCCCGGCGCCAGCGGCACCACGATGGTGACGGTGCGGTTCGGGTAATCCTGCGCCTGCGCGTCTGCCGTCGCGGGCGCGCCGGCCAGCGCCAATCCGAGCGCCAGCGCGCTGCCGAGAATGAGCCTCATCGTTTCCCCCTGTCACGCAATTTTTGTGCGGTCTGTTATGGGCGGAACAATGCGCGATCCGGTCTGAGCGGACAAGAGCGGCGGCGGGGCAGGGGCCGCCCTTCCGCCGCCGCATTCGCCGTGTTAACCGGGCGCCACACTGGACCGGATTTTGATGGCGCGCCCCAGGCTTTCAGTCGGCATGCTTGCGGTTGCGACGCTGCTTTTGGCAGTGCTTGCGGCGCCACCGGCGCACGCGCAATTCGGCTCGATCTTTCGCGACGACCCGCCGCGCCCGCCGGGCGATGTTGGCCGTCCGCCCGCTACTCTCCCGCCGCCGCAGAGCAATTTTCCGAGTCGCGCCGCTCCGCGGCCGCCTGCCGACCTGCGTTCCGACGAGCCGCCGGCGCAGCTGCTGCCGGCGCCGATGAATCTGCCGCCATCGAGCCGTCCGGGCGCCAACTCGATCGAATCGGCGCCGCTGGCGCCGTTGCCCGGCGGTCCGGTGGCGCCCGCGCCGCCGCCGGAGGAACAGCCGCAGCAGGGCGCGCGGACCAATCCGCAGGGTTTGCCCGGCCTGCCGCCCGGCCAGCGTCAGCCAAGGGGCGCACCGCAACAGGCCAACACCGCGCCGCAGCCGGGCGACGAGGTGGTGGTCGAGCCGCCGCCGCAGCGCATCGCCAATCCGCAGGCGGTGTTCTCCGGCCTCGACAAGATCACCGGGCGCATCATCAACTTCGACGTCAACATCAATGAGACGGTGCAGTTCGGTGCGCTGCAGGTGACGCCGCGCGTGTGCTATTCGCGGCCACCGACCGAGACGCCGAACACCGATGCCTTCATCGAAGTCGACGAAGTGACGCTGCAAGGCGAGATCAAGCGCATCTTCGACGGCTGGATGTTTGCGGAGAGCCCCGGTCTGCACGCGGTCGAGCATCCGGTCTATGACGTGTGGCTCACCGACTGCAAAGGCGCGCCCGGTCCCGCCGTTGCCGACGTGCCAGCTACGCCCGTAGCCCCCAAGCAGCCGGCGCGCACGCCGCCGCCGACGCGTCAGCCGCCGGTGCAGCAGCAACCGAGGCCGCCGCAGCCGCGCGCGCAGCAGGACCCCGGTTTCATGCCGGCGTTGCGATAGCTACTCGCTCTTTAACAACGCCAGCGCTTCAAGGCCGCTGACCGGACGGTCGAGCGGCAAGGCGGCGAAGTCGGCCTCGCCTTGGAGCGCATCTTCCAGCAAACGGTGATAGCGGCGCTTGCCGACCTCGACGGCGCCGAAGGTCTTGAGATGTTCGGTGACGTATTGCGTGTCGAGCAGGCGATAGCCGCCGGCGCGCAGGCGCGCCACCAGATGCACCAGCGCGATCTTGGACGCGTCGCGGGCGCGGTGGAACATGCTTTCGCCGAAAAAGGCGCGGCCGAGCGACACGCCATAGAGCCCGCCGACCAGCGTATCGCCGTCATAGACTTCGACGCTGTGGGCGTGGCCGTGGTCGAACAGGCTGCGATAAAGTTTGCGGATGCGCGCGTTGATCCAGGTCTTGGCGCGGTCTTCTTTCGCTTCGGCGCAGCCATCGACCGTGGCGTCGAAATCGCGATCGACCCAGACCGTATAGGGCGTCGTGCGCACGGTGCGCGCCAGCCTTGATGCCACGTGGAAGCCGTCGAGCGGCACGATGCCGCGCATCTCCGGCTCGATCCAATACAGCGCCGGATCCTCGGCGCTTTCCGCCATCGGGAAGATGCCGCAGGCATAGGCCTTGAGCAGCACCTCCGGCGTGATCTCGACGACGGTATTTTCGCGGTTAGCCATGCCGGTTTACGGTTCCACGTTGGATCGGCGCATTTTACACGGCGACTCACGCGGAGGGGAGGACGAAATTAACCTTGCGCTCATCTCAGCGGGCCGGAACTCGCTAAAGTTTGAACCGAGTGGGGGCTTGGGCGTTAGCTCATTGCAAAGTCAGTTCAAAGCAAAGTCCATGCCGCGGGTAACCGGCGGCAAACGTTACCGAGGTGTCGCCATGGCGCCACGCCGAGCCAATGTTCTTGTCGTCGAAGACGAAGTCATGATCAGTGAGATGGTGTTTGAGGTCTTGTCGGAAAACGGCTTCGATGTTCATGCCTTCACCAATGGCGAGATGGCCTTGCGCTATCTGGAATCCGGCCCGGAGGTGGACGTACTGTTCACCGACATCAATATCGAGGGCTGCATGGACGGCGCGGCGCTGGCCAAAGCGGCGCGCGAGCGACGCCCGGATCTGCCGATCGTCTACTGCTCGGGACGTTGTTCGCCCAGCGCCATGGGGCCGCTGATGTCGCGTTCGATTTTCGTCAAAAAACCCTACGACTTGGCGGAGTTGTGCACGCTGCTGACGCGGCTGACCGGGACGGCGCACTGAGGCGTTAACCGGCCATTAACGATCCGATTCTCAGTTTAAGTTCCCAGTTTTTTAAGGGCTACGGCCTATCGTCTTCCGTTCTAGAGCGGGAGAGTTACTTTGAGCGCATCAGCTGTTGTCAGGCGCCATCTCGGCACGGCCACTTCATTTCTCAAAGAGCCCCGCGGCAACGTCGCGATCACGTTTGCCATCGCGGCCTTTCCGATCATCCTGGCCGTCGGCGCGGCGGTGGACTACAGCGCGGCGAACCGCTCCAAGGCGGTGCTCGACGCCATTGCGGATGCGGCGGTGCTGTCGGTGACCAATCAAGCGGCGATGTCGGTGTCCGCGGCGACGGCGCAGACCAATGCGGTGACTTACTTCAATGCCCAGGCCGCCTCGCTCAAGCGCGGCACGGTCAGCACGGTGACCGCGAAGGTGACCGACGCCAACAATTCACGCAGCGCCGTCGTCAGCTACACCGCCACGGTGCCGACGACGTTCTCCGCCATCGCCGGTATTCAGAACCTCAACATTGGCGGCACATCGAGCGCCGCGTCGGCGGTACCGACTTATATCGATTTCTATCTGCTGCTCGACAACACGCCGTCGATGGGCGTGGGTGCTACGCCCGCCGATGTGGCCAAGATGGTCGCCAACACCTCCGACCAGTGCGCCTTCGCCTGCCACCAGTTGGATGTGGCGCCGAACGACTATTACGGTTTGGCCAAGAGCCTCGGCGTCACCACGCGCATCGACGTGGTGCGCAGCGCGACCCAGCAGTTGATGGATACCGCGACGGTGACGCAAACGGCGACCGGCCAATTCCGCACCGCGATCTATACCTTCGGTTCGTCCGCCACCAACGCTAATCTGACCAAGATATTCTCACTGTCGTCCAGCCTGTCGGCCGCGAAAACCGCCGCCGCCAATATCGACCTGATGACGGTGCCGTATCAGAACTACGCCAGCGACACCGACACCAATTTCGACAAGATATTTCCGGCCATGAACAACGAGATCGCGACGCCGGGCGACGGCACGACGTCGTCGACGCCGCAGAAGGTGCTGTTCTTCGTCTCCGATGGCGTCGCCGATGCCGCCAATATTTCCTGCACCAAGACGACGACGGCGGGGCAGGACCCGCAGACCGGCACGAATTATACGCGCTGCCAGGAACCGCTCACGGTGTCGCTGTGCACCGCGCTCAAGAATCGCGGCATCACGATCGCGGTGCTGTACACCACCTATTTGGCGCTGCCGACCAACGGCTGGTACATGAGCTGGGTCGATCCGTTCAACAAAGGACCTTACGGTCCGTCGCCGAACAGCGAGATCGCGCAGAATATGCAGGCCTGCGCGTCGACGGGGTTTTATTTCGAGGTCAGCCCGACCGATGGAATTTCGCAGGGATGAGCGCTGTTCCAGAAAGTCGTGCAGTCGGCGCGGCTGACGAAATAGTCAGAAGAACGCCGCTCTATTCATCCATCCCGCCACGGGCGAGGAACTGCTCGAGCCAGTGGATGTGGTAGTTGCCGTCGATGATGTCCTTTTCGGCCACCAGTGCGCGGAACAGCGGCAGCGTGGTCTCGATGCCGTCCACCACCACTTCGTCGAGCGCGCGCTTGAGCCGCATCAGCGCCTCGGGCCGGGTCTTGCCATGCACGATCAGCTTGCCGACCAGCGAGTCGTAATAAGGCGGGATGGTGTAGCCCTGATAGACCGCTGAATCGATGCGTACGCCCAGGCCGCCGGGCGGGTGGTAATGCAGGATCTTGCCGGGCGACGGCCGAAACGACACCGGGTTTTCCGCATTGATGCGGCACTCGATGGAGTGGCCGCGGAATTCGATGTCGCTCTGCTTGAGCGTCAGCGGTGCGCCGGCGGCGACGCGGATTTGCTCGAAGATCAGGTCGATGTCGGTGATCATTTCGGTCACCGGATGCTCGACCTGGATGCGCGTGTTCATCTCGATGAAGTAGAATTTGTCGTCCTCGAACAGGAACTCGACGGTGCCGACGCCGAGATATTCGATCTCGCGCATGGCTTTCGCCACGGTCTCGCCGATGGTGCTGCGCATCTGCGCATTGAGCGCGGGCGAGGGGCTTTCCTCCAGCACCTTCTGATGGCGGCGCTGCAGCGAGCAGTCGCGCTCGCCGAGATGGATGGCGTTGCCTTTGCCGTCGCCGAGCACTTGAATCTCGATGTGGCGCGGCTTTTCCAGATATTTTTCCAGATAGACGGCGTCGTCGCCGAAGGCGGCCTTGGCCTCGGAGCGCGCGGTCGACAGCGCGGTCGAAAGATCGGCCTCGGTGCGCGCAACCTTCATGCCGCGGCCGCCGCCGCCGGAAGCCGCCTTGATCAGTACCGGATAGCCGATCTCGTTGGCGACGCGCGCTGCTTCCACGTCATCGGTGATGCCGCCTTCGGAGCCGGGCACGACCGGAATGCCGAGGCGCTTGGCGGTGCGCTTGGCCTCGATCTTGTCGCCCATGATGCGGATGTGCTCGGGCTTCGGCCCGATGAAATGCACGCCGTGGTCGTTGAGGATTTCGGCGAAACGCGCGTTTTCCGACAAGAATCCGTAGCCGGGATGCACGGCGTCGGCGCCGGTGATTTCGCAGGCCGAGAGAATGGCAGGGACGTTGAGATAGCTATCTTTCGCCGCCGGCGGGCCGATGCAGACGCTCTCGTCGGCAAAGCGCACGTGCATGGCGTCGGCGTCGGCGGTGGAATGCACCGCGACGGTCAGGATGCCGAGCTCCTTGCAGGCGCGGATCACCCGCATGGCGATCTCGCCGCGATTGGCGATCAGGATTTTATCGAACATGTCTACCGATCAGAAGCGAATGGCGAGGGCTTCGCATTATTCAATAATCACCAGCGGCTCACCGAACTCGACCGGCTTGCCGTCTTCGAACAGGATCTGCATCACGGTGCCGGCGCGCGGTGCCGGGATCTGGTTCATCGTCTTCATCGCTTCGATGATCAGCAGCGTGTCGCCGGCTTTGACCACGCTGCCGATATCGATGAACGGCTTGGCGCCGGGCTCGGCGCTGCCATAGGCGGTGCCGACCATCGGCGAGGCGACGACGCCAGGATGCTTGGATGGGTCCATCGGTACGGCGGCGGGTTCGCCGACCGGCTGCGGTGCGCTCGCCGGACGCACGGGGGCAGGAGCCGCCGCGGCAACGGCGCCGCGCGCAACGCGCACGCGCTTGCCGTCCTGTTCGATCTCGATCTCGGTTAGCCCGGTTTCGTCCAGGAGCTTGGTCAGCTCGAGGATCAGGTCGTGATCGACCAGCGATGCCGTCGGTTTAGGAGGTTTTGCCATCGCGCCTTTCCGGTTCAATCTTTAGCCTTGGCGCCGATCATGCCGGCCAGGCCGATGATCGCCAGCGTGTAGCTCTCGGTGCCGAAGCCGGCGATTATGCCCTTGGCCGCCTTCGACATATAGGAATTGTGCCGGAAACTTTCCCGGGCGTGGATATTGGTCATGTGCACTTCGATGACCGGCAATTTGACGGCCAGCAGCGCGTCCATGATCGAAATCGAGGTGGTGGTGAAGCCGGCCGCGTTGATGGCGATGCCGTCAGCCTTCTTGGCGTAGGCCTCGTGGATCGAATCGACGATGTCGCCTTCGTGGTTTGACTGGCGGAACTCGACGTCGATGCCGTAGCGTTTGGCGGTGTCGCGGCACAGCTTCTCGACGTCGGCCAGCGTCGCGGTGCCGTATTTTTCCGGCTCGCGCGTCCCGAGCATGTTCATATTCGAGCCGTTGAGGACGTAGATCGTTTTGGCCATGGGCTTTCCGGCGGGGCAGCGAATGTTCCGCGCTTTATAGGTGGCCGCGACGCCAAGGGGAAGCCCAGCCCGAAGAGAGGCTTAAGCCTTTACCGGGGCCTTTCCGCGGCCGGGGCTAAGGGTCTCGGCTGCGACCCAATCGATGACATCGGCCAGCGCCGTTAACCTTTTGCGCCCCGATGCCTTAGCCTTGGCGAACAGCTCGATCTGGCGGTCGGCGCTGGTGCCGGCGGACACGATGCTGTTGAGGTGCTCGATGTCGGCGCCGCAACCGAGCGCATCGACATCCTCGGCGATGAAATCGAGCACCTGGTCGAGCCACTCCTTGACGGTCAGCGGCGAGCGGGAAAACGGATCGACGAAAATCGCGGCCACGCCATAGCGCTGGGCGTGCCACTTGTTCTCCTGGGTGATGGCGCGGCCGACCCGGTCGAAACCCGAATTGAGGTTGCGGTCGCGGTCGAGCGCGCGCACCAGGCAGCGGAACAGCGCCGCGATCGCGATCGCGTCGTCGAGCCGCGTGCAGGTGTCGGCGACGCGAAGTTCGACGGTCGGATTGGCATGCGACGGGCGGATCGCCCACCATATGTAACTCGCATCCGGGATGATTTTGGCCCAGACCAGCGCCGCGACGAATTCGTCGTAATCCTGCTTGGTGCGGAACAGTTCGGGCAGGCCGGTGCGCGGCATTTCGTCGTAGGCGGCCAGCCGATAGCCGGACAGCCCGGTGAGATGGCCCTGCCAGAACGGCGACGAGGTCGACAGCGCCAGCAGCAACGGCAGATAGGCGGTCAGCCGCAAGATCAGATCGACGCGGCTATCGAGCTCGGGCACCTGCACGTGCACATGCATGCCGCACAGCATGTTGCGTTGGCCGATGATCTGGAGGTCGTCGAGCAGGGCGCCGTAGCGCGCCTTCTTGGTGACCTGCTGCTCCGGCCAGAACGCCAGCGGGAAGGTACCCATGGCGGCGATGCCAAGCTTGCGCTCGCGCGCCGCTTTGCCGAGCGCGCGGCGGTAATGCACCAGATGCGCACGTGCTTCGTCCATCGTCGTGCAGGGCGGCGTCGCCACCTCGATCTGCGATTGCAGCATCTCGGGCATGACGCGGTCGCCAAGCTGTTGCTGCGCGAGCGCGAAGAATTTCTTGTCACGGCTGCGCACGGCCCGGCGCGTCTTGGCGTCGAACACGAAATATTCTTCTTCGATGCCAAGCGTATACATGCGCGCAACAACACTTTCGGGGGTGATCGGTTCCAAAATATATGTGCCGGCAGGGGATAAGGCCGTAAAACGAGCGTGTTGCTAATGATTTGTTGGCGGCTTTGCTATGAAATGCGGCAATGCCTTCCGGTAATTCCGTCACAAAGATCATATTTGCGATTTTGCTTTGTGCGGCGCTCGGCCCAGTGCTGCTGACGCCGATCCCGGCGATGGTCGATTATCCGAATCACCTGGCGCGCATGTACCTGCTCAGCACCGCCGGCACGCCGGATGCCAACCCGTATTACCGCTCCGCCTGGGCGCTCTATCCGAACCTGGCGATGGATTTAGCCGTCCCGCAGATGGCGCGGCTGATCGGAGTCGACAGCGCGACGCGGCTGTTTTTGCTGCTCAGCCAAATCCTGCTCGTCGGCGGCGCGATGGCGCTCGAGCGCGTGGTCAAAGGCCGCGTGCAGCTGTCCGGCTTTGTCGCGCTGATGTTTTTATACTGCCTGCCGTTCGCCTGGGGCTTCGTGAATTTCGAATTCGGGCTGGGCGTTGCACTGTGGGGCATCGCCGCGATGCTGATAGTGCGGGAGCGGCCCTGGCCAGTGCGGCTCGTCGTCAATGCGGTGCTTGTCGCGGCGCTGTTTACGGCGCATTTTTTCGCGCTCGGCATCTACGGCGCGACGCTAGGTATTTACGAGTTGTGGCGCGCAGCGGACCGCAAGACGTATCGCGATGCCGCGCTGCGGCTGGCGGTGCTCGCCGCGCCCGCTGTGGCGCTGCTCGCGCTGATGACGCTCACCGCCGGCAGCATCGGTGCTGAGGGCACCGAATGGTTCTTCGCGTTCAAGCCGCTGTGGCCGTTCCGCATTCTCAACGGCTACAGCCTGACGGTATCGGCGGCGAGCGTGGTCGTGCTGCTGGGCTTGGTCTATGTCGCGGCCAAGCGCGGCGTGCTGACGTTGGCGCCCGGTGGGTTGTGGCTGGCGCTCGGCTTTGTGCTGCTCTATCTGGCGATCCCGTCGAAATTGTTCGGCACGTCGTTTGTCGATTTCCGCGTCATCGCCGCCGCGGCCTTCGTGCTGCCGGCCTTCTGCACGCTGTCGCCGCCGAACCGGCGATGGGCCACCGCGGCGCTCGGCTGCGTCACCGCGGTCACGCTCGCCAATCTGGCGGTGGTTTACGTCGTGTGGCTGTCGTACCGGACCGATTATGCGGCGCTGATCGCGTCGTTCGACAGGATAGAGAAGGGCGCAACGGTGCTGTCGGCCACCAGCGGCAGCGGCGACGACCCGCCGTTCAACGACCTCACCGACTATCCGTTTTATTATGCGCCGGCGCTGGCGGTGCATTACGCGCAAGCCTTCGTGCCGAATTTGTTTGCCGAAGCCGGCAAGCAGCCGGTGACGGTGCGCCCTGACATGCACCGGCTCGCCGTGAGCTATGGCGGGCCGGTGCCGCTGCCGATCCTGAGCGCCATAGCCGCTGGCAAAACCGCCGATATCGTGCCGCTGTATCTGCGGCAGTGGCACCGCGACTTCCAATATCTCTACGTGCTCGGGCCGCCGGTGGCGAATCCGCTGCCCGATCTCTTGGAGGAGCGCACGCGCTCCTCCCGGTTTGTGCTTTATAAAATCCGGCGCAAGCCGAACTAACCAGCCCGCTTAACGCCTCGGCTTAACACGTCGCCTTGCCGCAACGGTTGGTATTGATCTTCTCCTGCAGCGCAGCGAGGCCGACGGCGCCGATTACCACGTCGGAGCCGATCACGTAGCTCGGCGTACCGTTCAGTCCGAGCGCTTCGGCGAGCTTGAGGCTTTCCTCCAGCGTCGCTTTCACTTCGGGGCCAGCCAGGTCCTTTTCGAGCCGCGCCATGTCGAGGCCGACATCCTTGGCGGCGGCCAGCGCATGCGCCTTGTCGGCCTGACCGCGGCCGCCCAACAGCTTCTGGTGGAATTCGAGATATTTCTTGCCGGTCTTGTCCTGCATGCGGACCGCGACCGCGACTTGCGCCGCTTCGACAGAGCCGGGTCCGAGCACCGGGAACTCCTTCAGCACGACCTTAAGTTTGGGATCGTCCTTGATCAGCGTCAGCATGTCGGTCATGGCGCGCTTGCAGTAGCCGCAGTTGTAATCGAAGAACTCGACGAAGGTGACGTTGCCGTCCGGGTTGCCCAGGTTGACCTGGCGCGGCGACGAGAAGATCGTCTGCGCGTTGTCCTTGACCGCGGATTTGTGCTTCTCGGATTCCGCCGCGGTCTGGCGCCTCTCCAGTTCAGTCATGGCTTCCTGCAAGACTTCCGGATGCGCGATCAGATATTCGCGCACGATGCTCTCGATCTCGCCGCGCTGCGGCGTGGAAAACTCGGCGGCACGCAGGCCTTGCGGCGCAGCGAAGGCCAGCAGCGCGGCCAGGCCGGTGGCGGCGGCTAGAAGGCGCGGACGGAATGTCATGGATAATGTCCTTTGGCGATCGGTGTTTAGTTGTTGAATTGATCAGTTGCTTTTTGAGTTGGGCGATTTGACGTTGACGATATCGTCGGCGCGCATCCAGGCCGGCGAGCCGACCGGCAGGCGGGTCTTGGCGCGGGTCGCGAGTTGGCGGGCGGTCGGCAGATCGCCGCGGGTAAAGGCGGCTTGCGCCGAGGCGAGATCGGCATTGGCGAGGTCGCCCTTGCGGCCATAGGCCATGGCGAGCTGCGAATAGGCTTCCGGCGCTTCGGGTTCGCTGAGCAGCGCGGTGCGCAGCAGTTCGACCGCTTCCTCGGCGACCTTCGGATTGTTGGATGCGATCAGCGCCTGCGCCAGCATAATGTGCAGCAGCGGCGCGAAGGGCGCGAGTTGCACGGCGTGACGCAGCGGCCCGATCGCTTCGGCCGGATGGCCGCCTTCGAGCAGCGCCTGGCCTTTGAGTTCGTGGAAATACGGATTGGCCGGCTGCAACTGGATCATCGCGTCGATCTGTACGATCGCTTGGCGCAAATCGCCGTAACGGTAGGTCGAAATGGCGTGGGCATATTGCGCCGGCAGGCTGTGGTCGCCGAGCGGATAACGGCGCGCGACGGTGTCGGGTTTGTCCAGGAAGCCGGCCAGTTTGGCGCGCATCATGTCATGGCGCAGTTGCAACTCGGCCGAATCTTTGCGGTCCCAATAGGGGCTGGCCTTGCCGAGCGCTTCAAGCGCGGCGACGCGTTCGGCCGGCATCGGGTGAGTCTGCATATAAGGATCGATGTAGCGCGAATTGAACAACGATTCGTTGCTCAGGCGCTTGAATAGTTCGACCATGCCGCGGGGCGATTGCTGGGTGGCGGTGAGAAACTTCACGCCGGCGTGATCGGCCTGGTCTTCCTGGGTGCGCACGTAAGCCAGCAGCGAACGCATGATTGCCGACTGCGGCGCCATGATCGCCGCAGCGCCGATATCGGCGCCTCCGGTCTGGCCGGAGCGGGCGCCGGCAACCATGGCGCCGACGCCGAGCAGCATGGCGACAATCGAGGCGGTCTGCGCCGAAGCCAGTTGCTCGCGAAGCTTCATCAGGTGGCCGCCGGCAAGATGCCCGGTCTCGTGCGCGAACACGCCGATGACTTCGTTCGGTGTCTTGGCGTCGAACAGCGCCCCGGCATTGATGAAGATGTGGCGGCCGTCCATGACGAAGGCGTTGAAGGCGCGGTCGTTGAGCACTACCACCCGCACGTTCTGCTTGGCGAGGCCGGCGGCCCTGAGGATCGGCTGGGCGTAATCGCGCAGCAGCTGCTCGATCTCGGTGTCGCGCACGATCGGCATGCCGCGCAGCGCCGTCTCCTGCGCGCGCGCCGGCTGCGGCGACGGCGCAATGCCGGACAGCGCGACAGCAAGCGCCGTCGCCAGCGCCAAAGCCCGCCCTGCTGGCGCGCCTGCCCGCGTCCTGATAGGTGTGCCGTTCTCGATCATGCCGATTTTCGCCAGTGGATACACGTGAACCTATTGACGCGCATTATAGCGGTCAACGCGGCGTGCGATCACGACTGAGTCATGACAAGCGCACGAAGGCGAGCAAGCTGCCCGAATGCGGCAACAGCGGGGCGGGGTCGCTAAAGCGCCCCAAAGATGGTCCAAATCCATGTTCGATGCGGCAAATCAGCTGTTGATGCCCTCCAAACGCAGCGATGTGCCGCCCTTTATCGTCATGGACGTGATGGCGGCGGCCGCCGCCCTCGAGTCCAAAGGCGGGCGCGTCATTCATATGGAAGTGGGCCAGCCGGCCCGGCCGGCGCCGGCCACCGCCTTAGCGGCGGCCCACGCCGCGCTCGACCATGGCCGCATCGGCTATACCGAGGCGCTCGGCATCCCGTCGCTGCGGGCCCGCATTGCCCGGCATTATCAAGATAGCTACGGCCTCGCGCTCGATCCGGCCCGGGTGGTGGTGACGACCGGTTCCTCGGGCGGCTTCATCCTGGCGTTTCTGGCCCTGTTCGAGCCGGGTGACCGGGTCGCCTTGGCCAATCCGGGCTATCCGCCGTACCGGCATATTTTGTCGGCGCTCGGCTGCGAGCCGGTGCTGATCGAAACCTCGGCGGCGACGCGCTGGGCGCTTTCGGCCAAGGCCTTGATAGCGGCTCACAGAGAAAAGCCGCTCAAGGGCCTGCTGATCGCCAGCCCGGCCAATCCGACCGGCACGATGATGGACGCCGACGCGCTGTCGCAGCTGATCGCCGTGGCCGAAGCCGAGGGCATTCGCGTCATCTCGGACGAAATCTATCACGGTCTCGACTACGCCTTCGCCGCCGAGACCGCGGCGAAGGTTTCCGAGCGCGCGCTGGTGATCAATTCATTCTCGAAATATTTCTGCATGACCGGCTGGCGCGTCGGCTGGATGGTGGTGCCGCCGAGCCTGCTGCGCGCGGTCGAGCGGTTGCAGCAAAATCTTGCGATTTCGGTGCCGACGCTGGCGCAGATCGCAGCCGAAGCGGCGTTCGACGGCCGCGCTGAGATGGAGACGGTCAAGCACGGCTACGAGGAGAACCGCCGCATTCTCACGCAAGGCCTGCCGAAGATCGGGCTCGATAAATTCCTGCCGGTCGATGGCGCGTTTTATCTCTATGCCGACGTTTCAGGCTTTTCCAACGACAGCCTCGACTTCGCCAAGCGCATGTTGAACGAAGCGGGCGTCGCCGCCACGCCGGGAATCGATTTCGATCCGGTCAACGGCCACAACTTCTTGCGCTTTTGTTATGCGGGTTCGAGCGCCGAGATGCATGAGGCGGTGGAGCGGATCGGGAATTGGCTCACGCGATAGCCGCAGGTCCAGCCGCAAGACGGCAATCGGCGCGCCCTAACCGATTGCAAATAAAATGTAATCCTGACTGAACGATTTGCCCACGCGACCGCGCGTCGTGGATGGGACGTATTGATATTTCGCAATGCACTGCAACAAAATGCGAATTAGAAAAATATAAGTAATGAAATGGCTTAGATTCATCTCGTGCGACTTTAGACTAATGCCAATGGAGGATTTCTATATGCGCAAAATGACAATCGCCGCAGCCGCGAGTGTCTTGCTCGCTGCGGCATTCACCGGTCCAGCATCGGCCGCCGATGTAGTTACGGCGGTCAATGTCGCGAAACCGCCGGTGCTCGCCGCCGGGGCGGTCGATCCGGCATGGGCCAAGGCGAAGGTGCTGCCCGTCAAACTCATGGGCGGGGTGAACTTCAAGAATGGCAAGGGCGCCACCAATGCGACGCTGAAGGCAGTCTATTCCGGCGACATGCTCTACATGCTGCTGCAGTACGACGATCCGACCCAGTCGGTGCAGCGCTTCCCGTATCAGAAGCAGGCCGACGGCACCTGGAAGAAGCTGAAAGACGCCAAGGACAAAGGCGGCGACGACAACGTCTATTACGAAGACAAGTTCGCGCTGATCTGGAACATCAACAATTCGATCAAGGGATTCGATCAGCAGGGCTGCATGGTCGCCTGCCACGCCGGCGAGCCCAGCAAGCCGTTCGGCAACAAGTACACCGCAAGCGCCGGCGAAATCGGTGACATCTGGCACATGAAGTCGATTCGCACCGGCTATATCGGCCAAGTCGACGATCAGTATCTCGATGACACGCGCTTCGACAAAGACAAGTCACCAGATGCTGGACGCAAGAGCGATGCGAAGACTGGCGGCGGCTATACCGACGTCAAATTGGTCAACGGCAAGCCCGAGTTTATGGACAAGAGCGGCACTCCTTCGAACAAGAAGGGCGGCTTGTATTACATCAAGGAGGCGGACAAGGTCGCCTTCGACGACAGCAAGTTCAAGGCCGGCGACGAAGTGGCGTCGATCATCGTTGCGCCGTTCACCGGCGACCGCGGTGACATCGCAACTGCGATCGGCTGGAAGGGTGGCAAGTGGACCGCCGTCATGTCGCGCAAGCTTGTGACCGGCAGCAAGACCGATGTGCAGTTCGACAAGCTTGACGCAACGTATGACTTCGGTCTGGCGACCTTCGACAATGCACAGGTGCGTCACGCCTACAATATGGGCGTGCTGCAATTGAAGTTCGCCAAGTAACGACCATGTGACGACGGTTGTTCGTAGGTAAACAGGTGGGGCGGCCGGTCGAGCCGCCCCATCTTATTTATGTTGTCACTTCGCTAAAACTCCACATCCAATTCCACCACTTCGTCTGGCTCGGCCTTGGCGCCTTCGACCCATTCCAGCATCGCCGGCAGCGCCATGATGTCCTTGCAGTAGGCGGCGCAGTCCGAGTCGAGCTTCACGTCATAGGTCAAAAAGCGCGTCACCACCGGCGCGAACATGGCGTCGGCCATGCCCGGACGCTTGCCGAACAAAAACGGTCCCTTGGTGCTGGCGAGGCATTCGCGCCAGATGCTCACGATGCGGTCGATGTCGGCCTGCGCGCCGGCCCAGACCTTGAAGCCGGGGTGATGCGCCTTCAGGTTCATCGGCAAGGCCGAGCGCATATTGGTGAAACCGGAATGCATTTCGCCGCAGATCGAGCGGCAATGCGCGCGCGCCGCCTTATGGGTCGGCAACAGGCCGGTGTCGGGCAGCGTCTCGCTGAGATATTCGCCAATCGCCAGCGTGTCCCAGATCTTGACCCCGTCATGGGTCAGGCAGGGCACCAGGAAGGACGGCGACAGCAGCAGAAGTTCCGCGCGCGCCGACGGGTCGTCGCTGGCGACCACCTGCTCGTCGAAGTCGAGTCCGGCCATTTTGCACAGCAACCAGCCGCGCAGCGACCAGGAGCCATAATTCTTACTGGCAATTGTGAGCGTAGCCTTGCTCGGGGCAGCTTTGGCCATGGGGCGCACTTATCCCTGTTAAATCCCGGCCCGGCAAAGCCAGCTTAGACGAAAGTACAGATTATTCAATACCTTCCCGTACCGCAAAACGAGATGGCAGCCGCTTTGTCCCCTGGTTCACTGCATCGCCCAAATTTTTATCTCGCAGTGCAACATTAAATGAACTAACCTTTCGCCAGCGGTCTGCCGGGTCGTCGGGGTGTCGATGCTATATCAGGCTTATCAGGCGCAATCGGACATCATGGTGCCGGTGCGCGCGTTTGCCGGCGAGGCCCTCAAGGCCATCAGCGCCAAGCTTAACGGCTCGGCGCGGCCGTCGGCGCTCAGTAACCTGACCGCGGCCTATGAGCTGATCGCGCGGGCAGGGCTGACCCACACGCGGCCGCCTTACGGCATCGACAGCGTCATGGTGGGAAACCGCGAAGTGGCGGTTACCGAAGAAATAGCCGACGTGACACCGTTCGCGACGCTGCGGCATTTCAAGAAGGACGTTGACCAGACGCAGCCGCGCGTGCTGCTGATCGCGCCTTTGTCCGGCCACTTCGCAACGCTGCTACGCGCCACCGTAAAGACCATGCTCGCCGAACATGACGTTTACATTACCGATTGGCACAACGCCCGCGACGTGCCGCTGAGCGACGGGCCTTTCAGCTTCAACGACTATACCGCCCACCTGATCCGCTTCCTGGAGAAAATCGGGCCGGGCGCGCATATGGTGGCGGTGTGCCAGCCCTGCGTCAGCGCGTTGGTGGCGGCGAGCGTGATGGCGCAACGCGATAATCCGGCGCAGCCGCGCTCGATGACGTTGATGGCCGGCCCGATCGACACCCGCGTCAATCCGACCAAAGTCAACGAGCTTGCCAAGGGCAAGCCGATGGACTGGTTCGAAAAGAAGCTGATCGCCAAGGTGCCGAGCCGCTATCCCGGCGCGGGCCGCAGGGTCTATCCCGGCTTTGTGCAGCTTGCCGCCTTCATGGCCATGAACATGGACCGCCACATCAAGGCACACCGCGAGCTTTACGAGAATCTCGCCAACGGCGAGCGAGAAAAGGCCGCGACCACCAAGGCGTTCTACGACGAATATTTTGCCGTGCTCGATCTCGCCTCGGAATTCTATCTGGAAACGGTGAAACTGGTGTTTCAGGATCACGCGCTGCCGCTCGGCCAACTGACCTATGAAAACGACAAGGTCGATCCGTCGGCAATCCGGCGCACCATGCTGTTCACGGTGGAAGGCGAGAAGGACGACATCTGCGCGGTCGGGCAGACGCTGGCCGCGCACGAATTGTGCACCTCGCTGCGGCCCTATCGCAAGCGCCACCACATGCAGGCCGGCGTCGGCCATTACGGCGTGTTTTCCGGTCGCACCTGGCAGAACCAGATCTATCCGATGGTGAAGAACGTCATTCTGCAGAGCGATTGAGCCTGAGCGGCGGGGCAATTAAGGTGCCGCCATGACCGCGACCGATCCCGAAGCCCCCAGACATACGCTGGCCGAAGACGTCCTCGCCATTTTCATCGGCACGCTGTTCGTCTCGTTCGGCCTGGCGCTGTTCAAACAGGCTGGCCTGCTCACCGGTAGCACTGCCGGCTTGGCATTTCTGGTTTTCTACGTCACCGCGCTGCCGTTCGGCGCGGTGTTTTTCGTAATCAATCTGCCGTTTTATTATCTGGCGTTCCGGCGCATGGGCTGGCGCTTCACCGTGAAAACCTTCTGCGCCGTGGCGCTGGTGTCGGTACTGACCGAGCTGCACGGCCGCTTCATTCACATCGGCGGCCTCGACCCGTTCTATGCGGCGGTGTTCGGCGGGCTGTTGATGGGCGTCGGCTTTATTGTGCTGTTCCGCCACCAAGCGAGCTTGGGCGGCGTCAACATTCTGGCGCTATATGTGCAGGATCGTTATGGCGTTCGTGCCGGCAAACTGCAGATGGCCATCGATCTGGTCATACTGGCGATGTCGTACTTCGTGGTCGCGCCGACGGCGATGGCGGCGTCGGTGCTCGGCGCGATCGCCATCAACCTGGTGATCTGGATGAACCACCGCCGCGACCGTTACGTCGCCTGGTCGGCTCCTTAGCCAATTAAAATCGCGGCCGTATTTGGATTTCCATCTGTTACCGGACGCCGAGCAGGCGCTGCCAGACTGTGCCGCCCAGATACCTCGTAAAGATCACGAAGTAGAGGATGATGATCGCAAACAGCAGGAACGCCGGTCCGCCCTTGAGATTGAATCCTTCATCGGTGACGTTACCGGTCATGTAGCCGATGGCGTAGCCGGCGATCACCATCACGAAGATGAAATCGAGGATGCCGGCAAACACCTTGCGCGTTGTCGAGACCGGCTTGGCCGCCTCAGGCTGAGTGGGGTTGGACATGAAGCACCTTGATCGTTGCCTTGCTATGTCTTGAGCGCGACCGCCTTGTCAGCCGCCCGCCGCCTTCACGCTGACGTTTAATTTGATCGGTTTCCACTCGCCTTCGGACGGGACGAAGTCGAGTTCATAGATGACTCGACTCGGCGTAGTATCGAAATAGCCGCGTAGAATCAGCGCGCCGCGCTTGTCGATGGTCGCCTCAGTGGTGGCGACCGGCGGCTTGGCGGCGATGATGCCCAGATCGATTTCTTTGTCGGCGAAGCCCTTGAACGCTTCTTTCAACTTTTCCGGAGTGAACTCCAGGCGAAACGGCTTTGATAGCTTAGCGTGTAGGACCGTGTAATTGCCGGTCAGGTTTGCGTCGTTAAACGTGAGCAGGTAGGTTTTGATGAGCTTCTCTTGCACCAGCGCCTGCGGCACAGTCGTTTGCGCGTGTGCCGGGACGATCAAAAGTAGTGCGCCGATCAGCGCTCCTGCAAATCGCCGAAGCATGGCAACCTCCACCTATAGATGTCGCGCGCCCCATAAAATGCGGTTCGCAAACAGATGCATTGCGTTGGATCAAAACTGAATAAAGACGCTTAGACGGCGCCCTGAACGCAAAACCCGCCGGCGTTGCCACCGGCGGGTTGCTTCGTCTTGGCGAGGGCTCAGGCCGCACCCAGCAACATCAGGATGATGATGAGGCTGATCGGCAGGCCCAGCAGATAAAGAATAATCGGCATTTCAGGTCTCCTGTTGTCTGAACTACTCGGCCGGGACCGCGCGCGTGCCTTCGAGGTACCATTCGCGGTTACGCAGGTTGCCGCCTTCGATCGCGGCCAGCGCCGCCGACAGCGCACCGGCCAGCATCGATGCCGTCAGCCAGAGGCCGAACAGCGCAGTCGACTTGCGGGCCTTGTCGGCGGTCTGCTTGGCCTGGTTGATCACGGAGTCGACGCGGGCTTCGGCGTCGGCCTGCGTCAGGCCGCCGCGGGCAGCGACAACGCTTGCGAGATACTTCTTGTCCGCGTCTGACACCGCACCGCCCTTGAGCATGCTTGGTGCGATGATGCGGGTGATCTCGGCGCGGTTGCCGATATTCTGGCGCGCAGGCAGTGCGATCTGACCGCCTTGCAACGGTGCAGCGGCATGGTCGCCGGCATTAGGCGAGGTGGCTTGCGCGGCGGTGACGGCGGGCACCGCAGCGGCGCTGCCTTGCGCCGGATTGGTGCGCAGCAGTTGGTCGACATAGATGTCGGCCGGTGAGCTCTGTGCGGCCGTGTTTGCAGCAGGTGCCAGGCCCGAGCTTGCGCCGGCGACAATATGTGTGACCGCGCCGCTCATCATCGCGGCACCAACGACGGCCGCCAGCGCCCAGACGAGAAAGCCGTGCGCGGAATCGCGAAAATAGCGTTCGTGTTCATTCACGGTCTGCCAGCGCGAGCGCAGCCGGCCGGCGAGATAGCCGCCGATAGTCGAGGACAGCATCGAAACACAGAACAGGTAGACCGCGGCGGTGACCGTGAAGGTGGTCGCGGACACGCCCTGATCGCCCCACGGCGAAATGATCGTAAAGCCAACGCCGATACCGAATGCGATCAAGATCATCGTGATGGCGAGCGTGGCCGTGGCACCCGCGAATATCGCCTTCCAGCTGACCGCCGAGCCGGCGTCTTCGAATGTTGGGTTCTCGGTCTTCGTGATCATCGTCTTAAGCCTCCCAATCCAAGTGGAATCATTCACGCTTGGCAGCGGCTTAACCGGTGCGCGGAATATTGGTTCCGCGCCTGCCGTTATTGTTTGCAGCAGCGTGCCTGGAACCGGACGGAACAAAACGGCGCGGGCGTGGTTCTCAACCCATCATCAATGTGGAGGCTGTTATGGGCTTTGGACGAGGCGCACTGTTGTGGCTGTTGGGCGTGCCGCTGCCGATCATTCTGATCCTGGCGTTGTTCATGCATCACTAAGACGGAACACTGGCGAAAAATTATAATAGGCCGCCGGTCATGATGGACGCGGCGGCCTATTTTTATGTGCGGTCAATTGTCGAATTCAGTCGACGGCCTTTTCGGCGGCTTCGCCGGCCTCGACAATATCGCCTTTGGTGAACAGGATTCGCTTGAGTTCGGTGCGCCATTCAGGCTTGCGGCGCAGCAGGAATTCAAGATCCATGCCGAAGTGCTTGAACTCTTCCTTCTGGGCATTCTTCATGATCGCCTTCGCTTGCGGGTCCTTTTCCAGCGAAATGCGCTGCTCGTACCAGCCGATGGCTTCGGCTTCCTCGATCAAGGAGGTGCACATGCGCGCGAAGGTGCGCGTCTTCTGGGACAATTCGTCGGGCGGCTCGTGATATTGATCGAAACCCATGGTTTTCGCTTTCCTGTTTGGAACTGTGGCCGGTCGCCCGCGGATAAGTTCCAAAGAGGGTTCCGGGTTCCCTTCCATTTTGCCCGCGCGCACCTACATCCACGCTCCATGCTCGACTTCACATCAAATCCACACCATGAGGATGATGGCCGTTCCGCGCCGAATACGGTGCTGTTGGCGCCCGACACCGAAATCCTCGACGCCTATTCCCATGCCGTGACGTCCGTGGCCGACGCGGTCGGCCCGGCGGTGCTGGGCGTCGAAACGCGGGGCGGCAAGGGCCACCAAAGTGGCGGGCACGGTGGGAGCCAGGGTGGCGGCGTCGGCTCCGGCGTCGTCATCGCGCCGGACGGGCTGGTGCTGACCAACTGCCACGTCGTCGAAGGCGCTGGGCAAATCCATCTGCGCGACAGCGAAGGCCGCGTCATGGAAGCGCGCGTGCTCGGCGTCGATCCAGACACCGACCTGGCGCTGCTGCGCGCCGGCTCGGCCCGCGACCTGCCGCACGCGGCGCTCGGCGATTCCAAGAGGCTCAAGCGCGGCCAATTGGTCGTCGCCATCGGCAATCCGCTCGGCTTCGAGTCGACTGTGACAGCCGGCGTGATTTCGGCGCTTGGGCGGAGCCTGCGCGCCAAGAATGGTCGGCTGATCGAGGACGTGATCCAGACCGATGCGGCGCTCAATCCCGGCAATTCCGGTGGGCCGCTGGTGTCGTCACGTGGCGAGGTGATCGGCATCAACACCGCGGTGATCATGGGCGCGCAGGGCATTTGCTTTGCGGTCGCCTCGAACACCGCGCAGTTTGTGCTGAGCGAGTTGATCCAGCACGGCCGCGTGCGCCGCGGCTATATCGGCGTCTCCGGGCAGACCGCGGCGGTGCCGCGCCGCCACGCCCGCAATGCCAGCATCGACAATGTCTCGGGTGCGATGGTGACGGCGCTGGAGCCGAACGGGCCGGCGGCGAAGGCCGGGCTGATGTCGCTCGACACCATCGTGCGGGTTGACGGCCAAGCCATCACCGGCGTCGACGACTTGATCCGGCTGCTCAACAACGAGCGGATCGGCCGTGCCATTACGATCGACGTGCTGCGGCGAGGCACGCTACGCAGCCTTACGGTGGTGCCGCTGGAGCGGCCCACCGCGAAGGCGGCGTAAGCCTCAGCCCTTCTTGTCGACGCCCGGTGCCATCTCGTTGGAAGGCTTCATCGCCGGGCCGCGCTTGTCGTCGCGGTTCGACATGCACTTGGTCATGAAGGTCTTGCGCTTGGCGCCTTCGAGCTTGGCGTCGTCGGCACCGAAAGTGCAGGTTGCCAGCTTCTCTTCCTTGGTGACCGCCGATGCCGGCGTCGCTGCCAGCAGGAGCGGCAGCAGGCTCATGGCAGTCAAGCTCTTGGCGATCAGGGTCCGGTGCATCGGCATGGCTCCTCTAAGGGGCGAAACATACAATTATATTTAGCACGCTTTGAGCGGGCGGGTATGACCTAGCGCAAGGCCGCCGCGATATTGCCGCCATCCACCGTGGTGACGTTGGCGGTGGTTTTCAGCGCCACCGCCTGGGCGAGGAAAGCCTGGGCCACATCCTGCGCGGTGACCTCGCGCGCCAGCAGGTTGCCGGTCATGTAATCCTGCTCGGACAGGCCGCGCGCCTTCGACCGCTCTTTGATGAAATCGTCGGTGAGCAGGCCGGAGCGGATGCGGTCGGCGTTGACCGCATTGGCGCGGATGCCGTCGGCGCCGTAATCGAGCGCGTACTGGCGCACCAGGAACAGCAGTGCCGCCTTTGGCAGGCCATAGGGGCCGAAATTCGCGCCCGGATTCACCGCCTGTTTCGACACGTTGAACAGCAAACAGCCGCCGGCGCTTTGGGCGAGCATGATCTTGACCGCGGCCTGCGCCACCTTCTGATGGCCGAAGAAATTCAGTTCGAAGCTTTCGCGCAGGATCGCTTCGTCGACTTCGCCGATCT
Organism: uncultured Hyphomicrobiales bacterium; assembly: GCA_903878085.1. Lineage (GTDB taxonomy): Bacteria > Pseudomonadota > Alphaproteobacteria > Rhizobiales > Xanthobacteraceae > Pseudolabrys. The sequence goes on along the minus strand of CAIRGJ010000036.1, from coordinate 77,838 downwards.
TGCCTTGCCAGGCGGCGCCGGCGTTCGAGACCACGATATCGACGCCGCCGAACGTGGCGACGACTTGGTCGAACGCGGGGCGCACTGACGCGGCATCGGTGACGTCGCATGGGACGGCAATGGCCGTGCCGCCGATGGCTTTGGCCTTTTCTGCCGCCGCCTTGGCGTCGCGGTCGAGCAGGGCGACTTCGGCGCCCGCCGCGGCAAACAATTTCGCGGTCGCCGCACCAATGGCGCCGCCGCCGCCGGTGATCATCGCGACCTGACCTTCCAGTGGCAGCGCCTTACGCGCGCCGAGCTTGGCCAGTTCCAGCGACCAATATTCCATGTCGAACATGTCGGCTTCAGTGATGGACGTGAAGGTGCCGATCGCTTCAGCGCCGGTGATGCCCTCGATAGCCGCCTCGGCGATGTCGGCGGCGATGCGGGCGTCTTTCGCCGTGTTGCCGAGTCCGAACAGGCCGAGGCCGGGCACCAGCACCACGCGCGGCAGCGGATCGTGCATCTTGGCCGCCGGTGCGCGTGACTTGTTGCGCTCGAAATACACTTTGTAATCGGCGACGAACTGCTGCGCAGCCCGGTGCGCGGCGGTCTTGAAGGCGTCGAGCTTGCCGGCCTCGGGGGCCGCCACGATCAGCGGCCAGGATTTGGTGCGAATGGCGTGGTCGGGCGTCAGCACGCCGGCTTTGGCGGTGCGCGCGAGGTCCTTGCCGTTGACGTAAGTGAGGATGGCGTCGCCGGTGCGGAATTCCAGGATCAGCCGCTTGTGGGCGCCTTCGCCGCTGAAGTCCTTAAGCGTGCAAGCGCCGCGCACAATCGGCGCGACATCGGTGACGGACGCGATCTGCTGCGGCTGCGCCGCAGCACTGAACGTCTTAGTGCCTTTGGCGACGCGCTGCTCGGCCAGCGTCACCAGCTCGATCATGCGCTCATAAGCTTCGCGCGCCGTGGCGCCGAAGGTAAAGATGCCGTGCTTGTCGAGGATCAGCCCTTCGACCTTTGGATTCTTGTCGAAGGCGTCCGCCGCCGTTTTCGCCAGTGCGAAGCCGGGCATGATGTAAGGCACAAAGCCGAGCCGCTCGCCGTAAGCCTCCGTGCACAGTTGCGCGGCGTTCGGCTGATCGATCAAAGACAGTACCGCGGTGGCGTGGGTGTGGTCGACGAATTTCGCCGGCACGAAAGCATGCAGCAGCGTTTCGACCGACGGCGAGGGCGCCTGCGGGTCGAGCAGCGTCGAGCGCAGCACGCGCGCCATGTCGTCGTCGGAGAGCGCCTCGCGCGCCCGCATGGTCAGCAACGGGTCGAGCCGCACCGCCGGCATGCCGGCCGGCTCGATCGCGCCCATGTCCCAGCCGGAGCCCTTGATGTGCAGCGCCGGCACTGGCGCGCCGGTCAACTCATGCGCCGTCAGCTTGACGGAGGTGTTGCCGCCGCCGTGCAGCACCAGTCTGGGATCGCGGCCGAGCAGACGCGTCGAATAGACTCGCAGCGCCAAGTCGGCGGCGATGCCGGCTTTGCCGTAATGATCGACCGCGTCCTTTGCGTCGCGCTCGACCCAGGCTGACTGCATCGTGGCCTCAGTCGCCGAGCAGGCGCTTGCCCCACCAGCCGCGCTTGGGCGCGGCGGTTTCGGGCGCGGTGCTTGAAACCACCGGCGTCGGTGGCGGGGTGACCGGCGCGGGAGCCACCGGCGCGCTGGCGCCGATCGGCGCCGGTTCGCGGATGGTCGAGCGGCGGCGTGGAGCTTCTTGCGGCGTTGCCTCAGCCGAAGCGGGTGCCGGTTCCGGTGCGGGCGCGTAAGGCGCGGCTTCCGGCGGTGGGCTCATCGGCCGTTCGAACGGCGGCGCGATGCCGGAGGCATCTTCGTCGCTGACCGGCGGGAAATCCGCAGCGCCGTGCTGGCGCTCCGGCGCGAAATCTTCGCGACCCTGGCCGTTCTCGTTGGCATTGAGCGGCGCATCGCCGTTGCGATGTTTGTTGCGGCGTCCGCCACGGCGGCCACGGCGGCGGCGGCGGCGAATATCCTCGGCGCCTTCGCCAGTAACCGGCGCGCCTTCCTGGCGCTGCGGCAGGTTGCCTTCGGCATCGAGCGGGCCGTCATTGTGATCTTCATGCGCAATGGCATGCTCGGCGACGGTGTCGTGGGTGAACTGCTGAGCGCCCTCGCGCGGCAAATTATCGCGATTGCCTTCACGCGGCATACCTTCCCGCTGACCGCCCTCGCGCGGCTCGCCGCTGCGGCCGCGTCCGCGGCCACGCCGGCGCCGCCTGCGGCCGCCGTCGCGTTCGCCTTCGACGCGCGGACCGCGTTCGCCGCCACCGCGTTCCTGGCGTTCACCGTCCGCTTCCGGCGCACCGGCATCGACCTGCTCGATGTGTCCGGCCTCATGCCCGAAGGTCTCTTCTTCGGCTTCCAAGCCGGCCTCGGCCTCAATGTCTTCATCCTCGGCTTCTTCTTCGGCCGCGGCGTCGAGAATATCTTCTTCCTCGCCGAGCGTCGAAATCATCGCCGGTTGCGACGCCGCCAGCGCCTTGGCGGCCTCGGCGGTGTGCACCTGCTCGCCGCGGTCGACGGTGTAGGAGATTTGCGCGCTCACCGTCGGGTCGGCGGTGATGGTGATGGTGATGCGGAATCGCTCTTCCAGCGCGCGCAGATGGCCGCGCTTGTGGTTGAGCACATAGAGCGCAACCTCCGAGCGGGTGCGCACGATCAGATTGTGCGTGGCGCCCTTGTTCAGCATTTCCTCGATGGCGCGTAGCAACTGCAGCGCGACGGAAGAAACCGAACGCACGTGGCCTGAGCCGCCGCACACCGGGCATTTTTCGGTCGAGCTTTCCAGCACCGAGGTGCGGATGCGTTGACGCGACATTTCCAAGAGGCCGAAATGCGAGATGCGGCCGACCTGGATGCGGGCGCGGTCATGCTTGAGCGCGTCCTTCATCCGCCGTTCGACCGTGCGGTTGTTGCGGCCTTCGTCCATGTCGATGAAGTCGATCACGATCAGACCGGCGAGATCGCGCAGACGCAATTGCCGGGCGACTTCGTCGGCCGCCTCGCAATTGGTCTTGAGCGCGGTGTCCTCGATGTGATGCTCGCGCGTCGCACGCCCTGAGTTGACGTCGATGGCGACCAGCGCTTCGGTCTGGTTGATGACGATATAGCCGCCCGAGCGCAGTTGCACCGTCGGCGAGAACATGGCGTCGAGTTGGCTCTCGATGCCCCAGCGCGTGAACAGCGGCGTGCCGTCATTGTAGAGTTTGACGTTCTTGGCGTGGCTCGGCATCAGCATGCGCATGAACTCGCGCGCTTCCTTGTAGCCTTCCTCGCCGGAGACGATGATCTCGTCGATTTCCTTGGAGTAGAGATCGCGGATCGAGCGCTTGGTCAGCGAGCCTTCCTCGTAGACCAGCTTCGGCGCCATCGACTTGAGCGTCAGATCGCGCACGGTCTCCCACAGCCGCAGCAGATATTCGAAGTCGCGTTTGACCTCGAGCTTGGTGCGGCTGGCGCCGGCGGTGCGCAGGATCACGCCCATGCCTTCCGGCACTTCGAGCTCCTGCATGATTTCTTTGAGACGCGAGCGATCCTCGCCCGAAGAAATCTTGCGCGAGATGCCGCCGCCGCGCGCAGTGTTGGGCATCAGCACCGAATAACGTCCCGCAAGCGACAAGTAGGTCGTCAGCGCCGCGCCCTTGGAACCGCGCTCTTCCTTGACCACCTGTACCAGCATGACCTGGCGGCGCTTGATGACTTCCTGAATCTTGTAGTTGCGGCGAAAGCGCGGCGCGCGCTCTTGCGCTTCTTCAAGCGCGTCGGCGCCGCCGACCGATTCCACATGCTCGTCTTCATGTTCGTGGTTGTCGTCGCCGTGATCGGCGCCGTTCTGATCTTCGTCCGAACGCGGCTCGATGGCGTGGTTCTCGGTGCCGGTCTGCGCGTCGGGGGCGAGATGGTCGCCGGTTTCGGCGTGGTATTCGCCGCCTTCCGGCTGCACCGGCATTTCGATGTCACCGGCGGGGGCCTCATAGGCCTCGCGGGCTTCGTCACGGGCGTCTTCTTTTTCCTGCTCTTCAACCTGCGTTGTTACAGCTGTTGGCTCGACGGTCGCGATCGGCGCCGCGGCGTCGGCGATCTGGGCAGCGGTCTCATGCCCGGCGTCGCCTGCGTGCGTGTCGTGCTGGGCTTCGTGCGGCGTCGCTTGTTGCGTCTCTTGCTGCGTGTCGCTCTGGGTCTCTTGACCCATGACGCCTTCGCTGGCCGGAATCTGGGCGGCGTCGCCTAAAGCTTCCTGTTGGGCCGGTTCGTCGCCGTTGAACGGTTCGGTGCGCACCGCATCGCGCGGGCGATCGGCGCCGGAGCGGCGATGGCGGCTGCGGCCGCCGCGGCGGCCGCTGGCGCGGTTGTCGGCCTCGGTCTCGGCGTCGCGCGCATCGCTTTCTTCCTGCGCCAGCAGGGCCTGCCGGTCGGCGACCGGGATCTGATAATAATCGGGATGGATTTCCGAGAATGCCAGGAAGCCGTGGCGGTTGCCACCGTAATCGATAAAGGCCGCCTGCAACGACGGCTCAACGCGCGTGACCTTGGCGAGGTAGATGTTACCGCGAAGCTGCTTGCGGTTAGCGGACTCGAAGTCGAATTCTTCGACGCGGTTGCCGCGTAGAACGACCACCCGGGTCTCCTCCGGGTGGGTCGCGTCGATCAGCATTTTGTCGGCCATTGTAAAGTCTCACTGAGGCGGACGACCTAGCGTTCTCGCGCGTCTCTGACGGCGCAAGGCGACGCAATAAGGCGGTGGCCTGATGGGTGTTGAAGGGAAGGGGCGCGTTTTCACGCGAAAGGCAGCCGGGGCCCATAGCAAAACGCGCCGTAGCGATTGCGTCGCTGGAGCGTTGGACCTCGTATTGCCTTTGCTGCAAACTTGGCAGCATAAAATTGCGACCCGTAGCGCTGCGGCTGCGCTAAAAGCAGCGCCGCCGAGGTTTCTGTCGCTCACGGTGTAAATACGACGGCCAGAGTGGCCGCTGTCGATCCGGATGTCCTTCACAAGGGCTTCGGCTTGGCTGCCGTCCGTTCGCCCGGCTTCCTCGAGGGGGCGACACTGGAGCGGCGGGCCGGGGGCCCGAACGCGGCACAACCGGAACTTTTAACCGTCAGCAGAACCCTACATACGGCTCTAAGCCCTTGAAGGCAAGGAAAGCTTGTAAGCGGGCCACACTTGGTCCGGGAACACCCGAATTGCTCAAGTTCCCTTAACCGAAGCAGCCGCTAATAGGGTAAAACAGCCGCGAAAGGGTCGGATTCGCGATGCTTCACCGCTTTGCCATTGTCAGCGCGCTCACCGCCGGTTTGCTCGGCACGGCCGTCCATGCCGCCGACCGCACCGGCGCGCTACCGCCGCAGGCTGCCGCGACGACAGAATCGCTGCCGGCCGCGACCGACGTCCGGGTCGGCGGCGACGACAAGATGACCCGCTTTGTCGTCGACCTGACCCAGAAGATCGACGTCACCGCCTTTGCGCTGGCCAATCCCTACCGCGTGGTGGTCGACCTGCCGCAGATCGCCTTCCGGCTGTCGCCCCAAGCGGCCGATCAGGCCCGCGGCCTGGTCAAGGCATTCCGCTACGGCCTGATCATGCAGGGCGGCTCGCGCATCGTGCTCGACACCAAGGGGCCGGTGCGGGTCGACAAGGCCTTCGTGATCGACGCCACCGGCGATCAGCCGGCGCGGCTGGTGGTCGATCTCAGCACCACTGACAGCGACAGCTTCAACCGCGCGGCCTCGCTCGAAACCCGGGCGCCGCGCAGTCCGGCCGTGAAGCCGAGCGAAATCGCGCCGAAACCGTCCGGCGATCCGCGGCCGCTGATCGTGCTCGATCCGGGCCATGGCGGCATCGACAACGGCGCCAAAGCGGCGAGCGGCGAACTCGAGAAAGACGTCGTGCTGCAGTTCGCCCAGACCTTGCGCGCCAGGCTCGAAGCCTCCGGCAAATACCAGATCGCCATGACGCGCAGCGACGACACGTTCATCGCGCTGTCCGAGCGCGTGAAGTTTGCCCGCGCCCATGGCGCCGCGCTGTTCGTCTCGATCCATGCCGACGCCATCCCGAAGGGCGAAGGGCAGGCCGAAGGCGCCACGGTCTATACGCTGTCGGAAAATGCCTCCGACGCCGAGGCGGCGCGCCTCGCCGAATCCGAGAACAAGGCCGACGTCATCGCCGGCATCGATCTGACCGCGGAGCCGGGTGACGTCGCCAACATACTGGTGGATCTGGCGCAGCGCGAGACCAAGACCTATTCGGGTCAGTTCGCCCGCACTTTGGTCGGCGAACTCAAAAGTACGGCGCGGCTGCACAAGAACCCGATGAAGTCGGCCGGCTTCAAGGTTCTGACCGCGCCGGACGTGCCGTCGGTGCTGGTGGAGCTTGGCTATATGTCGACCAAAGACGATCTCAAGCTGCTGACCTCGACGGCCTGGCAGGCCAAGACCGCGGCGGCGCTGGCGCAGGCGGTCGATACGTATTTTGCGCCCCGGCTGGCGCGCGGCGCTATGAGGGCAAACTGATGCGGACGCTGGTTAAACGGCCTCAGTTTCAACATAAAACCGGGCGACCACAGAGCCTTGCCGGAACCTTGCATCGGGGCGATACCGGCATGATCTATCCTGAACTTGCGCCGATTCGAGGCGGGACCATTCGTTCATGAAGCTCGTTCTGCGCTTCCTAGGTTTTCTGTTCGCGGTGGGCACCATCCTGTTCGTGGTCGGTGTCGCAGCCACGGCCGGTTTGCTGTGGCATTTTTCCAAGGACCTGCCGGACTACTCGCAGCTCCAGGATTACGAGCCGCCGGTGATGACGCGGGTGCACGCCGCCGACGGCTCGCTGCTCGGCGAATATGCCCGCGAACGCCGTCTCTATATCCCGATCCAGGCGGTGCCGAAGCTGGTGATCTCCGGCTTCCTCGCGGCCGAGGATAAGAACTTCTACGAGCATGGGGGCTTGGATTTCACCGGCATCGCGCGCGCCGGCTTCAACTATCTGCAGAATTTCGGCTCCAGCCGCAGGCCGCAAGGCGCCTCGACTATCACGCAACAAGTCGCCAAGAACTTCTTGTTATCGAACGAAGTTTCGATCGCACGCAAAGCCAAGGAAGCGCTGTTGGCGCTCAAGATCGAGCGCACTTACAGCAAAGAGAAGATCCTCGAGCTTTACTTGAACGAGATATATCTCGGCCTTGGCGCCTACGGCATCGCCGCCGCGTCGCTCGTCTACTTCGACAAGTCCGTCAACGAACTGACCATCCCCGAAGTCGCCTATCTCGCCTCGCTGCCGAAGGCGCCGAACAACTATCACCCGTTCCGCTTCCGCGAGCGGGCGATGGAGCGGCGCAACTGGGTGATCGACCGTATGGCGGAGTCCGGCTTCATCAAGGCCGCCGACGCCGACAAGGCCAAAAAGACCGGGCTCGGCGTGACGCAGAAGCCTTCCAGCGTGCACACCTTCGCGGCGGAATACTTCACCGAGGAAGTGCGCCGCGAACTCAACGACCGCTACGGCGAAAAGAAGCTGTACGAAGGCGGCCTGTCGGTGCGCACCTCGCTCGACACCAAGATGCAGGTGATCGCGCGCAAGACGCTGACCGACGGCCTCGTGCAATTCGACGAAAAGCAGGGCTGGCGCGGTCCGGTCGCCAAGGCCGATATTTCCGGCGACTGGGGCACAAAGCTCGCCGAGGTCAAGGCGCTGGCCGACATCGCGCCGTGGCGTTTGGCCGTCGTGCTTGAGGTCGGCGACGCGTCGGCGCGCATCGGCTTGCAGCCGGGCCGCGAGCCGGGCGGCTATGTCAGCAAGGACCGCACCATCGGCATCGTGCCGCTGGACGGCGTGAAGTGGGCCCGGACCGGCGGCAAGGCGCCGGCCAAGGTCAGCCAGGTGATCAATCCCGGCGACGTCATCTATGTCGAGCCGGCCAGTGCCGAGGGCCAGTACCGGCTGCACCAGATTCCCGAAGTCTCCGGCGCGATGGTGGTGGAAGATCCCTGGACCGGGCGCGTCCTCGCGATGGTCGGCGGTTTCTCCTACGACCAGAGCCAGTTTAACCGCGCGACGCAGGCGCTGCGCCAGCCGGGCTCCTCGTTCAAGCCGATCGTCTACGCCGCAGCCCTCGATAACGGCTATACGCCGTCGACACTCATCCTCGACGCACCGCTCGAGATCGATCAGGGGCCAGGCCTCGGCGTCTGGAAGCCGGAGAATTACGAAGGCAATTTCTTCGGGCCATCGACGTTGCGTTTCGGTATCGAGCATTCGCGCAACGTCATGACGGTGCGGCTGGCGCAAGACATCGGCATGCCGATCATTGCCGACTATGCCAAGCGCTTCGGCATCTATGACGATCTGCCGCCTTATTTGTCCTTCGCGCTCGGCGCTGGCGAAACGACGCTGCTGCGCATGGTGACCGCCTATGCGATGTTCGACAATGGCGGCCGCCGCGTGAAGCCGACGCTGGTCGACCGCATCCAGGACCGCTACGGCCACACCGTGTATCGGCACGACGAGCGCGAATGCCCGGCCTGCGATGCCAAGAAATGGGCGAACCAGCCCGAGCCGTCACTGGTCGACCGGCGCGAGCAGGTGCTCGATCCGATGACCGCCTATCAGATGACATCGATCATGGAAGGCGTCGTGCTGCGCGGCACCGCCGGCGGCGCCGGCTTCCAAAAGGAAGTTGGCAAGCCGGTCGCCGGCAAGACCGGCACCACCAACGACGAAAAAGACGCCTGGTTCATTGGCTATACGTCCGACGTCGTGGTCGGCGTCTATCTCGGCTACGACAAGCCGCGCCATTTGGCGAACCGCGCCACCGGCGGCGCCTTGGCGGCGCCGATCGTCAAGGATTTCATGAAGCTCGCATTGGCCGACAAGGCCGGCTCGCCGTTCCGTGTGCCGCCCGGCATCAAGCTGATCCGGGTCGATGCCAAGACCGGCATGCGCGCCGGCCCCGGCACCGAGAAGGCGATTTTGGAAGCCTTCAAACCTGGCACCGCACCGCCGGATAATTACTCGGTGGTTGGCTACGGCAACGATCAAGGCGGGCAGGGCGGCGGCCGCGCCTGGGGCGCGGGCGTGTCGCCCGACGCCGACCGCGCCGTGCGCTCCGGCACCGGCGGGCTGTACTGACGGTCTGAAGCGCTGGTTGCGCCGGCGCGATTGCAACGCTACATCCCAACCCGGATTTGAAGGCCGCCCGCAGGCGGCGACGGACATAGAACATGCGCGCTGAAACTCAGAGCCTCATCGATGACATCAAGCAGTCCGTCGGACTGCTGAGGAGGCATCTTTGACGTCGATACCGCGCAACGGCGTCTCGCCGAACTGAACAAGGCGACCGAAGACCCGACATTCTGGAACGACCAGGCCAAGGCGCAGCGCACCATGCGCGAGCGCGACGCGTTGGACGATTCTCTCAACGCCATTGGCCGCATCGAGCGCGATCTCGACGATCAGCTGATGTTGATTGAGCTGGGCGAGTCCGAAAAGGACGACGCCACCGTCACCGAGGCGGAGACCGCCCTCAAGAATCTCAAGGCCGAAGTGGCGCGGCGCGAGCTCGAGGCGCTGCTGTCGGGCGAAGCCGACGCCAATGATTGCTATCTCGAGGTCCACGCCGGCGCCGGCGGTACCGAGAGCCAGGACTGGGCCAACATGCTGGCGCGCATGTATGTGCGCTGGGCCGAACAGCACGGCTACAAGGTCGACTGGATCGAAGAGAGCGAAGGCGAGGGCGCCGGCATCAAATCGGCGACCGTCCAGATCAAGGGCCACAATGCCTATGGCTGGCTCAAGAACGAGAACGGCGTGCACCGGCTGGTGCGCATCTCGCCGTTCGATTCCAACGCGCGCCGGCACACGTCGTTCGCCAGCGTCGTGGTGTTTCCGGTGGTCGACGACCGCATCAAGATCGACATCAACGAGAACGACGTCCGGACCGACGTTATGCGCTCGGGCGGCGCCGGCGGCCAGCACGTCAACAAGACCGAGTCGGCGGTGCGGCTGACGCATATTCCCACCAACACCGTGGTGAAGTGCCAGCAGGATCGTTCGCAGCACCGCAATCGCGCCATGGCCTGGGACATGCTGCGCGCCAAATTGTTCGAAGCCGAGATGAAGAAGCGCGAGGACAAGGCGGTGCTCGATCAGGCCGCCAAGACCGACATCGGCTGGGGCCACCAGATCCGCTCTTACGTGTTGCAGCCCTATCAGATGGTCAAAGACCTGCGCACCGGCATTTCGACTTCAGACACCGGCGCCGTGCTCGATGGCGATCTCGATCCCTTCATGCAGGCAGCATTGGCGCAGAAGGCGTTCGGCGGCGGGCCGGAGAGCGTCGAGGACGTGGAGTAGGGGAGCGTCGTGGCGATGCACCTCTCTCTCGGCGTCATGCCCGGCCTTGTCCCGGGCATCCACGTCTTAGAGATTTTAAGAAGAAGTAAGTCGTGGATGGCCGGGACAAGCCCGATCATGACGAGTTTAGATATTGCTGCCTAATATCCCGCTGCCCAACCGCAACCCCGCCCGCAAAAATTTCTGCGGGTCGACCGCTTCGCCATCGATCCGCGTCTCATAGTGCAGATGTGGGCCGGTCGAGCGGCCGGTCGAGCCGATGCGGCCGATGGTTTCGCCGATCCGAACGTGCTGGCCGACTTTCACTTCGATCTTCGACATATGACCGTAACGGGTGGCGAAGCCATTGCCGTGATCGACCTCGACCATGTTGCCATAGCCGCCGTTCCAGCCGGCGACCGTCACGGTGCCATTGGCGGTGACGCGCACCGGATCGCCGGTGTCGCCGCGCATGTCGATGCCGGTGTGGATGGCCGGGCCTTTCATGAACGGATCCATGCGCATGCCGAACGGCGAGCTCATGTCGATATCGCCGAAGATCGGCTTGCGCACCGGAACGGTGACCAGGGTGTTGGAATATTGGTTGACCTGCGCGCGCGCGACACTGATGCGATACATCTGGCGCTCGAAGGCGCTGGCGCCTGAGGTCGGCGTCTTGACCGGCACATAGGGTCCGCCGATGCCGCCGCCCTTCGGCGCTGGACCGACTTCGACGCCCAGATCGGCGAGCACGCTGCGCATGCTGCGCGCCTTGCTGTCGATGCGCTCTTCCATGTCGGTGAGCGTCGCGGTCTGCTTGCGCTCGATCTTGTCGAGCGAAAAGGCGACACGGGTCAGAATGCCGTCGAGCCCCGTGGCATTGCCGCGTTCGGCGGTGCGGGTGGCGGTGCCTGGCAGTTCACGCGACTGCAGCCGCGCCTCGCGATCGGGTGGGGCGGTGAAGATGACGGTATCGCTGATCGGCCGCGCTTTCGGCTTCGCCGGCTCGGGCGGCGGCGCGATGCGGGCCGGCTTGATCGAGCCGGTGGTGGAGAGATCGCCTGACAGCGCCGAGGTGCGGGATTCCAGAACCGCTTGCCGTTGCATCAGGCTGGAGAGCTTCTGTTCGAACTGCTCCTGGTCGAGCAGTTGCCGGCTGGTGATGCGATCTACCTGGCCGCGCAGTTCGGCAATGCGGTCTTCATACGCGAACTGCAACTCGGCCTGGCGGCCGACCAGCCGCGTCAGCACGTCATTGCTGAAGGCGAAATAGGTGCCGGTGGCAATCGACCACACGCCCATCACCACCAGAGTGCCGACCACGATCCAAAACGCCACCGGCCCGATGCGGACCTGGTGGCCGCCGTGCACCAGCGTGTAGTCGCTACCGCGGGCCCGATGCAGATGTTGCGACACCGTACCGGCCGACTGGGCGCGGGCGGCGCCAACAGGGGCGGCGCGCCCGGTGTATTCATAGGGAGAGTGATAGGAATTCGACATGAACGCTCCGCGCCGGTTCGGCCGCGGGCGCGCGGACCGGCCGCGCCGATATCAAACCGATACGGTTAAAAAAGCGGAAATTCCGGCCTGCAAGCGGTACGATTCTACTGTAAAAGCAGGGTATTACCGCGCGTAATCCCAAAAACTGGGTACCTTTTTCCGGGTCAGATCACGCCCATCAAAGGCTGCGGGCAGCCTCTAGCACCGCTTCGGCGTGGCCCGGCACGCGGACCTTCGGCCAGATCTGGGCAATGCGGCCGTCGGGCCCGATGAGGAACGTCTTGCGGATGACGCCAATGAATTTTAGGCCATACATCGATTTCTCACCCCAAGCGCCATAGGCTTGCAGCATCTCCTTCGACTCATCGGACGCGAGCGCGATCGAGAGTTTATGTTTGGCTTTGAATTTGTCCTGTGCCGCCACCGGATCGGCGGAAACACCCAGAATGTCGGTATCGGCCTTGGCAAAGGCCGCGCGCAGGCCGGAAAACGCGATGGCTTCCTTGGTGCAGCCCGGCGTGTTGGCCTTTGGATAGAAATAGAGGACCAGCTTGCGGCCTTTGAAATCCTTCAGCGACACGCGCGTGCCGCCATCGCGGACCAGGGTGAAGGGCGGCGCCTTGTCGCCTTCTGCCAATTCTCGGGGCAATTCACGCGCCATATGCCTTCCTTTCGTCGTTTTCGACCGGTCAATGTCGGTCAATAGACCGCCATTGCCATTTGCGCGGGGTGGGCGCAACCGGGTCCATCGATTTGGGCCGACGAATCGGCCAGATGCCGTGCCGTCCGCTTGTGCGGGCGGGCGCCCGCAGCGTGCGCGACACATGCGCAGGCGAATTTCCAGGGACAAAATTCTAGCGGCATGACGGGTAAAGACCACAAGCACCCAGCTCACCACGCGCCGGCGTCGGGTCATGCGCGGCATCGTCACGCCGCGCATGGTTTAGGCCGCAGACGCTGGGGCGCGATGCGCCGCGGTGCCGCCCGCTTTCTGCGCCATCGTTATCTGCGCCGGCTGTTCTGGGGCACCACGATCGTGGTGGCGGTGGCGACGGTCGGCTCTCTCGGCCTGTGGTGGCGGCTGTCGAACGGTCCCATCGAGCTCGAAATGGCGACGCCTTGGCTGAAGGCGGCGATCGAGGAAAACTTCAGCGACAAACACACCGTCGTGGTCGGCGGCACCCAGATCGAACGCGACGAGAAGGGACGTACCTCGTTGCGGTTGCGCGACATCGTCGTACGCGATGGCGACGGCACAGTGGTGGCGAGCGCGCCCAAGGCGGAAGTCGGAATTTCCGGTTTGAGCCTGCTTAGCGGTCATGTGCGGGCGCAGAGTCTCAATCTGGTCGGCGCCGAAATGGCGGTCCGTATCGAAACCGACGGCCGCGTCACGGTCTTCGCCGGCGCCGACAACCGGCCACTGGCGACCGCTTCTCCTGCGCTCGCGCCGGCACGGCCGGCTGCGAATGCCACGCCGCAGGCCTCATTGCGCAATGAACTGGAAGACGTCACCGGCCTGATGGCCTGGATCGACGGCGCCGGCGCCACCGGCTTTGACGGTCACGAGTTGCGCGAGCTCGGCCTCAAGAACGGTAATCTGGTGGTCGACGATCGGCGCAACGGCAAGCAGTGGAAATTCGACCAGATCAACGCCAGCCTGAGGCGGCCGGCGCAGGGCGGCGTGATCTTCCGTCTCGAGTCCGACAACCCGGCAAGGCCGTGGGTGCTCAGCGCGGCGATGCGGCCGCTTGCCGACGGCATCCGCGCGGTCGGCGTCGAGGCCCGCAACGTCGCGGCGCGCGATATTCTGCTTGCGTTGCGCATCAACGAGACCGCCGCCATCGACGCCGATCTGCCGCTGTCGGCCAGCATCCGCGCCGACATTCTGCCCGATGGCACGCCGCAAGCGATCCAGGGCCAGTTGCTGGCGGACGCCGGCACCATTACCGATCACGACAATCCGGATGTTCACGTCGCCATCGACCATGCCGACGTCCGGTTCAATTGGGATGCGGCGCGGCGCAATTTGATCGTTCCGTTCCAGATCAAGTCCGGCGGCAACCAGTTCACCCTGCAGGCCATGTTGGAGGCGCCCGCCGCCGATCAGACGGCGTGGAACTTGACCGTCACGCGCGGCGATCCGGTAATCGATCCGGTCATTCTCGGTTCGGCGGGAGCGGGCGACGAGGAGGGCACCGCGCTCAACCGCATCGCGGTGCGCGCCCGCATCGATCCGGTGCGCAAACGCATCGACCTCGACCAGGGCGACTTCAGCCGCATCGACACCCGGCCGCTGCGTAACGTCGGTATCGCGGTCACGGGCAGTCTGGATTATTCGGGCGAGCCGCGTCTGGCGTTCGGCGTCGCCGGCACCCGCATGCCGACATCGGTGATGAAACGGGTGTGGCCGGTGTTTGCCGCCAATGAGGTGCGCACTTGGGTCGAGGATCATATATCGGGCGGCACGGTCGAGCGCGTGGTGGTCGCCGGCAACGCGCCGCTGATCGACTTCAAGAACGGCGGCCCGCCGACTCCCGAAGACGGCCTCTCCATCGATATCGAAACCAGCGGCACGACCTTGCGCCCGATCGACAACTTGCCGCCGATCCGGGACGCCGATCTGACGATCCGCATCACCGGGCGCAGCGCCACCGTCAGTCTCGGCCGCGGCACCGTCGAGGCCGGCGGCCGCAAGCTCAATGTCGCGAGCGGCGTGTTCGAGGTGCCAGACACCCATCCGAAGCCTGCACTGGCGCGCGCCATCTTCCGCATCGATGGCACCATGGCCGCGGCCGCGGCTTTGCTGGCCACCGACGGCTTGCGCGATAATGTCGGCATCATGCTCGATCCGGCGTCGAGCCGCGGCACCGTCGCCGCGCAGGTGACCGTCAGCGTGCCGTTGGCGAAGACAATTGCGAAGGGAGCAGTGACTTATTCCGTCACCGCCGACCTGACCAACTTTGCCGCCGACAAGATGCTGCTCGGGCAAAAGCTCGAAGCATCGGCGCTACGCGTGACGGCTGGCCCTGACGGCTATCAGGTCAAAGGCGACGTCAAGATCAACGGCACGCCGGCCACCATCGATCTGCGCAGGCAGAAAGGCGACGCCGACGCCGAATTGCGCATGACCGCGAACATCGACGAAGCGTCGCGGCGCAGGCTCGGCATGGATCTCGGCGGCGCAATTACCGGCTCGATTCCCATTAAAGTGAATGGCCGCGTCGGCGACAATTCGACCGAAGACAAGATGAGTGTGGAGGCCGATCTAACCCCGGTGAAGATCGACAATCTGTTGCCAGGCTGGCTGAAGGCCGCGGGCAAACCGGCGCGGGCGACCTACACACTGACCAGGACCGCCAAATCGGCGAAGCTCGACGATCTCAGCATCGACGGTGCCGGCGCCTCGGTAAAAGGTTCGGTCGAAATCGATAATTCAGGCGAGTTGCTGGCGGCGAACTTCCCGGTGTTCAGCCTGTCGGATGGCGACAAGACCTCGCTTAAGGCCGATCGCGGCACCGACAACGTATTGCGCGTGACGATGCGCGGCGACGTCTATGACGGCCGCCAGTTCGTCAAGGCGTCGCTGGCCGGCGCGGCGGACAAGAACAAGAAGCAGGCCGATCTCGATCTCGACATCAAGCTTGGCACCGTGGCCGGCCATAATGGCGAGACGATGCGCGGGCTCGACCTCAGGCTGACGCGCCGCGGCGGGCGCATCCGCACGTTCTCTCTGGCCTCCAAAATCGGCCGCGATACGGCGCTGCTCGGCGATTTGCGCGTGCGCGCGCGCGACAATCACCAGGTCGTCTATTTCGAGACCGACGACGCCGGCTCATTGTTCAGATTCACCGATGTTTATCCGCGCATGGTCGGCGGCCAGATGTGGGTGGCGATGGACCCCCCGACCCAGGACGAGGCGCCGCAGGTAGGCCATCTGTTCCTGCGTAGTTTTGTGATCCGCGGCGAGCCCGCGCTCGACCGCGTGGTGTCGGGCGCGCCGGGCGGCGCCAAGGGCGCGGTCGAGTTTTCCGAACTCGGCGTCGACTTCACGAAATTTCCCGGCCGGATGGCGATCCGCGACGGCGTGGTCCGCGGCCCGCTAGTCGGCGCCACCATCGAAGGGCAAATCGACTACGCCAAAGACGACGTCCATTTGCGCGGCACCTTCGTGCCGTTCTACGGCCTCAACAACATGTTTGGCCAAATCCCGATTGTCGGATTGTTCTTGGGCGGCAGTAATGAAGGCCTGCTCGGGATTACGTACGAAGCGGTCGGGCCGCCGAGTGCACCGCGGGTCTCGGTCAATCCAGTGACGGCGATCGCGCCAGGGCTGTTGCGCAAATTCATCCCGTCGCCGGGTACCTTCGATCGGAATTTCATTCCGCCGACAAGGTGAGCCTGCCTGCAAAAAACCGTTCGTCCCCGCGGAAGCGGGGACCCAGTCTTTATCAAATTACTGGGTTCCCGCTTTCGCGGGAATGAGCGGAGAAGATCAAACCGCCTTCAGCAGCACGTGCTTCTTCTTGCCGAACGAGAGCTTGATCACGCCCTCGGGCGTAAAGTCCTTTGCGCCAATGATGAAGTCAAAATTGCTAATCCGGCTATCGTTGATTGCGATGGCGTTATTGGCAATAGCACGTCGCACCTCACTCTTGGAGTTGCAGAAGCCGGCGAGAATTGCGGCATCAGCGATAGAAATGCCTTCGTCAAATCTTGCGCGCGGCACATTTGCCGTTGGCAGGTTTTCTGCATGCGAGCCTTCCTCGAAAGTCTTGCGCGAGGTTTCGCTGGCCTGATCGGCTGCGGCGCGGCCGTGCACCAATGCGGTCGCCTCGGTCGCCAGCACCTTCTTGGCCTCATTCAACTCTGCGCCTTGCAGCGCCGCCAGCTTGGCGATCTCGTCGAGCGGCAAAATTGTGAACAGCTTGAGGAAGCGCGCAACGTCGCCGTCCTCGGTGTTGCGCCAGTATTGCCAGTAGTCGTAGGGGCTCAAGAGATTGGCATCGAGCCACACCGCGCCGGCGGCGGTCTTGCCCATTTTGGCGCCGGACGAGGTGGTCAACAACGGCGCGGTCACCGCGAACAGCTGCGCGTTGGCCATGCGGCGCCCGAGATCGATGCCGTTGATGATGTTGCCCCACTGATCGGAGCCGCCCATCTGCAAGGCACAGCCGTAGCGCTTGTGCAGTTCGACGAAGTCGTAGGCCTGCAGCACCATGTAGTTGAATTCGAGGAACGACAGCTCCTGCTGACGGTCAAGCCGCATCTTGACCGAGTCGAAGGACAGCATGCGGTTGACGGAGAAATGCTTGCCGACGTCGCGCAGGAAATCGATGTAGTTGAGCGTGTTCAGCCAGTCGGCATTGTTGGCCATCACGGCATTGCCGCCGCTGCCTTCGAACTTCAGGAATTTGGAAAAGATCGCGCGGATGCCGGTGAGGTTCTGCTCGATCATCTCGTCGGTGAGGATGCGGCGGCTCTCGTCCTTGCCGGACGGGTCGCCGACGCGCGTCGTGCCGCCTCCCATCAGCGCGATCGGCCGGTGGCCGGTCTGCTGCAGCCAGTACAGCATCATGATCGGCAGCAACGAGCCGACGTGGAGCGACGCCGCGGTGCAATCGAAGCCGATATAGGCTGTGATCGGGCCGGCCACGGCGCGCGCGTCCAGCACGTCGGGCTCCGACACCTGGTGGATGAAGCCGCGCTCGGCAAGAATTTTAAGAAAGTCGGATTTATAGGCGCTCATTGTATCGTCTCGCCGGGCCAAACATTACGAGGCTTGTCGCTTCGGGGTGGCGGTGGTGTAACAGGTCCGGCGTAAAGGAAAAGGGGGCGGGGTTTTGGGCGTGGTGCGGGCCATAGGGCTGATGAGCGGGACCTCGCTCGACGGCGTCGACGTGGCGCTGATCGAGACCGACGGCGATCGTATCGCCGCGTTGGGCCCGACCGGCTACCGGCCCTATTCGGACGAGGAACGGGCTTTGCTGCGGGCCGCGCTGGCGCAGGGCGCGAGCCTGACCGACCGTAACGCGCGGCCGGGCGTGCTGGCCGAGGCCGACGCTTTCGTTACCCGCGCGCATGCCGAGACCGTCGAGGATTTTCTCTTAACCGAGCACATCGACAAATCCGGCATCGCGATTGTTGGTTTCCACGGCCAAACCGTGCTGCACAAGCCGGCTGAGCGCCTGACCGTACAGATCGGTGACGGCGGTGCGCTGGCCAAACGTCTCGGTATGGCGGTGGCGTTCGATTTCCGCGCCGCCGATGTCGCGGCCGGCGGGCAGGGCGCGCCGCTGGTGCCGGTGTTTCATCAGGCGCTGGCCCGCGATCTCGATCACCCGCATCCGATCGCCGTACTCAATGTCGGCGGCGTCGCCAACGTCACCTGGGTCGACGGCGGCGATCCGGTTGCCTGCGATACCGGGCCGGGCAACGCGCTGATCGACGATTTCATGCGCGCCCGCACCGGCGCCCCGCTCGACCGCGATGGCGATCAGGCGTCGCGCGGTCGCGCCGATGAGGCATTCGTGGCGAACGTGTTGGCGCACAAGTTCTTCGATCTGCCGTGCCCGAAGTCGCTCGACCGCAATGCGTTCGCCTTCGCGAATATCGGGCTGCCGGATTTCTCCGTCGTCGATGGCGCGGCGACCTTGTCGGCGCTGACCGCCGCATCGGTGGCGCGCGTCGTGCGGCATCTGCCGGAGCCGCCGAAAGCCTGGATTGTGGCCGGTGGCGGCGCGCGCAATCCGACGCTCATGAAGATGCTGGCGGAACGGCTCAGCCCCGCTAGGGTGGAGACCGCCGACGCCGTCGGCTGGTCGTCGCAGTCGATCGAGGCACAGGCCTTTGCCTATCTGGCGGTGCGCACGCTCCGCAATATGCCGATCACCTTTCCGCAGACCACCGGCGTGAAACAGTCGATGACGGGTGGTGTGATCGCGAAGCCGTGAGGCTTTACGCCGCCGGCTTGCGCTCGGTCTTGAGCCGCTTGTCGAGATAGGCGCCGATCGAGGTCAGCAGCGTGTCCACCTTGCCGTCGAAGAAGTGGTTGGCGCCGGGGATGACCTTCTGCTCGATCACGATGCCCTTCTGCGTCTTCAATTTCTCGACCAGCGTGTTGACGTCCTTGGCCGGCACCACGGCATCCTTGTCGCCGTGAATGATCAGGCCGGACGACGGGCAGGGCGCCAGGAACGAGAAGTCGTAGAGGTTGGCGGGCGGGCAAATCGAGATGAAGCCTTCGATCTCAGGCCGGCGCATCAGCAACTGCATGCCGATCCAGGCGCCGAACGAGAAGCCGGCGATCCAGCAGCTCTTGGCCTCGGGGTTGATGGTCTGCGCCCAGTCCAGTGCTGCCGCCGCGTCCGACAATTCGCCGGTGCCGTGGTCGAACGAGCCCTGGCTGCGGCCGACGCCGCGGAAGTTGAAGCGCAGCGCCGAGAAGCCGCGATGCACGAAGGCATAGTACATCTGGTAGATGATCTGATGGTTCATCGTCCCGCCGAACTGCGGGTGCGGGTGCAGGATGATCGCGATCGGCGCGTTCTTCTGGCGGGCGGGATGATATCGCCCCTCGATCCGACCTGCGGGACCGGTGAAAATGACTTCAGGCATAGTTTTCGACCTCGAACCGGATGTTGCGCGTTTGCCGCGCTCTTTTCGCTTACTTGGTGCGTACTTTGCGCTTACTTGGCGCCCACTTGGCCGCTTGGCGGATCCCGGCGGCGGGAGGTGTTCGGCGCCTGGTGACGGACAGCCGGGCGCTAGTTTAGAATTGTTCTAATTATATGATTTCCGCTGTTCACCACGCCAACAAGAGCTATAAGTTGCCGAGCGAATGGCGGTTTCTACCACGACCGGCAGGGCAAAAAGCAAGCTTTTTGGTCAATTCCAGGCCGAATCGGTAATTAGGTACCAACAGCTCTCATGGCGGAACGCGCGTACTTTGATTGGAATGCCACGGCTCCGCTGCGCGCAGTGGCCCGCGAGGCCATGGTGATGGCCTTGGCCATGACCGGCAACGCGTCCTCGGTCCATGCCGAGGGCCGTGCGGCCAGGCAGGTCATCGAGAAAGCGCGTGAAAAAGTCGCTGCGCTGGTGGGGGCAGAGGCCAAGAACGTCACTTTCACCTCGGGCGCCACCGAGGCCAACATGTTGGCGCTGACGCCTGCGCTCGAGATCGGCGGCCGTAAGGCCTTGCGCGATACGCTGTTTTTGTCGGCGGTGGAGCATCCTTCGGTGCGCAGCGGCGGCCGTTTTGCGGCGGGTGTGGTCGAGGAATTGCCGGTCAGCGGCGACGGCATCGTCGATCTTCGTGCTCTTAGAAGCGCGCTGGCTCGGGCCGAGCGGCCGCTGGTTTCGGTAATGCTGGCCAATAACGAGACCGGCGTGATTCAGCCGATCGCGGAAATTGCCGAGATCGTTCACACCGCCAACGGGATCCTCCATGTCGATGCGGTGCAAGGCGCCGGCCGGATCGATTGCAACATTAGCGCGCTGGGCGCCGACCTTCTCAGCATCTCCGCGCACAAGCTCGGCGGTCCGCAGGGTATCGGCGCGCTGGTCCGCCAAGGTACCGTATTTGGCGACATCCATATTGCCTCGCCCCTGATCGCCGGCGGTGGGCAGGAGCGTGGCTTGCGCGCCGGTACCGAAAACGTCGCCGCGATCGCCGGCTTCGGCGCGGCTTGCGCCGCTGCGGAGGTCGCAAGGCAGGCTGACGCCGTCCGCATGGCTTCGCTGCGCGACACGCTTGAAACCCGGTTGTTGGCCGCGACGCCCGAGGCGGTGATTTTTGGCGCCAAGGCGCCGCGCCTGCCCAATACGACACTGGTGGCGGTGCCCGGCATCAAGGCCGAAACCGCGATAATCGCCTTCGATCTCAGCGGCATAGCGCTGTCGTCCGGTTCCGCCTGCTCGTCGGGCCGCGTCCAGGCCTCGCATGTGCTGGCGGGTATGGGCGTGGAACCGGAACTCGCCCGCGGCGCGCTGCGCCTCAGCCTCGGCTGGAGCACCAGCGACGCCGACGTGGAAAACCTGCTAAATGCTTGGAATGCCGTGATTTCGTCACTACGTAAGATGCATGCAAATGCCGCATGACGCGGCGCTCACAGGAATGATCGCAACGCGACGAGCGAACCGACCATAACCGACTAATCCAACCCGCGGTCCTTGAAACCGCACGGAGGGAAGAATGCCGGCCGTACAAGAGACCGTCGAACAGGTCCGCCTTATCGACGTCGATCAATACAAATACGGGTTCGTCACTGATATTGAATCCGAGAAGGCCCCGATCGGGCTGTCGGAAGATACTGTCCGCTATATCTCGGCCAACAAGAATGAACCGGCGTGGATGCTGGAGTGGCGGCTTGATGCCTATCGCCGCTGGCTGACCATGCGCGAGCCGACCTGGGCGCGCGTCGACTATCCCAAGATCGACTACCAGAACGCTTATTACTTCTCGCAGCCGAAGAAGAAGCTGGCCTCGCTCGACGAGGTCGATCCGCAAATTCTGGAGACCTACAAGAAGCTCGGCATTCCGCTGCAAGAGCAGGAGATGCTGGCCGGCGTCGTGCGCCCAGAAGGCGAGCGCCGCGTCGCGGTCGACGCCGTGTTCGATAGCGTGTCGGTTGCCACTACCTTCAAGGCAGAGCTCAAGCGCGCCGGCGTGATCTTCATGCCGATGTCGGAAGCGATCCGCGAGCATCCCGATCTGGTGCGGAAATATCTCGGCTCCGTGGTGCCGGTCACCGACAATTATTTTGCGACGCTGAACTCGGCGGTGTTCTCCGACGGTTCGTTCGTCTACGTGCCGCCGGGCGTACGCTGCCCGATGGAGCTGTCGACTTACTTCCGCATCAACGAGGCCAACACCGGCCAGTTCGAGCGCACGCTGATCATCGCCGACAAGGGCGCCTATGTCAGCTATCTCGAAGGCTGTACCGCGCCGATGCGCGACGAGAACCAGTTGCACGCCGCCGTGGTCGAACTCGTGACCCATGACGACGCCGAGATAAAATATTCGACGGTGCAGAACTGGTATCCGGGCGACGCCGACGGCAAGGGCGGCATCTTCAACTTCGTCACCAAGCGCGGCGATTGCCGCGGCAAGAATTCGAAGATTTCCTGGACCCAGGTTGAGACCGGCTCGGCGATCACCTGGAAATATCCGAGCTGCATCCTGCGCGGCGATAATTCGCGCGGCGAGTTCTACTCGATCGCGATCTCGAACGGCCGCCAGCAGGTCGATTCAGGCACCAAGATGATTCACCTCGGCAAGAACACGACCAGCCGCATCATCTCCAAGGGCATCTCGGCGGGTAAATCCAACAACACCTATCGCGGACTGGTCACGGCGCATCGCAAGGCGACCAACGCGCGCAACTTCACCAACTGCGACAGTCTGCTGATCGGCAATCAGTGCGGCGCGCATACCGTGCCGTACATCGAAGCGAAGAATTCATCCGCCGTGTTCGAGCACGAAGCCTCGACCTCGAAAATCTCCGAGGACATGCTGTTCTACTGCCGCCAGCGCGGCATGTCGGCGGAAGAGGCGACCGCGCTCGTCGTCAACGGCTTCGTCAAGGACGTGCTGCAGCAGTTGCCGATGGAATTCGCCGTCGAGGCGCAGAAGCTTATTTCGATTTCGCTTGAAGGAAGTGTGGGTTAATTCTTATGCCGCTATTGGAAATCAAAAATCTGCATGTCGAGGTCGAGGACAAGAAAATCCTCAACGGTCTGACGTTGACGGTCGAAAAGGGCCAGGTCGCCGCCATCATGGGCCCGAATGGCTCCGGCAAGTCGACGTTGGCTTATGTGCTGGCCGGCAAGGACAATTACAACGTTACCGAAGGAGAAATCCTCCTCAACGGCGAGAGCATCCTCGGCATGGCGCCGGACGAGCGCGCCGCCAAGGGCGTGTTCCTGGCGTTCCAGTATCCGGTCGAAGTGCCGGGCGTCGCCACCATGACCTTCCTGCGCACCGCGCTCAACGCGCAGCGCAAGACGCGCGGCGAGCCGGAATTCTCGACGCCGGATTTCATGAAGCTGGTGCGCGATACCTCGGCCAAACTCGGCGTCAGTCAGGAAATGCTGCGCCGCGCCGTCAATGTCGGTTTCTCCGGCGGCGAGAAGAAGCGCAACGAGATCCTGCAAATGGCGATTTTGCAGCCGAAATTGGCCGTGCTCGACGAGACCGATTCCGGTCTCGACATCGACGCCCTCAAGACCGTGTCGGAAGGCGTCAACCGGCTGCGCTCGCCGGAGCGCTCGATGATCGTCATCACGCACTATCAGCGGTTGCTCGACTATATCGTGCCCGATGTGGTGCACGTCATGGCCAAGGGCCGCGTGGTCAAGACCGGCGGCAAGGAGCTCGCGCTCGAGCTCGAAGCCAACGGCTATGCGCAATATACCGACGAGGCGGCGTAAGCGATGAACGCGGAAATTCGCGGCATCAAGACTGCGGCGGAGCAGGGGCTGGCGACGGCCTTTGCCGGCGCGCGCGATACGCTACCGGGCAAAGGCGCCGTGGCGGCGCTGCGCGACGATGCGTTCAAACGCTTCGACGCCGCCGGGTTGCCGCATCGCCGGGTCGAGGAATGGAAATACACAGATCTGCGCGCGCTGATGCGCGAGGCCAAGCCCCTGGCGGGGCCGGCCGACATCAGGAAGCCCGCCGATATCGCGGCGATCCTGTCCGGCGTCGATGCGACGCTGGTGACCATCGTCAACGGCCGCCTCGCCCCGGAATGGACCGATAAGAACGCTTCCGACCCCGGCATCACGCTGCTCGAATTGTTCGCCTTCCTTGCCGAGAATACGGACTACCGGCTGGGGCAAATGCCTGGCCACGGCGATCAAGCCAGCTTGCTCAACACCGCCTTCATGAGCGGCGGCGTCGGCATTCGCGTCAAGCGCGGTGCTGCCGAGCGTAAGCCGATCCATATCGCGCACGTCTTTTCGGGCGATACCGCCGCCGCGATGTATCCGCGTTCGGTGATGATCGTGGAGCCGGGTGCGCATGTCACGTTGGTCGAGTCGTTCTCCGGCCCCAATGGTATCGACTATCAGGTCAATTCGGCGCTCGAATTGGTGATCGGCGACGGCGCTCGCGTCGATCACATCAAGATCGGTTACGACGGTGATGCCGCGCTGCGCATTTCGACGCTCGGGGTCACGGTCGGCGCCAAGGCCGTCTACAAGGATTTTTCTTTCACCACCGGTGGCGCGGTCGTGCGCAATCAGACCTTTGCGCGGTTTGCCGGCGAGGGTATCGACGCCTTCATCGGCGGCGCCAGCCTGCTGAAGAACAAGCAGCACGTCGACAACACGCTGGTGATCGCGCATGCCGCGCCCCATTGCGACAGCCGCGAACTGTTCAAGACCGTGCTCGACGACCAGAGCCACGGCGTGTTCCAGGGCAAGATCATCGTCGAGCCGCACGCGCAGAAGACCAACGCCAAGATGATGACGCGGTCGCTGCTGCTGTCCGACGAGGCCGAGGCCTCGCAAAAGCCCGAACTGGAAATCTTCGCCGACGACGTGGTCTGCGGCCACGGCGCTACCGCCGGCGCGCTCGATCCGGGCTTGAAGTTCTATCTGATGTCGCGCGGCATCCACGAGAAGGAAGCCGAGGCGTTGCTGATCCAGGCTTTCATCGGCGAGGCCCTTGAGGAAGTCGCGCATGAAGGTATTCGTGACGACTTGAATCTGGCGGCGTTGCGCTGGCAGGGAGCGCGCGGTTGATGACAATGCACCCCGCAGTGAGCAACGGCTCCTACGACATCGCCAAGATCCGCGCGGATTTTCCGGCGCTGGCGATGAAGGTTTATGGCAAGCCGCTGGTCTATCTCGACAACGGCGCTTCAGCGCAGAAGCCGACACAAGTTCTCGACCGCATGTACAGGGCCTATACCGAGCAATACGCCAATGTGCACCGCGGTCTGCATTATCTCGCCAATGAGGCGAGCGAGGCCTACGAAGGCGCTCGCGAGACCGTGCAGCGCTTCCTCGGCGCGGCGCGCAAGGAAGAGATCATCTTCACCCGCAACGCCACCGAAGCGATCAATCTGGTCGCCGCAAGTTTCGGCGGCCCGCGCATCCAGGCGGGCGATGAGATCGTGCTCTCGATCATGGAGCACCATTCCAACATCGTGCCGTGGCATTTCCTGCGCGAGCGCCAGGGTGCGGTGATCAAATGGGCGCCGGTCGACGACGAAGGCAACTTCTTGATCGACGAGTTCGAGAAGCTGCTGTCGCCGCGCACCAAGATGGTCGCGATCACGCAGATGTCGAACGTGCTCGGCACCGCGGTGCCGGTGAAGGACGTCATCAAGCTGGCGCATGCCCGCGGCATTCCGGTGCTGGTCGATGGCGCGCAGGGCGCGGTGCATCTGGATGTCGATGTCCAGGATATTGACGCCGATTTTTATGTGATGACCGGCCACAAGCTCTACGGCCCGACCGGGATCGGCGTGCTCTACGGCAAATACGATCTGCTCGCCGCGATGCAGCCCTATAACGGCGGCGGCGAGATGATCCGCGAAGTGTTCGAGGACCGCGTCACCTATGGCGAGCCGCCGCATCGTTTCGAAGCCGGTACGCCGGCCATCGTTCAAGCCATTGGGCTCGGCGCGGCGATCGACTACGTCAACTCTGTGGGCAAGGCGCGCATCCGCGCGCACGAGAATGCGCTGACTAAATACGCCCATGACAGACTGGGCGCGATCAATTCGCTGCGCATCATCGGCAAGGCCAAGGGCAAAGGCCCGATCGTGTCGTTCGAGATCAAGGGCGCGCATCCGCACGATATCTCGACCATCATCGACCGTGCCGGCGTCGCGGTGCGTGCCGGCACGCATTGCACGATGCCGCTGATGACCCGCTTTGGCGTCACCGCAACGTGTCGCGCCTCATTCGCAATGTACAATACCAAGGACGAAGTCGATTTCCTCGCCGCGTCTCTGGTGAAGGCTCAGGAATTTTTCGCATGAGCGATGACATGACCAAAGATGTTCCCGTCGGAACGCCAGCCACGGAATTCCCCACGGAAAAGCCGGCGCAGAACGCCGCCGTCAGCGGCGCTTCGGCGCTGCCGGCAGACGAGCTCAACCGCCTGACCGACGACATCATCGCCGGCATCAAGACCGTGTTCGACCCGGAAATCCCAGCCGACGTCTACGAGTTGGGCCTGATCTACAAGATCGATATCGGCGACGACGGGACGGTCAAGATCGACATGTCGCTGACGTCGCCGAATTGCCCGTCGGCGCAGGAACTGCCGATCATGATCGAAAATGCGGTCTCCAGCGTCCCCGGCGTCAAGGAAGCGAAGGTGGAAGTGGTGTGGGACCCGCCGTGGGACCCGAGCCGGATGTCCGACGAGGCCCGACTCGTGCTCAATATGTGGTGACTTTGAATTAGCGAATTAGGGACTAGATAGAGTCGATCGAGAGGACATCATGGCCACTGCACGACCCCGACCCCAGGTGATGCGGCTGACCGATGCCGCCGCGATGCGCATCAAGGACGTCATGGCGCGGGCCGACAAGCCGGTCGCGGGCGTCCGTGTTGGTGTGAAAAATGGTGGGTGCGCCGGCATGGAATACACCATGGAATATGCCGACGACGTGAAGCCGTTCGACGAAGTGATCGAGGACAAGGGCGTCAAGATTCTCATCGACCCGAAGGCCATCTTGTTCCTGCTCGGCACCGAGATGGATTACAAGACCGAGAAATTGTCCGCTCAGTTCGTGTTCAATAATCCGAACCAGACGAGCGCCTGCGGCTGCGGCGAGTCGGTGCAATTATCGCCGGCGAAAGACGACGGCGCCGAGGCGCACTGAACTGCTGATCCGCGAGCTGTAGCGGTCAGGCGACCTGCATGGAGGCGACCGCGGCCGCGACTTCCGGATCGGTCTCGCACATCACGCGGTTGCGGCCGTGCCGCGTGGCGGCATAGAGGCAGCTATCGGTGCGCTCGATCAGGGTCTGGACGGTATCGTTCTTGCGCCAGGTGGCAACACCGATCGAGATGGTGACGCGGCCGAGGTGCTCGCCGGTCGAACGCTTCATCAGTTCCTTGGTCATCACCGCGCGGCGGATGTGATCGGCGACTGTAATCGCCGAGCGCAGCACCGTGTTGGGCAGCACCACGGCAAATTCCTCGCCACCATAACGCGCCGCGGTGTCCTGGCCCTTGACGTTCTGCTTCACCGACAGCGCCACCAGACGCAAGACCTGGTCGCCGGTGAGATGGCCGAAACTGTCGTTGAAGTTCTTGAAGTGGTCGATGTCGGTCATCAGCAGCGACAGCGGCTCGTTCTTGGCGCGCGCGTCCGCGATGGCCTGTTCGATGGTGGTGTCGAAGAATTTGCGATTGGCGAGCTGGGTGAGGGGGTCGGTCAGGCTCTCGGTGCGCACCACCTCGAGATTTTCCTGCAGTTGGTCGATTTCCTGCTTCGAGGCGTTGAGCCGCTCTTCCAGCTTCTGGTTGGACACTTCCATTTCCTTGGCGGTCTGCACCAGGCTTTCGACGATGGTGCGCAGGCCCTCGCGGTCCTTCGAGTTGCCGAGCTTTTCGCTCATATCGGCAAGGCTCTCGGTATAGCTGTTGGCGGAGCCGGCGGCGGCGTCGATCATGGCCATGACCTGCTCGATCTCGCCCATCACCTGCGAACCGACTTTGTCGATGCGCTCGGTCAGCCGGTTCGGCGACAAATAGGTCGCGTAGATCTCTTCGAGATCGGTCTCGGAGAGCCCGCCGCTTTGCTGCAGCGTCTCATTGATCTTCTGATTGAGCGAAGGCTGGTAACCGGTGGCGTAGGCGTACCAGATCTCGTAATTGCGCGGAGTCGCAGGCTGCCGAAGCGCCTTGATTTGGCCGAGCGCGATCTCGCAGAACGCCATGGTGCGTTCGTGCTCGTCGGCATGCCCAGTCATCGGAAAACCTCCTTGAGGCGTTCTGCCTGTAGGTCTTCAAGCGCGCGCCCAGGGTGGCCGCGCCGCGTCCCCGGCAGGACGGTAGGCGAGGGAGGTGAACCGAGCGTAAAGATGGGAACTGCCGCGCCTACGATTTATGGGTGTTATGCTTGCATAACACCGCGTTAAAATTGCATTTACGCTTTGACGGTAATCGGCCGCAGCAGGAATGCCGGCAAATGGCTACCGTCGGAATCGGCGTCGTGATCGGCCTGCGGCTTATGGACGTGCGGCGGCTTGCTCGCGCTGGCCGCGGCGGGCCGCTGTTGCGGCGGACGCTCCTGACGTTCGGGCTGGCGTTCTGCTTGGCGTTCCGGTTGGCGCTCGTGACGCTGGCGGGGCGGCCTGGCTTGATGGCGCTCGCCACGGTTGTGGTCGGCGTGCGGGCGCTCGGCCTGGCTGCGTTCAGCTTGTGCCGGTTGGTCTTGTGACGACGCTTGCTGTGGCCGGCTTTCGCGGGCGGCGGGTTCGCCGCTCATCGGCGGTATCGGCTGCCCGGTGAGCTTCTCGATCGCCGCCACCGACTTGGTATCCATCGGCGCAACCAGCGTAATGGCGGTGCCGGTCAAGCCGGCGCGGCCGGTGCGGCCGATGCGATGAATGTAGTCGTCCGGGTGGTGCGGCACGTCGAAATTGAACACGTGGCTGACAGCCGGAATATCGAGGCCGCGGGCGGCGACATCGGATGCGATCAGCAGCTTGGCTTCGCCGCTGCGGAAGGCTTCGAGCGCGGCGGTGCGCGCCGACTGATCGAGATCGCCGTGCAGCGCGACCGCGTTGAACTTGTGACGCAGCAGCGATTTGTGCAGGGTCGCGACTTCGCGCTTGCGGTTGCAGAAGATGATGGCGTTCTTGAAGTTGTCGGCCGAGCGCAGCAGCCGGCGCAGGGTCTCGCGCTTGTCGGCTGGATCGCGGCCGGTGGCGACCTGCAACTGGGTGATCGTGGTGGCGGCGGTGGCGGGCTTCGACACCTCGACACGCACCGGATTGTGCAGGAAGTTGTCGGCGATGCGCTGGATTTCCGGCGGCATGGTGGCGGTGAAGAACAGGGTCTGGCGCGTGAACGGCACCAGTTTGCCGATGCGCTCGATGTCGGGGATGAAGCCCATGTCGAGCATGCGGTCGGCTTCGTCGATCACCAGCAATTCCACGCCGGACAGCAGCAGGCGTCCGCGCTCGGAATGGTCGAGCAGTCGGCCCGGCGTTGCGATCAGCACATCGACGCCGCGGGTGAGCTTGGTGTCTTGATCGCCGAACGACACGCCGCCGATGATCAGCGCGACGTTGAGCTTGTGGTTCTTGCCGTATTTCTCGAACTGCTCGACGACCTGGGCGGCCAGTTCGCGCGTCGGCTCCAGAATGAGCGTGCGCGGCATGCGGGCGCGGGCGCGGCCCTTTTCGAGCATGGTGAGCATGGGCAGCACGAAGGCTGCGGTCTTGCCGGTTCCGGTCTGCGCAATGCCGAGCACATCGCGTCGGGCGAGAACGTGGGGAATGGCTTGGTCTTGAATGGGGGTGGGGGTCTTGTAGCCGGCCGAGTCAATGGCGGCGATAACTTTGTCGGATAAGCCAAGATGAGAAAAGGACATATAACCTCAAGGACCGTCCTGGGTCCGCGCGGGACATGAAAACAACCAGTTGCAATGCGCGGGAGACGGTCGAATCTATGTTCGCACCGGTTGGCTGGAACATAAGCCCGAAAGGGCCAAAGTCAATGCTACAAGGGGCCAATAAGTAGCTTAATTCTTAGGGTTTTTCGTTATCGGAGGGTCATAATGCTGCAATCTTTACCGCTCGTTCTGGTGCCCGGACTGCTGTGCAGCGCCAGGCTTTATGGCTCTCAGATTGCGGCGTTGTGGCCGCACGGCCAGGTCACGGTCGCCGATCACCGCCGCGACGACACGATGGAGGCGATCGCTGCGCGCATCCTTAATGAGGCGCCGCCGCACTTCGCGCTCGCAGGTTTATCGATGGGCGGCTACATCGCCTTCGCCATGATGCGGCTGGCGCCGGAGCGCATTGCCAGACTGGCGCTGCTCGACACCTCGGCGCGGCCCGACCTGCCGGAGCAGAAAGCCGGCCGCGACAAATTCATCGCCCTGGCGCAAGCGGGCAAGCTCCATGACGTGGTCGAAACGCTGACGCCCAAATTCCTGCATCGCGATCATGTGAAGGACGAGGGTTTGAAGAAGATCGTGCGCGACATGGCGCACGACACCGGACCCGACGCCTTCGTGCGCCAGCAGAAGGCCATCATGTCGCGGCAAGATTCGCGGCCGCTGCTGTCGCAGATCGGCTGCCCGACGCTGGTGCTGGTCGGCGAGGGCGACGAACTGACGCCGCCGGAACTGGCGCGCGAGATGCATGCCGATATCCTCGGCTCCCGGTTGGTAGTGGTGCCGGCGTGCGGGCATCTGTCCACCATCGAGAAACCTGACGCGCTGAACGCCGCGATGCTCGACTGGCTCAGGACATGAATGAATCCAAAGATACCGCCGGCGTCATCGCACCGCCGCCGCTGATCGCGCTGACGGCGGTGCTTGCCGGGCTCGCGCTCGACTGGCTGGCGCCCGCTTATGTTCTGACCGTTATGCTCGACCGGAGCGAACGCATCGTCATCGGCGTTGTGCTCATCGCGGTTGGCGCAGTGCTCGGTTTTCCTGCTATTCTCGCCTTTCGTTCCGCCGGCACGAATATCGAGCCTTGGAAGCCATCGACCGTGCTCACCACCACCGGCGTCTATGCCTATGTCCGCAACCCGATGTATGTCGGCCTGGAGCTGTTAGTCGCAGGCATCGGCATCGCGCTGGCGTCGGACTGGACGCTGGTGATGCTGGTGGCCGTGGCGCTGACGATGCATTTCGGCGTGATCAAACGCGAAGAGCGCTATCTCGCCGCAAAGTTTGGCGCGGCTTATGAGCAATATTGTGAGGCCGTATCGCGCTATGGCTGGCCGGGCTAATACGGTCCGGACATTCCAAAGAGAAAAAAACATGGCCAAGCGTCGAAGCGTCAAGATCAAGCGCGTACCAAGACGCACGCAGGAGCAGCGCCGCCGCGAAACCCAGGATGCCATTCTCAAAGCGGCCATGACCGTTCTGGTCGAGGCCGGCTATGAGAAATTCACGACGACGCGGGTGGCGAAGGCAGCGGGCGTTTCTCGCGGCGCGCAGGAAAACTATTTTCGGACCAAGAATGAACTGATCGTGGCGGCAACCCGCTACACGCTCGCGCGCGCTGCGGATGAAGCGCGGGTGCTGGCCGCGCGCAATGCCGGCTCTGCCGAGCCGGTCGAGGTCTTCCTGGAAAACTCGAAGTCGTTCTATTTCAGCCCCACTTACCTGGCGCTGATGGAGATGGTGACAGTGTCCCGGCGCAATCCGGCTCTGTCCAAGGTCAATACGCCTGTCGTCCGGGAGTTTCGCAATTCGGTGGACGGTATCTGGATCGACGCGCTCTGTGCTGCCGGCTATGAGCGGCAGGGCGTGGAGTCCTTCGTTAAGATCACGCATTACCTTCTGCGCGGCATGGCCTTCGCGTCGGTGTTTCAGCCGCGCAAATCGGAATTTCCGGACCTGCTGGAGGCGTGGCATCGCATGGGCCGGCACGCGCTCAAGCGCATCTGATGCTTTAGAGACAGGCATTTTGGCCGGTTCCGGCAAGAAATAAGCATGTGTGCTTATTTCTGCATTGCCTCGGCCGGGGGCGCCGTTTAGTGTTCGGGGCTCATAGGCCGGACGGATCAAGAGCCGGCGATGCGAGGGAGGCGGTCATGGCGGGCGCGAGCAACACCATGCGGACGCAAGTCGGAATTATCGGAGCGGGACCTGCCGGGCTGATGCTGGCGCGGCTGCTGCATCTTGCCGGCATCTCGTCGATCATCATCGAGAATCGCAGCCGCGATTATATCGAGAACCGCATCCGCGCCGGGCTGATCGAGCACTGGGCCGCCGACCTGCTGGTCGAGCTCGGCGTCGGCGCGCGAATGAAGCGGGAAGGCCTCATTCATTGGGGCATCAATATCGGCATTAACGGCGATCTGCATCACCTCGACTTCAAGGCGCTGCTCGACAAACGCGTCACCATCTACGGCCAGCAGGAAGTGGTGAAGGATCTGGTGGTCCAGCGGCTTACCGACGGCGGGCCGCTGCTGTTCGAGGTCGATAAAGTCAGCGTGCATGACGTCACGTCGCAGCAGCCGACCATCCGCTTCACGCATAACGGCAAGGCGCAACAGATCGAGTGCGACTTCATCGCCGGCTGTGACGGCTTTCACGGCATCTGCCGACCGAGTTTCCCCGAAGTCCTGCTCAAAGTGTTTGAGCGCGATTATCCGTTCGGCTGGATCGGCATTCTGACGGAATCGCCGCCGCCGGATCACGAATTGATCTATTCCTACACCGACCGCGGCTTTGCGCTTTACACTATGCGCTCAAACACGATCGCGCGGCTCTATCTGCAATGCGACCACGACGACGTCATCGAGAACTGGTCGGATGCGCGGATCTGGGAGGAGTTGCACAAGCGGCTGGGCGGCGCACGCAAGCTGCAAGAGGGCAAGATGCTGCAGAAGGGCATCACGCCGATGCGCAGTTTCGTCGCCGAGCCGATGCAACACGGCCGGCTGTTCCTGGCCGGCGACAGCGCGCATATCGTGCCGCCGACAGGCGCCAAAGGTATGAACCTGGCTTTCGCCGACGTCATGTTCATGTCGCGCGCCATCGACGCGTTCTACAAGAAGAACAGCAGCGATCTCCTGGAAAGCTATTCCGCGACCGCGCTGCGCCGGGTGTGGAAGGCGCAACGGTTCTCGTGGTGGATGACACAGATCATGCACCGCTTTCCCGACGAGACCGCGTTCGACCATCGCCGCCAACTCGCCGATCTGGATTATCTGACCGGTTCGCCGGTCGCGGCGCGGTCGCTGGCCGAGCAATATGTCGGACTGCCGCTCGACTAGGACATGGCTTAGTGGCAGTCCACTCGAAATCTGTGAGTACGTCGCGCATGATTTGAGGCTTCAGTTCGGGAGCTTGAATTACGGCTCCGCAGCCGATCTCAATCCCATCTTGCCCATCTTGGGGTCCAATTGCCCGGCTCTTTTTTGGGTCGCTATCGGGGAGAAGCTGACATTTCAAAAAAATGGGCAAATGTCGCTACTGATCCACAGCCGACATTCAGCCGCTGCTTATGAAAAGGTTTCATCGCATATGAAAACGTTTCACCGTGCGTTTGCACCATAAAAGAAGGATCTGCACGTGTGGTTTGATAATCAGGGATGGGAAACGGTGTCTTTCTGAACGGCCTAAGCTGCCGTTATATCTATCTGGATACCTCTAGGGCGCGGTTATTCTACATAAGATATTAGAGTATAGTTTGATTCGTCGTTGCGGATTTTTGTGATAGTGCGCAGCCGCTTGGGGCGCAGCAAACATAATAAAATAGGCGCAGAATCAATGCCCTCAAAGGGTGTCTCTCACTCATGAGCACGGGCAGCATGCGAAGATATATGCGCCCATTGGCCCAGCCGGTCACCTACCTAGGTGTCGCGATGCTGGTGTTAATCTATTGCGCCGTTGCTTATTTGCTCGTCAACGACAGAAAGATCGCTGAATACGATGCGGGGCGTCGTGGGGACAATCTTGCCCGCGTCGTGGATCAATCTTTTGCGCATATCTTCAAGAGCATCGATGCCACCCTCCTGTTCCTCAGAAAATCATATCAGCAGAACCCCTCGACTTTTGACCTTTCCGCTTTGGTCAACGACCCCTCGGTCAGGAACGAATTAACATTCGATTACGTAATCTTAGATGCCAAAGGCCGCATCGTCGATTCGAGCTATACAAAAACAAACATTGGTGCCGATCGTAGCGATCGGGAGTCATTTCGCGCTCATACCAATAACGCCGCGGACGAACTTTTCATCAGCAAACCCGCGATCCTGAACCATAACGGCAAGCGAGCGATCATACTGACCCGTCGCATCACGGCAGCGGATGGAACGTTTGCCGGCGTCATAGCGACCCAGCTCGACCCAGCTGCGCTCGTCAAACAGGTTGGTTCGATCGATCTTGGCCCGGATGGAAGTATTGCCTTGGTCGGCCTCGATAGTTTTTTGCGCACGCGTTCCATCAACGGTGTCGTCGACTGGGAAAATATCGGACGGAAAGTCTCGCTCATACCGGAAACTTTGGGACGCGCATTCCTGGTTAGTTCGGGGCACTATTGGAGCATACCCGGCGTCTTCAACAATGTCCGGCGATTGGTTTCGTATCGGGTGCTCGAATCCTTTCCGATGATCGCTGTTGTCACGATTCCAGAAGCCGAGGTGTACCAGCGCGCGGATGAAAATGCGCGCATCTATTGGGGTATAGCTATTCTGCTCACGGTTGGAATCGCCATCGCCATCGGCTTCGGCGCGGCGCGCCAACGAAAACTGCTTGAGGCAACGTCGATGATGCGTCAGGCGCAGGTCTTGATCGGGGAAAGCCGTGATAATCTTGCGCGTGCGGAGACGATGGCCCTGTTGGGGCATTACAAAATTGAAAAGGGGTCGAATAAGCTGACTTGGTCCGAAGGCATCTATCGCATCTTGGATCAGTCGCCTGCGACCTTCACGCCCACATTGGATGCCGCTCGGGAGCTGATCCATCCCGATGACCGGCCGGCGCTGGAACAATATCGCCGCGATTCTATGGCGGGCCTCGAACTTCCACCGATGACATTGCGTGCGATCCGGGGCGACGACCAGATCATTTACGTTGAATACTGGTCATCGCCTATCCGCGCCAGCGACGGCAGTGTGACCGGTGTGTTTGGCACGATTCAAGATGTCACTGAGCGCAAGCGGGCCGAGAGGGAGCTGCAGGAAGAGATTTGCCGGCGCGAGGAAGCGCAAGCCGCTTTGGCGCAGGTAAACCATGACTTGGAGGAACGCGTGGCCGAACGTACGGCCGAGCTCTCACAGGAAATGCGCCGGCGCGAGGAAGCGCAAATGACGCTGGCGCAGGCGCAGAAGTTGGAAACGGTTGGGCAACTGACCGCCGGCATCGCCCATGACTTCAACAATCTTCTGGCGGTGATCAGCGGCGGCCTCGGCTTGATCGAGGCGGCGGCGGCGCGCGGGCTCACCGCCGAACCGGAATTAATCGACGCGGCGCTGCGCGCCACACGGCGCGGAAGCGATCTGGTGAAGCGGCTTCTGGCTTTCGCGCGCAAGTCGCCGTTAAAAGCAGAGCCGACGACCATCGATCAACTGGTGCTGGATACGCTGCGGCTGCTGCAACGTACGCTTGGTCAGGGGATAGACATCGTGACGCGCCTGGATACGGCGGCGGCGGTCGTTTGCGTCGATCGCAACCAGTTGGCAAACGCTCTGTTGAATATGGCGCTGAACGCCCGCGATGCAATGCCGGACGGTGGTGAGCTGACCATTGCGACAACGTGCCAGCCGGCCCAATGGGCGGCAGTGGAAGGCGCCGCCCGCTGGCCGACCGGAGAGGAAGTCTGCATCACCATCAGCGACACCGGCACCGGCATGACCGAAGACGTGCGCAAGCGCGCGTTCGAACCGTTCTTCACGACCAAGGTGGACGGGCTGGGCAGCGGCCTCGGCCTGAGCATGGTGCAAGGGTTCGTGGAGCAGACCGGCGGCCATATCGAGATCGACAGTGCGGTTGGGCGCGGCACTACCATCACCATCAGGCTGCCGCGGATCGAAGCCGAGAACCGCAGCGAAGGAGCCGATTCAGATGCCAGCACATCCGCGCACGGACGGGAAAAAACCGTGCTGCTGGTGGAGGACGATCCCGATGTGCGGATCGTGACGGAGGCGCAATTGAAGCAATTGGGCTACAAGGTTCACGCGGTGGCGAACGGCATGGAGGCCCTCGACCTGATCGTGTCGCCGGCGACCATCGACATTACGCTGACCGATATCGTGCTGCCCGGCGGCTTAGATGGCGTGGCGCTCATCAAGGAGGCGATGCAGGCGCGGCCACGCATGGGCGTGCTGTGCATGTCGGGTTACGACCCGACGCAGAAGTATCAAAAATGGCTTGAGATTCAAAATATCGACTTTCTAGAAAAACCTTTTTCCAAAGGCCGGCTGGCGCAAGCCCTCGAAGACGCGATCGGACAATAAGCCATGCGAGAGAACGACACGGACTTGAAATCATCGACCTTTGACGTGGGTACGGCGCGCGCTGACTGTCCGGCCTTTGAGCTCAACTTGTGTCACGCCCTGGCGCAGGCGGCCAAGCAGGGGCCGCCGGCCGACGCCGTCGTCGAATGAGGCTGGTGACTTCCGAGTCTGGCCCTTAGCGACCATTCGCGGCGATGCAGCAATTCGGTCGCTCTCGGAGCGGCGCGGACATTCAGCGAGCCGCTCTCAACAAGCCGGATTTATGAGCCCACGGCCTAGTCTCGAAGGATTGCGCGCAACGGGCGGATCAAGAGCGCGATCGCGGCTGCTGCGACGGCTGAGATGATGGCCAGCATCAGGAAGAACCCCGGCTTGCTCATCGCCGACCAGAACGTGCCGAGATAGCCGGCGAGAAATCCGCCGATAAAGCTGGTCGAAAGCCACACGCCCATCATCATCGACAGCAGGCGCACCGGGGCGACTTTGGTGACCAGCGAGAGCCCGGTCGGCGACAGATACAGCTCGCCGACGGTCACGATGGCGAAAAATGCAAACAGCCACAGCCAGCTGGCTTGTCCGCCGGCGGAATGCCAGGCGGCGACGGCCATCAGCAGATAAGCCGTGGCGTTCAGCAGGCAGCCGATCGCCATCTTGGCAACGGTCGACGGTTCGCGCCCACCTTGCCGGCGCCAGAACGCGACGATGAAGGGCGTGAAGGCAAAGATCATGAACGGATTGAGCGCCTGAAACCACGTCACCGGGATTTCGCCGCCGAGGACATGCCGGTTGGTGTATTGGTCGGCCCACAGCGCGATGGTGTTGCCCTGCTGCTCGTAGGTGCCCCAATACAGACCGGCCGGCAGCATCAACGCCACGATCGCGCCAATTGCCAGCCATTCGTCGCGGCGCATCGGCGCGTCGGATGTGGCGCGTTTGACGATGGCATCTGGCGGCAATACCGGCGCCGCCAGCAGATAGATGACAAGGCCGAGGGTCATGCCGACGCCGGCGGCGATAAAGCCGTAATGCCAGCCGTATTCCTCGCCGAGCGTGCCGCAGATCAGCGGCGCCAGAAAGGCGCCGAGATTGATGCCGACGTAAAAGATCGAGAAAGCGCGGTCGCGCCTGCGGTCGCCGGGCGGGTAAAGATGGCCGACTTGCGTCGAGATGTTCGGCTTGAACGCGCCGTTGCCGAGGATGAGCACGAACAGCGCCAGCAGGAACAGATGCTCGGACGCCATCAGGACATGACCGATGGCCATGAGTCCGGCGCCGAGGATAACCGTTCGTCGCTGCCCCAGCACCCGGTCGGCCAAGAGCCCGCCAAAGATCGGCGTCAGGTACACGAGGCCGGTATAGAAACCGTAGATCTGCGAGGCGAGCGGTTGCAGCGCCAGCGGCCCGAACACGGATTCCAGCACGCTGCGGAAGCCTTCGAGTCCGGCGACCACGCCGGCGCGCTCGGGCAGCAGCAGATACTTGATCATGTAGAGAACCAGCAGTGCCCGCATTCCGTAATAGGAAAAGCGTTCCCACATCTCGGTCGCGAACAGGAACGTCAGCGCGCGGGGGTGGCCGAACAGATCGACGCTCGCGGTCGTGCTATCGGCGGTTGTCGGCAACGGCGTTGTCATGCGGTCCGGATTGTTGCGCCGCCAACAATAGCACATCGCGCTACACCAAGGCCGACAAGGCCATTTCCGAACGTCAAAGGCCAGTGTACGCTTTCGTCAAACCCCAACGGCAGCCGACTCCAGAAAAGGGGGGCCGGGGGAAACCATGACAAGATTCCAGCGCACCATCGCTTGTCTTCTGACGTCTTTGCCGATCGCTTTTGCCGCGAGTCACGCGCTTGCGCAGGCCGATTTTCCGAATCGGGCGATTCATTTTGTCGTCGGCTTTGCCGCCGGCGGCGGCAACGACATCTTCGCGCGGCTGGTAGTGCAGAAATTCCAGGAAAACACCGGCGCCACCACCGTGATCGATAACAAGGTCGGGGCCGGCGGCCGTATCGCCGCCGAGTTTGTGTCGCGTCAGCCGCCGGACGGCTACACCGTGCTGGTCGGCGCCAGCGGACAAATGGCGATCGCCGCCGCGATCTATCCGAAGCTTGGCTACCACCCGACCAAGAGTTTCATCGCGCTCAACAT
Organism: uncultured Hyphomicrobiales bacterium; assembly: GCA_903878085.1. Lineage (GTDB taxonomy): Bacteria > Pseudomonadota > Alphaproteobacteria > Rhizobiales > Xanthobacteraceae > Pseudolabrys. The sequence goes on along the minus strand of CAIRGJ010000036.1, from coordinate 39,685 downwards.
GATCGCGTCGTTCCCGCTGGTGATGGTGGTGTCGCCGGACCATCCGGCCAAGACCGTCAAGGAGCTGGTGGCCTGGGCCAAGGCGCACCCCGACAAGTCGAATTACGGCACCTCGTCGCCGGCCTTCACCATCGCCAGCGAGTTGCTCAAGCTGAAGACCGGCATGCCCGCCGTCGCCATCCCGTACAAAGGGACGAACGAGTCGAACCTGAGCGTGATGGCGGGGCAAACACTGTTCACCATTTCCGACGGCCCGCCCGCGATCCCGCTGGTCAAAGGCGGCAAGACCCGCGCCCTGGCGGTCACCGGCTCCGAGCGTTCGCCGGAGATCCCAGAAATCCCGAGCATGGCCGAGGCCGGCTTTCCGGAAGTCGATACTCAGTTGTGGAGCGGCTTCTTCGTGCCGACCGGTACACCGGCACCAGTGGTGGCGAAACTGACGGCGGAACTCGGCCGCGCACTGTCCGACGCCGGGGTGCAGGCGTCGTTGCGCAAGATGGCGGTCAATCCGGGCGGGCCGACCGGGGAGGCATTCCAGAAGCGCATCGATGCCGAAATCAAGACCTACAGCGACGTCGTGACGGCGGCAAAGCTGACTTTCGAGCAATAGCCGGACATCGAACTCTGGCATGCGCGCGTCGTTGATCCATTGGATCAATTGCCGAGGCGCGGCGCGCTGCTATGCTTGCTTGTGATTTGATGAGTCGAGGGGCGGAGTTTCGATGCGGCAGGCGTGGGCGGTTGTTATTGCGTTGCTGATCTTGCCTGCTGACTTGTCTGCCGCCAGCGCCGTCCCAGTCGAGGATGTGCTCAGCGAGGTCGATCTGTTCGGCAATTGGGCGATCGATTGCAGCCAGGAGGCTTCGCCCGCCAACCCGCACGTTGCCGTCGTTCTGCAGAGTCCGGGCGTCGTCACGGAGAGCCACGACCTCGGGCCCGACTTCGCCGGCAATCGCTATAGCGTTGTGTCGGCGGCCCGGCTGCCGCGCGAGCTGTTGGCGATCGAAGTCATCTTTCGACCCGGGACCGATGGCGAGCAGCACCAGAAGCTCACGCTGCTGATCCGCAAAGGTACACGCCGCACGATGTTCAATCAGCCTGATGGCGGCGAGGTACGGGTCAAAGACGGCGTCGCGCTGGGCCACGGCGTCAAGACGCCGGTGCTGAGGAAGTGCGGGGAGGGCGGCGCTTAGACGTCCAGCAATTCCTCGCCGGCGAATTCCGCGTTTTCCTGGATGAAGGCAAAGCGGGTTTCGGCCTTGTTGCCCATCAGGTTCTCGACCGACTTGGCCGTAGCCTTGATGTCCGCTTCCGCCAGCACGACCTTGAGCAGCATGCGCTTGCTGGGGTCCATGGTGGTTTCCTTGAGCTGCGCCGCCATCATCTCGCCGAGGCCTTTGAAGCGGGACACCTCGACCTTGGCATTGGCGTTGAACTCGGACTTCAATAGCTGATCTTTGTGCACATCGTTGCGGGCGTAGAAAATCTTGCCACCGTGCTGCAGCCGGAACAGCGGCGGCACCGCGAGATAAAGCCTGCCGGCATCGATCATTTTCGGCATCTGCCGGTAGAAGAAGGTAATGAGCAACGAGGCGATGTGCGCGCCGTCGACGTCGGCGTCAGTCATGATGATGACCTTCTCGTAGCGCAGGTCCTTCTCGCTGTAGTGCGCGCCGGTGCCGCAGCCGAGTGCCTGCACCAGATCGGCGAGTTGCTGGTTCTGCGCCAGCTTGTCCTTGCCGGCGGAGGCGACGTTGAGAATCTTGCCGCGCAACGGCAGCACGGCTTGTGTGCGGCGGTCGCGCGCCTGCTTGGCGGAACCGCCGGCGCTGTCGCCCTCGACGATGAAAATCTCGGAACCTTCCGACGCAGAGCTTGAGCAGTCGGCGAGTTTGCCGGGCAGGCGGAGTTTGCGCACGGCTGATTTGCGCGCGATGTCTTTTTCCTGGCGGCGCCGCAGCCGGTCTTCGGCGCGGTCGATGACGAAGTCCAACAGCTTGTTGGCCTGCAGCGGATTGCCCGACAGCCAGTGATCGAACGGATCCTTGATCGCGTTCTCGACGATCTTCTGCGCCGCCGCGGTGGCGAGGCGGTCCTTGGTTTGGCCCTGGAATTCCGGTTCGCGAATGAACACCGACAGCATGCAGCCGGAGCCGACCATGACGTCTTCGCTGGTCACGGCGCTGGCGCGCTTTTCCTGGCCGACGCGCGCGGCGTGATCCTTTAGGCCGCGCAACAACGCGGTGCGCAGGCCGGATTCATGGGTGCCGCCATCGGGCGTCGGGATGGTGTTGCAATAAGATTGCAGGAAACCGTCGGCGTCGGCGGTCCAGGCGATGGCCCATTCGACGGTGCCGTGGCGTCCGGTCTTGCCGACACTGCCGGTGAAGATATCGGGATGCACCAGCGTGCTGCCTTCGAGGCTGGTGGCGAGATAATCCTTGAGGCCTTCGGCGAAATGGAACGTGGCGTTTTCTGGCACGTCGTCGCCGTGCAGCAATTCCTTGGCGCAGTGCCAGCGGATTTCGACGCCGCCATAAAGATAGGCCTTGGAGCGCGCCATCTTGAACACGCGGGCCGGATCGAAGGCGGCCTTTGGTCCGAAAATCTGCGGATCGGGATGGAAACGAATTTTGGTGCCGCGCCGGTTCGGCACGCGGCCGGCCTTTTCCAGCTTGCCCTTCGGTATGCCGCGCTCGAACGCCATCTTATAGAGCTGCTGCTCGCGCGCGACCTCGACCTCCATCCGGTCGGACAAAGCATTGGCGACCGAGACGCCGACGCCATGCAGGCCGCCCGAGGTCTCGTAGACCTTGGAATCGAATTTGCCGCCGGCGTGCAGCGTGCACATGATGACTTCGAGCGCCGACTTGTTCTTGAATTTTGGATGCGGATCGACCGGAATGCCGCGGCCGTTATCGGTGATGCTGATGAAGCCGCCGGCTTCCATGTCGACTTCGATCCAGCTGGCGTGACCGGCCAGCGCCTCGTCCATCGAGTTATCGATCACCTCGGCGAACAGATGGTGCAGCGCCTTCTCGTCGGTGCCGCCAATATACATGCCGGGGCGGCGGCGCACCGGCTCCAAGCCCTCCAGCACCTCGATGTGCTTGGCGGTGTAGCCGCTCTCCGCGCTCGAACTGCGCGATGGCTTTTCACGGGCAGGCTTTTCGCGCGACGGCTTGGCACGCGCCGCGGGCTGGTGCGCGGCAGCCTTGGCCGGGCGCAGGGCCTCGCCGAACAGGTCGGGCTGTTTGGTCGATTTTTTCTTGGTCGCGGATTTAGCCATGGAAGCCTTCAGATCAGGACGAATCACTTAGCCGCACTATGCCACGATGGCGCGGTCCCATTGACGGGTCCGGGCAGGGTGCGGGCCGCCGCTTAAGGGAGCTTTAAGGGGAGGGTCCAGGCCTGACCAGGCAGAACCAGGGCCGGCTGTGGAAAGCCAAGGCGCCGCGGGCATGACGGCCGGATGGTATAGGGTGAAGATGACGGCAACGCCGCGCAACTAAAGGCGCCGTCGTGCATTGTTAGCGGACCTCTCGGGAAACAAGCAGGAAAGCGCATATGGACACTCAAAGTCCGCTCGAGGGGCCGATATCTGGCGTCGCGAGCTTTTGGCGCAGGGCGGCGCAGGTGGCGACCGTCGGCATCTTCCTGCTGCTGTTCGGCGGGTTCCTCGAGCTCGCTCGTGTCGTGCTGCTGCCGGTGACCGCGGCGTTTGTGATCGGCACCTTGCTCGGTCCGATCGCCGAGCGTGCGACCACGCATCGTGTCCCGCAGTGGCTCACCGCATTAGCGCTTGTCCTCGTGCTCATTGCCGTAATGAATGCGCTGGTCGTGCTGGTCGCCGCCCCGGTGTCCGATTGGGTCGGCAAGGCCCCGGAAATCGGCGCTCGGCTCAAGGACAAGCTGTGGCTGCTCGATTATCCGCTTCAACTGTTGCGCAATCTGCGCGACACGCTCAATCCCGGCGGCGATCACGCCGCGCCGCTCGACCTCGGCGTGTCGAACTTGATCCAGCCAGCGCTCGGCTTGCTCACGCCGGCGCTCGGCTTCGTTACGCCGGCGATCGGACAATTGCTGATCTTCTTCGGCACGCTGTTCTTCTTCCTCTCCTCGCGTACCCAGATGCGCCGGGCCGCGGCAGTCTGCTTCACCGACCGCGAGACGCGGCTGCGCGTGCTGCGCATCATGAACGACGCCGAGAGCGACCTGACGGCCTATTTCACCACAGTCGGCGCCATCTATTTTGTGGAGGGGATCTGCGTCGGCGTGGCATCGTATTTCATCGGCCTGCCGAATCCCGCCGCATGGGGCGCGCTCACCGTTATGCTCAGCTTCATCCCCTATATCGGCCCCGGCATCGTGGTCCTGGTTTTGTTCGGCGTCGGTTTGATCGAATTCCCGGCCGCGAGCCATGCGCTGATCGCGCCGGCGCTCTACATCGGCATGGCGACGATTGAGGGCAATTTCATCACGCCGACGATTGTCGGCCGCAGGCTGACTTTGAGTCCGCTTGCGGTGTTCCTGTCGCTGGTGTTCTGGGCCTGGCTATGGGGGCCGATCGGCGCCTTTCTGGCTTCGCCGCTGCTGATCATCGGGCTGGTGGCGGCCGGTCATCTGTTCCCGGGCGAAGAAGACCCAGTACTGCCATAGGGCGCTGACCGCGATGGAATTCCAGGCTTACGTCGATGCTCTCATCGCCTTCGTCCGCGACAATGCGGTGTGGGCGCCGCCAATCGTCTTCGCGCTGGCTTTCGGCGAGTCGCTGGCCTTCATCTCACTGCTGATCCCGGCCTGGGGTGCGCTGGTTGCGATCGGCGCCTTGATCGGCCCGAGCGGCATCCATTTCTTCCCGGTCTGGATCGCGGGCTCTCTGGGCGCGGCGTGCGGCGATTGGCTGTCGTACTGGATTGGGCTGAAGCTCGAATACCGGGTGCAGCATATCTGGCCGTTGTCGCGTCACCCCGAAATGATTCCGCGCGGTGAAATCTTCATGAAAAAATGGGGCGTGCCCGGCATCTTCATCGGCCGCTTCTTCGGCCCGCTGCGCGCCGTGGTGCCGCTGATCGCCGGGATTTTCGAAATGCCTTATTGGCTTTTCCAACTCGCCAATTTCTCGTCAGCCTTCGTCTGGGCGGCGGTGTTGCTCACGCTCGGCGACGGAATTTCGCAAGTCGTGTCGTATTTCTGGCACTAAAAAATCCGCCGGGATTTTCACCCCGGCGGATTGATCGTTGAACGCGGCTATTACTTGAACGCCGCTTGTCCGGCGAGCGAGACGACGTCGTCTTGCGAGCCGCTGCCGCCACTGACGCCGATTGCGCCGACGACCTTGCCGCCAGCCATCAGCATGTTGCCGCCGCGCGACGCGATCACGTCGTCGAGCGTGGTGAGATACGAGAAGAACGGACCCTTGCCGAGCAACCGCTCGAACACCACCGTCGGGCGGCGATAGCGCGCCGAGGTCCGTGCTTTGTGCTGCGAGATCGTCACCGACGCGTTCTGGCAGTTGTCCTGCTTCTCGAAGTAGACCAGTTCGCCGGCCGGATTGACGATCGCGACGCAGAACGCATTCCAGTTGCGCTTGACCGCTTCGGCGATCGCGCCGGCGGCCGCCTTCTTGGCGTTTTCGAGATTGATCGGCTCGCCGTAGGGCGGCGGCGATGCCGCATCGGGGATCGCTTCATTCGGGTTGGCCGGATCGGGTGGCACTTGCGCGAAGGCGCCCGTGCTCATCAGCAGCGCGACGCCAAGGGCGCCCGCAATCATAGTCAAACGACGCATGTATTCCTCCCAAGGGATGTTTGCCGGTGCTTCCGGCTTGTTCCGTTTGTGCACCGCACACTTCTCGTTCGCGGTGCCCACGCCGCTGAGCTTAGCGAACCGAATGCCGTTCGCCTATATGGGGCGCCCACCTGTCGGTGCGGAATTTTCCCGTAAGTCGAATGTGGTGTTAACGTGCGTAACGATGTTGGCGCGTGCTGACGCACCGCAACAAAAACAAAAACCAACGAATCAAAAGCAGAAACAGGGAGAAGGCCATGATCCAACTCACTAGACGCAGTCTGTTCGCAGGCGCTGCCGCCGTTACAGCTGCGGCAACGCTAACGCCCTTCGGCATTCGCCAGACCTTCGCCGCCGCGCCGATAGGCGCAAAGAGCACCGGCATCTTTAGCTACAAATTGGGCGACTACGAAATCATCCAGCTGCGCGACGGTGCGCGCACCTTCCCGATGCCGGATACGTTCGTCGCCAATGTCAGCAAGGACAAGGCGATCGAGGCAGCGACCGCGGCCTATATCCCGAACGGGCAGGTCACCATTCCGTTCAGCCCGATGATCGTCAACACCGGCGGCAAGCTGGTCGCCATCGACACCGGCAATGGCCTCGGCGCTTTCGCAGGCAGCAAGGGTGCGGTTGGGCAGGCGCGCAGCAACATGGATGCCGCCGGCATCGATCCGAAGTCGGTCGATATCGTGCTGATCTCGCATTTCCATGGCGATCACATCGGCGGCCTGAAGAATGCCGATGGTAGCCCCGCGTTCCCGAATGCCGAGATCATGGTGCCGGCGGTCGAAGCCGCGTTCTGGGGCGACGATGCCAACCAGAGCAAGGCCAACGGCTTCAACAAGGGCCAGTTTGCCGGCGTCAAGAAGATGATGGAAGGTCTGAAGGTCACGCCCTACGACGCCAATAAGGAAGTGGCGCCGGGCATCACCTCGATTGCGTCGCCCGGCCATACGCCGGGGCATATGTCCTTCGTGGTGGCGTCGGGCTCATCGAAAATGCTGGTGCAGTCGGATGTCACCAACATCCCAGCGCTGTTCCTGCGCAATCCTGACTGGCAGGCAATGTTCGACAATGACGGCGCCCAGGCCGCGCAGACCCGCCACAAGATCTACGACATGGCGGCGGCGGAGAAGATGCCGGTGATCGGCTATCACTTCCCGTTCCCCTGTGTAGGCCACGTCGAAAAGGACGGCGCCGGCTATCGGCTGGTGCCGCTGGTTTGACGCCCGCCAATAATGATCATTGGAAGGCCGCCGGTCTTGGCGGCCTTCTTTTTTGCCGCGCCGGCGCGGCTTTGCCTCTAAGATCAATTGAACAGCCGGAACGCCAAAGATGCCCGAAATCACTTTCGAAACCGCCTTGGCCGCGCGCACCGGTGAGATGATCGACGCGTGCACACGTTGCGGCAAGTGCGTGGAAATATGTCCGGTGACGGGCCCCGCCGGCGTCGGCGACGCCACCCCGACCGCGGTGATTTCCGGCGTGCTCGACATTTTGCGTTTGGGCGAGGGCTCGCAGGCCGCAAAAGCCTGGGCGAGCGGCTGTGCGCTCAGCGGCGACTGCATCGCCGTCTGTCCCGAGGGCGTCAATCCGCGCTTCCTGCTGGCGATGGCGCGCGTGGCGCTGGCGCGGCAAACGAGCGAACCGCGCGAGCGGCGCAAGCGGGGCATCGAGAACTTCCGCGCCGTCGCCGATGGCGTCAATGTGCTGTCCCGCATGCAGCTGACCGATGGCGAGTTGGCGCGGCTCGGCCAGCAGGTGACCGACCGCTTGGCGAACGGGTCGACGGCCAAGCCGGGCGAGCGCCCCGATTTCGTCTTCTACACCGGCTGCAACGTGCTCAAGACGCCGCACATCGCGCTGCTGGCGCTCGACATCATGGATGCGATCGGCGTCACCTACCGGGTGATGGGCGGTCCGGCGCATTGCTGCGGCGTGATTCAGTTGCGCACCGGCGACACCGAAGTCTCCGGCCGCATGGCGACGAACTCGCTCGACCGCCTCGCCGAAGGCAAGACCGGCGTCATCTCCTGGTGCCCGAGCTGCCACGTGCAGTTCACCGAGACGACCATTCCGACGATCGAGAAGATGCGCGGCGCGCGGCCCTTCGAGATGACGCCGTTCATGCAGTTCCTCAAGCCGCGTCTCGACGCCCTGCGGCCGCTGCTGACGCGGCGCGTGCCGATGCGGGTAGCGCTGCATCGGCATCCGGGGGTCAAAGGGGTCACGGAGGCCGCTGTCGAGCTATTGCGCATGGTGCCCGGCGTCGAGCTTGTCGATCTGGGCCAGCCGGAGGTCGGTCTTGTCGGTAACGCGCTCAGCGCGCTGCCGGACTACAAGCGAGGCCTCCATCTTGCCGAACTGCAAGCGGCGGCGGCGGCCGGCGTCGACGCGCTGGCGGTGATTTATCACGTCGATTACCGCGAATTTTGTGCGCACGAGCGCGACTGGCCGTTCCGTGTCGTCAACATTTTGGAGATTGCCGGCGCCAGCATGGGGCTGCATCACGACGACGATTTCAAGCGGCTGAAGATCATGCAGGACGCCGACGCTATCGTCGCCGATTGCGCCGACATGATCGCCGCTCGCAACATCGATCCCGCGCTGGCGCGCGAGGTCGTGGTCAAGGCGATGCTGGCCGAGCAGCCGCTGCCGTTGGTGGGGTCGGCTTGACGGAGCCGGGCGTGCGGCCTATCTAGCCGGCCATGACGACACCGTTTGCAGCATTAATGCTCCGCCGCCGCCGTGCCTCCACGGCACGGGCGCGCTCACGCGTGTAGTCGTCCCCGTGCCGCCGGACTTGGGCCGCGGCACCTTGCATCTCCCCAATCCGGTCGAATGAACCGTTCCCATGCGGGAGCATTTGTTATGGCGGCCTGATAGGCTCGCCCGGAATCGAAGGGGTTGAACGATGGCGACCAAGGCAAAAATCGGGGTGCTCGGCGCCTCCGGCTATACCGGCTCCGAACTGGTGCGGATGCTGCTGCGGCACCCGCGCGCTGAGCTCGTGCTGCTCACCGCCGAGCGCAGCGCCGGCAAGAAAATGCGCGACGTGTTCCCGCAGTTCTCGCCGTTCGAACTGCCGATGCTGGTGGCCATCGACGGGCTCGACTGGGCCAAGCTCGGCCTCGATCTGGTGTTCTGCGCGCTGCCGCACGCTACGACGCAGAAGGTGCTGAAGGACCTGCTGGCCAAGGCGCCGGCCACCAAGGTGGTCGATCTGTCGGCCGACTTCCGGCTGGCCGACACCGCAGCCTATGCCAAGTGGTATGGCCACGAGCATCACGCGACCGAGTTGCAGCAGGAGGCGGTCTACGGCCTGTCGGAAATCCACCGGCGTGACATCAAAAAAGCGCGGCTGGTGGCGAATCCCGGCTGCTACACGACCTGTGCCCAACTGCCGTTGATCCCGCTGATCAAGGCCAAGGCGATCGATCTCGACGAGATCGTGATCGACGCCAAGTCGGGCATGACGGGAGCAGGAAGGGCGCCCAAGGAGGCCATGCTGTTCTCGGAAGTGTCCGAAGGCTTCAACGCCTATGGCGTCGGCCATCACCGGCACATGGCCGAACTCGACCAGGAGTTCTCAGCTGCCGCCGGGCGGGACGTGGTGGTGACCTTCACACCGCATCTGGTGCCGATGAACCGGGGCATCTATTCGACCATTTATGTGCGGGGCAAACGCGGCCGGAGCCCCCAAGAACTTCATGAGATACTTTTAAAGTTCTACGCGAAGGAGCCGTTCGTGCACGTTCTGCCGTTTGGCGAAGTGCCACAAAGCCGGCACGTGCGCGGTTCCAATATGACTTTCATCGGCGTCACCAAGGACCGCATCGAGGGCCGGGCCATCATCATCTCGACGCTCGATAACCTGGTGAAAGGCGCCTCCGGCCAGGCGATCCAGAACATGAACCTGGTGCTGGGCTATCCCGAGACCCTGGGGATCGATCAGGTCGCGCTGTTTCCGTGAATTCTGTCATTCCGGGGCGGGCCCGCTAGGGCCGAACCCGGAATCCAGCGCTATACTCGTGTGCGCTTCTGGATTCCGGGTCCGCGCTTTCGCGCGTCCCGGAATGACGGAGAGGTTCATGTTCGAGGTCAGCAACCAGTCGCCGCCGCTTGAGTCCTATGACCTGCTTGGCACCGATGCGGTGCTGCTCGACGCGGTGAGACGCGAAGGCGCGTCGTGGGCGGAAGCCGAACTCGGCGCCCTCGGCCGGCAGCTCGGCCAGCCCGAAACCATCGCGTTGGGGCATGCCGCCAACAAAAACCCACCGCAGCTCAAGATCTTCGACCGTTTCGGCCATCGCATTGATGAGGTCGAATTTCACCCGGCCTGGCACGAACTGCTCGGTATTGCGGTCGCGGCCGGGCTGCATTCGAGCCCCTGGGCCAAGCCAAAGCCGGGCGCACATGTCGCGCGCGCGGCGGGCACCTACATGCTCACCCAGATCGAGAGCGGGGTCTATTGCCCGATCGCCATGACCTACGGTTCGGTGCCGACCTTGCAGCAGGCGCCGGCGATTGCCGCGGAATGGCTACCGCGCATTTTCGGCCGCACCTATGACCGCCGCTTTGCGCCGGCGGCGGAAAAAACCGCAGCGCTGATCGGCATGGGAATGACCGAGAACCAGGGCGGCTCGGATTTGCGCACCAACACCACGCGCGCCGAGCCTTCGGGCGACGGCAGCTTCCGGCTGCATGGCCACAAATGGTTCATGTCGGCGCCGATGTGCGACGGCTTTCTGATTTTGGCGCAGGCGCCGAAGGGACTGAGCTGCTTCTTCATGCCGCGCTGGACGCCGGACGGCGAACGCAATGCCGTTCACATCAACCGGCTGAAGGACAAGCTCGGCAACAAATCCAATGCGTCGAGCGAAGTCGAGTTTGATGGCGCTTATGCGCAGATGATCGGCGAGGAAGGCCGCGGCATTCCGACCATCATCGAGATGAGCAACTACACGCGGCTTGACTGCTGCATCGGCTCGTCCGGCTTGATGCGGCAGGCCGTGGCGCAGGCGGTGCATCACGCGCGCTACCGCAGCGCCTTCCAGAAGAAGCTGATCGATCAGCCGCTGATGACCAATGTGCTGGCCGATCTGGCGCTGGAATCCGAAGCCGCCACTGTTCTGACCATGCGGCTGGCGCGCGCCTATGACGAAGACGACGCAGCCGCGCAGGTGATCCGCCGCGTGGTGACGCCGGCGGCGAAGTTCTGGATCTGTAAGCGCGCGCCGTCGCTGGCGCTGGAGGCGATGGAGGTCTTGGGCGGTAACGGTTACGTCGAGGAATCCATCATGCCGCGGATCTATCGCGAGATGCCGGTTAACTCGATCTGGGAAGGCTCCGGAAACGTGATGTGCCTCGACGTCCTGCGCGCCATCTCGCGCATGCCGAATGCCGGCGAGGTCTTGAGCCAGGAACTCGGCGAGGCCGGCGATGCGCGCGTCGATGCCTTTGCCGGCCGGCTGCAACAGCGGCTTGCCGCCGCCGACCGTAACGATGAATCGCAGGCCCGCGTGCTGGTGCGCGATCTGGTGCTGGCGCTGCAAGGCGCGCTGTTGGTCCAGCACGCGCCGGGAGCGGTCGCCGATGCCTTCTGTGCCTCGCGGCTCGGCGGCGAAGCGGGCTCCGCCTTCGGCACGCTACCGCGCGGCCTCGATTTGCGGGCCATCGCCGAGCGGGCGCTGCCGCTGGCTTGACGTATCAGCGCTTGGGCTTTCTTGCCGACAGCAATTTTCCCCAGGCATCCGGGGCCGTCTTGGCTGGCGCCGCCGGTTTCGCCGCAGCGGCGTTGGGGGGGCGCCTTCGCCGATGCGTAGATTCCGAGGTGCGGCATCTCGAGCTTCACGTTGGACAGACCGAAGATTGTCGCGACTTCGGCGGGTACATGGTTCGGGGACGGCAACTGCCTGTAACAGCTTTCGAGATTTTCATCGACGAAATGAAAACCCTTGGCAGTCTTGAAGATATTGATCCGCTGTTTATCCCCGGCCCGGTCCACGCCGACGGCCGCTCCCCAAAAGGTCTTCTGATTCTCCGACATGCGCTCGCTCTTACCCCAAAAGCCACGGCTATTGCCATTGTCCGCGTGCGGAGCACGCCGTGACGCCGTGAATCAGCAAATGCTACGATATTAAATAACCAAACAGGCTAAGATTCTTTGGTTTGCTAACATTTTCCCGCCGTCCGGATATCCAGACGCGCTGCCGGGGCCAGCCTTAAGTTTGGCCACAGTTGCTGGATATGCCGGCAAGGGATTGCGGCCAATCAGATTATCTAGAGTTTCCCGAACACCGCCAGCACCAAAGCCACCTGCGCCAGGAAGCCGACGCTGAAGGCCAGTGTGCGCAGCACCGGAATACCCAGCGCATAAATGATGACATGCGCGAGCCGCGCCCAGAAATACACCGCGCAGGCAATCGCCGTGCTCTCGGTCTGATGGCCCAGGCTGTCGAGAATGAGCACCAAGGCGGCGAACACCACCAGGTTTTCAACCGCGTTGGTGTGGGCGAAATAAAGCCGCTGCGCCCAGGGCGATTGCGGCTTGTCGTTGCGCGAGGGGTTGTCCATCGCGCCCATCAGCCCGCGCACCAGGACGCGATCGAGCGTGTAAGGCAGCCACAACAGCCCGGTCAGAACAACCGTCAGCGTCAGCCACAGCAATTCCCTGGTCATCGCGTTCCCCGCTGTTGGATTGTCAGCGACGGCACATTAATTGAGGAAGCGCCGCTTGTCGCCTGGAGAGCCGTCAGGAGCCCATCAGCGATTTGGCAATGACGTAGAGCCCGACCGCGATCACGATGCCGGAAAAGGTGAGGGAGAGGGCTTGTTTATAGCCGGCCAGATGGCGGGCCAGCCGGGTCCCCAGCAAACCGCCGAGCGCGCCGCCGACAATAAACAGCCCCGCCAGCGGCCAATCGATCAGGCCGGACCAGGCGTAGCTCGCGGCGGTCGTCAGTCCGAAAGCCGTGACCGACACCAGCGACGAGCCGATCGCATTGATCAGTGGCATGGTGGTCGCGCCGATCAGCCCCGGCACGATCAGGAAGCCGCCGCCAATGCCGAAAAAACCGGATAGTACGCCGACCAGAAGCCCGACGCCGACCAGAAGAGGCAGCAGCCGCGGCATGCTGTCCACCGTCAGCCTGACATCGGGGTTGCCGCCGGACTGGCGCGGCCGCAACATCAGAATTCCGACCACCACCATCAGCACGCCGAACAGCGTCAGCAAGCGGCCGCCATCCACCATCTTGCCGAGTTGCGCGCCGCCGGCCGCGCCCGCGATACCGGAGACGGCGAACACCGTCGCGCAGGGCCACTTCACGGTGTTGGCGCGCGCATGCCCGGCCAGATTGGCCGCAGCACTGACGGCAACCGCAATCGCGCTGGTGCCAATGGCGACATGCGGGGACGACACGCCCACGACATAGACGAGCAGGGGCACGGCCATGATCGATCCGCTGCCGCCGACCAAGCCCAGCGTAAAGCCGACCAGGCTGCCAGAGGCGATCGCCAATATAGCGTGCAGGATCGTCATCAGGCGTGCGCGCGGCGGTTCCACGGCATGACGGCCAGCAGCCGCGCCATGCCGCAGAAGCCGCTGGCGCCGGCAAACAGCAGTCCCGCCCCGACGAAGCCGGACAGCGCGTAGAAGCCGGGCGTCACCAGCGCGCCCAGCACGACGCCGAGCAGCACCAGGCTGCCCGCGGCGATCTGGACTTGCCGCATGATGTCGATCGGCTGGCTACGGTCGAGCGTCACGGGCAGACCGGCCTTCTTCCAGGCGTCGAGACCGCCTTCGAGGATATAAGTTTCGCATTTGGGCGCTGCAGCGGCGAGGCGCGGGGCATTGCCTTTGGTGCGCGCCCCGGAGCGGCAATGGAAGATCAAGACATCGTCGCCGTTACGGATCGGCGTGCTTTGATCAACGCGGCTTAAGGCATGATGGTGCGCGCCGGGGATGCGCCCGCGCGCATGCTCGTCGGCTTCGCGAATATCGACCAGCACGGCGCCGCTGCGCATCAGCTCCGCCGCGCGTTCAGGGGAGATGGTCTTGAGGTTGCTCATGGTCTTGTATCCTTTGCTTTGCTCAGCGAGTTTTGTGGGGTCACGGGCAATAAATATCTTTGAGCAGCGCCAGCAGGCGCGCCGCATTCGGATCGGCGATGCGGTAAAAAACCGTCTGCGCCTCGCGCCGCGTGGCCAGCAGGCCTTCGTCACGCATCTTGGCGAGATGCTGGGACAGCGCCGACTGGCTCAGGCCCACCGCCTCGGCCAACTCGTTGACCGACAGTTCCAGCGCCATCGCCAGCCGGCACAGGATCAGCAGCCGGTTCTCGTTGGCCAGGAGCTTCAACATCCCAGCCGCTGCCGCGGCCTTGCGTTCGAACGCCGCCATATCTTTTTCGTCGGCAGGCGATTTGCGGCGGGCGGTTTGGCTCGTCACTTTTCGGTCCTATAAATTAGATGTTGCTAAATTAGGTGATGCTAATATATAAGTCAAGTCCAATGTCGCAGATGAGCCGAAGGAGCGCGCGATGACCGTAGCCAATAAGCCCGAAATCCGTGCGTTTTTCGACGAGCCGACCAACACCGTGAGCTACCTGGTCTGGGACAGAGCGACGATGGATGGCGCGGTGATCGACCCGGTGCTCGATTACGATTTCCGCAGCGGCAAGGCGAACGTTAAATCCGCCGACCACATTCTCGCCGAGGCGGCCAAGCTCGGCGTCAAGATCGGCCAGGTGCTGGAAACCCACGCCCACGCCGATCATCTGTCGGGCGCGCCCTATATCAAGCTCAAGACCGGCGCCAAGGTCTGCATCGGCGAACACATCCGCGACGTGCAGCGCATCTTCCGGCCAGTGTTCAACGCGCTCGACGTGTCGGGCGACGGCTCGGAGTTCGACCACCTGTTCAAAGATGGCGAGCGTTTCAAGATTGGCGATCTCGACGGTGAGGTGGTCTACACGCCCGGCCATACGCCGGCCTGCGTCACCTACAAGATCGGCGATGCGGTGTTTGTCGGCGACACGATGTTCATGCCCGACTTCGGCACGGCGCGCGCGGATTTTCCCGGCGGCGACGCCCACGCGCTGTACCGGTCGATCCGGCGCATTCTCGCGCTACCGGCCGAGACGCGGCTGTTCATGTGCCACGATTACAAAGCGCCGGGCCGCGAGGCTTACGCCTGGGAGACCACGATCGGCGAGGAGAGGGCGCGCAACGTCCACGTCCACGACGGCGTCAGCGAGGACGAGTTCGTCGCCATACGCACCGCGCGCGATGCCAAGCTGGCAGCACCGCTGCTGCTGTTGCCGTCGATCCAGGTTAATATTCGCGCCGGCCATTTCCCGCCGGCCGAAGCCGACGGCGTGCATTATCTGAAGGTGCCGGTGAAGCTGGCGTCTTAGCGCAATGCGCTAATCCCAATTGCGCACTTTGACGTAGGACCCTGGCGCGTCTTCGATCGGTTTCAATTTGCCTTTGCCGATCTCACGCGCCGGCATGGTCTTGTCATCTTGCGCCTTGATCCAGTCGAGCCAGTTCGGCCACCACGAGCCGGCGTGCTCCGTGGCCTTCTTTATCCAGGCATCGACATCGGCGCCCTCGGGCTTGGCCCCGAGCCAATACTGATATTTCGGCTTGGCCGGCGAGTTGACCACGCCGGCGATATGCCCGGAACCGGCCAGCACGAATTTCACCGGGCCGCCGAAATATTTTGAGCCTTCCAGCACCGATTTCGCCGGTGCGATGTGATCCTCGCGGGTGGCGAGATTGTAGACCGGCACTTTCACCTTTTTCAGGTCGAGCTTGACGCCGGCGACTTCCATCTCGCCTTTGGTCAATCTGTTGTCGAGATAGCAGTTGCGCAGATAGAACGAATGATTGGCCGCCGGCATCCGCGTGGCGTCGGAATTCCAGTACAGAAGATCGAACGGGAACGGCTTCTTGCCCTTGAGATAATTGTTGATCACATAGGGCCAGATCAGGTCGTTGGAGCGCAGCATGTTGAACGTCGTGGCCATACTCGAGGCTTCGAGATAACCCTGTTCCTGCATGTGCGCTTCGAGCTGCTGGATGCGCCCCTCGTCGACGAACACCTTGAGATCGCCAGCATATTTGAAATCGACCTGCGCCGCGAACATGGTGGCCGAGATCACACGGTTCTTTTTCTTGGCGGCGAGATAGGCCAGCGTGATCGACAGCAGTGTGCCGCCGACGCAATAGCCGACGGCGTGCACTTTCTTCTCGCCGGTAGCTTGCTCGATGGCGTCGAGCGCGGCGAGGGGGCCTTCCTTCATGTATTCGTCGAATCCCTTGGTCGCGAGATGGGCATCCGGGTTGACCCAGGAGATCACGAACACGGTGATGCCCTGATCGACGCACCACTTGATGTAGGATTTCTCCGGCGTCAGATCCAGAATGTAGAATTTGTTGATCCAGGGCGGCACGATCAGCAGCGGCACCTTGAGCACGTCCGGCGTCGATGGCGCGTACTGGATGAGCTGCATCAAGTCGTTCTGGAAGATCACCTTGCCGGGCGTGAGTGCGAGATTGCGGCCGACCTCGAAACCCGACGAATCGGATTGCGTGATCTTGAGATTGCCCTGGCCGGCTTTAATATCTTCGGTGAGCTGATGCATGCCGCGCACCAGATTGTCGGCGTTCGATGACAGTGTTTCGCGCAACAATTCCGGATTGGTCAGCACGAAGTTCGACGGCGAGATCGCGTTCGATATCTGCTTGACGTAGAACGCGGCCTTGGCGCGGGTGTGCTCATCGATGCCGGCGGCGTCATTCACCAGCTTCTCGCCCCATTGCGCGGTCAACAGATAGGCCTGCTTGAGGAAGTCGAAGAATTGGTTTTGCGACCATTCCGGATCGGCGAAACGTTTGTCTTTGGTGTCAGGCGCGGCGGCGGGCGGCGCCGCCTCGCCGGCCATGCGCTTGGCCGCGCCGGCCCATAAATCGAGATAGGCGCGGCCGAGGCTGGTCTGCAATTCGAGTGCGCGCTTGGGATCGGACAGCCAGTATTCCGCAACGTGGCCGACGGTCTTGACCACATCGGTGACGTCGTCGGCCAGTTCGTCTTTGAGTTTACCTTCCTCGCGCGGCTTCATATAGGCGGCGAGCGCCTTGCCACCTTCCTCAATGATCCTTGCAAGGTTGTGTGCGAAGGCCTCGATATTAACCGAGGTGATCGGGCTTGCGGCAGGCTCGGCCGCCGCTTGGGCCGTGGCCGGCACAACCGCAGCCTGCGAACGCATCGCCGGCAGGTCCGGTTTTTTGTTCGGCGTCCTGTCCGGCTTCTTGGCCGGTGCTTTAGCCTTCTCGGTGGTCCGTTTGTCCATCGGGCTCTCATTGGTCCGCATTGAGACAATTGACCTGGACGGCCTTGCCCCGCAAGCCGCTCAACTGAATATAGTTGCGGCATATTTTGCGCTGCGCTGCGATCCTGCACACAGCGCCATGGCGGGACGGTGACCATGCTGACGCCATATTAGTCGCTTAACCGTTTCCTGCTATAATTCGTTGAGTCTGCATGGGTTTCGCCTTGAGGATTGGGTTGTGACGGGCATGAGTCGATTACTTCAACGCTCGATGGCGGTGGCCGCGGTTCTGGCAGCGACTCTGGCTGGCTGCTCGGCCGGGCAGTTAGGCGATACGCTGCCAAACTCTCTGGGCGGGTTGCCGGATGGCGCCCCGGCGCGACCAAACACGACCCGCCAATTCCCCCAGGTCCACGACATGCCGGCACCCCGGTCGTCTGCCCCGATGAGTGACGAAGATCAGATCAAGCTGGAAAAGGACCTCCAGGCCGCCCGCGACCAGCAGAACGCCATCGCCACCCAGCCGGACCCGGCAACTCCCGCGCCGCCGCCGCCGCCACCTCCCGCCAAGAAGCCCCCGGCGGCCAAGAAACAGCCGGCCGCGAACGCCCCCGGCGACGCCACGACATCTGCCGCCAAAACGTCTGGCGCAAAGACCAACCCGTGATAAAAGCCAGCCGGGGTCACCCTGCCGGCTGAGAGGACAGCCGGGCGCGACTATTCAAGGTTTTAAGCCGATGGAAGAATTCTACCGCATCCGCCGCTTGCCGCCCTACGTGTTCGAAGAAGTGAACCGGGCCAAGGCAAAAGCCCGCAACGGCGGCGCCGACATTATCGACCTCGGCATGGGCAACCCGGACTTGCCGGCGCCTGCGCATGTCATCGAGAAGATGAAAGAGACGCTGGGCCGGCCGCGCACCGACCGTTATTCGGCGTCGCGCGGCATCGCCGGGCTGCGCCGCGCGCAGGCTGCCTATTACGACCGCCGCTTCGGCGTGAAGCTCAATCCCGACACCCAGGTCGTCGCGACGCTGGGCTCGAAGGAGGGCTTCGCCAACGTGGCGCAGGCGATCACCGCGCCGGGCGACGTCGTGCTGGTGCCCAATCCAAGCTATCCGATCCACGCCTTCGGCTTCCTGATGGCGGGCGGCGCGATCCGCTCGGTGCCGTCGGAGCCGACGCCGAATTTTTTTCACGCCGTCGAGCGCGCGATCCAGCATTCGATTCCCAAGCCGATCGCGCTGGTGGTGTGCTATCCGGCCAATCCGACCGCTTACGTCGCGACCTTGGATTTCTACAAGGACCTCGTCGCCTTCGCCAAGAAACACGACATCCTGGTTCTGTCGGACCTCGCCTATGCCGAAGTTTATTTCGACGACAATCCGCCGCCGTCGCTGTTGCAGGTACCCGGCGCCAACGACATCGCGGTCGAATTCACCTCGATGTCGAAGACCTATTCGATGCCGGGCTGGCGCATCGGTTTCGCTGTCGGCAATGAACGCATCATCGCCGCGCTCGGCCGCGTGAAGTCTTATCTCGATTATGGCGCCTTCACCCCGATCCAGGTCGCGGCCACCGCCGCGCTCAACGGCCCCGACGATTGCATCAAGGAGATGCGCGAAGTCTACAAGAAGCGCCGCGACGTGCTGGTGGAAAGCTTCGGCCGCGCCGGCTGGCAGGTGCCGAGCCCGCGCGCGTCGATGTTTGCCTGGTCGCCGATCCCGGAGCCGTTCCAGAGCCTCGGCAGCGTCGAGTTCTCCAAGCTCTTGGTCGAGAAGGCCGACATCGCGGTCTCGCCCGGCATCGGCTTCGGCGAATACGGCGAAGGTTTTGTGCGAATCGCGCTGGTGGAAAATGAGCAACGCATCCGCCAGGCCGCCCGCAATGTCCGCCGCTTCCTCGACACCGCGCCGGAACAGCTTCACAACGTCGTTCCGCTCGCCACCCGGCGCTGATCCATGGCTTCATCTCTCAAAGTCGGCATCGCCGGCATAGGCACGGTCGGCGCCGCCTTGATCGCCCAGGTCGCGCGCCAGAAAGAGGCGCTGGCCGCGCGTTGCGGCCGCGCCATCGAGATCGTCGAGGTCTGCGCACGTTCCAAGGGCAAAGATCGCGGCGTCGATCTGAAAAAAATGAAATGGTTCGCCGATCCGGTCGCGCTGGCGCGCGAGCCCGGCATCGACGTGTTCGTCGAACTGATGGGCGGCGCGGACGGTCCGGCCAAGGCCGCGGTCGAAGCCGCGCTTTCGTCCGGAAAATCGGTGGTCACGGCCAACAAGGCGCTCTTGGCCAAGCACGGCGTCAAGCTCGCCGCTTTGGCGGAGAAGCATTCCGTCGCGCTGAATTTCGAAGCCGCGGTCGGCGCCGCGATCCCGATTGTGAAAACCTTGCGCGAGGGTCTGGCCGGCAACCGGATCGAGCGCATCTACGGCATCCTCAACGGCACCTGCAATTACATCCTGACGCGGATGGAGCAGGAGAAGATGTCGTTTGCCGACTGTCTCAAGCAGGCGCAGCAGCTCGGCTATGCCGAGGCCGATCCGGCCTTCGATATCGAGGGCCACGACACCGCGCAGAAACTGGCGATCCTGGCGAGCCTGGCCTTCGGCACCAAACCCGACCAGCGCGCCATCTATGTCGAAGGCATTTCCTCGATTGCCGCGGCCGATCTCGCCGCCGCCGATGAGCTCGGCTATCGCGTCAAATTGCTCGGCGTAGCGATGCGCACGCCGCAGGGCATCGAGCAGCGCGTGCATCCGACCATGGTGCGCAAGGATTCCTCGATCGCGCAGGTCATGGGCGTCACCAATGCCGTCACCATCGACGCCGAGGGCATCAGTCCGATCACGCTGGTCGGCCCCGGCGCCGGCGGCGGTGCCACCGCCTCGGCGGTGCTGTCCGACATCGCCGATATTGCCAAGGGCGTCCGTTGTACGCCGTTCGGGCGGCCGGCGGCGCGTTTGACCAGCGTCAAAAAGGCGCCGATGCAGCGCCATGAGGGCGGCTACTACATCCGCCTGCAGGCGCGCGACAAGCCCGGCACCGCCGCGACCATCGCGACCCGGCTGGCCGAGCAGGAAATATCGCTGGAATCCATTGTGCAGCGCCACGCCAAAGGCGGCTCCAGCGAAGAAACCAAGAACGGCTCGGTGCCGGTCATTCTCATCACTTACGCGACCAGCGAAGATGCTGTTAGAAAGGCCCTTGCCGCGGTGTCCCGTGACAGGGTTATCTCGGGCCGGCCGCAAGTGATCCGGATCGAGAAGAATTAGTTCAACGACAATTTTGTTTTTTTGCGAGAGGGAACGACGATGGCTTCGATTACTGTCCAGGCGGAATTGCTGCTGGAGCGCATTCTCACGCTCGAGATCGTTCGTGTCACCGAGCGCGCGGCGGTGTCGGCGGCGCGCTTGCGTGGCCGCGGCCTGGACAAGGCTTCCGATCAGGCGGCGGTCGACGCCATGCGGCGCGAACTCAACAAGCTGCCGATCGACGGCACCGTGGTGATCGGTGAGGGCGAGATCGACGAGGCGCCGATGCTGTTCATCGGCGAGAAGGTCGGCAACAAGCAGGGCCCCAAAGTCGACATCGCGGTGGATCCGCTCGAAGGCACCGTGCTTTGCGCCAAGAACATGCCGGGCGCCATCGCCACCATCGCCATGGCCAACGGCGGCACGCTGCTGCACGCGCCCGACTGCTACATGGACAAGATCGCCATCGGCCCCGGTTACCCGAAGGGCACCATCGATCTCGATGCTTCGGCGGAAGACAACATCATCAGCCTGGCCAAGGCCAAGGGCGTTAAGCCGTCCGAGATCACCGCGATCCTGCTCGACCGCCCGCGCCACGCCGAGGCGATTGCCGCCATCCGTAAGCTCGGCGCTGCGGTCAGCCTGATCAGCGACGGCGACGTTGCCGGCGTCATTCATTGCGCCGAACCGAAGACCGGCATCGACATCTATCTCGGCATCGGCGGCGCGCCGGAAGGCGTGCTGTCGGCGGCGGCCTTGCGCTGCATCGGCGGTCAGATGCAGACGCGGCTGATCATCGACAGCGAGGAGTTGCGCGAGCGCACCTTGAAGATGGGCATCAAAGACCCGAAGAAGAAATATGACATCGAGGACATGGTGAAAGGCGACTGCCTGTTCGCCGCCACCGGCGTCACCACCGGCGCGATGTTGCGCGGCGTCGTGTTCGGCAAGGACATGATCGAGACCGAGACCGTGGTAATGCGCTCGGCCACCGGCACCGTGCGCCGGGTGATCGCCGAGCATCGGCAACTCGACAAGTTTTTTCTGGATTGACGAATATCCGTTCGTCCCCGCGACCCGCCTACGCTCGCTGAGCGAGCTTCGGCGGGTATGAGTCCGACGAAGCGCGCCGCGCGAAGGCGGAAAGCGGGGCCCCAGGGCGGCGATCTTTGAAATTGCAAATTGTGCCCCTGGATTCCTGCATTGCGCGGGAATGAGCGGGGGAATGCATCTATACACAGCCACTCACAGGCCCAATGCGGTGGCGGGTCAGAGCGCCTATATTGACGCGATGGCCCTACCGGCAACCACATTCGACGACAAAGAACGCTACTTCCTCGGCGTCGAGAAATCCGCGACCGGGCGGGCCTGGCGCGACCGGCTTGACGAGCGCGGCGTCGCGCGCGCGCTGACGATTGCGCAACGGCTCGGCCTGCCGGAACTGCTCGCCCGCGTGCTGGCCGGCCGCGGCGTCGAAGCTGACGAGGCCGAGGCGTTTCTCGATCCCACCATCAAGCGGATGCTGCCCGATCCGCACACGCTGACTGCGATGCAGGCGGCCTCGGCGCGCATCGCGCACGCGATTGAGCGGGCTGAGAGCGTTGCGATCTTCGGCGACTACGACGTCGACGGCGCCACGGCCTCGGCACTGCTGGCCTATTATCTGCGCCGGTGCGGGCTCGATCCGATCGTGCACATCCCCGACCGCATTTTCGAAGGCTACGGCCCGAACGTCGATGCCATCCGCTCGTTCGCCGAGCGCGGCGTCAAACTGCTGATCACCGTCGATTGCGGCACCACCAGCATGGAGCCGCTGACCGAGGCCAAGAAGCTCGGCCTCGACACCGTGGTGATCGACCATCACCAAGCCGACGAGCAATTGCCGCCGGCAGTCGCCATCGTCAATCCGAACCGTGCTGACGATCTATCCGGCCTGGGGCATCTTGCCGCGGTGGGGCTTGTCTTCGTCACGTTGGTGGCCTTGAGCCGCGAACTGCGCCAGCGCAATTTCTGGACCGCGACGCGAACTGAGCCCGATCTGCTGTCGCTGTTGCATCTGGTCGCGCTTGGCACCGTTGCCGACGTGGTGCCGCTCAAAGGTTTGAACCGCGCCTTCGTCGCCAAGGGGCTGATCGCGCTGCGCCGCCGCGACAGCGTCGGTCTGACCGCGCTGATGGACGCCGCGCGGCTGTCCGGTCCGCCGGAAGCCTGGCATCTCGGCTTTCTGCTCGGCCCGCGCATCAATGCCGGCGGCCGCATCGGCAATGCGGGCTTGGGCGCTAAGCTGCTGCTGGAAGAAGACCCGATCGAGGCCGGCCGCATCGCCGGCGAACTCGACCGGCTCAACAACGAACGCCGCCAGATTGAAGTTGCCACGGTGCAACAGGCCGAGGCCGAAGCGCTCGCTGCGCTCGGCATCGAAGAGAAGGGCGCCGTCGTCGTCACGGCGGCGCAAGGCTGGCATCCCGGCGTCGTCGGTCTGGTTGCAGCGCGGCTGAAGGAACGCTACGGGCGTCCGGCTTTCGCCATTGCGCTCGAGCCCGGCGGCATCGGCACCGGCTCCGGGCGGTCGATTGCCGGCGTCGATCTCGGCCGCGCCGTGCGCCAAGCGGTGGTTGAGAAGCTGCTGCTCAAAGGTGGCGGCCACGCCATGGCGGCCGGCGTCACGCTGCCCAAAGGCGGGCTGGCCGCGTTCCGCGCTTTTCTCGAAGCGACGCTGGCGCCTGCGGTCGAAATCGCGCGCCGCGAAACGGCGCTGCTGATCGATGGCGCGGTCAGCGCCGGTGGTGTCGATGTCGCGCTGTGCGAGATGCTGGCGCGCGCCGGGCCTTTTGGCGCCGGTAACCCGGAGCCGACTTTGGCGCTGCCCGCGCATACGCTGGCTTATGTCGATCCGGTCGGAGAGAACCACATTCGCGCCCGGTTTCGCTCCGGCGACGGCAAGTTCGTCAACGCCATTGCGTTCCGCGTCGCCGGCACGCCGCTGGGCAAGGCGCTGATCGACAATCGCGGCCGCGCCATGCACGCCGCCGGTCAATTGACGGTCGATCGCTGGCAAGGGCAGGAGCGCGTGCAGATGCGGCTCACCGACGTGGCGGTCAGCGGGCAATAGACGGGCATCGCCGATCTTGTCAGGCGGCGGCCGGAATGGCATTGATCGGGCTCGCGCTGTCAAGCAGCAAACAAAGAATGGCGCGGCGGGGGGGGGGATTTGCGATGCGCGCGATGAAATTTGCCGTTGGTCTTGTCATGCTGGCCGGCGCCGGCAGTCCGCTGCAAGCGCAGACCTACCCGGCGCGCGATATCACCTTCCTGGTCGCCTTCGCGCCGGGCGGCGTCGCCGACACCGTGGCGCGGTTTGTCGCGCAGGGCGTCAGCGCGAAATTGGGCCGCACTGTCATCGTCGATAATCGCGGCGGCGCCGGCGGCAATATCGCAGCGGCCGCGGTCGCGCGCGCCGCACCCGACGGCTACACGCTGTTGGTCACCACCACCGCGCTCGCCATCAACGAAACGCTGACGCCGAACAAAGGCTTTGCCGCCACCGATCTCAAATCGATCGCGATTGTCGCCTCGAGCCCGGAATGTCTCGCGACCGGCGAGGGTAATCCGGCGAAGAACCTGGCCGAGTTCCTCAAAGCGGCGCAAGGCAAGAGCATCAATTTCGGCACCGCCGGCGTCGGCAGCGGCTCGCACATTGCCGCTGAGTATTTTCTGAAGGTGCACGCCAAGATTTCGGCGGTGCACGTGCCGTTCAAAGGCGGCGCGCCGGCCATGAACGCGGTCATGGGCAACCAGATCGAACTCTTGGCAACGACATTGGGTGGCGGCCCCGCGGCGCAAATCGCCAGCGGCAAACTCAAAGGCCTCGGCGTCGCCAGCGCCAAGCGCGTGCCAGTCGTTCCCAATGTGCCGACTTATGCCGAAGCAGGTTACCCCTTCGAGGCCTCGTCATGGGTTGGTGTGTTCGCGCCGGCCGGTACCAGCGCACCAATTGTCGACATACTTAATGCGACCATCGAAGACGTGATGAAGGACCCCGCACTGCAACAGAAGCTCACGTCGATCGGCTTCGAGCCGCTGAGCGGCACGCAAACGCAAGCGGAAAGCATGTTTAAGGCCGAAGTGACCAAGTGGGGCACCATGGTCACGGCGCTCGGCCTGTCGATAAACTAAGACATACGCTGCAGTGCAAAATAATATTTGGAGCGATCCGCGTCGCTCCGTCGCATCTCTTTGGTTGTTTTACGAATGTTTATGAAATATTAACGCTGGCCTAAGTCCTTATCCGGACGTTGTAAAAAGTAGTGTGATGGACCGCGTTAATCCCCCTTATCGCTTGAATAACGTTCTAACGGCGACCGCCTTCGCTATTGCAGCAATTCAGCTTCTCATCGTTCCGATCGTTCTGATGCCGGAGTCGGGGGTCGAAGCCGCCCCGCTGGCCGGCGTAATTGCGGTGCTGCTGTCGTTGACCACGCCGTTCAACCGCGCGCTGCTGCATGAGGCGATCCACGGCCGGCTGGTGCGCCGCCGCGACTTGAACGTCTGGTTCGGCCGCGCGCTCGCCATCTGTTCCGGGATTTCCTTCGACGCCATTCGCCTCGGCCATATGACGCATCATCGTTTTCCGCGGCACGCGCTCGACCGCGTCGATGTTATCGAGGCGGGCACAAACCGCATCGCCGCCACCGTGAAATTCTATTTCGGTTTGGTCGGCTGGCTTTACGTGCGCGAAATCCTGTCGGCGCTGCTGATGCTGCTGCCGCGTCGCGTCATCTACTGGGTGGCGTCGCGGCTGCTGCCGGATGACGAAGCCATGAGCCTGACGCTGCACGGCGCCTTGCGCCGCGGCCTCGACCGGCGGCTGTCGCGGATCCGGCTGGACTCGATCCTCGTTATTCTCGTCTACGGGGGGGGCGTTTTATCTATACGGCGCGTGGTGGCCGGTTCTGCTCGGCACCATGGCGTTGCGCGGCCTGATCGTGTCGCTGCAGGACAATGTGGCGCATTACGACACGCCGGGCGTCATCGGCGCGCCTGCGCATAATTCCTACGCCTCACGGCTGGCAGCGCTGTTCATGCTCAACAGCAATCTACATGGCGTTCATCACGACCAGCCCGAAGTGCCGTGGAACCGGCTGCCGCGCGCCTTCGCCCGCGCCGGCGGCAACTATTCCGGCGGCTATTTCACGCTGCTGATGAGACAGTTCTACGGGCCGGTGCCGGCCGCGAAAGACTGAGCAAGTCTTAACGCTGCGGAAACGCATCGGCACCAAGATGCTGCCGTCGTAAGGCGGAGCATTCACATGCAATCCATACTGCGAGCGGTCTGCCTCGTTGCCGGCGTGGCCACGCTGGCGCTTTCGTCGGCCGCATCGAGCCAGCCTGTGCCCGTCACCGTCGAGATGGCCGACATGACCTGGGTCGAACTGCGCGTGGCCATCGAGCGCGGCGTTACCGTTGCGATCGTGCCGTCGGGCGGCGTCGAGCAGAACGGCCCGCACATGGTGCTCGGCAAGCACGATTACATCGTTCACGCCGCAGCCAATCGCATCGCCAGGGAGTTGGGCAACGCGCTGGTGGCGCCGGTGCTGGCTTACGTGCCGGAAGGCGACTACCAGCCGCCGACCGGCAACATGCTGTATCCCGGCACCCTCGGCCTTCCCGAACCGGTGTTCGCGCAAGCGCTCGAAGGTATCGCGCGCAGTCTCAAATCGGCCGGCTTCAAGACCATCTGCCTGATCGGCGATCACGGCGGCAATCAGGCGGCACAGGCCGCGGTCGCCGCCAAGCTCAACCGCGAATGGGCCGGGCAGGTCAAGGTGCTCAACGTCTCGGATTATTATGTCGACGCGGCGCAGATGACATTCTTGCGCGGCAAAGGCGAGACCGACGCCACCATCGGCAGCCACGCCGGTCTGATCGACACTGCCGAGCTGATGTCGGTGCATCCGGATGGCGTCGATCTGGCGCGGCTCGGCAGTTATGCCCGCAAGGAAACGCCAGGACATTCCGGGGAGCCGGCGCGCGCCTCGGCTGAGCTCGGCAAGAGGCTGCTCGACATCCGCATCGACGCCGCGATCAAGCAGATCAAGGCGGCGAACTAGGCTACTTCACGTCGGCCGCCTGTTTGGCGCAGCCGGAGTCGAAATCGGATTTTACAACCGGCCAGAGTTTGTCCGCGGTCTTCGCCTTGAGCGCCGCCGCATTCGGCAGGCCGGACAGGAATTGCTCGCCGGTCATCTGCTCGATATCGGCCACCGACTTGAGCCAGATTTCCGGATCGAATGGCCCCTTGGCATAAGTCTTGTGGTTCTGCGGATAAACGAAAGCCAGCGCGTCCCACGTGCCGCCGTCCTTGCGCAGCACGATCTTGAACTCCTTGGGCGGAATGGCGACCGGCAGCACCGCTTTTTTATTGTCGGACCGCATCCAAGACATTGTCTTCGTGAACACCGGACCGGCGACGATCCAGACCTCGCCGTATTTGTTGGCCCAGGCTCCGGTCATGCATTCGAGCGTGAGCCAGGGGCCGGCGTTGAACACGTGCAGTTGCGGCACGGCGTTGGCGACGTTGTGGGTGAACCAGGCGGCGTCGTGGCCGAGACGTTCGGCGAGATATTTTTGCGCCAGATGGCCGCGGTCGTACCAGTTCTTGTGCTTCTTGCGGAACGCGGATGAGAAAGCATAGCTGTCGCTGGTCGGCGCGATGCCCTGCTTGGCGAGATCGGGAACGGTGAACCAGGTGGTGGGCCGCTCGCCGCTTTCCGGCGAATTGGCCGCGCGCTTGACGTGGTGCGCCACCCAATGCGGTACCCCGAGGAATTTCGGCTTACCGTCGCGCGGCTTGGTGTTGAAGTTGCTGATGTAGGCCTGGAAGCAGATAACTTTGTCCGGCTTGTCGGCGATACCCGGATTGTGATCGTTGAGCAGAGCCGTCGTGCACTCGACGACGCCATTCTTGGCGTCGGCGTCGCTGACCGCGGCGCGCGCGGGCGTGCCGGGTGCGACACTCGCAACGAGGCAGAATATTGAAATGCCGATGGTGTGCTGGCGCAGGCTCATGACGCGTCTCCCCCGAAACACGAATAAGTTGCGGAAAAATAACACACCACAATAGAGGGAAACAACGGCAAAAGCTAGCGGGGGGCGCCGCGGCGAAGGATCAGCGCTTGCGGGTTTTCTTGCAGAATACGTCGTAGATCGCGCCGATCACGACTCGGGCTTCGGCGCTGGCGAGATTGTAATAGATCGTCTTGCCGTCGCGCCGCGTTGACACCAGCCCGTCGGCGCGCAGCCGCGCCAGTTGCTGCGATACTGTCGGCTGCCGCAGGCTGAGGATGTCCTCTAGCTCGCTCACCGACTTCTCGCCTTCGGCGAGAATGCACAAGATCATCAGCCGGCTTTCATGCGCCAGCGCCTTGAGGAAACCGGCCGCCCGCGTCGCATTGCCCAACATGCGATCAAGCTCTTGCGAGTGGTCGCGGCTGTCGAGATGCTGCAATTCCATTTTTACACCAACGGTCGCGATGCGGACGCGGGGGAGAATACAGACAATTGGTTGAGCGCGCGCAACGTTTTTTGTTTATGTCCAATAAACGCTTTTCAACCGGTTCCAGGCGCATCGAGTTTCTTGATCAGGACGCCGAGCAGGCCCCAGAAGTTGTCTTCGCCGGGATAGCCGCGGATGCGGCCGATTTCGCGGCCCCGATCAACCAGCACAAACAGCGGCGTCAGCTTTTCGGCGTCGATGAACGCCAGGTCCTGCGGCACTGGGCCGGCAACATCGACGCGCCGCAGCGGCGCGCGGCGGCCTTCGTCGGTCTTGCCATAGATGGGCGCGATCTCGCGATTGAAGGATTCACACCAGATGCAGCCGGCCTGCTCGAACATCACCAGTTCGGCGGCGCGGGCGCTGGTTAGGCTCAACGCTATAAACATCGCGCCGATCAGGGCGAGGCGAGAAGAAAGCATTTGAGAAAAAGATTTTGACACCAACTTTATTCTCTTTCGTCTGTCCGGATACACGGCGATGGTGGCCTGCGGCCAAATATATCAATAATGTCGAATATGTCGACGAAGCGGCGCTCCGCAAGGAAGCAATAGAATGAGTCTCGACGTCACCGCCGGCGGGGCCTTCGTCGCCGGCCTGCTGTCTTTTGCCTCGCCCTGCGTGCTGCCGCTGGTGCCGCCCTATCTCGCCTATATGGGCGGGGTCTCGGTCGAGCAGTTGCGCGAGCAGGGCGGCGCGCAACAGCGTGTCCGCGTGTTGCTGGTGGCGCTGTGCTTTGTCGCAGGCTTCAGCACGGTCTTCGTCGCGCTCGGCGCCACGGCGTCCTGGATCGGGCAGGCGGTCGGCGCCCACCTCGGCATCTTGGGAT
Organism: uncultured Hyphomicrobiales bacterium; assembly: GCA_903878085.1. Lineage (GTDB taxonomy): Bacteria > Pseudomonadota > Alphaproteobacteria > Rhizobiales > Xanthobacteraceae > Pseudolabrys. The sequence continues at coordinate 10,918 of CAIRGJ010000036.1, read as the reverse complement.
ACATCGCGGGCGTACTGTTGGTGCTGATGGGGCTGCATTTTCTCCACGCGATCCGGATCCCGCTGCTCGACCGCACCGCGCGCCCTGGCATGGCCAACAAGCCGGCGGGAATGCTCGGGGCCTATGCGGTCGGCCTGGCCTTCGGCTTTGGCTGGAGCCCCTGCGTTGGCCCGGTGCTGACCGCGATCCTGCTGATAGCCGGCGCCGCCGACAGCGCCGCCGAGGGTGCGCGGCTGCTTTTGGTCTATTCGCTCGGTATCGGGTTGCCGTTCCTGGTCGCGGCGTTTTTTGCCGCCGGTTTCATGCGCTGGAGCGCGCGGGTCCGCGCCCGGCTCGATCTGATCGAGAAGGCGATGGGCCTGTTCCTGATCGCTGTCGGTATCCTGATCTTTACCGGCCAGATGCCGGCCATCGCCTTCTGGCTGATCGAGGCCTTTCCGGCCTTGGGCCGCATTGGCTAGGCGAAATCCGGCCGTCTGGACGACTCAGAGGGCATTTCCTACCAAGCGGGTGGGGACCAGTCCGACATGCCGCCATCGCTGTTGCCGACCGCCAATCCGTCCAACGGTATGCCGCTCAATATTCCGCAAACCTGCGCCCAGGCTCTGGAGCTGCATAAGGCCGGGCGGCTGGCTGAGGCGGAGCGGCTTTATGCCGCGATTTTGGCGGTGCGGCCCGACCATTTCGACGCGCTGCACCTGTTGGGCCTGATCAAGCTGGCGCAGGGCCAACTGGCCGAGGCGCTGCGGCTGATCGGCGCGGCGATGAAGGCGAGAGCCCCGACGCCGCAGGTCTGGCTCAACTACGGCATCGTGCTCAACGCGCTCAGCCGCCATCAGGACGCCATCGACAGCTTCGATCAGGCCATCAAGCTGAAATCGAAATTCGCCGAAGCGCACAACAACCGCGGCGTCGTGCTGGCCACGCTCGGCCGCGACGACGAGGCCTTGGAGAGCTACAGCAAGGCGCTGGCGATCACGCCGAATTATGCCGAGGCGCTATCCAACCGCGGCAACGCGCTGCTCAAGCTCAAACGTTACGACGACGCGTTGAAGGCTTTCGACCGCGCGGTCGCGGTGCGGCCGGATTACGCCGACGCGCTCTACAATCGCGGCAATGCCTTCAAGCAATTGGGACGGTTCGACGAAGCGCTGGGCTGTTACGACCGCGCGCTGGCGGCACAGCCGGCTCTGGTGCCTTGCTACGTCAACCGCGGCGTCCTGCTCGCCGATCTCGGCCGCAACGACGAGGCGCTGGCGAGCTATGACAAGGTGCTCACGCTGGCGCCGGGCAATGTCGAAGCCACCTATAATCGCGGCCATGTGCTGGAGAAACTCAAGCGCTATGACGAAGCGCTGAAGGCCTACGACCAGGCGATCGCGGTGCGGCCGAACCTTGCCGAAGCTTACGCCAATCGCGGCAATGCGCTGCGCGAGCTGAAACGTTTTGCCGACGCGCTGGCGAGTTACGATCGCGCGCTGGAACTGCGTCCTGATATGATCGAGGCGCTGTCGAACCGCGGCATGATCCTGCACGAGCTCAAGCGGCTCGACGAGGCGCTGCCGAGCTATGACCGCGCGCTGGCGATCCGTCCGGATTATGTCGATGCGCTCAACAATCGCGGGCAGACGCTTCAGGAGCTCAAGCGCTTCGAGGAAGCGCAGGCCGACTTCGATCACGTGCTGGCGCTCGATCCGACCCACGATCACGCTTTCAGCGGTGCGGCCTCCTGCGCCATCAATCTGTGCGACTGGGAGCGGCGCGAGCGTTTGGCGCCCGACATCGCCGCGCATGTTGCCAGCGGCCAGTCGGCGTTTTCGCCCTTCGTGCTGTTCGGCTATAGCGACGATCCGGCGTTGCAATTGCAGTGCGCCAGAAATTACATCGAGAACCGCATTCCGCGGCCGCCGCAGCCGCTATGGACCGGGCAGAAGTGGCGCAACGATAAGATCCGCGTGGCTTATCTGTCGGCCGATTTCCGCACCCATGCCACGGCATTCCTGATGGCCGAGCTGTTCGAGCGCCACGACAAATCGCGCTTCGAGACCCACGCCATTTCGTTCAGCACCGACGACCAGACCGAGATGCGGCGCCGCCTGATGGCCGCGTTCAGCCATTTCCACGACGTGCGCACCAGCAGCGACCGCCTCGTCGCCCAGATCATGCACGATCTGCAAATCGATATTGCCGTCGACCTCAAAGGCTACACTCAGGACGCGCGGACAGAGATTCTCGAATACCGGCCGTCGCCGATCCAGGTGAGCTATCTCGGTTACCCCGGCACGATGGGCAGCCGGGCGATGGACTACATCATCGCCGACAAGACCGTGGCGCCGTTCGAAGACGCGCCGTTCTTTTCCGAAAAGATCGTGCAGTTGCCGGACAGCTATCAGGTCAACGACACGCATCGCAAAGTGTCGCCGAACGTGCCGACGCGTAGCGCCGCCGGACTGCCGGAACGCGGCTTCGTGTTCTGCAGCTTCAACAACAATTGGAAGATCACGCCGGCGATGTTCGACGTCTGGATGCGGCTCTTGCATCAAGTCGAGGGCAGCGTGCTGTGGCTGCTCGGCGACAATGACGGCTCGATGCGCAACCTGCGGCTTGAGGCCCAGAAGCGCGGCATCGAGCCCGCGCGGCTGGTGTTCGCCGACCGCATGCTGCCGGAGGAGCACCTGGCGCGCCACGCGCTGGCCGATCTGTTCCTCGATACGCTGCCCTGTAACGCCCACACCACGGCGAGCGACGCGCTGTGGGTCGGCTTGCCGCTTCTGACCTGCGAAGGCCACACCTTTGCCGGGCGGGTTGCGGCCAGCCTGTTGCGCGCCGCGCGCGTCCCCGAACTCGCGACGTCCAGCATGGCTGATTACGAGGCGCTGGCGCTGAAGCTGGCGCGCGATCCGGCGCAATTAGGCGAACTCAAGCAGCGCCTGCTGCAGAACCGCAACACCGTGCCGCTGTTCGATCCCGCGCGTTTCGCCCGGCATCTCGAGGCGGCCTACACGACGATGTGGGAAACCTGGCAGCGCGGCGAGGCGCCGCAGGCTTTCGCTGTTCCACCGATCGATTGATCAGCGCATCGTCTTCCAGGGGTCCTGCTTGGCGGTGACGTCCGGGACGCTCTGCAAGGCTTTCTTATAATCCGCGTCGAGCGCCTTCTTCTTGTCGGCATTTTCCGCAGTGGTCCCGGGTTCTTGCTGTTGCCGTTTGCCCTTGGCCTCTGCCAAAGGCGTGTGCGCCAGCAGCGCGATCGCAATGGCGGCGGTTCCGAATTTCAACGATGTTCGCATCTTGGCCTCCGGCGCGGGGCAACGACAACTCCGAAACGATCATTGCTTCGGGGCCAAATCGCGGCGCCTGGGCGTTCCGTCGTCGAATTTACGGGCCGGTTATTCCGGCGCTTGCGGGGTTCAGCCAAATCTGAACGCCAGCAGATTATCGAACGAGCGCAGTTCGATCAGCACGCGATGCAGCAAGTCGGCATCGCGCGTGGCGATGGCTTTGGGGATAAGCGCAAGGCTAGCTTGCGCGCCATCGACCAGCCGGCGAAACTCGCCCTCGCTGCGCACCGGCTCGGCGGCGATGCCGTCGCAGCGATTGAGCACATAGCCGTAGACCGCCGCTTTGCCGGCAACATCGGTCGCCGTATCGGCTTGGCCGAGATCGAGCGCGCGGTCGTTGTAGGCCATCAGCGCATCCATCGCCTGATTGGCGTCGCGCACGCAGTCGGCGAGCACCACAATGCCGCTTTCCTTGCGAAGGGCGGAGACATCGTCGCGTAGTCTGTTGAGTGAATCCATCGCCGCGTCCGGCCGTCCGGCATTGAGCAGCAGCGCCGCGGCGACGAGACGTCCGCTGACCCCGGTCATGAAGTTGTGATAGAGCCGGTTGCCCTCGAACATGTCCGGCCGCCGCCCGCCGAAGCGTTGCAGCAATTTGCCCCAGGCCTCGCGGGTGCGGTCGAGTTCGAGCGAGGCGAGGTCGGTGTTCTCGGTGCGCAGATAACCGATCGCCACCCGGTTATGGCTGGCAACGGCCTCCATCAGCGCATTAAAATCGGCGAGGTCGCCAGCCTGTGCCGGGACAATGGCAGCCCACAAAGCAAAACCGAGGATTGCGCCGCGCGCCCAGCATGTCCACATCGACAGTCACCCAAGTTTGAAGCCGAGCATATAGACCTCGGCCCCGACCATGGATACTTCTAAGAGCATGAAACTCACCCGGCGATTCCTGCTGACAGGGGCGGCTTCTCTGGCCGCATTCGGCGCGCGCGCCGAAGAGCCGGTGCTGACCGACGACGGGCTCTACAAGCAGCCCTGGTTTCTGGAAAGTTTTCTGGATCTTGGCGACGATCTGGAAGGTGCGGCCAAGGAGGGCAAGCGCTTCGCTATCATGTGGGAGCTCAAGGGCTGCCCCTATTGCAAGGAAACCCACTTCGTCAATTTCGCCAGAGCCGACATTGCCGGCTACATCAAGGCGAATTTCGAAGTGTTGCAACTCAACATCATCGGTTCGCGCAAGGTCACCGACTTCGACGGCGCCGAAATGTCCGAAAAGGAGTTGGCGGCGAAATATGGCGTACGTTTCACGCCGACGTTCCAGTTCTTTGCCGAACGCGCCGCGCCGCTCAAAGGCCTGGCCCCCGCCAAGCGGGAAGTGGCGCGCGCGCCGGGGTATCTTAGGCCTGACGACTTCCTCGCGATGTTCAGGTTCGTTCGCGAAAAGGCGTACGAGACCAAAAGCTTCCGCGATTTCGTCAAAGCGCTGCCGAGCTGAGTTTCATGCTGTCAGTGTGCAGTGCAACAGCACGTATATTCTTTTTATTGAATATGATTTGAACCCACCACCACTCGTGGCTATGTTCGCCTGAGACAGGGCCTATCGGCTCCAAGACATTGATTCGGGAGGACGTCTCGATGCGGAAACTTACTCGTCGCGCAGCGCTGGCCGTCGGCGCCAGCGGCGTGGCGCTCACCGTGGTCGGCTGGGGCAGCGACGCGCGCGCCGCCGCCAAGGAAGCCGCCGACGAAGTCGCCAAGTTCACCGGCGGCAAGACTGCCGAGCAGGGCAAGATTTCCATCGAGCTTCCCGAAATCGCGGAAAATGGCAACACCGTGCCGCTGACCGTGTCGGTCAATGCACCGATGACGGCCGACAACTATGTCAGCGACGTGCTGGTGGTGTCGGAGGGCAATCCTAATCCCGGCATGATCACGTTCCACTTCACACCGCTGTCGGGCAAGGCCGAAGCGCAGACCCGCATCCGGCTCGCCGCCACGCAGAACATTGTCGTGGTCGCCAAAACCAGCGGCGGTCAGTTTTACATCGGCCAGAAGCAGGTCAAGGTAACGATCGGCGGCTGCGGCGGCTGATCTTCCGTTATTCCTGAATTCCAGAGTTAGGAGACCACAATGGCGGAAAAGCCGCGGCTCAAACTGCCCAAGGAAGCCAAGAAGGGCGACATCATCGAGATCAAGACGCTGATTCCGCACATCATGGAGTCGGGCCAGCGCAAGGACAAAGACGGCAAGACCATCCCGCGCAAGATCATCAACAAGTTCACGGCTGAGTTCAACGGCAAGCCGGTGTTCTCGGCGACCATCGAGCCCGCGGTCGCCGCCAATCCTTATCTGCAGTTCACGGCGAAGGTGGAGGAGAGCGGCACTTTCAAGTTCTCGTGGACCGACGACGACGGCACCGTCACCACCGCGGAAGAACAAATCACCGTGGCCTGACAAAGCCATGCCGCCCGCGTGCGGCACGGACAGCGACAATATGAGTTCGTGGAGAACCGGATGACGCGTTCAGGGATTGTGGCGGGCGGCTTGGCCGTCGCGGCAGTAATCGTCGCGAGTGCTTTGCTTTTCACGAACGGCGTCAGCGCGCAAAGCGCCAAACGCGCCCCTCAGCTTGAGACCAAGGACGATGCCTCGGCGCGGCCGTGGAAACGCTATGCTGGATGGCCGGCGCGCGACGAGGCCAAATTCAACACGCTGGGCAATCTGGCGTCACCGCCGCCGCCGACCGCGCCGCGCAAGCTCAGCGCGCCAATCGATGGCGATGCCAAGAAGGGCGCCGAACTGGTTGCCGACCGCAACCGCGGCGGCTCGTGCCTGGCGTGTCACACCATGGGTCCGGCCGGCGGTGCGGCTTTGCCGGGCAATGTCGGTCCCGACCTGTCCGAACTCGGCAATGCCGGCCGCGAGGACGAGTGGCTGTTCAATTACGTCTACGACGCCCGCGTTTACAATCCGGACACCGTGATGCCGCCCTGGGGCGGGCACGGGATTTTCAACGACCAGGAAATCGGCGACATCGTCGTCTTCCTGAAAACGTTGAAATCGCCGGCGCCGTACAAGACCGAACTCGACAATCCGGACAAGCGTCCGGCTCCGGTCGAGAAGCGCGACAATCTCGACCCGATTGAAAATCCCGGCATGTGGGCCGTCGATAAGGCGCAGGAACTGTGGAAGCAGAAAAGCTCGATCGGCTTCTCCTGCAACACCTGCCATAGCGAGCCGAAAGAGACCTTCAAGACCTGGGCGGCGTCGATGCCCAAGTGGGAGCCGCGGCTCAACAAGGTGCTCGGCGTCGAGGAATTCGTCACGCGCCACACCAAGGCCACCACCGGCGACGTCTGGCTGATGGAGACCGACGAGAACCGCGCCATGGCGGTCTACCTGCGCTATCTCGCCAATGGCACGCCGATTGCGATCGACACCAGCAGTGCGGACTCCAAGGCCGCGATCGAGCGCGGCAAGGCGCTCAGCCAGCGCAAGGTCGGCGAATTGAACTTCGCCTGCACCGACTGCCACGGCAAATCGGCCAATCACTGGATCCGCGGCCAGTGGCTCGGCGAGCCGAAGGGCCAGTTCGATCACTTCCCGACCTGGCGCACCAGTCTGTTGGCGATCTGGGACATTCGTCAGCGCTTCCAGTGGTGCCAGGTCAACATCCGCGACGACGAGCTGCCGCCCGACGCCAAGGAATACGGCGATCTCGAAATCTATCTGGCCTCGCAGAACGACGGGCTGAAGCTGAACGTGCCGGGCATTCGGCACTAACGCTTCCGCGCGAAACATAGGCTGCCGCGATGATCACCCGCCGCGAAATGCTTCAGGTCAGCGCCGCGACGGCCGCGCTGACGGCGGGCGGCGCCAACTTCACGCGCGCTTTCGCCCAGCAACGTCTGACGCAGGACGAACTGTTGAAGTTCGACGCGCTCGGCAACGTCACGCTGCTGCACGTTGCCGACATCCACGGCCAGCTGATGCCAGTCTATTTCCGCGAACCGTCGGTCAATCTTGGCGTCGGTGAGGCGAGGGGCCAGCCGCCGCATCTCACCGGCACCGATTTCCTCAAGCGCTTCGGCATTCCGGAAAAGTCGGCGTCGGCTTACGCCATGACCTCGGAGAATTTCGCCGCACTGGCGAAAAGCTACGGCAAGATCGGTGGTCTCGACCGGCTGGCCACCGTCGTTAAAAAGGTGCGCGCCGAACGCGGCGACAAAGTGCTGCTGCTCGATGGCGGCGACACTTGGCAGGGCTCGCTTGGCGCCAACAGCAGTAAAGGCCAGGACATGGTCGACTGCATGGCGCTGTTGAAGCCAGACGCCATGACCGGCCATTGGGAATTCACCTATGGCGAGGCGCGGGTCAACGAATTGATCAAGGGCCTCGGCTTTCCGTTCTTGGCGCTGAACATCCGCGACACCGAATGGAACGAGCCGGCTTTCGAGCCGATGAAGATGTTTGAGCGCGGCGGCGTCAAGGTCGCGGTGCTCGGCCAGGCGTTCCCCTATACGCCGGTCGCCAATCCGCGCTGGCTGATGCCGAAATGGTCGTTCGGCATCCGCGAGGAGGAGGTGCGTGCCCAAGTCGACAAGGCGCGCAAAGCCGGCGCGCAGCTCGTGGTGCTGCTGTCGCATAACGGCTTCGACGTCGACCGCAAGCTGGCGTCGCGCGTCGCCGGCATCGACGTCATTCTCACCAGCCATACCCACGACGCGCTGCCCGAGGCGGTGACGGTCGGCAAGACGCTGCTGATCGCGTCCGGCAGCCACGGCAAATTCGTCTCAAGGCTCGATCTCGACGTGCAAGACGGCGCGGTGAAGGGCTTCCGCTACAAACTGATCCCGCTGTTCGCCGACGCCATCGCGCCCGACGCCGAGATGGCTGCGGCGATTACCAAAGCGCGCGCGCCTTACGCCAAGGAACTGGCGCGTGTGGTGGGCCAAGCGGACTCGCTACTGTACCGCCGCGGCAATTTCAACGGCACCTTCGACGATCTGATCTGCGCGGCGCTCTTGAAGGAGCGCGACGCCGAGATCGTGCTGTCGCCCGGCTTCCGCTGGGGCACCAGCGTGCTGCCCGGTGCGCCGATCACGATGGAAGACATCCACAACGCCACCGCCATCACCTATCCGCAGGTCTATCGGCTGCCGATGACCGGCGCGCGGCTGAAAGATATTCTCGAAGACGTCGCCGACAATCTGTTCAACCCCGATCCCTACTACCAGCAGGGCGGCGACATGGTGCGCTGCGGTGGGCTTGGCTACGCCATCGATGTCGGCAAGCCGGTCGGCCAGCGTATTTCGGCGATGACGCATCTGAAATCCGGCCAGCCGATCGAACCCATGCGCGAATACACCGTGGCCGGCTGGGCGTCCGTCAACGAAGGCACCGAGGGCCCGCCGGTTTGGGACCTGGTCGAGCGCTATGTCGCCGCCGAGAAGACGGTGCGTATCGAGCCAAATTCGAGCGTGAAAATATCCGGGGCATAGTCGCTGCCACCCGTTACATTCATAAAAAAGAATGTGATAATTCGTTCGGTAGGCGATCCGCCGGGAGCAGCCGATGTCCGAGACGAGCGACGACCCAAAGCAGGCCTCGCGCCGCAAATTCCTGGCGGGCGCAGCCGGTCTCGCCTTTGGTGCTGCAACGCGGCCGGCGCGTGCCGACGACAAGAACCTACCGCCCAATGTCGCCGGCTGGACCAAGCAGCTTGGCGATGGCGTCGTGGCGCGGCCTTACGGCACGCCATCGAAGTTCGAGAAGGACGTCATCCGCCGCGACGTGCCGTGGCTCACCGCCAGCCGCGAGTCATCGGTCAGTTTCACGCCGCTGCACGAACTCGACGGCATCATCACGCCGAACGGCCTGTGCTTCGAGCGCCATCACGGTGGCATCGCCGAGATCGACCCGAACGATTACCGGCTGATGATCCACGGTCTGGTCGACAAGCCGCTGATCTTCACGCTGGAGGATTTGAAACGCCTGCCGCGCGTCAACCGCATCTACTTCCTGGAATGCGCCGCCAATTCCGGCATGGAGTGGCGCGGCGCGCAGCTCAATGGCTGTCAATACACCCACGGCATGGTGCATTGCGTGCAATACACCGGCGTGCCGCTGAAGCTGCTGCTGGAGCAGGCCGCGCTCAAAGCCAACGCCAGTTGGATCATGGCGGAGGGCGGCGACGCCGCGGCGTTGAACCGTTCGTTGCCGATGCACAAGGCGCTCGGCGATTGCCTGGTCGCCTACCGCTCGAACGGCGAGATGTTGCGCCCCGAACAAGGCTATCCGGTGCGTCTCGTGGTGCCGGGCTGGCAAGGCAATATGTGGGTGAAGTGGCTGCGCCGCATCAAGGTCGGCGATCGGCCTTGGTACAGCCGCGAGGAAACCGGCAAATACACCGACCTGATGGAGAACGGCAAGGCGCGCCAATTCACCTTCGAGATGGACGCCAAGTCCGTGATCACGTCGCCGTCGCCGCAGGCGCCGGTCAAGCGCAAGGGCTTCACGGTCATCTCCGGATTGGCGTGGTCCGGCCGCGGCAAGATCAAACGTGTCGATGTCTCGCTCGACGGCGGCCGCAACTGGCGCACGGCGCGCATCGACGGTCCGGTGTTCGATCGCGCCTGCGTGCGCTTCTATGCCGAGATCGAGTGGAACGGCGAAGAACTGCTGCTGCAATCGCGCGCCATGGACGACACCGGCTATGTGCAGCCGACGAAGGGCGACTTGCGCAAAATCCGCGGCGTCAATTCGGTCTATCACAACAACGGCATCCAGACCTGGGCGCTCAAGGCCAGCGGGGAGGTCGAGAATGTCGAGGTCGGTTAGTCTCGCGCTTCTCCTTGCATTGCTTGCCGCGCCCGCCTTGGCGCAAAGCAAGTCGCGCACCTACAACATCGGCCAACCGGCCACGTCCGGGCAGATCGCCGGCTGGGACATCGACGTGCGCCCGGACGGGCAGGGCGCGCCGCCGGGCCAAGGCTCGGTGAAGGCCGGCGAGAAAATCTATCTGGAGAAATGCGCGGCCTGTCATGGCGAGTTCGGCGAAAGCGCCGGCCGTTGGCCGCAACTCGCGCAAGGCAAGGGCACGCTGGCGTCGCACGATCCGGTCAAGACCGTCGGTTCGTATTACCCGTATCTGGGAAGCGTGTTCGACTATATCCGCCGCGCCATGCCGTTCGGCGATGCGCAGTCGTTGTCGAATGACGAGCTCTATGCCGTCACCGCTTACGTGCTCAATCTCAACGACATCGTCGACGACAAATTCGTGCTGTCGCGGGCGACCTGGGGCCAGGTGACAATGCCGAACCAAGGCGGCTTTTACGACGACGACCGCGACAAAGTCGAAAAGGCGTTCTGGAACGCCAAGCCCTGCATGAAGGACTGCCGGCCGCCGGTCAAAATCACTGGCCGCGCCGGCGTGCTCGATGTGACGCCGGACCAGAAGCCGAAAGGCGGCGTCGAATAGCTGCCGTTCTCGCGCAGGCGTGATCGCAACCATAGCGGGCGTCGTGTTACCGTATGCTCGCGATCCGAATGTTGTCAGCAACAGGGGGAATGCGATGGCTAGCGCAAGGACGATCCCATTTTTGGTGGCGGCGATGCTAACGATTGGGGGGGGGGGG
>CAIRGJ010000035.1 GCA_903878085.1 uncultured Hyphomicrobiales bacterium | reverse complement strand
GCAGACGTCGCAGGTTACGTACACGTCCGGCAGGAAGTGCATCTCGATCTTGATGACGCCGTCGCCCTGGCAGGCCTCGCAGCGGCCGCCTTTCACGTTAAAGGAAAAACGCCCGGGCTCGTAGCCGCGCGCCTTGCTCTCGGGCAGGGCGGCGAACCATTCGCGAATGGGCGTGAAGGCGCCGGTGTAGGTCGCCGGATTGGAGCGCGGCGTGCGGCCGATCGGCGACTGGTCGATGTCGATGATCTTGTCGATGTGCTCCAGCCCCTCGATGCGGTCGTGCGGGGCCGCCGCGAGTGACGCGCCATTGAGCTTGCGCGCGACGGCGTTGTACAAAGTGTCGATCAAGAGCGTCGACTTGCCGCCGCCGGACACGCCGGTGATGCAGGTGAACAGGCCGAGCGGGATCTCGGTGGTGACGTTCTTGAGGTTGTTGCCGCGGGCGTTGACGACCTTGATCTGGCGGCGCGGGTTGCGCGCCTTGCGTTCCGGCACCGGCACCGTGAGCTCGCCGGACATGTATTTGCCGGTCCATGAATTCGGCGCGGCGATGATGTCGTCGATGGTGCCTTCGGCGATGATGTGGCCGCCGTGAATGCCGGCGCCGGGGCCGATGTCGAGCACGTAGTCGGCGGTGCGGATGGCGTCCTCGTCGTGCTCGACCACGATCACGGTGTTGCCGAGGTCGCGCAGGCGCTTGAGGGTTTCCAGCAGGCGTGCGTTGTCGCGCTGGTGCAGGCCGATGCTCGGCTCGTCGAGCACGTAAAGCACGCCGGTGAGGCCGGAGCCGATCTGCGAGGCGAGCCGGATGCGCTGGCTCTCGCCGCCGGACAACGTGCCGGAGGCGCGCGCCAGCGTCAGGTAATCGAGGCCGACGTCGACCAGGAACTTCAGCCGCTCGCGGATTTCCTTGAGTACGCGCACGCCGATCTCGTTCTGCTTGGGCGTCAAATGCTGCGGCAACTCGGTGAACCATTCGCCGGCGCGCTTGATCGACAATTCGGCGATCTCGGAAATATTTTTGCCGCCGATCTTGACGCAGAGCGCTTCGGGCTTGAGCCGCGCGCCTTTGCACTCGGCGCAGGGCACGTCGTTGAAATATTTCTGCAGGTCCTCGCGCGCCCATTCCGACTCAGTTTCCTTGAAGCGGCGCTCGAGATTGGTGATGACGCCTTCGAACGGCTTCTTGGTGGTGTAGCCGCGCAGGCCGTCGTCATAGACGAACTTGATGTCGTCCTCGCCGGAGCCGTAGAGGATGGCGTCCTGGGTTTTCTTCGGCAGGTCCTTCCACTTGGAATCGAGCGTGAAGCGGAAATGCTTGGCCAGCGCGTCCAGCGTCTGGATGTAATAAGGCGAACTTGATTTGGCCCAGGGTGCGATGGCGCCCTTGCGCAGCGTGGCGTCGCGGTCCGGGATAACCAGTTCGGCGTCGATGTGCTGCTCGACGCCGAGACCGCCACAGGCCGGGCAGGCGCCGAACGGATTGTTGAACGAGAACAGCCGTGGCTCGATTTCCGGCAGCGTAAAGCCGGACACCGGGCAGGCGAATTTCTCGGAGAAGATGATGCGCTCGGCGTTTTCGTTGCGGCCTTTGTTGGCCTTGGCGCCCGAAGCCTTGGTGTCGGCGAGTTCGATCACCGCCATGCCGTCGGCGAGCTTGAGGCATTGCTCCAGCGAATCCGCCAGCCGTGTGCCGATGTCGGATTTCACCACCAGGCGGTCGACCACGACGTCGATGTCGTGGGTGAATTTCTTGTCGAGCGGCTTGACGTCGCCGATCTCGTAGAACGCGCCGTCGATCTTGACGCGCTGGTAGCCCTTCTTGAGAAACTCGGCCAATTCCTTTTTGTATTCGCCCTTGCGGCCGCGCACGACGGGCGCCAGCACATAGATGCGCGTGCCGTCCGCCAGCGCGAGCACGCGGTCGACCATCTGCGACACGGTTTGGCTCTCGATGGGCAGCCCGGTCGCCGGCGAGTAGGGCACGCCGATGCGCGCCCACAGCAGGCGGGCGTAGTCGTAGATCTCGGTGACAGTGCCGACGGTGGAGCGCGGGTTCTTCGAGGTGGTCTTCTGCTCGATGGAGATGGCGGGCGACAGGCCGTCGATCTGGTCGACGTCCGGCTTCTGCATCATCTCGAGGAACTGGCGCGCATAGGCCGACAGCGACTCGACGTAGCGGCGCTGGCCCTCGGCGTAGATCGTGTCGAAGGCGAGCGAGGATTTACCCGAGCCGGACAGGCCGGTGAACACCACCAGCTGATCGCGCGGGATGGTGACGTCGACGTTCTTGAGATTGTGCTCGCGGGCGCCGCGGATGGTGATCTGGCGGGCGTCGCGGGCGCGTTTGTTGGAAACATCGGTCATTGCAGGGCTTTCGCGGAGCTTTGCACAGCAAAATGCGCCGGAAAGCGCCGACGCCGGGAAATCTTCAACCAGGAACGTAGGTAGAACGAGCCAGTTTCGCTAGCCCTGGAAGCGCCGCACGATGGGAGGAATGGGGATAACCGGACGGGCGCGGCAGAAGAGGGACACGCGTGCCGCGATTTAAAGCCGTCAGCGGACACCCGGCTTCCTTAGAATGTTTCTAAGGTATTGAATATATTGATCTTTTCAGTTGACCTTAATCAAGACCGGGGTCACATAGATGCGGCATAAGAAGCAAATGCTTCGCAACTGCGTCAGCCCACCCACACGAGGGATCGAATGACGGTCAAGAACGGACACCCCGCCAAGCCAGCAGCAAGTTCGCCTTTGGGGCATGCCCCGCGCGGGTTCCGCGGCCGGATCGATGCCATCGCGGTCGGCAACGAGACCTCCGGCCTGCCGGAGGGAGAACTTGAGCGGCGCTTGATCGAACTCGGCTTCACCGAGGGCGCGGCGATTCAAATTCTTCACGAAGGCGCTTTCGGCCGCGACCCCATCGCGGTGCGCATCAACGATGCGACCGTGGCGCTGCGCCGGCGCGAGGCGATGGCGATCCTGGTGATCTGATCGGGTTGACAATGAATGTAGTGGCCGCAACGGGCACGCGACGTTTTGCCCTGATCGGCACGCCGAACAGCGGCAAAACCGCGTTGTTCAACGCCTTGACCGGCAGCCGGCAGAAAGTCGCGAACTATCCCGGCGTGACCGTCGAGCGCAAGAGCGGCACGCTGCCGATGCCATCGGGCCGCAGCGTCAGCCTGGTCGATCTGCCCGGCACCTATTCACTGCGGGCGCGCAGCCCCGATGAAGAAGTCACCCGCGACGCCGTGCTCGGCCGGCTGGCCGGCGAAACGCCGCCCGACCTGCTGGTCTGCGTCGCCGACGCCACCAATCTGCGGCTGTCCATGCGTCTCGTGCTCGAGCTCAAGCGCGTCGGCCGGCCATTGCTGCTCGTGCTCAACATGATCGATATTGCGCATCGGCGCGGCGTCGAGATCGATCTTGAGCGCTTGTCGGCCGAACTCGGCGTGCCGGTCATCACGGCGGCGGCGGTGCGCCGCGGCGGCACCGACGATCTGTTGCGCCGGCTCGATGAACTGGCCGCGACCGATCTGACGGCGCCGGGCGAACACGGCTGGCAGGCGCCGACCATCACCGAATTGCGGGCGGCCCAGCGCGAGGCCGACCGCATCATCAAGCTTGCCGTGCGCATGCCGGCGAAACCGGACAACCTGACAACCCGGCTCGATGCTGTGCTGCTGCAGCCGGTCATCGGTCTCGTCATCCTGTTGTGCATCCTGTTCGTGATGTTCCAGGCGGTGTTCAGCTGGGCGCAGCCGCTGATGGATATTATTTCGTCCGGTTTCGCCGCGCTTGGCGCCGGCGTCCACAATAGTCTGCCCGACGGCCTATTGCGCAGCTTCATCCAGGACGGCGTCATCTCCGGTGTCGGCAGCGTCGTCGTGTTCCTGCCGCAGATCCTGATCTTGTTTCTGTTCATTTTGCTGCTGGAAGATCTCGGCTACATGGCGCGCGCTGCCTTCCTGATGGACCGCATCATGGGCGGTGCCGGACTGCACGGCCGCGCTTTCATCCCGCTGCTGTCGAGTTTTGCCTGCGCCATTCCCGGCATCATGGCGACGCGGGTGATTGACAATCCGCGCGACCGGCTGACCACGATCATGGTGGCGCCGCTGATGACCTGCTCGGCGCGCATTCCGGTCTATACGCTGATCATTTCCGCCTTCATTCCCAACACGCAAGTGTGGGGCCTCGTCAGCCTGCAGGGGCTGGTAATGTTCGGTCTCTATGCGGCCGGCATCGTCAGCGCGCTCGGCGTCTCTTTCCTCGCCAAATATTTTTTCTGGCGTGACAATCCGACACCGCCTTTCATGCTGGAATTGCCGGACTACAAGCTACCGCAGCCGCGCAGCATCGTCATCGGCGTCATCATGCGGGCCAAGATGTTCCTGCATCGGGCCGGCACCACGATTTTCTCGATGATGGTGCTGATCTGGTTCCTGGCTTCGTTTCCGCGCCCGCCGGCGGGCGCGACCGAGCCGGCGATCAATTACAGCCTGGCCGCTATCCTCGGCCATGCGATCGAGCCATTGCTGGCGCCGATCGGATTCAATTGGCAGATTAGCGTGGCCTTGATCCCAGGCATGGCGGCGCGCGAGGTCGCGGTCGCGGCGCTCGGCACGGTCTATGCCATCGAGGGCGGCAAGGAAGCGGCGGAACAGATCGGCCAGGCGCTGGCCGGCAAGTGGAGTCTGGCAACCGCGTTGGCGCTACTGGTCTGGTATATTTTCGCGCCGCAATGCGCGTCGACGCTGGCGGTGATCAAGCGCGAGACCGGCAGCTGGAAGTGGATGGCGATCACCTTCGCCTACATGTTGGCGCTCGCCTACCTTGGCGCATTGATCACCTACAATGTCGCCGTCGCGCTCGGCGCGGGTTGAGGCGCTGCGGACAAAGGATGCGTAGGGCCCAAAAGCAAAGGGCCGGCGCAATGGCCGGCCCTTGTAAGATTTTGGTGCGGAGCCGCGTCCTGCGGCTTGGTCCGCGCGATTAGAAGCGGTAGTTCACGCCCAGTTTGACGATGTTGGCGTTGAACTTGACGTCGGTGGTGAGGCCGCAAGTGGCCGCGCTGCACGACGCCTTGCCGAGATCGACATAGAGATATTCGATCTTCGCCGACCAGGCGCCGAGGAAGGCGTATTCGACGCCGCCGCCGACAGTGTAGCCGAGCTTCGTTTTGGTTTCGGAAACGGTGCCGTTCACCGCTCCCATCTTGATGTCGCCGCCCGCTACGCCGCCCGTGATGTAGGGCAGGAAGCGATCCCAGGCGTAGCCGATACGGCCGCGGCCGGTTGCGAGCCAGCGGTTGCTGGTTTCGCAACCGCCACCACCGCAATTGACGGTGGTCGAGCCCTTGATCCAGCTGGCCTCGGCATCGGCATCGGCTTCGAGGCCGAACACCCAGGCGCCGGTCTGCAGGTTGTAGCCGAGGGTGCCGCCGACCAGCGGGCCCTTGACGTTGAAGTCGCCGGTGGTGATTGCACCAGCGGTCCAGTTCGATTTGCCCCAGCCGTAGCCGCCGTTGATACCGACGTAGAAGCCGGTCCAGCTAAACGGGGCGACATACATGGGCGCCTTATAGGCGGGGCGGGGGCATATCGGCCGCGAACGATGGCGAAGCCATCGATACCGCCATCAGACCCGCACCTATCGTAAGTAGAAAACGCTTCATCAGATAACCTCCAGGTTTTTTCGGCCGAACACGGGAACTGGAGGTGAGTCTATCGCTTATGGTTGATTCGGGCTGTGATATATACGCAACAATAGAGCAAAATGTCCAATCATATCAAGCGCCTAATTGGTTAATATCAATAAGAACAAAAAAAGAACAAATACTTGCGAGATTGTCCGATCGAGGCTACATTATCGTTCGCAAGCCCCTGTGGATTAAGGCCAAACGCGCTTGCCGCGCGGCGGCTGAGGTCTAGTGTCAAAAGTTAATTTTCGGGATCGCCCGCGGCAGGCGGTCTCTTACCGGCGACCGGCGGCGGCATCGACCATGTTTTGGACGATGCCCTGAGGCGCCCAGTGGAGAGCATCATGGCGGGTAGCGTCAACAAAGTGATTCTGGTCGGCAATCTCGGCAAGGATCCGGAAATTCGCCGCACCCAGGACGGCCGGCCGATCGCCAATCTCAGCGTTGCCACCTCGGAAAGCTGGCGCGACAAGACCACCGGCGAGCGCAAAGAGAAGACCGAATGGCACCGCGTCGTGGTGTTCAACGAAGGTCTTTGCAAGGTCATCGAGCAGTATCTGAAGAAGGGCTCCAAGGTCTATCTCGAGGGCGCGCTGCAGACGCGCAAATGGACCGACAAAGACGGCCACGACAAATACTCGACCGAAGTGGTGCTGCAGGGCTTCAACTCGACGCTCACCATGCTCGACACCCGCGGTGGCGGCGCGAGCGCAGGCCCTAGCGACGACGGCGATTTCGGCTCGCCCGGTCCGACCGCGTCGCGCGAACGCAAGCCTGCCTTTGCCGGCGCCGGCAAGCGCGACGACATGGACGACGAGATTCCGTTCTGAGTTGCCGCGGCGATACAGGGACACCGACCGGACAGCCTGAGGCGCGCGCGCCTCAGGCATCGTGCTGAGCGGCTGGCGGGCCGCAAGCGCTTTAGCCCGCCAGCGCCGCGCGCACGCCGTCGATGACGAACTGCACGGCGAGGGCTGCCAGCAGCACGCCGAGGAGGCGCGACATCACCACATTGGCGGTAATGCCGATCAGCTTGCCGATGCGCCCGGCCAGCGTAAACACCAGCAGGCAAATCGCCAGCACCGCGGCGATGACGCCGAGCAGAATGCCGAGCCGCACGGGATCGCCGCCGCTGCGTCCGGCCAGCAGCACGGTGGCGGTAATGGCGCCGGGGCCGGCCATCAGCGGGATGGCGAGCGGGAAGGCGGCGATATTGCGGACGTGATCCTCGATCACGTTCTCGGCAGTTTTC
Organism: uncultured Hyphomicrobiales bacterium; assembly: GCA_903878085.1. GTDB lineage: Bacteria > Pseudomonadota > Alphaproteobacteria > Rhizobiales > Xanthobacteraceae > Pseudolabrys. The sequence goes on along the minus strand of CAIRGJ010000035.1, from coordinate 94,472 downwards.
GACTGACGCGCAATACGCACGCCGAACACCATTTCCGAGGCGATCGAGAACAGCAGCAGGCCGCCGGCAATTCTAAAGGCAGGAAGCGTGATCGACATGGTGCGCAGCAGCCAGTCGCCGCCGAGCGCGCTGCCGGCCAGGATCGCGGCCGCGATCAGGCAGGCGCGCAGCGCCACGCTGCGGCGGGCTTGCGCCGGCAGGCCACCGGTGATGGCGACGAAAGCCGGCACCAGGCCGAGCGGATCGACCACGACCAGCAGCGTCACAAAGGCTGAGATGAGGAATTCGAGCGGCATCATGGCCGGCCGACCGTACTCCATTGCCGCCGCAACGGCGTGCAAAAATGACGGCTACCAGGCCCTTGTCACGGGGTTGCCACAGGAGCCCAAAGAGCCCCGATAAGCTATTGAAAATACGTTCGAAATTAGCGTGTTCAGAGCGCCCTTTCGGGTGGCAAAGCAGGGGTGAATCAGTTACATAAATCAGGCATTAGCGAACCCGCAGGAAGCCATTTTTGTCAGACGTTGAAACACCGAAATCGGGGGACGGAAGTCCTTCCGACGTGCGCCCCGTGTCGATCACGGAGGAGATGAAGCGGTCATATCTCGATTACGCCATGAGCGTGATCGTGTCGCGGGCGCTGCCCGACGTGCGCGACGGCCTCAAGCCGGTGCACCGGCGCATCCTCTATTCGATGCACGAGCAGGGCCACACGCCCGACAAGAAATACGTCAAGTCGGCGCGCGTCGTCGGCGACGTGATGGGTAAATATCACCCGCACGGCGACAGCGCGATCTACGACGCGTTGGTGCGCATGGCGCAGGACTTCTCCATGCGCCTGCAGTTGATCGACGGGCAGGGCAATTTCGGCTCGGTCGACGGCGATCCGGCGGCGGCGATGCGTTACACCGAGTGCCGGCTGGCAAAGCCGGCGATGGCGCTGCTCGACGACATCGACAAGAACACCGTCGACTTCCAGGCCAACTACGACGGCAACGAGCACGAGCCGGCGGTGCTGCCGGCGCGCTATCCGAATTTGCTGGTCAATGGCGCCGGCGGCATCGCCGTCGGCATGGCGACCAATATTCCGCCGCACAATCTCGGCGAAGTGATCGCTGCCTGCATGGCAATGATCGACGATCCGGCGATCTCAACCGACAAGCTGATTGAAATCGTGCCGGGGCCGGATTTTCCGACCGGCGGTCTCATTCTCGGCCGCGCCGGCATATACAGCGCCTATCACACCGGCCGCGGCTCGATCATCATGCGCGGCAAGGTCGCCTTCGAGACGCTGCGCAAGGACCGCGAAGCGATCATCGTCAGCGAAATTCCCTATCAGGTGAACAAGGCCACCATGGTCGAGCGCATCGCCGAACTGGTGCGCGACAAGAAGATCGAGGGCATTTCCGACCTGCGCGACGAGTCCGACCGCGATGGCTATCGCGTGGTGATCGAGCTCAAGCGCGACGCCGAGCGCGACGTGGTGCTCAACCAGCTGTATCGCTACACGCCGCTGCAATCGAGCTTCGGCGTCAACACCGTGGCGCTCGACGGCGGCCGTCCGCTGGTGATGACGCTCAAGGATATGCTCAAGGCCTTCGTCGCGTTCCGCGAAGAAGTGGTGTCCCGCCGCACCAAGTTCCTGCTCAACAAGGCGCGCGACCGCGCCCACATCCTGGTCGGCCTGGCGATTGCGGTCGCCAATATCGATGAAGTCATCAAGCTGATCCGCGGTTCGAAGGACGTCAACGAGGCGCGCGAAGCCTTGATGGCGCGCGAATGGCCGGCGACCACCGCGGCCTCGTTGATCGAGCTGATCGACGACCCGCGCCACAAGGTCAGCTCGTCGGGCACCGCGCGGCTGTCGTTCGAGCAGGCGAAAGCCATTCTCGATCTGCGCCTGCAGCGCCTGACCGCGCTCGGCCGTGAAGAAATCAAGGACGAACTCGACAAACTCGCCGCCGAAATCGCCGACTATCTGGAAATCCTGCGCTCGCGCGCGCGCATCCAGTCGATCATCAAGGACGAACTGAACGCGATCAAGGAACAGTTCGCGACGCCGCGCCGCACCGTGATCGCGGAAGCGATCGGCGACATGGAAGACGAGGACCTGATCCAGCGCGAGGACATGGTCGTCACCGTCTCGCACCTCGGCTACATCAAGCGCGTGCCGCTCTCGACCTATCGCGCGCAGAAGCGCGGCGGCAAAGGCCGCGGCGGCATGCAGGTGCGCGAGGAGGATTTCGTCTCGCGGCTGTTCGTCGCCAATACGCACACGCCGGTGCTGTTCTTCTCGTCGGCCGGCAAGGTCTACAAGGAAAAGGTCTGGCGGTTGCCGCTGTCTGCGCCGCAGGCGCGCGGCAAGGCGCTGATCAACATCCTGCCGCTCGATGCCGGCGAAAACATCACCAGCATCATGCCGCTGCCCGAGGACGAAACGAGTTGGGCCAATCTCGACGTGATGTTCGCTTCGACCAAAGGCACGGTGCGGCGCAACAAGCTGTCCGACTTCGTCGATGTGCGCCGTTCCGGCATCATCGCGATGAAGCTGCCCGAGGGTGAAGGCATCCTCAGCGTGCAAATCTGCACCGAAGCCGACGACGTGTTGCTGACCTCGTCCGGCGGTCAGTGCATCCGCTTTGCCGTGCCGGAAGTGCGGGTGTTTACCGGCCGCACCTCGATGGGCGTGCGCGGCATCGCGCTCGACGCCGACGACCGGCTGATCTCGATGTCAATTTTGCGCCACGTCGCGGCGACGTCGGAAGAACGCGTCGCCTATCTCAAGCGCGCCAATGCGGTGCGCCGCGGCGGCGCCGAGGAGGAAACGCCGGTGGCGGACGCCGAGGAGAGCGTGACCGCGATCGAACTCGGCGAGCAGCGCTATGTCGAGCTGTCGGCGGCCGAGCAGTTCGTGCTGACGCTGTCGGAGCGCGGCTACGGCAAGCGCACGAGTTCTTACGAATACCGGATCACCGGCCGCGGCGGCAAAGGTATCGTCGCCATGGATATCTGGGAAAAGAAGAACGGCGAGTTCACGCTCAAGCCGAAGATCGGCCGCCTGGTGGCGTCGTTCCCGATCGAGGAAGACGACCAGGTCATGCTGGTCACCGATGCCGGCAAGCTGATCCGCACCACGGTGGCGGGCATTCGCATCGCCGGACGCTCGACGCAAGGGGTCATCGTGCTCAACACCGCCGACGACGAGAAGGTGGTGTCGGTCGAACGTCTGAGCGAGGAAGCTGACGCGGAGTAATTGCTTTCCCTCCCCCAACCGAAGTCGGATATATCCGACTTCGGCCACTCAAAACGCCGAACTCGGGTGAACCCGAGTTCGGATGCGTGGGGAGGGTCGGTTCGGATTGCGTAGCAAGACGAACCGGGGTGGGGGCGCTTCGATATTGCTATTGAGCTTCTGCGCGCGACCGATTTCGTTCCCCCACCCCTGACCCCTCCCCACACTCGCAAGAGCTCGCGGGGGAGGGGAATAAAGCGCGCGATGCGGGACAAGGACCATGAACCTCGAACTCTTCACCGCCTTCCTGCTCATCACCGTCGTGCTGTTTCTGACGCCGGGGCCGATCGTCACGCTGATCCTGGCGACCGGCGCGCGGCAGGGCACCCGCGCCGCGCTTTCGACGGTGGCCGGCGCCAGTGCCGGCAATGCCGTGCTGCTCGCCGGTATCGCCTTCGGCCTGAGCTGGATTTTGAAAGCGTCATCGGACGTGTTTGAGGTGCTGCGCTGGGTGGGCGCGGCCTATTTGATCTGGCTCGGCATTCAAGCGTGGCGTCATGCGGGCGGCAAAAGCGAAACCGTCCGGCCGGGCGCGCATGTGCATGCCTGGCGCGGCTTTATCGTCGCTCTCACCAATCCCAAGACCATCGCCTTTTTCACCGCGTTCCTGCCGCAGTTCATCGACGCCACGCTGCCGGTCGAACGGCAGTTGCTCATTATGTGCATCTGCTCGGTGACGCTGGGGGGCCGTGCTCGATAGCGGCTGGGCGGTGGCCGCGGGTTTTGGCCGTGCCTGGTTCATCAAGCCGAAGCACAACAAGCTCCTTGGCCGATTGTCCGGCGCCGTGCTGATCGGCGGCGGCCTCTGGCTGTCGCTGGCAAGAAGGCCGGGTTAATCCGCCTTTAGATCGAGCCCGGCGACGATCGGGGCCCACTTCTTGGTTTCCTTCGCCATGTGTTCGGCGAGCTGTTGCGGCGTGCCGCCGCGCGGCTCGGCGCCGAGTTTGGCGAGCACGCCTTTCATTGGCTCACTATGCAAGGCCGCGTTGGTGGCGGCGTTGAGCTTGGCGACGATCTCGGGCGGCGTGTCGCGCGGGGCCAACAGCGCGGTCCAGGCGCCGCTGGTCACCGCCGGGAAGCCAACTTCCAGCATGGTCGGCACATCGGGCAATTCCGGCGACCGCTTCGGGCCGACGATGGCGAGCGCGCGCACTTTGCCCTCGCGGATCAATTGCAGCGAGGTGCTCACGGTGTCGAAGGTCATCTGCACCTCACCCGCCATCACGGCGGTGAGCGAGGGGCCGCCGCCTTTGTACGGCACGTGCTGGATGTTGGCGCCGCTGAGCGTCTTGAACAATTCGGCGTTGAGATGCGGCAGCGTGCCGGCGCCGCCGGTCGAGTAATTCAGCTTGCCCGGATTGGCCTTGGCCGCGGCAATCAGTTCGGCGACCGATTTCGCCGGAAATTGCGGATTGACCACCAGCACCTGCGGCGTCTCGGCGATCAGCGCCACGGCGGCAAAGCTCGACGCGTCATAGCCGGCGGTCTTGTAGATCAAGGGGCTCATGATCAGGCCGCTCGAGGCCGACACCATCAGTGTGTAGCCGTCGGGATCGGCGCTAGCTGCCTGGCGCGAGCCGATGGTGTTACCGGCGCCCGGTCTGTTCTCGACGAAGACCGGCTGGCCGAGGGTGGCGGGCAGGGCATTGGCCAAGAGCCGCGCCATCACATCGACCGGCCCGCCGGGCGGCGTCGGCACGATGATCCTGATGGGACGGCTCGGGTAGGTTTCGGCAACAGCGGAGGCGGCCCACAGCATCGCGGCGGCCGCAAAAATGACCCGGCGCATGTTCTCTCCCTGAGGGGATCTCAGTGTCCCTTGGGGGAGAGCCTAGCGCGCGGGCCGTTGGCGGGTAAACCGGTTAGCGGGCCAATCTATCGGTGGTCACCAAACGGATGCGCGGGTTGCCAACTTCGGTGCCGACGCAATTGAGATACGGCCAGGCCTGCTGGGTGCAGGCCTTCAGTGTGGCTTCGGCGGGCTTCGGCAAGGGGCCGGCGTCGACCTGAACGCCCGGCAAGGCGAAGGTGAAGACGGCGGCAACGGCGGCGGCGCTGACGATGGCTGAGATCGCTTTGAGCATGGCAGTCCCCAATCCTTGAAGGCTCGACTTTTCGTCGTGCCTGCCAGGCGAAAGGTTCAACGTCGCAGAGGGTTCGCCGCACTAACCCGCGAACGGGCAAAAGGTTCAGCGCGGCGGGACGCCAAGGCGGCCTTGCGGGGTGCAAAACGGCGGGGTAGACCCGGCCTATGCCGCGGATTGCCCTTTATGCGGGATCTTTCGACCCCGTCACCAACGGCCACCTCGACGTGGTGCGCCACGCCGTGGGGCTGGCCGACAAATTGGTGCTGGCGGTCGGCGTCAACCCCGGCAAAGCCCCGCTGTTCTCGACCGAAGACCGGCTGGCTATGCTGCAGGACATCTGCGGGCCGCTGGCGAAAGCCGCCAAATGCGAGCTGGCTTGCGTGACCTTTTCCGGGCTGGCGATCGAGGCGGCAAAGACCGCCGGCGCCACGCTGCTGGTGCGGGGCTTACGCGATAGCACCGATTTCAACTACGAAATGCAGATGGCGGGCATGAACGAGGCCATGGCGCCGGGTGTGCAGACGGTGTTCCTGCCGGCGTCACCTCCGGTGCGCCCGATCACCGCCACATTGGTGCGCCAGATCGCCGGCATGGGCGGCGACGTTTCCGCCTTCGTGCCGGCCTCGGTCGCCGCGCTGCTGAAGAAGAAATTCGCGCGTTAGCGCTCAACACTTCCGGGAGACTTCATGATCCGCATTCTTGCTTTCGTCCTCGCGCTTGGCTGCGCCGTACCGGCTTTGGCGCAGGCGCCGGCGGCGACCGATCAGCAGAACACGGTTTATCTCGACACCAAGGACGGCCGCGTCGTCATCAAGCTGCGCAACGACCTGGCACCTGCTCACGCCGCGCGCATCAAGCAACTGACGCGCGAGGGCTTCTACAACAACGTGCCGTTCCACCGTGTCATCCCCGGCTTCATGGCGCAGACCGGCGACGGCCAGCGCGGCGACGGCACCGGCGGCTCGAAATATCCGGCGCTGAAAGCGGAGTTCTCAACCGTGCCGTTCACACGCGGCATTGTCGGTATGGCGCGCACGTCCGATCCGAATTCGGCCAATTCGCAGTTCTTCATCATGTACGGCGACGCGGCGAGCCTGAACAACCAGTACACCGTGATCGGGCAGGTGGTGTCGGGCATGGACGTGGTCGACAAGATCAAGAAAGGCTCGGCCGGCAATAACGGCTCGGTCAGCGACCCCGACAAGATCGTGAAGATGTCCGTCGCCGCCGACGCGAAATAATTTCAATTCTCGAACCCAGAAAGACAAGCCCATGGCAAAACCCGAAGACACACTCACTCTAGAGACCACCCAAGGCAACGTCGTGATCGCCATGCGGCCGGATCTGGCGCCCGGCCATGTCGCGCGCATCAAGGAACTGGTCAAGGAAGGCTTCTACGATGGCATCGTGTTCCACCGCGTCATCGACGGCTTCATGGCGCAGACCGGCTGTCCGCAGGGCACCGGCACCGGCGGCTCGGGCAAGAAGCTCAAAGCGGAGTTCAACAAGGAGCCGCACGTGCGCGGCACCGTGTCGATGGCGCGCGCCGCGAGCCCTGATTCCGGCGACAGCCAGTTCTTCATCTGCTTCGACGACGCGGGTTTCCTCAACGGCCAGTACACCGCCTGGGGCAACGTCATCGAAGGCATGGACAACGTCGACAAGATCAAGCGCGGCGAGCCAGTCAAGAACCCCGACAAGATCGTCAAGGCGACGATGGGGGCGTAATTCGTCCCCGCGCAGGGTAAAGCAAACCCATGCGCACCGATCTCTTCGACTTCGAGCTGCCGGCCGACCGCATTGCGTTGCGGCCGGCCGTTCCGCGCGCCGCGTCGCGGCTTCTGGTCGTGAAGCCCGGCGAAGGGCTGGACGACCGCGCGATCGCCGATCTGCCGGACCTGCTGCTGGCGGGTGACTGTCTGGTGGTCAATGACAGCAGGGTGATCGCGGCGCGGCTGAAAGGCCGCCGCATCGGGCGGGGCGATGCCGAGCCTGGGATTGAGGCCACGCTGCACAAGCGCATCGACGGCTCGACCTGGCGGGCGTTCATCCTCGGCGCCAAGAAGGTCCAGGCCGGCGACACGCTGCGGTTTGGCTCGGAAGGCCGGGTCTGTTTCCTCGATCAGCTTGATGCTCAGGTTTCACAAAAAGATGAAGGCGGTGAGGTAACCCTTTCATTTTCCTTCCATGGTCCGGTCCTGGATCAGGCCATTGCCGAACGTGGCGCAATGCCGCTGCCGCCCTATATCGCGTCCAAGCGGCCGACCGACGAACAGGACAAAGCCGACTACCAGACCGTTTTCGCCGAGCCGGAAGGCTCCGTGGCCGCCCCCACGGCGGGGCTGCACTTCACCCCGGCCTTGCTGGAGCGCCTCGCGGCCAAAGGCATCGCTGTCCACAAGGTCACGCTGCACGTCGGCGCCGGCACGTTCCTGCCGGTGAAGGTGGACGATACCGCCGATCACAAAATGCATGCCGAATTCGGCGTCCTCACGGCCGAGACTGCCGCCACCCTCAACGCGGCGCGGGCCAAAGGCGGGCGGATCGTGGCGGTCGGCTCGACGGCGTTGCGCACGCTGGAAACCGCGGCGAGCGACGACGGCCAATTGCACGCCTTTGCCGGCGACACGGCGATCTTCATCACCCCCGGCTATCGCTTCAAGGCGGTGGACCTGATGCTGACCAATTTCCACCTGCCGCGTTCGACGCTGTTCATGCTGGTGTCGGCCTTCAGCGGGCTTTCCACCATGCAGCGCGCCTATGCCCACGCCATTCACAGCGGCTATCGGTTCTATTCCTACGGCGACGCCTGCCTGCTGTTCCCGGCCGCGCCCGGGGTATAGCCTTCCCCCGCATAAGGCTCGACCGGAATAAATCCGGCGGGCGCTCCCTGGGGAGGGAAAATCATGTCGCCGATCACCGAGCAGAGCCGCCGCAAGTTTTTGCAATTCATGGCGGCGTCGCCGCTGTTTGCCTCCAGCGCCTTTGCCGGCGACGTGCCGGCGGTGCCGATCAAGCCGAACGATCCGCTGATCTGGGCGCCGTTCCAGGCCGACAAGCTGATCAAGTCGCCGAAGGAAGCGATCAACGTCTTCGATTTCGAGCCGCCGTGCCGGGTCAACGTGCCGCCGGCGCACTTCGGCTACATGGCGTCCGGCATCGACGACGAAGTTACGTTGCGCGCCAACCGCGAGGGCTTCCTGAAGTTTCAGTTGCGGCCGCGCCGGTTGGTCGATGTCAGCAAGGTCGACATGAGCGTCGATATCCTCGGCGTGAAGTATCCGAGCCCGATCGTGATCGCGCCGGTCGGCGGGCATAGGATGTTCCACCCGGAAGGCGAAATAGCCGTCGCCAAGGCGGCGAAGGCGGCGAACCACCTGCAAATTCTGTCCACGGCCACGACAACGGGCGTTGAGGACGTCACCGACGCCCGCGGCGCGCCGATCTGGTACCAGCTCTATGCGTCCAACAATTGGGACCTGGCCAAGACCATGGTGCTGCGCGCCGAAAAGGCCGGCTGTCCGGTGGTCGCAGTGACCGTGGACCGCTCCGGCGGACGCAATCAAGAAACGCTGTTCCGGCTGCGGCAGACCGACACGCGCGACTGCAACGGCTGCCACGATCGCAGCAGTCTTGCGGCGGGCCAGGCGCGGCGCTCGATGTACCAGGGCATCGATCTGTCCGGGATGAAGAATACTCAGTCGTCAGCCATGACCTGGGACTTCATCAAGCGGCTGCGCGACACCACCAAAATGAAGATCGTGCTCAAGGGCATCCTCGCTTATGAGGACGCCGTGCTGGCCGCCGACGCCGGCGTCGACGGCATCATCGTCTCCAACCACGGCGGCCGTAGCGAGGATAGCGGGCGATCGAGCATCGACGCGCTGCCGGAGATCGCCGAGGCGGTCAAAGGCCGTATGCCGATTTTGGTCGATAGCGGCTTCCGCCGCGGCACCGACATCGTCAAGGCGCTGTGCCTGGGCGCGACCGCGGTCTGCATCGGGCGGCCCTATATCTGGGGCCTCGGCGCCTTCGGCCAGCCCGGCGTCGAGCGCGTGCTTGAACTGATGCGCGACGAGTTGTACGGAGCGATGCAGCAGGTCGGTGCGCCGACCGTCAAGCATCTGGTTCCCGCCATGGTGCGCAGGGCGTAAATCGTCGGGACCGGAACGAGCCGGCCATGACGCAACAGGACTCATGGCCGACTCTTTTTCATTCAAGTTGATTGCCATCGACGGCACGGCGCGCCGCGGCGAGGTCGTGACCCCGCATGGCAAAGTGCAGACGCCGGCCTTCATGCCGGTCGGCACCCAGGCGACCGTGAAGGGGCTGCACCCCGAAGCGGTGGCCGCAACCGGCGCCGAGATCGTGCTCGGCAACACCTATCACCTGATGCTGCGGCCGACGGCCGAGCGCATCGCCGCGCTCGGCGGCCTGCACAAGTTCATGAACTGGCCGCGCGCGATCTTGACCGACAGCGGCGGCTTCCAGGTGATGTCGCTGTCGCAATTGCGCAAGCTGACCGAGCAGGGCGTGACCTTCAAATCGCATCTCGACGGCGCGATGTTTGAGTTGTCGCCGGAGCGCTCGATCGAGATTCAGACGCTGCTCGGCGCCGACATCACCATGCAGCTCGACGAGTGCCTGAAGCTGCCGGCATCGCGCGATGAGATCGAACGCGCCATGCAGCTGTCGCTGCGTTGGGGCGAGCGGAGCAAGCGGGCATTTGAGGGCGTGCGCGGAGGGCGAGCCCTCTTCGGTATCGTGCAGGGCGGCGACGACGTCGCGCTGCGCCAACAGAGTGCGCGGGCTTTGGTCAATACCGGCTTTGACGGCTACGCCATCGGCGGCCTGGCGGTCGGCGAGCCGCAGGACGTCATGCTCAGAATCGTCGAAGAGACGGCGCCGGTGCTGCCGGCGGAAGCGCCGCGCTATCTGATGGGCGTCGGCACGCCGCACGACATGCTCGAAGCGGTGGCGCGCGGCGTCGACATGTTCGATTGCGTGATGCCGACCCGCAACGGCCGCCACGGCACGGCGTTCACGCGGTTCGGCTCGATCAATCTGTCGAATGCGCGCCACGCCAACGATCCGCGCCCGCTCGACGAAGCGAGCCCGCACCCGACGGCGCGGACCTATTCGCGCGCCTATCTGCATCATCTGACCAAGGCCAACGAAATCCTTGGCCAGGTGCTGCTGTCGACCGTCAACATCGCCTATTACCAAACGCTTATGGCTGGCATGCGCGAGGCTATCGCTATGGGCGAGTTTGCCAATTTCCGCTTGGCCACAACGGCCGGCTGGGAGCAGGGCGATTTGCCGGCGCTGTGACGGCTGAACGCCATGGTGGTAGAGGCCGTCGCCATCGCCCTATGCTTGCCGACCCAGGCCGCGGTTGCTAAATCAACACTGCCAGTTCCGTCTCGGCCCCGCGGAAACGCGTCACAAATTGTGGGGCTGCATTGTTGCGCGGAGTGTTCTTCAGTCGGAGTGGAGAGAGCGATCGATGATTTCGACGCTTCAGGAACTGATCGCGCCTCTCGGCGAGCGGGATTTTTTTGAGCTTCTGCGCAATCGCACGCTCAGCTTTCGCCGCAGTTCTGGCGGAAGTCGGTTTGAGGGTCTGCTCGATTGGAACACGCTTCGCGGCCTGATCGAGAGCGGTGTCATCCCGCCCAGAAAATATCGGCTAACGCATCGTACGCATAAAGTGCCCGAACTGTTTTATATCGAGAAGGGCAAAGTCAATGCGGCCAATCTCGCAAGCCTGATCGCCCAAGGCGTCAGTGTGGTCACCGATCCGATACAATCTCATATTCCTGGATTGAAAACCTTGTGTGCCGATATCACCGCGCGCACCGGCGAGGTGACGCGGGCCGACGCGGTAATGACGACCGGCGCCGGCGGCGCCATCACGCTGCATTTCGATTTGGTCGATATCATCGTCCTTCAATTAGAGGGCAGCAAGCGCTGGCGGATTTACGGTCCACCGGTCACTTATCCGATCAAGGGAATGCCGGCGCAAACGCCGCCGGAGACCGCCCCGCTGTTCGACGAGACGCTCAAGCCCGGAGATCTTCTGTTCATGCCCGGGGGCTATTGGCATCATTGCGACAACGGCCCCGGCCGTTCGTTTCACGTAGCGCTGATGCTCAATGCGCCGACCGGCTGGCACGCGGTCGAAGCGCTGCTGCGGCAATTGCCAGAAGACGAAATGTTCCGGGTGCCGTTCACGCGGCTAGCTGACGCCGAAAAGGCCGCGCATGAAGCCGCGCTGAAGGCCCGCCTGATCGAAAGAATCGGCCAGATGTCGATGGCCGAAATGGCGACCGCGGCCGGACAGGCGGTTGTATCGAATGCCACGAAAGCCGGGCGAAGTTCCGCGGATGCGGAGGCCTGATTGTGCCGGCGGAAATATTTGGCTAGGGCGATGTTCGCAACTGGCGCGGCATCGCCATTCGATATGGCCTGCGGCCGACTTTCCGTCCCACCTTTTGCCGTGTTAAGGCCACCCGCATGAACATCCGACCCGAATTCCTCGCCAAACGCCATAAGCCGCGCTTCAAATTGCCGCCCGGCAGTTGCGACGCGCATTGTCACGTCTTCGGCCCCGGCGCCATTTTCCCCTACGCGCCGAACCGGCGCTACACGCCGGAAGACGCGCCAAAGGAGATGCTGCGCGCGCTCCACGACCATCTCGGCATCGACCGCGCCGTGATCGTGCAGGCCAGCTGCCACGGCATCGACAATGCGGCGATGCTCGATTGCATCGCGTCGGACCCCAAGCGCTACCGCGGCGTCGCCATCGTCAATGACGACTTCACCGAGGCCGATTACGACAAGCTGCACGCTGGCGGCGTGCGCGGCGTACGCTTCAACTTCGTCAAGCATCTCGGTGGCACCCCGGACATGGCGGTGTTCAACCGCGTCATGGACCGCGTCAAAGGCCGCGGCTGGCACGTCGTGTTGCATATGGATGCGCCCGACATTGTTCCGCTGTCCGAGATGATGAAGAAGCTGCCGCTGCCTTTCGTGGTCGATCATATGGGGCGGGTGCCGTCGGCCGCCGGCGTCGATCAGCCGCCGCTGCGGGCGCTGCTCGAACTGGCCAAGCGCGATAACTGCTGGATCAAGGTCTGCGGCTCCGAGCGTATCTCGGTGCCGCCTTATGCGGCGGCGGTGCCGATCGCGCACGCCATCGTTGCGGCGTCGCCGACGCGGGTGCTGTGGGGCACCGATTTCCCACACCCGAATGCCACCCACGAGGCGGACGAAGGCGATCTGGTCGATCTGGTGCCGCAATTTGTCGCGGACCCGGCGGCGCAAAAGCTCTTGCTGGTGGACAACCCGGCAAAGCTTTATGGTTTCGAACCATAAGAAACGGCGCTGATGAGCCCACGGAGGATGACGATGGCCAGGACGATTTTCGATCGCGCGCGGCGGTTCGCGCTGCTCGCTTTGCCGGCCGCATTGACGATGGCGCTGGCCGCGCCGGCACAGGCGGCCTATCCGGAAAAGCCGATCCGGCTGGTGCTGCCGTTCGGGGCCGGCGGCGTCGCCGACGTCACCGCGCGCATCATGGCCGACAAGCTGAGCGAGAAACTCGGACAGCGCGTCTATGTCGAGAACCTGCCGGGGCCCGGCGGCATCGCCGCCGCCCGCGCCGTGATCTCGGCCGCGCCCGACGGCTATACGCTGGCTTACGTCACCAACGGCACCGCGATCAGCGTCGGCGCCTTCAACGCGTTGCCGTTCGATCCGGTCAAGGACTTCGCCATGGTGTCGATGGTCGGCACCTTCGATCTGGTGCTTGTCGTCAATCCGGACTCCGAATTCAAGACGCTGGCCGATTTCGTCAAAGCGGCGAAGACCAATCCCGGCAAGCTCAATATCGGCACCATCGCGGTCGGCGGCACGCAGAATCTCGGTGGCGAATTGTTCAAGTCGGTCGCCGATCTCAATGTGCAGGTCGTGCCCTACAAAACCTCGCCGGATATCGTCATCGCACTGTTGCGCAACGACATACAGATGATGGTCGACTTCCCGCCGGCGGTGCAGGGCCAGGTCAATGACGGCAAGCTCAAGATTCTGGCGACTTCGTCGCCAAAGCGGACGTCCCTCATGCCGAACATTCCGACCGCTATCGAGGCCGGCGTGAAAGGCTACGAGGTGGTGTCGTGGAACGGCGTCGGCGCGCCGAAAGATACGCCGAAAGAAATCATCACCACTCTGAACAAGGCGATCACCGAAGTGATGGCGATGCCGGACGTCAAGGCGAGCTACGCCAAGGTCGGCGTGATCGCGCAGGCCAGTACGCCGGACGAGCTGATGAAACGCCTGGTCGATGACATCAAGAAATGGGACGCCGTCATCGTGAAGGCCGGCATTCCGAAGAAGTAACGCGCGCCGGACACATGCGTCACGGCCCGCCGTACAGCCAGGCGATGCCGTCATAGCTTTGTTCGGCGGTGCGGCCGCCAACGGCCATGTCGCGCAACTCCGCGGTGACGCCGCGGGCGTGGTAGAATTCGCCATAGACGCGTGCCATGATTTGCACGCGCGCGGTGCGCAGATAGCGCTCCTGCTGGTAGGCCTTGAACGCCGCCGGCAGATCGTTGGGCTGCGCCGCGACCTTCTCCGCCAGCACCACGGCGTCCTCGGTCGCCATGCAGGCGCCTTGCGCCAGATATTGCAGCATCGGATGCGCGGAATCGCCGAGCAGGGCGACACGGCCTTGCGTCCAGTTCTTCACCGGCTCGCGGTCGCACAGCACCCACATCCGCCAGGTGTCGATCAGTTCGAGCAGGCGCAGCACTTCCGGCCGCAGGCCCTTGAAGTGATTCCACAGCAACTCTTTGTTGCCTTCGGTGTTCCAGCCTTCCTCGTACTGGTCGGAATGAAACACCGCGACCAAATTATAAAGTTCGCCCCGGCGCAGCGGGTAATGCACGAAGTGGCAGCGGGGACCTGCCCACAACACCACGTCGGGCCGCCACAGATCGGCAGGCACCTGGTCGCGCGTCAGCACGCCGCGATAGGCGATGTGACCGGAGACGCGCGGCCTGCCGTCGCCGACGATGCGTTCGCGGATCTTCGACCACATACCGTCGCAGCCGATCAGCGCGCAGCCGTCGGCGCGCTCGCCGCCTTCCAGCGTCACGGTGACGCGATCGCCGTGATCTTCATAGCTATCGACGCGGCGGCTGGTCTCCAGCGTGATCAGCTTGCTGGACTGGCAGGCTTTAAGGAATCGGCTGTGAATGTCGGCCCGATGGATGACGGCATAAGGCTGGCCGAAGCGTTCCCGGAACGCGCCATTGAGCGGAATGTTGGTGATGAGCTTGCCGGTGACGGCGTCGCGCATTTCCTGCGACGGCGGAATATGCGCGTCGGCCAGCACCTCGTCCTTGAGGCCGATCTTTTCCAGTACGCGGAAAATATTGGGCCCGAGCTGGATACCGGCGCCAACCTCTTTGAATTCAGGCGCCTGCTCGAACACGCGCACAGCAAAACCCTTTTGCGCCAGCGCATAGGCCGTGACCAGGCCGCCAATGCCGCCGCCGGAAATGAGGATAGGGTTGCTGCCGGACATGAATGTGACCTCGCCTGATTTTCGCGGCCGTTTGGGCCGGACTGTTGTCGATTGCAGTTCGGAATTACCGGCGGGACGATAATGCGTTGCGACCGCAACTAAAAGCCCGGGTGCTTGTGTAACTAATTCCCGGCGCGCGCAAGAAAAAGCCCGCCGGCGGACCGGCGGGCTGCTTGGCGATGACGCATCGTGCGGTTATTTGGTCAACTGACCGCGGATTTCTCCGGCTTTGTTGGCGGCGGTGTGGATGTTGACGTACCAGTCGCCGGCCAGCACTTCCTGGGCCTGGGCGTCGGTCAGCGTGGCGGCGCCTTCGAACTCCGGACCGTTCGGCATGATCGGAATCGCTACGCCAGCGTTCTTTCCCTCGGAGGCCGGACCGTGGAAATGGGCGGCGGTTGCCGGACCTGAGAGGTCCTTGTAGCTGCCCTTCCAGGTCAGCTTTTTGGTGGCATCGTCGTAGGTCGCGGTCACCGCGCCGGTGGCGGGCACGGTGTTGGGCGGCACTTCGGCTTTACCGCTCAGGCTGGCCTTGAGAGTGATGGTCGCCGCCATCGACGGGCTCGCGAGCGCGAACACGCCGGCAAGAGCGGTCAGCGCCAGAATCGTGATTTTCATCGGGCTCCTCCTCGGAAGCGGCTGTGTTCAGCCGCATACAGCCAACACCACACCGGTGCGGCTATTCCGCGGCTTGAGCTCAATGGGTCGAGAGCGGAATCGAGGTGTGGGAGAGTTCGCCGCACGCCTCGCATTCCCAATGATGGCGGATTTCGCCACCCTCGACGAACTCGGACATCAGCGGCGCCACCATCAGGTCGCCGCAGTGCGGGCAGTGCGCAGGCGCGGCAAAGGTGCGAAGGGCTGAGAGCTTGGCCGTGTTGACATGGAGCGTCATGATCTAAGGCCTCCTCTTTGAATCGCCGTCCATGCTCGTTAGTAGAACCCAACCATGGCGATGGTGCGACGTCTTGGTGGAACTGTGGTGTCCGGCAGGATAAGATTTAATGACGGAGAACTGGCGTGCGCCGCAGCATTCGCGCCGCTAAAGCGTCGAATTGGCGCGCAAACGCGGCAAGCCGGCGCGCCATTGCGTTGCGGCAACCACGGTTTCGACGATTTAGTTAAAAGCCCTCAAGGCGCCACGCACCGATAAATTTTTAGCCGGCGCGGTCAAGCGGCGGCTTCTGGCCGTCCAGCCATTCCTGGGTCGCGGCGAGATCGAGCAGCGCGTTTTTCATCGTCATCAGGCGCTCGTATTCGGGGCCCGTGGTCATTGGGTCTTGGGCGCGCGCGTCGCATTGTGCCGCCCAGCGCCGCAGCCCGGCGGCCGAAATATTGGTGTCCATGAAGGCCTCCCGTAACGGCGTTTTTACGGGCTTTATGCCCAAGCCTTAATTCAAAACATGCAAAAAAGTTCGATTTACGGCGCTCGCAGACGGCGGAATCTCTGCTAAATGGGCGTCGGTTGAGGCCGGGCAGGCCAAAAGGATTGCCACAAAAGATTGTCAAAGGGACTGCCCAAAAGGACTGCCAAAAAGGACTGCGATGTCGAAACAAGAAATGCGCGAAGAGACCGAACGGTTGATCCGTGAGGCGATGGAAAAGAAAGCCCTCTCGGTGAAGCAGGGCCAGACCCGGATCGAGACCAAATGCGGCAAATGCGGCGCGCCCAATCGCGTCCAGGCCGCGCCCGGGCAAACCCGCGTGGAATTCACCTGCAAAGAATGCGGGCAGAAGCAGAAGACGTTGTGAGCTAGCCGCTTCGAACGCCGCGGCCGGCGCTAGATCAAATCCTGCGCGATGACCGTCATCAGTGCGCCCTTGGACAGCGAGATTTTCTGGCGCTGGCCGCGGGAACTTTCCGCGACCGCCGTCGTGCTGCGGGACTTCACGAACAGGTCGACGCCGAGATTGCCGCCGTGCATGGCGAGATCGTCCTCTTCGCAGCTCGCAGCGATCGCAAGCCCGATCGAGGCCAGATGTGCCCGGCGATAGCAATAGACCGCGAGCAAGGCGCGGACGTTCGGCGAGACGGTGTCGATGAGCACGGCCAGCCCTTGCGGGCTGGCGCGGTACAACTGGCCGAGAACGCTCTCGGGTACAGGACAGGATTCTTCGTTCAATTGCATGACGTGCTCCGCCCCCACTATGGGTACGTTTGCGGGTAAAGAGTTAACAAATCGGTAACCGTGCGGCGACACGGCCTTGCCAAGCCAGACCGCGCTTGAGACAGCTAAGCGACACAGCAGCGTTAGGAAAAATAATGGCCGGCGATGACAAAAAATCTGCCCCGAAATCTGCCGCCAAGGAGAAGGCGCCGGCGAAGGATAAAGCCCCGGTGAAGGGCGAAGCCAAGAGCGAAGTGAAGGCTGACGCCAAGACTGAGGCAAAGACCGACGCCAAGGTCGACGCCAAGACTGAAGCGAAGCCCGAAGCTGCCGCGCCGTCGAGCTACAGCCGCGGCGAGGGCCAGAAGCCGGTGTCGCAAGCCTACAAGGATAACTGGAACGCGATCTTCGGGAAGAAGAGCAAGAAGAAGAGGCGGTGAACGAGGCGAGTTGCTTCACCTCGGTGTCACGCAATCCTATAAAATTCTCATCCTTGGTTGGTTCCTTTCGGCTGCACGTCGCAGGTCACGAATATCGCGACGCTTACCTTTCGAGTAACGCTGCCTTTTGAAAGCATGCCGCGCGTTGCGCTCCGCCAGTCCAAACGCACCTTGATAATCGTTTCCGCCGCGGAGTCGTTAAACGGATCAAAGGTTATTACACCGACCGACGCGTCCTGTTGTGGTTTTAATACCGCCAACGCATGTTCGGCTGGAATCTGACGCTGGGCGACAACGGCGCGCACAACGTCCACCAACTCCTCACCCGCTGTGAAGCCGAGAACCGTCGGCCACGCGTCGATTTTCTCGACGATGACGGTCTCGTCCCGCGGGTTGTGGATACGAAGCTCGACGCCGCTGTCGCCAGCTTCAAAGTTTATGCGTGGCGATTTTCCTCTAACGCGATCATAGATTGACTTAGCGTTGACTGCGGCCGATCCGGCCGCGCGAAGCCATACCAACCAGTCGATCGGCATTTAGAACCCTTCTCCGCAATCGCCGGAGGTGCCTCACACTAGCTTGTAACCTTATTAGAACCCGACAATTATGCACCAAATCAATTGACTAATTTGGTGAGCGCGCCGGGACTCGAACCCGGGACCACCTGATTAAAAGGCGCACGCTTTAGTTGTTAAGTGTTGCGCCTCGCATAAAAGCTGAAGAATGGCGCGGTGTAACTTGTGAACCTACGCTCGTTTTGAGTGTCTCTGTGGCCCCATGCTGGCCCCAAACAGACCTTTATTATTATCGGGCCAGACGGTGCCCAAGATGTCTTCAGAGGAGCAACGGGTAGGGCTCACGATCTAATATGAGCGGTCCATGGGCCGCCGGGGCCATGGATTTCAATCCACCCTGCGCGTGTGCGCATCGCCCAATGCTCTGTTTTTGCAAAGCCTGGTGTTTGCACGATTGTTTTTAAATCGAAAAGTGTCTCGCCGGAGAGGAAGCGGGCAGGGACATTAAAGGCTATTTGGCCAAGATGTTTTGCCGCATCTCCCTCGCGAAAAATAGGGGGATCAGGCGGTGACGTTAAAACGTTCCGATAAACGCGCAGTTTCGGAGGGCCAGGGTCAAGTCTCACGTGGGTGAACTTAGGCAATGCAAACGCAGGATTTAGGCCTTCGTCTACCCAAACTTCCGTAAAGACGTGGAATGCAGGCTGCACTGAGACATTCTCGATTGTCACATTGAGAATGATAGCGTTGGAAAGCTCCGATTGGTGCGGAAATTCGATCTGAGTTTTTCTGCCGTGCTCGAATGACAACGAAACCTTGAGTTCGGGCGTCGTCGTGCGACGAAACATGTCCCGGACTTCGTAATGCTCCATCGCAAGCCGATTAAAATTGTGTCGGCGATAATATCGGCCGTCGGCCTGATGCGGGTCGCTCTTGCTTGCGGGTACATCGACTACGACGGCGACGCGGCCTGACTTGAGCTTAACGTGACGCGGGCGAACTCCCTCAAGCAATGGAGTGACGTGTTGCTGGAGAACTTGTTCAAACCAGATTTCTGGATATTCTTTTGGATCGAGGCCAGCGTCTAACCCGGCAGGCTCATGATCCTTTTCGGTCATGCCGTACACGATCTGGCCGCCATCCGCGTTGGCAAATGCCGAGATGTCACGCGCCATCTCAAGCTTCTTTTTGTCGTCGCGTTTATCAATCGCGTCGGAAGCCTTGTATTCAAGGTGCAAGCTTTCCTTCACATTGCCTGTGTGAAGTTCGACAAGGTCGGGTTCTTCGTCGAGTTTTAACACCAGTTCTTACCGAGATTAGAGCTGGGCCCGGCTGGGCGGGGAATGGTGAGCGCGCCGGGACTCGAACCCGGGACCACCTGATTAACTTACCGCTACGGCTTTCGCCGCCTCTTAGTTCTAAGAGTTTGCAGTCTGGACTTTCTCTTCACCGTGGCCAGTTTGGCTTTAGGTGGGTGCCGTCAAGTCTCTACACCTTCCCATCGCTGGGCTTGGCTCGGGATTGTCGTCGCCGTTACGCGGACGAGTTCCCCGAATTTGACACCATCCCATCGGTGGTTTCCCCTCCGATGGCTCCAATAAAAGTCAGGTGCTCTACCAACTGAGCTACGCGCCCTCTCATCATTTCCATTCAACGCGGCCGCTTATAGCGACACATCCTCAGTAAGACCACCATGTGTTCAAAGAGGTTGTGGACGTTAAACGAGCCGGTTTGGCATTTTTTCCCAAGCGGACCTCCTGAGTATTTATAAGGTGGTCGCGGGTTCCAGAAAATCAAAAATAAGCGAATGATTACAGAGGCTTACGCGTCTGGCCCCATACTGGCCCCACAGCGCACTTCAAACAAAATTATTGTGTAATATCAAATGGTTATGGGCCGAAAACACCTGATTAAAAGTCAGGTGCTCTACCAACTGAGCTACGCGCCCTTACCATGCATACGATCTGCGTCGCCCGCCGTGGCGGGTTAGGCGGAGGCTCAAAACCGCCCCGCCGGATCATGCGCTGGGCCGGGGTTTACGGGCGCGCCCATGCCCGGTCAATAGGCGGCTGCCCTATTGTTGAACTCGCGCAAAGACCGATTTTTGCTAGACTATCCCGCGAACAACCTGTTGCGCGTAGGCCTCAAGCCTGCGCCGGGAGCCCCAAGGCTCAGGAGTCCTGCCATGCCGATCGTCAACCGCGTCGCCGACCTGCATGCCGACATCACCGGCTGGCGGCACGACCTGCACGCCCACCCGGAACTGCTTTACGACGTGCACCGCACGGCGGCCTCGGTGGCGGACAAGCTCAAGGCCTTCGGCTGCGACGAGGTGGTGGCCGGGATCGGCCGGACCGGCGTGGTCGGTGTCATCAAGGGCCGCAAGGGTGGTTCGGGCAAGACCATCGCTCTACGCGCCGACATGGACGCGCTGCCGATCGAGGAGGCCAACGACCTGCCGTACAAGTCGACGGTGCCGGGCAAGATGCACGCCTGCGGCCATGACGGCCACACCGCGATGCTTTTGGGCGCGGCGCGCTACCTCGCCGAGACCCGCAATTTCGACGGCACCGCGGTGGTGATCTTCCAGCCGGCCGAAGAGGGCGGCGCCGGCGCCAAGGCCATGCTCGACGATGGCATGATCAAGCGTTTCGGCATCGGCGAATTCTACGGCATGCATAATTATCCCGGCATGCCGGTCGGCGAGTTCGGCATCCGGTCGGGTCCGACCATGGCCTCGGCGGATTTCGTCACCATCGACATCGAGGGCGTCGGCAGCCACGCGGCGCGGCCGCATATGGGCATCGACACGGTGCTGGTCGGCGCCCAGATCATCAACAACATCCAGTCGATCGTGTCGCGCAATGTCGATCCGCTGAAGTCGGCGGTGGTGTCGATCTGCATGTTCCAGGCCGGCAACACCGACAACGTGCTGCCGCAGACGGTGCGCTTACGCGGCACCGCGCGCAGCCTGGATGCCGGCGTGCGCGATTTGCTGGAGAAGAAGCTGCATCAGGTGGTGGAAGGCACGGCAATGGCCTATGGCGCCAAGGCCACGCTCGACTACCGGCGCAATTATCCGGTGCTGGTCAACCACGAGCACGAGACCGATTTCGCGGCTTCCGTGGCGAGCCAGATCGCGGGCACAGACCGCGTCAATACCGATCTGCCGCCGATGATGGGCGCGGAGGACTTCTCGTTCATGCTGAACGAGCGGCCGGGCGCCTTCATCTGGGTCGGCAACGGCGACAGCGCCGGCTTGCATCACCCGGCCTACAACTTCAACGACGACGTCATCCCGTTCGGGACGTCGTATTGGGTCAAGCTGGTAGAGACCGCGCTGCCGGCGTGAGGCGTTGTTCCCCTCCCCACGCTTTGCGGGGGAGGGAAAAAACTACTGCACCAGTTCCACTTGCTCGGACACCGGGGCGACGACGGGCACCGTCTGCACCGCCGGCTGCGGCGTCATGGCATTGCTGACGGCCTGAGCGATCGGCGCGCGGCGGCCGAGCAGTTCGGCAAAGCGGGCGTCGAGGCTGCGCCAGTAGCCGAAGTCGTTGAGCCGCGTGCGCTCGATCAGCGCCAGACCGACGGCGGCGACGAACGGCAAGCTCTGGATCACCAGCACGGCGGCGAAGAAGTTGATCTCGCGGATTTCTTTGATGTTGGTGGCGACCAGTACCATCGCGCCACTGATCAGCAGGCCGGCGATGATCGCTTCCCAGAACGCATGGAAATCGGCGCTCAGCCGCGAGCCGCCTTTGTTGGTGCGCACGAAGGGCAGGTGATCCTTGACGACGCCCATGGCGACCGCGCGCGCCACCGTCCATTGCACCGACATGGCCGCAACCATGGTGCGCAGCAGGCCCGCCGGATTGTCGCGCACACGCAGCCGGTAGAGCACGATGAAATGCGCGACCGACACGGCGAAG
This sequence comes from uncultured Hyphomicrobiales bacterium, assembly GCA_903878085.1. Lineage (GTDB taxonomy): Bacteria > Pseudomonadota > Alphaproteobacteria > Rhizobiales > Xanthobacteraceae > Pseudolabrys. The sequence goes on along the minus strand of CAIRGJ010000035.1, from coordinate 72,506 downwards.
GCCGCGACGATCGGGATCGTCAGAATGCGATCCGGCACCGCGATGTCGAGGAAGGCGATGATCGGCACCCAGATAATGTTGAAGATGGCGACGACGACGCCGAGACTTTCCGCGCCCAGCCAGTTCACCCAGCCGAGCGAGAACTCGCGCTTCTGATCGCGGGTCAGGCGGCTCGCGCCGGGCAGGAAACGGCGCCAGTGCTTCTTGAGGATTTGCAAGCCGCCATAGGCCCAGCGGTCGCGCTGCTTCTTGTAGGATTCGAAATTGTCGGGCAGCAGGCCGTGGCCATAGCGCGTGTTGGTGTAGTGCGCCTGCCAGCCGAGCTCGAGCAGCGTGAGGCCGAGATCGGTGTCCTCGCAGATGGTGTCGCTCGACCAGCCGCCGGCAGCGTCCAGCGCCTGACGGCGGATCAGGCACATGGTGCCGTGCACGACGATGGCGTTAAATTCGTTCCGCTGCACCATGCCAATCTCGAAGAAGCCGGCATATTCGGCGTTCATCGCCTGATGCATGACGCTGCGTTCGCTGTCGCGGTGATCCTGCGGCGCCTGCACGAGACCGACATTGGGGTCGAGGAACAGCGGCGCCAGATCCTTCAGCCAGTCGGGATGCACGACGTAATCGGCGTCGATGATGCCGATGACTTCGGCGTCGGGCGCGGTGTGCGCCTGCGCCAGCCGCAACGCGCCGGCCTTGAAGCCCGCGAGATCCTGCGCCAGCACAAACTTGAAGCGATCGCCGAGCAGACGGCAATGCTCTTCAACCGGCATCCACATCGCCGGGTCGGGTGTGTTGTTGACGACCAGCACGCATTCGAAGTTCGGGTAATTCAGCCGCGCGACGGCGTCGAGCGTCTGCTTGAGCATTTCCGGCGGCTCGCGATAGGCCGGGATGTGGATCGAGACTTTCGGCAGCGCTGCGTCAGGCGCCAATGGCGGCGACGAGATCAGACGCCGCGGCTGACGGCCGAAGGCGATCTGCGCGATCTCCTCGACGCGCGCCAGCGCGATGATAACCAGCGGAATCAACAGCACGGTGCCGAGGCCCAGGGCGAAAGCCGAGCCCCAGACGAAGTAATGACCATTCCAATAAGCAAACACCGCGGCGAACCAGGCGCCGGCCATGTTGGCGGCGGCGGCGAGCGTCACCGTCTGCCACAGCGTCATGGAGCTGCCCGCCAGCATCGGCATCGACAGCAGCACGCTCACCAGAAGCGCCATGCCGGCAATACGCCAATAATCGGGTGAGGTGATGACACCGGTCCATTCGAATTTCGGCTGGCGATTGGCGTCGAACAGACCCCAATAAGGACCGACGCCGCCTTCGAATATTTTCCACGGCTGGTCGATGGCTTCGACGATGTTGTAGTCGATACCGAAAGCCTCGGCGCGCGACACGAAATCGCGCAGCACGACGGCCTGCTCGATGCGGCCGGGCGTCGCGTTCTTGAGATTGTAGCCCGCGCTCGGCCAGCCGAACTCGGCGATGACGATGCGCTTGCCGGGATAGGCGGCGCGCAGCTTGTCGTAGATGATGATCGCCTGGTCGACCGCCTGCTTTTCCGAGAAGCCTTCCCAATAGGGCAGGATGTGCGCGGCGATGAAATCCACCGCCGAAACCAGTTCGGGATGCTCGATCCAGACGTTCCAGATTTCGCCGGTCGTCACCGGCACGTTGGTGGAGCGCTTGACCCGCTGAATCATCGGGATCAGGTCGGAGACCTTCTGCTCGCCGCGGTAGATCGTTTCGTTGCCGACGAAGATGCCGTTGATGTTGCTGTGGCGCTTGGATAGGTCGATGACGGAGCGGATTTCGCGCTCGTTGCGGTCCTTGTCCTTGTCGATCCAGGCGCCGACCGTAACCCGCAGTCCAACTTCCTGTGCGACACCGGGAACCAGCTCGACGCCGCCGGTGGATGAATAAGTACGTATTGCGCGCGTCACCGGCGCCAGCATTTTCAAATCGGCACGGATGCGCTCGACGTTGGCTTTGCCGCCTGCGTCGGGATTCACGTTGCCTTCGAATGGCGCGTAGGAAACGCTGGCCAGTTGGCCATCGTAATTGGGAGCGGAAATATGGTCACGGGCTAAGGCCCACAACCCTCCGTGCACGCACGCCACAAGGGCGACCACGGCAGCGACGGTGCGCATCGACTCACGACCAAATGGGGCAGAGTGGCAGATCCTCGAACCCGTCCCCTGGGCTCAGCCGAAGCTTGACCTGCTGCGGCGCAGCATAGCTCGGCATCAGGACACATTTCAAGTAATCCGTGCACATGGCAATTTCTTGTCACGCGCATGGCGGCGGAAAGTTATTCGACGACGGGCAACGCCGCTATTTGGAAGTCGTTCCGTCCGAAGCCGGCGGGGCGGCTTGCGCCGCGACCGGCTCGGTCGGCGGCAGGCCGGGATTGAGCCAGCACGCGTGAACGCGGCCGTTCAGTGTTTCCTGGGCCTTCGGGTCGAAGTTTCCCTGCCGAACCAGACAGCGGAACGTGGCCTGGATATGGGCGCCCGGGCAGCCAAAACGATCGTAGAGGTCGAGATGCCGGAAGGCGGTGTCGAGGTCGTCCCGCCATAGCAGGCTGACGACGCGGCGACCGAGCCAGACGCATTCCGGATTGCCGGACGGTCCGGTCAGCATCCGGGTGGCCTCGGCGATTTCGTCGATCTTCTTTTGGCCTTCCTTGACGGCGTCGGCGGCCGGCTTCTGCGTTTCCGGTGGTTTTTCGTTGGGGCCGCTCTGGGCGAAAGCAGCCGTGGCCGGAAACATGAACGCCGTCATGAACAGGGCGGCGCAAAAGTGACGCAACTTGAGACTAAACGGCATTTTCCCGCCGGTGTTTGCTTGAGAGTACCCGCTGGCCGGCGTCATCTGATACCGGATTGGGACGCTAATGCGGCATGGATGCCGCCTGCGACGCTTTGTTTTACTTATCAGAATCCCAACCCCCGGCCTTCAACCCAAAATCCCCCAGCGGCAAAACTTGGCCTGATTGGACGGCTTTTGTCCAGCATTTCAACGTAGTGTGCTTAAAGAGCGACGCGCATGTGCCCGCGCTTGGCAGCAGCCAGCCACCGCTATAAGCCAATCCGCCGGATTTGTTGATATCGACGGAAAATGGGACGCCCCGTGCGCCTTGGTCTTGCCTGCCTCGCCATTGCGACGACGCTGATCGCCGCCGTCTGGGCCTGGCTCGGCAGCCCGATACCCATGCCGCCGGGCGGGCTAACCGCCGGGGAAAAGCTGTACTGCATTTCGTACGCGCCGTTCCGGGGCCTGCAGACGCCGTTCGACCCGAACACCTACATTCCCGCCGCCCAGATCGAGGAAGACCTCACCCAGCTCGCTAAGCTAAGCGAGTGCGTGCGGATCTATTCGGCCGACCAAGGGCTGGAACAGGTGGCGCCGATCGCCCAGAAACTCGGCCTCAAGGTGCTGCAAGGCTTCTGGATCTCCAATAACGCCGCCAAGACCGCGATCCAGATGGAAGCGGCGATCGATCTCGCCAATCGCTATCCCGGCACGATCCGGGCGCTGGTCGTCGGCAATGAAGTGCTGCTGCGCGGCGACATGTCCGCGACCGACCTGGCGGCGACAATCCGCGCCGTCAAGGCGCGGGTAAAAGTCCCGGTGACCTATGCCGACGTGTGGGAATTCTGGCTGCGCAGCCGCGATGTCGCCGCGGCGGTCGATTTCATCACCATCCATATCCTGCCTTATTGGGAGGACGTGCCCATCGCGACCCGCCAGGCAGGCGCCCATGTCGGCCTGATTCGCCGCCAGATGGCGGATGCCTTTGCCGGCAAAGAGGTCATCATCGGCGAGGTCGGCTGGCCGAGCGCCGGACGCATGCGCGAGGGCGCGCTGCCGTCGCCGGCCAACCAGGCCCGCGTCATCCAGGACGTGCTGGCGCTGGCCAAGCGCGACAAGGTCCACGTCAACGTCATCGAGGCTTTCGACCAGCCGTGGAAACGGGCGCTGGAAGGCACCGTCGGCGGCCACTGGGGCTTCTTCCGGGATGCCGATCGCGCACAGAAATTCGAATGGGGCGAGGCGGTGTCCGATCATCCGCACTGGAAGCTGCAGGCGGCGGGCGGCATCGCGTTCGCGTTAATCGTATTCGGCGCGGCCTGGGCAGGACGCCGTTCCGACCAGGTGCCGCTGCCGCTATGGCTGGCGGTGACGGGTAACGCGGTGGCCGGCGGTCTGCTGATCGGCTGGACCGTCGCCAACGTGCCGATCGAGAGTCTTTATGTCAGCGGCTGGCTGCGCTCTCTGGCCTTCGCCGCGGTTGCGGTCGCCGCGCCGATTGCGGTCAGTGTGGCCATGATGCGCGGCACGCCGTTGCCGCGATTTTCGCGCCTGCTCGGGCCGGCAGCCGAACGCGCGCGCGATCCGCTGGCGCGGCTGATCGGCGGCATCATGATTGCGACCATGCTGCTGGCGCTGATCGTCGCGCTCGGACTGGTGTTCGATCCGCGTTACCGGGATTTCCCGTTCGCGCCGCTCACCGCGGCGGCGGTGCCGTTGCTGCTGCACAGTTTGCTGATGCCGCGGCCATCCGGGCTGCGCGGCGCGGCCGAACTCGGCGGCGCCGTCATCCTGGCGCTGTCGGTGCCGTACATTCTGCTCAATGAAACCTTGGCGAACTGGCACTCGCTGTGGGTGTGCGCGGCGCTGACGGCGATTGCCTTCAGTCTGGCTCAGGTTCGCGACGCGCAAAGCTGAGCAACAGCAGGCCGATCGCCAGCGACGACAGCACGATGTTGTAGAGCACAACGCCGAGGCAGGCGGCCGCGAGCGCTACGGCGAACAGCACCAGCGATGGCCGCAGCAGATTGAGCGCGGCGATGATCAGCGCCGCGGTGCCGAACACGGAATATTGGAACAGCACGGTGACGATGCGCCGTGACGTGCACAGCCAGGTGTCGAGGCCGGCGCCGCAGGCAAGACCGACGGTCGACTGTTCGAGCGCGGTGTAGCGGATATAGAGCGCATAGCCGAGCGAGACGAAGCCGACGATGAGCAGGATGTTGGTGGCGCGCGCGCTCGGCAAAAACAATTTCATGACGTCAGCGTTGCACCAGCCGCTCGCCGTCGAATTTGACCGCGCGGCAGGTGATGCGGGCGGCGACGAAGCGGGCGCACAACTGCACGGCGGCGGCGTTGGTCGGCAGCGGTCCGGCGATCAAACGGTAGTCCGAGCCGTTTTGCCGGTGACGCTCGGCGGCGCGGGGATACAGACCGGTCAGCATCGGACCGAAATTCGCCTTCACCGCGACCCAGCGGGCGTTCAACACGTCCAGGTCGGCCGCGCCGCCGAGATCGATACCGATTTCAGGCTTGCGCGGCGGCTCGGGCGCGGCTTCGGCGACGGGCAGGGTGGCCACCACCCGCTCAGGCGGCAGCGGAACAAGTTCGGCCGCGGGAGTCTCGGTTTGCCCTTGCGTGCCGGGCCAGGCGCCGGTTGCCGGTTGCGAGACGGCGGGCATCGCCAGCGGCATGATGACAGGAGCCGCGGGCGCGGGAGGCGGCGCGGGCGGCGGCGTCATGGCTTTCGCCGCAGTGGCGACCTGCTGTTTGATCGAGCCGGTCATATCTTCGAGATTGCGTTCGAGCGAAGCGATCCGGGCGCTCTGGCGCTCGCGGTCGGCAGCCAGCGCAAGCACCAGCGCTTCCAGGCGCTTGTTCTCGGCGTCTCTTTCGGGGGTCAGCACAGGCAGTTCGGCCTTTGGTTCGGCTCTGGCGACGAGCTGAGGCGGCTCGACCGGAGCAAAGGCGCTTTGCAGGCGTTCGCTGCCGGACTCGCTTTGCAGCGTCAGCGCGAGGGCTGCGAGCGCCAGCGTCGCCGCACCGCCCCAGCCGACCAGGCGGACGGGCGCGCTAAGCACGGTCTTGGCTTTTTCCGGACCAGGCGGCGGGGTGTCTTTCGCCATTGTTTTGCTCGGGATTCCTCATCGGCGGCGAATCATTGAAAACATTAGCAGAATCCGGCAAAGCTGACTTTCATCGCGGAGGCGCCGCAGGCCTATACAGGCCAAATCTTTGCCAAGTCTTTTGCCCCTGGGCCGCCTCGGCTATGGGGGCCTGTAAATCCGGCAACACTGAGCCCGAACCGAATGTCGCAACGAACATGCCTCGCGATCGTGCTTGCCGCCGGCGAAGGCACCCGCATGCGCACGTCGCTGCCGAAAGCGCTGCACGCCATTGGCGGCCGCACGCTGCTTGAGCATGTACTGACTGCGGCCGCCGGCGACGAGATCGCCATCGTGGTCGGGCCCGATCACGGCGCAGTGGCGAGCGCGGCAAAGGCGATTGCGCCGAAGGCGCAGATTTTCGAACAGCGCGACCGGCTCGGCACCGCGCACGCGGTGCTGGCGGCTAAGGACGCCATCGCGCGCAAGCCCGACGACATTCTGGTGATGTTCGCCGACACGCCGCTGGTGCGGCCCGAGACCTTGGCACAATTGCGCGCGGCACTCAGCGCGGGCGCGGCGGTCGCGGTGCTCGGCTTCAAGCCGGCCGATCCGACCGGCTACGGACGGCTGGTGATGCAAGGCGCCGAACTGACCGCGATCCGCGAAGAGCGCGACGCCAGCGCCGACGAGCGCAAGATCGGTTTCGTCAATGGCGGGCTGATGGCGCTGTCGGGCGAACACGCGCTGACGATCTTGCAGCGCATCGGTAATGCCAACGCCAAAGGCGAGTACTATCTGACCGATGCGGTTGCCATAGCCCGGGATATGGGGTTGAAGGCGGTCGCGATCGAAACCGCGGAGGATGACGTGCTCGGCATCAATACCAAGGCGCAATTGGCGCAGGCCGAAGCGGTGTTGCAAACGCGGCTGCGCAGCGCGGCGATGGACGCCGGCGTCACCATGATCGCGCCGGAGACGGTGTTTCTGTCGGCCGATACCAAATTCGGCAAGGACGTCATCATCGAGCCGAACGTGGTGTTTGGGCCGGGCGTCACCGTCGACGACGGCGCGGTGATCCGCTCGTTCTCGCATCTCGAAGGCGCCCACGTCGGCAAGGGCGCGCGGGTCGGACCTTACGCGCGTTTGCGTCCCGGCGCCGATCTCGGCGAGGACGTACACATCGGCAATTTCGTCGAGGTCAAAGCCGCCAAGATCGAGGCCGGCGCCAAGGCCAATCACCTGAGCTATATCGGCGACGCGCGGGTCGGCCCCGGCGCCAATATCGGCGCCGGCACCATCACCTGCAATTACGACGGCATCGCCAAGCATCACACCGACATCGGCGCTGGCGCCTTTATCGGTTCCAACTCGGCGCTGGTGGCGCCGGTCAAGATCGGCGATGGCGCCTATGTTGGCTCCGGGTCCGTGGTGACCAAGGACGTGCCGGCCGATGCGCTGGTGGTTGCGCGCGCCGAACAGACGGTCAAGGTTGGCTGGGCCAAGCGCCTGCGGCAGATTAAGGCGATGGGCAAAGGCCTGGCTAAGAAAAAGTAACGCTGTCACACAACGAAATGCGTTTTGATTTCCTATTGTTAGCTGTCGCCAGCTAAAGCATCGCATCAATAAAGGGGCTTCCCAAGCGGATGTGCGGGATCGTTGGAATATTAGGGACTAACCCGGTTGCCGGGCTTCTGGTCGAAGCGCTCAAGCGCCTCGAATATCGCGGCTATGACTCCGCCGGCATCGCCACGCTCGATCATGGCGTGCTGGCGCGCCGCCGCGCCGAGGGCAAGCTGGCGGCGCTGGTGGCCAAGCTCGAAAAAGAGCCGCTCGGCGGCACTATCGGCATCGGCCACACCCGCTGGGCGACGCATGGCCGGCCGACCGAAAGCAACGCGCACCCGCACGCCACCGCTCGCGTCGCCGTCGTGCACAACGGCATCATCGAGAATTTCCGCGAATTGCGCGAGCGCCTGATCGCCAACGGCGCCAAATTCGGCAGCGAGACCGACACCGAGGTCGTCGCCCATCTGGTCACCGAAGAACTCAACAAGGACAAATCGCCGGTCGAGGCGGTGGCCGCGACGCTCAAGCAATTGCGCGGCGCCTTCGCGCTCGCCTTCCTGTTTGCCGGGCAAGACAATCTCATGATCGGCGCGCGCAAAGGCTCGCCGCTCGCCATCGGCTACGGCAAAGGCGAGATGTTCTTAGGCTCGGACGCCATCGCGCTGGCGCCGTTCACCGACACCATCAGTTATCTCGAAGAAGGCGACTGGGCGGTGCTCACCCGCAAGGGTGTCGAGATTTTCGACGCGCAGGACAAGCCGATCGAGCGGGCGGTCATCAAGTCGACCGCCACCGCGCAGATGGTCGACAAGGGCAACCACAAGCATTTCATGGCCAAGGAAATCCATGAACAGCCGGAAGTGGTCGGCCACACCCTGGCGCATTACATCGATATGGTCGACGAGAAGGTGGCGCTGCCGGAGCCGCTGCCGTTCGACTGGAAGAAGATCAAGCGGCTGTCGATCTCGGCCTGCGGCACGGCGTTCTATGCCGGGCTGGTGGCGAAATACTGGTTCGAGCGATTCGCCAAATTGCCGGTCGAAATCGATATCGCATCGGAATTCCGCTATCGCGGCGCGCCGCTGGAGCCGGGCGATCTGGCGATCTTCATTTCGCAATCGGGCGAGACCGCCGATACGCTGGCGACGCTGCGTTACGCGCGCGAGCACAAGCAGCACATCATGTCGGTGGTCAACGTCACCACCTCGAGCATCGCGCGCGAGAGCGATCTCGTCATGCCGACACTGGCGGGGCCCGAGATCGGCGTCGCCTCGACCAAGGCCTTCACCTGCCAGCTCGGCGTGCTGGCCTGCGTCGCGCTGGCCGCCGGCCGCGCGCGCGGCGAGTTGTCCGAACTCGACGAGCAGAGACTGGTGCGGGCGCTGATCGAAGTGCCGCGGCTGATGTCGGAGGCGCTCAAGCTCGAGCCGCAGATCGAACGGCTGTCGCACGACCTCGCCAAGGCGCGCGACGTTCTCTATCTCGGCCGCGGCACCAGTTTTCCGATCGCGCTGGAAGGCGCGCTCAAGCTCAAGGAAATTTCCTACATCCACGCCGAAGGCTATGCCGCCGGCGAGCTCAAGCACGGCCCCATCGCGCTGATCGACGAGAAGATGCCGGTGATCGTGATCGCGCCCTACGACCGGGTGTTCGAGAAGACCGTGTCGAACATGCAGGAAGTCGCGGCGCGTGGCGGCAAGATCATCCTGGTGACCGACCCGCAGGGCGCCAAGGAAGCCACCATCGAGTCGCTGGAAACCATTATTTTGCCGGACATGGCCTCGACCGTGACGCCTTTGGTCTATGCCATTGCCGTGCAGTTGATCGCCTATCATACGGCTGCGGCGATTGGCACCGACGTCGATCAGCCGCGCAATCTCGCGAAATCGGTCACGGTAGAGTAAGATCAATTCATGTCCGAGATCGATCCCACCGACGGCTTACCCAACGCCGACGGTTCGGCGTCGCACACCAGCGCCGCCGGCCGTATCCGCAATTATTTTCTGACCGGGCTGGTGGTCGCGGGTCCGGTGCTGGTCACGGCCTATCTGACCTGGTCGTTCATCACCTGGGTCGACAATCTGGTGCGGCCGTTCATTCCGCCGATGTACCGGCCGGAGACCTATCTGCCGTGGCCGATCCCGGGCACCGGCCTGGTGATCGCCTTCATCACGCTGACGCTGCTCGGCTTCCTGACCGCGAATTTGGTCGGACGAACGATGGTGGAGTTCGGCGAAAGCCTGCTCAACCGCATGCCGATCGTGCGGCCGGTCTACAAGACCATGAAGCAGATTTTCGAGACGTTGTTCTCGAAAACCGGTTCGAGCTTCCGGCAGGTCGGGCTGGTGGAATTTCCGGCGCCCGGCATGTGGTCGCTGGTGTTCCTGTCGCAGCCGCCGAGCGGCGATCTGGCGGCGAAATTGCCGGAAGGCGATCACGTCTCGGCTTTCATGCCCTGCACGCCGAATCCGACCACCGGATTTTTCTTCTATGTGTTGCGCAAGGACATTATCGTGCTCGACATCACGGTCGAAAGCGCGATGACGCTGCTGATCTCCGCCGGCATGGTGCAGCCCGACGGCGACGCGCAAAAGAAACTCGCCACGCTCGCCGCCACGGCGCGTATGGCGCAGGCGGCGCGGCCGCCGGTAAGCGCGAAATAATCCCGTTGATCGGCCATTCGCGACCCTTGCCGGCGGCAATAACCTGTTAGATTCGCCGGTCAATAAACGGGGGGCGAGGCTATGGGTTTCGGTGATGCGATTAAATCGGGCTTCAACAATTACGTCACGTTTTCAGGCCGCGCGGCGCGTTCGGAATTTTGGTATTGGATGCTGTTTTCATTCATCGCCAATCTGGTCGCCGGGATCGTCGACGGTATTTTAGGATTGGGCTTGGTGGGGCTGCTGGTATCCCTGGCGCTGTTTCTTCCGGGGATCGCAGTTTCGGCGCGCCGTCTGCACGACATCGATCGCAGTGGTTGGTGGCTGCTCATTGCATTCACTATCATCGGCATCATTTTATTGATCGTCTGGGACTGCACCAAAGGAACGACCGGAGCGAACAGCTTTGGCGCCGATCCGCTCGGGTCTGTCTAAGGCGCAGCTCAACCGGCCCGGATCAGCTTGATCGCTTCGTCCTTGCCGAACAGATAGAGCAGGTGACGCAGCGCCTGGCCGCGCTCGGTCGTGAGCGCCGGGTCGCGATTGAGCACCAGCGCCGCGTCGTCGCGCGCGGCGCCGAGATATTTGCCGTGCACGTCAATGCGCGCGACCTGAAAGCCGGGCGAGCCGCTTTGCCTTGTGCCGAGCACATCGCCTTCGCCGCGTAAGCGCAAATCCTCTTCCGCAATGCGGAAGCCGTCCTCGGTTTCGCGCAAGATCGCCAGCCGCGCCTTGGCGGTCTCGCCGAGCGGGGCTTTGTAGATCAGGAGGCAAGTGGACTGGCCGGGGCCGCGGCCGACGCGGCCGCGCAACTGGTGCAACTGCGCCAGACCGAAACGTTCGGCATGCTCGATCACCATGATGGTGGCTTCCGGCACATCGACGCCGACTTCGATCACCGTGGTGGCGACCAGAAGCTGGGTCGTACCGGCGGCGAAACGCTCCATCGCGGCGTCCTTCTCCGCGCCCTTCATGCGGCCATGCACCAGATCGACCTTGGCGCCGAAACGCTGGCGTAGTTCTTCGTAGCGCTGCTCGGCAGCGGCGAGATCGATCTTTTCGGAATCCTCGACCAGCGGGCAGACCCAATAGGCGCGCTTGCCCTCGGCAATGGCGCGGCCGACGGCGTCCTCGACTTCTTCGACCCGCGACAGCGCAATGGTGCGGGTGTCGATCGGCTGGCGGCCGGCCGGCTTTTCCCGCAGTTCGGATATGTCCATGTTGCCGAAATAAGACAGCACCAGCGTGCGCGGGATCGGCGTGGCCGTCAGCACCAGCACATCGACCGCGTCGCCTTTCTGCGTCAGCGCCAAGCGCTGATGCACGCCGAAGCGGTGCTGCTCGTCGACGATGGCCAGCGCCAGATCGTGGAACACGACGTCGTCCTGGAACAGCGCGTGGGTGCCGATCAAGAGATCGATATCGCCAAGAATGAGCCGGTCGAGGATTTCCTTGCGCGCGGAGCCGCGCTCGCGCCCGGTGAGGATGGCGACGCGAATGCCGGCGGCTTCGGCCAGAGGCGCGATCGTATTGAGGTGCTGGCGCGCCAGAATTTCCGTCGGCGCCATGAAGGCGGCCTGCCGCCCGGCCTCGATGGCCGTCGCGCAGGCGACCAGCGCCACCACCGTTTTGCCGGAGCCGACATCGCCTTGCAGCAACCGCAGCATGCGCTGCGGCAGCGCGAGATCGTTGGTGATGTCGTTGACCGCCTGCTGTTGCGAATGCGTCAGGGAATAGGGCAGCGCCTTGAGGATGCGCGCGCGCAACCGGCCTTCGCTGGCCGAGCCGCGCCCGGCCTGGCGGCGCATATGGGCGCGCACCAAAGCGAGCGCGAGCTGGCCGGCGAGCAATTCGTCGTAAGCCAGCCGCGTCCAGGACGGGCTTTCCGGCGCGATGTCATGCGGCTCATGCGGCCGGTGCAATTGGCGTAGCGCGTCGGCGAAAGTGGGAAAGCGCTCGCGCGAGATCCAGGCCGCATCTTGCCATTCCGGCAGTTCGGGCAGGCGCGCCACCGCGCCGTCCATGGCGCGCCGGACATTGCCGAGCGCGAGCCCTTCGGTGAGCGGATAGACCGGCTCGACCAGCGGCAGCTCGGCGAAGCCTTTCTCGTCCACCACCCGGTCCGGGTGCACCATCTGCAGCATGCCGTCGTAGACTTCGGCGATGCCCGAGACGTAGCGCTTCTCGCCAATCGGCAGGAGCTTCTCCAGATAGTCCTTGCGGGCGTGGAAAAACGTCAGCGTCAGGGTGGCGTCGGTATCGTCGCCGGTGACGATACGGTATGGCGCGCGCGGCCGGTTCGGCGGCGACGGCCGATGCTCCAGGACGGTGACCGCGACGGTGACCACCTGACCGGGCTCCACCTCATTGAGCTTCGGCCGGGCGCGGCGGTCGATGGCGCCGGATGGCAGATGCAGCAGCAGGTCGATGACCCGCGGCGTCTCGCGCTCCAGCAGCCGCGCATAGAGCTTGTCCAGCTTCGGCCCAACGCCGGGCAGGCTGGTCAGCGAGGCGAACAGGGGGCTGAGGAGGTCGGGCCGCATAGACGGCATGCTGGCTTGCGCGCCGGGGAGAAGCAATGTGGACGCAATGCGCCTGTGCAAAGCAAGCCGCTGACATCGGCGGCGAAGCCCTCTATATAAACCCCGCACCCGGCACGCGCCGGGTTTTTGGCGTTGGAGCGCGGCAATGAGCACCAATTCTGGCGGACCTGGAATTTCGAGCGACGGGCTGGATCCGCGCCGGCGTCGGCTGTTGTTCCGCTCCTGGCACCGCGGCATCCGCGAGATGGACATGGTCTATGGCCGCTTCGCCGACGCGCAGATTGCGGCGCTGAGCGAGGCCGAATTGGACGACTACGAAAAGCTGCTGGAACTGCGCGACCAGCAGGTGTTCGACTGGGTGTTCGGCGCGCAACCGTTGGACCCAGATTACGACACGCCCTTGTTTCGCCGCCTGCTCGAATTCCATGAAGGCGGGAAGACCATCAAGTGAGTGTAAAGGCGAAATCTCCCGCTGAATTTTTGAAACCCGGTAAGGCGCTGACGCTGTCGCAGGTCGCCGACGGCGCCGAGGGCATGGTGCTGGCCGATCTGGCGCGCAGCGTCGCGGCCCGGCCGCATGCGCCGGCGATTTCGCTATGCGTGATCTGTCGTGACGGCCAGCGCATGGCGGCGCTGTCGCGTGCCCTGGCGTTCTTCGGGCCCGACCTCACGACCATGGAATTCCCGGCCTGGGATTGTCTGCCCTATGACCGCGTGTCGCCGAACGCGTCGGTGGTGGCGCAACGCATGACGGCGCTGTCGCGGCTGGCGCGCGTCAAAGGCCGCGACAAGCCGTCGGTGCTTTTGACGACGGTCAACGCCGCCTTGCAGCGGGTGCCGGCGCGCGAATTCGTCGCGACGCATGCGCTGTCGGTCGCGCCGGGCAATGTGCTCGGCATGGCTGGCGTCGTGCAGTGGCTCGAACTCAATGGATTCCAGCGCGCCTCAACCGTGCGCGAGCCGGGCGACTACGCCGTACGCGGCGGCATTCTCGATCTCTTTCCGCCCGGCATGGACATGCCGGTGCGCTTCGATTTCTTCGGCGACTCGCTGGAGACCATCCGCACCTTCGATCCGCAGACCCAGCGTAGCGAAATGACGATGCGCGGGCTCGACCTGGTGCCGGTCGCGGAATTCCAGCTTATCACCGACACCATTCGCCGTTTCCGCACCGGCTATGTCGCCGAGTTCGGCGCCACCACGCCCGACGACCTGTTGTACGAGGCCGTCAGCGAAGGCCGCCGCTATCCGGGCATGGAGCATTGGCTGGCGCTGTTCCACGACACGCTCGATACGATTTTCGATTATCTGCCGGGCACGCCGCTGGCGCTGGAGCATCTGGACCAGGACGCCGCGCATGAGCGCTTCACGCAGATCACCGACTATTACGAAACCCGCAAGACGGCGCTGAGCGAAGGTATGACGCCGTCCTACAAGCCGCTCAAGCCTGACCGGCTTTATCTGACGGAAGCCGAATGGAAAGAGCGGCTCGGCGCGTCGGCGATGGCGAAGCTGACGCCTTTTTCGGTGCCGGAAGAACGCGACGTGATCGATGTCGGCGCCCACGCCGGGCACAACTTCACCGCCGAGCGCGCCGCACCGAACGCCAATGTGTTCGAGGCGGTCAGCAAGCATGTGTTCGGCTTGCAGGAATCCGGCAAGCGCGTCGCCATCGCGCTGTGGAGCGAAGGCGCGCGCGAGCGCATGGGCCACGTGCTGGCCGACCACAAGCTGCACAATCTGTCGCCGGTCGGATCCTGGGCGCAGGCGCTGGCGCTGCCCAAGCATACCGTTGGGCTCGCAGTGCTCGGCATCGAATCCGGCTTCGAGACCGGCGAGGTCGCGGTTATCAGCGAGCAGGATATTCTCGGCGACCGTCTGGTGCGGCCGCGCCGCGCCCAGAAGCGCGCCGATAATTTCATCGCCGAGGCCACCAGCCTCGCCGCCGGCGATCTGGTCGTGCATGTCGATCACGGCATCGGCCGTTTTGTCGGCCTGCAGGCGATCACCGCGGCCGGCGCGCCGCACGACTGCCTGGAAATTCACTACGCCGAAGGCGCCAAGCTGTTCCTGCCGGTCGAGAACGTCGACCTGCTGTCGCGCTACGGCGCCGAGCAGAGCACGGTTGAGCTGGATCGCCTCGGCGGCGGCAACTGGCAGGCGCGCAAGGCGCGGATGAAGAGCCGCATCCGCGAGATCGCCAGCGAGTTGATCAAGATCGCCGCCGAGCGGCTGTTGCGCGACGCGCCGAAACTTAGCATTGGGCCGGGCGCCTATGACGAATTCTGCGCCGGATTTCCCTATGAGGAAACCGAGGATCAACTCGCGGCCATCGACGCCACGCTCAAGGACCTCGGCGCCGGCAAGCCGATGGATCGGCTCATCTGCGGCGACGTCGGCTTCGGCAAGACCGAAGTGGCGTTGCGCGCCACCTTCGCCACGGCGATCAACGGCAAGCAGGTCGCCGTGGTGGTGCCGACCACGCTGTTGGCACGCCAGCACTTCAAGACCTTCACCGAACGCTTCCGCGGTTTTCCGGTGAACGTGGTGCAGGCGTCGCGGCTGGTGCCGAACGCGCAACTCAACCAGGTCAAGAGCGATCTGGCCGACGGCCGCGCCGATATCGTTGTCGGCACCCACGCCATTCTCGGCAAGGGCATCAAGTTCAAGGACCTCGGGCTGGTGGTGGTCGACGAGGAGCAGCACTTTGGCGTCGCGCACAAGGAAAAGCTCAAGACGCTGCGTGCCGAGGTGCATGTGCTGACACTGTCGGCGACGCCGATCCCGCGCACGTTGCAACTGGCGCTCACCGGCGTGCGCGATCTGTCGATCATTGCCTCGCCGCCGGTCGACCGTCTGGCGGTGCGCACCTTCGTGTCGCCGTTCGATCCGGTCACGGTGCGCGAGGCGCTGCTGCGCGAGAAATACCGCGGCGGGCAATCGTTCTATGTCGCGCCGCGCATCGAAGACCTCGCCGGCGCGAAGGACTTCCTCGACAAGAACGTGCCGGAAGTGCGCGTCTGCGTCGCCCACGGTCAGATGCCGCCGACGGTACTCGACGACATTATGTCGGCTTTTTACGACGGCAAATACGACGTGCTGCTGTCGACCACCATCATCGAATCAGGCCTCGACATCCCGACTGCCAATACACTCATTGTCCACAGGGCAGATATGTTCGGGCTGTCGCAGCTCTATCAGTTGCGCGGCCGGGTCGGGCGTTCGAAGCTGCGCGCCTATGCGCTGTTCACGCTGCCGGCGCAAAAGCCGATCACGCCGCAGGCCGAGCGGCGGCTGAAAGTGCTGCAATCGCTCGACACGCTCGGCGCCGGGTTCCAGATCGCCACCCACGACCTCGACATTCGCGGCGCCGGCAATCTCTTGGGCGACGAGCAATCCGGCCACATCAAGGAAGTCGGCTTCGAGCTGTATCAGCAGATGCTGGAAGAGGCGGTGCTCAGCCTCAAGGCCGGCATCACCACGCAGGTCGCCGACCACTGGTCGCCGCAGATCACCATCGGCACGCCGGTGCTCATTCCGGAAGATTACGTGGCGGACTTGTCGGTGCGTTTGGCGCTGTACCGGCGGCTGGCGGAGATCGAGGACGAACGCGAGATCGACAGCTTCGCGGCGGAGATGGCCGACCGCTTCGGCAAGCTGCCGCTCGAGGTCGAACATCTGCTGCAGATCGTCACCATCAAGGCGCTGTGCCGTCGCGCCAATGTCGAGAAGCTCGACGCCGGGCCGAAGGGCGTGGTGCTGGCGTTCCGCGACAATATCTTCAACAATCCGGAAGGGCTGATCGCCTATATCCGCGAGCAGGGCTCGGAGGCGCGCATGCGGGCCGATCCGAAGGACGCCAAGAACCAGCAGTTGGTGTTCTTCGACGATTGGGAACGCCCGGAAGAGCGATTGAAGGGCACCGCCGCGATCGTCCGCAAGCTCGCCAGTATCGCGGAGCGGGCGAAGGCGGCTTGATCAAACTCATCTTTAGTGGGGCTCTGGCACTTCGTCCGGCACGTCTGCCAAAGGGGGCCAGACGCGATTGCGGCCCAGCTGCTTGGCGGTATACATCGCGATGTCGGCGGCGGTGACGGCCGTGGCACAGTCGTCGGTCTCATCCGGCGACACCACCGAGACACCGATGCTGACCGTCACCACGGGCGCGGCGGGCGACTTCACATGCGCGATGGCGAGGCGCTCAATTGCGCCGCGAATTCGATCGGCCACGGCGATGGCGGCGGCCATGTACGTGCCCGGCAACACGACAAGAAACTCCTCGCCGCCATAGCGAACTGCCAAGTCCGTGCCGATGCGCAATTGCTGCTGCACGACCTCGGCCACGGCCTTGAGGCATGAATCGCCGGTCTGATGGCCGTATTCGTCGTTGAAGCTCTTGAAAAAATCGACATCGATCATGAGGAATGCAACCGGCCTGTGTTGTTCATGCCGCGCCACCCACAATGTCTCGACGAATTGGTCGAGCCGGCGGCGATTGCCCAGGCCGGTGAGGGGATCGAGCACCGAAACGGCGGTGAGATCGCGATTGACCGCGGTCAATTGCTCACCCCGCAGAACGTCGCGCAAATTCAGCAGATAGCTGCGCCGCTCGTCGTGCTCGAACTGCCAATTGGCGATCAAGGTCAGAGCCGTCGCCGTCGCAAGCGTTAGGATGGCGCCGTAGACTGCCGGCTCCGGCATCGCCTCGATGCGCGGGATCGCCACCGCACAGAGCGTGATGGCGAGGACGGAGCTGCTCAGGGCATACCAGAAGCGGAGGCGCTGAATGATGTTGGGAAAGATCAACAATACCAGCAGCGAATAGTGGGCATGGGCGGCGAGCGGACTTCGGCTACTGGTGTAAAGATAGAGAAGTGCGCCGACGATGAAGACGACAAGGGCGGCATCCAAGCCCTCCCTCAGCCAGGGACGCGGGTTACACCAGACGATAGCGCAGCCGGCAATACCGAGCGGAATGATAAGGCCGAAGCGTACGAAGAGCGCCAGCGAATACACGTCGCCGATCACGGTGCGGTCGCGTGCGATATAGAAAATGTTCAGCGACAGAAGGATCGCGGCCGAAACGGCTAGGTAATGAGCGCGCGCGCGGCCGGTATCCTTTTCAAAGCACGCTTCCAGCGCCGGCGGAAAACGCAGCGTCCGAAATCCGGTCGCAAGAACGCGGTCTATGCCGGCTGTCGAGACTGGCTCGTCTTGCATGCGTAGCGTCCGATCGTTGGCCGGGACGTCCGCGGCGCTCAGCTGGCGCATACACATACGGCAATTGCACGTTGCCGTCATCCGTACGATGTTACTACCGCGTGACGGTTAGTGCGGCATCCGGATAACCGGCTTGACGGTCTTACCCTTGCTCGACTCGTCGGCAGCGCGATTGATGTCGGCAAGGTCGTAGAACGTGATCATGCGTTCGACCGGGAATTTCCCGGCGACGACGTAGTCGGCGAGCCGCGGGATGAATTCTTGCGGCACGCTGTCGCCCTGGATGACGCCGCGCACGGTGCGGCCGTTCTGCAGGAACGGCGTTTCGAACGTGGCCTCGGTGCCGGCGCGCGCGCTGCCGAGCAGCACGCAGGTGCCGGCCGGCATCAGCACATCGACGGCTTCGCGGAACACCGGCGCCAGCGCCGAGGTTTCCAGCGAGAACCGCACGCCCAATCCCGTCAGCTTGCGGATTTCGGCGACCACGTCGCTGCGGCCGCTGTGATTGATGGTGTGGGTGGCGCCAAATTCGCGCGCCAGCGCCAGGCGATGCTCGTGCACATCGACGGCGATGATCGGGTCGCAACCGGCGATCTTGGCCGCCATCAACCCTGACAGACCCACCGCACCGACGCCGAACACCGCGAAGCTGTCGCCGGGCGCGGGCTTCATCACGTTCAACACCGCGCCGGCGCCGGTCTGGCCGCCGCAGGCCAGCGCACAAAGATGTTCGAGCGGCGCGTCGTTGCGTACCTTCACCGCGTAGCGCTCGTTGGCGATGGTGAAGTTGCCGAACGAGGACTGCTGGAAAAAGGCGCTGTAGACCGGCTTGCCGTCCTTGGAATGCAGCGTCGAACCGTCGGCGCGCGTGCCATTCATCTTCAGCGGGAAGGCATCGACGCAATAGCTTTGGCGGTGCGTACGGCAGTTCGGACATTCGCCGCAAAACGGATACGACATGACGACATGGTCGCCGCTCTTTAACGTCGTGACGCCCTTGCCGATGGCGCGCACGATGCCGGCGCCTTCGTGGCCGAACACCTTCGGAAACTGGGTCGGGTAGTAGGCGTCGCGGCCGTGCAGATCGGTCGCGCACATGCCGGAGGCAACGACCTCGACCAGCACTTCGTCGGCGCGCGAATCGCACAGATCGATGCGCTCGATGTTGAAGGGGCCCGAGCGCTCGCGCACCACGGCGGCGGTGATCTGCATGGCGTTAAGTCCCGGCGTTTATTCGGCGGCGACGGATTTGCCGGTGGCGATACGCTCGATGGCGTCGGCGAGATATTCCGGCGCCTGCGCGCCCGACACTGCGAACTTGCCGCCGAAGACGAAGCAGGGCACGCCCTCGATGCCGGCTTCCTTGGCCTGCTGGGCTTCCTGCTCGATCAGGCCGACGTCCTTGTCGCTCGCCAGATCGGCGCGCACGGTATCGGCAGCGAGCCCGACGTCGCTCGCGGCCTGCACCAGCGTATCGAACTGGGTAAGATCGGCGCCTTGTGTGAAATACAGGTCCATCAGCTTCTGCTTCATCGCGGCGGATTTGCCGATGGCTTCGGCCCAATGGATCAGGCGGTGACAGTCGAGCGTGTTGGGCTGACGCTTCATCTTGTCGGAATCATAGACCAGGCCTTCCGCCGCGGCGGCCGCGCCGACCCGTTGGGCGATGCCCTTGTAGCGCTCGACCGAGCCGAATTTGGTGGTCAGATATTCCTCGCGGGAAATGCCTTCGCGCGGAATCCAGTCGTTCAGGAAGTAGGGCCGGTAGTGCACCTCGACCGCGATGTCCGGTTTCAATTTTAGCGCGGCTTCCAGGCGGTGCTTGCCGATGAAGCACCACGGGCAGACCACGTCGGAGACGACGTCAATGCGGACCGGCTGATTGTCGGACATGCGGCTAGCTCCCTGTTGGGACTAGCCTAATGATCCTGTCACTCGGCGGCAACCATGCGGCTGCCCAGCACCCGCTGCATCAGGCTGTCGAGAGTGTCGCCGGCTTTGCGCGTGGCCAAAGTGACATTGGCGGTGAGGGCCTGTCTTGCCGTCATCGCGTTTTTCAGTTCGGCGGCAATGCGGCGCGCCACGCCGTGGGCTTCGCGTAGATTGGTCTGGGTGAACACGACCAGGATCGCGCCGTCGTCGTCGCGGCAAGCAAAATCGATGGTGCGGGTAAGGCGCGTCAGCCGGCGGGCGCCATCGAGTGCCGCGCGCTCGCTAATGACGTCCTCGAACGAATAGCGCGCGATCGACAGCGACAGGCTGCGGTCGGTGGCTTCCGCCATGGCCTTGGCGAACTCGTGCCAGAAGGAGTCGCGCGTCATCAGGCCGGTTTCCGGATCGACGGTACCGTCGGCGTCGAGCGACGCCAGCATGCGCGCCAGCCGCGCCTCGAAGGCCCGCATCCGCACCAGCGGCACCATGCGTGCCACCAGACGGGCCGGGTCGTCGATGATATCGATATTGGTCAGGCTGTCGGAGAAGTCCGGCGCTGCGCCGATCACGGCGACCGGGATATCGCGCAAGCGCGGTTCGTTCGCCAGCATCGTCAGGAAGGTTTCCACCGCCCGGGCGGGGAAGCCATCGCCAACCACAATGCCGTCGATGTCTTGCGTGTCGAGCAGCCTTGCAGCGCCTTCGACGCTGAGCGCGCCGACCATCTTGACCCGTTCGCCCATCGCGACGCTGAGCGCCGCATAATGCGGGCCGCGGCCGGCGATCAGCACGGTGGCGTCGTCGAGCGCATCGCTGAGCGGCAGCGCCGGCGGGTTGCCGCCTTGCGCTGCGGCCAATTCGAGGCGGCGAAGCACGGTGGCGTGCAGCGCACGGACCCGCATCGCCGATTGCAGCCGGGCGATGGCATGCGACACCGGCAACGACGTGTCGGCCGGCAGCGCGATTGGCAGGGCGGGGTCGTGGCCGGCATCGGTGAACGCCAGTGTCGGCACGATCGCGCCTTGCGCCGTTGCGATTTGGAGGCAGAGCATGCGCGACGAGGATTCACTTGGCGGCGGGCCGGGCTCGGCGATGACCACGGCCGATGGCTTGACCGAAACGAAAGCGGTCGGCGCATCGGTCCAATTGGCTTCGATGATCGGGAAGGCGCCGGCGGCGCCGAGCGCAGCAACCAGGTCGGTCGCCGGGTGTTCGGCGACCACGATCATCGGGCCTTGAAGCGACATGGGGGCACGCACGCACTGTTACATTTTACGCGCGCATGACCTTGTCCGAAAACCGGTATCCACTTTTCGGGGGCATGCGCCAAGCTGCGTGACCGTAGCGGGCGGCTCTTAATACCTCGTCAACGACAATGAAAGATTACGCGGCTCTTTGTCTGCGCACGATCTTTCCCGAAAACCGGTGCCCACCCACGGGTCAAGCCCGAGGGCATGCTTTTCGGGATCATGCGGTTCGGACCGCGCGCGGGCGGAATGCCCCGCCGATCAGCGGATTGAGGCCCCGCAATTGCAGGTCCGCGATGAGCGCGACGCGGTATTTGGCGGTGCCGGCCAGCCGCTGGCCCAAAACGGCGTCGGGCAAGGCAACGATGGTGGCGCTGGGATCGACGCTGGCAACCGCCGCATCGACCGCACTCTGCAAGAAGCGGTACCCGCCGATTCCGGTCATGCCGGCCGGGGGCGCGGTGAGGCTGAGACTGTTGCCGTCGCGTTCGAGCCTGCAGGGCAGGCGGGTGTCGACGAAGCCCGTTTCATCGACGTCGAGGTGCGGCTCGAAGCCTTGCTCGGCGCCCGGCGGGAAAGCCTGCGCCGGCACCATGGGGCCGCGCAGCATGAGCGTGCCGGCGGCACTTCGCTGCGTCTCGCACACCGTGACCGCGCCGGGCGCTCCGTGCGGTGCGCCGACCAGGCCAACCGGGATCGCCGCGGGAAAGCCATCGTCGTCCCGCCGCGCCGCGATCAGCCCGGCCTCGCCGAAGCTGGCGACATCCACCAGCGCAGGCTCGCCACGCCAACTGGCTACGCCGCCGAGCCGTTCCGGCGACCGCCACAATGCGATAATGCGCGCCGGCCGGCCGAGGCCGTCCGCGTCGTTGAGCTGGGCCAGCGCCGGACCCGGCACGACGACGCTGCCGCCGTCTTGCGCGCGGGCCTGTTCGGCGAACGTGTCGGGATCGAAGGCGTGATGCAGGTTCAGCGTGCCGCCGCCAAGCAGCCAGGGTAGCAGCGTCAGCGACAATCCGGCGAACGAGGCGGACGGAATGGCCGACAGCAGCTTTCCGTCTTGCGCCGCGCCGCTCGCAAGATAGGGACCGAGGCCGCCGGCGATCAGTTGGCGCTGGCTGCGCGCCATGGCGCAGATGCCGCCGGCGCCTTCGTCGAAAGTGACGACCGCGACATGCGCCGCGGCGTCGCCCGAGCGCGCCGGCGGCTGTTCGAAACCGGGCGCCGCGGGCGCAAACAATCCGTCGAGCGGCACCACGCCATCCGGCAGATCGCGGCCGAAGCCGCAGACATAGCGGACCGGAAACAATTCGGCGCCCGCTTGCATCGCGATCTCGGCATGCGCGGCCGAGCCGATGCGCGACGCCGTGATGATCGCCTTGGCGCCGAGCGGCTTGAGCGCGCCGACAATGTCCTGCTTGCGCCACAACAGCGGCAGCGGCGCCGCGATCATGCCGGCGCGCAAGACGCCGAGCAGCACGATGATGCTTTCCACGGTGTTGGGCAGCTGCATCGCCACCACGGCGTCGGTCTGCAGGCCGAGCCACCGCAGCTTGGCGGCCGTCGCCGATATGGCCCGGTCGGCCTGCGCATACGTCAGCTGGCGCGGCGCGCCATCGGTGAAACTTTCGCGGTTGGGCGGATCGGCCAAAGCGATGGCATCGATGTCGCGCAGGGCGGCCCGGCGGAAAAAGTCGTCGAGCGTCGCGCGGCCGCCGGGCGCTTCGCCGCCTAATTCGAAATGAGCATCGCCCAGAATCATGGGACGTCCCCGTGCCACCACGTCTCCGGCAGATAGCCGAACAACGAGGTGCTTGAGGGATGCTCGATTCGCTTCCACCGCGCCACCCATTGCCGGGGCGGGAAGTACAAGGGCACCACGAAGAAGCCCGACAGCAGCAGCCGGTCGAGCGCGCGGGTCGCCGCAACGAAATTCTCACGCGTGGTGGCGCTGAGCATTTCCGCGATCATGGCGTCGATCGCCGGCGATTTGACGCCCATGTAATTGCGGCTGCCTTGCTGGCCGGCCGCGGCCGAGCCCCAATAGAAATATTGCTCGTTGCCGGGCGACAGCGACTGCTCCCAGCGATAATCCATCATGTCGAAATCGAAGCCGATACGGCGGCGCTCGAATTGGGTGGCGTCGATGCTGCGCACCTGGGCATTGATGCCGGCGCGCTTGAGATTGCGCACGAAAGCGAGCGCCAGCCGCTCTTGGTCGCGGGTGGTGGTGAGAATCTCGAACGCGAAGGGCCGGCCGCTGGCGCGATGCGTGAGCTCAGTGCCTTTGAGTTCATAGCCGGCTTGCGCGAACAGCGCGAAAGCGCGGCGTAAGCCATCGCGGTCGCCGCCTGAACCGTCGCTGACCGGCGGCGCCCATTGGCCGTCCATGATGTCGGAGCGCACGAGTCCCGGAAACGGTTTGAGCAGTTCGCGCTCGCGGGCATTGGCCGCCACGCCATGCGCCGACAGATCGCAGCCGTCGAAATAACTGGCAGTGCGTTTGTAGAGATTGAAGAAGTAAGTGCGGTTGATCCATTCGAAGTCGAACAGATGCAGGATCGCCTCGCGCACGCGCACGTCGGCAAAGATCGGCCGCCGCGTGTTGAACACCAGGCCCTGCATGCCCTTGGGCAGGCCGTAAGGGAACTCTTCTTTGACGACGCGGCCGTCGCGCAGAGCGGGGAAATCATAGGCGGTCTGCCAGCGTGCCGGATCGGTTTCCATGCGCACGTCGTAATTGCCTTTCTTGAAGGCTTCGAAATGCGTGTTGCCGTCGCGATAATAGTCGAACTTGATGCGGTCGAAATTCCACAGGCCGCGGTTGATCGCCAGATCGCGGCCCCAGTAATTCGGATCGCGCGTGAAGATGACGCTTTCGCCGGGCTTTACCGTGCTGACGGTGTAAGGCCCACTGCCGAGCAAAGGCTCGAACGTGGTGTCCTCGAAGGTGTCGGGCTTGATCGCGTGCTTGGCCAGCACCGGCATCAGGCCGAGGATCAGCGGCAGTTCGCGGTCATCGGCGCCGGTGAGATCGAAGCGCACGCCGCGCGTGCCGACCGGTTCCGCTTTGACGACCTTGGTGTAGTAGGTGCGGTAGTTCGGGCGACCTTTGTCGCGCAGCAATTCCCAGGAGAAGATTACGTCCGCGGGCGTCACCGCTTTGCCGTCGGCAAAGCGCGCCGCCGGATTGATCGCGAATGTGACGTAGGTTCGCGCGGCGTCGGTCTCGACCGTGTCGGCCAACAGGCCGTAGAGCGTGAACGGCTCGTCATAGCCGCGCGCCAGCAGGCTCTCGATGACGTAGCCGCGGATATTCGCGGCGGCGAGGCCTTTGACGATGAAGGGATTGAGGCTGTCGAAGGTGCCGAGCACGCCCTGCACCAGTTGCCCGCCTTTGCGCGCCGCCGGGTTGGCGTAAGTCGGGCCGGCGAAGTCGGCAGCCCAGGCAGGCTCGCCATGCATCGCGATGGCGTGGCGTGCAGGTGCCGCTTGAGCCGCCCGGAGCGGCCATCCGGCAGCCAGGACGGTCGCCAGGCCGCCACGCAGCAATCCACGTCGCGACGCGCGCAGGCGTGACACGGCGGCAGCCTTCAAAAGGGTTGGGCGCGAAGATCGAATGCGATTCGTTCCGTTTGGCCGGAATTTAACACACAAGGCCGCGGCAAAGGCCGCTTCGGCCGGCAATTCGGCTCATTCGTGGCTTTATTGCCGGAGCAAGATGGGCTATCACGCAGCCCAAGGGTCACGCGAATGGGGTCACGCTCTCGCCGTATTTCACGGAGAAAGACCCATTCTTAAAAGGCGACCGCCGGGCCTCGAGGGCCCGCGAGCGGTTCGAACAAAGGACTAATTGCATGGATCATCGGATCGCATCGGCCCGGCCACTGGGCCGCGCGCTGGCCGCCGCGGGCTTGTTGGCGGGAGTGCTGATGGCAGCCCCGGCCTTGGCGCAGGCTCCGGCTCCGGCGCCGGCCCAGAAGCAGGCGCCCAAGCCCGCCGCGCCGAAGCAGGCGCCGGCCGCGCCCGCCGCGCAACAGGCTCCGGCACCGAACGGCCAGCAGCAGGCCAACGATGTGCCGCAGCTGATGTACTCGCCGTGGATGAAGGTCTGCGGCAAGGGTCCGGACACCAACAACAAGCAGGTTTGCGTCGTCACCAAAGACGGCCGCCTGGAAAACGGCATGCCGGTCGCGATCGTCCAGTTGTTCGAGCCGGAAGGCGACCAGAAGGTTCTGCGCATCACCGTGCCGCTCGGCATGCAGATCGCGCACGGCACCCGCATGATCATCGATCAAGGTGCGCCGGCGCAGCAGCCCTACAAGATTTGTTTCCCGGTCGGCTGCATGTCCGACTATCCGGTCACCGACGAAATGATGAAGCAGCTCAAGACCGGCCAGATGATTACCGTGCAGGCCATCAACATGCAGGGCACGCCGATCAGCCTGCCGTTGCCGCTGGCCGATTTCGCCAAGGCCTATGATGGCCCGGCCACCGATCCGAAGGCGTTCGAAGAGCAGCAGCGCAAGTTGCAGGAAGAGCTGCAGAAGAAGGCCGAAGAGGCCCGCAAGAAGCTGGAAGCCTCGCAGCCTGCAGCGGCGGCTCCGACCGCACCGCCGGCCGCGAAGAAATAACGTCGCGTCGATATCAAATTAGAAAGGCGCGGCTTCGACCGCGCCTTTTTTGTTTGCGGAAGCTCGGTGACGACCGATTTTTAATTCAACTGATTGTTGCGCGGCCGATAGGCGCCGCTGCGGTCGCGCACAAAAACCTCGGCGACCTGCGGATGACGGACCGGCTTGTCGGAGGTGTCGGGCAGCAGATTTTGTTCGGACACATAGGCGACGTATTCGGTGTCGTCGTTTTCCGCAAACAGATGATAAAACGGCTGGTCCTTGCGCGGCCGGACTTCGGCCGGGATCGCCTCGTACCATTCATCGGTATTGTCGAATACCGGATCGATGTCGAAGATCACGCCACGGAACGAGAACAGGCGGTGCTTGACCACCTGGCCGATCGTATATTTCGCCATGCGCATCTTGTTCATTGACGAACCAGATAGGTCATCGTTGCGTCCTTGGCTAGACCCTGACTTAGAGCCCATAGCGCGCGCCCATATCGGGGTCTTTGGCGGCGACCAGTTTGGCGAGGTCGAGCAGCACCTTGGCCTGTTTCCAGGTGGCGTCGTCCTGCATCTTGCCGTCGATCATGACCGCGCCGGCGCCGTCCGGCATCGAGTCGACGATCTTCTTGGCGAAGGCGACCTCGGCCGGATCGGGGGCGTAGACCTTCTTGGCGATGGCGATCTGCGACGGGTGCAGCGTCCAGGCGCCGACGCAGCCCAGCAGGAATGAATTGCGGAACTGCACCTCGCACGCCGCGGCATCGGAGAAATCGCCGAACGGGCCGTAGAACGGCTTGATGCCGGCGGCGGCGCAGGCGTCCACCATCTTTGCCGTCGTGTAGTGCCACAGATCCTGCTGATAGGCCGCGCGCGGCGCCTCACCTGCCGCATCAGCCAGCACCTTATATTCCGGATGGCCGCCGCCGACGCGCGTCGTCTTCATGGCGCGCGAGGCCGCCAGATCCGCGGGACCGAGACTCATGCCGTGCATGCGCGGCGAAGCGGTGGCAATCGCTTCGACATTGTTCACGCCTTGCGCGGTTTCCAGAATGGCGTGAATCAAAATCGGTTTTTTGACTTTGTGCCGGGCCTCGAGCTGCGCCAGCAACTGGTCGAGATAATGAATGTCCCAGGGCCCATCGACCTTCGGCAGCATGATGACGTCGAGCTTGTCGCCGATGGCCGCGACGATCTCGATGACGTCGTCGAGCGCCCAAGGCGAATTGAGGGCGTTGATCCGCGTCCACAGGCCGGTCTGGCCGAAGTCGACCGACTTGCCCATTTCGATGAAGCCTTTGCGCGCGGCTTCCTTGGCTTCGACCGGGATGGCGTCCTCGAGATTGCCAAGCACGACATCGACCTGCTTGGCGATCTCGGGCACCTTGGCCCGCATCTTTTCCATGTGCGGCGGCACGAAATGGATCATGCGTTCCAGCCGGACCGGCAGGTCGCGCATAGGGGCCGGCGCTCCGATGGCGAGCGGCTGAAAAAACTGGCGCGGAAGCTTCATGGCAGTCCTTCCAAAGGGCCTTATTGCCGTTTAGAGGAATGCAAAGGCCGCGCCAAGTCTTGATTAAGTGGCACCCTTTGAGGCGCAGCCGGAGCCTTTAATGATCGACGTCATCAACCTGGCGCTACCGTTTTTCGGCCTGATTTTCATCGGTTTTGCCTGCGGCAAGCTCAAGCAGATCCCCGATACCGCGCTGGCCTGGATGAATTTTTTCATCGTCTACGTGGCGCTGCCGGCTTTATTCTACAATATCCTGTCGCAGACCCCGCTGGAGCAACTGGCCCGGGTCGATTTCGTCTTCGCCACGACGCTGTCGACGTTCTGGGCTTTCGCGGTGGCGTTCGCCATCGGCATGGCGATCCGCCGCGGCAATATCGCCGAATCGACCATCGCCGGGCTGGCCGGCGGCTACGGCAATATCGGCTATATGGGCCCCGGCCTGGCGCTGGCTACGCTGGGCTCGCAGGCGGCGGTGCCGGTGGCGCTGATCTTTTGCTTCGACACGCTGCTGCTGTTCACGCTGGTGCCGTTCCTGATGGCGCTGGCCAAGCCGCAGCAGATGAGTCTCGGCAAGACCGCCATCGAGGTGGTCAAGCGCATCGCCACCAATCCGCTGGTGATCGCGACCGCGGTCGGCATTTTGTCGGCGGCGGTGCATTTCAAGCCGCCGGTCGCGCTCGAGCGGCTGATGCAGTTCCTGCAGAATGCCGCGGCACCTTGCGCGCTGTTCACGCTGGGCGTCACGGTGGCGCTACGGCCGCTGAAGAAGATGCCCTGGGAAGTGCCCTTCACGACCGCGGTGAAGCTGGTGCTGCATCCGGTCTTGATGTTCCTGCTGCTGTCGCTGTTCGGGCCGTTCGACCAATTGTGGATCAATACCGCAGTGCTGATGGCGGCTTTGCCGCCGGCGCTCAACGTCTTCGTGTTCGCGCGGCAATACGATACCTGGGTCGAGCAGGCGTCGGGCGCGGTGCTGGTCGGCACGCTGGTGTCGGTAGTGACGCTAACCAGCGTGATGTGGATGGTGAAAACCGGTACGCTGCCGCCGCTGCTTTTTAGGTAGCGCATGAGCCCGAAAAATGGGAACCGGTTTTCGGATAAGATCATGCGCAATGGAAAAACTATGCAACCGCTTTCCGGGCTATTAGTTCTGGATTTCACCACGCTACTGCCGGGGCCGCTGGCGTCGCTCATGTTGGCGGAAGCGGGCGCCGAGGTCATCAAGATCGAGCGGCCGGGCGGCGAGGACATGCGGCGGTTTCCGCCGGCCTTCGACGGGATGAGCGCGCCGTTCGCCATGCTCAATCGCGGCAAGCAGAACCTGACGCTCGATCTCAAAAGCGAAGCCGACCGCGACAGACTCCTGCCGCTGCTCAAGCGCGCCGATGTTTTGATCGAGCAATTCCGGCCCGGCGTCATGGCGCGGCTGGGCCTGGGCTATGACGCGGTGCGCGCGCTCAATCCGCGGCTGATTTATTGCTCGATCTCAGGCTACGGCCAAAGCGGACCGCGCGCCGATGAAGCCGGACACGACATCAATTACATCGGCAGCACCGGACTGCTCGATTTGCAGCCGGGCCCGATCGAACGCCCGGTGGTGCCGCCGATGCTGGTTGCCGACATTGCCGGCGGCAGTTTTCCGGCCGTGATCAATATTCTATTGGCGCTGCGCGCCCGCGATCAAAGCGGGCAGGGCTGTCGTCTCGACATCGCCATGACCGACGCGATGTTCACTTTCGCCTGGTACGCGCTGGCACTGGGGGCGGCGGCGAAATTTCCCAAGCCCGGCGAGTTGTCGCTGGTCGGCGCATCGCCGCGCTATCAGCTTTATCCGACCAAGGATGGCAAGATTATCGCCTGCGGCGCCATCGAACAGAAATTCTGGCTGGCCTTCACGGCGGCGATTGGCTTGCCGGAGGCGTTCGTCAACGATCTACGCGATCCGACGGCAACGCGCGACGCCGTCGCCAAGTTGATTCTCGCGCGGACAGCCGAGGCGTGGCGGCCGATATTGGCCGCGGCGGATTGCTGTGCCACCATCGTGACGCCGTTGGAAGAAGCGATGCGCGACCCGCATTTCATCGAGCGCGGATTGTTTGCGCACCAGGTCGCCGCCGCGTCGGGCAAGATCATGCCGGCACTGCCGGTGCCGATTGCGGCCGAGTTTCGCGACAAGCCAAGCGCGAAAAAAGCGCCGAAGCTCGGCTAGTCAGAGCACCTCGCCGCGCATCAAGCGCGGCTGGCTTGCGGCCGGCGCCACGCCTTCGCGCATTGCGGCGCGGCGCAGCGGGCCGATACGGTCGAGTAGGTAAAGCCCGATGCCGCGCAACCCCTGCACCGGCAGGAAATCGGTCAACAGCGTACGGTTGAGCAGATCGATGGCCAGCGTGCGGCTGCCGACATCGGCACGGCGCATCTTGTCGTAGGCCGTCAACACGTCAGCGCCGCCGATGTCGTTGCCATCGCGCCACGCCGCGACGGCGAGTTCGCCAATGGCGGCGGCGTCACGCAGGCCGAGATTGAGACCTTGCGCGCCAATCGGCGGGAAAACGTGGGCGGCTTCGCCAACCAGCGCGATGCGCTTGTCGCCGAAACGCCGCGCGGTGGCGGCGCCGAGCGTAAATAGCCCGCGTCCCGGCTCGATCTCGATCTTGCCGAGGATTGAATGCGAAGCGCGTTCGATTTCATCCGACAGCGCGGCGTCGTCGAGTTCGGCAATTTCATCGGCGCGATGCGGATCGAGCACCCACACCAGACTTGAGCGTTGCCCGGGCAGCGGCACCAAGGTGAACGGACCGCTCGGGGTGTGAAATTCCGTCGAGGTGTCGCGATGCGGCCGCGAATGCTTCAGGCAAACCGTGAGCGCAATCTGCGGGTAGTCGCGCGTGTCGATATCGATGCCGGCCGCGTCACGGCACAGCGAACGGCGGCCGTCGGCGCCGATCGCCAGCGGCGCCTGCAATGTCGCGCCGCTCTTGAGCGTCACAGTAACCGCTTCGTCGCCGGGCTCGACCGCAACCACGTCGTCTTCGATCATCCGCAAATTGGCAAAGGTCCGGGCGTGCTGTTCCAGCGCCGCGACCAGATGACTGTTTTCGATGTTGTAGCCGAAGGTGTCGAGATCGATCTCATCCGCGGAAAACTTCACCTCCGGCGCACGCCACAGCCGTCCGGTGTCGTCGACGATGCGCATGATCTTGAGCGGCGCGGCCTGTGCAGCACACAGCGGCCAGACGCCGAGTGTCTCCAGGGCGGTGACGGAACCGCCCAGCAAAGCGGTGGTGCGGTTGTCGGCGCGGGCCGGGCGCTTGCCGGCCAGCACGGTCGGGATGCCGCCGGCGGCCAGCGCAATCGCCGCAGTCAGGCCCGCCGGGCCGCCGCCAACCACGATGGCCGCAGGCTTTTCGGCGTCTTTGCCATATTTGTCCGGCATCAAAATGCTCGATCCTGTTTCGCGTTAACTAGCACGGTCCGATGCGCTATGCAGCATGTTGAAATGACCGAGGCCGCCGGCCCCAAACTTGACCGTCTTTCGCCCGCCGCCAGCCGGCTGGGCGCGGCTTTTGCGCGGCCAAAGGTGATCGCCGTGGTCTGCGTGATCGCGCTGGCGGGCCTCGGTTGGTTTACGCTCGGCCTGCAGGCGGCCAACATGAGCATGTTCGACGCGCTGTGCAGCGCCATGGTTGGCGGCAGCACAAGCGCGTCCGGCATCGCCCTGGTGGCGGGAATGTGGGGCGCCATGACGCTGGCCATGATGCTGCCGAGCGCCGCGCCGATGATCCTGACCTACGCCGAGATCGCCGACACCGCCGCACGTAAAGATGAGCCGGTGGTGTCGCCGTTCATGATCGCCGCCGGTTATATCGTGGTGTGGTTCGGCTTTGCTGCCGCCGCGACCTTGGCGCAGCTCGCGCTGACGCGCGCCGCGCTGCTCGATCCCAGCATGGCTTCGGCAAGCGGACTGTTCTCCGGCGCGATCTTTATCGCCGCCGGTGTCTATCAATTCTCGGCGCTCAAGCATGCTTGCCTCACGCAATGCCAGCATCCGTTTCCGTTTTTTTTCGCCAATTGGTCGACGACGCCGCGCGGCGTGTTCAAGCTTGGCCTGCGCCAGGGGCTGTTCTGTCTCGGCTGCTGCTGGGCGATGATGCTGGTGATGTTTGCCGTCGGCGTCATGAACGTGGTCTGGATGGCGGGGCTCGGCATCGTCATGACGATGGAAAAAATCGGCATCGGTAAATGGTTCACTTATGCCCTCGGCGTCGCCCTGATCGGCACCGGCGTCGCCCTTGTCGGTCTGTCGGTCGCCGCCCATTGGCCGGGGCACGCGATTTAAGCTACAAAATGCAAAGCTTGGGGAGGATGCGCGTTGGTTGAAGCTTGGACGTTGAAAGGCGAAATGACGCTGTCGTGCAGCTGCACGGTGTTCTGCCCCTGCGTGCTGTCGCTCGGCGATCATCCGCCGACCGAAGACCGCTGCCAGACCTGGGCCGGCATCCGCATCGACGACGGCCATATCGACAGCGAAGATCTATCCGGCCTCAAAGTCGGCCTGATGATGGATCTGCCCGGCATCATGTCGCGCGGCAACTGGACCGCGGCTTTGTTCGTCGACGACAAGGCTTCGGCGATGGCGGTGAAGGGTCTTACCCGCATTTTCACCGGCCGCGTCGGCGGCACCACGCATCTGCTGTCGATCCTGGTCGGCCAGTTTCTCGGCGTGCGCCAGGTGCCGATCTCTTACGAAACCCAAGGTGAGACCCGCATCATCCGCATCGAGAAATATGTCGACGGCGCCATCACGCCGGTGCGCGGCAAAGGCGAGGGCAACGTCGTCATCCGCAACAGCGAATACTGGATCGGCCCGGACGTCATCGTGTCGCGCGCCGACAAGTCGCGCTTCCGCGGCTTCGGCCGCAACTGGAATCTGACCGGCCGTTCGGCTGAGATCGTCAAGCTCGATTGGGGCAACCAGTAAGTGTCGAACTTTGCGATCGTTCGCGCTTTCACGATTCATGTGTTCACCGCCAGCGGCGCGGCGCTGGCCTTGCTCGCGCTCATTCTGGCGACCGGCGGGCAATGGGCCGCCATGTTTTTCTGCCTCGGCCTGGCGCTGGTCGTCGATGGGCTCGACGGGCCGATGGCGCGCGCCTTCAAGGTGGCGGAACTGCTGCCGCGCTGGTCGGGTGAGGGGCTCGATTTCGTCGTCGACTTCGTCACTTACGTATTCGTCCCGGCTTATGCCGTTACCGCCAGCGGTCTGCTGCCGGAGCCGTTGGCGATACCGGCCGGCATGGCGGTCGTCATCACCGGCGCATTGTATTTCGCCGACCGCGCGATGAAGACCAACGATAATTATTTCCGCGGATTTCCGGCGGTGTGGAACCTGGCTGCGTTCTATCTCTATGTGCTGGAGCCGCCACCGTGGGCGGCAGCGGCCATGGTCGCGGCGCTTTGCGTGCTGACCTTTGTGCCGATGCGTTTCGTGCATCCGCTGCGCGTCAAGCATCTGCGCGTCCTCAATATCGGGCTGATGGCGCTGTGGGGCGTCCTCGCCCTGGTCGCCATCTTCCTAAACCTTGAGCCGGGCCCTTATGTCACCTTGCCGTTGGCGTGTATCGGGGGCTATTTCCTTATCGCCGGTTTCTTGCGCCGGCCTGCGTAATCCAGGGGATCTTCATGTCACGGCCCGTTCTTCTGATCGCCGGCGGCAGCCGCGGCATCGGCGCGTCGACCGCAAAGCTCGCCGGCGCGCGCGGCTACGACGTCGCTGTCAACTACAAGAGCAATGCCAACGCCGCCGCCACCGTGGTCGCCGCGGTGAAGGCCGCCGGCGGTAACGCCGTCGCGGTTCAGGGCGACATGGCGATCGAAGCCGATATCGAGCGCACCTTCGACGACGCCGCGCGCGCACTCGGGCCGATTACGCACTTCGTCCACAGTGCCGGCATCATCGGCGACAATTCGCGGCTCGACGAAGCCGACACCCAGACCATCCGCGACGTGCTCGACGTCGACACCTTCGGTGCGCTGCTGTGCCTGCGAGCCTGCGTGCGGCGTATGTCGACCAAGCATAACGGCAAGGGCGGCGCGGTGGTGATGCTGTCGTCGATGGCGGCGCCGCTCGGCGGCGCCAATGAATGCGTGTGGTACGCCGCGGCCAAGGCCGGCGTCGATTCCATGGTGATCGGCGTGTCGCGCGAAGTCGCCAAGGAAGGCGTCCGGGTCAATGCGGTGACGCCTGGCGTGATCGATACCGACATCCAGCCGCCCGGCCGCATCGACCGGGTGACGCCGATGCTGCCGATGGGCAGGGCGGGCACCGCCGGCGAGGTGGCCGAGGCCATTTTGTTCCTGCTCTCGGATGCCGCATCCTACGTCAATGGCGCGAATTTGCGGGTTTCGGGCGCGCGCTAGCCG
The DNA here is from genome assembly GCA_903878085.1 of uncultured Hyphomicrobiales bacterium. Lineage (GTDB taxonomy): Bacteria > Pseudomonadota > Alphaproteobacteria > Rhizobiales > Xanthobacteraceae > Pseudolabrys. The sequence goes on along the minus strand of CAIRGJ010000035.1, from coordinate 38,860 downwards.
CAACCGCCACCCCGCTTGCGCTTCGCGCTTGGCTCCCTATGATCCCGGCCGAAACGCTTCCCAATCAACAAGCGTAATCAATTCAAGGGGTGAAACATGGTCGCAGCAGTGCGCGTGCATAAAACCGGCGGTCCGGAAGTTCTGACGCTCGACGACATCGAAGTTCCGGCGCCCGGCCAGGGCCAGATCAAGATCAAGCAGCACGCCTGCGGCGTCAATTTTATCGATACCTATTTCCGCATGGGCATGTATCCGTCTCCGGTCGGCCTGCCGTTCGTCTCGGGCAATGAAGGCGCCGGCGAAGTGATCGCCGTCGGCCCCGGCGTCACCGACGTCAAGGTCGGCGACCGCGTCGCCTACGTGGTGCCGCTCGGTGGTTACGCAGCCGAACGTCTGCTGCCGGCCGAGCGCGCCGTGAAGCTGCCGGACAACATCAGTTACGAGCAGGCCGCGGCGATGATGCTCAAGGGCATGACCGTGCAGTATCTGCTCAACCGCACCTTCAAGGTCGGCAAGGGCACCATCTGTCTGGTCCACGCCGCCGCCGGCGGCGTTGGCCTGATCGCCTGCCAATGGGCCAACCATCTCGGCGCCACCGTCATCGGCACCGTCGGCTCCAAGGACAAGGCCGAGCTCGCCAAGAATGCGGGTGCGCATCACACCATTCTCTACCGCGACGAAGACTTCGCCGCGCGGGTGAAGGAAATCACCAACGGCAAGCTGTGCGACGTGGTTTATGACGGCATCGGCAACGACACGTTCCCGAAGTCGCTCGACTGTATTCGTCCGCTCGGCATGTTCGTCAGCTTCGGTTCGGCGTCGGGCCCGATCAAGGCCTTCGACATCAACCTGCTGCAGCACAAGGGTTCGCTGTTCGCGACGCGGCCGACGCTCAACCACTACGCCGCCAAACGCGAGGATCTCGTCGCCACCGCCAAGGACCTGTTCGAAAAGGTCGGCTCCGGTGCGGTCAAGATTCCGGCGAGCCACAAATACGCGCTCAAGGACGCCGCCCAGTCCCACAGGGACCTGGAAGGCCGCAAGACCACGGGGTCGGTGGTGTTAATTCCGTAACTAGCTGCGCGTCCAACGCGCACAATCTGCAACATTGTCGTCACCGGGCTTGTCCCGGTGACCCCGCTTAGGTAGGCACATTTGTGCCAATTGAATCGGGATGGCCGGGTCAAGCCCGGCCATGACATTCGGATTTATGCCCCACCTGACCACCCATGTGCTCGATACCGCCTCAGGCAGACCGGCGGCCGGTATACGGGTGGTGCTGCGCCGGCCGGGCGAGGCCGCGGTGCTGGCCGAGGCTATGACCAATGCCGACGGCCGCGTCGACAAGCCGCTGTTGGACGGCGCGGCGTTCAAGCCGGGTCCCTATGAAATCGCCTTCCACGTCGGCGACTATTTTCGCGCCCAGGGTACGGCGACCGCGGACCCCGCCTTTCTCGACGTGGTGCCAGTGCGCTTTAACGCGGCGGCGGGCCGCGATTATCACGTGCCGCTGCTGATTTCGCCCTACGGCTATTCGACCTATCGCGGGAGTTGACGGTGGCCGTAGAGACAAAGCCGTGGGGACGGCTCGCCACCTTCGGCTTCGGCTTCATCGCCATGATGGTCGGTCAATTCGCGGCGCTGGTGGCGCTGACCCTGTGGCTTGGCCAAGATCTGACCAGCATGCCCGATTTCAGCGGCGACGGCGTGGCCGTTACCCTGATCATTCTGGTCTCGACGCCGATCCAGTTGCTGCTGCTCGCGGCCTTCGCGCGGCTGGCGGGCGCCAATCCCTTTGCCTATCTCAAGCTGACGATGCCTCGCCGCAGCGAGGTGGTGTTCGGCGTCGCCGTGACCGCCGCCCTGATCGTTGGCGGCAATGCGCTGAGCTGGTTGCTCGGCAACAACATTGTCACGGCATTCCAGAGCGATATCTTCCGCACCGCCGGGGAGGCGGGCCCGCTGGCGCTGCTGTGTTTGTGGTTCGCCGTCATCGTGGTGACGCCGCTCGGCGAGGAAGTCCTGTTTCGCGGGTTTCTGTTTCGCGGCTGGCTGCGCGCGCCGAACGACGCCTGGGCGGTCATCGCCATCACCGCGGCACTGTGGGCGCTGATTCATTTGCAGTATGACTGGTACGTTACTGGCCAGATTTTTGCATTCGGTCTGATGCTCGGCTGGATGCGCTGGGCGACCGGCTCGACGATATTGACGATCCTGTTGCACGCCATGATCAATCTCGAAGGTATGCTCGAAACGCTGGTGGCCTCGCAATGGCCGACGTGAACCCGGCTGCCATCGGCGCCCGCGCCGAACGCATGATCAATACGCTGGGCTCGGTCTCGGCCGAGCCGAACCGGCTGGTGCGGACATTTCTGTCGCCGGCGCACCGCGAGGCCGCCGATCTGGTGGCGAAATGGATGCAGGACGCCGGGCTCACGGTGTCGGAAGACGCGCTCGGCACGGTGCGGGGCTCGCTGGCGGGCAGCGGCGCCAAACGCCTGCTGATCGGTTCGCATATCGATACCGTGATCGAGGCCGGCATGTTCGACGGACCGTTCGGCGTCGTCGCCGGGATTCTGGCCGCGGAACATTTCGCCAAAGTGGGGCGCAAGCTGCCGTTCGCCATCGACGTGCTGGCCTTCGGCGACGAGGAAGGCGTGCGGTTTCCGGCGACTCTGGCATCGTCGAGCGCCTGCGCCGGCAAATTCGATTTCTCGACACTCGAACTCGTCGATAGCGACGGTGTCACGCTGGCCGAAGCGATCACGCGCTACGGCAAAAGCCCTGCCGAGATTCCAGCCGCCGCCTATGCGCTAGGCTCTGCCGCGGCATACCTTGAAGTCCATATCGAGCAAGGCCCGGTGCTGGAGTATCGCAACCAGCCTCTAGGCGTTGTGAACTCCATTGCCGGGCAGACTTATCTCAACGTCGAGTTCCTCGGCGAAGCCGGCCACGCCGGCACCGTGCCGATGTTGCTGCGCCGTGACGCGCTTGCAGGGGCCGCCGAGGCGATATTGGCCGCCGAACGGATGGCGCGCGACACCAAAGGCGAGGTGGTGGCGACCGTCGGCCATATCAACATTCCCGCCGCGGCATCCAATGTTATCGCCGGCAATGTGGCGCTAACGGTCGATATCCGCTCCGGCTCCGACGCGGCGCGTCTGCAGTTCGTCGAAGGCTTCAAGACCGAAGTCCGCGCCATCGCCGAACGGCGCCACCTCGGCCTGTCGGTGACGACCACGCGCAATGTCGCCACCACCCCGTGCGATCTGGCGATCCAGGACGGTTTCGCCGCGGCAATCAAAGCCGTTGGCGGCGAACCCCTGCGGCTCGCCTCCGGCGCCGGCCATGACGGCACCGCCATGGCCAAGCTCTGTCCGATCGGTATGCTGTTCGTTCGCTGCCGCGGCGGCATCAGTCACAACCCGGCCGAATACGCCAGTCCTGGCGACATGGGACTCGCGGTCGCAGCGCTGATCAATTTCATCGAAGGGTTCAAGCCATGAGCTTCATCGACGACAAGTTCGCGCGCGAGGTCGCCTTCCTCAAGGAACTGGTGAAGGTGCCTTCGGACAATCCGCCCGGCGATTGCGCGCGGCACGGCGAGAAATCGGCGCAGCTTTACGAAGGCCTCGGCTTTGCGGTCGAACGGCACAAGGTGCCCGACGCGCTGGTGCAGCAGTACGGCATGAAGTCGGTGACCAATCTGGTGATCCGCGAGATTTTCGGCTCCGGCCAAGGCCCGGTGATCGCGCTCAACGCGCACGGCGACGTGGTGCCGCCGGGGCAGGGTTGGCATCACGACCCTTACGGCGCCGAAGAGCAGGGCGGCGCGATCTACGGCCGCGGCGCGGCGGTGTCGAAATCCGATTTCGCCACCTACGGCTTTGCGCTGTTGGCGTTGAAGGACAAGCCGCAAGGCCTCGACGGCACCATCGAGTTGCACATCACCTATGACGAAGAAGCCGGCGGCTATCTCGGCCCGAAATGGCTGCTCGACGAGAAGCTCACTAAGCCTGACTACGCGATTTCGGCGGGATTTTCTTACGCCGTCGTCACCGCGCATAACGGCGTACTGCACCTGGAAGTCACGGTGCACGGCAAGCAGGCGCATGCCGCGATGCCGGATACCGGCGCCGACGCGCTGGAGGCAGCGACCAAGGTGCTGGCGGCGCTGTACGGCGAGCGCAAAAAGCTGCGCAGGATCAAATCAAAATCGAAGGGCACCGGCTCGCCACAGCTCACGGTCGGGCTGATCTCGGGCGGCATCAACACCAACGTGGTGCCGGACAAGATCGTGATGCGGCTCGACCGCCGTCTGATCCCGGAAGAGAACGGCAAAAAGGTTGAGCGTGCGCTCATTGCGCTGATCAAGCGCGCCGGTAAAGCCAAGGGTATCCGCGTCGAGTGCAAGCGGGTGATCCTGGCTGATCCGCTCAAGCCGATCAAAGGCATCGAGAGACTGGTCGAGCCGCTGACCCGCTTCGGCAAGCGCGAGCTCAAGACCAAGATCGATGTGAAGGGCGTGCCGCTTTACACCGACGCGCGGCACTATAGCGTCGCCGGCATTCCGACCGTGCTCTATGGCGCGGGCCCGCGCACCATTCTCGATGCCAATGCGCATGGCGCCGACGAGCATTTAAAGCTGTCTGATTTGAAGGCGGCGACGAAGGTCATCGAAGCGACCCTGCGGGAGCTGCTCGGCTCAAAGTAACGCCGCGATCTGCGCGAAGGCCGGGTGCTCGTTGATGCCGCCCGGCAGGCGCGGCAGGCCGACGACCTCAACGCCGTCGGAAAACCGCGCGATGCTGTCGACTGTGTCGTGCAGTTCGACCGTGCCGCGCTCGCTCTCGCTCACCACAATGGCGGCGACTTTCAGTTTCCGCTGGGCTATCACGTCGAGCGCGGTGAGCGTGTGGCTGATGGCGCCGAGATAGCCGCCGACCACTAGCAGCAGCGGAATATTCAGCGCCGCCATCCAGTCCAGCACCGTGCACTTGCCTTCGAGCGGCACCATGATGCCGCCGACGCCTTCGATGAACAGCATGCCGGTCGAGGCTTTGATCGCCGCGCGGCTAAACGCGACCAGCGCGTCGAAATCGATCGTACGGTTCTCGCGCGCGGCAGCGAGGTCGGGCGACAACGGTGCGCGAAAGCGCCACGGCGCGATGCTGGCGATTTCGTCGGCGCTGACCTGGCGTCCGAGCGCCTTGAGCAGCACCGCGGGATCGCTGGTTTCGACAACGGATGAATCGTAGCCGCTGACCACGGGCTTGAGCGCGCTCACCGGCTGGCCCGCGTTGCGCAAATAGCGGATCAGCCCGGCGGTGACGAAGGTCTTGCCGATATCGGTGCCGGTCGCGGTGACGAAATAGGCCGCCATCAATAAAGTTTCTCAGTTTTGCGCATGATCTTTTCCGAAAACCGGGCTCCACTTTTCGGGATCATGCGAGGATCCGCTCGCGCACGAGATCCGCCAGCCGCTCGATGGCGTCGTCGGGGTGCTGCGCGGTGAAAGTCAGGCGCAAGCGCGCGGTGCCGGCGACGACAGTTGGCGGACGGATCGCTGCGGCGAGATAGCCTTCGTCGGCCAGCAGCTTGGAGGCTGCCATCGTTGCTTCCTCCGCGCCGATGATCACCGGCACGATCGGGCTTTGTGCCTCGGGCAGGTTGGCGCGGCGCGTAAAGGCTAAAGCCTTTTGCACCGGCAACGCCGCATAGCCAGGCTCGCGTTCGATCAAATCGAGCGCGGCGATACTGGCGGCGACGCAGGACGGCGGCAGTCCGGTGGAATAGATCAGCGTGCGCGCGCGGTTGCGGATCAGATCGATCACCGGCGCCGAGGCGCACAGATAGCCGCCATAGGCGCCGACCGCCTTGGACAGCGTGCCCATCTGCAACGGCACCGGGATATGTGTGTTGCCGACGAAGCTCGAGCCTCGGCCGCCGCCGACCACGCCAAGCCCGTGGGCGTCGTCCGACATCAGCCAGGCGTCGTATTCGTCGGCCAGCGCATTGAGTTCGGCCAGAGGCGCCAGGTCGCCGTCCATCGAGAACACGCCGTCGGTCACGACGAGCACATGCGGATGCGCGACGCGATGCTCGGCCAACAGCGCGCGCAGATGATCGAGATCGTTATGACGGAAGGTCAGGACTTTGCCGCGCGACAAATGCGCGCCGGCGAACAGGCAGGCGTGCGACAGCTCGTCCGCCAACACCAGATCGTCGCGCCCGGCCAGCACCGGAATGATGCCGGCATTGGCGAGATAGCCGGAGCCGAACACGACCGCCGCTTCGGTCTGCTTGATCGCGGCAAGCCGTGCTTCCAATTCGGCATAGAGCGGGTGATTGCCGGTAACCAGCCGCGAGGCGCCGGAGCCCGCGCCATAGGTCTCGACCGCCGCCAACGCCACCTGCTTGATGACCGGATGCTGGCTGAGGTTGAGATAATCGTTGCAGGAAAACGACATCAGCCGGCGGCCATCGCGCTCGACCCAGATGCCATCCTCGCGCAAGGTTTCGGTGAGCTGCCGGTGCAGATGCCGGCGCTTGAGGTCGTCGATTTTGCCTTGAGCGAATTGATCGAGCGATGACATTTGATCGTTTGATGACATGCGTGTAGGGAAGCGCCAAATGGTCGACGATACCAGCAAAAAAAATGCGCCGCCCGGCTGGTATGCGGGCGGCCTCGAATACATCTGGCTGCCGTATGCCCAGATGAAGACCGCGACGCCCCCCTTGGCCGTGGTCCGCACGCAAAGCGCGCGCATCGTACTGGCCGACGGCCGCGAACTGATCGACGGCGTGGCGAGCTGGTGGACCGCCTGCCACGGCTACAACCACCCGCATATCCGGCAGGCGGTCGAGCGCCAGATGGCGCAGATGCCGCACGTCATGTTTGGCGGGCTGGCGCATGAGCAGCCGCTGACGCTGGCGAAGCGGCTGGCGGCGCTGCTGCCGGGCGATCTCACCCGCGTGTTCTTTTCGGATTCCGGTTCGGTCGCGGTCGAAGTCGCGCTGAAAATGGCGATGCAGTACTGGATCAATCGCGGCGTCAAAGGCCGCAGCCAGTTCGTGGCCTTCAAGGGCGGCTATCACGGCGACACCACCGGCGCGATGGCGGTCAGCGGCAGCGAAGACGGCATGCATGCGTTGTTCGCCGGCTTGCTACCGCACCATCACATTGTCGCGTTGCCCGCCGACGACGCCAGTGCAACTGCGCTCGACGCTTTGCTGGCGCAGCGCGCGGGTGACATTGCCGGCATTATCGTCGAACCGCTGGTGCAGGGCGCCGGCGGCATGAAGTTTCACGAGCCGGAGGTGTTGCGCCGTTTGCGCGCGCTCGCCGACAAATACGACGTGCTGTTGATCTTCGACGAAATCTTCACCGGATTCGGCCGCACCGGAACGATGTTCGCCTGCGAGGCGGCGCAGGTGACGCCCGACATCGTCACGCTGTCCAAGGCGCTCACCGGCGGCACGCTCGGACTCGCCGCCACTGTCGCCAATCGCAAGGTGTTCGAGGCGTTCTGGTCGGACGATCCCGCCAAGGCGCTGATGCACGGCCCCAGCTACATGGCCAACGCGCTGGCCTGCGCCGCGGCCAACGCCTCGCTCGATCTGTTCGAGCGCGAACCGCGGCTGCAACAGGTTGCCACGATATCCGCCGCGCTGGCGCAAGGCCTCGAACCGTGTCGCGGCCTGCGGGACGTCAAGGATGTGCGCGTCATGGGCGCGATCGGCGTGGTCGAGATGGATCGCATCGGCGACCGCGATGCCCTGCGCGCGCGCTTTGTGGACGAGGGCGTGTTCATCCGCCCATTCGGCAATGTGATCTATCTGACGCCGGCATTCACGATTGCCGCGGACGAGCTCAAGGCCTTGACCGATGCCATCGTTCGCGTGCTGTCAGGACGCGCCTGACACCAGCGAGGGCCGCACCACGGTCACCGTGCAATCCGCTTCCGCGGCAACCTTGGCCGACACGCCGCCCAGTAGTTTCCGCATCAAAGAATTCTGCCTGGCGCCGATCAGAATGTGATCGACGCGGTTGGCCGACGTGAATTCCAGGATCGCCGCCGCCGGGTCGACTGCCTCGATGACATGCGCGGTGAGGCGGTTATCGGCGAGTCTCAGCGGCGAGGCCCAATCTTTCAGCCTGACAATGCGGTCGATATGCTTGTTGTGGCCTTGCTCATCGAGCGTGGTGTCGATTGCAATCCGCGCTTGCCGCAGCACATTGAGACAGGCGAGCCGCGCCGACGGCATGGTCGCCAGCATACGCCCGGTCGTCACACGCAGCGCGTCGTTGAGTTCTTCCGCACCCTCGAGATCGATGGCGACGGCGACAATCGGCGCCGATGCCAATTGGTCGGACACCGCCGCCTGCGGCCGCAGCTTCATCAGGTCGGTGTTGAAACGCCGTCGCAGCACCGTAGTGAAGGGGTCGCGCTTCAGTCTTTCCGATCGCCCCGTCAACTTGACGTCGTCCGGATGGGTCAGTTCGAAGGCCAGTTGCGCCGCGGTCGGATAGCGCCAGGCCGGTTCGCTCTCCAGGCAGCGCAATACAATTTCTTGAAGCCACGGCGGATAGTCCGGCCTGAGCCGCCGCGGCGGCTCGGGATCGCGCCAAAGCCTGCGCCGCATGCCGCGCAAGCTCTCGCTCTCGCCGAACGGGCGAACGCCGGTGGAAAAGAAGTAAAGCAGCACGCCCAAGGCAAACAAATCGCTGCGCGGGTCGTTGCGGATGCCGCGGAGCTGTTCGGGCGACATATAGGGCGCGGTGCCGAACGGCAGGCGGAATTCCTCCTGCATCAGGTCCGGCAGTTCCTCGTGATGCGATAGGCCGTAATCGAGCAGCACGGCTTCGCCGGAAGGCCGCACCATGATGTTGCTCGGCTTGATATCGAGATGGACCACATGCTGGCGATGCAGATCGTCGAGCGCGGTGGCGATCTTGGCGCCGATCGCGGCGACCTCGGCGTAAGGCAGCGGCAGTTCGGGCAGCCGCGCCAACAAAGCCTTTCCAGCGATGGCCTCCATCACCAAATAAGGCTGTACCGAGAAATCGCCCGCGGCGATGAATTTCGGCACATGCACGCCGAACAGCCGCGGCAGGATCATCTGCTCCATCTCGAAGCTGACGATGGCCGCCGGATCGGCGCCTTCGCCGATGCGCGGCACCTTCATCAACATCGGCAGCGCGTCGCCGGGGCGGGTGACGCGCCACAGCATAGCCATGCCGCCCTGATGGATGATTTCCTCCAGCCGGAACCCGTCGATCGTCACGCCGGGCTGGTGTAGTGGTTTCGCCATCGATCAGGTTCCGCGGAAAAGTCGGTCGGCGAGCCAGGTCGGCAGGCCTTGGTTGCGGATCGCCGCGGCCGCCGCTTCGATGTCGTAGGGAGCGCGGCAATAGGTGATCTCGTTCTTGGCCGTATCGAGCATCAGGTAGGATGCCGCCGGATTGCCGTCGCGCGGCTGGCCGACCGAGCCGAGCACCGCGAGCCAGCGCCGGCCCACCGCCAAGGGAATCGCCGCGCCGGTCGTCGGCGTGAAGGCGGTCATCTTCGCGGTCGCCGACATCGTATAAAGCGCCGGCTTATGAATATGGCCGCAGAAGCTGACATGCGCCGAGGTGGCGATCAGGCTCTGCGCGGCCTCGGTTGCGCTGGCGACATAAATCCACTGTTTGGGCTGGCTGGCGTCGGCATGAACGTAAAGCCGGTCGTCGCTTTGTTGCGTCAGCGGCAGTTCGGCCAGAAATTTACGCTGCGCGGTGCCGAGCACGCCGCGCGTCCATTCGGTCACCATGCGGGCTTCGACGTTGAGCTGTTCGCGCGGATTGGCGATGGCGCTGTCGTGATTGCCGAGCACCGCGATCGCGCCGCCATCGACCAGATCCATCACCGTCGACACGGCCCAATCGGGGTTGGCGCCATAGCCGACATAATCGCCGAGCAGCACGAAGCGCTGCGCGCCGTAGCCACGCGCCTGCGCCAAACAGGCCTCGAAGGCGGGCCTGTTGGCATGAATATCGGCAAATAAAGCGATCAGCACGGTGCGGCCCCAATCGGCTTCACGGTTGGGCCAATTGCGTCACACCGTGTTGATCTTTGTCAAATGGCGGGCCCAGCGGCGCCGCCGGCGGGCGCTAAAATCCGACCGCCGTGCCGTGCAAATCGTATTCGTCGGCGCGTTCGATCTTTACGGTCGCGATCTCGCCGACGCGTAGCGGCCGGCGGCTCGAGACATAGACCGCGCCGTCGATTTCCGGGGCGTCGGCCATCGAGCGGCCTTTAGCGACCGTGGGTCCTGCTTCGTCGATGATGACCTGCTGGCGCGTGCCGACCTTGCGCTTGAGGCGGCGCGCGGAAATCTTCTGCTGCGCCTGCATGAAGCGGTGCCAGCGGTCTTCCTTGACGTCGTCGGGCACGACCTCGGCGCCGAGATCGTTGGCGGGCGCGCCGCGCACCGGCTCGTACTTGAAGCAGCCGACGCGATCGAGCGAGGCCTCATCGAGCCACTGCAGCAGCAAGTCGAAATCGGCCTCGGTCTCGCCGGGAAAGCCGACGATGAAGGTCGAGCGCAACGTGATGTCGGGACATATGTCGCGCCAGCGCTCGATACGCGCGATGGTCTTTTCCTGCGCGGCCGGACGCTTCATGCGCTTGAGCACATCGGGCGCCGCATGCTGCAACGGCATGTCGAGGTAGGGCAAAATCTTGCGCTCGGCCATCAACGGAATGACGTCGTCGACATGCGGGTAGGGATAGACGTAATGCATCCGCACCCAGATGCCGAGTTCGCCCAGCGCGCCGGCAAGATCGACGAACTTGGCGCGCACCTCTTTGTCGCGCCATTTGCTGGCCGCGTATTTTATATCGACGCCGTAGGCCGAGGTGTCCTGCGAGATCACCAGCAATTCCTTGACGCCGGCGGCGGCCAGTTTCTCGGCTTCGCGCAGCACATCGCCGGCCGGGCGCGACACCAGATCGCCACGCAGCTTCGGAATAATGCAGAAGGTGCAGCGGTTGTTGCAGCCTTCGGAAATCTTGAGATAGGCGTAATGCCGCGGCGTCAGCTTGATGCCTTCCGGCGGCACCAGATCGAGGAACGGGTCGTGGCGCGGCGGCGCGGCGCGGTGCACGGCCTCCAGCACGCTCTCGTATTGCTGCGGGCCGGTGATGGCGAACACGTCGGGGTAGGCGGCGGTGATGTTCTCGGGCTCCGCGCCCATGCAGCCGGTGACGATGACCTTGCCGTTTTCCTTCAGCGCATTGCCGATGGCGCTAAGCGACTCCGCCTTGGCGCTGTCGAGAAAGCCGCAGGTATTGACGATGACCAGGTCCGAGCCGGCGTGCTCGCGCGACAGCTCATAGCCCTCGGCGCGCAGCCGCGTGATGATGCGCTCTGAATCGACCAGCGCCTTGGGGCAGCCGAGCGAGACGAAGCTCACTTTGGGGGCGGTTTTATCGTCGGTTTTTTGGTCGGGAACCCGCATGCGGCATGGAGCTAACTGCGATCTGGGGCGATAGCAAGGCCACGCCCCTAGCGATTGCGCAGCGCCTCGGCTTCCTCGTAGAACTTCTTTTCCCAGGCTTTGTGGTTATCGGCGCCCTCACGGATAAAGGGGGTGAATACCGCCAGATTCAGCAGCAGCCAGTTGAGGAAATTGGCCGGGAAACGCAGCGGTTTCCGGAAATCAATGAACAATACCACGCGGGTGTGCGGGGTCTTGTTCCAGGCCTCGTGCTCGTAGGCGTCGTCGAAAATGACGGCTTCGCCTTCCTTCCAGCGATAGAGCTGGGTATCGACGCGGATGCCGAGCTGTTCACGGGGTTCGGGAACTATGAGCCCGAGATGCAGCCGCAACACGCCGTTGTAAGGCCCACGATGCGCCGGCAGATGCTTGCCCGGCTCCAGGATCGAGAACATCACCGTGATCAGGCCGGGGATTTTCTGGCACACGCGCCAGGTCTGCGGGCACAATTTGATATTGGCGTCGGACTTGAAGCCGTAGCCGGACAAAAGGAAGGTCTTCCAGCCGCGATCCTGGCTGATGGTGGCGACGTCGGACGAAATCTCGTGGAAGCCGGGCAGATCGGCCTGGCGCACCAGCACGCGATCGAGTTCGGCGCGGATCGTGCGCCATTCGCGCTCGATCTCCTTGGTCCAGGGAAACACCGCGTTGTCGTAAACCGGGGGATTGCCGACCTTGCTGAACGACACGTTGAGCCGCTCGACGAAGGCGACCAAGCTCATGAAGATGCGGGTGAGGCGGCTCGGCCGCGCCAGTGGCTTGATGCCTTCGGTGCCGAAGCGCTGTTCGGGATCGGTTTTCGGGGTGTCGGCGAGGCTGCTCATCGGTTGCTCCCTAACGCGCGCATGCTTCGCCCCGCCAATCCTTTCGCGACGGATTGCCCGGAATTTGTCACGATTCTATCGTCCCAGCCACCCGCCGGATGCGACGAAAAATCCCTCAAAGCCAAACCTGTTCGAAGGTCCTAATCGGCGATTGGCCCCGGCACAAGGCGGCGCTATCCTGGGTAAAAGGCGGGTCGCATGAAACCAGTGATCGTTTTGATGGCTTTGCTGTTGGCGGCTTTAGCCGGCCCTGTCGGCGCTGCCGATATCGGACCGACGCCGGCAAGCGGCTGGCGCGTGACCGCTCAGCGGGACGTCTTGCCGTTCCCGCGCAGCGAGCGGGCGCAGTCGGTCTGGGCGTCGGGGGCCTGCTGGAGCGAATGCGGATCCTATTGCGCCTGGGACCAGACCGCATGCCTTGAACGCGACGCGCAGGGCCAATGCCTCAAGCTCGCCGACAAATGCGACCGCTATTGCCAACGCGAATGCCGCACCTCCGGCGGACCGCTGCTGCCGTTCGAGTTGCCGTGGGATTGATGCCCGTCGCGGCATCTTGGTCGCGCCAAACAATCTCAGCCGCCACAACCCAATTATTCTATCGAGGGCTTGATGCGTATTCTTTGTCTGGGTGCGGGCGCGGTTGGCGGATATTTCGCGGGGCGGCTGGCGGAAGGTGGCGCTGATGTCACTTTTCTGGTGCGCGAGCAGCGCCAGAAGAATCTCATCGAGCACGGCCTGCGCATCGAAAGCGCGCTCGGCAATTTCTCAGGCCCGGTAACGGCGATCACCGCGTCGGAGCTTGCAGGCGCGTTCGATATCATCCTGCTGACGTGCAAAGCTTACGATCTGACGGCCGCGATCGACGCCATCGCGCCCGCTATCGGGCCGAACACCGGCATCGTGCCACTGCTGAACGGCATCCGGCACGTCGATCTGCTGAACGAAAAATTCGGCCGCGGCAACGTCCTCGGCGGCGTTGCCAAGATCGCCGCGACCCTGGCGCCGGACGGCACGATCAAGCATCTCAACGACTGGCGCTATATCACCTTCGGTGAGCAGGATGGCGCCATGAGTCCGCGCGTGATGGCGCTGAAGGCGGCGTTCGACAAGACCACCGCCGTCGTCGCCACGGCGACGCCCGACGTCATGCAGATGATGTGGGAGAAGGTTGTCCATCTCGCGACCGCTTCCGGCATGACCGCCGCGATGCGAGCCAATATCGGTGAGATCGCGCGCACGCGCGACGGCATCAGTTTGATGATCGGTTTCTTCGAGCGCAACGCCGCGATTGCCACGGCCGAGGGCTATCCGCCGTCGGCCAAATTCATGGACGAGTTCCGGCACTATGTTTCGTCGGTGACGTCGACCAACGCCGCCTCGATGCTGCGCGACATCGAGCGCCACGGACCGATCGAGGCCGACCACATCGTCGGCGACATGCTCGATCGCGCACTCGCGCATGGCATTGAGCCGACCCTGCACCGCTTCGTATTCAGCAATCTGCAGGCCTACGAACAACGCCGCGCGGCAAACCGGCTGTAGGGCCGTCTGCGCTGTGGTTGGCGGAAGAGGTGTCCGTCTAACTATCATCCCGGAAAATCCGACGACATCCAATAACACCCTGTACGATATAGATTTATGCACTGCACTTGTCCGCTGGCATCCACTGGAATACCCTCCAATCCGCGTCAAATGTTAGGGCCGATATTAGGGCCGGTGAGGGGAAAAATTGGCAAGAGCGTTGCACAAACTCACTGCGCGAACGGTTGCGACGCTTAAAGAGCCACGCCGTCACGGGGATGGCGGCGGTCTCTACCTGTCCATTTCAAAGGACGGCCGCCGCCGTTGGATTTTCCTCTACCGCCGCCATGGCAAGCTCCGAGAAATGGGCTTGGGCGCAGGACGCGACGTCTCGCTAGCCGAGGTGCGTGAAAAAGCCGCCACTGCCCGAAAGCAGGTCGCTGACGGCCTCGATCCAGTTATGGAGCGTGGACGAGCGAAAGTCGCAATCCCCACGTTTGGTGAGGTCGCGGACGCCTTTATTGCAGCGATGGCTCCACAATTTCGTAATGCCAAACACATCGAGCAATGGCGGATGACCCTTGAGGTCTACGCCGCACCTTTGCGCGGCAAAGCAATCGACGAGATCGTAACCGAAGACATTTTGGGGGTACTGCGACCGATCTGGCAGTCAAAGAACGAGACCGCGTCAAGATTAAGGGGCCGTCTGGAGCGAGTACTTGATTCCGCGAAGGCGCAGGGGCATCGAAGCGGCGAGAACCCGGCGGCATGGCGTGGCCATCTCGCCCTTTTGCTACCGCGGCGGCAGAAACTGCAACGTGGCCACCATGCGGCTATGCCCTTCACGGAGGTACCTGCTTTCGTGAGCCAACTGCGGGCGCGCAACGCCATGGCGGCGCGGTCATTCGAGTTCGTGATTCTCACGGCTGCGCGTACTGGTGAGGCACTAGGAGCCACCTGGCGGGAAATTGACGCTAAGTCAAAGGTTTGGACGGTGCCCGCGGCGCGTATGAAAGGTGGACGTGAACACCGGGTGCCACTTTCGCCCCGCACGCTCAGCATTCTCACGGAAATGGCTGAATTCGGCTGCGAGCCCGACGACTATCTCTTTCCATCGACGAAAAGAGGACGGCCTCTCTCTAGCATGGCCATGGATATGCTGCTGCGGCGCTTGAACCTGGACGTAACCGTCCATGGTTTCCGCTCGTCGTTCCGAGAATGGTTCGGTGAGTTATCGACATATCCCCGCGAGGTGGCTGAAGCAGCCCTGGCGCATGTGGTCGGTGATGCGACCGAGCGCGCCTATCGCCGTGGCGATGCTCTAGAGAAGCGGCGTCAACTGATGGAGGCTTGGGCAGCTTTTTGCGAGACCGCGGCAGGCTGAGGGCTTGGGCCGCTATTGGAAGAAAAGAATAAGTGACACGGATATCTCGCCGTGCCCCATAACGATCCAAAGCTACCGTGCCAATAGCAAACGCGAATGTCAGCTCTCAGGGTTAATCCGAAAGTGACGAGGCCTGCTGTGACGTTGCTGAATGGCCCGAAGCGGACTTAGGCGTTGATATCCATCTCGAAGAGCAACTCAATGAATTCGAGCGCGAAGACATCTGCATTTGCCGCTTGATCCGGATGCCGGTGGCGAGGTGAAGCGCATTCGTTTTATGACAGCTAGATGAATGACCTAGCTCAATACTAGCGTCACACAATCATGCCCAACTGCCGCCGGGTACGCAGGTGGCTACATGAAATCTCAAATAATTGAGCAACTCGGCCAGACCGAAATTTTGCTGCCCTCGCTTATCGCCGAAGGGCTTGCGGCCAATGACCGGGTTAAGACGCGGCTGAGCGTATTGCAGGCGGCGGCGCGACATGCGCACCTTCCACATGGCGTCCGCTTCGACCTGCGCGAAGAGTGCCGTGCCGCTGGCATCGACCCTTTGGCCATGGAGGCTTTGGTCAACGGTGCTGGATTAGTCACTCGCGAGCGTATCGGCTCGGCCGGCCTTGGTAAGCTGGAAGCCGCGATCTGGGAGGACGTCGAAACCATGGTCCGCTCGGTGAAGGCCGGCGACGCGGCTGATGGTGACGCCGCGCAGCAGCGCCTGTCGGATCTCAGGGACACCGCACCGTCACAGGCCGACGACACGCTCAATCTGTCGCACATTGCCCGTCTCACCGGCGTTGCCGGCGGCAACGGTACCAGTTTGCACCGCTTGGTGATGGACCTACACAAGGCGCTTAATCGTCTGGCCACGGCCCACGCCGAAGAAGTACTCGCCGGCGCTCATGCCTACGGACTTGCGCCGCAGGACAGGCCAGCGGTCGAAGCCTTCATGCGGGGCGTCGATTCGACCCGCCAATTGAAGTTCGATCATCCCGGCCTTGCGACAACCGCCACGCGTGCCGGCGCACGCCTCATCATCCAGAACGACATCGGCGAGACTGATGCCCATGTGGTGGTGATCGCCGTTGAAGGCGGCACGGTGACTGTCACTTATACCGACGTTCATCTGCCGCGCACTCGGTTCTTCACCGAGTTGTTTCGCGATTGTGCCGTACAGTGGAGCGGGCTTGACCGCAAGAACGTGGAGGGTCTCGGTGACGACGGCGTTTTCTATCTCGTGACGGGGCGCTTCGCCGGCGCCGATGACAAGGCGCGCAATGCCTTTCTTGAAACGCTCGGCGCCTCGT
The DNA here is from genome assembly GCA_903878085.1 of uncultured Hyphomicrobiales bacterium. GTDB lineage: Bacteria > Pseudomonadota > Alphaproteobacteria > Rhizobiales > Xanthobacteraceae > Pseudolabrys. The sequence goes on along the minus strand of CAIRGJ010000035.1, from coordinate 22,282 downwards.
TCGTTTTCCTCATCGACTGGAACAAGGCGCGCAAGGTGCTGCGCAACTGGGTATCCAAGGGCGACGCTGTCGCCATTCTCGACTGGGCGGCGCGCCATCACTTCGGCCATCGTGGCTTCCTCGAACTCGGTGGAAGCGAACTGGTTGCCTCTGCCGTCCATCATGCGACGCCAGCCCGCATCGGATTCGGCGAGCGGCTCGACCGCGCGCTCGGCCGAGAAGCATCGGTCGACTTTCTCAAGACAGTATTGCGCGTATCCGCCGAAGCGCTCCTCGAAGGCGGCTCGGTACGGCTCGCCCGCGACCGCATCGAGGCCGAGCTGGTGCGGCATCTGCAACGGCTCGACGGAATGCTGCTTGCCATCGTCGTCCGGCAGGCCGGGTTGGCTCGCGAGATTGCCGCCGGGCTTGTTCAATTCATCGCCGCGCAACAGGCCGGCCGTCCATTCGATTGCGCCACGCTGGCGGCGCAAGCTCGCCGCATCGAGGAGAAGGCCGACAAGATCGCCATCGACGCACGCAACGAGATCGAGCGTTTCGACGCCGACCCGTCGATCGAGCGGCTGGTGAACCAGATTGAGCAGGCGATCGACGAGTTCGAGCAGGCAGCCTTCATCAGCTCGCTCGTCCCCGGCGAGATCGACAAGGAGTTGCTCGCGCCGCTTGCTGCACTTTGCGCCGCCGCGCTCTCAGGCTCCGAGGCCGCAGCCCAGGGCGCCGCCGCTGCCACCGATGTGCCGGAAGGACAGCGCATCGATTCCGAGGACGCACTCGCCGCCGTTGCCCGCCTCATTGAAGCCGAGCATCGGGGCGACGACGCCGAGCGCGCGATCACAGCTATCGTGCTGCGGGGCGACTTCGATCTGAAGACCGGATTGTCGGTGCTCGAACTCGCCCGTGCGGTCGAGCGGTCGACCGACCGGCTCGCTGGTTTCGGCCATCTCTTGCGCGCGCGCGTGCTGGCCGATCTGTCCAAATAATCGGGGATACTCCTTATGCAGATCGTGCTTATCGGTGCAGGCTCGACCGAACGGCTCTCCGCCGACGTGATCGGCGGCAAGGCGGCCAATCTCGCGCGGATGGCCGCCCTTGGCCTGCCGGTGCCGCCAGCCTTCGTGTTGCCGGTCAGCCTCTGCACGGCTATCGCTTCCGGCGATGTTAGCGCGCGGCAGCAACTCGCCGCAGGACTGTGCGAAGGCATCGGGTTCCTCGAAAATGCCACGGGGCGGAAGTTCGGCAATCGGCGCAATCCGCTGCTGGTTTCGGTACGCTCGGGCGCCGCGCGCTCGATGCCCGGCATGCTCGATACGGTACTCGATGTCGGCTGCACGGCAGAGGCGGTGCATGGTCTGGTGCGCACCAGCGGCCATCCGCGCTTTGCCTGGGATTGCCGGCGACGCTTCTTGGAAAGCTACGCCTGTGTTGTGCTTGGCCTCAATCCCGCGCCGTTCGCCGACGCGCTCGCGGCACTGATCACTTCGGAAGCAGCCGGCGCCGAATATGCGCTCGACAGCGAGGCGCTGGAGCGATTGGCCGCAGGCTACATGCAGATCATTGACGACGAGGACTGCGCCATCCCCGACCGTCCGTTCGAGCAGCTCGAAACGGCGGCGCATGCCGTCTACCGCTCTTGGATGAGCCCGCGCGCTTGCACTTATCGTCGGCTCCAGAATTTCGGCGATTTGCAAGGCACCGCGGTCACCGTACAGGTCATGGTCTACGGTAACCGCAGTCGCCAGTCGGGCGCCGGCGTTGCCTTCTCGCGGGACCCCTCGACCGGCGTCGCGCGTCCGGTGATCGACGTGTTGTTCGGCGCGCAAGGTGAGGACGTCGTCTCAGGCGATCGTACGCCTGAGACGGAGGCGGCTATCGAGCAGGCGTTGCCTTCGGTGGCGCAGCAGTTGCGCGAGACATTGGTGCGGCTCGAACATGATTTTGCCGATGTGCAGGACGTCGAATTCACCATCGAGGACGGCAAGTTGTGGATTCTGCAAACACGGGCGGCCAAGCGGACGCCGCTCGCCGCCTTGCGCATCGCCATCGATCTTGTGCGCGAAGGATTGATCGTGCCGGCGGAAGGATTGCAACGTCTGCAAGGCCTCGAAATGGACAAGCTTGCGCGTAGGCGCCTTACCGGTGTGCTGGTGCCGATCGCGTGCGGTACCGGCGCCTCAGCCGGCATCGCTGTCGGCCGCGCCGCCTTTAATTCCGAGAGCGCCGCCCGGCTCGCGGCTGGTGACGACCCCGTTATTCTGGTCCGCCCCGACACTAGTACCGCCGATGTCTCAGGCTTTGCCGTGTCCGCCGGCATTGTCACCGCCGCGGGCGGCCGCACTGCCCATGCCGCGCTGGTGGCGCGGCAGATGGGCAAGCCTTGTGTAGTAGGTTGCGCGGCGCTCTCGATCGATGTCGCCGCTCACCGCGCGCAAATTGCCGGGGCGACCATCAATGAGGGCGATTGGCTTTCTATCGACGGCGAGGCCGGTGCTATCCATCTCGGTCGTTGCGACGTCATCGTCGAACGTGCCGACACCGAACTGGCCGAAGTCGAGCACTGGCGCTGCAAAGTCGCGTAACTTTTCCGATCGCAAGGGACGGGCCGAGCGGTCGTTAGAGAAGCCGGCCGTCGCTAGCGAAGAAAGGATGCGGCCCGGAAAAGTCACCCACAGGCACGTGGTGAGTGACGACGTGACCGAATTCGCCGCCGTCGAGCCACGCATGCAGATGAAAGGCCGGCGGCTCGAGCTTGAACGATGGCGGTAACCGCCCTTCCAAATCTAGCGCAACCGCATGGTTTGGCACCGGGCAGATGGTGGCCACGACGCCAGCGAATGATGTCAGTATGGCGCGATGGACGTGGCCGGCCGCAACCAGCCGCGCTCTTCTGTGCCGGTGCAGTAGCGCGGCGAAAGCGTCGGCATTGCGGAGATTCTGCACATCCATGTGGCCTATCCCGGAGATGAACGGCGGATGATGCAGGAATAACAGAGCCGGTCGCGTTGCCGACGCGGCCAGCGCGGCGTCTAGCCACACCAGGGTTTCGGCGTCGAGCTCTCCATGCGATTTGCCTGGCACGCTTGAATCAATCAGCAGGATGTCGAGGCCACCAATCCTGTGAACCAGATTGAGCGCACCAGTCGTCTGCGCGTAAGGCTGATCGGGCAGGGCCGCGCGCATTAACGCGCGATCGTCGTGATTACCCGGGATCGCGGCGCAGGGAATTTCAAGCAGCGCGAGTAGAGCCCTTAAATGGTCGTATTCTTCTTTCGTCGGTGTATCGGCGAGGTCGCCTGAAATGACCACCAGATCAAGCCGCGGCGAAAACCGATTCAGCTCCTTGACGCACTGCGCCAGCGCCGCCGCGGTGTCGACCTTGCCATAAGCAAACGCACCCCGGCGTTTGATATGGAGGTCGGTAATTTGCGCGATGAGCATCGGGCGCGACGCCAAAATCAATCCCCTGCCAGCAATCGAATAGCTTCCGGTTTGACCGATAGCCCGACGATATCTCCGGCTTTGATGCCAAGCGAATTCGGAGCGTCCACCAGAAGCGGCTTATGGGCCGCGCCGCTAACGGTCAACCTTTGCCGGTCGCCGATGAAGCTCACGTCGCCGACGCGGCCCGACAGGACGGCGCCCTCGGTCGAGATGATATCTATCGATTCCGGGCGGATCATCACGACAACGGCGCCGCTCGCACCGTTTTGGATCGGCAATCGTCCGCCGGGCAAAGCCAGCATTCCATCGTGACACTCTGCCTCCACGATATTCGTCGCGCCGATAAATTCTGCGACAAAACGGCTTGCCGGTGAAAAATAGATGTCGCGCGCCGTGCCGATTTGGGCAATCGCTCCCTTGCGCATGACGACGATGCGATCACCCAGCATCATGGCCTCAGTTTGATCATGGGTGACGTAGATAGTCGTAATTCCGAGCGTGCGCAGGAGCCGGTCGAGTTCGACACGCAATCTTTCGCGCAAGGCGGCATCGAGGGCAGTCAGCGGTTCGTCAAGCAACAATACGCTTGGCCGCGCCGCCACTGCGCGCGCCAAGGCCACGCGCTGGCGTTGTCCGCCGGACAACTGATCGACGCGGCGGTGCACCAGTCCTTCAATACCCGTCAGCGCCACGAGTTCGGCAACGCGTGCCTCGCGTTCCGCTTTGCCGATCCCGCGAATCTTTAGTCCGTAGCCGATATTCTCGGCGACGTTCATATTGGGAAACAGGGCATAAGATTGGAACACCATACCGACATTGCGCCGCTCTATCGGAATGCCGGTGACATCCACCTCATTGAACAAAATGCGCCCGCCGACATCTGGCCGTTCGAGGCCGGCGATGATGCGCAACATTGTGGTCTTGCCGCAGCCGGACGGCCCCAGGAACACCAAGGTTTCGCCGCGCGCGACATCGAGGGTGATCGGTTCCAGCGCGCGGGTGCCATCGGGAAACGTCTTGCCGCAGGCTTCGACGCGTAACGTGACGCCTTGCCCCCCGGTCATCGCCCGGCTCCCTGGCGCCTTTTGTGATCGGCGAATATCTGCATCGCCACCAGGAGGGGGATGATCATTACGAAGAACACCAGCGTATAGGCCGAGGCGACCTCGAGCCGCATGGACGCATAACTGTCGGCAAGCCCCACTGGCAGCGTCTTGGTCAGCGGCGTGTGCAGCATCCAGGTGAGATTGAATTCACCCAGCGACAGCGTCACCACCATCAGCGATCCGGCCAGGATGCCGGGCCTGGCGTTCGGCACGATCACGTCAAGGAAACGCCGCCAGGGTGAGGCGCCGAGCGAGGATGCGCTTTCATCGAGTGTCTTGACGTCGATCGCAGCGAACACCGCCATCACCGAGCGCACCATGAACGGCAAGGTGAAGACCACGTGGCCGGCAAGAATAAACAGCCACGAACGACGAAAATCGCTGAATCCGCCATATGTCAGCAGCAGCCCCAGCGCGATGGCGAGGCCGGGAACCGCGAGGGGCAGTGTGATGATTTCCTCCACCACGCGCGACAACCTGCCACCGCGTACATGCAGAGCATAAGCGGCGGGTATGCCGACAATTAGCGTTACGGTGAGTGCCGACAGCGCAATCACGAAGGATCTGGCGATGGTGTCGGCATAGAGTTCCCACACCTGTATCACCCATTGCAGCGTGACGCCTGAGCGAATGCCTTGGAAATAGTTGACGGTCACACCGGCCAGCATGGACAGGATAGCGGGGACAATCAGAAAGGCCGCTACCAGCAGCGTAAAAAGAAGCTGGCCCGTAAAGATCAAGCGGTCACGGATACTTATCATCCGGCCGCCGCCACCGTGCCGCCGCTGAACGAACGCGCCAACGCAAGCGCGGCCCAAGCCACCAAGCCGAGTCCGACTGATAACGCCGCTGCCATGGCGATATTCGCCGACAATGTGAACTCAGTGTAGATCAGCATCGGCAGAACGTTAATATTGGTGGCAAGCGTGAAGGCGGTGCCGAAGGCGCCCATTGCGGTCGCAAAGGCGATCGCACCGGAGGCGACGAAGGCCGGTCGCAGTGCTGGCAGAATAACATCACGATGGACCGCCCAGGGACCAGCGCCAAGCGCGCGCGCCGCTTCCTCAAGACTAAGGTCAAGTTTCTCCACCGCGGCCATGATCGTCAAAATCACACGCGGGATTGAGAAATACAGGTAGCCGAGAAACAGCCCTTGGATCGAGTAGGCAAATACCCACTTCTCGCCGAACAGCGGCAGCGTAATACTACCAATAAGACCCTGCCGGCCCGCAAGCAAAATGATCATGAAGCCGACTACGACACCTGGGAACGCCAGCGGAAAAGTCAGCATCGCGACCAGCAAAGCACGGCCTGGGAAGCGATGGCGCTGTAGGAATAGGCCAGCAACGGTGGCGATCAACAGCGAGGAGGCCGTGGTGGCCACCGCCAGCATCACCGTGTTGATCAAAGTTGCGCGAAACCGCGGCTCGAACAGAATGGCCGCGTAGGCGCCGACGCCCAGGTCGCCGCTGCCACCGACGATGACCAGACGCACCATCGGCAGCAGGAAGAACGCGACCACCACCATCGCAAGCGGCAGCAGGCACAGGCGAATAAATGTGTTAAATGGCATGCGGGATGGTGCTCCGGTGAGCCGGAGCACCATGATGCATCATCGCACTTCAGCCAGGTAGCGGTCGGTAAAGCCCTTTTGCACCGCTTCCATTTTCGCCCAGTCCACGCTCTTGGCGCGCGCATAGTCGCTGTCCGGCAGGAATTTGGCTTTCACGGCCGCTGGCAGCTCAATCGGCCTGGCCGGGCGCAGATAGGCGTTGGTCCAGATCGCCTGGCCTTTGTCCGACAGCAGATAGTCAAGCACCTTCTTGGCCTTGTCCTTGTCGGGCGCATTCTTCACCAGACTCACGACATAGGGGAACACGACCGAGCCTTCGCACGGGATGACGAATTCAAAATTTCCCTTCTCGGTATATTTGGCACGATAGGCGTTGAAATCGTAATCGAACAAGATTGGGATTTCGCCCGACACCACGCGCGCATAGGAGGTCTGCTTCGGGACGATCGCTTCGTTCTTCTGGAGCGCCTTGAAGAAATTGACGGCGGGCGAGAAGTCAGTGTCGCTGCCGCCGAGCCCGATATTTACGGCAACCGCGCCAACATAGCCCACCGCGGCCGAGGATGGATCGAGATAGCCGACCATGCCTTTGTAGTCCGGCTTAAGTAGGTCCTTCCAGCAGGCCGGCACGGCCTTACCACCAAGCGCGTCCTTGTTGATGAACAGGCCGAGGGTGCCGGAGTGAATCGTGGTCCACTCGCCACCCGGATCCTTCAGGCCAGCCGGTACTTCATCGTAGCCTTTCGGCTTGTACGGCTCGATCACATCGAGCGTCTTCGCTTTCATGCCGAAGTTCACGCCCCAATAGGCGATGTCGGCGACCGGATTGCCTTTCTCGGCAAGAAGTTGCGACAAGGTCTGGCCGGAATTTTTGTTATCGAAAGGAACTTCGTAGCCAAGGTCGGCTTTGACCGCCTTGAGCATCGATGCCCAGTCGGCCCATTGCGGCGGGCAATTATAGCAGATGACGTCGGCGGCCTGCGCAGGTGTGCGGAGGGCCGTCGTCAAGAGCGCGAGCACGAGTAACCCCAATAGTTTTTTCATCGTCCCGTCTCCCGGAAGCGTCGTGGATGTGGCGTGGGGTAGACTGGCGCATGATTACATTGCATTTCGATGACACTCGCGACACGCGGAGTTTTCTCGTTCTTTGCGCTGGCGCAAAACGGCAACTGCCGCGGACAGCCGATGTCGTGGTGCAAAGCTTCATATCAACGTCACGTTGGCCCGTTAGCTGACACAAGTGCAAGCGAGAATCCCCCATGAACGAAAAGCAAAAGGCCCAATCCGCGCGGGACAGGGACGAGTTCTTCACAAATCAGCCGACCGTCACCAATCGCTATGCATCCATTCGCAAGCGGTGCGCACAATGCGGCGAGCCGTTTGGCCTTATCCGCCGTCGCCGCACCGGCATGCAGTTCTGCTCGTTGTCGTGCCTGAACGAATAAGCCGATAGTGTTCGCAGCGCGGTCAAGGCCAGAGCCCGGTGGTATGCGTTTTTCCATTAACGTCGATAGTCCATCCATCAGGTAGCGCGCAGCGTGGGCCGCGCAATGATCATATCAAGCAATTGCCGCACGGCAGCGGCCGGCGCGCCGGAATTTTCGATCACGAGATCGGCCCGAAAATCTGCGAATGCGTCATTCCGCTTGATCCGCTCCTCTAAGGAGCCGTCGGTGCTGCGTGAGCGGCCCGCTAGGCGCGCCGCCAGGATTTCGGTAGGTGCCGTGACCAAGATGGCTTCTACCCTGGCGTATCGCACCCGCACCGCGCCAATGATTGACCGCGATACATTGCACACAACGGTGTGGCCGGCACGAACATCGTCATCGACGGTCCGCGGAATTCCATATTTGAGAGCATGCGCCTGCCACCAGAATGCAAAGTCGCCATTTTTCGCGGCATGATCGAAGGCGGCGTCTTCCAGACTGTCGTGATCTTCAGCCGCGCTCGCCGGTCGGGTGACTACCCGGCGAGGGAAGACGATTGAAGGCGCTTGTGCGCAAGCCGCCTTCACCCTTGCGATCAGAGTATCCTTGCCGGCGCCGCTCGGTCCTACCACCAATATGAGCCGCCCAGGCCCAATCGGCCCCGGCACAGTCGGCGGGGTTATAGTGAGCGCCGGCATTATGCGACGCGGAGCCCGGCACACCAGACAGATCGCACTGCGACCGCACTTCGGGACTGGCGAACCTGAATGAGATCAGCGCGTTTGCCGACGGCTATTTCGCCTCGATCGTTAAGGTCAATGACATCGGCCGGCGTCTTGCTGACGGTGCGAATGGCCGCCGGTAGATCAAAGTTATTGGCCTCTTCCGCCAAGCGAAGCGCGGCGATTAGCAGGCTTGAGGGAACGTAATCTGACGACATGACGTCAAGGACGCCGGCGGCGGCGAGCTGTGCCGTGGCGATGTTGCCGGAATGGGAGCCGCCACGGACAAGATTTGGCGCGCCCATCATGACCTTGATGCCGGCGCCGTGCAGGGCTTCGGCGGCCTCCATCGTTGTCGGAAACTCAGCAACCGCAACGCAATCGCGAATTGCATCCTGGACGTGTTCGGCCGTGGTGTCGTCATGGCTTGCCAGCGGCGTCTGATGCCGTTTTGCGAGACTGATCAGGCCTTCATAATTTTCCGCCGCGTACTTCGCTTGATTATCGACGCGACGCGCAAATAAGTCGTCGAGTTCCGCATCGCTCATGCCGCCGCTTTTACCGCGATAGTAATCACGCAGCTTAACCGGATCGCGAAACTGGCGTTGCCCCGGCGTGTGGTTCATCAATGAGACGAGGCGAACTTCGGGGCGGTCAATCAATGCCAAAGCATCGTCGACCACGCCTGGGGTCGGTACTTCACAACGCAAATGGAGGAAGTGGCTGACGCGGAGCAATCCGGCGCGACGCACCTCATCGATCTCTTCGGCAAATTTGTTGGCGTGCGCGCCGGCATCTTCGGCGATCTCGTCGCGCCAGATGCGCAACGAGTCGAGCACGGTCGTGATCCCGCTGGTAGCAATCTGGGCGTCGTACGAAATGACGGCAGAGGCTGTGTCCCAATAGACCTTCGGCCGTGGCATGCAGTGCGCCTCAAGATGATCGGTGTGAAGCTCCACCAAACCGGGCAACAGCAGGTCGCCGTCTAAGTCCAGGCCGCGCTCCGGCGCCGCTCCTTCGCCAACTTCGACTAAGACCCCGTTATCGACGGCGACATAACCGCGCTCGATCACGTGGTCGGACAGCACGATCCGGGCATTTTCAAGAACGACGGTCGGGGTTTTTGACATAGTGTTCACGCGGCACTCGCGAAATAGGTAACATCGACATTTATGTCTGCGATTGCCGCGCGCACGTCATCGTCGTGCACGATGGCGACGATGGCGGCGCCCTGTTGCTTGCGTTCGCGAATGATGTCGATGACAGCCGCACGGTTGTTGGCATCGAGCGAAGCGGTCGGCTCGTCGAGCAAGAGAATTGGATGCTCCGGCAGCAGCCCCCGCGCGAGGTTGATACGCTGCTGTTCGCCGCCGGAAAACGTCGCTGGCGGCAGGCTCCACAGCCGCTCCGGCACATTGAAGCGCCGCAGCATCGCGGCAGCGCGCTCGGTGGCGGCCTCACGCGGCACCGCTTTCATGACCAATGGCTCGGCGACAGTGTCAAGCGCCGACACCCGCGGCACCGCGCGCAGGAACTGCGTGACATAACCGAGCGAGCGCTGCCGTACGCTGAGAATTCTTCGGGGCAGCGCGCTCGCCATATCGACGACATCATCGCCTTGCCGAACCAAAATCTGTCCTTGGTCGCAGCGATAGTTGCCGTAGATTAGCTTTAGGATCGACGATTTGCCGGCGCCGGACGGGCCGGTCAGTGCGACGCACTGTCCCGGCTCGACGCTAAAACTTACGCCGTGCAACACTGGCAAGCACACGCCACCTTGCAAATGCATGATGAAAGTTTTGGTGACGCTTGAGAGTTGGAGTGCGACCATGACAGACCTCATGCCGGCAAAATCGAAGACACGAGTAGCTGGGTGTAGGGTTCGTGCGGGTCGTCCAGCACCTGATCGGTCAGGCCGGACTCGATCACTCTGCCAGCCTTCATCACCATGATTCGATTGGATAACAGCCGTGCGACAGCCAGATCGTGTGTGACAACAATCGCGGCGATGCGCATCTCCGACACGATCCGGCGCAGCAGGTCGAGCAGACGCGCTTGGACCGAGACGTCGAGCCCGCCGGTCGGCTCGTCCATGAAGATCAGCCGGGGTGCGGTCACGAGATTGCGGGCAATCTGCAATCGCTGCCGCATTCCACCGGAATAAGTGCGAGGCGTATCGTCGATACGATCTGGCGGAATCTCGACCCGGCTCAGCCAATCCGCCGCGGCGCTGCGAATGTTGCCGTAGTTGCGGCTACCCACCGCCATCAGCCTTTCGCCGACATTGCCGCCGGCTGAAACACCCATGCGCAATCCGAGCTGAGGATCCTGATGCACATAGCCCCAGTCGGTACGGAACAGAAACCGTCGCATCGGCTCGCTCATTGTCCATAAATCGGCGGTCGCGCCGTCGCGGAGACGGTAGAGAATCCGACCTGCGCTCGGCTCGACTTGAGCCGACAACAATTGGAGCAGGGTGGTCTTGCCGGAACCGGACTCGCCGACCACCGCCATCACTTCGCCTTCGTAGAGCTCGAATGATGCGTCGCGGCAGCCGAGTTGGCGGCCATACCATTTGGTCAGTCCCTCGGCGACGAGAAGCGGTTGTTCGGCTTCTATGGTGCTCACGCTGACACCTCCAGCTTGAGACCAACCGCCGGTGCGCCATGGTCTTTGACGCGCCGTGTCTCGCAATAATCGGTGTCCGAACAGACGAACATGCGGTGGCCTTCATCGTCGGTGATGACTTCGTCGAGATAGCTGTCGGCGGCGGCGCAAAGCTCGCAGATAGCATCATGGCGATATCGCTCGAAGGGATGATCCTCGAAATCGAGCGACACCACGCGCGTGTAGGGTGGAATGGCGTAGATGCGCTTTTCGCGACCGGCGCCGAACAATTGCAGTGCCGGGCAATCGTTAAGTTTGGGGTTATCGAATTTCGGGATCGGCGAGGGGTCCATGACATAACGGCCATTGACCTTGACCGGATACGCATATGTCGTTGCGATGTGGCCGTGCCGTGCGATGTCTTCGTACAGTTTCACATGCATCAGCCCGTAGTCCGACAGCGCATGCATGCGGCGCGTTTCGGTCTCGCGCGGTTCCAGGAAACGCAGCGGTTCGGGGATCGGCACCTGATAGACCAGAACCTGGCTTTCAGTGAGCGGTGTTTCCGGAACGCGGTGGCGGGTCTGGATCACAGTCGCCTCCAGAGTGCTGGTGGTGGTGCGCACGCCCGCGGTCTTGGTGAAGAACTTGCGGATCGACACCGCATTGGTAGTGTCATCGGAGCCCTGGTCGATCACCTTGAGTACGTCGTCTGGCCCAAGAATCGACGCCGTGACCTGCACCCCACCCGTGCCCCAGCCGTAAGGCATGGGCATTTCGCGGCTGGCGAAAGGAACCTGATAGCCGGGAACGGCGATCGCCTTCAGGATTGCGCGGCGGATCATCCGCTTGGTCTGCTCATCGAGATACGCGAAATTGTAGACGGGCTCGGTCATTCGGCAGCGTCCTGCATCGGAGCGTTCGTGTTGTCATCGCCGGTGCCGCGCTGGCTAAACTCGGCACGTAGTTTACGCAGCAACCCAAGCTCGGCCTGAAAATCCACGTAATGCGGGAGCTTCAGATGCTCGACAAAACCGGTCGCTTGTACATTGTCGGAATGGCTCAGTACGAATTCCTCGTCTTGTGCCGGGCTGCCTGTTTCCTCGCCCAGCTCGCGTGCGCGTAGCGCTCGATCCACCAGCGCCATCGCCATGCACTTGCGCTCGCTTTGTCCGAAGGCGAGGCCGTAACCGCGCGTAAATCGTGGCGCCTCGGTCGTACCGCCGGTGAATTGATTGACCATCTGACATTCGGTCACGGCAATCGTGCCGAGCGGCACCGCGAATCCGGCGTCCTCGGCAAAAAACTCGACCTCGACCTCGCCATAGCGGATCTCTCCGGCGAAAGGATGCGTGCGGCCAAAGCCGCGTTGGGTCGAATAGCCCAGTGCGAGTAGGAAGCCTTCGTCACCGCGCGCCAGGTTCTGTAGTCGCAAGTCGCGGCCGGCTGGAAACGATAGTGGCTCGCGCGTGAGATCGCCTATTTCGCCGTCTTGCGTCGTTTCGTCTTCGATCAAGCCACTGGCGGCGAGAAGGTCGGTGACCGAACGAAATGTTGCGTCGCTGCACGGCGCCGTGATCGGTGGCGGTACGTCCGTGTCCCCGGTCAACGTGTGATCGAGCAGGCGATGGGTATAGTCGAACGTGGGTCCGAGCACCTGGCCGCCGGGCAAATCCTTGAAGGTCGCCGAAATGCGGCGGCGGATATCCATGTCCGCGGTCTCGATTGGTTCGGAAGCACCGAAACGTGGAAGCGTCGTACGATAGGCGCGGAGAAGGAAGATCGCCTCGATCATGTCGCCGCGCGCCTGTTTAATGGCGAGCGCCGCCAACTCGCGGTCATAGAGCGAGCCTTCTCCCATCACACGATCGACGCCGAGTGCCAGTTGATTATCGATTTGCGCAAGCGACAATTCCGGAACCGAACGGTCGCCGCGCCGCACGTCAGCAAGCAGCGCATGGGCATTTTCAATGGCGCGTTCGCCACCTTTGACCGCGACATACATCCTCATCCCCTCCGAGAGACGCGACTCGAGCGCGGCAGCGCCATAATCCGCATGCCTGCGATCAACACGAAGTCGATACCGCGTGGGAACATCTCGCGATTTCCGGCCAGACGCTCCGCGAAATCGTCCGGCAAAGGCTCGGCCGCGAAGGTGCTTACGTCTTTAATGCCGGGACCTTCGATATCGATTAGACGGCCGTCGAAACGTTCGACTTGAACGAGCAGCGTCGCGGAACGGTCGGGATATTCCTCGGTTCCCTGCGCGAATTGCGCAAAGTCTGGTACGCCTTGGGAATCGGCGATGAGTGCGAAAGTGGCCAGACCCGGCTCCCGCACCAGTGGCGCACCGGTTTGAAAGCGAATCCACTCGCCGACGGCAGGTACGGCTGCGAAAGCAGGGTCAAGCCAGACCCGGGTTTCGTAGTCCGCCAGGCTCTGGATCAGCGCGGCGGTTGCCGGCGCCAGGGGCGCAGGAGCGGCAACGCCCTCAAGCGTCTTGATCTTGCCGGGGCTGGCAAAGCATTCCATCACCGCGCGGAACGCCGCCTGACTGGCAAACGCCGGATTGAGGGCCAGCGCGGTCATCGGTCGTCCTCGCCACGTACCATCGTGAAAAAATCGACCCGTGTTGCTGCCGTTTGCGCCCGCGCCCTTGCGCGGCGTTCCTCTTGTGCGCCGCGTAGTGGAGCGAGAACATATTGCTCAACGCTTTGGCGGTAGATGTCGGCCTGCCAAAGCGCATCGCAGAGCGCGGCAAGCGCGGCCTTTTTGCGGTCACGTCCCAGCACATAACCGAAGCCGGTTTCGCCCGATGCCAGTTGGACGGCTGCGCGGGTGACTGTCGCTTCGCCGAAGTTGAAAGGCGCACCGTCTCCGCCAATGCGGCCGCGCAGCATGACAAGGCCGATTTCGGCCGGCCGTAGTTCGGTGAATGCAATATCGCCGCCAACCAGAGCGAGCCCGTGCGCGATATCGTCGGCCTGCGCCTGCGCAATCACCGCCATCGCCGCGCGCCGCTGCTGACGGCTTTGCTCCGGTATGGCCGTGTCGCGAACATGATAGTCGGCTACTGACATGGGGCTTGCGGTAAGTTGTCTAGTTCAATAGACAAGTGATAGATCGCATCCCATGACGCTTTGATGACGGCACTATAATGCTCACCCGAACGCCGCGCGGATCATCGAATAAAAATCATCTGCTGGTACGCGGCATCACTTTGTGGCGCTGCATCGCCGACGATTTCGAGCAGATGATTCTGGTCGGCAAATACGACAATGGCGAACGACTGCCGGCCGAGTCGGAAATTGCGGCGCGCTATGGCGTCAATCGGCACACCGTGCGCCGGGCGATCGCGGAACTCGGCGCGCGTGGGTTGGTGCGGACCGAGCGCGGCAGTGGAACCTTCGTCAAAACCGACAAGCTCGATTACCGGATCGGGCAGCGCACGCGCTTTTCCGAGATCGTCGCGGCCGCAGGCCATGAGGCCGAAGGGCGGCTGCAAGGTCACCGGCTTGAGCCGGCGAGCGAAGACATCGCCGGCCGGCTTGGACTAAAGCCGGGCGATGCCGTGGTGCGGCTCGAAATCGTACGCGCCTCCGACCGCGTGCCGATATCGATCGCCACCACTTGGCTCGACGGCCAGCGTTTTTGCGAAGCGGCGAAAATCTTCCGGCGGGTCCGCTCGATCACGCGGATGTTGGAGCATTACGGTATTAGCACCTACCGGCGAAAATGGACGCGTATCGGCGCGACTTTCACCGACGCCGTCGACGCCGGCCGGTTGCGCCTGTCGGTGCACCGTCCGGTCCTGGTTGTGGAAAGTCTGGATGTTTCGCCGACGGACGAACCGATCCTGACCACGCGCGGGCGTTTTGCCGCCGACCGGGTCGCGTTGATCGTCGAGAGCTGACGAGTCTCTCCGAGGCGATAAAATCCCCAATGCATTCGGTGTCCCGCGCCGTTTGTCATCCGTCTGTCGTCAACATGTCGTCACTCTGAATTCCGTTTCACGGTGACCCCTTTGCCATGGCTGCAACGAAATTATCCACAACGCCGCTCGTCGATCCGACCGCCTTACTCACTGCGGCGACGCTGGGCGCCTATACCGAAGTCGGCGCCCGCACCAAGCTGCTGGAAGTGGAGTTCGGCGACTATTCCTATGTCGTCAACGACAGCGACATCGCCTACGCCAAGATTGGAAAGTTTACCTCGATTGCCGCGATGACACGGATCAATCCGGGCAATCATCCGATGGACCGGGCGAGCCAGTCGCACTTCAGCTATCGCGCCAGTGCCTATTTTGATGGCGAGCGCGACGAGGTCGAGTTTTTTGCCTGGCGGTGCGCGCAACGGGTCATCATCGGCCACGACGTCTGGATCGGGCACGGCGCGATCGTGTTGCCGGGCCGGCGCATCGGCTCCGGTGCGGTGATCGGCGCCGGCAGCGTCGTGACCAAAGATATCCCGGCCTATGCTGTGGCGGTGGGCAATCCGGCGCGGGTCCTGCGCCAGCGATTTGCCGACGATATTGCGTCACGCATGCAAGCTTTGGGTTGGTGGAATTGGCCACATGTACGGCTGCAATCAGCCTTACCGGATTTCCGTGCACTGACCGCGGAACAGTTTCTCGACAAATACCAACCCGAAGATATCGCGCCGCCGCAGCCACGGGCTGCTGGCGCCAATGTCCGGGCGCAGTGATGGTGTCCATGCGCATTCAAGGCGGAAATGTTCTCGCGAACGGCCATTTGGTTGAAACCGACGTCGAAATCGATGAGGGCGTGATCGGCGCGGTCGGATCGGACGGTGGAAACGGCCGTTGCTTTGATGCGCGCGGGCTGTACGTGCTGCCCGGCATTGTCGATATCCACGCCGATGCCTTTGAGCGGCAACTGATGCCGCGCCCGGGCGTCGCGTTTCCAATCGATGTGGCATTGCTGGAAAGCGACCGGCAGGCTGTGAGCAATGGCATCACCACCATGTACCATGGCGTTACATGGTCGTGGGAACCCGGTCTGCGCGGCGCCGACAACGCCCGTGCCGTGCTGAATGAGATTGAGTCATTGCGGCCGCTGCTTGGCGCCGATACCCGCTGCCACCTGCGCTACGAGACGTTCAACCTGGACGCGGAAGCCGAGGTGGCCGATTGGCTCGGCGACCGGCGTATCGGCATGCTCGGCTTCAACGATCATATGCCCGGCGACAAGACACCGCCGCGCACGCGCAAGGTGGCGGAGATGGCCGCGCGGGCCGGGCTTTCAAATGAAGATTTTCTGTCGCTGGTGGAGCGTTTGCGAGCCCGGGCCGATGAGGTGCCGGAGGCGATTGCGCGGCTTGCCAGCGCGGCAAAAGCGAGCGCCACGCCGTTACTGTCGCACGACGATATGTCGCCCGAGCGCCGGCGCTGGTTTCGCAATCTCGATTGCCGGCTGGCGGAATTCCCGACCACCATTGAGACGGCACAGGAGGCGACCGCCAGTGGCGACGACGTCGTGCTCGGCGCACCCAATGTGGTGCGCGGCGGCAGCCATATCGGCTGGATCTGTGCGGCCGACATGATCGCGCGGGGGTTCTGCACAATCCTGGCATCGGACTACTACTATCCGGCACCCTTGCTCGCCGCGTTCCGGCTTGCGGCCGACGGTGTTGTTTCGCTGGAAACAGCGTGGACTTACGTTTCGGAGCGGCCCGCGAAAGCCGCCGGCCTCGACGAGCGCGGCGTCATCGCGCCCGGCCGGCGCGCCGATCTGGTCCTGGTCGATGCCAGCGATGCGCGGCGGCCCAAGGCGGTCGCGACGATTTCAAGCGGGAATATCGTCCATTTGGTTGAGGCCGGACGGCTGCATTGAACGGTTTGCGATGATCAGCTCAACGCCGAAGCCACGCTACGCCATCTATTTCGTTCCCGGCGCGGAAACGGAGCTTTACCGGTTCGGCGCCGCGGTGCTTGGCTATGATTGCTATACGGGCCAGGCGTGCGCCGTGATGGATGGCGCCGACGTTCCGTCTTGGACCGAGTTTGTTCGGGAGCCGCGCCAATACGGCTTTCACGCGACGCTGAAGCCGCCGTTTTATCTGGCCAAGGGCGCGGATGAAGCGGCTCTTGAGCAGGCCGTACTGGATTTTGTCGCGGACCAGCCGGCTGTTTTGGTTGGCGATTTGGCGGTTCGCGAACTGGGTTCGTTCATCGCTTTGGTTCCCAAGAGCCCGCGTCCATCGCTCGACCGGTTGGCCCAAGCCTGTGTGCGTGAATTCGATCGATTCCGTGCGCCGCTGAGCAAGCGGGAGCGGGCACGGCGGCTGGCGGCGGGCTTAAGCGCTCGGCAAATCGAAAATCTGGATCGATGGGGTTACCCTCATGTGTTCGAGGATTTTCGGTTTCATATGACGCTGACCGGTTCGCTTGCGTTGCCGGAACGAACCCACGCACTGCGATTTCTTTGCGATAAATTTGAACAAATGCCAGCAGCGAAGTCATTGAGCATCGGCCAGATCGTCATTTCACGGCAAAACGATAGATCCGGGTCCTTTCACGTGATGCGGTCGGCGATCCTGGGCCAATCGCCTTACCGTCCCTACGCCTATTCCTATTGAAACCGCTGCTGCGCCGGCGCCAAGGCGGTGTGGAGAACGGGGCAGGCGGCGGCCGCCATTCATCCGACTGTCACAGGCGGTTGTTAGCGGTGATGACCATAAGGGAGGCGCCGCTTGTCGATGCAAACGATGGTCGATGTCCGGGGTATCTCAAAGTCATTTCAGCGCGGCGTTCCCGTGCTCGACGACGTGACGATTTCACTCGCCCGCGGAGAAATGGTTGCGCTGATTGGCGCCTCCGGTTCGGGCAAGTCGACATTAATCCGCGCCATTGCCGGGCTGATCACGATCGACTGTGGCCGCAATGGCAGCAAGGAAAGCTCCGGCCGGATCGCGGTGATGGGCGAGCCGATCCAGCGCGGTGGCCGCCTCAACAGTAATCGCAACTTGCGCGCCCGGATCGGCGTGATCTTTCAGCAATTCAATCTGGTGCCGCGGCTTTCGCTGCTGACCAATGTCTGCTTCGGTTTGCTCGGACGATTGCCGATCTTGCGCGGGACGTTCGGTCATTTCAGCGCCGAGGATAAGGGCAAAGCGATGCAGGCCTTGGCCCGTGTCGGCATTGCCGAGCACGCCCTCAAACGCGCGAGCGAATTGTCCGGTGGCCAGCAGCAGCGGGCAGCGATTGCGCGTTCGCTGGTGCAGGGCGCCGAGCTGTTGATTGCCGATGAACCGATCGCGTCGCTCGATCCGGCATCGGCCCGCCGGGTAATGGAATTGCTGGCCGATATGAACCGCAACGACGGTCTCACCGTTCTTATCTCGCTGCACCAGGTCGAATATGCGCTGAAATATTGTTCCCGAACGATCGCGCTGCGGGCCGGCAAGGTCGTCTATGACGGCGCTTCAAGCGCGCTCACGGCCGCGTTTCTCAATCAAATATACGGCGCGGAAAGCGAGGAGTTGTTCTTGCCCTCGTTTGAAGAGCATGCCGCACCGACGTCAATGAATGGAGCCTATGGTCTGCCGCCGATGCCGGCCTACGTGCGGCCGTCCGCGGTAGTCGCGGCAGCAGCGCTGGCGAATAAGCCATTCTCGGAAATCGAGCGGCTGTCAGCTTAACGTCAGCCGTTATCGAAATGCGTCTCTAGAAACTTATCGACCAAACAGGAGAAGACGACATGCGAAAACTAGTCTTGATCGGCGCGGCTTTGGCCGTTGCAGCGGGCATCGCGACAACGCTTGCCCGCGCCGAGACCCCGGCTGAATTGAACTTCGGCGTTATCTCGACGGAAGCTTCCACCAATCAAAAGAAAAATTGGGAGCCCTTCCTGGCGGCTATGGAAAAGGCGACCGGGTTGAAGATCAACGGCTTCTTTGCCAGCGATTATGCCGGCGTGATCGAGGCGATGCGCTTTAACAAAGTGCAGATTGCCTGGTACGGGAATAAATCGGGAATGGAAGCATCCAATCGTTCCAATGCCGAAGTGTTCGCTCAGGTCGTATCGCGCGATGGCAACACGGGCTATTACTCCCATATCATCGTGAATGCGGACAGCCCATATACCAAGCTCGATGATATTCTGAAGTGCGATAAGACGCTCGATTTCGGCATCGGCGATCCGAATTCCACGTCGGGTTTCCTGGTGCCGACGTCCTACATCTTCGCGGCCAAGAACATCGACCCGAAGTCGTGCTTCAAGACCGTGCGCAATGCCAGCCACCAGGCCAACGCGATGGCGGTCGCGCACAAACAGGTGGCCGCCGCCACCAACAACAGCGAAGATCTTCAGCGCACCGAAACGACGGCGCCGGACGCCCGCAAACAGATTCGCATCATTTGGACCTCGCCGATTATTCCGCTCGACCCGCTGATGTGGCGCAAGGATCTCGACCCGGCAGTAAAGACGAAGATTTACTCGTTCCTGATGGGCTACGGCCGGGTCGGAACGCCGGAGGAAATCAAGGCCGCCAAGGAAATTCTGGCCAACTTGATCTGGTCGCCGTTCCATCCGTCGAACGACAACCAGTTGCTGCCGATCCGCATTCTCGAGGCCAACAAGACCATCATGAAGATCAACGCCGACGATAAACTGTCGGCCGACGAAAAATCGACAGCGATCGCCCCGCTGCAGGCTGACATCAAGAAATTCCAGGATCTCGCCGAGAAGGCGGAAGGCGCTCCGTTCAAGAAACAACTTGCGGTATTCTTGGAGACTGACAAATCCGGCAATCAGGCCGAGCTCAAGAAGATGATTGGCGAGTTTGCGGCAAACGCTGCGAATACGCCGACCAACTGATGCTCTTGAAGGGCGCCGGACATTGCCGTCCGGCGCCCTTCAGACAGTCTTGATCATGACCGACACCATCGTTCCTCTCGAAACGCGGCCGGCGCCACCGGCGCCGATTCTCGCCGTTCCGCAGTATCCGTTGACGCGTCGCATGCGCGGCTGGCTGGGTTGGGCGCTCGTTGGCGGGCTGCTGGCCTGGAGCTGGAATCCGGCCGAAATGTTCCGCGTGACGGCGCTGGTCACCGACTGGCGCAATATGGCCGAGTTCGGCAGTGCCTTTCTCCATCCGAATTTTCACGACTGGGATTCTTATATCAGCGACATGCTGGTGACGATCCAGATCGCTATCTGGGGCACCGCCTTGGCCGTCGTCTTTGGTATGCCATTTTCCATCCTATGCTCGGCCAATGTCTGTCCACAATGGATTGTGCAACCCGTGCGCCGTTTGATGGATGCCTGCCGCGCTATCAACGAGATCGTGTTTGCGTTGCTGTTCGTGGTGGCGGTTGGCCTCGGGCCGTTCGCCGGCGTCATGGCATTGTTCATTCATAATCTAGGCGTTTTTGCCAAGCTTTTTTCCGAAGCGGTTGAGGCCGTCGACCCACGGCCGGTGGAAGGCATTCGCGTCACCGGCGCTGTGCGCGTGCAAGAGGTCGTCTTCGGCGTGGTCCCCCAAGTGCTGCCGATGTGGAGTTCATTCACGCTCTACCGGTTGGAGACGAATGTGCGCTCGGCGACGACGCTCGGCATCGTCGGCGCCGGCGGTATCGGCTCGACCCTGTACGAGAGCATCCGCAGCTTTCAGTACGCTGAAACAGCCGCGCAGATCATTGTCGTGGTCGTTACCGTGATCGTTATCGATCTCGTCAGCGCACGGATTCGCAAAGCGCTGGTATGATATGGTCGGCCGTTACGGCCTCAGCAAGTCTTCGACACCAGCCGCCCCGGCATGAGAACGATCCGCTTTTAAAACTCGCCGCGCCTCGTTCGGGCTTATATCGCCGGCCAGGACTCGTTTCGCCAGATCGAGCCAGTACAGGATTTCGCGCTCTTGCTCGGGCGCCCGTGGCTGCAAGGTCGTCATAGGCTCACGCGGTGCAATATTGGGGTGTTCAACAAGAACGATGGCCTCAAACCTAAATGCTACTGAATTTGTCGATATGTTGGAACGACAAGCAAGGGACATTTGTGGGCAAAGCCACGGCGGCATCGAGAATGTCACAAACTTGTCATAAAACTCGTTTGGCTTCAGTCGGAAACATCAACTAGCCTTCAATGTGAACCACGCAATAGCCTGGTTCCTGCTGCGGTTAGGGCAGAGCGCAACGGTAACGGCGAGTGGGGATATGTCCAAAAGAGAAAAGACGATAAAAACCCTTAAAAAGAAGCTGAAGAAGCTAGAAAAACTCAAGGTAGAGATTGCGAAGCTGAAATCAGCCGCAGGTACCGGATTGAAGCAAAAATCCGCAGTAAAGAAGAAAACCAAATCGAATAAAGCCGCTCCGGCCGCAGCCAAAGCTGAAAAGCCACAAACCGGCGCCAGGGATTCTACTCAGCCTCCGGTTCGCGTCGTTACCTCGCATTAAACTTGAGTTTGACGGCATTTTCCTTCGGACGTTCGCCGAGGGGGAGATGACCGGAAATGATGTAGTGAACTGACTCGGCAATATTGGTGGCGTGGTCGCCAGCCCGTTCGAGGTTTTTGACACAAAATAGAAATTGGATGCAGTCCGCGATACTGTGTGGATCCCGGCTCATGTAGTCCAATGTCTCGTCGAACAATGCATTGTTGAATGCATCTACCTGTCGATCGCCGTTCCACACCGCCAGTGCTTCATCAATGTCATGACTGGCGTAGCTATCGAGCGCCATTTTTACCTGCTTCAGCACAATGCGAGTCATATGCTCAAGCCCGACAATCATGGACTTTGGCAGAATATCGCTACTAATCACGATTGCGCGTTTGCTGATATTTTTAGCAAGGTCGCCGAGGCGTTCTAGGTCGCCGGAAATATGCATCGCGGAAATTATTTCGCGCAAGTCGTTTGCGAGCGGCTGACGTTGCGCAATTATGCTAATGCCTTTCTCCGCAATCTTGTTTTGAAGCGCATCGAGAGCGTCATCGCGGCCGATGACTTGACGGGCCAGGCTCGCATTTCTGCTGGTAAGCGCGGAAAGGCCTTGGGTAATTTGCCGTTCCGCGAGTCCACCCATCTCTGTGACCATCTGCGCCAGGTCGCGCAGATCGACATCAAACACAGTCCGCGTGTGAACAGACCTTGCCAATTCCACTGTTGCGTTTCCGTTCGCGATAATGTCGCCGATGAACGCCGATTCAAATACACAACAGAACTCGATAATTCGGCAGCTAATGACGCTACGAAGATTCGGTGAACCCTTGATGACAAGGATGTTGGCGTCACGGCCGAAGAGGGGGCTGGCCCTTCAACGAAGGGTGGTCTGCCCCCTGAGAAGTGGTCCTCCCTGATGTATGGCTAAGGCCTGATGGAGGACTGAAGAATGCCAAGGAAGAGACACACGGCTGAAGAGATCGTCACGAAGCTGCGGCAGGTTGACGTGC